>CAWECI010000043.1:0-25569 GCA_963807525.1 Candidatus Aminicenantota bacterium | reverse complement strand
GCCGCTTCTCGCCGCGCCCTGGAAAGGGCTGCGTTGGCTCACGAGGACGGTCACGAAAGGCGTTTATCACGCCTTTAACTTCGTGACCAGCTTCGTCATGCAACTCCTGGCCTTTGTCTTCAAGATCCTGGCCATCCCCTTTAAGCCGGTTCTGGCTTTTGTCTTCCGGGCCTTCAACAGCGTCTATCTTCCCTTCCGCGTCCGTTACGAGGGCTGGCTTGTCTGGAGCCTTGACCACAAGGCCAAGATCGCCATCGCTGCGGCGTCTTTTTCGCGGCGACGTTCCTCATCGGCGGGTTCCTGCCGCGCGAGCACATGCCCCCGATCAAGGCCCTGTCGTTCGAGCTGCAGATCAAGACGCCGGTCGACTATTCGCTGGAGCAGACGTCCGACGTCGTGTCGGCGCTCGAGCAGGACCTCCAGACGTCTGAAGCCGGTCCGGGTCACCTTCTCTCAGGTCGGCATCGTGAGCGGCATGGAGAGCCTGGGCGCCGGCTCGTCGCTCAACTCGGCCCGGATCTTCGTCGCCGTCGCCGCCCCCGCGGACCTCGAGCCGACGCTCGAGAGCCTTCGGCGCCTGCTGGCCTCCTTTCCTGACGTCGGCTACACCGTCGCCCGCGAGGAATCGGCGCTTCAGGAATTCCTGACGTTCTCCACGGGCGCCGTCAGTCTCAAGGTTCAGGGCGGCGACCTCGTCCGGCTGCAGGGAGATCAGCGCGGAGCTCGTCGACCGGCTGAGATCGGTCAACGGCATCGTCGACATCGGCACGAACATCGGCGAAGGCAAGCCCGAGTTCCTGATCAAGATTCGGAAGGACGCCCTGGCCAAATACCCCGACCTCTCGCCGCAGGTCATCTCGGGCTTCCTGGTCAACGCGGTCCGCGGCCAGAGTGGCGACGCAGTTCAACGAGCTCGAGAAGAAATATGACGTCCTTGTCCGGCTCAGGACGAGGCTTCCCGGGCCGACATCGAGTCTCTCCTCAACGGCCAGCTCCCTCACCAAGGCGCGCTTATCCCCCTCCGGGAGCTCGTGACCTACGAAACGGCCAAGGGGCCGCAGGAGATCCGGCGCGAGAACCAGCAGCGGGAAATCGTCGTCTCGGCCAACCTCCACCAAGCCAAGATCAGCCAGGTCGTGCCGGCGATCAGACGCGGCGATCAAGGGGGTCCGGCTTCCCGCCGGCTACCACATCTCCTTCGGCGGCGAGCAGGAAGAAATGTCGAAGTCGTTCCGAAGCCTCGTCCTGGCGCTCCTCCTGGCGACGGTCCTGACCTTCATGATCATGGCCGCTCAGTTCGAGTCCCTGACTCCATCCCTTCCTGGTCATGCTGACCCTGCCCATGGGGGCGGCGGGCGCTTTCGTCTCGCTCCTCCTCACCGGCCAGTCGATCAACGTCATGTCCATCATTGGCATGGTCGTTCTTGTCGGTCTCGTCGTCGACGACGCTATCGTCGAGGTGGACTATATCAACCAGCTCCGCCGCTCCGGGAAGACCCTTCGTGCCTCGGTCGTCGAGGGTTGCATGACACGGCTGCGGGCCATCCTCATGGCTTCCCTGGACACGGTCTTCGGGCTCGTCCCCATGGCCCTGGGCCTCGAGCGCGGCTCGGAGCTGCTGAAGCCGCTGGGCATCGTCGTCGCCGGCGGCCTGCTCTTTTCGACCCTCTTGACCCTTATTCTCATCCCGGTCGTCTACGAGGCCGTCGAGGCGCGCAAGGAGCGGGTCGCGCCAGCGTGAGAGAAGGGCCGTGCTGAAGTTCTTCGTCGGCAAGCCCGTGGCCACGGCAATGATCTTCCTGGGCCTCCTCGTCCTTGGCGTCTTCTCTTTCCTGAACACCCCGCTCGAGCTCGAGCCCAAGGAAGATTATCCGCAGGTCAATGTCCAGGCGTCCTGGTCCGGCGTGCCCCCCGAGATCGTCCAGACCAAGGTCACGGCGCCCCTCGAGGAAGCCCTGGCCGCGGTCAAGGGCGTCCGGAACATGACGTCGTCTTCCGCGATCGGCTTGTCCCTCATCACGCTCGAGTTCGGCGAGAAGGTCAACATGGAGTTCGCCACGCTGGCCATGCGCGAACAGATCGCCAAGGTCCAGCGCAGCCTGCCCTACGGGGTGCGGCCGGTCGTCGAGCCCTATGTCCCCGAGGACTTCCGCGTGCGGCCGTTCCTGTTCTATACGATCTCCGGCGACTATACGCTCCAGAAGCTGCGCGAGCTCGTCAAGGACAAGCTCGAATTCGGGCTGGGCTCGGTCCAGGGCGTGTCGCGCGTCGGAGGTCAGCGGGGGCTCCGACCCCGAGATCCGGGTCAGCCTGGACAAAGCCAAGCTCAAGGCCTACGACATCCAGCCCTACACCGTCATCGCGGCCATCCAGAACCGCCTCCGGACCTATCCCGCGGGGAAGCTCAGGAAGGGCAATCAGGAGCTCCTGTTCAAGATCGTGGACGCCGTGGCCGGGCTGCGCGAGCTCGGGCAAACGCCAGTCGCTTCGAGCGGCAGGAACGTCATCCTGCTCAGGGACGTGGCCGAGATCGCGCCCACCTACGGCGACGTCCTCTCCATCCATCGGATCAACGGCCAGCCCACGGTCAGCCTGACCGTGAACAAGGAAAAAGGGACGAACACCCTCAAGGTCGCGGGCGAGGTCAAGCGGCGGCTCGAGACGATAAAGAAGGAGCTTCCATCCGACCTGATCTTCAAGACCGTGGATGACGAAAGCGAGCAGATCCAGAGGAACCTCGCCGACCTCTATCGCCTGGCCGGGTTCATCGCGGCCATCGTATTCATCATGATCTTCGTCGTCCTCAGGCGCCTGGGGCCGTCGCTCCTCATCCTGTCCTCGATCGCCTTCAGCGCCGTCATCACCTTCAACTTGATCTATATTTTCAGGATCTCCCTGAACATGCTCACGCTCGGCGCCCTGGCCCTCGGCTTCGGTATGTTCGTCGACGACTCCATCGTCGTCTTCGAGAACATCCTTCGGCAGCGGGAACGCGGCGTCCCCCCGCTCGAGGCGGCCCTGCGCGGCCCGAGGGAAGTGTTCGTCGCCGTTCTTGGCCTCGACCCTGACCGTCGTCAGCGTCTTCGCCTGCTTTCCGTATTTCCAGGGCCGGCTGAAGATCTATTACCTGCCCCTGGCCTTCGTCATCTCCTCGGCCCTGGCCGCGTCGCTCCTCGTCTCGTTCTCCCTCATCCCCGCGCTCAGCCCCAGACTCCTCGAGAGGCGGAAGAGAAGGGCAGCCGCAGCGGCCGGCCGGCGGTTCGAACGCCTGCTTGGATTCGGCGCTCCGGCATCCCGCCGATTGTCCTCCTCTGCATCTCGGCCATCCTCTACGGCAGCTACAGGTGGTTCCGGTCCGAAGTGACGGTCGGGGAATGGTTCCGCTGGTATTCCCAGGAGCGGCTGTATGTCCGTTTCGGCATGCCGCCGGGAACGGCCATCGAGCAGACGGACCTCACCGTCCGGAAATTCGAAGACAAGGTCCTCGAGCAGGCGTACGCCAAAGAGATGAACGCTTCGATCTCGGCCGAGCAGCGCCAACCTCATGATCTCCTTTCCGCCCGCGATCGAGAGGTCCTATCGTCCCTACGCCCTCAAGGAGGAGCTGATCGGCCTGGCCACCCAGTTCGCCGGGCTTGATATCTCGATTTCCGGCTTCGATCCCCAGGGCTATTATTCGAGCATGGGCGCGGGGACCTTCTACAGCTCGCACATCAAGTTCTTCGGCTACAACCTGAAAAAGCTCAAGGAGATCTCGTCCGCGCTCGAGAGACAACTGCGGAGGAACCCGCGTATCAAGGAGGTTCGCATCGTCTCCAGCCGCTACGGGTATTACCGGGGCGATTCCTTCGAGACGGTCCTCAAGATCGACAAGGACGTCTTGGGCCGCTACGACCTCGACCCGCTTCATCTCTACGCCCAGCTTTCGACACTCCTCCGCGGCAGCTTCGGGACGCCCGTCAGGCTCTTCATGGACGGCCAGGACATCGACATCTCCGTCAAGTTCCCCGAGGCCGACCGCCTGGACCTCGGCGGGTTGCAGGAGGCCCTCGTCCGGACGCGGGGCGGCGAGTACCTGCGCCTGGGGGAGATATCGACTTTCGAGGAACGGCCCGTCGCAGGCTCGATCGACCGGGAGAACCAGCAGTTCCAACAGACGGTCATGTGGGAATTCCGCGGCCCGGGCAAGGCGGAGGAGAACTACCGGAAGGCCGTGTTCGCCAGCCTGTCGCTGCCGCCCGGGTTCTCGGCCAGCATGGAGGAGTCCTGGTACATGACGGAGAAGGAAAAGAAGCAGATCACGGCGGCCATCGCCTTCTCCCTGGTCATCATCTTCATGATCCTGGCCGCGCTCTATGAATCCTTCCTCCACCCGTTCTTCATCCTGCTGGCGGTGCCGCTGGCGCTGATCGGCGTCTTCGCCGCGCTTCGTCGTCGCCAAATACCCGTTCGATTCATCGGCCTACATCGGCGTCATCCTGATGAGCGGGATCGTGGTCAAGAACGCGATCCTCCTCGTCGACCACATCAATCTCAAGCGCCGTCAGGGGCTAGCCCTGCGCGAGGCCGTCATCCAGGGCACGAAGGACCGCATCCGCCCGATCCTGATGACCACAAGCACGACCGTTTTCGGCATGCTGCCCATGCTCCTGATGCAAGCGGAGACGGGTGTCAAAAGGCAAATCTGGTCCACCCTAGCGCTGTCGACCGTGGGGGGGTTGACTACCTCGACGATGTTCGTTCTGTTCGTCATCCCGATCTGCTACCTCTACGGGGACCGGCTGCGCGGCTGGGCCGCCGCGAGGATTGCGGAGCTCAAGAGCTAGGCGAATCGCAGGAGTGATTGAGAAATACTTCTGCCTACCGGAGGATCACCATACGTCAGCTCATCCAGTTGAGGAACAGAGGTAGAGGTGAATTTATTGAGGTGAGGAAATGGCTGAGCAGAGCGCGAAGAAAAGACTCACGAGAGCGGTTAGGTGCGCGGCCGAAGTGCTCGCCCTTACAACTACGGAACGAGAGCAAGTCCTTGAGGCCCTCGTCGAGACAGTGGATGGCTTCGGGGAACCGCTTCTCGTAGTCGTTAACGAGACTTGCGGCAGCTTGCCGCACGCTTTTCTTATCCGGTTCGAGCCAGATCTGCTTCAGATGGGCCGTGAAGCGAGCCTTCTCCCGGTGCGGACCTTGGCCAGGATGTTCCGCATAAAATGGACCTTGCGGCCCTGCCAGAAGGCGCCCTGCCATTCATTCCAGGCTGCGGCCGGCCGCTCCGACTTTGGCCTCCGGTTCGATTCTCATCATCTCGGTCATATACCCTGGGCGTCTCGCTTCGTCAACGTGATCGTCTCCCTTGCCATCCGCGTCTCCATCCCGAAAGGAAAACCTTACCTCCGGCCCTGGAGAACCGGAAGTTATCACGTTGCCGCAGCGTCCTTGAAAAAGAACTTGAAAAAATACCACTGTTTCCTTTATTATCCATTGTGGAAGGCATAAAGGGTGCCTCTTTCGAATACGCCTGCTGGAATAGGAATCGATTCTCTAGCCTCCTTAATTAGTTGACGTGCCAATCTCCACGGCTGGGGGAAAATGAATGAGATCGATAATCAAGCGACATCCTAATTATGTTATCGGTTTCTTTATCTGGCTTGCTTCTATCGCAATTGTCATAACGGTACCAAGATTTGCTACCCGCATCAAAGGCAGAACACCGCCGCCCGAAAGCTCTTATACGATATATCTCAAGTCCCTCAATGACGAACAGCGATCAAAATTATTGAATTTTGAGGCCGGCGTTATCAGTGTTGCCGGAGAATTCTATCTAATTAGCGAATCGTCCCATGATGAGTTTAATCTCTTTAAAAGGGGGCTTCTATCCTATAAGACCCTGGATTCGTTCATAGATGAAAATACAAGAAGGCTAATAATCATTAATAGCCTCTTAAGGTCAATGCCGACCGACGAACGTGACCTTGTCCTTGCCAAAAAGGCGGTAATTATTTTTCGGAACGGTGAGTTCTTGCTGATAAGGGGGAAGAGCGGCGTGCCGTTGAGATAGGGTCGTCTGAAGGGGGAAAGAATGAAGAAGACCGTCGGTTACCTGTTGATTGCGTTTTCTTTCTTGTTAGCCAGCCTCTATTCGGTTTATCTGTATTCGGCACCACCAACATGTGTTTCCCTCTGGAACCTCTGTCAAGAAATGTGTCAGGGAATGCCGTCATTATTGGTCATGGGCGACGGTTCTCAAGGGGTGCTTTGCGACTTTTCGCAAGCCCCTTGCCCTGAGCCAAATTGGAGAGGCTATCCCTGTGTGGGGAGCTAGAATTTAGGCTGAAGGCCCTGCGGGGCTAAAGGCGGCCGCTCTTCCCCTGAAGCAAAGTTAGGCAGAATAACGTTCTGGGCTCCATGTTATGATGTCCGAAGTTAGCAGGGAGAGGGAACATTGAGAACAAGGGTGAGATTCATCTGGCTATTGGCAGGGACATTTATTCTGGGATACGGATGTCTTTTTGAGGCAAAAGCGAGTCAACCGTCCAAGGCTATGCAAGTAATAAATAACGGTTCAGACCCAAAAATCAGAGGTGAAATCCCAAGCATCGATCTTGAGATAGAAATCGCGGCTGCACGGGCTGGGGAATATTTCTTGAATAGACCCAGCCAAATATCCTTGGATAATCAAGGGCGGATTTATGTTCTGGATAGCAAAGAATCGGATATCAAGAAATTTGATGAGAAAGGTCGCTACATCAAGACGATAGGAAGGCCCGGCCTGGGGCCCGGGGAGCTTTCCGGTCTCAGCAGTATCTTTGTTTTTAGCGATCAACTCGTTGCCTGGTGTAGTCAATACAATCGTTTTGTCCGATTCGATTTAGACGGCAGATTTATTACGTCCGGCAGCTCTCCAGTTCATATAATTCAGGTCCGTTGCGATTCTTCAGGCCGAATATATGGAACTACAGCCAATTTTGGCGAAACGGAGGAACTCGTCCAGCTCGATAAGGACGCTAAATTTATCCGCGTTATCGATCGGAGACCCCTGGAACCGCCGAGATTCGCAAGCGTTGGCCTTATCTATGCTCTTGGCAAGAATGATGAGATTGTTGTCGGAAACCATAAGGACACTGCGGACTATTTCATTAAGATCTTTAATCCTATTGGGGAATTGACCAAGTTGATACGTAAAGAGCACCACCCAGTCCGGATTCCTTCGGGAGAAAGGGATTTCGCTCGGAGGAATAATCGACTGGATTGGGAAATCCCAGATTATTACATGCCGTTTTCGAGGATCTACGTAAATGAGTTGGGGACGATTATAACGGTCACGTTTGCTCGGAGGGACAAAGAAACGGGATTGGATTTCTTTGATAGCCAGGGCCGATTCTTATCGAAGCGTGTGTTGAGATCGTTCTTCTATTATTGCCTATGGGATAACGGCCGCCTTTATACTATCGAGCAAAACGAAGACGGTTACTTAGCCCCCAAAATATATAGGGTCACTTGGAACCGTTGACTTCTAGACTTAAACGAATCGACCCGCCCGATCTGCAGATCAGCCGTTGCCAATCCCGGCTTTATAGATCTGGAATCGGCGGATTCGGTCGAAGCTTGACTCCGGCGCGTCGAAGAAGGTATATGGAGGCAAGGAGGATCCATGGCCGGGACCAAAACGACGATGCTGCCGCGGGCCGCGATCGGCATCCTCGGCGGGACGGGCCTCTATGAGATCGAGGGCTTCCGGAACAAGCGCGAGGTCCGGCTGAAGACGCCCTTCGGCGATCCCTCCGACGCCTACGTCGTCGGCACGCTCGAAGGCCGCCGCGTCGCTTTCCTAGCCCGCCACGGCCGGGGTCACCGGCTCCTGCCCGGCCGAGGTCAACTACCGGGCCAACATCTTCGGATTCAAGATGCTAGGCGTCGAGCGGCTCATCTCCGTCAATTCCGTGGGCTCGCTGCGGGAGGACATCCGGCCGCGCGACATCGTCTTTCCCGACCAGTTCTTCGACCGCACCCGCCGGCCGAACACGTTCTTCGGCGGCGGTATCGTCGCCCATGTCAGCCTGGCCCAACCTGTCTGCCCCGAGCTGGCCAAGATCCTGCACGAGGCGGCCCTGGGCCTGGGCCTGCGATCGCATCTCGGCGGCACCTATGTCTGCATCGAGGGCCCGGCCTTCTCGACCAAGGCCGAGTCGCTACATCTATCGCGCCTGGGGCTGCGACGTCATCGGCATGACGGCGGCCACGGAGGCCAAGCTCTGCCGGGAGGCCGAGATCTGCTATGCCACGATGAACCTGGTCACCGACTACGACGTCTGGCATGAGACCGAGGAGCCGGTCTCGGTCGAGCTCGTCCTCCAGAACCTGCTCCGCCAACATCGACAACGCCAAGGCCATTATCAAGAAGGCCCTGGCTGCGCTCGATCCCGGCCGGGAGGCCGGCTGCGACTGCGGCCGGGCCCTCAGGAACACGATCGTCACCGATCCCAGGCCCCATCCCGGCGGCGACGCGGCGGAAGCTCGGGCTTCTCGTCGACAAGTACCTGGGCTGAGGACGCGCGGGAACGCCATGAGCCTCGTCATCGTCGGTTCCGTCGCCTTTGACACCATCCAGACGCCCTGGGGCGACCGCGAGAAGATCGTCGGCGGGTCGGGCACCTATTGCTCGCTCGCGGCCAGCTATTTCACCCGCCCCCGCATCGTCGGCGTCGTCGGGCGCGACTTCCCCCGCCGGACCCTGGCTCTCTGCGGGCGCACGGCATCGACCTGGCCGGGCTCAAGATCAAGGCCGGCAAGACCTTCCACTGGGAAGGGCAGTACGAGGAGGACCCGAACCGCCGGACGACCCTGCGGACCGAGCTCAACGTCTTCGAGGATTTCCGGCCCGAGGTCCCGGCCGCCTACCGCGGGCTCGCGCATCGTCTACCTGGCCAACATCGACCCCGAGCTCCACGACTATGTGCTCGGGCAGTTCCGCAAGCCGGAGGTCGTGGCCATGGATACGATCCGCCTCTGGATCGAGACCAAGCGGGAGGCCCTGCTGCGGGAGCTCGGCCGGGTCGATATCTTCTTCGCCAACGACGAGGAGGCCCGGCTCATCACTGGCGAGACGAACCTCATCAGCGCCGGCAAGCCCTGATCGGCCTCGGGCCGTCGCTCGTCCTGCTCAAGAAAGGCGAGCACGGCGCCCTCGTCTTCGGCCGCGATTTCGTCTTCGGCGTCCTGGCCCATCCGTGCGAGCACGTCATCGACCCGACCGGGGCGGGCGACAGCTTCGCCGGCGGCTTCCTGGGCTATCTCGACCGGACCCGGGGCCTGTCCGCCCGCGACGTCCGCCGGGCCGCGGTCTACGGCAGCGTCATGGCCTCCTTCGCCATCGAGGATTTCGGCATCGGGCGGCTCCTCGCCCTGGACCGGGACCTGATCGAGGCCGGTTCCGGCAGTTCCGCAGGCTGACCGCTTTTTGAAAATCGTCCCGGCCCGGCCGTCCGGCGCCGGCACGGAGGAACCGCATGGCAGACATCAAGGCGCCCGTGGAGCCTTTCCGCATCAAGGTCGTCGAACCGATCCTGCACCTGACCACGCGGCGGGAGCGAGAAGCTCTGCTCAAGCAGTCCGGCCTCAACGTCTTCGGCCTCCCCGCCGAGAAGGTCGACCATCGACCTGCTGACCGACTCCGGGCACGTCGGCCATGAGCGACGACCAGTGGGCCGGCATCATGACGGGCGACGAGTCCTACGCCGGGGCCCGGAACTTCTATCACTCTCGAGGAGTCCGTCCGCTCGGTCTTCGGCTTCAGCCACGTCATCCCGACGCACCAGGGGAGGGCCGCCGAGCGGGTCCTGTTCGGCTCGATCCTCAAGAAGGGCGACCGCGTCCCGAGCAACATCCATTTCGACACGACCCGGGCCAATATCGAGGTCCTCGAGGCCCGAGGCCGAAGACCTGGCCGCGGCCGCCGGCCTACGACCCCGACGCGGACCTGCCCTTCAAGGGCGACATGGACGTGGCCAAGCTGAAGAACTTCATCGACAAGCGCGGGAAGGACCGCGTCCCGCTGGTCATGCTGACCGTGACCAACAACAGCGGCGGCGGCCAGCCCGTCTCGCTGCGGAACATCAAGGAGACGAGCGAGGTCTGCGCCCACCACGGCATCCCGTTCTTCTTCGACGCCTGCCGGTTCGCCGAGAACGCCTGGTTCATCAAGCAGCGCGAGAAGGGCTACGCCAAGAAGAGCGTCCTCGAGATCGCCCAGGAGATGTTCTCGCTACGCCGACGGGGCGACCATGAGCGGCAAGAAGGACGCCCTGGTCAACATCGGCGGCTTCGTCACGCTCGACGACGACGCCCTGGCCGAGAAGATCAAGAACACTCCTCATCATCAGCGAGGGCTTCCCGACCTACGGCGGCCTGGCCGGCCGCGACCTCGAGGCCATGGCCCGGGGCCTGAAAGAGGCGCTCGACGAGGACTACCTCGAGCACCGGACCGCCCAGGTGGCCTATCTCGGCGACCTTCTCGACCGCGGCCGGCGTCCCGGTCTTCAAGCCGTTCGGCGGCCACGCCGTTTATCTCCTGGCCGACCGGTTCCTGCCGCACATGCCGCCGGGCCCAGTATCCCGGCTGGGCCCTGACCGTGGCCCTCTACCGGGAGCACGGCATCCGGGCCGTCGAGATCGGCGGGGTCATGTTCGGGCAGAAGACCGGCCAAGGCAAGGAGGAGAAGTTCCCCGAGCTCGAACTCGTCCGACTGGCCATCCCGCGGCGGGTCTACACGGCCTCGCATATGCGTTACGTCGCGGAGGCGCTGATCGATCTGTTCAAGAACCGCGACAAGGTCCGCGGGCTGCGCATCGTCCGGGAATCGCCCTTCTTGCGGCACTTCACCGCGCAGTTCGAAGAAATTTAGGCTAAGGACGCGTGCGCTAACTCGGATCCAGCTCGGGGTATTCCACTCCGTCGGGTCGGGGGTTTGGCCCAGCGCGCCAAACCCCCTCGGATCCGGGGCTCGCTCTGAGGATCGGGGACTCGTCCCCTTTGCACGCGTCCCCGATCCTCAACCGTGCCCGCTTCGCCCCTCCCACGCCCTCCTCCGGGAACACCCCTGCGCATTTCCTAGTTAGCGCAGGCGCAATAGAGACAGACTCCGATATTTGAGAAAGTTAGCGGGAGAGGTACCTGCCGCTCCAGGTCAGGTCCTGATCCGGTCCGAAGGTCCGCAGTAGAGGTCCAGGCTGCCGATGCCGGCGTTGATGTCGACATCGATCGTGACCGCGCTCTTCCCATAGGCCTCGTTGACATAGGCGCCGGCCTGCTTGACCAGCCCGTGAGGGTTGACCGAGCCGAGCCCGCCATCGACCTTGACCCGGACCCCGACCTCGGACGGCAGGTTCAGCCGGGCGCTGCCCACCCCGCCGGCGATCTTGACCTTGAAGCTCGCGGCGTGGGGGCCGCGCAGGTCCAAATTCACTTCGCCGACTCCCATGTCCATCTCGACCCGTTCGAGCTTGAGCCCCCGGAGATCGATATCGCTGTGACCCGCCCCGAGATTGATGTCCAGATCGACCGGCACGGCCCGGCCGAGGACGAGGTCCCAACGGTTTCTGGACGGTCCGAAATTGATGCCGTGGCGCTGGCCGTGGCGGACGTCCAGGATGCCTTTTTCGCCGACCACGCGGTAGCTGACCTCGGGCCGGAGGCGTTCGCGGTTGAACGTGAAAGAGGCCTCGAGGAGGGACGGCTGGTCTGCGGAGTTCACCTGCAGCTCGCCGGCGCCCATCTGGAGCCGCACTTCGGCCCGCGTCGCCCCGTTCAGGGCGACCGTCTGGGTCTCCCTCATCTCATTGCCGGTCTCGTCGCACGCGGCCGCGAAGCCCAGAAGCACGAGCGCCGCCCCCGCGATCATGAGCCGTTTCATGGACATGGTCAGGCCTCCTAGAGAAATTCGACGTCTGCCTTGATATACGGATGCGCCCGGCCCAAAGTTCCCTCTCAGGGGGTCTTGATCTTCCGGGCCGGCAGGTCCTGTCCGCCCTGATGGAGGACCAGCCCGGTGGCCCGGCCCGAGGGGTCGAACGTGAAATCGACCACGGCGTCGACGCCCTTTAGGAAGAACCGGGTCTCGGACTCGGCGAAGAACTCGACCTCGGGCTGGCCCGTGGCCTGGGTGAAGAGCCGGTCGCCCCGCGGCATGATCTTGATGATGAATCCCGGCATCAGCTCGTACTCGCCGGCCAGGCGGGCATAGAGCTTGGGATCGAGCTTGATCGCCTGCCGCTCGGCCGGGAGGGGCTTGTCCGTCCTTGTAAGGACCTGGGCCGGGCCGATGCGGGACGCGATGCGCAGCCCGGTCACCCGGCCGCCCGCGTCCTCGACGAACGCGAACCGGGCCGGGTTGTCCTTGAGGAAGAACTCCGTCGCCGAAACCGCGCGGAGCTCGTCCTTGCCGCCGCCCTGCTGTTGGGCGAAGAGCTTTCCCCCTTCGCGGCTGATATAGAGCTCCCGTTTCCGCCCGTCCGCATAAACGCCCGGGAGCTTTTCGAGATCGGCCGCCGCGAGCGTGACGACCTTGCGCTCGGGTTCGGGGAGGCCGAGGACCAGCCAGGCGATCTTGACCGCCCGGGGCTCGGGGGCACGGTTGCCGACGGCGCTGTTGGTCAGGATGGCGATGAAGATCCGGTCTTCCGGGAAGGTCATTTCGTGGGTCGTGAAGCCGTTGATGCCGCCGCCGTGCTCGATCGAGCGGTGCCCGGCGAAATCGGCGATGAACCAGCCGTAGCCGTAGCCGGTCGATTCGCCGTTCCCCAACTTATAGGGCGTGAAGGCCTTGTCGAGCCATTCCCGGCCGACGAGCTTGCCGGCGAAGACAGCCTCGCTCCAGCGTGCCAGGTCGTCGACGGTCGAGAGCAGCGAGCCGGCGGCATAGGGCTGAGTCATGCTCAGGAAGGGAGCGTTGACGAAGCTCCCCTTGTCTTCCTGGTAGCCGGCGACCCGCCTCGGGATGACGCGTTCGGTGTGGTCATAAGAGGAGCCCGTCATGCCCAGGGGCTTGAAGATCCGCTCGTTGACGAATTCCTCATAGGTCTTTCCGGAGACCTTTTCGATGATCGCTCCGAGCAGGATGTAGCCCGAGTTGTCGTAGGCCCAGCTCTGCCCCGGCTCGAACTGCATGGGCTTGTCCTTGAAGAAATCGACGAGCTCCTTGACCGTGAAGTCCTTGCGCCAGAGCGGCAGCCACTCCGGCATGTCCGTGTAGCTCTGGATGCCCGAGGTGTGGGTCAGGAGGTGCTCGACGGTGATCCTCTTGCCCTGGGTCGGGTAATCGGGCAGGAACTTGGTGATCTCGTCCTGGAGGCCGAGCTTGCCGTCCTGGGCCAGCAGGAGGATCGAGACGGCGGTGAACTGCTTGGTGATGGATCCCAGACGGAAGACCATGTCCGGCGCGACCGGGACGCCGAGCTCGAGATCGGCCATGCCGTATCCTTTGCGAACGATCGTCCGGCCGTCCTTCTGAACGAGGATAGCGGCGCCGGGCTGGCCGGGCTTGTAGACCGCGGACATGACCGCGTCGATCTTGGCGGCCAAGGCCTCGTCGGGTCCCGCGGCGCGGGCCGGGATGAGCGGAGAAAGGGCCGCGAGAGTGGCGAGCAGGAGAGCGGGCACGAGTCGATGCTTGGACATGGTCGACGAACCTCCTCGGGGATTTGGGACAGCATATTACACTACGGCCAGCCTGCGCAAAGTGTTCCCGTCAGTGGCCCGGCCCTGACCCTCCGGGGCCGGGTTTCGGCCAGCTCAGCGGCCATGGCCGTTCTTGGCGTAAGCGCTGATGTCCAGGAAGCCGTGGCCGCTCAGGTTGAAGAGGATCGTCCGCGGCCGGCCGTCCGCCTTGGTGGCCAGGGCCTCGTCCACGGCGACGGCGATCGCGTGGGAGGATTCCGGCGCGGGCAGGATGCCCTCCGTTTTCATGAACAGCACCGCCCGGTCGAAAACGGCCTTTTCGTCGACCGCTCGCGGCTCGACGAGTCCCATGTCCACGAGATGGCTGACGAGCGGGGCCATGCCGTGGTAGCGCAGGCCGCCGGCGTGGAGCGGCGGCGGGACGAAGTCCATGCCCAAGGTGTACATGTAAAGGAGCGGGGTCATGCCGACGCTGTCGCCGAAATCGTAGCGCAGCGCGCCCTGGGTCAGCGACGGGCAGGCCTCGGGCTCGACGGCGATGAACCGGGTCGTCCGGCCGCCCTTCAGGTTGTGACGGATGAACGGAAAGGCCAAGCCGCCGAAATTCGAGCCGCCGCCGACGCAGCCGATGACCGTATCGGGGACGGCGTCAAGCTCTTCCATTTGTTTCTCGGCCTCGAGACCGATGACCGTCTGGTGCATGAGCACGCTGTCGAGGACCGATCCGAGCGCGTACTTGACGCCCGGATTCTTGACCGTCGACCTCGACGGCTTCGGAAATGGCGATGCCGAGGCTGCCGGGATGGTCCGGGTCCTTTTCGTAGAAACGGCGGCCCGCGTCCGTCGTCGGGCTGGGGCTCTCGAGGACGCTGCCGCCGAACATCTCCATGATCACCCGCCGCCCCGGCTTCTGACGGAAGCTCGAGCGGACCATGAAGACCCGCGTCTCGATGCCGAAGCGCGAGCCGGCATAGGCCAGGGCCGAACCCCACTGTCCGGCCCCGGTCTCGGTGGCCAGGGTGGTGACGCCGTCCTGGGCGGCGAGATAGGCCTGCATCAGGGCCGTGTTCGTTTTGTGGCTGCCGACCGGGCCGACGCCTTCATATTTATAAAAGATCCGGGCCGGCGTGCCGAGCGCCTTCTCGAGCGCGGTGGCTTCGATGAGGGGCGTCGGCCGAAAGACCGAATAGGCCTCGAGCACGGGCTCGGGGATAGGCACCTCCCGATGGGTCGCGCCTTCCTGGCGGATGAAGCCCTTCGGGAAGATGGGTTCGAGGTCCTCGGGCTTGAGGGGCTCTTTGGTGCCGGGGTGGAGCGGCGGCCTGGGCGGGACGGGCAGGTCGGCCTTGATATTGTAAAAGGCCCGGGGCAGAAGATCCGGTTTTCGCGATGCGAATCGCATGATGGTCAAAGTCCTTTCACGACGGCGGTCCGTCGCGTCCATGGGGTCCAAGGCTCGGGGGCAAGTGGCCAAGGCGCGCACTTGTCCCCAAAAAGGGGATGGACGGGGGGAAAGGACTTATCGGGCGGTTGGGACCGCCCACCAGTTCCAGAGCCAAGAGGACAGCGCTAGGGCGGTGAGGTTTCGAAGATCGGTCGCGCTGTTCATGAGTCACGCATCATAGGCCCCGCCCGGGGCTTTGTCAAGGACAATGGGGAGAAGCGTCCCCATTTTTGCGGCTTGCTTTTTTTGGCCGGCGGGAATAGAAAAACGGGAGACGCCCCCGATGGAGGAACGCGCATGATCAAGAGATCACTCATTTCCCTTGTCCTGATAGCGATCGTCTTGTCCGCCGCGACACCGCTGAAGACCCAGAGCCTTGATCCGCTGATGAAGCTCGCGCCCGGGCGGTCCCGGGCCGTGACCTCGACCGATCCCAGCTTCACCGGCAACGCCGACCGGATCAAGTACATCGCCCCCGGCGAGACCCGGGTCCTGGCCGACGTCAAAGGCCCGGCGGTCATCCGCCATATCTGGCTGACCTTCAGCGAGGCCCGGCCGAACTGGCTCGAGGCCGGTGGCTCGGCGGCGCCCGACGAGATCGTCCTCAGGATGTATTGGGACGGGGCCAAGGAGCCGGCCGTCGAAGCGCCGCTCGGCGACTTCTTCGGGGCGGGCTTCGGCCGGCGCACCGAGCTCGTCTCGGTCCCGGTCCAGGTCGAGACGGGCGGCGACGGCTACAACTGCTTCTGGCCGATGCCGTTCTTCAAACGGGGCGTCATCACAGTCACCAACGAGGGGGCCAAGAACGTTCGCTCCTTCTATTATCATATCGACTACAACGAGGAGCCGGGCCTTCCCCGCGACTCCGCCTACTTCTGCGCCCAGTACAACCAGGCTTTCCCCGAGACGCTCGGGAAGGACTACACGATCGCCGATATCAAAGGCCAGGGGCAGTACGTCGGCACGGTCATGTCCGTGCGGGCCCGGAGCCCGATGTGGTTCGGCGAGGGAGACGCCCGGTTCTATGTCGACGGCGAGACGAAGCCGTCCATCCAGGGCACCGGGACCGAGGACTATTTCATCATGGCCTGGGGCATGTCGCTCGGCATGTATCCCTACTTTGGCTGCGTGCGCTGGAGCCCCGAGGGGGAGATCCCCGGCACAGAATATTGCATGTACCGCTGGCATATCGCCGATCCGGTCCGCTTCGAGAAGTCGCTCCGCTTCGACATCGAGCACACCGGCTGGATGTCGGCCGACGAGACGGCCAGCGGCAAGATCGAGGGCCACGTCGAACGCGAGGACGACATCGCCACCGTGGCCTTCTGGTATCAGAAGAGCCAACCCCAGCGCTATACGTCGCTCCCGCCTCTTGCAGCCCGCCGCTTCCCGAACCTCGACCTGATCGTCGAAGGCAAGACGCTGCTGGCGTTCTCCCGGAAGGTCCGCGGCGCCGCCGAGATCCAGAAGGGCTACGACTGGACGGGCGAGGGGCAGGTCCTCTTCCGCCCGACCGGCAACAAGCCCGCGCTCGAGGTCGACTTCAAAGTGGAGAAGAAGGAGTACCGGGCCCTCGTCCTGCGGATGACCTATGCCGCGGATTACGGCGCCTATCGCATCCTTCTGGACGGCCAGCCGGTGCCCCTGGCCGATGACGGGACGCACCCCCAGGAGAGCCCGGTCATCGATTTCTATTCCCGGGACCTCGACGTCCGGGACGTCTATCTGGGCAGCATGACCCTCGCCCCCGGCAAACACACGGTCCGTTTCGAGGCCGCCGGCCGTCATCCGCTGGCCAAAGGCAACCTGCTGGGGTTGGATTCGGTGAGACTGAGGCAGCGCTGGGACCGAAAGCGCAAGCTCTTGACGTGAAAGGGGAGCTTCAGTAGGACTCCCGACCGGGAAGGGCCTTCCAAGCCTCGAACAAGTCCAGGCATTCCCGGCGCATGAACCCAGGGACGAGCCTGATCCGGCTGCGGCCGAGGGCCTTCAGCTGGGCGTTCGAGATCCTGAGCTCGCGGAAGCCGGTCCGGGCGGCGTCGCGGACGTCCGTGCCGAAATAGACCGTGCCGATCCCGGCCCAGTGAATGGCCCCGAAGCACATCGGGCAGGGCTCGGTCGTCGAGTAGATCTCGCAGCCGCTCAGGTCGTGCGTTCGGAGCTTCTTCGAAGCTTTGCGGATGGCGTTGACCTCGGCGTGGCAGGTGGCGTCGTGCCTGAGGACGGTGTTCCGGGCCACGGCCACGACCCGGCCCTCCTTGACGATGCAGGCGCCGAAAGGGCCCCCGTCCAGCCGGGCCAGGTTCTTGCGGGCTTCGCGAATGGCCCGGGACATGAACCGTGGCTCGGCTGCGGGCATCTGGGACTTGGCCATCATGGTGCCTCCCGGCCGATTATAGCGGGTTGACCGGCCCGACGGAAATCTGTTTTAATAGGCCGGAATGACGTTAGGAGGAACCATGAGCGAAGACACCAAGAACCGGAGCCGCAGGGATTTTCTCAAGATCGGAGCGGCCGCCGGCCTGGGCGCGGCCGTGGCCGGGCTCGGCCTCGAGGCCAAGACCCCCGGCCCCGCCGGCGAAGCCCGGTCGCAGTTCCGCGCCCCCGCCATCCCGACCGTCCGGGTCGGCTTCGTCGGCGTCGGCGGCATGGGCTCGGCCCACGTCGAGAACTACCTCAATGTCGAGGGTGTCCAGGTCAAGGCCATCTGCGACATCCGTCCGGCCCACGCCGAGCGGGCCCAGAAGTGGGTGGTCGAGGCCGGCCAGCCCAAGCCGACCTTGTACACCAACGGCCCGCGGGACTTCGAGCGCATGTGCGCGACCGAAGACCTCGATCTGGTCATGACGGCGACACCGTGGGAATGGCACGTCCCCGTGTGCCTCGCGGCCATGAAGAACGGCAAGCACGCCGCGACCGAGGTCCCGGCGGCCATGTCCCTCGAGGACTGCTGGGCCTTGGTCGAAACCGCCGAGAAGACCAAAAAGCACTGCCAGATGATGGAGAACTGCTGCTACGACCGGATCGAGCTCATGACCCTGAACCTGGTCCGCAAGGGCGTGCTGGGCGAGGTCCTCCATGGCGAAGCCGGTTATCTCCATGACCTCCGCGGCGTCAAGTTCTCGAACGAGGGCGAAGGGCTGTGGCGGCGGGCCTGGGCCCAGAAGCTCAACGGCAACCTCTACCCGACGCACGGCCTCGGCCCGGTGGCGCAGTGCATGAACGTCAACCGCGGCGACGCCTTCGATTATCTCGTGTCGCTGAGCTCGCCGACCCGGGGCCTTCATGAATACGCCGTGGCCGAGTTCGGGCCGGATTCGCCGCAGGCCAAGGAAAAGTTCGTCCTCGGCGACGTCAACACCAGCCTGATCAAGACCAAGCTCGGCAAGACGATCATCCTCATCCACGACACCAACCTGCCCCGGCCCTACAACCGGATCAACTACGTCCAGGGCACGCACGGCCTGGCCCACAAATGGCCCGACCGGATCTACATCGAGGGCAAGTCCCCCAAGAACGACGAATGGGAGGATTTCGAGAGGTTCGCCGCCGAGTTCGAACACCCGCTTTGGAAGGCCATTGCCTCGAAAGGGGAGGGCCGGGGCCACGGCGGCATGGACTACATCGAGGACTACCGGCTCATCCAATCGCTGAGGAAGGGCGAGCCGCTCGATCAGGACGTTTATGACGCCGCGGCCTGGAGCGCCATCGTTGGCGCCAGCGTCAAGAGCGTCGCGGCCAAAGGGAGGCCGGTCGAGATCCCGGATTTCACCCGCGGGCTTTGGAAGACCAACCCGCCGCTTGGGATCATCGAGCCCTAACCCGCCGATTCAGTAGCCCGGCCGGCGGCCGGCCAGGACGCGCTGGATGGTTTCCGCGACCCGGCGGGCCCGGGTTTCCGGCTTCTTGGCGCTGAGGACCCAATAGCCCCACATCTTTTTTTCCGAGGGCGGGCGCCGCTCGAAGGCGGCTCGAGCCAGCGGCTCGCGGGCCAGCGCCGCGGCGAGATCGGGAGGCAGATCGCCCCCCCTTCCGATGCGGTCGAGGTCGTTCAGGCGGTCCCATGACCCGTTGCGCTTGGCGGCCTCGACCTTGGCCAGTCCAGGGGCCGCTATGCGCCCCTCGGCGAAGAGCTTCGCGATGAGGGCCTTGTTCGTCGCCGACCAGATCGACTTGGGGTTCCGCGGGGTATATTTCTGAGCGTAGCGTTCCTCGTCGAGCCGGCGGATGATCGAGTCGATCCAACCGAAGCAGAGGGCCTCTTCGAGGGCGTCCCGGTGGCTGACCGATCTCTTGCCGCAGCCCTTCTTATAATAGGCCAGCCATATCACGTTGGATCTGTCGTGGTTCCTCGCCAGCCAGTTCCTCCAGGCCGGACGGGACTTGAACAGCCGGGGCTTGGCGTCCATGCCGGGGATACTAGCATGGATCGGGGGCCCGGCGAAATCGCTCCGGGACCGCTCGGACATGTCGGGCGGCCTTGACACGCGGTCCGCCTCGGCTATAATAAAACTGTGAAAACTACGAGAGTTTCCAAAGTATCGAAGGCCCGCAAGGGCGGCGACCCGGCTGTCCGGACGCGCGTCGTCGAGGCGGCCGGCACGCTCTTCCTGAGCCGGGGCTTCGTCCGGGTCACCTCCGATGAGATCGCGGCTCGCCTCGGCATCAGCAAGGCGACGCTCTATAAGGTTTTCCCCAGCAAAGAGGAGATGCTGCGCCAGGTCGTCCGAGGCGTCATGACGGACATCCTGACCGGCGTCGAGCGTCTCATCGATGACCGTTCGCTCGGCTTTGTCGAGAAGCTGGCCGCGCTGCTGTCGGAACTGGCCAAGGGCCTGTCCCGCTTCGAACCCGCCCTCGTCAGGGACCTCCAGAGGTGCGCCCCCGGGATCTGGAAAGAGGTCGAGGACTTCCGTCGCGAGAAGATCCTCAAGAACTTCAAGATCCTGCTAGAGGACGGACGCCGCCAGGGTGGCTTCCGTTCGGACGTCGACCTGGACCTGCTGTTGGCGATGTTCTTGGACCTGGTCCAGCGATTCGTCAATCCGGCGGCGATCGCCCGTTCGGGCCGCTCGCCCGTCGAAACGTTCCAATCGGTCATCAAGGTCTTTTTTCAGGGAATTCTCACGGACAGGGGGAGGCGAGATTTTTCGTCCTGGAACCCCGCCCTGTTCCAGCCCGGCAAGGAGAGCATGTCATGATCAACAAGCTCGCGACGATCTTCCTCGCCAGTCTGACGGCCTTCGCCTGCGCGCCGCGGGCGGCCGAGAACGTCATATCGGCGAGCGGCACCATCGAGGCCATCGAGGTGGACGTCGCCTCCAAGGTTTCCGGCCAGGTCATCACGCTGGCCGTCGACGAGGGGGCCCGGGTCAAGCCGGGCGACCTGCTGGCCACGGTCGATCACGCCACCGCCGATATCCAGCTGCGCCAGGCCGAGGCCGGCGTCGACCTGGCCCGGGCCCAGCTCGTCTTGCTCCGCAACGGCGCCCGCAAAGAGGACATCCAACAGGCCGAAGCGGCCCTGACCCAGGCGGAGGCCAACCTCCAGGTCGCCGCCGCCGACGCCCGCCGGATGCGGGAGCTGGCCAAGACCGGCAGCGTCACGCCCAAGAGCCGCGACGACGCGGAGGCCCGGCTGACCGTGACCGAGGCTCAGAAGAGCGCGGCCGTCGATTCGCTGAACAAGCTTCGCCAGCTGGCTCGGCCCGAGGAGATCCAGGCCGCCGAGGCCCGATTGGCCCAAGCCCGATCGGCCGCCGACCTTCTGGCCAAGATGATCGCCGACTGCACCATCGTCGCCCCGTCCGCCGGGACGGTCACCCACAAGGCCGTCGAGGCCGGCGAGCTGGTCAATCCGGGCTCGACCGTCGTCACCGTGTCCGCGCTCGACAGCGTCTACGTCATGATCTATCTCATGGAGGAGGAGGTCGGGCGGGTCCGGCTGGGCGACACCGTCGACGTCAAGATCGACGCCCTGCCCGACAAGGTGTTCGCCGGCCAGATCACCTACATCTCGCCCCAAGCCGAGTTCACGCCCAAGAACGTCCAGACCAAGGAGGACCGGGTCAAGCTCGTCTTCGGGGTCAAGGTCGTGATCCAGAACCGCGAGGGCTTGCTCAAGCCGGGGCTGCCGGCAGACGCCCTCATCCGCGTCGCGCCCAGGGGCGCTTAAACGCCGCCGCCAAGGAGAGATGGGGCCATGACCGATCTCGCCGTCGAGACCAGGGGGCTCGGCCGGTCCTTCGAGGCCGTCGAGGCCGTCCGCTCCCTCGATCTCTCCGTCCGTGAAGGCGAGATGTTCGGCCTGGTCGGCCCGGACGGGGCGGGCAAGACGACGACCATCCGCATGCTCTGCGGCCTGCTCCGGCCGACCGCCGGCCGGGCCATGGTCCTCGGCTACGACGTCGTCAGGGACGCCGCCAAGCTCAAGAGCCAGATCGGCTACTTTTCCCAGAGGTTCTCTCTCTACGGCGATCTGACGATCGACGAGAACATCGCCTTCTTCGCCGAGATCCATCTTGTCCGCGATTATCGGGCCCGGCGCGAGGAGCTGCTCGAGTTCACCCGGCTGGCCCCGTTCCGCGACCGGCTGGCCGACCGCCTCTCCGGCGGCATGCGCCAGAAGCTGGCTCTCGCCTGCGCGCTCATCCACACGCCCCGGATCATCTTTCTCGACGAGCCGACGACCGGCGTCGACGCCGTGTCCCGGCGCGATTTCTGGAAGATCCTCTCCGGCCTGTTGCGCTCGGGCATCACGATCGTCATGACCACGCCCTACATGGACGAAGCCGAGCGCTGCTCCCGGGTCGCCCTGCTCGCCGAGGGCCGCCTTCTCGCGGCCGACACGCCCGATGGCGTCAAGCGCCTGATGCGGGGCACCGTGGTCGAGATCGTCTGCCCCGAGATCCGCCGCGGCTTCGCCGTGCTGAGGACCGTCCCCGGCGTCAGGGAGGTCCAGCTCTTCGGCGACCGGCTGAACGCCGTCGTGGACGATCCCGGGCGGGAGATGCCGCTCATCGTGGCGGCCCTGACGGCGGCCGGCATCCCGATCGCTCAGACGCGGGCCCTCGCCCCGTCGCTCGAGAACGTTTTCATTTCTGTGACATCAGCCGGACACGACGGACAGCCCCCTACAGGGACGGCCCCGCCCGAAGGTCCAAAGGAACAGCCCGGAGGCCCGATATGAACAAGAAGATCCTGGTCTTCGTCCTCGGTCTTGCCCTGCCGTGCCTGGTTCTCGCCCAGAAGCGGCCGCTGTCCCTCGACGAGGCTATCGCCGCCGGGCTCGAAGCCAGCCCGGCCCTCCATGCTTCGCGCATGAGGGTCGAGTCCTCCGCGGCCCGGTCCCGCGAGGTCGCCGCAGCGCGGCTGCCGGCCTTCAAGCTCGGCGCCGGCTACACGCGGCTGAGCGAGATCCCGCCGTTCCAGGTCACTCTGCCGATCTCTCCCAACCCCATCGTCGTGTCCCAGAACTATTTCAACAGTTGGACGCTCCGTCTCTCGGCCCAGCAACCCCTGTTCACCGGCTTCCGGCTCGAGGCGGGCACGCAGTCGGCCCGGATGCTCGAAGCCTCGGCCGGTTGGGACCTAACCAAAGACCGGTCCGATTTTATCCTGGCCGTCAAGAATGCCTATTGGGGATCCGCCCGGGCCGGGATGCTCGAGGCCGTGGTCGCGGACACCGTCGTCCAGGTCCAGGAACACCTCAAGGACGTGCGGGCCTTCTACGACCAGGGCTTGCTGACCAAGAACGAGGTTCTGCGGGCCGAGCTCCAGTTGTCCTCGACCGAGCTCATGAGGATCGACGCCAGGAACGCGGCGGAGATCGCCCGCACTTCCCTCAATACTCTGGTCGGACTTCCGCTCGAGACAGAACTCGAGCTGACCACCTCAGCCGAGGCCCTGGCCGCTCAGGCACCGGCCCCCGGCCAAGCTTCCGAGGACCCGGCGGCCCAGGCGCTCCTGGACACGGCCCTGGCCTCCCGGCCCGAGATCAAGGCCTCCGATTTCCGCATCAAGGCTTCCGAGGCCAATCTCAAGGCCGCCCGCGCCGGCTGGTATCCGCAGGTCTCGCTGGCGGGTAACTACTATTACCTGCGTCCCAACCCCCGGATCCTCCCGGCCCTCGACCGATTCAGAGGCACCTGGGACATCGGCTTGGCCGTCTCGCTCGATGTCTGGAACTGGGGCCAGACAAGAAGCCAAACCGAACAGGCCAAGGCCCAGCTGGCCCAAGCCAGGGACGCCCGCAAGCTCCTCGAAGACCAGGCCACGCTCGACGTCACCCAAAGCCGGCTGGCTTTGGCCCGGGCCCGGGACAAGATCAAGGTCGCGGCCCAGGCCGTCGGCCAGGCCGAGGAGAACCTGAGAATGGTCCGGGACCAGTTCCGCCAAGGCGTCGCCCTCAACACCGACGTTTTGGACGCCGAGGTGTTCCTGCTCCAGGCCAAGACCTCCCGGACCGAGGCCGCGATCGATCTGGCCTTAGCCCAGGCCCGGCTGGAAAAGGCGCTCGGGAACTGACGAGGGAGACGAGGAGACGCGACGTGGCCGAACACGCCATCGAGGTCAGATCGCTGACGAAGCGCTTCGGCGGCTTCACGGCCGTCGACGCGGTCTCGTTCGACGTCGAGCGCGGCATCATCTTCGGCTTCCTCGGGGCCAACGGGGCCGGCAAATCCACGACCATCCGCATGCTCTGCGGCCTCCTCGACCCGACCGAGGGGACGGCGACCGTCGGCGGCTTCGACATCCGGCGGGAGCCCGAACAGGTCAAGCGGACGATCGGCTATATGTCGCAGAAGTTCTCGCTCTACGAGGACCTGACCGTGGCCGAGAACATCCGCTTCTTCGGCGGCGCCTACGGCCTCGCCCGGAAGGCCGTGGAGGCCCGGCTGCCCTGGGTCCTGGAGATGGCCGGCCTCTCGGGCCGGGAGCGGAGCCTGACCCGGACGCTGTCGCAGGGCTGGAAGCAGCGGCTGGCCCTGGGCTGCGCCGTGCTCCATGAGCCGCGGATCGTCTTCCTCGACGAACCCACCGGCGGGGTCGATCCGGCCTCGCGGCGGCGCTTCTGGGAGCTCATCAACGACCTGTCCGAGCGCGGCATCACGGTCTTCGTGACCACCCATTACCTGGACGAAGCGGAGTACTGCAACGATATCCGCCTCATCCATGCCGGCCGGATCGTGGCCGCCGGGAGCCCGCGCGAGCTCAAGACCCGGTACATCCGCAACCCCATCCTCGAGGTCTCGAGCGAGCGGCTGGTCGAAGCCCTGGAGATCCTCCAGAAGGAGCCCTGGGTCCTGGAGACGTCGATCTTCGGAACGTCGCTTCATATCAGCGTCGGCGACGAGGAGGAGGGAAGACGCCTGATCCGCGAGAGGCTCGGCCGGGCCGGCCTCGCCGTGCTTCGGATCGACCGGATCACACCCTCGCTCGAGGATGTCTTCATCCAGCGGATCGAAGGCCAGGCGGAGGCGGGCCCGGCCGCTGAGGCGGCGCCATGAAGCTGCTGTCCCTCTGCTGCCTCCGTCCGGTCATCCGCAAGGAATTCCTGGAGATCAAGCGCGATACGCGCTCGCTCGTCTTCATGATCTTCCTGCCGGCCTTCATGCTGCTCCTGTTCGGCTACGCCCTCAACTTCGACGTCAAGCACATCCCCTTGGCCGTCGTCGACCAGGATGGCAGCCGGGCCAGCCGCGATCTTGTCGACAAGTTCCGGACGACCGAGTACTTTGACCTCAAAGCCGTGCTGCCTGATACGGACGCGATCGATCCGCTCATGGGCCGCGAGGAGATCCGGGTCGCCCTGGTCATTCCGCCTAAGTTCTCGGACGACCTTTTGGCCGGCCGCAGCCCGTCGGTCCAGGTCCTGGTCGACGGCTCGAGCGCCATGAGCGGCTCCACCGCCGCGGGCTACATCGGCACGATCCTGCAGTCGTATTCCCAGAAGATCACGATCGAGGCCATGACCCGAAGGGGCCTGACCGGCATCGATCTGCCGCTCACGACCCAGGTCCGGGTCTGGTACAACCCGGAGCTCCGCAGCGCCAAGTTCCTCGTGCCCGGCCTGATGGCTTTCATCCTGATGGTCATCGTCACCGTATCGATGGCCTTCTCGATCGTGCGGGAAAAAGAGCGGGGCACGATGGACCAGATCAAGGTCTCGTCCCTCCGGCCGGCCGAGCTCATCCTGGGCAAGATGGTTCCCTACATCGTCATCTCGCTCGGCGCGGCCCATCTGGTCCTTCTCCTCGGCGAGGCTTTGTTCGGCGTGGGCATCCGGGGCAGCTATCCGCTCCTCCTCCTGGCCATGGTCCTGTTCGTGACCGGCGCGTTGGGGCAAGGGATCCTGATCTCGACGATCACCAAGACCCAGCAGGTGGCGTTTCTGCTGGCCTTCCTGACGACCATGCTGCCCACCTTCATCCTGTCAGGGTTCGTTTTTCCCGTC
>CAWECI010000042.1:0-31267 GCA_963807525.1 Candidatus Aminicenantota bacterium | reverse complement strand
TGACCCCGCAGCTCAAGCCATCGAGCGCTGCAAAGAGCAGGTAGCGGCATGGCAATCGAGGCAACCCGCAGCGACGGCTGTCACCATAGCAACATGCCGCTCCAAGTACACTGACAAAGAAGAAAATACAACAGGTACAGAGAATATAGAGCATCGGAGCGAACCTATACGTCAGCCGACGGCCCAGGCAAGTGATAGTCTCTTGACAAAGGCCTTACGGAAACTAAGACATTCTATCATTTGCATGGGATACTTTCCAAACTCGCCCTCCGGAGTGTGGATCTTATCGTGTCCCTCAACCCGGCTCGAGCAGCTGGCGGCTCTCCGCCTCCGCCCGGGCCGTCTGGGCGTTGTCCCCCGTGAGCATGACCACGCCAAGCCCCGCGCGGCGGAGCCTGTCAATGGCCTCGCGAGCGTTCGGCTTGAGCGTATCCGCGAGGGCGAACAATCCGGCCAGGCGGCCATCGATGGCGACGCAGGCGACGGTCTTCCCTTCGGCGGCGAGGCGCTCGGCCGCCGGGGCCGAGCCGGACACGTCAATGCCGGCGGCTTCAAGGAGCCTGGCGCTGCCGACGACGACACGCCGGCCGCCGGTGACCCCCTCGACCCCCAAGCCCTCGAGGGCCCGGAAATCTGCGGCGGCCGCGATCTCCGCGCTTTCGGCTTTGGCCCGCCGGACAACCGCCTGGCCGAGCGGGTGCTCGGACCCGTTCTCGACAGAGGCCGCCAGGGCCATTAGCGTGGCCTGGTCGATCCATGGCGCGGCCACCACGTCGGTCACCTCGGGCCGGCCATTGGTCAGCGTCCCCGTCTTGTCGAAGACGAACGTGTCGACCTTATGGACGGTCTCCAGGCTCTCGCCGCTGCGGATCAGGATGCCGCGCTCGGCCCCGCGGCCGGTCCCGACCATGATCGCCGTCGGGGTCGCCAGCCCCATGGCGCAGGGACAGGCGATGATCAGGACGGCCACGAAGTTGAGCAGAGCGAAAACGAGGCGCGGCTCCGGCCCGAACAGGACCCAGCCGAGGAACGTCAGGACGGCGATGACGATGACGGCCGGGACGAAGCGAGAGGCGATCGCGTCGGCCAGGCGCTGGATGGGCGCCTTGGAGCCCTGGGCCTCTTCGACCAGGCGGATGATCCGGGCCAGGGCCGTGTCTTCGCCGACGCGGACGGCGCGGAAGCGGAAGGTCCCCCACTTGTTCAAGGTCGCCCCGACGACCTCCTGCCCCGGGCCCTTGTCGACGGGCAGGCTCTCGCCGGTGATCATCGACTCGTCGATCGACGAGCGCCCCTCGACGATGACGCCGTCGACCGGGACCTTCTCCCCGGGGCGGACGACGAGGACGTCGCCGGGGCGGACCTCCTCGATCGGGACGTCGCGTTCGCCCCCGGCGTCGACGACCCGGGCGGTCCGGGGCCGCAGCCCCATGAGCCGGCGGATGGCGTCGGAGGTCTTGCCCTTGGCCCGGGCCTCGAGCATGCGGCCGAAGAGGATGAGGACGATGATGACAGCCGAGGTGTCGAAATAGACCTGGGGCCCGAGCTGGGCTGAGCCGGCCTTCTTGGCCGCCTCGCGGAAGAATCCCGGCAGCACCGTCGCCGCGACACTGAAGAAGTAGGCCGCCGACGTGCCGACGGCGACGAGGGTGTTCATGTTGGCCGTGCCGTGCTTCAGGGCGCTCCAAGCGGCCCGATAGAACCTGGCACCAAGGTAGAACTGCACGGGCGTCGCCAGGGCCCAGAGGACGAAGAAGTTCTGAAGGAGCCCAGGCATCCACGGGAACCAGTGGCGCATGCTGCCGAGGAAGATGACGACGGCCAGGATGCCGCCCCAGATGACCGAGCCCCGGAGCTCCCGGTAATCCTCGTCGGCCTGGGCGCCGGGGCCTGCGGCAACGGCCGCGACGCCGTAGCCCGCGGCCCGGATGGCCTGGACGAGGTCCGTCCTCGAAACTATGGCTGGATCGTAGAGGACGGTCGCCTTGGCCGTGGCCAGGTTGACGTTGGCCTCGAGCACGCCGGGACGCTTCCTGAGCGCCTTCTCGACGTTGAGGGCGCAGTTGGCGCAGCTCAGGCCGGTCACGGCCAACTCGACCTTGTCCGCCGCCGTCCCGGCTCTCTTCAGCCGGGCAGATTCCTGCCTCTTGGTCATCGAAATGTCCTTGCCCTTCCTAGGCCCCGGCCGCCGGACGCGAGGGCGGCCCGCCGTTCAGCCGTCCCCGCGCGGGGTTCCGCCTTTGTCCTCTCCCTTGGTCGAAGCCTTGATCGGCACATAGAGCGGACAGAACCCGAGCAGGGTCGTCAGGACGAGGATCGCGGCCAGAACGATCAGGACGATGGCCAGCGTCCCCGTGAGCACTTTGGCAAGGATCAGCACGGCGATGGCCAGGGCAGCAAGGAGCCTGATCGTCCGGTCCGCGCGGCCCATGTTTTTGGTCATTGGAGCCTCCTTTCCACGGCCCGAATTATAGCACTTTCTGGATTCTAGCACATTCCCTACTATTATTGTAGTGTTTCCGTCGCGCGGTTGCGCCTGCGGTGTCTTTGTGCTACTATTCTGGCTCGAAACGACAAGGAGATCGCCATGTCCGGACATTCCAAGTGGGCGTCTATCAAGCATAAAAAGGCCGCGACCGACGCCAAGCGCGGCAAGATCTTCACCCGCCTGATCCGCGAGATCAGCATGGCCGCCCGGGCCGGCGGCGGCGATCCCGACAAGAACGCCGCCCTGCGCAAAGCCATCCAGGATGCCAAGGCCGCCAACATGCCCGCCGACAATGTCAAGCGAGCCGTCATGAAGGGCACCGGACAGCTCGAGGGCGCGGCCTTCGAAGAAGTGTCCTACGAGGGCTACGGTCCCGGAGGCGTCGCCATCTACCTCCAGGCCGTCACCGACAATAAGAACCGGACGGTCTCCGAGATCCGGCACATTTTCCTGAAGAACGCCGGGACCCTGGGCGAGAAGGGCTCCGTCGCTTGGATGTTCAAGCGCATGGGCTACATCGACGTCGAGAAGGCCAAGACGTCCGAGGACATCCTCATGGACGTCGCGCTCTCGGCCGGCGCCGACGACCTCAAGGACGAGGAATCCCTGTTCGAGGTCACGACCTCGCCCGAGAAATACGAAGCCGTCCTCGAGGCCGTCAAGAAGGCCGAGATCGAGGTGGCCGCCTCCGAAGTCGGGTTCCTGCCTCAGAACTATGTCAAGGTCACCGGCAAGGAGGCCCAGCAGGTCCTGCGGCTGGTCGAGGAACTCGAGGACCACGACGACGTCCAGTCCGTCTCCTCCAACTTCGATATCTCGGAAGAGGAGATCGCCGCCTTCTCGCAGGCCGGGTGACGCCGCGGCGGAAGCCATGCGCGTCCTCGGGATCGATCCCAGCCTCCGTTCGACCGGATTCGGGATCGTCGAGGACAAGGACGGCACCCTCTCCCCCGTCGCCTACGGCATCATCAAGCCGACGGCCAAGCTCCCCCTGCATCTGAAGCTGGCCGAGATCAAGTCCGAACTCGAGCAGCTCATCCGGACCTACCGCCCGGCCGAAGCGTCCATCGAGAACCCCTTTTACGCCCAGAACATGAAGACGGCCCTGACGCTCGGCCAGGTCCGGGGCGCGGTGCTCGTGGCCGTGGCCGCGGCGGGCTGCGGTCTGGCCGAATACTCCGCCCTCGAGATCAAGAAGGCGGTCACCGGCTACGGCCAGGCCGACAAGGAGCAGGTGCTGACCATGGTCCGCTCGCTCCTCGGCCTCGACGACGAGGACATCCCGCTCGACGCTTCCGATGCCCTGGCCGCGGCCATCTGCCACCTCAACTCGCGCCTCTTCAAGGCCAAGCTCGCAGACGAGGACCCGACATGATCGCCTACCTCAAGGGAACGCTCCTCCACAAGACGCCCGGCCATGTCATCGTCGAGACCGGCGGGGTCGGCTACGCGGTGGCCATCCCGGTGTCTTCTTATGTGGAGCTCGGCGAGCCGGGCGGCATCGTCGAGCTGCACATCCACACCCACCTGTCCGACGACGCCCTGGCCCTCTACGGCTTCGTCTCCCAGGACGAGAAGGACATGTTCCTCAAGCTCATCGGCATCTCCGGCATCGGGCCCAAGCTGGCCATGAACATCCTGTCCGGGATCGCCCCGTCGGACCTCGAGGACGCGGTCAAGGCGAGCGACGTGGCCCGCATCTCGATGGTGCCCGGCATCGGCAAGAAGACGGCCCTGCGCATCACCATGGAGCTCCAGGACAAGCTGGAGAAGAAAGAGAAGCTCCTCTCGGCCAAGGGCTCGCCGGAGAAAGAGGACCTGCTCTCGGCGCTGCAGAACATGGGCTTCCGGCGCAAGGAGGCCGAGCGGGCCGTCGATCAGACGATCGCGGCGAACAAGCCGGGGACGGAATTCGAGAAGCTCCTCCGGGAGTGCCTCAAGCGCCTGGCCAAGATCTGATGAGGAGTGATCCGTCATGAAACTCGACGATCAGGTCAACTATATCGTGTCGGGGCTCGAGCGGTCGGGGACGTCCCTCGTCATGCAGCTTCTTCGTGCCGGAGGAGTGCCCTGCGCGTTCGACACGGCCTCGCGGCCGCCCGACGACAACAATCCCCGCGGCTATTTCGAGCTCGAGGGCGGCAAGGTCATCAGCCGCCTCCGGGACGGCGTTTTTCCGTTGGCCGATTACCGGGGCCGGTTCATCAAGATCACCGCTTACGGCCTAAAGTTCCTGCCGCCCGGCCAGTACCGCGTCATCTACACCGAGCGCAACATCGAAGAGGTCCTGGATTCGATGGAGAAAATGGCCAAGCTCCAGGACGCGGACCGCGAGGGGACCAGGGCCGTGTTCGTCAAGCTCAACGAGCTGACCAAGGGCCAGCTGCTCGGCCGGCCGGACGTGAGGCTCCTCCTCGTGAACTATAACGCCATCGTCAGGGAGCCGGCGCCCGAGATCCGGCGGATCGCCGAATTCATCGGCGCGGCCGGGATCGACGAGATGGCCATGGCGGCGGCGGTCGACGAGAAGCTCCACCGCAATCGCCGCCAGCCCTGACCGCCCGCCGGCGGGCTCGACCCGGCCCGTCGCCCTCATCCGTTCTGTTCTTCGCCTGGAAGGTCCTGCCTGACCGATCATCGTCAGGTCTAGTTGGTGACCCTGCTTCTTGATTTGACAGGGTCCGGAGCGGGGGTCTACAATCGTTTTGGTTGGAGGGGAAGTCTTATTATGGTCAAAAGAGGAGGAACTATGTTTGGAAAACTCCGCAAAACGACAGGCTGGGGCCTGGCCTGGCTGGCCCTCGCCGGGCTGGCGCTGTTCATGTCATGCAGCGCCTCCGTGACCGTCCCCGGGGGCATGGGAAGCCTGAACGTGCTGGTAACAGACTCGCCGTCGGACGACTGGCAGGAGTTCACCGTCACGCTCACGGCCGTCGCGCTCCACAATCTCGTCACCAAGCAATGGACGGACAACCTGCTGGTCCTCGACCCGAACAACCCCAATTCCGGCAAGCTGAACCTGGTCGACCTCGCGGGCGTGGCCACGATCCTGAGCCATTCGACCATTCCGGCGGGGAGCTACGACCGGGTCAAGATCACGATCAACCCCGACCCGACGACCATGACGCTGATCGACGACTCGGGGACCACGGTCCCGCCCGCGAACATCGTCATCGCCGACCCCAGCGGGAAGGGGGAGATCAAGCTCGATCTGAGCCCGCCGGTCACCGTGGACACGAACGGGGTCGCGAACCTCCAGGTCGATTTTGACCTGGCCCACCCCATGTCCATCATCCTCCAGAACGGCAAGGTAGTGGTCAACCTCCTGCTCCGCCACAAGGCTGTCCCGCGCAACCTGTTCGACCTCCAGTTCGCCAGGACGCTCGGCGCGGTCAAGTCCGCCGACGCCGCGACCACCAGCTTCGTCGTCACGCCCGACGCGGGCTCCGACGTCACCTTCGTCGCCGACAGCGCGACCGCCTATATCGACGTGGATACCAATGCTCCCGGCGGATTCGCGGGCCTGACGGCGGGCACCGGCGTTCTCGTCGCGTCCAACATGAAAGCCGACGGGACGCTCTACGCGCGCCAGATCTGGTACGGCACGATGGACAAGCTGCCGCAGTTCACGCCCGAAGGCCTGGTCCGGCGCGTCGGCTACAACTGGATCAAGGTCCTCAACAAGAACGCTACGGAGACGGTCTCCCGCCAGTACTTCAACTGCCATTGGGACAACGATGTCATCACCGTGAATGCGGAGACCGTGTGGACCTTCCAGGGGACGGTGCCGCTCGGGACGGGGACGTCGGTCCTTCACAACATCCGGCGCGGCTTCCGCGTCCAGGTGACCCTGGTCGATCCCGATGCCTGGCCCCGCGTCGCCAAGACCATCGACGTCCAGAGCGCCCATGACGAAGGCGTCATCCGCGCCGTGACGACGACCGACCTCACCTTTTTCGGCGACGATTACGGCCGGTGTTGGTACACCGAGGGTTACTGCTCTCACCGGTGGCAGTACAGCGCCGTGGCGGACCATCTCTTCAAGTGGTGGTTCTACGGCCAGGCCACGCCGACCGTGACGGCCGACACCGAGGCCCAGATGGTCCAGGACTTTGCGGACACCGTAACCCAGGCCCAGAGCTCCCATCTTAGGGTCTTCGCCCGGGTCGAGCTCTATTGGGACGCCTCGCTGAACAAGTGGGTCGCCGAGAACGTCATCCTCGCTCCCGAGAAGCTGCCCGACCCCGCTCACATCATGGTCGGCTACACGACCGCCAGCGGGTCTATCGTCGTGGGCACGTTCGATTGGGACGACCCCACGGCACCGACGGTGCTGACCGTCGATCTGGACTCCTCCTCGGACCTCCAGACGATCGTCGGCTCGCTCCTGTGGAACTCCACGACGAGGATCCTCACGTTCAAGGCCCCGGTGCTGCCGGCCGACTGGGAAGCCTATCTGACGCCGGCCTTGCTGGGCGTCCGGATCTGGGTCCGTCCGGTGAAGAACCCCACGGACGGCACGTTCTCCTGGACGGCGTACGCGGTGCTGGGTTTCCAGGTGATCACGAACTGAAGATCGTATCTTGAACCTTCGGCTCCGTCCCGCTCCGGGCCGCCCCGGGGCGGGACGGAAGCAGCCTCCCGGCGCTCCTCCGGCCAGGCGAGCATCGGGCTGAGGGAGGGCGCCTGCGTCCCTTGACATTCCGCGGGGTTGTTCTACAATCAGGGGCATTCAGCCTAGAGGAGGGGGAACATGCCCAATCCGCGGAAAACTGTCCGTCGTCTGCCTCACATCCTTGATGATCTGAGCCTGGTCAAGAGGTTCGTCGAGGACGTGCCGACCAGCGAAAGAAGGTGGCGGGGCTTTCAGAAGGCCGCCGTCGAAGCCCTGGATGAGGTGATCTTCATTCTCTTGCCCTCTGGCCTCGGCCTACCTTGCCCGGGGAGGGTGCTGCCGAAATTCCTGGAACCCTACCGGGCCACGCTTCCCTGCAGAACGAAGGTCATACAGAAGATGGTCGAGGGTGGCCTGGTCGCCGTACCCCTCACCATGCCGGTCTGCGCAACCAGGGTTCCCCGCAAGGACATCCAGCCCCTGTTGACCGCCAAGCTCCGCGCCATGCCGGTCTGCCCGAAGCAAGTCCTGCCCAAGAACGTCCAGTCGCGCCCGGCCTCGGAGGTCGGGCCCGCGATCAAACGGAAGAAGTGATCCGACCCGCGTTCGCACGGCGGATTGGCGGTCGCCGGCCATGGAGTTCTCGGGACTCACCTTCCACCTGACCGACGACTGCAACTTCCGTTGCTCCTACTGCTACCAGAAGCGTGGCCGGACCCGGCTCGACCCGGCCCTGGCCAAGAGGACGTTCGACCTTTTCCAGCCGTTCCTGGGACCCGAGTGCTCGATCAACTTCTACGGCGGTGAGCCCCTGCTCGCCGCCGGCGCGATGGTCGATCTGGTCCGTCACGTCGGCGAGCGCGAGAGGGGCCGGAAGCGGCGGATCACCTATTCCCTGGCCACGAACGGCAGCCTTCTCACCGGCGACCTCCTGGACTTCCTCGATCGCCACCGGTTCACCGTCCTGCTGAGCTTCGACGGCTACGCCCAGGACGAGTCGAGGCGGCGCGGGAGCTTCGGTCCGACGGTTGCGGCCCTCCGCGAGCTCCTCGCACGTCCCCGCATCGAGCTCGAAACGAACAGCGTCTTCACGCCCGCCACGGTCGGCCGGCTCTCCGCCTCGATCCGCCTCATCGTCGAGACGGGGGCCCCTGACGTGACTATCTCGTTGGCCAACGAACACCCTTGGAAGGCCGCCGAGCTCGATGAGCTGCGAAGACAGCTCTCGACCCTGCGACGCTTCCTCCGGGCCCATTTCGGGACGAGCGGCACGCTCCCCGTGACGAATTTCCTGCGGGCAAGCGGGAACGGGGTCTTCGGCTGCGCCGCCGGGCAGGACCGGATGGCCCTCTCTCCGGACGGGCGTCTCTGGGGCTGTTATTTCTATTACGATTACGCCCGCAAGATGGGGGGCGAAGAGGGCCGCCGGTTCTGCTTCGGGACGCCGGAGTCGTTCTTCCGGAGCTCGAAGCGGACCTATCCCGAGATCCTCCGCTCCTATTCGGGCCTGCACATGGGCACGTTCTGGACCGACGACGGCCGGTGCGCGACCTGTCCGGATATCCAAGACTGCGTCGTCTGTCCGGTCGATGCGGCGTTCGCCAGCGGGTTGGTCGGTCGGATCATGGCCCAGGATTGCCGCGTCCGGGGGATCTTCAGGACGGAGAGGGCGCGGATGTGGGAGGGCCTGGGGTCGCCCCCGCCCTCCGGACCGGCCGGACGCGGGCCGGCGTCAAGGCGCCGGGCGGACGCCTAAGGCGGCGAGCTGCTTGCGGGCGTCGGCGACCTCGGGCAGGCCCGGGTCGGCTTCACTCCAGAGGGAGAGGAAGCTGCGGTAGGCCGCGACGGCCTTGTCTTTTTCGTTCTTCGCCTGGTGGATCCTCCCGAGCTGGTAATAGCTCAAGACGTAGAGATCCCCCCATCTCACTCTTCCCAAGGTCAGGCCGGAGACCCGTTCATAGGCCGCCCGGGCGCCTTCCAGGTCGCCCTTCTCGAAGAGCGCCGAGGCCAGCGCGTTGATAAAAAGGACCTGGAGATCGAACTTGGAGCTCTCGTACGGAAGAAGAGAGACGGCCTTCTCGAATGACGCGACCGCCCCTCCGAGGTCTCCCCTTTCCCTGGCGATCTCGCCTTCCAGGAAATGGACGTGGCGGAGCGCGTTCGGGATCTCGGACCTCTCGACGATCTCCTTCAGCTTCGCGACGGCCAGCGACGCGTCACCGAACCTCTTCATCCGGGCCAGGACCGTCCCCCGGAACTGCAGGGCCAGCTCGATGTAGTCGGTTCGCTCAGAATCCTGGGCCGCCTCCAGGGCCCGGCTGGAGGCTTCGTAGGCCCCGGCGAGGTCGCGGGCCTTGAGCCGTTCATGGGTCGAGAGCAGGTTCATCGCGTAGATCTCCGCCTCGCGGAGCTCCGGCTGGAGCCCGGCCTTGAGGACGCTGTCGAGCCCGGACCCGACGATCTCCCTCAGGTCCCCATAGCGGCCCCGGGAGAGGGCCAGGTGGCCGAGCCAGTGCTGTCCGTTGATACGAAAGAACGGGTCGCTTGAAGCGGACATCTCGCGGAAGCAGCCCGCCGCGCCGGCCGCATCGCCTTGGACCATCCGGACGAGGCCTTCGAGCTCAGGAGGCTCAAAATCCGTTGGGTCGACGACCCGGGCCTTCAAGGCTTCGGCCAGGGCCTGGTCGAACTGGCGGAGGCAGAGACGGGCCATGGCCAGGCGGAGGTGGATGCCGAAATAGGCCGCGTAGGCTTCCTGCTTGGACTGCAGGAGATCGATGGCCTTCGCGTATTCCCCCCGGGATGAATAGATCATGGCCAGGTTCTCAAAGGCCAGTTCGTCGCGGTCCTCGGCCGGGATCTTCTCGAATTCCGCGGCGGCCAGGTCCCAGGCCTCCATATTCCTGTAGGCCGCCCCGAGAGCGCCCAAAGCGTCGGCGTCGTCCGGGTAGAGGGCCAACAGCTTCTTGTAGATCTCGACCTGGTCCCTGAGCCCTGACGCCGAGCCCCCCTGGATCATGTAATATTCCCGATCGGAAACCCGGTTGAGCAGGGACCGGGCCTTGCTCGTGTTCTTCGCGTAATTCGCATCGTCCCTCAAATACATGTAATCGTCGGCCAACATGGAATAAGCCATGGCGAACTCGGGGTCCAGGGCGACGGCCTTTTCCAGGGCGGCGACGCTCTCGTCGAACTTCTGCTCGTTGAAGAAGCTCTTGCCTTCGATGTAATGCCGGAAGGCCTCGGGCGACGAGGTCGTGATCTTGCGCAGGTCCCTGTGGACATCGCCGGAAAGGGCTTCGGCCGGAATGTCGAGGTTCTCCTTGACCTTCCGGTCGAGGCTTTCGACCATGGCGAAGATGCTGGATTCGCTTCCCTCTTCCCGGAAGGCCTTGACGAGCTCCAGGCTCGGCATCCGGTAGAGGAGCGCGTCGATCCTGTAGACATCCTGGACCCTGGTGAAATTTCCCTGGACGACGTAATCCGCCTTGGTCTGGGCCGCGACTTTCTTCAGGTCTTCCGATGAATAAGCGGGCGCGCCGAGGAGGCCAAGGGACTTCAGGATCTCGTAGATCCGGTCCCCGGTCGCCGCGTTGACGAAGCGGGACTGGAGGAGGTCGGCGATGAGGAGCTCGCTCAGCGTCCGGCCCATCGGGTCGAGGGTCTTGTCGCCCGAGTTGTTCTTCAGGTACAAGATCGCGACCGCAAGCCTTTTTCCCGAGGGAGGAGGCGGCGGCTTGATGAACAGGCCCCAGACGAGCCAGGCGACGCAGGCCAGGAGGACGGGCGCCGCGGCGAAGGTCCATCTCCTTCGGAGCCAGGAGACGATCGATGACGTCTCGGGACCGACCTCGACCGCATCCAGGTCGGCCAGGACCTCGGTCATGCTCTGGTACCGCGCCGCCGGATCCTTTTCCAGGCACTTGAGGATGATGTGCTCCAACGGCTTCAGAAGACGGGGATTCACCCGGCTGGGCGGGGCCGGCTTCTCCTCGATGTGCTTCCTTTGGTACTCCGCCCGCGTCTCGGCCTCGAACACGGGCCGGCCCGTGGCAATCTCGTAGAGGACGGCGCCGAAGGAGTAGATATCGGAGGCCGGACCGACCGGCCCCCGGCCGGCCTGCTCGGGCGACATGTACTGGGGCGTGCCTCCCCCCTCCCCCGCCTGGCCTGCCGGCACGCCGTGGACGGCCTTGGCCAGGCCGAAGTCCATGATGTAGACCCGGCCGGCGTGGTCGACCATGATGTTGGACGGCTTGAGGTCCTGGTGGACGATGCCCTTGTCGTGGGCGACACGGACGGCCTCGGCGATCTGGCGGGCGATGTGCACGGCGGTCTCGACGGACAAGGTCCCGGACGAGTGCAGGAACTCCTTCAGGTCCTCGCCCCGGATATACTCCATTGAAATGTACTTCGTCCCCCCGGCCTCCCCCAGGTCGAAGATGCGGATGATATTCTCGTGGGAGATGGCGCGGGCCAGGAGCATCTCCTTCTTGAACCGGTCGATGAAGCGCGGATCGGACGACAGGCGGGGCCGGATGATCTTCAGGGCGACGGTGATGCCGAGCTCGATGTCTTCGGCCTTGAAGACGCGGCCCATGCCGCCGCGGCCGATCTCTTCAATGATCCGATAACGGCGGTCGAAGATCTGCCCCGGGACCAGGTGAGCGGCGGCCTCGGGCACGGCTGGCCCCGGGCCGCCGAGCGTCAGGGTCTCGAAGATGTCGCTCAACGAGGAACCACACTTCGTGCAGAACCGGCTCTCGTCCGGATTAAGGGTATAGCATTGGGGGCACTGGAGCCGCCCCTCCCCCCTGGCCATGGCGATACAGACTATACGGAGGATCGGGTGGCATGTCAATCGGAGCGCGGATCCCGAAAATCTTGCGGCAGCCCTCTCTCTTGAATTAGAATAGCCCAGAGCCAAGAACGATGCCTGCCATCCTGAGCCCCATCCGGACCAAGGAGGACGTCCTATTCGAGGACAGCCTCCGGCCCCGGACGTTCGATGAGTTCGTCGGCCAGGACAAGGTCAAGGCCAACCTCCGGGTCTTCATCCAGGCGGCCAAGAAGCGCGACGAGCACCTCGACCACGTCCTTCTCTACGGCCCGCCGGGGCTGGGCAAGACGAGCCTGGCCTACCTCATCGCCAAGGAAATGGGCGTCGGCATCAAACCCACGTCCGGGCCGGTCATCGAGCGGGCCGGCGACCTCTCGGCCATCCTCACGAACATGCAGACCAAAGAGGTCCTGTTCATCGACGAGATCCACCGCCTCCAGCCCTCGGTCGAGGAGATCCTCTACTCGGCCATGGAGGACTTCAGCCTGGACATCGTCATCGGCCAGGGGCCGGGGGCGCGCAGCCACAAGCTCAAGATCAAGAAATTCACCCTCATCGGGGCCACGACCCGGGCCGGCCGCATCACGGCCCCGTTGCGCGGCCGCTTCGGCATCATCCACCGCCTCGACTACTATCAGGACGAGGACCTCGAGAAGGTCATCCTGCGCTCGGCCAAGATCCTCAAGGTCAAGATCGACGACGCCGGGGCCGCCGAGATCGCCTTGCGGTCCCGGGGCACGCCGCGCGTCGCCAACCGCCTGCTGCGACGGGTCCGGGACTACGTCGACGTCAAGGGTGACGGCGTCATCACGGCCAAGGAAGCGCAGCGGGCCCTGGACATGATGGAGGTCGACGCCTTGGGGCTCGACGACGTCGACCGCAAGATCCTTTCGACCATCATTGAGAACTTCGGCGGCGGGCCCGTCGGCGTCGGAACCATCGCCGCGGCCATCGACGAGGAAAAGGACACCATCGAGAGCATCTACGAGCCCTTCCTGATGCGCATCGGCTTCCTCGACCGGACCATCCGCGGCCGGGTCATCACGCCGAAGGCCTACGCCCATCTGGGCTACGATTTCCGCGAGCCCGGGTCCCGCGGCAAGACGAAATCCGTCTCCAGCCAGAAGAAGCTCTTCAAAGATTAGGCCGCGACCGCCCATGACCCTCCGCCAGCCCGCCCGCGTCTCGGATTTCGATTACGAGCTGCCGCCCGAGCTCATCGCCCAGCATCCTCTCCCCCGCCGCGAGGACTCGCGGATGATGGTCATCGACCGGTCTTCGGGGACCATCGAGCACCGCCAGTTCCGGGAATTCCCGGATCATATGGCCGAGGGTGAGGTCCTGGCCCTCAACGACACCCGGGTGCTTCCCGCCAGGCTGTGGGGCCTGAGCGGCCAGGCCAAGATCGAGTTCCTGTTCATTCGTGAGGTCTCTCCCGGCGTCTGGGACGTCCTCTGCCGGCCGGCGCGAAGAGCCCGCCAGGGCGATGAGGTGCATTTCCCCGGCGGGATCAAAGCCCGCGTCGGAGCTCCCGCCGAAGACGGCCGGCGCTTGCTCGATCTTGGCGAGGCCGACGTTCGGGGCCTGTTGCGCGAGAAGGGTTTTGCCCCCCTGCCGCCTTATATCAAGAGGGCCAAGCAGGACGAGGGGGCCCGGCCCGAGGACATCGAGAGATACCAGACGGTCTTCGCTAGGAAGGAGGGCGCCATCGCCGCGCCCACGGCCGGTCTGCACTTCACCGCAAGAGTCCTCAAAGGCCTCGAAGCCAAGGGCGTCGATATCTGCCGCGTCACCCTCGATGTCGGGCTGGCCACGTTCCAGCCGGTCCGCGCGGAGCTCATCGCCGATCACCAGATGCTCGAGGAGTCCTTCGTGGTCACGCCCGCCGAGGCCGGGGCGATCAACGTGGCCAAAGCGGAGGGCCGCCCGGTCACGGCCGTCGGCACGACGGTCGTCCGCACGCTCGAAAGCGCCTGGAGGGACGGGGCTGTCCGATCGGGCCGCAGGTCAACGGCCCTGTTCATCACGCCTGGCTTCGAATTCCACGTCGTCGACCGGCTGCTGACGAACTTCCACCTGCCTCGATCGACGCTGTTGATGCTCGTCTCCGCCTTCGCCGGTCACGACCTGGTGATGAGGGCCTACGCCGAGGCCGTGCGGGAGAAATATCGCTTCTTCTCGTACGGCGATTGCATGCTCATCCTTTGAGCCCGGACCCGCGGTGCACGGACCGGCGTCCAACCAAGCCCGGAAGATGGGGCGCTATTTCCGAAGGTCCGAAAGGAGCGCGGCGATCCGCTCCTGGCGGGCGTCGCCCCGGGCCGCGTAGCGGTCCATGCGGTTGATAAATCCCCTGTACATGGCGAGCGCGGCCTGCTCGTAGAACTTATCGATATTTTTCCGGCGCTCCGGCGTGACGGCCCGGAAATAGCCTGGTCCAGGGTCCTGGGTTAAGCGGGCGCGATAGGCCTCGAACGCCTGGATGGCCGTCGCGGCGAAGGCCGCCTCGGTCTTGGCGTCGGGATCGTCGGCGAGCTTGTCCTTCATGGCTGTCAAATCGGCGTACGGCTTCGCCATCACCTGGGGCATATCGCCCGGAACCCGCCTGGGAGCGACCTTTCCATTTACGAGTGCAGGGAGGGTCGGGTAAGCGGCCGTCGTGGTCTCCTTGGGCCAGCCTCCTGTGGTCGTGATCTCGACGCGGGCTTCGTCGGGAAGTCCCTTGTAAGCAAGGGCGATCTCATCAGGCGACGTGATCGCGACAGACCTCCCGTTGACTTTGAGCGACTTCACGAACGGTCCGCCGTTGCGGCAACTCAGATAAAGTCTCTTGGTCCCGAACCGAACGGGTTCCTTTTGCGCGTAGCGGGTTATAGACGCCGGGATCCGGGGCCGGAGGATGAGCCGGTCCGCCCGATAGTCGAGGTCGAAGAGCCCGCGCACCGTGGCGGCCGGGATGGCGAAATTGTCGATCATGACGCTGACGCCGCCGACCTGGAACGAGCCCGTATCCGACCACGGGTTGCTGGTGTTCTCGCCCCGCTGCGACCACGGCGCGTCCATGCGGAAGTCCTTGGCCCACTTCATGGCCCGTGCCGCCGACCGCCGGATGTCCTCGAACTTCCCCAGCCGGTAATACATGAGGATGGCCCGGCCCTCGACCGTGCCCCAGACGCCGCCGTTGACCCAGTCTCCGAACTGCTTGAAGCCCTCGAATCCCCGTCCCGATGTCTGTCCCCAGTTCCAATAGGTATCGTCGAGCCCCGGGGCGTTGGTCAGCAGGAAATCGAAGGGTCGAATGGCTGGAGTCCTTGCGATCGCCTTATAGATCGACGCCGCCGTCCCGTCGTCGACGACCCTCAGGCCGGCGGCGTCGGCGTTGGCCACGCCCTCGAGGTAGCCGAACCGATCTTGGCCGACAGCTCCGTGCTTGGTCCCATCGGGCTCGACGCTCTTGACGAAATATCCCTCCTTGGTCAGCAACAGGGGCAGGGACCGCCGCGTCAGGTCGCGCCGCCTCTCGTATTCGGCTTGCTTCGCCCCGTCGCCGGTCATCTTGGTGAGCTCGACCATCCGGTCTAGCGCCGCCAGGTAGGTGATCGATAGCCCCGCCAGATAGCCTTTGCCGAAGCTCCCGTCGGGCTGCTTGACCCCGCCGTAGCTCGGGGCCAACAAGTTCGAGGCCGGGCCGGCCAGGAAGAGACCGTTTTTGGGGTCCCGGACCGTTTCAATGTGATCACAGGCCCGTTCCATCTTCGGCAGGTAATGACGGATGGCCTCAAGGTCGCGGCCGACAAGCAGGATCTCGGCCTGCATGACGACGCCGGCCGCCGTCGCCTCGTAGAACCAGTCGTGCACCCGGACGTCGCCGTCGCCCTGCTTGTAAACGATCTGCCCGGGCGCGGCGCAATCGCCGAGCGCGCCGTCGGGCCCGACCAGTGAGGAGAGCTGGTTGGCCGTCGCGCTCCCGCCCCACATCCCCAGCCTCTTGCCGTCGCCCTGGTTGTCCCAGTGCAGGTCCCAGGACCGCTGCAGAAGCGAGATCCACGGCTCCTCGAGGAACGGCGTTGCCGCGTAAGAGAAACCGTAGGCATTCTGGATCCACCAGCCGCCCCAGCCGGCGCCTTCGACGAAGGTGTCCCAATCCGGCTGATAGACCATGGCCAGGTTGGGCACGACCGGGTTCGGATGGAAGAAGGCGAAGGATTCGTCGATCAGTCGAAGGAATTCCGCGTCCCCGGCGCCTGTGCAGTAGACGCCCTCATAGCGAGGAGCGCGGGCCGCGCACGACCAGCTAAAAGCGGCGAGCGCGATCACGAGCGCCGCGGTCGATCCCAATGACGTCGATTTCCTGCGGGACATCAGACGCTCCTTTCGCGCGGTCTCAGCCGGTCAATGGCTGGGTTTCATCCCATCGTCCAAAGCCACGGTTTGTCCGGCCGATATGTTCATCTCCCGGCTCTGCCCCCTGTAGCGAACGATGAACGGGGTGCCATGGTCGGACCGGATCACGCCGCGCAGGAGCCTGCCCCGTTTCCAGACGATATCGACCTCGAAGCCGCCCCGAGCCCGCAAGCCCTTGACCTCGCCGTCGGCCCAGGCGTCGGGGAGGGCCGGCAGGAGCTTCAGGACATAACGGCCGTTCTCCTGGGTGTGGCTCTGCAGGAGCATCTCGGCGATGCCGGCCGTGGCGCCGAAGTTGCCGTCGATCTGGAACGGCGGGTGGGCGCAGAAAAGGTTGGGATAGGTGCCTCCGGCGTTGGACATATTGACGCCCATTTGGTCGATCGGGCGGAGCAGGTTCCTGAGCAGCCTGAGGGCCCGGTTCCCGTCCTCGAGGCGGGCCCAGAAATTGATCTTCCAGGCCAGCGACCAGCCCGTGCCGATGTCCGTGCGGGCCTCCAGGCTCTTGCGGACGGCGGCGGCCAGCTCGGGCGTCCGTTCGGGATCGACCTCGCGGCCGGGATGGAGCATGTAAAGATGCGAGACGTGGCGATGGGTCGGCTCGACCTCCTTGAATTCGGCCCGCCACTCCATGAGCCGGCCGTCCGAGCCGATCCGCGGCCGGGCCAGCTTCCCGAGAGCGGCTTCGACCTTCGGCAGAAGCGGGTCCTTGTCCCCGAGCACGGCGGCGGCCGCGAGCACGTTGGTGAAGAGATCGCGAATGACCTCCTGGTCGTGCGACGGCCCCATGCTCATCTGGGCCACGGAGCCGTCCGGCGCGGCGAAAGAGTTCTCGGGCGACGTGGCCGGCCCGGAGACAAGCTCGCCGGTGGCCGGGTCCTCGACCAGCCAGTCGAGGTAGAAGCGGGCCGACCCCAGCATGATCGGATAGACTCTGGCCAGATATTCCCGGTCCATCGAGAACTCGTAATGGTCCCACAGGTGCTGGCACAGCCAGCCGCCCGCGCCGACATGGAGTCCCCAGCTCGGATGCTCGCCCGGCGCGGTGAAGCCCCAGACGTTGGTGATGGGATGGACGCACCAGCCGCCGGCGTGATACTGGACGGCCGCCGTCCGCTGGCCGGGCTTGACAATCGAGCCGATGAGGTCGACAAGCGGTCCGTAGCAGGCCGCGAGATTGGTCGGGTCCGCCGGCCAGTAGTTCATCTGGACGTTGATGTCGGTGTGATAGTCGCAGTTCCAGGGCGTCTGGATCTTGTTGGCCCATAGGCCCTGCAGGTTGGCCGGGAGCGACCCCTCGCGGGACGAGGCGATCAGGAGATAGCGCCCATATTGGAAGTAGATCTCCTCGAGGCGCAGGTCGTCGGCCGCGCCCCACTGGGCCTTCAGCCGGACGTCCGTGGGTGCGGTGTCGGCGGCCCCGTCGCCGAGCAGGAAGCGGACCCGGCCGAAGAGGCGGGAATGATCCTCGACGTGGCGCTTCAGGAGCGTCGCGTAGCTTTGGGACGCGGCCCGAGTCGAGCTGCCGCCTCGACGTGGCCAGCGGATCGTCGCCCTGGTAGAGAGGATACTCGAGCCTGTGGCTCGTCGCGGCCGTCAGGATCAGCACGACCTCGTCCGCGTCCTTGACCTCGATGGCGTTCTCAGACACGGCCACGCGGCCTCGCTTGGCCAAAGCCTTGAGCCGCGCGGCATAGCGGATCCCCTGTCCACCCTTGCCATTCGCCAGCGCGCCGGTCATGAGCAGGTGGCCGTCTTCGGCCCTTGTTTCAAAGCGCTCCGGGCGTGTCAGTGAGGCCTTGAAGCTCAAGGCCCCGTTATGATCGGCCGTGAGGCGCACGACAAGGGCCCGGTCGGGATTGCTGGCGAAGATCTCGCGCCGGAACCGCGTCCCGTCCTGGGCATACGAGACCGTGATGACGCCGCGCCCGAGGTCGAGCTCCCGCCGATAGTCGCGAGTACGCGGAGCTCCGGCCGAAGTCGAGCCACAGGTCGCCCAGGGTCTGGTAGCAGCCGAACGGCACGTCGGCGCCGTTGCCGTTGCCCGAACCGGCGCCCTTGCAGACCTGGGTCTTGAGGGTCAGGGCCGTCGCTTCCTTGTACTTCCCGGCGAACAGGAGCCGCCGGATCTCGGCCAGGGAAGCGAAGGCGTCGGGGTTGTCGTTATCGTCGGGGCCGCCGGACCAGACGCCCTTCTCGTTGAGCTGAAGCCGCTCCCGGTTCACGTCGCCGAAGACCATGGCACCCAGGAAGCCGTTGCCCACGGGCAGGGCCTTGAGCCATTCGGCGTCGTTCCGCCAGCCCTCCCTGACGTCGGGGATGGAGGCGTCGGCGGGCTGGGCATACCAGAGTCTGATCGGATCGGCCCGCGGCGCCCGCGACGCACAGCCGAAGCCGGACAGAAGGACCAGGATAAGGGGCCGGAGCACCCAACCGCTAGCTTTCAATCGAACCCTCCCCCGACGGCCGCGCCCCCGCCGATCGCCGTTCCAAGCTCTTGGCCGCTCATCGCGTGATCGTCTCGACCGCTCCCTTCAGCTTGACCGTCCCCATGATGACCGGGGCGCCGGCCGGACTGAACCCGGCATCGATCGCGATCGTGTGCCGGCCCCTCTCGAGGAGCGGCAGGTCTCGACCGACGTCCACATCTTCGATCTTCCGCCCCCTGTCGTCATAGTGGACGATCCGGCCGGAGCCGTCCCAGACCAGGGCCTGCCCTATCTTCAGCGCGGCCGGGACGGTGACCTTGAAAAACCGGTCGACCTCGATCTCGATCCCATGGGCTTCGGCCCCGGACTCCCCCCCGAGACGTAGGAGGAGATAAAGCGGCTGGGCCTCGCCGGCGTTCTCGAAGCTCCACTCGGATTGGGTCGGCTGCCCCGGCTGCAGGACCTTCTTGGCATGCTCGAAACGGAACTTCTCATAGCTCTGCAGGGCCCAACGCCTCTCCCCCGTCCTTTCCAGACGGAAGTCCTGCTCCGGGTCCTTGAGACGGGTTCGCTCATCATCGCTGAAGAGGCCCAGCTGTTTGGCCTCTTCCCAGGTCCGGATGGCCGCGATGATCGCCTCCGTGTCCGGATTCTTCTCGAAAGACTCGGGATCGGCGACGAAAGCGTATCCCGCCCGATACCCGGCCGCCCGGGCCTCCATCCACTCGATATCCTCCAGGCGCGTGTCGGGCGTCATGAGGAACCAGCCGAGCATGGGAGGCATGTAGTTGCGCTCGAAGAACGGCTGGTGCCTGAAACGGTACTCCGCCTGGCTTTCGCGGAAGCTGGCATACCACGGCTCGCCCCAGTTGATGTAGCTGTTCATGTGCCAGTAGAAGTGGTCCATGTTGCTCGAGCCGTTGACGACCAGGTGGTCGACCTGGGCCAGGAACGCCTCGACGAAATGATCGTGGCCATATTCGCCCCGGCCGAGGTAGCATGTTCCTTCGTGGCCGTCGAAGTCCATGTGCGAGACGCCGGTCTCGTTGAAGTAGGCGGCCAGGTTCCGGATGAGTTCCTCCTGCATGGGCCAGTCGGGAAAGAGCGTCTTGTAGGGATGGTCCATGAGCTTCCGAGCCTCGGCGCCCCGGTTGTGGGCCGCGGCGGCGGTCCCGAACGCGCCTCGGACGCAATGCGTCAGGATGGCAGGGCCGTTTCCGGTCACGCTTTGATAGCGGATGATCTCGCTGCCGAGAAGGACGCTGTTGAGGGTCGAGGGCTGCTCGAAATAATCCTCGCGGTCGACGGCGATCTCAGTCGCCACGGCATCGATGTCCTTCTGAAGGACGGCGACGCCCGCGGCCATCAAGCCGGCGTTGGCGGGAGTCGTCACGAAGGGATCGTTCGTGGTGATGAAATTGGTCAGGGTGTGCGAGCCGACGCGGATGCCCAGGGCCCGGGCTTTGTCCACGCACCGCTTCATGCCCGCGCGACCGTTGGGGAACTCGTCTTCGAGGAGGTCGAAATGTCCCCACGTCTTGAACGGTCCGCTGTGATAAAGAGAGTAGAACCCGAGGCGGCGGCAGTACTCCAGCATCTCATCGAAGTTCTTCTCGCCGAAATTGGCGATGAGATAGGGCCGGCCCGTGGCCCCGGAGGTCTTGATCCACTGGCCGTCGATCGTCGGGTGCGGCAGACTCTCGGCCACCTCGATCGTCCCGATGAGGGGCAACACCGTCTCGGGCGCAGCGCCGAAAAGGGCCAGGCCGCTGCCCTCGAGCTTGAAGCCCGGCAAGGCCTTGACGGGGACGTTCTGGAATTGGTTCCAGACCGTCATGACACGGTCCCGGGCCTGATTGACGCAGAAGGCCTGCAGGCTCGACCCGAAATCCTCCCGGGTGGCCGTGGTCACGCCGCCCGTCGTGCCTTCATCGTTGACGAGCTTTCCGCCGCAGGTCTTGGCGTTCAGCGTCTGGATGCCGATGGCGAAGTCGTTATCCCGAACGATGCCCACGACCTCCCCGATCGTCTGTCCGATCGTCGTGTTGATCGGGCCCCACAGGACGGCCTCGATCGTTTCCGGATGAACGGCCTTGACGAGCTCAAAGCGAAGGTATCCGGCCTTTTCCTCGGCCCGGACCTCCAGCCTGATACCCCCGTCAAAGGTCAGGGACAAGAGGCCCTTCTTGACCGAGAGCCCTTTGGCTTCGAGCTCACCGCCGCCCGTTTTGATCCGGACAAGGGAGCCGGACATCCCGTCCGGCACATAGTTCTTCTTGGACGCCGGATCGACGAGCCGGACGAGCCGGGCCTGCGCGTCGATCTCCACCTGCAGGCGGGCCGTCTTGAACACATGCTGAGCGTTCGCGGCGGAGCATAGACCCCAGCCGAAGAGCAAAGTCCCGATGACGGCTTTTCTCATGGTCGCCTCGCGGTCGATGATCGCGCCGGTCATGTTATCACAATTCTCGGCCGGCCGAAGCCGCCTTTTGACAAGAAAATTCCTTCTGAATTATGATGAGCCCTCATGGACACGCGCGCCCGGATCGCCAAAGCCGTGGAGGACCGCCGCGAGGAGATCCTCGACCTGAGCCGGCGCATCCACGCCGCGCCCGAGCTGGCGTTCGAAGAGACGCGGACGTCGCAGCTTCTCCAGTCGACGCTCCTCGCCGAAGGTTTCGACCTCTCGCCCACGACGGACGCCCTGCCGACCTCGTTCCGGGCCGTCCACGCCTTCGCGAACGACAGGCCGCGGGTGACCTTCACGGCCGAGATGGACGCCCTGCCTGGCCTCGGCCACGCCTGCGGCCACAACATCATCGGCACGGCCGGGACCTACGCGGCGATCGTCCTGAAGTCGGTCCTGGGCCCGGATACCCCCGGAACCATCGAGGTCATCGCGACACCGGCCGAAGAGCGCGGCAGTGGCAAGGTCCGCCTGATCCAGGACCAGGCCTTCGACCGGTCGGACGTGGTCCTTCAGATCCATCCCCATTCGCTCGACAGCGTCGTGGGCCAGGCCCTGGCCCGCCGGACCTTCGTCGTCGAGTTCTTCGGCCGGAAGGCCCACGCCGCGGCCGCGCCCCGGGAGGGCCGGAACGCCCTGGACGCCCTCGTCCTGTTCTACCACTCGGCCGCGCTGCCCAGGACGAAGCTCCCGGCCGGGACGCTTCTCCACGGCGTTATCGAGGCGGGCGGCGAGGTCCCGAACATCATCCCCGACTACGCCCGCGGCCGCTTCTCGGCCCGGGCCGACACCATGCCCAAGCTGGAGCGGCTGGCGAGCGACGTCAAGTGTCTGGCCGAGAGCGCCGCGGCGGAAACGGGCTGCCGGGCCCAGGTCACGGAGCCGGGCCCGGGCGTCACGACCTTCCGCCGCAACCGCGTCCTCGAGGAGATCTTCACGCTGCTCTTCCTCGAGCGCGGCCGGTCCGATCCGGAAAAGGTCCGGGAATCCTACGGCTCGACCGACTTGGCCAACGTCTCCTGGGTGGTGCCGACCATCGAGCCGCTGATCAAGGCCAGCGACTTCCCGATCCATACCGAGGGCTTTGCCCGCGACGCCGGGGCCGAAGGGGGCGAGAAAGCGCTGCTCGACGGCGTCTACTTCCTGGCCGGGGCCGCGGCCCGCATCCTGACCGAGCCGGATCTTCTCGACCGGATCCGGGCTGATTTCCGGACCAAGGCCGGGAAGGCCCCGGAAGGGATGGCCTGAGGCCTCCGACCCGATGAACCTCCCGTCCCCGCCCGCCAACTCTGGCCTCAGGACGCTCGTCCTCACCGACTCCGGCCTCGGGGGCCTGCTCATCGGCGCCGAAGTCGAGCGGCGGCTCCGGGAAAGCGGCAGCGGAGGCGCGGTCCGCCTCGTCTACGTCAACGCTTGGCCCGACCCCGGATATGGCTACAACGATCTGGCCGATCTCGCGGCCCGGGCGGCCGTCTTCGACCGGGCCCTCGCGGCCATGATCGCGTTCGGGCCGTCGGCCATCGTCATCGCCTGCAACACCCTGTCGGTGGTCTATAAGGCCACGGCTTTCCATGGCTCGCCCGTCGTTCCGGTCACGGGCATCCTCGACGAAGGCGTGGAGCTTTTCTTCGAGGCCCTGAACCGCGATGACGAGAGTGTCCTGGCCGTTTTCGGGACCCGCACCACGATCGGATCGGGCGAGCACCTCCGCCGGCTCCGGGCCCGGGGCATCGATCCGGCCCGTCTCGCGGCCGAGGCCTGCCACGGCCTGGCCGCGGCCATCGACAAGGACCCCGATTCGCCGGCCGTTCCCGGGCTCGTCGACGCATGCGTCCTTCGGGTCCTGCCCGGGCTGCCTTCAGGCGGAAAGGTCTATGCCGGGCTGGCCTGCACGCATTATGCCTACGTGGCCGAGATCTTCCGGGGCGCCCTGGCCCGTCATGCGGGCGCCGAGGTCGAGACACTCGACCCGGGCGAGCGCCTGGTCGAGAAGCTGACGGCCGATCTGGCCGCGGCTGGGCCGGCCGCCGGCCCTGTCACCGTCGAGGTCGTCTCCAAGGTCGAGCTGGCCGGATCCCAGAGGCGCGCGGTGGCCCGCCGCCTCGAGGCGATCTCGCCGGCCACGGCCCTGGCCCTGCTCGACTATCATCACGTTTCCCATCTCTTTTAGGAGCTGAACCATGAGGATCGTCCTGCTGACCGGACCCGGCGGCGACGCTCAAGGCTGGGGCGATATGAAAGTCACCGAGTCGATGCGCCAGGCCGCGGAATCGCTTGGCCATCCGACCCGCATCGCCTATATCGCCGACGAAGCGGAACTCTTCCGCTTGGTCGACAAGCCCGATTTCGACATCGTCTGGAGCGCGCTTTACCACATCACGCCGAACGAAGCGTTCATCGGCCGCAACGCCGCGGGAACTTGGGTCGCCGACGTCCTGGACGAGCGGCGCATCCCCTACATCGGCTCGAACAGCCGGGTCATGAAGGCCATGATCGACAAGTTCGAGACCCACGAGATCCTGGCCGCCGCCGGGGTCGCGGTCCCGGCGCATGTGCTCCTGCGCTCCGGCGATGACGCCGCGGCCGTGACCTATCCGGCCTTCGTCAAGCCCATCTGCGAATCGCGCTCCGTGGGCATCTCGGATGAGAGCGTCGTCCAAGACAAGACCGAGCTGCGGCAGCGGATCGCCTTCATCGAAAAGGAGTTCGACGAGCCGGCCCTGGTCGAGGAGTTCCTGCCCGGCGACGAATATACGGCCCTCGTCCTCGGCAACGGGACGACGCGCGAGGTCCTGCCCGGCCTGGTCACGGTTGAGGACTCGCATTTCCACAACTACCGCATCCTGCGGAGCGACCTGCGCGGCGTCGGCCTGACTCGCATCAGCCTGGCGGGGGCCAGAACCGAAGAAGCCCAGAAGCTCGGCGACGCCGCGGCCGAGGCCATGGGCTGCTTGGATCACATCCGCATCGACATGCGGGTGGATAAGGCCGGGCGGCTCCGTATCATCGAGGTCAACGGCATCCCCGGGCTCAAGCCGCACAAGAGCTGGTCGCCCCAGATCTTTACGCTCTACCACGGTTCGCCCGAGGGCGAGGATGAGGATTACCGGCGGCTCATCGGAGTGATCATCGAGTCGGCCGGGCGCCGCTGCGGGCTCGTCTGAGCCCGCGGGGTCAGATCGACGCGGGCGTCGCCGGCCGGGTCAGCCACTCCCGGACGAGGCGGGTCCAGACTGCCCGGGCCAGGGCCGGCTTTTCGGACATGAACCGCGTCAAGGCGTCGCGCCAGAGCTCGGAGTGCTGCAGGGTCGTGAGGCGATTGCGGAACATGGCCGCGCCCTTGCGGGGCTCTTCGTCCATCTTCCGCAGGATCGTGAGAACTTCCTTCTTGAATCCCTCGGGACCGTAGTAGGCCAGATAGGCCTGCCAGGCTTCGTCAACGCCCTTGGCCGTCTCGAACGGCCTCGAGACGCGGCGGATGGCCTCGCGGAAGGCCCTCTCCCCGGCCCCGTCGAGCCGGCGGAGCCCGCGCTCGGCGATCCGGTAGGGCTGGATCTTGAAAGAACCTAAGCGGCCGGCCCGGACGCCGATCGAGAGCAGGAATCCGGTCCGTCGAAAATAGAGATCGCCGGGCTGCCAGAAGACAAAATTGCCCAGGCTGTAGGCGATGAGCCGGCCGTTGCGCCTCTCGAGGCCCTGGGGGACATGAGGGTGATGGCCGATGACGCAGTCCGCCCCGGCGTCCGACAGGGCCCGGAAGGCCGCTGCCACATAAGGCGGCGGGAAGGGGATGTACTCGAGCCCGGCATGGCCGATGGCGATGACGAAATCGCCCCGCTTCTTGGCCCGGCGGATGCGCTCGGCCAGCCGCTCGATCTCCCAGCCGCAAACACCCGGGCCGCCGGTCGAAGCGGTCAGGTCCTCGCCCTCGCTGAAATTGACGATCGTGATCCGCGTGCCTTTGACCGTCAGTGTCAGGGGGGCAACGGCGTCAGCGAAGGTCATCCCCGCCCCGACCGTCCGGATGCCGTTCCGGTGCAGGACATCGAGGGTCTCCCTGAAACCCTCAAGACCGTAGTCGAAAACGTGGTTGTTGCCCAGGCAGACGACCTCGAAAGGCACCGAGGTCAAGCCCTTGACGTGGCCTGGCGATCCTTTGAAGACGGCGCCGCTCTTCCAAACGGGATTTCGGGCCGCCGTTAGGGCGCATTCGCAGTTGACGATCCGGAGGTCGGCCTGCCGCAGCGCGGGCAGAAGGTCGCCGTAAGAGGCGTCCGGGTCCCTCGATACGACCGGCTCGAAAGCCCGGATCGGCGCCCAATCGGAAGCGACGACGACCGATAGGTCCGGCATCACTTCATCAGCTCGGCGATCTTCCGGCCGTGGGCCCCGATGATGGCCAGGGTCGAGGCGTCGGCGTCGTAGACCGAATACCAGCCCGCGGGCTCGTGCGGGGGGTCACCCACCCAGGACATGCCCGGCCGGGCCTCTCCCGCCCAGGCCCAGAAGTTATCGCCCATGGCCGGGCCGCCGACGGCGATCGAGTCCTCGACCAGCTTGTAGAGGGCCGCGTAATAGAGGTCCTTGTTCGTCGTCGTCGAGGCCGGATCGAGGTCGTTGTGCTTGGTCGCCCAATCGCGGGCCAGGCCGAACTCCTCGAGGACGAGGGGCTTGGCCATATCCTTGGCCTCCTTGGCCAGCTTCAAGAAATAGGCGATGGCCAGGGGCTCGGCCGCCTTGTAGGTGGCCGGACGCTTGGGATCGTACCAGCCCCAGTTCTGGGGCCAGATGTGGATGGTCACGTAATCGATGCCCGGGGCGCTGTGGGTCTGGACGAAGTCCTGGCCCTTCTCCTCCGGCGGCGCGCCCTCCGATCCCGTCGTGACCAGATGGTTCGGGTCGAGCGATTTGATGTAGGCCGAGGCCTCGTCGATCCAGCTCTGGGGGTAGCGCCGCGGTTCGTTCCCGAGCTCCCAGGAAAATACGGCCGGGTCGTCCCGGTACTTGAGGCCGGAGTACGGGTTGGTCCGGCCGACGATCATGGCGACATGGTCGCGGAACCAGGTTTGACATTCGGGATAGCCGTAGAACTTGGCCGCATAGGCGATGAACTTGTTGTAGTCCCCTGGGTACGGGATGGGCGTCTGCTCGTGCCAGGAGACGTACTGGGCCATGCCTCCCGACCACTGCCAGAAGTTGTTGAGGACCATGACCGCCCGCATCCCGCGCTTGCCCATCTCGGCCAGCAGGAAATCCAGGCCGTCGAGGACGCTGCCGTCGTACTCCCCAGGGGAGATCATCAAGGCCGGCACCATGCGGTGCGGCTCCGTGTTCGGCCCCTCCGAGGAGGCCATGATCCGGAGATTGGTGACGCCCAGGTCCTTGAGACGGTCGAGCTCCCGCAGAAGGCGGGGCCGATCGCCGCTCGCCCCGTCGACGGCCAGGTTCATCCCCTGCCAGAAATTGGCCCCCACGAAGTAATAAGGCTTGCCGGTGAGCATGAAGCGGCCGTCCTTGACCGTGACAAACGCCGCGGCCGGCGCCTTCGCCCCGGGCTTGGAAGTGGTCCCCGGGGACTTCTCCCCGCGGCAGCCCCAGGCGGCCAGGGCTAAGAGAAGAACGAGGACGGCGGTCTTGCGCATGGCCTCTTCTCCCATGGCGGTAGGATGCAAGAATCATAGACCGGGGCCGAGCGGACTGTCAACCCGCCACGCGGTATTGACTTGGTGCGGCGGGGCCTTTACTATCATTTTCCGGAATTCGGACCGCCAGGAGGAGTGCGATGCAAGAGCAAGGGCCCGATGGTATCCTGAAGATCATGGCCATATCCGCTTTTCTCCTCGCCGCCTCGAGCTGCGCCTCAGTGCCAAAGACACCTCCTTTGGCCCGGAAGGCCGTTCCGGCAATCACGCCCCGGCCGCTCCGGGTCGAGGCGCGTCCGGGATCCTTCGTGCTGGGATCGGCGACGAAAATATGGGTCCTGGAAGGCCCGAACGCGGCCGCGCCCGTGGCCGGCTATCTCAAGGACATGCTGAGCCCGACCGGGTTGGACATCGGGGTCAGCGAGTGGACTGCGATCCCGGGCCAGGCCGCCGCCCCCGCGGGCGGCATCGCGCTCCGTCTCGACGACCTGAAGGACCGACTCGGCGACGAGGGCTATCTGCTTGATGTCGGATCGAACGGGGTCATGATCCGGGCCGCGGCCCCCGCAGGTCTTTTTTACGGCGTCCAGACGCTCCGCCAGCTCCTGCCGGCGGGGATCGAACAGCCGGCCGTGTCCGGGCTGGCCCGGACCTGGGTCCTCCCTTGCGTCGCGGTCGAGGACCGTCCCCGCTTGGCCTGGCGGGGGGCCATGCTCGATTGCTCTCGCCACTTCTTCCCCAAGGAGTTCGTCAAGCGCTGGATCGACATCCTGGCCATGAACAAGCTCAACACCTTCCACTGGCACCTGACCGACGACCAGGGCTGGCGCATCGAGATCAAGAGATACCCCCGCCTGACTGAAGTGGGGGCCTGGAGGGTGGATCGGGAGGACAAGCACTGGAACGCCCGCGAGGCCCAGAAGCCCGGCGAGGCCGCGACCTACGGCGGCTTCTACACCCAGGACGACATCCGCGAGATCGTCGCTTACGCCTCTTCCCGTTTCATCACCATCGTGCCCGAGATCGAGATGCCGGGCCACGCCAAGGCGGCCCTGGCGGCCTATCCCGAATTCTCCTGCACCGGCGGTCCTTTCAGCGTTCCGCCCGGGGGTTACTGGCCGATCACCGACGTTTTCTGCCCCGGCAATGATGGCACTTTCGAGTTCCTTGAGAACGTCCTGGCCGAGGTCGTCGATCTCTTCCCCGGACCGTTCATCCATATCGGCGGCGACGAGGTCGACAAGACCGAGTGGAAGCGCTGCCCCAAATGCCAGGCCCGGATCAAGGCCGAAGGTCTCAAGGACGAACAGGAGCTCCAGAGCTACTTCGTCCGCCGTATCGAGAAGATCCTCAACGCCAAGGGCAGGAGACTGGTCGGCTGGGACGAGATCCTCGAAGGCGGCCTGGCCCCTCAGGCCACGGTCATGTCCTGGCGCGGCACGGAAGGCGGCATCGCCGCCGCCAAGGCCGGGCATGATGTCGTCATGTCCCCCACCTCGCACTGCTATTTCGATTATTATCAAGGCGATCCGAGCTATGAGCCGCCGGGGATCGGAGGCTTCATCCCGCTCCGGAAAGTCTATTCCTTCGAGCCCGTGCCCGAGGTCCTGACCGAGGCCGAGGCAGCCCACGTCTTGGGCGGCCAGGCCAATCTCTGGACCGAATATATTTCGAAGGGCCCGCACGCCGAGTACATGATGCTGCCCCGGCTGGCGGCCCTGGCCGAGGTCGTCTGGACCCCTAAGGCCCTCCGGAGCTGGGACGATTTCGCGGCTCGGGTCCAGGGCCTTCTCGCACGCTTTAAGGCCGCCGGGATGAACGCGGCTCGAAGCGCCTATCTGGTCGCGATCAAGGCCTCGTCCCAGGCCGGCGCCCGGGCCGCGGTCGCTCTCGAGACTGAGATCCCCGGCCTCGACATCCGCTTTACGACGAACGGCAGCGAGCCGGGGCCGGCCTCGAAGAAATATGCCCGGCCCCTCGTGCTCAAACGGACGACGGAGTTCCGGGCGGCGGCCTTCGAGGGACGCATGCGTCTGAGCCCTGCGGTATCGACCGAGAAGTTCCTTGTGCACGCGGCGGCGGGCCTCAAGCCGGTGCTGGCCAGCCCCTGGAGCCCGGAATACCCCGCGGGCGGCGATAAGGCCCTCACGGACGGGCTCCTCGGCTCTCGCAACCACGGCGACGGGCGGTGGCAGGGCTTCGAAGGGACCGACGTCGACGCCGTCATCGACCTCGGCCGCTCCCGGCCGGTCCACCGGATCGCGGCCAGATTCCTGCAGGACATCAATGCCTGGATCTTCCTGCCGAAGACGGTCGAGATCGCCGTATCCGACAACGGCCGGGATTTCGTCAAGGTGGCGGAGATCGCGAACGACCTCTCGCCGCGTCAGGCCGATATCGTGATCAGGGAATTCGGCGCCTCGTTCGCGCCACGCCGGGCCCGCTACGTGCGGGTCTGGGCCAAGACCGTCGGCGCCGTCCCGGACTGGCATTTCGGGGCCGGCGGCAAGGCCTGGCTCTTCACCGACGAGATCGTGGTCGAATAAACGATCTCCTGGCCCGGCTGCGTTTCGAGCTCGATCAGCCCGTGCCGCGGCAAGGCCCGCTCCGGGGCCGCCCCGCTGACGTGGACCTCTCGGCCGCCGAAGGGATCGAGCAGTCGAAGGGGCCCGCCCTTCTTCGAAAGAACCCGCAGTTCGATGACCCGCCCCTCATGCCAGACCGCGTCGAGCTCGAAGCCGCCCCGGGCGCAGAGGCCCTTGAAGCGGCCTTCGCCCCAGGCCTCAGGGATAGCCGGCAGGACCTGGATGAAGCCGCGGTGGGATTGGATGAGCATCTCCGCGATCCCGGCCGTGCCGCCGAAATTGCCGTCGATCTGGAATGGCGGGTGGGTGTCGAAGAGGTTCTTGAGGGTGGACTTCCGCAGCAGGGTCAGCACGTTCCGATAGGCCGTCTCGCCCTCGAGAAGCCGGGCGAATAAGCTGACCATCCAGGCCCGGCTCCAGCCGGTCTGGCCGCCGCCGTGCTCGAGCCGGCGGGCGATCGTCCGGCGGGCGGCTTCGAAGAGCTCTGGCGTCTCCGGCGTGATCTGGGCCAGCGGATAGAGGGCCAGCATGTGGGACATGTGGCGGTGCCCCGGCTCGACCTCGTCGAAGTCCTTGATCCACTCCTGGACGTTGCCGAACTTGCCGATCCGCAGCGGCGGCAGCTTCGACTCGAGAGTCTTCAGCCGGGCCGCGAAGTCGGCGTCGACGCCGAGGATCCCGGCCGCCTTGATGCAGTTGTCGAAGAGAGCCCGGGCGATCTCGACGTCGATCGTCGCGGCATAGGTCAGGGATTCCGGCTTGTGCGTGGTCGGATCGATATAGGCGTTCTCCGGGGAATGGGAGGGCGCCGTGACCAGCCAGCCCTCGGGTGACGGGACGAGAAAATCGGCCGCGAACTCGGCCGAGCCCTTCATGATCGGGTACGCGACTTCGCGCAGGAAGGCCGTGTCGCCGCGTGAATTCATAGTGGTCCCAGAGCGGGAAGGTCAGCCAGGGCCCGGCCATGGGCGAAACGCCCCAGATGCCGTCCATGACGCCCGTCCGGCCGAAGGGGTCGGTCAGATGGTGGAGCGTCCACCCCTCCGTGCCGTAGGTCTTGCGGGCTGTGACGGCCCCGGGCACGGTCAGGCGGCCGACGAAATCGGCCAGCGGCGCGACGGTCTCCGGCAGATTGGCCACTTCGGCCGGCCAGTAGTTCATCTGCAGATTGATGTTGGTGTGGAAGTCGGAGTTCCAGGCCGCCTCGAAATCCTGGTTCCAAATGCCTTGGAGGTTGGCCGGAAGCCGCGCCGGCCGGCGCGACGACCCCATGAGCAGGTAGCGGCCGAACTGGAAATAGAGCGCAGCCAGAGCCGGGTCCTCGTCTCCGGACTTGAGTCGGGCCAGACGCTCGTCGGTCGGCAGAGCCGACGTCTCGGGAGAGCCGCCAAGGTCGAGGGCCACACGGTCGTAGAGGGACCGATGCTCGGCAACATGCCGGGCCCGGAGCGTTTTGTAGGTCAGGCGCCGCGCCCTGGCAAGTGTCTGAGTCGCCAGATTGACCGGGTCAAGACCCGGATCACAGGCCAGCCGCGAAGCCTCGTAATCGGTGGCGGCCGCGATGAGGACCGTCAGGCTGCGGGCGCCCTCGACGCGCAGGGCCTCCCCGGTCTGGTTCATTCGTCCTTTGTCCGACGACGCCGATAGGGCCGCCGCGAACCGCATGTGCGCGCCGCCGGGACCGCTCAACGGATCGGACTGGTCGACGATCTGACCCGAGAGGATGAGATCGTGGGCCGAGGTGGCTTGGGTCGCCGCATCACGGGCTCTGACAAGCCGGACGGTCCCGTTGAGCGT
>CAWECI010000041.1:0-14918 GCA_963807525.1 Candidatus Aminicenantota bacterium | reverse complement strand
GGGCTTGACCCGGCACCCCGAAAAGACGTCGTCCTTGGGCGCCGAGGTGTGGCTTTGAAGGACCTGCGGCTCTGCGGGATCTCGGATGCCGGGAAAGTCCGGATCGAGAATGAGGACCATATCCTGACCTGCGATCTGCAAGACTTGGCTGTTCTGGCCGTGGCCGATGGCATGGGAGGCTATCTGCAGGCCGGGAGGCATCACTGCTCGCGGTGGTCACGCTCCACAAGTACTTCGAGCAAAACCAGGGCCGGCTTCCTGTCGAAGAACTCCTGCTAGACAGCTTTTGTTTGGCCAATCGCAGGATTGGCGAAATGTCTAGCCGCCGGTTCGAAAATAGGACGGTCGGGACCACCTGTTCATGTGTTGTGATCGAGAGGACCGCTTCCTCGCCCAGCGACGATAGGGGCTTGCGACTTACGGCTCACTATACCAATGTCGGGGACAGCAGATTCTCCCTTATCCGGAAAGCCGAAGCAAGGCAGCTCAGCGTCGACCATACGATGCTGCAGAAGCTTCTCAATGCGCGCTGTCCCCGTCCGAAAGCCGGAACTATGCTCATAAGAACATCATCTACAAGTCTCTTGACGGCTCAGGGGCCTTTGAGCCGTATCCGGTTATGAGCCTTCCCCTAGAGTGGGGTGATGTCCTTCTCGTGTGCTCGGACGGTTTATCGAACTTCGTCAAACCCGAGGAGATTCCCCCGGTCCTTGCGGAACGGCCTCCTTGAATAAAGCCGCGGAATATCTTGTGGATCCAGCCAACACCCGCAAGAGCGATGACAACATCTCCGTCGTTCTCGCGGAGATCGGGAATTATGCTCGAGACGAGAAGGAGCGGTTGGCGCCGCTTCGTCATAAGAAGAAATCCCTGCCCAAATACCGCAGAGGCGCTGTCTTAGCGCTGCTATCCTCGATGCTCTTGATCGCTTCCTGGATACTGGTCGGGCAACTGAAGCACAGGCCGTCTAGGAGCGCCGATGTGCGTGAGTCCGACGATGTCTTTTGGGATCGAGCCCAGAAGAGAATATGGTCCGATCGTACCGCGCTTATCTCGAACGATTCCCGAAAGGCCGGCACACAGATGAAGCCCAGAAGAACATCTCGGCTTTAAGAACCCGAACACGAGGGAAGTAAGGGACCGAAACACTCCCGCGATAGGGCTGACCGAAATGGGGGTACTTTTCTGCAGAAGGAGGGGAAATGAAAAGACCGTTGGGTCTGATCGTGCTCGTATTGAGCTTGGCCGGTGGGGTTTCAGGGATGCCCGATGGCTCGGGACAACCCCAGATCGTGGGACGGATCTATTATCTCGATGGTGAACTCTCAAGCTACGTGCCTGCTGAAAACGACTGGGTTGCTGCCGTTGCCGACGCGCCGTTCACTGCGGACGACGCATTTTTCTCGGGTCAGCGGTCCAGAGCGGAACTTGGCGTGCCCAACGGAAGTTGGATCAGGGTCGGTTCGAACACCCAGATCCAATTCGCGGCCCTGGGATCGGACGCTACCGTCGCCGATATCGCGATCGGGACGGCCAGGTTCTATAACAAGAGCCGGGCCCACGTCATCAAGATCACCCGCCCGGTCGGCTACGTGGTCAGCGAACCCGGCTCGGCTTTCGATATGTCCGTAGGGGAGTCAACGACCGAGGTCTTCCCGCTCCGCGGGAGCTCCAGGTTTGTTCATCTTAAATCGCAAACGAGGTACGATCTCGAAGCCGGGTCACCGCCTCTTGTCGCTGACGACATCCGGGTGGCCTCCGGGCATGATTCGATCGACCCTGATTGGGATAGATGGGATTCCGAACGCGATGCGTTTTGGGGTTCTGCGAGGCCGATCCCGGGCCCTCAGCGGCTCGACTCCCTGAGGAACTCAGGTCTGACGCGTATGTTCTAGATGAGCAGGGGCGCTGGGATCAGATCTCTTATGAAGGACGACTTCTCTGGTTATGGAGGCCTCTACGCATAACGCCCGATTGGTCGCCTTTTATGGTCGGCCGCTGGACAGTTTGGCGAGGGGACCAGCAATGATCCCGGCAGAGGGATTTGGTTATCTCACGCACCACTACGGGGACTGGATCTTCATCGGGGGAATCTGGTATTGGGCCCCTCCTGTATCTCTCTGGACCGTCGACTTGGGAATGCTCGACGTCGGCTTTTTCTGGTATCCGGGGCGTGTCCGCCTGGATCTATAATCCCATGTACGTGGGGTGGGTTCCGCTGGCTCCCAACGAGGTCTATTATTGCCATCATCCTTGGGGTGGCCCGCACGCGGTTGTCCTGAGCGACCGAACTGTGATGCAGGTCAATCCAAATCCTAGCCATTATGCATATCTCCGACAAGCCGTCATCATCGAACAAAAAAGGGTCTACAGCGTCTCTAATTACCGTACTGCCCGCGTCTCCACAGATCGTACGATGACGCTCCAAAACCAATTTCGCGCAGCACCCGTGGTCAGCGACCGAGTGATTGGCGGTTTTTCGGGGGTTCCCGAAAAGTACGGATTCGGGGAGCGCGGCTAATCCAACGGCCCCAACCGGGTCTGGCCAGGCTTGTCCAGAACCGGGGGCCCGTCGGGAAAGAGCCTCAGAACGCCTCGATCATCGGGCAACAGTTAAGGAATACCCAAGCCGCGCCGCTCGCTCTAGAGCGCCGGGCCGGCAATCCTACCCGGCCGGGCCTTCCTGCCTCGGCAAAGAGATCCCCCAGGTCGTCCCCGCAAGGGGCCGGGACCTGACTTTCCACAGCCAATCGAGCGGTCCAGAAAGAATCCCATCGGTTTCTAAGAGTAGCTCAAGGCTTCCGGTCATAAATGAAAAACCCGCAGGTGCCACCGGAACAAACGGGATGACCAGTCCGCAAATTCATCCCCAAGATCAACCGAACAGCCCGCTGTCCCCAATTCCAAGTCCCTCAGCAGGGAGACGGGAAGACTCCGAGCCGAGGAATCTCGTAAAGCCAGCCGAGACCGTTCGGACCGGATTGGTTCCAAGCGGCGTAACGCCTCAAGATCAGAAGGGGGAGAAGACCAATCCTCCTTCACAAAGGTCGGCGCAAGACAGGGCCATCGAAAAGCCCCCCGAGAATGCAATCGGGAAGGCCCTCCAGCCGGCCAGCGTTCAGTCAGCTGAACTGTACAGGCCGTTGTAAACAAGCAGGCCGAGGGACCACCCAGAGACGTTGATTCGACCAAGCAAAATGTGAGTCCCCTAGTCGAAAGGCCGAATTCGACCGCAACCGGCTCTGTAGGGAACATCGTGGCTCCCAAAGGACAATCCGTTAGTGGAAAGCCAGGGATCAGGACGGACGTCGTACAGGCACGTCTACACCAACCAAGATCGAACCTCGATCGGGCGGTTCTCCCGCTAAGCCAAAACCGACGATCGGCTCGACGAAGCCTCCTGTACGATCTCCCGGCTGCGAAACCCAAGCAGAATACCAATACCAAGCCAGCGCGCACAGGGACCACCGGGAGCTCGGCAGGAAAGACAACAACCTCAAAGCCAAAAACGACATCGACTTCGCCTCGTAGGACAACGAAAACGACAACAGAGACGCCATCGGAGCGGCTGCGCCTCAAGTTGTTTCAGGCTTATTTATTGTTCCGTTGGCTGCCCATTAAGATTTTTGTCCTACGCCGCCAAGGGAATAGATTCCTATGTTACCCTGCGCCGGCTAAGCGCTACTCTGCGCAGTCGCCGCGAGGGGAGCCTGCGCTGAGTTCGACAGGTGAGGCCGGGCTGCTTCTCCCCGGGACAGTCCCGATTGAAATCGACCCGGCTTCGTGCTAAAATTTTCTTTACTTTTCCCCCTGGGAAAGTCATTAGATGCTGTCTATAAACGCTACGGCCCTGGTCGTCTTCGCCATCGTCTGGATCCTTGTCCTGATCCTGACCCGAATCTTCTTCAAGCCCATTCTGCGCATCCTCGACGAGCGGGCGGCCCGGATCGCCAAGGACAAGGAAGCCGCCGAGGGCGCACGGGGGGCCTACGAGGCCGATCTCAAGCGGATCGAGGACGGCCTCAAAGAGGCCCGGGCCGCCGCGGACGCCATCCGTAACGAGGCCGAGGCTGACGCCCTCAAAGACAAGAGCCGGCTCGTCCGCGAGGTCCAGGCCGAGGGCCGGGCCGAGGTGGAGAAGGCCAAGGCGGAGCTCCTCCGGGAGACCGAGGCGCTCAAGAAGGACCTCGACAAGCGCACCGAGGAGATCGCCGGCACCATCGAAAAGAGGATCCTGGGCGAATGAGCGCCGAAGTTTCCGCCACGATGGACTTCCTGGGCAAGGCCGTCAACTTTCTGATCCTCTTCGGCGGCCTGACCATTGCCCTCTGGAAGCCGGTCAAGGCCATGCTGGCCAAGCGGACCAAGGACGTCCGTGACGGCATCTTCCAAGCCGGATCCGGCCGGGCCGAGGCCGAAGCGAGCGCTCTCGAGTCGAAGGCCAAGCTGGCCGGCCTCGCCGCCGAGGTCGAGCGGCTCAAGGCCCAGGCCGGTGAGGACGCGAAGAAGGAGGCCGAGCGCATCGCCCAGGCCGCCGCGGCCGAAGCGGAGCGCCTCAAGAAGCTGACCCGCCAGGAGCTCGACGAGCAGATGCGTCGAAGCCTCGGCGAGCTCAAGTCCTACGCGGCCGACCGGGCCACGGTCCTGGCTCGCGAGCGGATCCGGGCCCAGCTGACCCCGAGCCGCCAGTCCGCTCTCATCGACCGATCCATCGACAGGCTGTCCAAGCTCCATGAAGAATCTGGTTCTCGTTAAGAAATACGCCGAGGGGCTGGCCCTGGCCCTCGCGGACGACGGCGAATACGCGGCCGTCGGGGCCGAGGTCCGGGGCTTTCTCGAGCTCTTCCAGTCCCGCGACGATCTGCGCCAGGCCCTCCTCAGCCCGTTCGTGAACGCCCGGAAGAAGGCCGCTGTCCTCGACGAGATCCTGGCCGTGAGCGGAACCGGGCCCAAAGCCGCGCGCTTCCTGAGACTCGTCCTCGAGCACAAGCGCATGGAGCTGCTCCCCGATATTGTCGAGGCTCTGCCCGAGGCCTGGGCCGAAAAGAAAGGCATCGTGACCTACGAGGTCGCCTCGGCCATCCCGATGACGGCCGCCCAGCAGGACCGGCTCCTCCGAAGCCTCGAGGCCCAGGAAGGCAAGCCCGTCCGCCTGGTCTTCAAGATCGAGCCCGGGCTCGTGGGCGGACTGGCCGTGCGCAAGGGCCACATCGTCTACGACGCCTCCGTCGAAGGGACGCTGGCCGCGCTCAAAGAGCGACTCGGACATTTATAGAGGTTGTCATGAGCATCAAAGCCGATGAGATCACCAAGATCATCCAGCAGCAGATCGAAGGCTTCGCCCAGGAGGTCGACGTCCGCGAGGTCGGCACGGTCACGTCGGTGGGCGACGGCATCGCCCGCGTCTACGGCCTCGACCGGGTCATGTCCAACGAGCTCCTGGAGTTCCCGAACGGCGTCTTCGGCCTGGCCCTGAACCTCGAAGAGGAGAACGTCGGCGTGGTCCTGCTCGGCGAGAGCCACCTCGTCCGCGAGGGCGACCTGGTCAAGCGGACGCGCCGCATCATGCAGGTGCCGGCCGGTACGGCCATGATCGGCCGCGTCGTCGATCCGCTCGGCCGGCCCCTCGACGGCAAGGGGCCGATCGTCACCGACACCTACATGTACGTCGAGCGCCTGGCCCCCGGCGTCGTCGACCGCCAGCCCGTCCGCGAGCCGCTCCAGACCGGCATCAAGGCCATCGACGCCATGATCCCGATCGGCCGCGGCCAGCGCGAGCTCATCATCGGCGACCGCCAGACCGGCAAGACCATCATCGTCACGGACACCATCCTCAACCTCAAGAACTCCGACGTCGTCTGCATCTACGTCGCCATCGGCCAGAAGAACTCGACCGTCGCCCAGATCGTCAAGACGCTCGAGGACAACGGGGCCATGGACTACTCGATCGTCGTCGTGGCCTCGGCCAGCGACCCGTCGCCGCTCCAGTACCTGGCCCCCTACAGCGGCTGCGCCATCGGCGAGTACTTCCGCGACACCAAGCGCCATGCCCTCATCGTCTACGACGACCTGTCCAAGCACGCCGCGGCCTACCGCGAGATCTCGCTGCTGCTGCGGCGGCCGCCGGGACGCGAGGCCTACCCCGGCGACGTCTTCTACCTCCACTCGCGCCTGCTCGAGCGGGCGGCCAAGCTCAGCGACGCCCTGGGCGGCGGGTCGCTGACCGCCCTGCCCATCATCGAGACCCAGGCCGGCGACGTCTCCGGCTACATCCCGACCAACGTCATCTCCATCACCGACGGCCAGATCTACCTCCAGCCCGAGCTCTTCAACGCCGGCGTCCGGCCGGCCATCAATGTCGGCATCTCGGTCTCGCGCGTCGGCGGCAGCGCCCAGATCAAGGCCATGAAGCAGGTCGCCGGCAAGCTCAAGCTCGACCTGGCCCAGTACCGCGATCTGGTCACGTTCGCCCAGTTCGGGACCGAGCTCGACAAAACGAGCCAGGCCCAGCTCGACCGCGGCGAGCGTCTGACCGAGATCCTCAAGCAGGGCCAGTACTCGCCGCTCCCCGTCGAGAAGCAGGTCCTGATCATCTACGCCGGCAACCGCGGCTACCTCGACGGGATCCCGGTCGCCCAGGTCCGGGCCTACGAGAAGAAGCTCTATGAGCACTTCGAGAAGGAGCACGCCGGCATCCTGGCCAAGATCCGGGAGAAGAAGCACATCGACACCGCTCTCGACGGCGAGATCGCCGCGGCGCTCAGGGCCTTCAACGAGGTCTTCAAGGAGAGCCTGAAGTAGCATGCCGACCCTGATCGATCTTCGCCGGCGGATCCAGAGCGTCCGCAACAGCCAGCAGATCACGCAGGCGATGAAGACCGTCTCGACGGCCAAGTTCCGCAAGGCCCAGCGGACGGTCCTGGAAGGGCGGCCCTTCTGGCATCTCTTCCCCGAGCTCATGGACCGGCTGGCCTACTGGGCCGCGGCCGGGACGCACCCGCTGCTGCAGCGGCGCGAAGAAATGAAGATCGAGGTCCTGGTCATCACCTCCGACAAGGGCCTGGCCGGGGCCTACAACTCGAACTTGCTGTGCGCGGCCGACGGGTTCCTGGCCGGGAAAGCGGGGGCGGGCGCCGGCATCCGCCTCGTCCTCATGGGCAAGAAGGCGGTCGGGCATTTCCGCAAGACGCCGTTCCCGGTGGACCGGGCTTACGGCGACCGGACCGACCGGCTGACGCGCGACGAGCTGCGCGACCTCGCCGAAGAGCTCATGCGGGATTATGCGTTCCAGCGGACCGACGCCGTGTACATCGTCTCGAACGAGTTCAAGTCCATCCTGGCGCCGCGGATCATGACCCACCGGGTCCTGCCTCTCGAGCCGGCGCCCGGGGGCGAGCCGTCGGCCGCTTGGCGTCCCGATTGGGAGCCGCAGGCGGCGCGCCTGGCGGCCTTCATCCTGCCCCTCTACGTGGAGACGCAGATCCACCACGCCTTCCACGAGTCGCAGGCGGCCGAGCAGGCGGCCCGGATGATGGCCATGGACAACGCCACCAAGAACGCCGAGGAGCTCATCGACGACCTCGTCCTCCTGCTCAACAAGATCCGCCAGGCGGGCATCACCAAGGAGCTGTTGGAGATCATGACCGCCGTCGAGGCGCTCAAGCAGAAAGGCTAGAAAGTCAGGGAGTCATCATGGACAAGAAAGAGGCCACGATCGGAACCGTCGTCCAGGTCATCGGGCCAGTCGTCGACGTCAAGTTCGAGGGCGGGGCCCTGCCCGAGATCTATAGCGCCGTCCGGGTGACGAGCGAGGGCTTCGACGTCGCCGAGCCGATCTCGATCATCGTCGAGGTCGAGCAGCACATCGGCGAGGACCGGGTCCGCTGCGTGGCCATGAACCCGACCGAGGGCCTGTCGCGCGGCATGAAGGCGACCAGCCTGGGCGGGCCGATCGAGGTGCCGGTCGGGGAGGGCACGCTCGGCCGGATCATGAACGTCATCGGCGAGCCCGTCGACAAGCTGGGCCCGATCACGACCGAGAAACGCTATCCCATCCACCGCGTGCCGCCGTCGCTCGAGGACCAGAGCACCAAGCTCGAGATGTTCGAGACCGGCATCAAGGTCATCGACCTCATCCAGCCGTTCCTGAAGGGCGGCAAGATCGGGCTTTTCGGCGGGGCCGGCGTCGGCAAGACGGTCATCATCCAGGAGCTCATCCACAACGTCGCGCTCAAGCACGGCGGCTACTCGGTCTTCGCCGGGGTCGGCGAGCGGACCCGCGAAGGCAATGACCTGTGGCTGGATATGAAGAGTTCGGGCGTCATCTCGAAGGCGTCGCTCATCTACGGACAGATGACCGAGCCGCCGGGCGCGCGGCTGCGGGTCGGGCTGGCGGCGCTCTCGGTCGCCGAGTACTTCCGCGACGAGATGGGCCAGGATATCCTGCTCTTCATCGACAACATTTTCCGGTTCACCCAGGCGGGATCGGAGGTCTCGGCGTTGCTCGGGCGGATGCCCTCGGCCGTCGGCTATCAGCCGAACCTAGCCACCGAGCTGGGCGAGCTCGAGGAGCGCATCACCTCGACGAAGAAAGGGTCGATCACGTCGGTCCAGGCCATCTATGTCCCGGCCGACGACTTCACCGACCCGGCCCCGGCCACGACCTTCTCGCACCTCGACGCGACGACGAACCTGTCGCGGGCTTTGACCGACATCGGCATCTATCCAGCCGTCGATCCGCTGGCCTCGTTCTCGCGCATCCTCGACCCGGCCATCGTCGGCGAGGAGCACTACCGGGTGGCCCGCAAGGTCAAGGAGATCCTGCAGCGCTACCGCGACCTGCAGGACATCATCGCCATCCTGGGCATCGAGGAGCTGTCGGACGAGGATAAAGTGATCGTGGCCCGGGCCCGCAAGATCCAGCGCTTCCTGTCGCAGCCCTTCCACGTGGCCGAGGAATTCACCGGGCGGTCGGGCAAATACGTGACGATCGAGGAGACCGTGCGCGGCTTCAAGGAGATCACCGAGGGGCTGCACGACGACAAGCCCGAGCAGGCCTTCTACATGGTCGGCGGCATCGAAGACGTCGTCAAGCGGGCCGAGGAGCTGAGGGCGGAATGAGCGACGGACTGCCGGCCACCCTCCACCTGAAGGTGGTCACGCCGCGGCGGCTGCTGGTCGAGGCCGACGTCGAAGCGGTCTTCCTGCCGACGCTCGAGGGCCAGATCGGCGTCTATCCGGGACACCGGCCGCTGTTCACCGGCATTGGCAAGGGCCGCTTGACCTACCGGGAAATGGGCCAGGGCGAGGATTCGTTCGCGGTCCGGGGCGGCTACGCCCAAGTCCAGCCCGAGAAGGTCATCGTCATGACCGAGGTCGTCGAGGATGAGGGCTCCGGCGAAAACGCCGCGTGACGGCGAGACCCTCGACACCTTCTATCACGGGCGGATCCGCGTCCTGCAGCCGAAGAGGGGATACCGGTTCTCGATCGACGCGCCGCTGCTGGCGGACTTCATAAGGCCGCGGCCGGATGACGAGGCGCTCGAGCTCGGGACCGGCAGCGGCATCATCGCGCTCTTGCTGAGCGTCAAGCCTATCCGGAAGATCACCGCGGTCGAGATCCAGGAGGGACTCGCCGATCTGGCCCGCCGGAACGTCGAACTCAACGGGCTCGGCGGCCGGATCGAGATCGTGCGCGCCGACTGGCGGGCGTTCGAGCCGGGGCGGACCTTCGATCTTGTTTTCTCGAATCCGCCCTATATCAAGCGCTCGACCGGGTTCCTGAGCGCCTCGGCCGAAAAGTCGACCGCCAAGCATGAGATCCACGGCGGGATCGGCGAGATCCTGAAGAAGACCGCCGGGCTGCTCGCGCCGGGCGGGGGGGCGTGTTTTGTTTATCCCGAAAAGCGGCGGCCCGACTTCCTTGCCGCGGCAGGGGAGTGTGGCCTGAGCGTGCGGCGCCTGAGGTTCGTCCACCCGCGCGAGGGTGAGCCGCCGAACCTGTTCCTGATCGAGCTGGGGCACGTAGCGGAAACGCTGAGCGCTACGCCTGAGACCCCGCCCCCGCTCGTCCTCCTCGGCCCCGACGGCAAGTACACCCCCGCCGCCCAAGCTGTTTTCGCCGGCTAATTCCCTCTTTTGAGGAGGGCGGCGAGCTCGGTGAAGCCGAACAGGCGGGCGTAGTCGGTGGCCGTCCGTCCCGTCCCGTCCCGGATCCCGGTGCCGGCGCCGGCCGCGATGAGTTCCCTGACGGCGGCGATCTGTCCGCAGCGCGCCGCTCTCAGGAGCGGTGTCGCACCTTGGGCGTCGACCGCGTCCACGCCGGCGCCCAGGTCGAGCAGCAGCCGGATCAAGATGCAGTTGCCCGAGAGCGCGGCCAAGTGCAGCGGGGTCTGGCCTGCCTTGGTGGCCGCGTTGACCGAAGCGCCGTGGTCGGTCAAGAACCGGGCCACTGTTTCCTGCCCGCCTTGGCAGGCCAGGTGCAGCGGGGTGAGCCCCTCGGCGTCCCGGGCTTCGACCAGCCCGCCGTGCACGATCAATATCTCGAGGACGCCGGGCTGCCCCCCTTCCGCGGCGGCGTGGATCGGGGTCCGCCCCAACCTGTTCTCGCTGTTGACGCCCGCGCCTCTGGCCAGGAGGATCTCGACGATGTCCTTCCGGCCCCTGAGGGCGGCCAGGTGGAGGGCCGTATGGCCCTCATCCCCGCCGGGCGCGCCGATGTCCGCCCCGCCCTCGAGCAGGGCCTTCAGGATGGGCGTCCGGCCGCAGAGAGAGGCCCAGTGCAGGGCCGTATAGCCGAATTGATCGGTCCCCAGGGCCGCGGCCCCGGATTCCGAGAGGATCTTGAGGACGAGGTCAAGCTGGCCCTCGCGGGCCGCCCGGCAGAGCCGTCTGGCCGAGTTGTCCTTGGCCGGCGCCCCGGCCGCCTGAGCTCCCGCGAACGCCACCAAAATTCCCAGAGTGCCGAGCGCCAGAAGCCGGATGCGCAGGATCTTCACCGGGCCCTCCCCGCGCCCTACCCTATGGCTCCCTCGGGCCTGGTCCGGCCTCGGCCAGGATCGAAGAATAATACTTCCCCAGCATCTTCGGGATCCGAGCCTTGGTCATGAACAGACGCTCCGCCAGCCAGGCGTACAGCTCGTGCCCGCGCAAAGCCCCGGGGGGGAGGGTGGTCAAGATCTCGTCCATCCCGGCATAGGACCGCAGGGTGCCGGGATCCGCGGGGTCGTCCCCGGCCCGGACCAGAAAAAGGCGCCGGTCATCGGGGGTCTGGGCCCGGCGATACTCTTCCATGAAATCGATCCCCTCCCGGCAAAACGAGGCCCGCTCGGCGTCGTCGAGGATGTGCGTCCAGAGGTCATGACAGATCTCGTGGACGAGGACAGGCATGGCCCGGCCGCTCGCGTCCGGGAAGATCACCACGTCGTCCATCCGGATCTCGAACCGGGCGAACAGCTCCTTCTTCAGGAATATGGTGTCGCCGCCGTCATGACCCGGGGCGAAGCACCCCAGGCCCTTGCTCCCCCTCGGCGGCCGCGGGCTTGTCTCGTCGAAGAACGCGTAGGTGTTGTTCAGGAGCTCTCGCTCGACCGCCTCGTTCCGTTTGAAAAACCCCGCGGCCCAGAGCTTGGCCAGGAGACATTGGATGGCCCGGCAACCCGCTGCCGGATTGGCGACGACCCGCCGCTCCTGGGCTTGGGCGCCGCCTTCACCGGCCGCGCCGCGATCGCCGGCCCCTGCCGCGAGGGCCGCCGGGGCCGCCAAGGAAGCGGCCAACACGAGAAGACCCGCCGCGATCGGCCCTTTCCTTATCATCAACCCCTCCGTGCCGGAGAGAAGCCCCCTGCCAAAGACTATTCGGGTTGCTTGATGATCTGCTTGGTGATCTGGATGTGCTGTTTCTTGACCTTCCAGTTGAGCGTTTGCTTCTTGACCTTCAGGAGCTCGGCGGTCTCCTTTTGGCTGCCGTGGGTCCGGACCAGGGTCTCGAAGACGACCGCCCGCTCGATGCGGCTCAAGAACTCCCGCAGGCTGAAACCCGGGAGTTCCCCGTACCTGAGATAGAAGTTGATGGCGGCCCGATCGAATTGACGGTCCAGGACCGCCTTCTTAAAGATATGCCCGGACGGACCGAGGAAGATCGGCGGCCCCTTCTGGGGATTTCTCATGGTCTCACAATCTCCCATCCGTCAAGTCCGTCATAGGTTCACCCGTTCTTTGGACTTCATCTACAAAATCTGACCCGCGGGCGGATAAGTCAATGGACCGCCGCTTGTTTGCGCGTTATTGCGCGATACTACGTTCGAGTTCGCGATCCTGGCCCCGGGGGTAAGCTAGATGATCTAGTCCGCAAACACCATGCCGGACCTTAAAGTCCGGGCCGAGGGGAAAAGAACATGCGCGGCGGCCAAGTCGCACGGGCAGGGAAATTCGGAAAATAGTATTGTGTCCCCGAATTAAAAAAAATGGGAGGAAGGGCTGCTTAAGCCCGCCGTCGGGCCCCGGGGCAGCCGCGCCCCTCCTCCCTCCACCCCCCTTGCGCGAACCCCGATCCCGCCCCTTCAGCAGCCACCCGGCTCCCTCAGCAGAAGGGATCAGGTCGTCCTGGAGTGCCCTCACCATGGGTCGTGGGACGCGTGTTGTCAAGGGGCCAGAAGGAGGTTTCGCATCTATTCGCTTCTTGGGCCCTTCTCGAACGGATCACAGCCCTATCGGGGACGTCACTTCTCCCCTTGATGCCTCTGACCCTGCGTTCATGCCTCCCGGAGCGCGCCGGCAGGAATCGGAAACATTTGACGAGTTGTCGGCTCTCGGGCAGCCCTGCGTCCCTTAAGGCCGGATGTACCGGCAGTGCATGGGATGCCTCGGTCGCTACTTCCTGACCGGGCCGAGGTGCTTATCCAAAAAATCGAAGATGTCTTTTCGATATTGGTTGAGGAACCAAACCGAGTGACCGCTCTCGTAGGCGATCAGTTGCTTATCCTTCGCCGGCGTCCCCAGCAGTGCGAAGAGGGGCTTGATCGCGGTCTCCCAGGGCAGCAGGAAATCGTATCGGCCGTCTTGCATCAGGACCGGAATGCGGACGCGCGGGGCGAAGTTGATGATGTCCCGCTCGGGCGTATAGAGCGACGGAGGGATATATTCACCGGCGTATATCCCTCCGCCCATAAGAACCGCGGCCTTGATCCTCTTCTCGAGGGCGATGAACACGAAGCCGCGTGTGGCCCCCGAACTCAAGCCCTGATAAGCGACCTTATCGTGATCGAGTTCCGGCCGCGTCTCGAGGTAATCAAGGCATCTCGCCAAATCCCGGTACTCGTGGATCCTGATCTCGCGTCGCTGGTCGACCGAATTCGGCACGGCCGGTGACCAGGCGCGCTCGAACGTTCCCCGATAAAGGGGGAACACAAAGGCCCGCCCGCTCTTGGTGAAGAGCTCGACTTCCCGACTCTTGACCGTGCCATATTCGAAAACCGACTTCAGCTCCCAGGCGCTGTCGCCGGGGTAGTAGACGATGGTCTGGAAGGGCGGCCGGCCGTGCCGCGGCAGGAAGAGATACATCGGGACCCGGTCCTCGCCATAGGCGTCTCTGACCGTCACCTTCTCGACGGTCGTGTCTTCTGACCATTTCAGGGCGGATTCGATCTTGGGGGCCAGACCCGACTCTGCATATTGATACAGATTTCGGTAGACCGCGAAGACCTCGTCCGAGCACGGTATGACCTTGGGAAAATCCGGCAAGTGCGGCACTTGCAGGGGGCCGAACGCGTCTGACGGGCCCTCGGCGCCCGGGATCTCTTTCATGCATCGAAAACCGAAGTTGGCCGCCCGCATGAACGGCAGGTAGTCGTCGGGATTCATGAACATGTATTGGGCTTCGTTCCAGGCCCCACCGCGGCTGAGCCGCTTGCCGTCGACCTCGTTCCAGCACCACTCCTTGACGTTGCCGGCCATGTCGTAAGCTCCGCACGGGCTTACGCCTTGATAGCGCCCGACCGGAGCCGGGCCTTTCCCCTCGAAGTTGCTGGCCGGGACGATATAGCCGCTGTCCTCGTGATAGTTGCCGGCGGCGTATTCCCAATGGGCATAGGAAGGCAGCCTCTTGCCCGCGAATTCGGCGTAGGCCGCGGCTTCGTACCAGCTGACCCCCGACACGGGGAATTCGGCCTGTCCCTCCGGATAGCGGCCGGATCGCCACCCGGCGGGGCCGGGCCGGCCGCTGCTGTCGACGAATTCCCGGACCCCCTTGTCCCAGGGAATATCCTGGCCGTTCCTGACGAAGGGGACCCTCCAAGAGGCCTGGTTCTCGTAGCCGCCGGCATCGACGAACTCCTGGAATTGGCGGTTGGTGACCTCGAACCGGTCGATGTAGTAATCCTTTAGCTTGATCGCCGGCAGCTCGACCAGGAGCGGCGTCATCGTCCGAAAATTCCCTCCCAGGACATGAACCATGCCCGGAGGCGCGGCGGACGGCCGGTCGCATACGATGCGGATCTCTCGTTCGAATCCGGCTCGGGCCTGGAAGGCGCCTTCGACCGGCGCGAAACCGGGCTTCTCCGCCTTCCAGCGCCTGTAGCCTTGGCAAAGGGAGGTCTTGGGGACGGGCGTAAGACCGAGCAGCTGCCAAGCCTCCTCGGCCGCGCCGTAGTCCTTGATCCAAACGGTCGCGCCCGGGGGGTCTGAAACGAACGAAACAACCGACGTCACAAGGGGACGCAGGGAGACAAGCCCGGGCGCCTTGGGGATAATGCGCTCGACTCGGGCCAGAAGGCGGAACGGAGTCTGGACGTCGGGCGTGCGCAGCAATCGCTCGATCTCGGGGATGGCGACGTCGTTGGCCCAGCGGACCTTGGCTTGGTGGTCGAGCAGCCAAGCCGACGTTCCAATGGCCCCGATGGCGAGGACCGTGAGGCCCGCGA
>CAWECI010000040.1:0-13949 GCA_963807525.1 Candidatus Aminicenantota bacterium | reverse complement strand
GCGAGCACCCTCTCGACACCGGGCAGATTTTCTCGGAAGCCGAGACCAATGTGTTCAGCCACGTGGTGACGCTGGCGGAAAAGGCCGGCAAGCACGTGGAACTGATGGTGGTGCCGGGCACGGACCCTTATGAGGCGGTGGTGCAGACGGCGGCGCGGCTGCGAAGCTCGCGGATCGTGATGGGGCTGTCGCCCAAGCTGACACCGCCTGAGCAAGGCGCGCTGGTGGGCAGCTATTGGGAACAGTTGCCGGAGCCGCGGCCGTCCCTCTCGCTCGAGATCGTGCTCGAAAACGAAAAGGACGTGGTGTTCTTTAATCTGGGACCGCACCCGCCGCGCCTCTGGCCCGAAGACGTCGCGCTGGCGCACAAGCTGTGGCTCGAGTTGTGCGGCATGGGCCCGGGATCGAGACTGCACCACCGCGACGTAATCGGCGTCGCGCTGCGGCGGATGAACGACGAGTAGAACCTCCTGTCCATGCTCGAGCGGCGGCTGGACAACGCGGTGTTCCTGTGCGGCTTTGCCCTGTCCCGGGCCCACGCCCGCCAGCTCATCGGGCACGGCCACTTCCGGCTCAACGACCACAAGGCCGACATCGCGTCCGCCCTGGTCAAGCCAGGCGACGTCATCGCGTTCCGGCCCCGCTCGGCCAAGAGCGAGGACATCCAGGCCGTCGTGGCCTCGAACCGTTCCAAGATGGTCCCGGGCTGGCTCGAGGTGGATTGGGAGAACCTGAAGGCCCGGGTCGCGGCCCTGCCGACCCGCGCGGACGTCACCCTCCCAGTCGAGGAACACCTGGTCGTCGAGCTGTACTCCAAGTAAGGGGAAGGAGAGTTCCATGACAGAGACGAATTTCCAGAGGCCCAAGTTCCTGGAGGTCGATTTCGATACGCTGACGCCGCACTACGGGCGCTTCCAGGCCCAGCCCTTCGAGCGCGGCTACGGCGTGACCGTGGGCAATGCCCTGCGGCGCATCCTGCTCTCCTCGATCACCGGGGCGGCCATCACCTCGGTGCGCATCCACGGCGTCCTCCATGAGTTCTCGACCATCCCCGGGGTCGTCGAGGATGTCACCGACATCATCCTGAACCTGAAGTCGATCCCGCTCAAGCTCCAGGGCGACGAGCCGCGGCGGATGACCCTCAAGAAGACCGGCCCGCTCACCGTGACCGCCGCCGACCTCGGCCATGACGCCGATATCGAGATCCTCGACCCGGCCATCCCGGTCGCCTCGCTCGACGTGGACGGCACGCTCGAGGCCGAGATGGTCGTCAAGAACGGCCGCGGCTACATCCCGGCTGATCAGAACTTCGACGAGGACCAGAGCCTCGATTACATCCCCCTCGATTCCTCGCACTCGCCGGTCCTGAAGGTCAATTACAAGGTCGAGCCGGCCCGCGTCGGCAAGCGCATCGACTACGAGAGCCTGACCTTGGAGATCTGGACGACCGGGGCCATCCGGCCCCTGGACGCCCTGTCCCAGGCGGCCAAGCTGATGCGCGACCATCTGGGCATCTTCCTCAACGTCGTCGATGAGCCGCTCGAGCGCGAGTCGGCGCCCTCCAAGAAGGAGATCCCGTACCTCAATCAGCTCGACGTCCTGGCCAAGACGATCGACCACCTGGAGCTCTCGGTCCGCTCCAACAACTGCCTCCGCTCGGCCGGCATCGAACGGATCTACGAGCTCGTGCAGAAGACCGAGGATGAGCTCCTGAAGACCAAGAACTTCGGCCGCAAGTCCCTGGCCGAGATCAAGGAAACGCTGGCCAATCTGAACCTCGGGCTGAACCTCGAGCTCCACCCCAGACTCATCGAGCGGATCCAAGCGGAGATCAAGAGCAGCATGCCCGAGAAGGAGTCGCAGACATGAGGCACCAGGTCAAAAAAGGCATGCTCGGGCGGAACACCGCCCATAGGCGGGCGCTCCTGCGCAATCTTGTCACGTCCTTCCTCGAGAAAGAGCGGGTGCGGACGACCCTGGCCAAGGCCCGGTCGGCCCGGCCCGTGGCCGAGAAGATGATCACGCTGGCCAAGCGGGGGACGCTCCACACCCGGCGCCAGGCCCTGGCCTACATCACCAAGGAGACCGCGGTCCGGAAGCTCTTCGACGACATCGGGCCCCGGTTCGCCGAGCGCCCCGGCGGCTACACCCGGATCGTCAAGCTCGACCGCCGCTCCGGCGACGGCGCCGAGATGGCCATGCTCGAGCTCGTCGGCTCGGAGTTCAAGGCCAAGGCGAAGAAGAAGAAGAAAGACAAGAAGCCGGCCGCGAAGTAACTCCTCAGCCAACAGGAAGGGGCTCGGCGTGCGCCGGGCCCTTTTTTTTGCCTATTGAGCCGCTCGTTTAAGATACTTCGCAGAAACCCGCCTCCGTGCAATATCTAAGACCAACCCCTTTGTCCCGATATTTCGCAGAAACCCGCCTCCGTGTATCTCCGGCGGGTTTCTGCCCTCCGCTTACTTCGCGTTCGCTGCGGCCGGACGGCGGGCGGCCTGGTAGATCTTGGCCCAACGCTCCACTTTCAGGTTGTCGAGGCGGACGCAGGGGGTCTTATAGACCGTAGCGTTGATGAAGTTCTCGCCGTCGACCATCAGGCCGACGTGACCGATATGGTCGATGTCCCGGCCGAAGAAGACCAGGTCCCCGGCCTGCTGTTTTCCCTTGGGGACCTCGAGAAGACCGCTCTTGGTCATCTGGATGTCGGCGTCGCGCAGGATGGGGATGCCGGACATCTTGTAGATGAGCTGGACGAAGCCCGAGCAATCGAGCCCGAGGGGCGACGTCCCGGCCCAAAGGTAGTTGATGCCGAGGAAGCGCTTGGCCAGCGCGATCATGTCGGCCACGGGGAGGCACGGCCAGGTCCAGGGCGCCTCGCGGACGTCGCCGTCGCCCTTCTGGACAAAGGCCTTGGCGCCGCAGGGCAGGACGAGCTCGAGCCAGCGCTCGTCGCGGTCGGCGGCGATCTCGAGGACGGCGCTGATCGGCGCGACCTTGACCGGCTTGTGGGCCGTGACGTCCGGCTCGCGGTAGGTGTTGGCCAGCAGGCCCGAGACCACGAAGACCTTGCCGGCCGAGGCATAGGGCTTCTCGCCCGGCTTGAGCATCCTCAGGGAGGAGGCGACGACCCAGCCCTGGTAGGTGTCGGGGGTCTCGATCTGGCACCAGTCCTCGCCGGCGGCGCTCTTCTCGGCCTTCAGGACCTTGACGTTTTCGCCGAGCAGGGCCTGGCTGACGACGTCGGTCTCGACGGTGGCGCTGCGGAACATGTTCTCGGCGGTGTTGATCACGACGGCCGCCGCGGGCGCGGCCTGCTGCGCCCCGGCTAGGGCCGGAGCGGAGGAGAGGGCGATCAGGAGGATCGCCGCGAAGGTCTTCGGCATCGGGAGCCTCCTCTCAAATATCCGAAACGCCATCATAGTCCCTTTAATTCGGGGACACAATACTAATTTCCGAATTTCCAGCTATCTGGAAAATGGGGACGTTTCTGTTTTTCCAGAGTCCTCCGAAGGGAAAAGCAGAAACGTCCCCATTTTCCCTTCCCCCCGATTCCGCTATAATCGACTGGAGAGGAGAGGACATGCAACGCAAAGATTTTCTCAAGCTCGGACTCGCGGCCGCGGCGGGCTCGCTCGTTCCTTTCCGGTCGGGCTTGGCCCAAGCCCTGTCCGGCGGCGGGGGCAAGACGAAGCTCTCCGTCAAGGTCATGGACCTCAAGCTGCAATACGCCTGGGGCCTCTCGCGGGGGACCTGGACGACCCGCCGGAACGCCTTCGTCAAGATCGAGCGGGACGGCGTGGCCGGCCTGGGCGAGGCCGCTCCGATCGCCCGCTACAACGAGAATGCCGAAGGCGCGGCCGCCTTCTTCGAGAAGGCCCGTCCCGTCCTCGAGCGCGACCTCTGGGGATATGCCGTCCGGTGGAACGAGCTCGAGGCCCTGGCCCCGACGGAACACGCCGCCAAGGCAGCCCTTGACATGGCCCTGCTCGACTGGGTCGGCAAGAAGCTCCAGATCCCCGTCTGGAAGCTTCTCGGCCTCAACAAGGACGGCGCCCTGAAGACGACCTACTCCATCGGCATCGACGAGGTCCCGGTCATGCAGGAGAAGATCCGCGCCTACCCGGACTTCAGCGTGTACAAGATCAAGGTCGGCACCAAGGACGACCGGAAGATCATCGAGGGCATCCGGGCCGTGACCTCGAAACCCCTCCGGGTCGACGCCAACGAAGGCTGGAAGACGAAGGAAGAGGCCCTCGAGAACATCAACTGGATGGCTGGCCTGGGCGTCGAATACGTCGAGCAGCCCATGCCGGCCGAGATGATCCAGGACTTCGCCTGGCTCAAGGAGCGCTCCAAGCTCCCGATCTATGCCGACGAGAGCCTGATGAAGGCCTCGGACATCCCGCGCATCGCCCCTTACTTCGACGGCCTCAACATCAAGCTCATGAAGTGCGGCGGGATCCAGGAGGCCGTGCGCATGGTCGCCATGGCCCGGGCGCTGGGCCTGCAGCTGATGATCGGCTGCATGGTCGAGACGTCTCTGGCCATCTCGGCCGCCGCGGCCCTCACGCCGCTCTTCGACCACGCCGACCTCGACGGCAACCTCCTCTCGGCGACGGACCCGTTCAAGGGCGTCAAGACGGTCAAGGACCAGCTCGTGCTCAACGACAAGCCGGGACTCGGCGTCGAGGGCAGCGTCTGGTGAGCGGGCGGCTCAGGGGGTCTTGCCGACCTCGATCGTGAGCTTCTGGCCGACGAAGAGGATGTCCGAAGAGAGGCCGTTGGCGGCCCTGATCTTTTCCACCGTCGTCTTGAAGGATTGGGCGATCTGGAACAGCGTGTCGCCGCCGCGGACCGTATAAACGACCTTCTCGCCGTCGGCCGCCGTGGTGACCGGGGCCGGCGGGGTCTCGACGCCGCCCGGCGAGGGGACCCGGAGGACCTGTCCGGGATAGATGAGGGTCCGGCTCTTCAGGCCGTTGAGGCGGACGAGGCCGTCGACCGAGGTCCGGTAGCGGCGCGCGATGGCCCCCAGGTTGTCGCCCGGCCGGACGGTGTAGCGGTCGGTGACGACGTCCGGGGGGATGTACTGGGGCAGCGAGGCGATGCAGGCCAGGCACTTGTCGCCATAGCCGGCCGGCACCCGCAGGTCATAATCATAATTGGGCGTCGAGTCGTGGCGGAGCTCCGAATTCAGGGCGACCAGCATGGCCGGGTCCAACCCCAGGTTCTGCGACAGGGTCGCCAGCTTGACCGCGGCGTTGACCTTGATCGTCTCGACCTGGAGCGGCGGGTCGGGCGTCGGCAGATCGAAGCCGTACTTGGCCGGGTCGCCGACGATGAGGAGGGTGGCGATGAACCGCGGCACATGCCGGGCCGTCTCGAAAGGCAGGTTGGGGAAGATGTCCCAGAAGCTGTCGAAGTACTCGACCTTTTGGAAGCGTAAGACCTTCTGGACCTGGGCTTCTCCGCAGTTGTAGGCCGCGATGGCCGAGGTCCAGTCGCCGAACATGTCGTGGAGCTCCACCATGTACTGGATGGCCGCCCGGGTGGCCTTGAGGGGGTCCATCCGCTCGTCGACGTACTTGTCCTGCTTCAGGCCGTAGCGGTAGCCCGTCGAGCGGATGAACTGCCACATGCCCAAGGCCCGGGCCCGGGACAAGGCCCGCGGCCGAAAGGCGCTCTCGATCAGGGGGATCCAGGACAGCTGCTCCGGCAGATGCTCCTTGCGCAGCTCCTCGAGGATCATGCCCCGGTAGAGCCCGGAGCGCCTGTAGGCGTCCTCGAAGGCCGCCCGCTCGACCGTCTGGAACGACTTGATCTCCCTCGCCACCCACTGGTTCTCGACGAGGGGGATCGAGCCGTTGACGGAGTGGGCCAAAGTTGTCCGGGAGGCCGAGATCTTCTGGATCCGCTGGGCGATCAGCAGACGCAGGTCGTGCTTTTCCTGCAGCAGAGGGGAATCGGCCGGGACGGACATCCTCAAGAGATAGCCATAGGCCTCGTCGAGCCGGGCCAGGGCGCCGTCCATGTCCTGCCCGTCGATGGCCGCCTGGGCCGCCTCAACCGAGGCGTAGGCCGCCTCGAGCAGGACCGAGGGATCTTTCTCGTTGAGGTCGGGCTTGGCGACCTGGACGGCGTCCTTGTCGTCCTGCGGGACGGGCTTGGGCGCCGTTCCGACGGGAACGACGGGATGTTCGACCTGGGGCTGGGGGTCTCGACGGCAGCCGCTTGGACCGCAGCCGGTTGGGGGGCTGGCTTCGGCCCCGTTTTGGGGGGCTTCGAGGAGCTGCAGCCTCCGGCGAGGAGGAGCAGGGCCAGGGGCACGACGGCGATGGGCAAGGCAAAGTGCTTAAGATTCATCTCGAGGGAAAATGTACCATATCGCTCGAGGGGCCGTCAACGAAAACCGCGGCTCGAGCGGGTCAGGCCGCCTTCCGATGCCAGTTCCAGGCCGACTCGACGATGGTCTCGAGCGACGACAGCCGGGCCTTCCAGCCCAGGACCTGCTCGGCCCTGGCCTTGGAGGCCAGCAGGACGGCGACGTCGCCCTGACGCCGCGGCCCGATGTCATAGGGGACCGGCCTCCCCGTCACCTTTTCGGCCGTCCGGATGACCTCGAGGACCGAGTGGCCCGCCTCCGTGCCGAGATTGATGACGTCTCCCGGCCGCCCGGCGACGAGCGATCTCAGGGCCAGGACGTGGGCCTCGGCCAGGTCGGTGACATGGATATAGTCCCTGACGGCGGTGCCGTCCGGGGTCGGGAAGTCGCCGCCGAAGACCTGGAGGCGCGGCCGCTTGCCGAGGAGGCTGAGAAGGATGTTGGGCACCAGGTGCGTTTCCGGGTCGTGGCATTCCCCCCTGGACCCGTCGAGGGCGGCGCCCGCCGCGTTGAAGTAGCGGAGCGAGATCGCCCGCAGCCCGTGGGCCCGCTCGTAGTCGCGCAGGATGTCCTCGACCATGAGCTTGGCCCGGCCGTAGGGATTGGCCGGCCGGGTCGGATGGCTCTCGGGAATGGGCGTTTCCCGCGGCTCGCCGTAGACGGCGGCCGTCGAGGAGAAGATCAGGGCCCGGACCCCGGCCTCGAGCATCGCGTCGAGGAGGTTCAGGCTGGTCGTCAGGTTGTGGGCATAATATTTCCGGGGGTTGAGGTACGACTCGCCGACCTGGATGAGCGACGCGAAGTGGAGGACGGCGCCGATCTGGCGCTCCCGGAACACCCGGGACAGGGCCCCCCGGTCGAGCAGGTCGGCCTGGACGAAAGGCACGGGGCCGATGAGCTCGCGGCGGCCGCTCGAGAGATTGTCCAGGACGACGACGTCGAAACCCTGGCGGACGAGCTCCTGGACCGTGTGGGAGCCGATGTAGCCGGCGCCGCCGGCGACGAGAATGGTCATGGGGTCGTCCTTTCGATGAGGCGTCGCGCCTTCTCGAGGCCGGCCGCCTTGGTCTCGAAGCCGTTGTCGAGCTGGATCTGGTAGAGCTTCTTGAGGAGCCGGCCCATCTCCGGACCTGGCGGGACGCCGAGCTTGATCAGGTCACGGCCCATGACCAGGGGCCTGATGGTCTCCCGGTTGACCCGTAGCTCCTCGAACTTCTTGAACAGCCAAAGGGCCTGGCGATCGAGCGCCCGAACGATCCGCGTCCGCCGCCCGGCCCGGTCGGCCGCGTCGAGGAGCACGACGAGCTCGATCTCGCCCTCGACCTCGGCGGCCAGGCGGTTGAACGCCTTCTTGGTGACCTGGCCGCGGTTGGCCCAGAGCTCGCCGGCCCGGTGGTGGGTCCGGATGAGCAGGGGCACCATCCGTCCGATCGGATAGCCGTTCCAGGTCTGGACCTTGAACCGGGCCAGGATCTTGCGGGCCGCGCGCTCGCTCTGGACGTCATGGCCGCATGAAGTCACGGCCATCCGGCCGCGCTTGTATTCCCACCGGGTCGTCGTGGTCTTGCCCACGTCGTGGTACAGGGCGGCCAAAAGCAGGGCCAGCCGCTTGGGGGCGGGGAGCTTCGAGGCCCGGGCCAGGGCGGACGCCTGGTCGGCACTGAGCTTGGTGTGGGCCCAAACGGTGTGATGGCCGAACTCGTCCTGCTCGGGATGGAAGACAGAGTCCTGGATGACCAGGGCCAGGGCGTGGAGCTCGGGGTACCACTGCTCGAGAACGCCGAGCCGGAACATCTCCTCGAGGCCGCGCGACGGCCCGGGCGAGTCGAGCAGCAGCCTGAACATCTCGTCGTTGACGCGCTCGACGCTCAGGCCGCCGAGATCGACGGCCCGGGCCGCCGGATAGATGGACGGATCGACCTTGAACCCCAGGACCGACGCGAAGCGGGCCACCCGGATGACCCGCAGCGGATCCTCGGGGAAGGCCGCCGGGTTGGTCAGGCGCAGGCGCCTGGCCTTGGTGTCCTTGCGTCCCTCGAACGGATCGATGAGGAGGCCGTCCTTGAGCCTCAGGGCCATGCTGTTCATCCGGAAGTCCCGGCGCTCGAGGTCCTTCTCGACCGGCAGGTCGGGGTCGGCGGCCACCACGATGTCCTTGTGGCGCTTCGTCGCGGCGGCCGCGGCCCTGTCGGTCCGCGGCAGGGCGATGTCGAAGGTCCTCCCGTGGACCGTGAACTTGATGATCCCGAAGCTCCGGCCGACCAGGTCGACGCGGCCGTGCTTGGCCAGGCGCCGGACGATGTCCTCGAGCGGGTGACGGGCGACCAGGAGATCGACCTCGGGGGAGGGACGCTCGAGGATGAGGTCGCGGACCGAGCCGCCGACGGCATAGACGTCGCCCCCGAAGAGCCGGACAAAGAGGGCCCGGTCGGGGAAGTCCAGCGCGAGCTTGGTCATGGGGCCGTCGGGAACTTCTTCAGGATCTCCTTGACCGCGTCCTTGTGGACCATGAACATCAGGGCCTTGAGCCTGACGTAATCTTCTTGATAGAAGAAATAGCCCTTGACCTTGCCCCACCAGGCGTTCTCCCAGGAGTCCTTGATCAGATACCAGTTGCCCTTGGCCGACTCTTGATAGCCGACGCAGTGGACCGCGTGGTCGTCCGTCGAGGTGTGGTTGGCGAACCGCAGCTCCCGGCTGGACTGGTCGATGTAGGCCGAGGGGATGTCGAAGGTCGGGACCATGGCCACATCGTCCCGGCCGAGGTAGCCGGGTTCGCTGAAATCGACGGCCAGGGTCGCCGTGTAGCCCTTGCGCAGGGCGCGCAAGAGCGTCATCGTGAATTCGTAGAGGGGCAGGTTGTAGGACTCGGCGCTGTGCCACCAGTTGTCGGGCACCTTGTATTCGCCGCGGCTGTAGAAGGGGAGGTAGATGAAGCTCAGGAAGGTGACATAATCGTCCGGTCTGAGGCCGAGCCCGGCCAGGTACTCGAGCGGCGTCAGGAGCTGTCCGTCGACCGTGATGCGGTCGGGCGGCCGGCCGAGGCGGCGGTCCAGGATGGCCCGGACGCCGGCGATCCCTGCGGTCTCGTCCCAGGCGTTCTTGGCGGCGAGGCCGTCGAGATAATCCTTGAACTCGGCGAACAGCCGCTCATGGTCGTGGGCGGTCCGCCCGTCGAGGAGCCCGGTGTAGTCCGTCTCCCGGACCAGCCCGTACTGCTTGATGCGGGCCAGGGCCGAGCTCGGCTCGGAACCTTCGCCAAGGAAGGAGTTCCCTTTCTCCCGGAGGAAGCGGCGGGCTTTTTCCACGTATTCCCAGTAGACCGTGTGCATCTCCGAAAGCTTGACCTCGGCTTTCCCCTGGCGCCGGAGCTCGGATTCGAGGAGCGAGGTGGCGGCGAAGGCCCAGCAGGTCCCGGTCCGGCCCTGTTGAACAGGGGGAAGATGAAAGAGCTGCGTGAACTCGAGGCGGTCCGCAGGGCGGGAGAAATCCGTCAGGTCTGCGGCGAGAAACGTCACCTCCGTGCTCTCCGGGCCCTTAGGAACGTAGACGGCCTGGTCGTGCCGGGGCTGCCCGGCCGTGGGCCGCGTCCCGGCCCCTTTCCCGCAAGTTAGGCTCAGGCCGCCGACGGCCAAGATGACGAGGGCCGTACCGCAGAGTTTGCGCCTGTCCATGATCGTCCCTCCTTCCGGAGATCCTTGCCTGGGTATAGACCCTCATTATAGGGCCGGCGCGCCCGAACTTCAACGGCCATTGGGCCGGCCGCCTTGTCACGGGCGGGGATTTCGGGTATTCTGATAGGCCGATATGCGACCTCACGCGATACCGAAACGGCCCTCTCCCCAGATGATCTGCCTGGCGGTCCTTCTGGCCGCAGGCCTCCTGGTCCAGTCGGCGCCGGCCCTGACGGCCGCGTCCCGGGACGACATCACCCTGACCCTCAAGGACAAGGTCATCAAGGACCTGAGCTCGGCCGGCCTGGTCCTGGCCTTTCACGTCGCCGTCGCCAATCCCGCCCCGTCGCCGCGGGAGCTCGTCCGCTACCGCTACAGGGTCCGGATCGACCAGAAGGAATATATCAACACGACGGTGACCCTGAGCGAACCGCTGGCCGTCCCGGGCGGGGGAGAGACTCTGATCGCCCTGCCGGTCAAGATCACCTATGACCTCCTCCGCCAGGCCATCGGGCCGGTTGAGGGCCAGGCCCTTTGCGACGTCGTCGGCGAGATGGTTTTCCTGGCCGAGAGGGCCAAGGAACAGAAGGTCCCGTTCGCGTTCAGCGGCGAGTTCCCGATCTTCCAGGACCCGGAAGTCGATCTCCTGCCGCTTGACGTCCTCGATCTGACCCCCGTCGGCGGGGCCGACGTCGTCTTCCATCCCCGCTTCAAGAACCCGAACGGCTACGATCTCATCGTTCAGAGCATCGAGTACAAGCTCTATTTTAGCGGCCACGAGGTCCTGGCCGGCGCGATCCCCGGCGACAAGAGCCTGCCGCAGAAGGGCGAGAAGACCTTCGCCCTGCCCTTCCTGGTCGATTTCTTCGAGGCCGGCGACGACGTCCGGGCCGGCTTCGCCAAGGATGAATTTCCGTGCCGCTTCGCCGGGGAGATCCAGATCGGCTCGGCCTGGGGCCTCCTCGTCATCCGCTTCGATACCGCCCAGCCGCTCAAGCTGGCCAAGAAGTCGGGGTTCTAAAAAAAAGGGCCGGCCATCCGGCCAGCCCCTCGAGTTCGGACCGACGGTTCGCGCGCTTAGAACCAGTAGCTCAACCCGACCGTGAAAGCCCAGCCGCCGAGCTCGAACGGCTCGAATCCCTCGAACAGCTCGTGGAGGTTCGCCTTGGCGTTGTGATACCTGGCCTCGGCGTCGATCGTGGCCCGGTAGCCGATCGGCACCTGGATGCCGCCCAGGGCGTGCCAGCCGATGGACGTGCCGCTCTCATGGCCGATGATCGGGACCACGGGATAGATGGAGACGTCGCCGATATCCGGGTCGGTGTAGATGTACTCGGTCGAGAAGTCGACCATGTCGCCGAACATGCGGATGTTCCAGAACACCAGGCTCGCCCCGCCTCCGATGTAAGGAACGATCCGGCCCCGCCGCCCCAAGGGCAGGAACTTGAGCGAAGCCTGCAGCGGCGTGATGGTGACGCGGAACGAATGGGTGATGTCGCTGCCCAGATAATCCGCGAAGGGGAACGCGAAATCGCCCTGGTCGAGGGTGTTCGCCACCCAATCGAGATAATAGCCGACCTGGCTCCGGTTGTAGGTGTCGACGCCGATCGACAGGTTGACGTACTTGCCGACGAAATAGTCGTAGCTGATGCCGATGATGCTGGCATTGTAATCGCGAGGTCGGAAGCTCATCTGGTCGAGCTCGATCCTCCAGAGGCTGTCCGGATGGCCGTTGAGATAGGACCCGGTCACGCCCCGGGGCAGGAAGTAGCCGACCCGGATCGAGATCGAATCCGAAAAGGCCAGGACCGGGACGAGAAGGAGCAGGCCCAGCGCGAGCACGATCGTCTTTTTCATGTCGTTCCTCCTATACACTCGGCATTATAGCAAAAACCATGCCAGGCCTGTCCAGCGTTGGGGCCCAAGGTCCAGGCAGGGAGGTGTGCCCAAAACAGGTCAGGTGTCCTCCAGACCGGGAAAACCCTGTTTGACTTTTGGATAGGCCCCGGCTACCATCGCCGTCGGGGTATCGGACTTGATCAAAACCCGTACTTTGCGGATCGACCCGGACGCGGCCGAGCTCGACCAGGCCGCCGAGATCGCCGCGTCCCTGCGCCACGGCGCGGTCGTGGCCTACCCGACCGAGACTTTTTATGCCCTGGGTGCGGCGGCCTTGACGAAAAAGGCCGTGGACCGGGTCTTCCGGCTAAAAAACAGGGAGTCCTCGAAACCTCTCTCCTTCATCGTCTCCGACATGGATATGGTGAGCGATGTCGTGTCGTCGTTGCCTTCGACGTTCGCGACCCTGGCGGCCGAATTCTGGCCGGGGCCGCTGACCCTGGTCTTGACCGCGGCGGACGGCCTTCCGGAGTCCATTCTCGGGCCGGGGCGGACGATCGCCCTCCGGATCCCGCCGCTCGGCTGGCTGAGGGACCTGGTCCGGGAACTCGGCGAGCCCCTGACCGCGACGAGCGCCAACCTGTCGGGGGAGGGGGAGCTGGCTGACCCGGACGAGGTCCGCCGTCTCTTTGACGGCCAGGTGGATCTCGTCATCGACGCCGGGCCCGCCCCCGGCGGCGCGCCCTCGACGATCGTCGACCTCACGCGAGAGAGGCCGCGCGTCCTGCGCGAGGGCCGCGTCCCGGCGGCTCGGATCGAGGCCCTTCTCCGCGGTCTTACTTGACCGTCGCCCCAACCTGGATGTCCCGGTCGAAGAAGGGGATGACCGCCTTGTTGTCCGGCGTGATGGCCGCGAGGAGCATGGCCTGCGATTCGATGCCGCGGATGACGGCCGGCTTGAGGTTGACGATGACGATCAGCTTCTTGCCGACGAGCTCCTCCGGCGCGTAGGTCTCGGCCACCCCGGCCACCATCTGTCGCTGCTCGGTGCCGAGGTCGATCTTGAGCTTGAGGATCTTGGTGGCGCCGGGCACGCGCTCGGCTTCGATGATCTGGGCGACGCGGAGGTCCATCTTCCGGAATTCGTCGTAGGTGATCTGGTCCATCGTCATGACTCCCTTCATCGTCGGCTGCGGGGCCGGGGCCGGGCCGGCGCGGCCGCGGCGGCCGGAGCGCCCGTCTCCTCGCCCAGAAAATCTTTGAGGGCCACGCGGGGGAAGAGCGCCTGCGGCATCCCGACCTTGCGACCGGGACCGAAACCGCCGAAATCGAGCTTGTCCCAGCGCAGGCTCCGCGGGCTTGAGCGTCTCGCCGAGAAAGCCCCAGACCTTCTCGACGGACCGGGGCATGACCGGGAAGGCGAGATAGCTCGCGCCGCGAATGGCGGCGGCCGCCTGCAGCAGCACCCGGGCCAAACGGGGCCTCCGGGCGGCGTCCTTGGCCATGATCCAGGGCTCGTTGTCCGCCAGGTACTTGTTGACCTGGCCGATGTAGGCCCAGATCTCCTCCAGGGCCCGGTTGAGGGCGCAGGCGTCATAGAGCTCGCGGACGTGGTCCTTGAGCCCGGCGAAGTCGGTGCGGATCTTCGCGTCCTCGGCGGTCTCGGCTTCCGGCGCCTCGATCGCGCCGCCGAAATAATTGCCGATCATCGTCAGCGTGCGCTGGACGAGGTTGCCGAAATCGTTGGCCAGGTCGGAGTTGACCCGGTGGAGAAAGCCCTCGTGGGAGAAATTGCCATCCTGGCCGATGGGGATCTCCCGGAGCAAGAAGTAGCGGAGCGGGTCCGGCCCGAAGACCTTGAGCAGGACGTGCGGGTCGAGGACGTTGCCCTTGGACTTGGACATCTTGGTGTCGTCCTTGAGCCACCAGCCGTGTCCGAAGACCGTCCGGGGCAGGGGCAGGCCCGAGGCCATCAGGAAGGCCGGCCAATAGACGGCGTGAAAGCGGAGGATGTCCTTTCCCACGAGGTGGACGTCGGCCGGCCAGAACTTCCCGTA
>CAWECI010000039.1:0-16530 GCA_963807525.1 Candidatus Aminicenantota bacterium | reverse complement strand
CATGAGGATGGCACGCAGCCGTGTCATGCAACCCTCGACGACCGAGGCACGAAGGGTCTTCCCTAGTGGCGCAGCTTGTCGACATAGTCCACCTCAGGTATGGATAACGTCGTCGTCGACGACGAGAGATCGAGAACAGGAGGTTGACGAGGTCACGGTGATGGGGTTTATTCCAGTGCGGTGAGTGGAGGACGAGTCAGGAAAGCGCCGTCGTGTCTCACTGGGCAGGGTGAGCATGACCGAGGAGGGGATGGGTCAGCGGATCGAGCTCAACGCGATCACCAGAACGAGTCCACCGGCGAGGGAGGGAGCGCCAGGGCGGCCTCGGAACGACTTCGCGCATCCTGCTGCTGCGGCGGAAGGAGATGCGGGCAGCCGGCGGCAAGCTGTATCTCCTCGATCGCCTGGGGGCGCGTCATCGCCCCGGCACGACCTGGCTGATTTTCGCCTCATGGAGGTTTCCCGTGACGAGGATTTCCCTCTGCTGGTTCTCGCGGCGGATTTCCTGCGGCCCCTTGGCGATTCGTAGGACACGAGGTCCCGGAGCGGAATGAGCGAGCCCTGGTGGGGAGCTGGCCGTCGAGGAAGCGACTCGATGTCGGCCGCGAGCTCCTCCTGAGCCGGACGAGGATGTCGTATTTTTTCTCCCGCTCGTTGAACTGGGTCGCCACTCTGCCCCGGACCGCGTTGACCAGGAAATCGCCGATGGCGGCCGGCGAGAGGTTCGCGTACTTGGCGAGGGCGTCTCTCCGGATCTTGATCTTGAACTCCGGCTTGCCCTCGCCGATGTTGGTGCTGAGGTCGACGATGCCCTACACCGCTGAGTTCGGCCGACGAGCTCCGCGCGATCTCCTTCAGCCTGCCCAGGTCGTCCCCCTGAACCTTGAGCGTGACGGCGCCCGTAGAAAACGCCAGGAACTCGGGCAGCGCGGATTGCTCCCTGGCGACGGCATAGCCCACGTCGGGAAAGCAGGCCAGCCGCCGCCTGAGGCTCTCGAGCGTCGGCTCGAGGTCCGCGGGTTCGGCACCTCGACAAAGATCCGGGCCGAGTTGAGCGAGACATCGGCGCTCAGGCTCTCCATGCCGCTGACGATCCCGGTCTGGGAGAACGTCACCCGGACGGGCTTGAAGGTCTTGAGATACTGCTCGAGCGAGGCGACGACGTCGGCCGTCTGCTCCAGCGAATAGTCGACGGGCGTTTTGAGCTGAGCTCGAACGACATGGTCTTCACGGGCGGCATCTGCTCGCGGGGCAGCGCGACCCCCATGAAGAACGTCGCGGCGAAAAACCGCCGCAGCTATGGCGATATTCCCCTTGTGGTCAAGACTCCAGACAAGCCAGCCCTCGTAGCGGACGCGAAAGGGAAGATAGACGCTGTTGAAGGCCCGGAAGACAAAAGCGAGGAGCGGCTTGAAGGGGAGGGCCAGGATCTGATGACAAAGGTCAGAAGCTGCGTGACGAAGCTCGCCACGAAGTTAAAGGCGTGGTCGACGCCTTTCTGACCGCCTTGTAGAGAAGCCAGCGCAGCCCCTTCCAGGGATGGCGAGAGGCGGCAGGCCTCTCGAGCGCGAGGCTTCGGCTTGGCGATGGCTCGGCGCCCGGCCCGGCGCCTGGCGCGGGACCGCCGCCGGCCGAAGCTTGAACGTCCGCGACTGGAGCATCGGCAGGAGCGTCAGAGAGACGAGAAGCGCCGCCATCAGCGAAAACGTGACCGTCAGCGCGGCGTCCTTGAACAGAGGGCCGGCGATGCCGTGGACGTAGATGATCGGCAGGAAGACAACGACCGTCGTCAGCGCCGTGGCCGCCACCGCCGCCTCCGACCTCCTTGGCGCCGATGTAGGCCGCCTCGGGCAGGCTCTTCCCGAGGCCCCGGTGGCGGAAGATGTTTTCCGAGACGACGTCGGCGCAGTCGTCGAGCATGCCCACCCCCAAGGCCAGCCCGCCCAGCGACATAATGTTGAGCGTGATGTTGCCGAAGTAAAGGAGATTGAAAGTGGCGATGATCGAGATCGGCAGGACGAGCTTGATGATGAGCGGCGTCTTCCATTCCTGGAGGAAGATGAGCACGACGAGAAAGACCAGGATGATGCCCTGGACGATCTCGTCGTTCACGGCCCCGACGACCGATTCGATGTAGCCGCCTGCTCCGAGACGATGAAGATGTTGACGCCGGGATTCTCCGCCTTGATCTGGGCGATCACGTCCTTGGCGAGCTCGCGTGACCTTGACGGTGTTGGCCGAAGCCTCCTTGCGGACCAGGATGCCGATGCTCTCCCTCCGGTCGAGCCGGGTCATCCCCTGCCGCTCCTTGATGGCGTCCTTGACCTCGGGCGACGTCCTTGAGGCGGACGACGCCCTCGCTCCTTGGTCGTCTTGAGGCTGATCTCGCCGATCTCCTTGAGCGACTCGTACTCGCCGACGACGCGGATGGCGTACTTGAACATGCCCTTGCGGATCGTCCCGCCCTGGAGGTTGCGGTTGAAGGCGTCGATCGCGGGCCGGCGACGTCGTCGATCGTCAGGCCGTAGAGGGCCAGCAGCTGCGGGTTGATTTCGACCTGGATCTCGCGCTCGACGCCGCCGGTGATCTCGGCCGAGCCGATGCCCTCGATCTGCTCGAGCCGCGGCTTGACCAGCTCCTCGGCGAAATCCTTGAGGTCGAGCAGGTCTGCCTCGCCCGAGACGGCCAGGACGAGGATCGGCTTGCTCTGCGGGTCCATGGGAATGATGGTCGGATTCTCGGCCCCGCTCGGGAGCCGTCGCGGGCGTTGTCGAGCGCCTCGCGGGTATGGAGCATGGTGAAGTCCATGTCCGTCCCCCAGGCGAATTCGAGCGTCAGGAAGGAGACGCCCTTCCTTGGACACCGATTCCACGCGCCGCAGGCCTGGGACCCGGCTGACGGCCGCTTCGAGCGGCATGGAGACGAGCGTTTCGATCTCTTCGGGCGCGACGCCGGGATACTGGGTCATGACGGACAGGCGCGGATAGCTGATATTGGGCAGGAGGTCGACGCTCAGCTGCCGGAGCGAGATGAAGCCGAGGAGGATGACGGCGACATAGAACATCAGCGTCGTCACCGGCCGGTCGATCGAGAGACGCACGATCTTCATGGTCCGGGTCCTCTCCCCGCTCTTAGAACGTATAGTCCCTGAATTCGAGCCCTTTGCGCTCGAGGGTCGTGCCCATGGCCCGCTCGAGGCGCGCCGTGGCGATCCGGTAGTCGATCGACGGCCTGGACCTCGCTCGTCCGGGCCGCGGCCAGCTGCCTCTGATATTCGAACAGCCACTGGCTGTCCACGAGGCCGAGCTGGTAGCGCTGGATGACCGCGGCCAGGCGCTTTTCCTGCAAGGCCCGGCTCGCGGCCGAGGACTGCATGCGCGATTCCGCGCCGTGCAGCTGCTTCATGGCGTCGGCGATCTCGAAGGCGGCGGCTTGTTTCTGAGATTCGAGGTCGGCCAGGCCTTGCTGAGCCTGAAGCCGGGCTTGCGTCAGCAGGGCGTGCGAGAATGCGTTGGCCACGGGGAAGGTCAGCTCGACGCTGGCGCTCCAGCTCGTGTAGGTGCCTTTCAGGGCCTGCTTGAAGGCGTCCCACCGGCGGCCGATGACCGTGCCGAGAAGCGCTCCGTTGATGGGGTCACCGTTCTCATAGATATATTTCACGCCCGACTGGCCCTGGCTCCAGCCGCGGACGGTCAGGTCGAGTTGGGGCAGGACCTGGTTGGCCTGATAGCCGGCTTGGCTCGTGTAAACGGCGAGCTGCTTTTCCGCTTGGACGATCTCCGGCCGGTTGACGAGGGCTGCCGCGAGAGCCTCGTCGTACGCGATCCGGACTTGCTCAGTGGACGGCTTGTCCGAGAGGGACCGACTTCTCGGCCGGGGCCGAACCGACCGGCGGAAGATTGAGGATCTTCCTGAGCACGGATTCGCTCTTGGTCCACCCGCTGCCTCGCGGAGACCGACCCGTCCTCCCAGCCGGCTACCGACGTCTCCGCATTCAGCACGTCGAGCGCCGACTGATTCCCGATCCGCTCGCCTTCCTTGGCCCGCCTGAGGACTTCCCGGCTCTGCGCGAGCGAGGATTCCTGGACTTTCAGGCTTTCCATGTCGCTGTACAGATTCCAATAGGCCTGTTCGGTGTCGTAGAGGACCTGGAGGACCTCGGCCCTTGAGCGCGGCCGTCGCGGATTCCCATTGACGCTGGGCCTGGACCGTCGCGGCCCGGTTCACCTTCGGCCCGAAGCCCTTGAGGAGCGGTTGGGCGAGCGTGAGCTGGATATTCCCATAATAGGCTGGATTTATGACCGTGTATTTCTGGCCCGTCGTGGACGAGGTGTTGTCCACATTCAAGAGGGCCATCGTCCCGGTCACGAACTTCTGGCTCAGGCTGAGTCCATAATCGGCAAACCGGTACGGATAGCTCGTTCCCTGCACGCCCCAGACGCCAAGGCTCGTCATGCTCTGCCTGGAAAAGGAGGCCCCGAACTGCGGCAGAAAGGCCTCCCGAGCCGCGGTGACGGCAGCGCCCTGAATATCGGGGTTGAGGGCTTCAACGGTGAGAGACAGGTTGTTGGCCAGGGCCTGGACCAGGCATTCTCTCAGGCCCAGAACGGATGTCCCGGCCGTTTCTTGCTGGCCAGGGACGATGAGCGGGATCGCGAAGAAGAGAAAGACCGGCACGCCCAAGGATCTAGCACGGCGCATCGTTATGCCCCCTGTTTGCTCGGGTCCATGGCCGGAAGCCTCATTCCTTGATGGTCACGCTGGCGTCGTGGGCCAGGGTGAAGTGGCCTTCGATGATGACGAGGTCGCCTTCGTTCACGGTTTCCTCGGGCCGCTCGCCGGCCAGGATCTCGGCGAAGTGCTCGTTCTCGAGCCCGATCTTGACATAGCTCCATTTAGCCAGGCCGTTCTCGACGACGAAGACGAGTTTGCGGCCGCCGCGGACGAGGATCGCCTCCTGCGGGACGAGGAGCCTGTCCTTGTAGATCTTCGGCGGCGATCTCGACCTCGGCGTGCATGCCCGGCTTGATCTCCTCCGTCGGATTGCCGAGGGCGATATGGACGGCGCAGGTCTTGTCATCGGCGTTGACGATCGGGCTGACCGCCTCGACCGTGCCCTTGAAGACCTTGCCGGGATAAGCGCTGAAGCGAAGGTCGACCTCGCGGCCGGTCTTGATCTTTCCTACCTCGCTCTCGAGGACCTTGGCCTTGACTCCGATCCGGCTGACGTTGACGAGCGTGCAGAGCTCTCGGCCGGCGTCGATGTGCTCCAGGGGCGAGACCTTGATCTCGGTGAGGATGCCGGCGAAAGGGGCCCGGATGCGCGTCTTTTCCAGGTTCCATCTGGGCGACCTTGACGTCGATCTCGGCCTGGGTCAGCCCCTTGGTCGTGGCCTGGATCTCGTCTTTTTTCCGGCCGGCCTCGATGAGCGCGATCTCGTAGTCCTTCTGGACGGCCTCATAGGCGCTTTGCGTGATGAGCCCTTTTTGAAAGGCAGGCCGTCGGCTTTCTCAAATTCGGCTTCGGCCTTATTGAGCCTCTCAAGGGCGGCGGGCGGGGTTTCCTGGCTCGGACGAGGCGAATTGCCTTTCGAGAAAAAGGTCCGAGAGCCTTTGGAGACGCAGGGCCTGCTGGCGTTCGAGCTCGAGCTGGTAGCTCCGGTCGTCGAGTCCGACGAGGAGGTCGTCGGCCTTGACATGCTGTCCTTCGGCCGCATAGAGCTCCTTTACGACGCCGCTGACGTCGGCCTTGAGGATTACCTGCTCCCGCGAGTAGGCCTCTCCCGGAGACGTGAGAGTGATGACGAGGTCGCCTTTCTTCGCTTTGACGGCCTTGACGGGAAGGGGCGCGGCCGCTGACTGACGGGTTGGCCGGCCGTTTGTCCCGGGTCCGGGCCGGAGGCGCGCCGCCTGATTTCGGACATCGGCGGGTGCCTTGTTCAAAAAGAGCAGATAAGCCCCGGCGGCAAGCAGGATGAGGACCAGGACGCCGCCTAGAACGGGCTTGGGTATGCGCATCTTCCGCCTCCCTACCCAACACAGGATCTATCGTGTGAAGCCTTATGATTAGCTATGAATTACTCCTTACCGGGAAGCATGCCTCTTTAGAGCCATGAAGTCAACGGAGCCAGAAGCCCTGGCCCCCAAAATGTGTGTCGCTGTACGTAAGAATCCGTGCAACTCACGGCGATATATCCTCCTGGGCTGCCCGCCTATATTCATTTACGGCAAAACCGTGGAAGCCCGAGCGCTTCTTCAAGTGACGGAGGTACTCTTCTGTACGAACGTGAAGCAAGAGCCACGAGGCAAGCCCGACCCTGATGACTTTCAGGGCTCCCAGCCTTACGAATACAGATCTGCCTCCCTAGCATTATGCTAGCCCTAGAGTGAGCTCCACGTCCATGCGGCTCTCCGCCGCCACAGTTCTGCATCCCGACGAGCTCCGCAGCCTGACCGAATTTTAGGCCTTTTGCGAGCCCTTCACAAGCACTTCTGCCCTATCCAGCGTGTATGGCACGTCTGAGTTCTAGAACTCATTCCTTATCTTGCCGATGAATGAGTTGACGTGGCCGTTATCCCAGAAGTTTCTGGGCTCGATGAACAGCATCGCCACGTCAAGGCGGTGACGTGCCTCCTGGATATCAGTCCTTTCCGGAGCTACTTCTTGATATTATCGGGCATTCGGATGACGTGCCCCCCTCATAGGGATACAGCCCTTATGTTAGCATTAAGCTGGATCGAGGGAGGTGGAAATGGCCAGGACGCGGTTTTGCCCGGAGCAGATCATCACCATGCTCAGGGAGGCGGAAGTCCTTCTCAATCAATCGAACCCGGTCGCCGAGGTCTGCCGCAAGCTGGGCGTGTCCGAGCAGACCTATTACCGCTGGCGCAAAGAGTACGGCGGGATGAGGGTCGACCAGGCGAAGCGGCTCAAGAAGCTGGAGCAGGAGAACGCTCGGTTGAAGAAGCTTGTGGCGGACCTATCCCTGGACAACGCCATCCTGAAAGAGGTTAACCGGGGAAACTTCTGAGCCCGGCCAAGAGAGGCCGGGCGGTCGAGCATGTGTGTGACGTGATGGGTATCTCGGAGAGACGGTCTTGTCGGGCGATCGGGCAGCCGCGGTCGACGCAGCTGCACGAACCGAAGATTCCCGACGACGAGGAGCGGCTGATCGGCCAGATCATCAAGCTGGCTACGCGATTTGGACGCCATGGCTATCGGCACATCACGGCGTTGCTGCAGAGTGACGGCTGGAAGGTCAACCACAAGCGCGTGGAGAGGATATGGCGGCGGGAGGGCCTGAAGGTGCCTCAGAAGCAACCGAAGCGGGGCCGTCTATGGCTCAACGATGGATCCTGTATCCGTCTTCGGTGCGAGAGGAAGGACCATGTCTGGAGCTACGACATGGCGATGGAGAGGACGTCTGACGGTCGGCCTCTTCGGATCCTGGCTATCATCGACGAGAACACCAGGGAATGCTTGGCACTCCACGTGGCCCGGCGGATCAGATCCGGCGACGTTCTAAACCAGCTCTACGACCTGTTCCTTCGGAGGGGCCTGCCCGAATACATCCGATCCGACAACGGCCCGGAGTTCGCGGCTCATATTCACTTCGGAATCTCATACATTTCTAAAAACTGACCCATCTCCATTGCCGTTATGGATAGGAGCAGATAACTCGTCCCCTTTCCTTCGAGAATAGCAAAGCCATCAAGCCGGCAAATTCCTTCCTTAGTGACAAAGAAATCGCGCTTTATTTTCGTTATGGAATCTAGATCAGCTATCTTCAGATCAAAAGTAGTCTTCCCCTCTCCTTGGAGATCAATTTTGCTCCCGATGAAATAGAGACTACTTTTATATAGCAAGCCCGCTTCGAACATTAAGGTCGTCGGGTACCCGATCTTCCCATCGTTCTATCGGTTATGGTTTATATAAACCCCAGTATTATATTCCTTTATGACAATTCCTCTTTCTCCGAAGAGATCAGTGATATCTCCCTCCGCCAAAAGCTCCCCGCTCATTGTATATCTAGAATAATATCCGAATCTCGAACTAACATAAAAGACAGATTGATCATATGGGAATATTAAGCCTTCGTATATATGATCGATAGTGCTAGGGTCAGAAGCGAACACATCAGGCACTATTGACTTTTTGCCGATTGTCAGTAATCTCTTACCTTCTTTTGAATATATCTCTATTAGGTGGTCTGCTTTCACTGACGGATTAAGCCAGAATATCTTATCATTAAAAAAGAAAAACGACGCATTATTAGAGTATGCCTTGAATTTTGATTGAAACTCGCCTTTAGGGCTGAAGAACGAAAAAGCGCTCGCTTCTTTTATTGCGATGCTATCTCCCCAAATCGAAATAGCAATCGGATAAATTAGGTCCCCCGGACCCTGTCCTGGTTTGCCTACAAAAAAGGAAAAAGAAAACTGGGGATAATCGAGCTTAAAAGCAACAACCCTGTTGCTCAGGTTTTCTACTGCATAAAGTATATTACCGTACTGTGCTAGACTGCAGATTGGCTTAAAATAGTAATCACTATCGCTTTTCGGGTAATAAAATACCCTCTTTAGTGATGTATCTGCTGCCAGCCCGTCAAGAGCCAAAGTGCCGAACAGGAATATCCACAGTATTTTTTTCAATTAACTTGCCCCTTGAGAGGAATTTTAAACATGGTGTTTATCGGATGTCAAGAGGTTTTGCTTGGCTGTCATATTAACTAAGGGGAGGAAGTGAAGTCCCCAACCTTGCGATCATCAGATGATACGGCCTAGATCCTCCTGGCGACTTTGCAATTTCCGGCCGAAAACGATATCCTAGGACAACTATGAAATACGTCTATCTCGATGCCTCGTCAGGGGTTAGCGGGGACATGTGCCTCGGCGCCCTGATCGACCTGGGCGTCGATCCGGCCCTGTTCCGCGAACGGATGGCGGGGCTGCGCTTGCCCGTGGAGATCAAGGTCCGCCGGGTCCGCCGCGGCGGGTTCGCCGCCGTCAAGGTGGACGTCGGGATCGAGAGGCACGATCACGTCGAGCGCAAGCTCGCCGATATCGAGCGCGCCATCGCCAGAAGCCGTTTCGCCCCGGCCGTCAAGGACCGGGCCCTGGCCGTCTTCGAACGGCTGTTCGAGGCCGAGGCCAAGGTCCACGGCGGCCGGGCCAAAGACATCCACCTCCACGAGGCCGGGGCCGACGACGCCCTCATCGACGTCGTCGGGACCTCCTTCCTGCTCGAGGAGCTCGGCGTCGGGGAAGTCCATTGCTCGCCCCTCAACGTCGGCTCCGGGTGGGTCCGGACCTCGCACGGGCGGCTGCCGGTCCCGCCTCCCGCCGTGGCCGAGCTCCTAAGAAAGGCCCCCGTTTATTCGGCCTGGGTCGAGTCGGAGCTGGTCACCCCGACCGGCGCGGCCATCGTCGCGGCTTTGGCCAAGACCTACCCCAGGCTGCCCGAGCTTGTTTATGACAGGATCGGCCGCGGGGCCGGGACGAAGGAGTTCCCCGAGGTCCCGAATATCCTGCGGGTCTATTACGGAGACGCCGCGGCTTTCGACGTGGGCAAGAGCGTCTACATCGTCGAGGCCACGATCGACGACGCCTCGCCCCAGCTGCTGGCCCATTTCCTCGAGAAGGCCCTCGAGGAGGGCGCCCTCGACGCCACCCTCTCCCCGGTGGTCATGAAGAAGAACCGCCTCGGGACGAAGCTCGAGCTCCTGGTCGAGGCCGGCCGCCTGGACGCCCTGATCGAGGCCGTGTTCCGCGAAACGACGTCAATCGGCGTCCGCTACTATCCGGTGGGCCGCCGAGTCCTCGAGCGTGAATTCAAGACCGTCCGAGTGCACGGGGAGAACGTCGGCCTCAAGCTGGCCGCCTTGGGCGGGCGGACGGTCAACGTCCAGCCCGAATACGACGACCTGGTCAAAGCTTCTCGCAAGACCGGCCGGCCCCTCAAGGAGATCGCCCATCACGCCGTCTGCGAATTCCACAAGAAACGCTAGGCGCGGGGGCGAAAGGACGACCATGGATATCAAGAAGATCGAGAAGGGCGTCACGCTCGTCCTCGAGGGCGTCGGCGAGGACATCCGCCGGCCCGGCATCCGGGCCACGCCGCACCGGGTGGCCTGCATGCTGGCCGACATCCTCGGCGGCAGCGAGCGCGAGGCAACGAAGAACCTTCGCGTCATCGAGGACGAGAAGCACGACGAAATGGTCCTCGTCAAGAACATCCCCCTCTATTCGATGTGCGAGCACCATCTCCTCCCCTTCGCGGGAGTGGCCCACGTGGCCTATATCCCGAAATCCGGGCGGATCGTCGGGTTGAGCAAGATCGCCCGGGTCGTGGAGGCCCTGTCCAGGCGGCTCCAGGTCCAGGAGCGGCTGACGAAGCAGATCGCCGACCTGCTCGACAAGCACCTCGAGCCCCTGGGCGTCATGGTCGTGATCGAGGCCGAGCACATGTGCATGTCCATGCGCGGGGCGAAGAAGCCCAAGTCGATCACGGTGACCTCGGCCGTCCGCGGCGTCTTCCGCAAGAACCCGGCGACGCGGGCCGAGGCCATGATGCTCATCCGGGGAGGACCGAGCAATGTCAGCGAATTCTAAACAGACGTTCTACGTCACGACGCCGATCTATTACGTCAACGACGTGCCGCACATCGGGCACGCCTACACGACGATCATCGCCGACGCCCTGGCCCGCTTCCAGAAGCTCGCGGGCAAGGACGTCTTCTTCCTGACCGGCACCGACGAGCACGGCCAGAAGATCGAGAAGGCGGCGGCCGAGAAAGGGCATGACGCCCCTGGCCCTGGCCGACTCGGTCGTCGGCCGGGCCCGGGACCTGTGGAAGGCGCTGGACATCGAGTACGATTTCTTCATCCGGACGACCATGGACTTCCACGAGAAGGGCGTCCAGAAGCTCTTCCAGATGCTGCTCGACAAGGGCGACATCTACAAGGGCGAGTACAAGGGCTGGTACTGCGTCTCGGACGAGAACTTCCTGGCCGAGGACGTGCCCCTCGACGCGGAGGCCTGCAAGACCTGCCCCGACTGCGGCAAGAAGGCCTCGCTCGTCTCCGAGGAGACCTATTTCTTCCGCCTGTCCGCCTACCAGGACCGGCTCCTGAAGCTCTACGAGGCGCATCCCGAATTCGTCCGGCCGCAGAGCCGGATGAACGAGGTCGCCAGCTTCGTCCGCGGCGGGCTCAAGGACCTGAGCATCACCCGGACCACGGTCAAGTGGGGCATCCCCGTCCCGGGCGACCCGAGCCACACGATCTACGTCTGGTTCGACGCCCTCCACAACTACGTCACGGCCATCGGCTACGACTGGAACATGGAGCGCTTCGAGAAGTTCTGGCCGGCCGACGTCCACCTCATCGGCAAGGACATCCTCCGCTTCCACGCCGTCTATCTGGCCGGCCTTCCTCATGGCCTCGGGCCTGCCCCTGCCCGAGCACGGTCTTCGGCCACGGCTGGTGGCTCAAGGACGACACCAAGATGTCCAAGTCCAAGGGCAACGTCCTCGACCCGCTACGTCCTGCTCAACGCCTTCGGGCCGGACCCGCTGCGCTACTTCCTGCTGCGCGAGATCCCCATCGGCCAGGACGGCAATTTCTCCCACGAGGGCTTCCTCCACCGGGTCAACTCCGACCTGGCCAACGACCTGGGCAACCTCGTCCAGCGGACGCTGACCATGATCCGGCAACTATTTCGGCGGCGCGATCGAGGCGCCGGAGCCCGAGACCGCCGAGGACCGCGCAGATCCGCGACGGACTTCGACCGGGCTCAAGGACCGCGGTCCGCGAGCTCTACGACGCCTGCGCCCTCAACAGGGCCCTGGAGGAGATCTGGGCCTACATCGGCGCAGGTCAACAAGTACCTGGCCGACAACGAGCCCTGGATCATGGCCAAGGACGCCGGCACGGCAGGCCGCGGCTGGCCCGGGTTCTCTGCAGGCGGCCGCGGCCATCCGCGGCGTCGAGCTATCTCGTCTTCCCGGTCATGCCGGGGTCGGCCGAGAAGATCTGGGGCTTTCTCGGCGAGAGACCGAAGCCGCCGGACGTGACCTTCGCCGGGACTCTCGATTTCGACGGCTTCGGGCCGGGGCGGAAGATCGGGATGCCGCAGGCCGCTCTTCCCGCGGGTCGATCTCGAAGGACTTTCCTGGGAGGAGGCCGGCGCTCGGCCAGCCGCGAAGGCCGCGACAGCGGCCGTCCGGCGGCCCGGCCGCCGGCGCAACGGCAAGAAGGAGGATGAACGATGGACATCATCACCTACGAAGAATTCAAGAAGATGGACCTCCGGGTGGCCCAGATCCTCGAGGCCGAGCGCGTCCCCGGCGCGACCAAGCTCCTCAAGCTCAAGATCGACCTCGGCACCGAGCAGCGGCAGATGGTCGCCGGCGTCGCCGAGACCTACGCGCCCGAAGAGCTGGTCGGCAAGAAGCTCATCGTCATCGTCAACCTGAAGCCGGCCGTCATCCGCGGCATCGAGTCGCAGGCCATGCTCCTCGCGGCCGTCACGCGGACAACAAGGCGATCATCCCCTTCTTCGACCGGGACATCCCGGCCGGCGCGACCGTCAAGTAAGGCCGCGGACGAAGGGCCGCGATCCGGGCCGCCGGGACTGCGGCCCTCGCGCAGAACTGCGCGGCTCCGGCCGCGTGAGGTCGACGATCGTCGAGGGCGCGCCGCCGGGGGTCGGCCCGCCGTCGATGATCGAGATCCACCTTGGCTTCGAAGAGGGCTCGGACGTCGGCCGGGTCGGCCGAGCTCTCCTTTCCCCGGACAGGTTGGCGCTCGTCGCGGTCAGGGGCTCTCCGAGTCCCGGACGAGGCCCTCAGCCAGGGAGCGGGCGGGATGCGGACGGCGACCGACCCCCCCGGCCCCAGAATGGAGTCCGGAAGGCCGGCCGCGGCCGGCAGGACCAGGGTCAGCGGCCCCGGCCAGAACTCGGCGGCCAGGGCCGCGAAGGGCCAAGGCAGCGAAGACACGACGATCGTCCACCATGTCCATGTCGGAGACGATGAAGGACAGGGGCTTGCGAGGCGTCCCGCCTCTTCAGGCGGAAGATCCTCTCGACGGCCTTCCGAGAAAAGGCGGCCGCGCCCAGGGCGTAGAACGTTTCGGTCGGATAGGCCATGACGGATCCCGCGCACAGGTCCGCGGCGATATCGGAGGCCTGAGGAAGCTCCGCGGCGTCGGGATCGATCTTCAGGACGCGTGTTTTGATCATGGCCAGCCTCGCCGCCGGCGATGGTATCCGGACCGTGTCCAAAAGTCAAACAGGCGGGCGCGCCGCTCTTGAGGACACCTGACCTGTTTTGGGCACAGCCCGCCTCCCGATCTCCTGCGCTTTAAGCTGGACAGCCCTGGCACGGTTTTTGCTATAATGCTGAGTGTATAGGAGGAACGATATGAAAAAGATGACCGTTCTCGCGGCGGCGCTGCTCCTTCTCGTCCCTGCCCTGGCCTTTTCCGACTCGATCTCGATAAGAGTGGGCCTTTTTCTGCCTCGGGGCGTGACCAGCTCCTACCTTAGCGGCCACCCCGATAGTCTCTGGAGGATCGAGCTCGACCAGATGAGCTTCAAGCCGAGCGACTATAACGCCGGCATCGTCGGCATCGGCTACGACTACTTCGTCGGCAAGTACATCAACCTGGCGTTGAGCGTCGATACCTACAACAGGAGCGAGGTCGGATATTATATGGACTGGGTGGCAAACACCCTCGATACGGGCGACTTCGCCTTCCCCTTCCAGGACTTTTTAGGCAACGACATCACTCATTCGTTCCGGGTCACCAGCACGCCCGTCGAGCTTTCGCTCAAGTTCCTTCCCCTGGGACGGAAAGGCCGGATCGTCCCCTATGTCGGGGGCGGCGCCAGCATGGTGTTCTGGAACATCCACATGTTCGGCGACATGGTCGACTTCTCGACGCCCTATATCTATACCGACCCCGACCTGGGTGACGTCACCGTCTATCCCGTGGTCCCGATCGCCGGCCAAGAGAGCGGCACCTCCTTCGGCTGGCACGCGATGGGCGGTTTCCAGGTACCGATCGGCTACAGGGCCACGATCGACGCCGAGGCCAGATACCACAGCGCGACCGGGAACCTCCACCAGCTGTTCGAGGGGTTCGAGCCTTTCGAATTCAGCGGCTGGGCCTTCACGGCCGGCTTGAGCTTCTGGTTCTAAACCCGGGATCCCGGCATCCGAATGTCAGGGGCTGGCTTGAGGGCCGGCCCCTTTTTTTAGGGACGGGATCGGCAGGTAACGGAGTCTTCGAAGCGACCCGCAGAATCGCGGCCGAGTACTCGAGGGCGCGATCCTGATAAATCTCTTAAAAAAGTTGCTTTGTCCGGATATTATTCTTAGCCAGCTTGAGCGGCTGGGTCATGTCGAAGCGGATGGCCAACGGGCCCCAGACCGACGCGATCTTGACCGTCCCGGTGAAGCGGCAGGGAAACTCGTCCTTGGCGAAGCCGGCCCGCACGTCGTCTCCGGCCTCGAAGAAATCGACCAGGAAGGGCAGGGCAAAGGCCTTGTCGCCATTCTGCGGCAGGCTCTTATCGCCCGGGATTTCGCCGGCGAGAACGGATCGGCCGCTGAAAAAGAGCTCGTACGTGATGCTCTGGGCGATGAGGTCGTAGCCGTTCGGGTTCTTGAACCGGGGGTGGAAGACGACGTCTGCGCCGCCCACCGTCAGATCAAGGACGTCGAGCGGCAGGAGATCGACCTCGGGGTCCTTGAAGATCGGGAATTCGCCGCTGAAGGCGAAAGAAGCCTTCTGCTCCTTGCCTCGGTCGGTCTGAAAATACATGTCGCCGACGATGTCGCAGAGGGCCTGGCCCTCGATCGGTCCGATGACCTGCCGGAGCAGGTCATATGTGATCTTGACCGGCAGGGCGACCAGGGTTTCCCCCCCTCCCGGGACGACCGAGGGGCTGACTCAAGGCGACCGTCGCATTGATGTATTCCTTCTGGTCGATCCGGACCCGGTAACGGTAGCGGACAAGCTCCCGCGCCGTCGTGGCCGGTTGACCACGGCGATGTGGAAGGCCAGCACGAGGCCGTCCGAGCTCAGGTTCTTGATGACCTTGTCTTTGAGGGTCAGGGTATGTCCTCTCCTCGGGGGCGGCCGCCGGCGCGCCGCGGCCGCCGCGACGGCAAGAAATACGACAGGCCGAGCGCCCACCGCGGCGCTGAGGATTCGGTCGTGGTGTGTTCATTTCAGAATCGCCTAAGGATACACGAAAGGAACGGCGAGACAAGCCCGCCGAGGCCGGCCGAACCCCGCCCCGCCGGAACCGGGCATTGTTTTTTGGCGCTCAAAATGTTATCCTTCGGACGGGGCCGGGGGCGCCCTGAAAGGAATCCTTCCATGAAAAAAAGGCGGCGGATCGTCGGGCCGCGGCCGTCGGCTTGGTGATCGGCTCTCGGCCCGGCGTGCCGGAAGAAGGAAACCCCCAAGGGCGAGCAAGTCGCCGACAAGCCGGGCCGGGACCAGGCGGTCTATGTCCAGGGACGGCCCGCGCGGCGGAGGGACCATCCTGGCCATGGACTTCCCCAATATCGAGAGGCCGGCCGAGCGGAGCGAATTCACCGAGCTCGTCCATCTGCCTCCCGTCCGCCAGGGGAAGACCGGGACCTGCTGGTCCTTCGCGACGGTGTCCCTGCTCGAATCCGAGCCCGGCGCCTCGGCCGGGCCGAGGTCAAGCTGTCCGAAATGTACATCGTCTACTGGGAATACGTCGAGAAGGCCCGCCGCTTCCTCCGCGAGAAGGGCGATTCCTTCCTCGGCCAGGGGTCCGAGCCCAACTCCGCCTTCGGCGCGTCAAGCAGTACGGCGTCGTCCCCGAGACGGACTACCCGGGCCTCGCGGCGGGGCGGCCGACACGACCACGGCGCTCTTTTCACCGAATTCCGCGACTACTGGCGGGGCTCAAGGCCCGCGGCGACTGGGACGAGGCCCGCGGCTGGCCGGCGTGCGCGCCATCCTCGACCGCCGCCTGGGCGCCCCCGGCCCCCGTCACCGTCGACGGCCGTGTCCTGACGCCCGGCCTTCCTCAAGGAGACGCTGGGGATCAAGCCGGACGATTATGTCTCTTTCATCAGTTTCATGCCTACTCTCCCCTTCTACACCCGCGGCGAGTACAAGGTGCCGGACAACTGGTGGCACTGCCGGGACTACTACAACGTTCCCCTCTACGAGTTCTCCCTGGCGCTCCTGCGGGCCCTCCGCCACGGCTACTCGGCGACGTGGCCGTCGACTTCACGAGCCGGGCTACCGGCGAGCTCGGCATCGCCGTCGTCCCCTCGTTCGACATCCCCAGGACTTCATCGACCAGTCGAGCCGCGAATACCGCTTCGCGCGGCGCGTCCACGGACGATCACACCGTCCATTCGTCGGCTACAAGGAAGTCCGCTCAAGGACATCTGGTATCTGGTCAAGGATTCCTGGGAGAACGCCTACTGGAGCAGCCACAAGGGCTATTATTTCTACCGGGAGGACTACATCCGC
>CAWECI010000038.1:0-13122 GCA_963807525.1 Candidatus Aminicenantota bacterium | reverse complement strand
AGAATCCCAATTTTATTTTGAATATTTGTTTACTGGCTATGTTTGGGTCTATGGGAAAAATTCTTATTTACTTGCATTGATAACAAACAATAGGTAATAAGCTTGATTTGTGAAAAATGTGGGCATGAGGTAGATGACACAAATCTAAGATTTTGTCCCTGCTGTGGTAAAGCTTTTTTCTCACCTAAACGGACAATCTTTTCGACCACAGGCGGTATCTTAACCGTTTTAGCTTCTTCTTTCGCGCTTTTCATTGGAATATTGTACTTATTAGCAGGGAGCTTTTTCCCACTGGGGCTTATATCCCAAATACTTACAATTATATTATGCACTATCTTATAATGGCAATCTTTGGCATGATTGCTTTTTCTATAGGATTAGTAGCAGGAATTTCAGCGCTTAAGCGAAAGTCGCTTTCTTTGGCGATTACATGCATAATGGTTTTGCTTCTTCTAAACACAGCCTTGTTTTTGCTTACTTTCTCAGTTTTTGCGCCTTATATTTATAGTCGGCTTCTCTATGACGACTTGGTTGGAGATAGCCGTGATTCCAATGTTTATTCTTTCGATTTTAGGCTTGATTTTTATAGCTAAATCAAAAGGAGATTTTGTATAATTACTTAATTTAATGAAGCGGTTGCAATCGCTAGATTGTTGTGTCTTTTATTTCTGTAATTGTAATTGTATGTAATTGTAATTGTGTTAGAGAGAGTATGAGTAAGTGGAAGTAGAAATAAGTTAGTAGTCAGTTTGGCGCGCGCGCGAAGTTTCACCCTATTCGGTTATTTTAAATAGCTCTTAAACGATATTCCGAATCGTGAAATAGAATGTCTATCGTAGCTCAAATATTGACAATAGTAGCTTTGCTTTTCCAAATACCTTCAATATTCATAATCGCTAAAGATATTCTCCCTTTTCTCTTTGATTATGAAAAATGGCATCATGAGATTGACATTCCAAAAAGTGCAGAAATGGATATGGATAGATGGAAAAGGCAGAGAAGAGAAAGTATTACTCTTATTTGCCTCACTATAGGAGTACGGATCCGCCGCCGCTTGGGCCCGAACGGGCCCCGCGTGGCCTTGGTCGAAGGCCGCTCGGCCGAGGTCGTGATGAGCCGGATCCTCTCGGCTGCGGCGGCCGAGCCCGTCATCGTCGGGTTCGGCAATTTTGTCGGCTGGGGCGAGGAGATCAGCCGCTATTGGGACGACCAAGGAACCGAACATGGCGCTTGAAACGTTGATCATCGGGCTCGTCCTGGCCCTGCTGTGGGCCGAGATCACCGACATCTCCCCGGGCGGCCTCATCGTGCCCGGCTACTTCGCGCTCTATCTCGACCAGCCCCTGCGGGCGGCGGCCACGCTGGCCGTCGCCTTGCTGACCCTGGGGGTTTACAGGCTCTTAGCTCAGCGGCTCATCCTGTTCGGCCGGCGCCGCTTCGTTCTCATGGTCCTCGCCGGGGGCGTCCTGTCGCAGATCTGGCTGCTTGCCGCACCGGGCCTCGGGACGCCGGCGGCCGGGCTGCGGGTCATCGGCCTGATCATCCCGGGCATCCTGGCTTCGAGTTTGGCGCGCCAGAGACCGCTGCCCACGTTGGCTTCGCTCGTCGCCGTCTCGACCCTGACCTTCGCTGTCGTCAAGTTGGTGGCGCTCCTGTGAAAAGGCCGTCCGTCCTCCGGACCCCGGCCGCGATCGCCGCCGCGGCCGTCCTGAGCCTGATCTATCTCGTCGTGATGAACTCCCGGCCGGCCGCCGCAGGAAGGCCCGGGGGCCGCCAGGCGATGCTGGACGCCTCGGTCCTCATGGCCCGGGCCGAGGCGGCCCTGAAGACATGCCGCGAGGCGCGCGGCGTTCCCATCGACCCGGGCGCCGATCCCAACGGGACTGGCCTCATCGGCGTCGAGCGGTCCGAGATCACGACCTCGGCCGGCCGCCTCGAAGCGAAGAGGACGACGACCAACCCCGCCTTCGCCGGCCTCGTCGTCTCGCTTCTCCAGGAGGCCGGGGTCCGGCGCGGCGATGTCATCGCCGTCGGGGCCTCGAGCTCCTTTCCGGCCCTCATCGTCGCGACGCTCGCGGCCGCGAAGGTCTTGGGCGCCGAGCCCCTGGTCATCTCGTCGCTCGGGGCGTCGGAATGGGGCGGCAACATCCTCCGGTTCACCTGGCTCGACATGGAGGACTGCCTGCGAGGCCACGGGCTCCTCGACGTCCGTCCGATCGCCCGGGCCGTCGGCGGGGACGAGGACATCGGCCGCGACATGAGCCCGGAAGGACGCTCCCTGCTGGCGGACCGCATCCGGGCCTCGGGCCGGCCGTTCATCGAAGAACCCGATCTCGAGCGGAACGTCGCCCGCCGCTTGGCCCTCTACCGGCAGAATGCCGGGGGCCGGCCGATCAGGGCCTTCGTGAACATCGGCGGTAGCTGGGCCAACTTGGGGACCGACCCGGACATCCTGAAGCTCGAGCCGGGATTGGCCCGCCATGCGATCATCCCGCCGGCGCCGCGCCGCGGCGTCATCCAAGCCATGGCCGGGGCCGGGGTCCCGGTCATCCATCTCCTCAACGTCAGGGGGCTCTGCGAGCGCTACGGCCTGCCCTGGGACCCGCGTCCGCTGCCCCCGCCCGGCGCGGGACCCTTCTATCGCCGCGCCTCGGCGGACGCCCGGCACGACCGCCGGGCTGACAGTCTTCTACCTAGCCCTGGTCCTGGCCCTTCTCGCCGCCGGCCGGCCGCGTTTCCCCGGGCCTTGACAAGCCCCCTCGACCCGCTGATAATGAGGCCCATCTGAAGGGTGTCCGTTTTTCTCCTTACGGCTCCGTTTTTTCCTGGAGATAGATCCTTGAAGAAGGAGGAGTCATGTCCAAGAGAACTCTCGCTATCCTGACCCTTGCGGTCGCCGTGGTCTTCCTGTCGGTCTCGACCGGGTGCGTGACGAAGAAGCGCTACAAAACGCTCGAGCAGACGAGCGCGGAACAGCTGGCCCAGGCCAACGCCAAGATCGCCGATCTTCAGCAGAAGAGCGACGCGCTCGACAAGAGCCTGAAGGAGACCCAGGCCTCGCTGGCGAACGCCCAGAACCAGAACAAGGAGCTCGCCGCGAACCTCGCCGCCGTCAAGGGCCAGATCGCGGACCTCGAGAACCAGAAGGCCGAGCTGGACAAGGCCGTGGCCGCGGGCAAGGAAACGGAAGCTTCCTATAAGAAGAAGGTCAGCGGCCTGAACTACGCCATCGCGGGGATGAAGAAGAAGGCGGCCGACATGGAAGCCGCGATCACCGCCAAGGACGCCGAGATCGGCACCCTGAAGCAGAGCGAAGCGGCCCTCAAGACCCAGGCCGACGAGCAGACGAAGAAGATCGCCGCCTTGAACGGCGACAAGGACGCCCTCACGGCCGAGCTGGGTAAGACGGTCGCCAGCAAGAAATCGACGACCCTGATCCTCGGGATCCTGCTGGCCCTGGCCATCATCCTGGCCATCGTGGGCTTTGCCCGGAAGAGGAGCGCTCCGGTCGCTTGACCGGCTTCCCGTTCCGCGGCGCTCACTCGTAAGTGACGCGCCCGGGCCCGGCCGTCTTGGGGTCCTTCAGGAAGGCCCCTGTGCCTCGGGCGATGACTTCGCTGTAGCGCGGCACCCCGGAGACGACGACGGCCTGGTCCGGGTGGTCGCCCGACCAGATCTCCAGGAGCTGCAGGACCGTCGAGGCGTGCCGTCCGACGCGCACGTCGATCGGCCAGCCTTTCTCGTCGATCTTCTCGAAGAGCAGGCCGTGCTTCCCCGCCCGGACCACGAAATCGTCCTGGCCGGTGAGCAGAAGCCGCCGGTCGGTCCGGCCCCGCGTCGCGTCGAGGAAGGGCTCCGGCGCCTCGAGGAGCAGCGACATGGCCGGCGTCGCGTCGCCGATCTCGCGGTGCGACAGCCCGCGCAGGGCCTTGGGCGAATTCTCGACGCCGATGGCGAAGCCTTCCACGCTGCTGATGAACATCGACGCGGCGGCGGCCAGCTCCGCCCCTTTCTCGTGGGCGACGATCGTGCTGATGACCGGGTACTGCAGCTCGGCCTCGTGGAAATCGATCTCGATCGTGACCTTCTCGCGCCGGACGAGCTCGGTGATCGCGTAGCAGGTCTGTTCGGTCAGGGTGCCCCGGGGCCGGCCGGGAAAGGACCGGTTGAGGTTGCGGATGTCGACGTAGGCCAATTGCTGCCGGGACGGGTAATGCAGGTAGACCTCGGGGTCGGGCCATTGGTCGAGGGGGTTGGACCAGCGGTCGCCCATGCGGAAGGTCTGGCCGCCCCAGGCCGTCGGGATGGTGAAGTCCGGCGGATAGGCGCCGCCGAGCCGGGTGACCGTCGTCGCGCTCCGGTTGGCCGACAGGAGGATGATGATCCGGCCCTGCGCGAGCTCGGCGTTCTCGGCGAAGATCCAGGGCGTCAGGCGGCCGGCCGGTTCCTCCGGATGGGTGCCGCCGAGCAGGAGCACGGTCCCTCCCGGCTTCGGGCCCTCGAGGACGTAGACGTTGGCGTCGTTGACGGTGCCCTTGATCGGCGCGAAGTAGTCCCCCAGCGAGACCACCCGGCGGACGCTCGGTCCCGCCACGACCGGTTCGCGCAGATGCCGGCTCCGATAGAAGCTCAGACCGGCGCCCGCCGCCAGGGCCGCCCCGAGAGCCGCGGCGATGATCTTGCGTATCATTTGAGCCTCAACAGCCGCAGCAGGAAGGGGAGGAGCACGATGATATAGAGGATCTCCTCCTGCCAGTTCTTCCGCTTGATGAAGTTCCAGGCCAGCATCACGGCGATATAGGCCGTCATCAGATAGTACAGCACGGTCACGATCGTATTCATGTTAGAACACCGTCAGGAAGGCCAGCTTCTTGCTGAAGACGACCATGAGCGTCCCGACCACGGCGATGAGGATCGCCGGCCCGATACAATGCTTCAGGAACCGGCCGTATGGCTCCTTCATGCCCACGGTCGATGTCGTCAGCCGGCCGATGATGGCCGTCGGCGGGATGGCGTCGCCGAGCGGCCAGATGACGCTCAGCCCGGCCAGGGCGACGATGGGATTGAGGCCGATGGTGTTGAAGAGAAGAACGAGCGGCACGCCCAGCACGGGGGCGGCGCCCCACATCAGGACCGATTCCGACACGGGCAAGGTGACGAAGAGCGTCAGGAAGACGATGGTCACGGGCAGCGTGACGACGGTGATGGCGATGAGGCCGCGGACGCCGGTCAAGGCCATGACTTCGACCAGGATGCCGGCGCAGGTCAGCGTGCCGATGAGCGGCAGCAGCTGGTGGACCGTGTCGAGCGAGGTCTTGACGATGTCGATCTTGACCGGGGACAGGGCGATCGCCGCCACGGCCGCGGCCGCGAACATCAGCGGCAGGCCCAGGACCGGGACGTCGAAGGGGAAGATCCGGCCCGCCAGGACGAGGGCCAGAAAGACCAGGAACGGCGTGCCCACGCGGAGCCAATTCATCCGGGCCGGCGCCTCCGGCAGCTCGGCCAGCGCCTTGTCCAGATCGACGGGCTTGGCCTTGGCCCCGAGCCAGAAGATCGTGGCCAAGGCCAGGAGGACGCAGGGCACGAGCAGCGGCAGGAAGAAGCCGACATAGGGCATGTTGACGCCCGCGGCGGTGAGCATGGCCCAGAAGTTGACCGGCGGGGCCGCGGCGCTCAGTCCGGCGATGACGAAGATGATGGCCGCGACCTTGGGCCGGGGGATGTCCATGGTGCCGAGGACGGTCGCCGCCATGCCGCCCATGATGAGCACGGTCACGCTGCCCGCGCCGGTCAGTGCCCCCGGCACGAGCAGGAGCAGGGCCAGCAGGACGAAGAGCGGGGCCTTGTGGCGGTGGAAGCGCCGCAGGATGGCCCGGACGACGAAGGGGGCCGCCCCGGACTCCTTGATCAGGTTCATGAACAGCGTCGCCGTGACGAAGATGAGGACGATGTCGAAATAGGTGAACGCGCCCTCGACGATGATCCGGGCCGGCAGGCCTTGGCCTCCGGCCAGAGCGCCGGCCAGGGCCGCGGCGAAGAGGGCGAGCTCGGTCGAGAGCTTGAACAGCTTGGCGGCGACGAAGGCCGCGACCATGACGGCCAGGATGAGGGCGGCGGAGGTCGTCGCGCTCATGCGCTCACCGGGCCGTCACCGTGATGCGGGCGATGCAGGTGAACGTCTCGGCCGCGTTCATGTCGCGGCAGATGCCGCGCTCGAGCAGGAGGACGCCGCCCGCGTAGTCATCCCAGCGGTATTTGTCGGCGTCGAGCGTCCGGCCGGTGATCGAGGCCAGCTCCGGGACGCCCGCGTTGACGGGGGGCAGCCCGATGTATTGGAGGACGACGTTGACCGGGCGAATGTCCTTGATGGCCATGTGCCTGCCGCCGTTGATCATGACCACCGAGAGCGGCGGCCCGGGATCTTCGAAGATGAAGGTCGACGTCTGACGCCCGGCGTCATAGGTGTCCCGCTTGGTGTAGGTATAGGCCCTGGACTTGACCGGGAAGAGCTCGTTCTTGACGGCCGTGTAGGACAGCTGCTCGAGCTTGGTGTGATTGAGATAATAGAGCCCCAGCCCCAGCACGGCGGTGACGACGAGCGCCCGGATGATCGTCTGCATGTCGTTGCGGACGACGATGATGACGACCCAGAGGATGGACAGGCCGAACAGGACGAGGACGACCGTCTTGGCCGTTTCCGTTGCGATCATGGCCGGACCTCCTGTGACCCCCAGCCCCGCCCTTGTCCCGGCGGGCATTGTAGCACAACCGGGCCGCCGGAGCGCAACCCCCTCTCCTCTTTGCTTTTTGGGCCGCCTCGACTAGAATGTCCCTCTTCGCCACCGACCCAGGAGACCGCCATGACACGCATGCTTCGCCCCTCCGCCCTCATCGGGATCGTCTTCGGCGCCGTCCTTGCCGCCGGCCTCGCCGCCCAGGACACTCCGCCCCGGCCCGCGCCGAGCCGGCCCGATGTCCTGCGGGCCATCATCGGCGAGGCCTCCGGGGAGCTGGCCCTGCAGAACGAGATCCACCTCACCGGCGTCAACCGGAACCGCAAGCCGGAAGAATACCAGACCGGCTATTTCGAGTCCGCCTTCATCCTGGACAGGCTCCGGGAATACGGCCTCACCGAGGCCGGGACCATCGACCTGCCGGGCGCGGGGCGGACGGCCTGGGACGCCGAATCGGCCGAGCTCTGGATGGTCCAGCCCGAGCTTCGCAAGCTGACCGACCTCGTCGCCGTCCCGGCGTGTCTCTGTTCGGGCAGCGCGACGACGGACACGACCGCCGAGCTCGTGTATGTCGGACCGGGCAACCGCGAGGAGTTCTACAAGGACAAGGCCGTCGAGGGCAAGATCCTCCTCGTCAGCGGGCCGCCCGAGATGGCCCGCCGCATCGGCGTTCAGAAGCTCGGCGCCGCCGGCCTCGTCGGCTGGTCCGCGAGCCACCCGGAGTTCGATCGGGACGAGGTCGGCTGGAGCGGCCTTAGGTCCGGGCCCCAGGAGCGGGCCACGTTCGGTTTTGTGGTTTCGGAGAGGCAGGGCCAGGAGCTCCGCGACGCTCTCGAGCGCGGCGAGAAGATCGTCCTTCGGGCCGTGGCCAAGACCCAGATCGTCAAGGATGCCAAGGACCAGCTGACCTACGCCCTGATCAAGGGGACGGAGCGTCCCGACGAGGAGCTGGTCTTCACCGCCCACCTCTACGAGGGCTGGGCCAAGCAGGGAGCGAACGACAACGCCTCCGGCTGCACGGCCATCCTGGAGACGGCCCGGGTCCTGACCAAGCTCGTGGCGGACGGGAAGATCCCGCCGCTCAAGCGGTCGGTCCGCTTTCTCTTCGTTCCCGAGATCTCGGGGACATATGCCTACCTTGCGGCGAACCCCGACATCAAGAAAAGGACCTTCGCCGACATCAACCTGGATATGGTCGGCGAAGGCCTGGTCAAGAACCAGAGCTACTTCCGCATCAACGAAACGCCCTGGTCGCTGCCGACCTATCTCAACGATGTCCTGGCCTCCTATATCGAATGGATGGGCGATTCTCAAAAGGACGCCCAGGAGTCGAATTGGCGCAGCGGCGGCGTCCTGGCCCCGACAGGTTCTCGCGACCCGTTCTATTTCCAGATCGAGCGCTATTCGGGCGGCAGCGACCACGATGTCTTCGTCGACTTCCGCGTCCGTATCCCGGCCGTGCTGCTGATCGTCTGGCCCGACCAGTGGTACCACACGAGCGGCGATACGCCGGACAAGTCCGACGCGACCCAGTTCAAGCGGGTCGTGACCATCTCCGCGGCGGCCGCGGAATTCTTGGCCAACGCCGGTCCGGCCGAAGCCGAACGGATGATGGCCGAGATCTCGGCCCGTCAGGGCGGGCGGCTCGGTGAGGACCTCGGCCGGGCCCAACGGCTGCTTCTGGCCGCCGACGCCAAGGATCTCCCGGCCTCGGCCAAGGAGGCCCGGGTCATTGTCGATCAGGGCTTTGTCCGTGAGAAGAAGGCCCTGGCCTCGGTCCGCTTCTTCACCGGCGGCGAGGCCGGCCCGGAAGGCTCACTGGCGGGACGGCTGACGGCCCTCGATGCAGTCCGGTCCGCTGAGCTCAAGGGCGTCGACGATCTGTATGCGACGCGCTGCCGGGCGCTCGGCGTCAAGGCCGCGAAGCTCGCCCCGACGAAGGACGAGATCCGGCTGGCCGGCCTCATCCCTGTCCCGACGGCGAAGGCCAGCGAGATGCCGGCCATGGGAAGGCGGAGGGCCGAGCTCGACAAGCTCGATTACCGGCCCTCGTTCGCGATCATGAAGGCCGAGATGGAGCTCCGGAATTTCGTCGACGGCGAGCGGTCCATCCTGGACATCAGGGACGCCGCTTCCGCCGAGTTCGAGCCCCTCGATCCTCTCGAGGTCGAGAAATGGGTCGGCATCCAGGAACAGCTGGGCCTGGTCACCATCAAGAAGAAATAGGGACCGTCCCCGAAAGGGACCGTCCCTCTCGGTCACTTGGTGAACATCTTCTCCAGCGTCGGGATCAGGTCCACCGTTTTTTCGAACTCGATGAGCGGGATCTTCTTGGCCTGGGAGATGGTCGTGAAGCGGCCGTCGGCGTTCCCTTCCTTGTAAACGAGCAGAATGTTCGAGTTCGGGGCCACGGCGTCGATCGACTGCTCGTCGGTGGTGTCGCCGGCGGCGGCGCCCTGGGCCCGGCGCTTCAAGCCTTCGATGTGGGCGCCGATGATCTTGAGGCCTTCCTTGTGGGCCTCGGCGATCAGCGCGGCGGCCCGGGAGAGCTCGTCCTCGATCTCGATGCCGGCCGCGCCCATGCCCTTGAGGCTGGCCCCCATGGTGATGATGAGGGTCTTGTAGGGAGTGCCGGCTTTGGCCTTGGCCTGAAGGCTCTCCGCCGTGGCCAGCGGGTCGATGTCGTAGGCCATCTTCAGCCGCGTCATGACGACCTTGATCGTCGTCGGGGCGTTGCTCTGGCCGCAGGACGTGATCAGGACGGGCAGTTCGGCCTTGGGCTCGGGGGCCTGGGCGGCGAAGACCAACGGCAGGGCCGTGATCGCGAGGGCGGCGGCCACGGCCGCGGCAGCTTTATAAAGTCTCGGCATGGGATCGCTCCTTTCGTGCGCCGAAGCGCGAGACCCCATGTTAAGGCAAAGCCCGGGTGGGGTCAAATGTGATATGATCGGGGCTCGAATCTCACGCGCCGCGGAGGGATCGATGTCCTCAGTAGCTTCCCGGATCGGCCGTTCGGCCGCCTTCGTCCTGGTCGTCGCGCTCGGCGCCTGCCAGGGCTCCTCCAAGCGGATGGCCCCGATCCAAACCGGCGAGATCGCCGCCCATATCCGCTATCTTTCGAGCGACCAGCTCGAGGGACGGGCGGTCGGGACGCCCGGCATCGAGCTCGCGGCCCGCTACCAGGAAGATTACTTCCGGACGATGGGCCTGGCTCCGGCCTTCGGGACGAGCTATCGCCAGACCTTCCCGCTCAAAGGGTCGCGGCCGGACGCCCAGGCTTCCCTCGCGGTCAGCGGGCCGAATGTCGATCTCGCCCCGGCGCTCTGGGACGAATTCGTCATCCGGACCGAGCGCGAGGACGCCCCGGCCGAGGTCTCGGGCGAGCTCGTCTACGGCGGCTACCTCATCCAGGCGCCCGAGCGGAACTGGGACGACATCAAGGGCGTCGATCTCACGGGCAAGGTCCTCCTCGTCGAGGTCAACGAGCCCGGCAACCGCCCCGACGGGGTCTTCGACGGCGAGACCATGACCTATTACGGGCGCTGGCCCTACAAGTACGAAAAGGCTGAGGCCCTCGGCGCCGCCGGCGTGCTCATCATCCACGACACCAAGGGCGCGGCCTACGGCTGGGACGTCCTGCGGGCCTCGTGGGGGGGCCAGAGCTTCTTCCTGCCGGACCGCAACCCCCGGCTTCTCTTCGAGGGCTGGATCGCGGGTCCGACCGCCGCGGCGATCCTGGCCGCGGCCAAGCTCGACCTCAAGGCCCTGCGGGAAAAGGCGGAGACGTCCGACTTCGCCCCGGTGCCGCTCGGCCTGAAGGCCACCGTCCGTCAGCACCGGACCTTCAGCAAAGTCGAGGGCGTCAATGTCGCCGGGATCGTCCGGGCCAAGCACCCGGCCGCGACGAAGAGGACGATCATCTTTTCGGCCCATTACGACCACTTCGGGAAGGACCCTACGCTCCAGGGCGATCAGATCTACAACGGCGCGGTGGACAACTGCGCCTCTTCGGCCGCGCTGCTGGCGACGGCCGGCTATTTCGCCCAGCGGCCCGAGCGGCTCAAGGCCGACCTCTGCTTCGTCGCCGTGACCGCCGAGGAGCAGCTCGTCCTCGGCTCGGACTATTTCGCCCGGCACCTGCCGTTCGCCAAGGAGACGGTCGTCGCCGACATCAACTACGAGATGGTCAACGTCTGGGGCGAGACCGAGGACGTCTTCGCCATCGGAGGCGCGCAGTCCGACCTCGACGGCGTCTGCCGCCAGGCCGCCGAGTCGCTCGGCCTCCGCTACACGGGGGAGCGCAACGGCGAGCTCGGCTTCTTCTATCGCTCCGACCAGCTCTCGTTCGCCCGGGCCGGCATCCCCGGCGTCTGGCTCAGCCAGGGGGTCGTGGCCAAGGGCCCGGACAAGGGCCTCGTGGAGCGGAAGTTCGAGGATTATCGGGCCACGAAGTACCATAAGGTCACCGATGAGATCCAGCCGGACTGGGACCTCCGCGGCACGCTCCAGATCATCGACTGGGCCTGCGCCATCGCCGGGCTGCTGCAGGACCGCGAGGCCCTGCCGCAGTTCGCGCCGACGAGCGCGTTCAAGCGCCAGCCCGTCAAGTGACCTGGCTGGGCGCGCCGGGCATTGGATTTCCCGCCGGGCTATGTTAATATTGAAGGGCATGGAGAATAAACCCGCCCCCCACATCAGCCGGTTTTCCGATTATCTCAAACCCCACCAGGTCGTGTTCGACCTGAAAAGCAAGGACAAGGTCGAGGCCATCGAAGAGCTCCTCGACGTGCTGGCCAAGCAGAAGCTGATCGACAACAAGAAGCTCATCCTGACCCGCATCATCGATCGCGAGAACCTTGTCTCGACGGCCATCGGCTACGGCGTGGCCCTGCCGCACGCCCGCGTCGACGCCGGAGGCGAGATCGCCGTGGCCGTCGGCCGGTCGGAGAAGGGCATCGACTTCGACGCCCACGACGGCCAGAAGGTCCACCTGATCATCCTCGTCGTCTGGAATCCGACCCTGCCGGGCCTCTTCAACCACCTTTTCGCCGGGCTGGCCCGCTTCCTCATCCGGCCCGAGAACCGCGGCCGCATCCTGGCGGCCAAGGACAAGTCCGAGCTCTACGACATCCTGGCCGGGATCGAGTTCCGGTTCGTCCACGAAGAGAAGATCGTCAGCCGGGCCCGGCTGCTGAAGAAGCTCCAGGAGATCGAGCTCAAGAAGAAAAAGGCCACCAAGGAGCATCAGAAGGAGCTCCAGAAGCACGCTTCGATGATCCGCGAGGAGCTCGACCGCGACCTCCTATCCCGGTTCGACCGGCTGATGGAGCGCTATGGCTTCGCCGTCGCCGACGCCCTCGAGGGCGTCTGCCAGGGCTGCAACATCAACATCTCGACACAGATGTACTCGGCCATGGAAGACTCGAACGACATCTACGTCTGCGAGAATTGCGGCAAGTACCTCGTCTCGGCAAGGAAGAAGAAGAAATAGGTTTCCCTCGGCCGCGGGGCCGTGTCAACCGACGTTCGCAACTTCGACGCCGTCATAAGCCTTTTGAGTCAGCCGTCTGAGCCGCCAGCTGTCCTCTCTGTGTTCAATGTTTATTACGGTTAGGGATCACAGTTATCACTTTGCTAAAGATCTGCTTTCTGGGCAATGGACCAAAAGCACGAGAATCAAAGCTATTATCCCGGTTGTCGCCCATCACAAAGTACTCCCCGGGACCAAGCTGGACGGCCGGGGTATTCCGATATTGGCCCTTTCCCGGCGTGTAGGCTGCCCAATGACCGTCCTCCATCACCACTGTAGAACCTATCTGGTATGCCGGCGGTACCCAGCTGAAATCGATGTTATCCAACGGCTGAACGGGCAGGGGGTGTCTGTTGACTATGACGCGATTCTCTCGCACTTCAATCGTTTCGCCCGGCAACCCGAGAACGCGCTTGACATCAATTCCGGGACGGCCGGGGAGATGCGCTTGGACCAAGTCTCCGCGATGCGGAGAACCCGAATGAAATAGCACAATCCGGGAATATGGCACTCGGATATCGTACGCCGCGCGATTCACAATAAACCTGTCGCCTCGCAGAATTGTCGGGGCCGCCGAACCTCCGCTGAGTTTATAGAGCCATACGTAGCTTGGCAGGACTGCCAGAACGGCAGCAACCGACAGCGCGATGTGCAAGCTTCTTTTACGCCAGAGATGCATGAATTGATTATAGCGGCCCGAGTGGGCCGCGTCCACCATGTATCTGACCCGGTCCGCTCAAAGATACAAGACATTTTCGAGGTCCAGAAGTCGGCGCTTTCCCTTGATAATGTCCCCAGCGGCACGTTCCTGCATAGTCGGCAGCAAGACCACAGGACAGGTGTCCAGCGTCAGTG
>CAWECI010000037.1:0-7488 GCA_963807525.1 Candidatus Aminicenantota bacterium | reverse complement strand
ATGTATCGCCGCCGACATGGTCGTGCGGGGGGAAGTGAAGCTCGATGATCCCGTGGCCAAGTTCCTGCCCGCGACGGTCAAGGTGCCGAGCCGGGGCGGGAAAGAGATCACCCTGCTCGACCTGGCCACGCAGGTTTCGGGCCTGCCGCGTTTGCCGGGCAACCTCAAACCGGCCGACATGCTGAATCCTTATGCCGACTACGGCCCCGCCCAGCTCTATGAATTCCTGTCGGGCTACACCCTGCCGCGGGCGATCGGCGAGAAGTACGAATACTCGAACCTCGGTGTCGGACTCCTCGGACACGCTCTATCCTTGAAGGCCGGGACGAGCTACGAGGAGCTCGTCCGGCGCCGGGTGCTTAAGCCGCTGGGAATGAGCGACACGGCGATCACCTTATCGGCGGCGATGCAGAGCCGGCTGGCCGTCGGCTCGAACGAGGCGCTCAAACCGGTCAAGAACTGGGACTTCGACGCCCTGGCCGGAGCGGGCGCGATCCGCTCGACGGCCCGCGACATGCTGAAGTTCCTGAGGGCCGCCATGGGACTTAAGAAAACGCCGTTGCGCCGGGCCTTCGACCTCATGCTGACGAAGATACGGCCGACCGGGACGCCCGACCTCGAGATCGGCCTGGGCTGGCACGTCTGGACAAAGTACGGGACGAAGATCGTCTGGCACAACGGCGGCACTGGCGGCTACCACTCCTTCGCCGGCTTCGACCCGGCCAAGAAAACGTGCGTCGTCGTCCTGTGCAACACGGCGTTCGGCGTCGACGACATCGGCCTGCACGCCCTCGTCGCCGAGTGGCCGGTCGGCCACTTCCGGCCGCCCGTGGCGAGGCCCGAGGTCGCCGTGGACGAGAAGATCCTGGACGCTTATACAGGAGAATACGAGCTCGCGCCGGGCGTCACGATAACGATCACGAAGAACGGAGTCAAGCTCTTCTTGCGGGTGACGGGGCAAGCCGCGTTCGAGCTCGCGGCCTCGAGCCCGACCGAGTTCTTCATCAAGTCCCCGGAGGTCCAGGTGACGTTCGTCAGGAATGACGCCGGCGCCGTGACCCACCTCCTCCTTTTTCAGAACGGGTTCGAGCAGAAGGCGGTCAAGATCAAGTAGCGCGCGGCGCAAGCCCAGGAGGACCTCATGAGACCATCTCTTGGCGCGGCCGGGCTGACTCTGGCTCTCGGTCTTTTCGTAAGCGCGTCGCTTCAGGCTCCCGCCATCCCGCTCGCGGCCGGCCAGAAGGACGGGGATCTGGCCATCTGGAGAGAATTCACCGCCGCCATGAAGGCGGGCGGGCCCGCTCCGGACCGGGTTCGGCCCTATTACGAGAACCTCAAGGAGCCGATCCTTGGCTTTCTCAAGGAAATGCGGGCCAAGGCCGCATGGACCGAGTGGGAGCGGACGCCGGAGATCCATCGGGTCGGCGACCATGTCCACTTCTTGATCCCGCTGACCTTCGACGGTCAAAAGGCCGATTACTGCTTCACCTTTCTCAGCGAAGGCGGCGGCTGGTTCTTCCGCCATCTCGAGGCGATCACCATCCGGCTCGACAAGACCGGTCCGCTGCCGACATCGTCGTTCCCGGACGTGGACGAGGAGACCAAGGCCCACATCCGCGAGGAGAACGGCTGGTCGCGCGAGGTCCGGATCTTCAACCTCCTCGCCGGGCTCAAGGGGAAGCCGTTCGCCCTGGAGTCCTTCAAGGACGGCAACGGCTATTTCCTGTCCGCCGAGACCTGGGTCCCGTTCGTCGAGCCGCGCCAGGCCTTCATCCTGTACGCCTGCTGGGAGCAGAGCCATCTGAGGGGCAACAAGGTCACGCTGGAGAAGCTCGGTCCGGATGAAGCCGTCATCAGGCTGTCGACTATTTTTTTCAGACTCTACAAGGAATCCGCGCATCTCGTGCAGCAGATCCCGTTCGAGGACTACACCCGGATCTTCGAAACGATCTGGCAGGACCGGGCCCGGGCCGCGGGCTGGTCGCTCGTCATCGACTACGAGAACGAGCCTTATCGCGCCAGCGAGTGCCGGCTACGCTTCAAGAAGCCGAATTGACCGCGGGAGCGATCGAGATCGCCGGATCCCGAACGCGTCGCCGGGCCGCTTAAATCGGGCTCGAGCTCGGCGGGCGGCGGGCAGATGACCTCAACCCGCTCGCCGCGCGTCGGATGGGGAAAGCCGATCTTCCAGGAGTGAAGAAGGTATCCTGTCGCGCCGGGTGTCGTCGACCACTCATCGTCGAGGCCGTCGGCACGAGGGACGCCGCCGGGGAGATAGAGCGGATCGCCAACGAGCGGGAAGCCCGCATAGGCCAGATGGATGCGGATCTGGTGGGGACGCCCGGTCGGGATGGTCACTTCGACGAGCGAGGCGTTCCGCTCAAGGAAACGCTCCGAGACCCGGACGTGGCTCGTCGAAGGACGGCCGTCGGGACGATAGGCGTTGAGCGTCTCCGGGAGCGTATGCGGCACCGGGCCGATCGGCGCGTCGATCGTGAAAGCATCGGGCATCGAGGTCCCGGAAGCCAGGGCCAGATAGATCTTGGTGATCCGGCGCTCGAGCATGGCCTTGGCCAGAAGCCGCGCCGCGTCGCGGTTCCGGGTGAACAGAATGGCCCCCGAAGTACCGCGGCCGAGGCGATGGAGCGGCGAGCACGACTGACCGAAACGGCGGCGGACCTGGTAGAGCAGGGTCGTCTCGAGAAAGAAGCCGCCGGGCAGAACGGGCAGGCCCGAGGGCTTATCGAGGACAAGGAGGTCGTCGTCTTCGAATAGGACGCCGAACCCCGTCGGCGCCTCCGGCTCGTCCCAAGCGGGGCGGTGATAGATGAGGAGGTCTCCGGCCGACAACTGACCGTCGGGCACGGCGACGCGGCCGTTGAGGGTCACTTCGCCTCGGACGATCTTGTCGCGCCATTCCGCCTGGCTCGAGTGCCGGTAGCGGCGGGCATAGAACGCCAGGACCGTCAGGCCGGCATCGGCACGGTCGACGCTGTCAGGATAATCGTAGCCGCGGTTCTTCATGAAAATAAAAATGGGGACGCTTCCATTTTATTTATTAATGAATGAATGCTAGATGAATAAAAAAAATAGAAACGTCCCCATTTTTTAGGCTTTCGAGGCGTACTCGCCGGTCCTTGTGTCGACGCGGACGATCTCCCCGACCGCCATGTACTCCGGCACCTGGATGATGAGACCGGTCGAGAGCGTCGCTGGTTTCGTCCGGGCCGTGACCGACCCGCCTTTGACCGACGGAATGGTCTCGACGATCTCGAGGTTGACGAAGGTCGGGATCTGGAGTCCGAGGACCCGGCCCTCGGACGAGATGGCGATGAGTCCTTCGAGCCCTTCGGTGAGATAGGGCCACTCGTCCTCGATCTCCTCTTTCGTCAGGGTGAACTGGCTGTAGTCCTGGAGGTCCATGAAGGTGATGCTTGCGGCGTCGCCGTAGAGGACCTGGACCGGCCGCCGTTCGAAGTCGGCCTCGTCCAGCATGTCGTCGCCGTGGAGCGACTGGTCGACCTTGCGCTTCGACTGCAGGTCGCGGAAGCGGATCTTGTAGAGGGTCACGGCGCCGCGTGCGGACGGCTTCTGGACCTTGATCGTTTCGACGATGTGGGGCTCGCCGTCGATCTTGACGACATCGCCTTTCTTCAAATCGGATGCTCTGAACACGGATGCTCCTTGAAAACTCCCCTCACCACGATCCCCTCGCGAACCGGAGAACGACTATAGCCGTCGGGCCGCGGCCTGTCAAGGAAGCGGGACGGCGGCCGGGGCTATTTGATGATCTTCGCCCCCTCGAAGGTCTCGCCCTGGGACGTCATCCGGCATTTGTCGATGACGCCTTTGTCGTTCCGGACGAACTCCAGGAAGTAGTACTCGCCGCCGTCGGCGACGGTGACGTCGAAGCAGAGCGGCTTGCCCTGCACGGGATGGATCTGCTCCTCAGGTTCGCCGACGGGCGCTCCGTAAAGCTGTCCTTCCCTCTGGGTAAACTGAATGGTCATCGTCATTCCCGGGAGCGCGAATTCGTATTCGCCGATGATCTCGGCCAGGAGCTTCTTCATGTCGACCGGCTTGTCCTGCGTGCCAGCCTGGCCCGCGGCCTGGGCCGCCATCGGGACAGCCAAACAGATCAGCGCTGCGACGGCCGCCAACGAACGAATGTGACACTTTTTCATGGGCTCCTCCCCATCAAAGAACGATCCCATCACATGAGACGCTCTCGGACCCCGTAATGTTCCGGGTCGGCTCCTATTTCGGCGCCGCGCCGAGGTCCTTCCAGTTCAACAACGCGTTGAAAATGAAGAAATAGGAGCCGTGCGTCTGGCTGCGCCAAGCCGGGTTGAAACTGAACAGGACGACGTGGCCCTTGCCGAGCGTGACGTCGGCCAGGGCCGGCGCCCCAGCCAGCTCCTCGCCCCCGGCCAGGCCGCCGCTGATCAGGAGTTCCGCGGCGCTGCGGGCGAAGCTGAGGACGATCCGAGGACGGACGGCCGGCGCCGCCATCGGACGCGGCCCCTGGTCGGCGGCGGGCTGGCCCGGCGTCGCCTGCTGGCTCTTGCGGAATTCGTCGACGGCCTTCTGGCCGAGGTCGCGCGCCCGTCCCTGGACGATGTCGGGATCGTCGAGGCCGCCGCGGCCGGACACCCGGCCCTGCGGTCCGCCAGCGCCGCCCATCATGCCGCCTCGGCCGCGGCCGAAGCCGCTGCCCGGACCGAAGACCGGCGACTCGCTGAAATAGACCCCGAGCGTGTCGTCGTAGCCGTAGGCGAGCGGGCTCGTCTTGTCCGAGACCTCGGCTTTGTAGATGCTGCCCTGGGCCCAGAGCTTGGTCGTGTCGCGGATGGACAGGCCGGGGGCCAGGCCGAGGTCGATCGGCAGGGCCGAGCTTCCGGCGAGCGTGACGAAGACGCCGCCGTCGCGGATGAAATCGCGCAGGTGGAGGACGCCGTCGAGCTCGATGCCGCCGCGCATGTCGTCGGTCGAGGCCTCGGACCCGATATTGGGCGTCAGGTCGGTTTTCTTCCACGGCAGCGGCTTGGTGCCGCCGAGGCCGTTGACGACGCTGAGGCCGTCGGACTGCGACGGGCCGAACAGGATGACGTCGTATTTCTCACGGAGCTTGGCGTTGTCCCGGATGGCGTGGACATCGATGTAGTCGTAAGGGATGCCGCACTGGTCGAGGGCGATCCGCAGCCAACCCTCGGTCTGGGTGTTCTGCCAGGTGTGCATGACCGCGAGCCGCGCGGCGGCCGCGTCGTGCGTGGGCACGGCCGGTACGGCCGCCGCGGCATAGACGCCGAATCCCAGGCGCTTGCCAAAGTCGTCGAGCACCGCCTCGAGGTCCTTGGGGTTCTCGCCGGGCTTGAGGATGAAGGAGCCGGCCCGGAACGTCCGGCCCCCCGCATCGAACGGTTTCTCGGCGGCCTGGATCTTGAGATCCTTGCGGGCGTAGCGGAACGTCGCCAGAACGTTGTCGGCGTTGTGGTTGATGAGATAGGCCAGGACGGGGCCCTTGGGCAGGCGGGTGACGCCGCCGGGGGCGGCGACGGCGCCCTTGACCAGCATCATCGGGGCGTCGAGGACCGCGGTGTCCTCGATCCGCACCGTTTTGACGTTGTAGAGCGGGCCGAGGGTCCAGCCCACGTCGTCATAGGGCGCCGGGTCGCTGACGTTGAAGTACTGCCGGTCGAGCATCATATCGGCCATGCGCGAATAGGGCTGGTCCATGCGGACGACATACGAACCGGCCGGATACGTGACGTCCTTGACCTTGAAGGGCTTGTCGGCGCGCTGGACCTCGACGCCCTGGGCCTGGAGCTGGCGCAGGAGCAGGGCCTGCTGGCCGAGGCGGGGGTCGTCGCCGGGGAAGACGTAGGCAGCCGGTCCCTCGGTGCGGGCCTTGGCGATCGAGCGCTTGCTCTTGAGATAAAAGTTCTCCAGGAACTTGTCCTTGAGCGTGGCGACGTGGTTCAGGCCGACAAGGACGCCCCTCTGCTGGTAGTTGACGTTGTCGCGGATCGACCAGACGGCCGTCCGCAGCGGCGGGTTGGGCCGGAACCAGGCCCGGTCGGGCGAAGCGGCGATGATGCGGGTCGAGCCGTCGCCCGCGCCCTGGGTCTCGTAGAAGCGGCCGATGGCGTTGTGGCCGTTGGCCGCGTAGAAGGCGTAATTCGGGGCCCAGCCGTCGTAGAAGCCGTGCGTCCAGACGCCGGGCAGGCCGAGCTTGGTCATCTCGTCGACCTCGCGGTAGGCCAGGATGTGCCACTCGTCGATGGTGATCGGATCGAGCCAGGCGTTGTAGGGGCCCGTGCCGGTGGAGATATAGAGGAAGGAGACGGATTCGTGAAGGTCGTGCATGACCTGGGGGTGGAAATCGAGCGAGACCTTCATGATGTACTGGCTGAGCTTCAGGCCCAGGCCGAGATTGTCGCGGTTGTTGTCGTGGCCGACGTACTTGCCCCAATAGACCAGCCGCGCCGGAGCGTTGGCTTTGGGGTCCTTGCGCTTGGCCATGGCGATGTCGACCTGCTTGTCGCGGCCGTCGACCTCGAGGACCGGCGTGATCAGGGTGATGACGTTCTCGCGGATGGCCTTGACGAACGGCGATTCGTCGACGGCGATGCGGTAGGCCAGCTCCATGAGCATCTCGGGGGAGCCGGTCTCGGGCGAGTGCATGCCGCCCGTGGCCCAGTAGATCGGCTTGGCCTGCTTGATGAGGGCCTGGGCGTCGGCGTCGCTGAGGCCGCGGGGATCGGCCAGCTTGGCGTTGATCTCTTTATAGTGGTCGAGGTTCTTGATCGTGTCCTCATCGGCGACCGCGACGACGATCCAATCGCGGCCTTCCTCGGTCTTGCCGATGTCGAAGACCTTGACCCGGGGCGAGGCGGCGGCCAGCGCCCGCATGTACTTGTAGATGTCGGCCGAGTAGGACAGGACGTCCTTCGCGCCGGCGATGTGGCCGAGCACCTCGAGCGGGGTCGGGACGCCCTCGGCGTAGGGCAGGTAGTTCACGTACGGGGTCGTGAAGCACGCGTCCGTGGTGAACTCGGCGATCTTCTTGGTGTACTCGTCGTGGATCATCTGCTGGGCCGGGGCCGGCGGCGCGGCCAAGGCCAGGCCCAGGGCGACGATAAAGGAGACGGCAACGACGGGCCGTCGGGCGGGGGTCAGGGATGTCATGATGCTCCTCCTCGAAGGACGCGATGATGGCAGGGACTGTATCGCTTTCCACCGGACCGGTCAAGACCGCTTCGCCCGAAAGGCCGCACGCCACTCCGCATTGACACGAACTTGGCGATGAAATTATGATCGTCGAGAACGAGCCCCAACGAAGGAGACGCCTATGAGATGCCATCACCGACAGGCCTTCGCCGCGCTGGCGATCGCCGTGATCACGGCCGGACTGGCTTGGGGACAGCCGTCGCAGGCGCCCCCGGCGAAGCCCCCGGAAATGTCGACCGAGGCCAAGGTCGACCGCAT
>CAWECI010000036.1:0-4583 GCA_963807525.1 Candidatus Aminicenantota bacterium | reverse complement strand
AGCCCTGAAAGAGTCCTCCCCGACGGGATCTTGTACCAACGGACGATCGCTGCGAAGCTCCAGACGGCGGCCGCGGCGGAGACAGGCAGGATGAGTAAGGCCAGGCGCGGGGTCATCGGCCTTCTCCTTTCGCGCCTCCCGGACAGTCCGAAGCGCGGCTTTCGAAGTGATGCTTGATGGTCTTCCCTCTGACCATGTAGATAACGTCCTCGGCGATGTTTGTGGCGTGATCGGCGATGCGCTCAAGGTGCCGCCCGACCAGGATGAGGTCGACGGCCCGCGCGATCGTCCTCCGATCCTGCATCATATAGGTCAGCAGCTCCCGGAAGACCTGGTTGTTGAGCTGGTCGACGAGGTCGTCCCGCTCGCAAACGTCCCGGGCCAGCCTGTCATCGTAGTCGACGAAAGCGTTGAGGGCGTCGCGGACCATATCTTGGGCCATCTGGGCCATCCGGGGGATGTCGAGCAGCGGCTTCAGCTGCGGCTTCTTGAGCAGGTCGAGGGTGCGTTCGGCGATGTTGACGGCCAGGTCGCCGATGCGCTCCAAGTCGCTCGAGATCTTCATGGCCGAGGTGATGAAGCGCAGGTCCGTGGCCAAGGGCTGGCGCAGAGCCAGAAGCCGGAGGCCCATCCCGTCGATCTCGATGTCCAGGAGGTTGATGGCCTCCTCCCGCTCAAGGACCTGGCAGGCCAGGTCCTCTTCGCGGTCCTTGAGGCCGCGGACGGCCGTGGCGATCTGCTCCTCGGCCCGCGAGGCCATCTCCAGCAGCTTTTCCTTGAGGACCTTGAGCTCCTCGTCGAACGGGCGCTCTGTCTTGGGCATAGCTCCTCCTGGTGCGGACGGGGGCCGGCTCATCCGAACCGCCCGGTGATGTAGTCCTCGGTCAGCTTATTGGCCGGCGTGGTGAAGATCCCGTCGGTCTCGCCGAACTCAACGAGCTCGCCGAGCATCATGAAGGCGGTGTAGTCGGACACGCGGGCCGCCTGCTGCATGTTGTGGGTCACGATGACGACCGTGTAGTCCGTTTTGAGGTGCTCGATCAGGTCCTCGACCTTGGCCGTGGCGATGGGATCGATGGCCGAGCAGGGCTCGTCGAAGAGGATGACCTCGGGCTCGACGGCCAGGGCCCGGGCGATGCAAAGGCGCTGCTGCTGGCCGCCGGACAGGGCGAAGGCGTTTTCGTCCAGGCGGTCCTTGACCTCGTCCCAGAGCGCGGCCCCCCGCAGGCTCTTCTCGACGGTCTGCTCGAGCTTCCTCTTGTCCCTCATCCCGTTGATCCGCAGGCCGTAGGCGATGTTGTCGTAGATCGACTTGGGGAACGGATTGGGCTTCTGGAAGACCATGCCGACCTTGCGGCGGAGCTCGACGACGTCGATCTCCGCGGCGTTGATGTCCCGGCCGTCGAGGAGGATCTGTCCCTCGATCCGGGTCCCGGGGATGACCTCGTTCATGCGGTTGAGGGTCCGGATGAAGGTCGACTTGCCGCACCCGGAGGGGCCGATGATGGCCGTGACCTTCCGGTCGTAGCAGTCGATGTTGACCTTCTTGAGGGCCCGCACGGCCCCATAAAAGAAATCCAGGTCGCGCGCCTGGAACTTGATGGCGTTTTCTGCGCTGCTCATCGCTGTTTCCTTCTCAGCCGGAAGCGGAGGATGACGGCCGTCATGTTCAGGCCCAGGACGAGGACGATCAGGACGAGGGCCGTGCCGTAGGCCAGCGGCCGGACCTGGAGGATGGCGTGGTGCTGGGTGGCCATGATGTAGAGGTGGTAGGGCAGGGCCATGAACTGGTCGCCGAGGGACTTGGGCAGGTACGGCAGGAAGAAGGCCGCCCCGGTGAAGAGGATCGGGGCCGTCTCGCCCGCCGCCCGGGCCAGGCCCAGGACCGTTCCGGTCAGTATCCCGGGCACCGCGTAGGGCAGGACGTTGGTCCGGATCATCTGCCATTTGGTCGCCCCCAGGGCCAGGGCGCCCTCGCGGTAGGAATTGGGAATGGTCTTGAGGGCCTCTTCGCTGGCCGTGATGGTCCAGGGCAGGGTCATGAGCCCCAAGGTCAGCCCGGCCGAGAGGACCGACGTCCCGAAGCGCATGACGTTGACGAACAGGATGACCCCGAACAGGCCGTAGACGATGGACGGCACGCCCGAAAGGTTCCGGATGGACAGCCGGATGAGCCGGGTGATGCGCGTCTGGCGGGCGTATTCGTTGAGGTAGATCGCCGCGGACATGCCCAGCGGAACGGCCAGCAGGGCCGTGATGATCGTCACCAGGAAGGTGCCGAAGATGGCCGGGAAAATGCCGCCCTCGGTCATGCCCTTCCGAGGGGCCTGGGACAGGAACTTCCAGGAGATCGCGCCGTGCCCCTTGCTGGTGATGTCGTAGAGAAAGAGCAGCAGCACGGCCACGACCAGGAACATGGCCGCCCGCAGGGCCAGGAAGCCGATGACCTCGACGATCTTTTTCCGGGTGGCCAGCTTCATTGTTCCCGCTCCTGGTATTTATGAAGGAAGAGGTCGGCGACGAGGTTGACGACGAAGGTCATGAGGAACAGGACCAGGCCGATGACGAAGAGGGCGTAGTAATGGGTCGTGTAATACGGGACCTCGCCGAGCTCGATGGCGATGTTGGCGGTCATGGTCCGGACGGAGTCCAGCAAGCTGTGCGGGAACGACCGGGCGTTGCCGGTGGCCATGAGGACCGTCATGGTCTCCCCGATGGCCCGGCCCATGCCGAGCATGACAGCGGCGATGATGCCCGAGAGCCCGGCCGGCAACTTGACCCGGACCAGGGTCTGCCACTTGGACCCGCCCAGGGCCAGGGAAGCCTCGCTGTAGGCTCTGGGGACCGCGTTGAGCGAGTCCTCCGAGATGCTGATGATCGTCGGCAAGGCCATGATGGCCAGCAGGAGGCTGCCGTTCAGGGCGTTGAGGCCGTTGCCCTTGTGAAAGAGCTTGGCCAGGGCGGGCCCGAAGAGCACGATGCCCAGGAAGCCGACCACGACCGAAGGGATGCCGGCCAGGATCTCGATGATCGGCTTGAGGATCTCCCGGGTCCGCCAATGGGCGACGTCCGAGAGATAGGCCGCGACGCCGACCCCAATGGGGATGGCCAGGACGAGGGCCCCGCCCGTGACCATGAGGGTGCTCATGATCATGGAGAGGAGGCCGTATTCGGCCTTTTCGGGCGAGGTGGGGTCCCAATGGGTGCTGCTGAAGAACTGGGAGATCTTGACCTCCCGGAAGGCCGGGACGGCAGTGGTGAGGAGCGTCAGGAAGACGCCGACGAGGACGAGGACGGCCAGAATGCCGGAGGCGAAGAAGAAGGACTTGATCGCCGACTCCTTGAGATCGGTCAGCTTCTTCCTTCTCATCGGTCTGCTTGGCCTTCCGCTCGTCCCCTGCTCTCTCTAGAAATGGACGGGCCGGGTGCGGTCATCCGACCGCACTCGGCCTTTGGGAAACAGGAGCTGAAGAGGGGTTATTTGAACGCCTTGTCGTTGGCGGCCTTGTACTTGCCCTCGCCGATCGTGAAGAAGCCCTCGCGCTCGACGATGGCCTGGCCCTCAGGACCGACGACCCAGCTCAGGAACTGGGTCACATCAGCCTTGGGCTTGCCGTTCGTGGCCATGAAGAGCGGCCTCGAGACCGGGTAGGCGCCGGATGCGACGGATGCCTTGTCCGTGGGCAGGTAGCCGGTGCCGTTCGGCTCCTTGGAGATCTTGAGGACCTTGATGCCCTTGCGGATCTGGTGGTTCTGGTCGTAGAGATAGCCGACGCCGACATAACCGACCGCGCCCTCGTCCTGGAGAATGCCCTCGATGATCTGGGCGTTGCCGTTCATCTCCTTCATATCGGTGGAGTAGTTCTTGTTGCCCAGGACGTGCTCCTGCATGAAGACGTAGGTGCCGGAATTGGACTGGCGCCCGTAGAGGGACACGGCCTTGTCGTAGGCCCCGAAGGCCTTCCAGTTCTTAACCTCGCCGCGGTACATGGCCCCGACCTGGGCCATGGTCAGCTGGTCGATGGGGTTCTTTTCATTGACGACGATGCTCACGCCGTCGATGGCCACGACGAAGAACCGGGGCGCGACGCCCTTCTCCCAGGCCTGGTCGATCTCTTTCTGTTTCCACTCCCGGGAGTGGTCGGCGATGTCGCAGGTCTGGTTGATGAGGCCGGTGATGCCCGTGCCGGAGCCTCCGCCGAGGACGGCGATGGCCGCGCCGGGGGCCTTGCCCATGTACTCCTCGGCCAGGATCTGGACGAGATTGACCATGGTGTCGGAGCCCTTGATCTGGATCATCTTCCCGGCCGGCTCGGCCAGAAGGAAGGACCCGAGGAGGGCCAGTGTCGCGATCGCGATGATGAGGATTCTTTTCATGGGATTGCTCCTTAGAAGGACATGAAGAAGGTCATGTTGAACTGGATATCGGTGTTCGAGGTGGCCGCGGCCTTATACTGGGTCCCTTCCTTGTAGTTGTAGATCCAGACGTTCGGCTGGAACTTGAGGCTGGAGTGCAGGGGAGCCCAATCGAGGCCCAGGATGACCAGGCCGATATCCTTGGCCTTGGCCAGCCCTGTGGTCGC
>CAWECI010000035.1:0-61853 GCA_963807525.1 Candidatus Aminicenantota bacterium | reverse complement strand
TGGCCTTTCTCGTCCCTCCACGCGTCGAGTTCCCCCGAGTAAGCAAAGACATGAGCTCTAGGCGAGCCGTTGAGCCGGTGGACGGGGAGGCCGAGTTCCCGCTCCCACGTCTGACAGGTCCGGATATTCCTGTTGAGGTAGGCGGAGATCTCCTTCCAGGAATCGAGAAGCTCGCCTTTATCCACTGGTCCCAGGTTTCGACGTAGCCGGTGGCCACGTCGCCCCCTTCAATGGACCGATTCTAGACCGCTCCGGAGGCGGAAGTCAACTTTCCTGCGAGGCAGGAATCGTCTCCGGAAAAAGCCCGTGGCGCGCATCCCAGCAACCCCCGTGACGCCCTGGGGGCGAAGTTCTCCACGTCGGCGGCCCGGGATTCCCCTGGGCAGCCGGCGCAGACAGGCCGCCCGGCTCCTGGCATGACTCTTGGATTATTCGGCGCGGACAGAAGGAGGTCTCAGATGGGCAAATCCGAAGAAGCCTTCAATCGAAGGGGCCTTTCGCGGTTCCTCAACAGTCCGCTGGGCCGGCTCTTTCGAGTTGTCGCCGGCATGGCATTCCTGGTGGTCGGTTACACGCTCCGGGGTCATGCCCTCGGCGTGGCGTCCATGGCGTGGGGCCTTCTGCCATTGAGCGCCGGCGCGTTCGACATCTGCTACATCAGCGCTCTGCTGGGAGGCCCGCTCTCCGGGGCGAAGATCCGGGCCAGGTCCAAGACCGGCTAGCATCGATCCAACCCGCGAGGCCCCTGGAGCTTGGAGGCCCCCCTCGAATGAGGGGAATTTGACGACGCAGTTGATTCCGGCTCCGGACAAGTCTAGTATTCAGCTCAAGACATGGTTTAGGAGAGATGACCCATGAAGATCCGGTTCAAGAGCGCCGCGCTCCTCGCCGTTGGCCTTCTCCTGGCGGCATCGATGACGTTCGGGGCGGCGGTCAAAAAGAAGGAAGAAGCCGTCGCAGATATCGAGAAGCATAAGACCGAGATCATCGGGCTGAGCGACCAGGTCTGGGCGTTCGCCGAGACCGCGCTGCTCGAAACCCGCTCGTCGAAACTGCTGGCCGATTATCTCGAGGGCCAGGGCTTCACGGTCGAGCGCGGCGTGGCCGAAATGCCGACCGCGTTCGTGGCCAGCTACGGCTCGGGGCGGCCGGTCGTCGGCATCCTCGGCGAGTACGACGCCCTGCCGGGGCTCTCGCAAAAGGCGCAGCCCTCGAAAGAGGTCCTGACGCCCGGCGCCCCCGGTCACGGCTGCGGCCACAATCTGCTGGGCACGGCGGCCCTGGGAGCGGCCCTGGCCGTCAAGGACCTGATGGCCGCCGGCCGGCTCAAGGGAACGATCCGGTTCTACGGCACGCCCGCCGAGGAAGCCGTCGGCGGCAAGGTCTATATGGTCCGGGCCGGGCTGTTCAAGGACCTCGATGCCTGCCTGGCCTGGCATCCGGGCGACAAGACGAGGGCCGCGGTCGACGGTTCGCAGGCCATCGTGGAATGCACCGTCGAGTTCTTCGGCAAGACGGCCCACGCCGCCGGCGATCCCTGGAACGGGCGCAGCGCCGTGGCGGCCCTGGAGCTCTTCACGGCCGGCCTGAACCGGATGCGCGAGTTCGTCAAGCCGACCGTCCGCATGCACTATACGATCCTCAACGGCGGCGACGTGCCGAATGTCGTGCCCGCCTATTCCCGCGTCTGGTTCTGGCTCCGCGACTCGAAGGGGGCGGGCGTCCAACAGCTCCTCGAGCGGGCGAAGCGCATCGCCGAAGGGGCCGCGATGATGGCCGAGGTCGAATCCAAGGTCACGGTGCACAGCGGCAACTGGGAGACACTCGTCAACCTCACCGGCGCGAGGGTCGTGTTCGCGAACCTGTCCTGGCTCGGGCCGATCGCGTTCACAACCGAAGAGCAGGAATTCGCCAAGGCGATCCAGAAGGCCACCGGCGTCGCGGCGAAAGGGCTCGACGGCGCGGTCCGGCCATGGAAGGACCCGCTGCCTGATCCCGAAGGAGGTTCGACGGACGTCGGTGACGTGAGCTGGCAGGTCCCGACCATGGGCCTGGAAGCCACCTCGGCGCCCCTGGATGCCCCTTGGCACGCCTGGCCGGTCGTGGCCTGCGGCGGGATGTCGATCGGCCACAAGGCCCTGATCTACGCGGCCAAGGCGCTGGCCGCGACGATGGTCGATCTGTACGAGGACCCGAAGACGCTCCAGGCCGTGCAGGCCGAGTTCCGGGAAAAGACGAAGGATGTCGTCTACAAGCCCTTCGCCGCCGAAGGCCCTCCGGTCCTGGTCAAGCGCTGATCCTCGATCCCGAATTTGTTCTCGAGCAGGTCGATCCCCTCGAGGATGACGAAGGCCTCGTCGTTCGTCTTGATATCGAGCTCGACGCCCGTTTTCTTCAGAAGCGTCTTCATCCGGTCCGACAGGTACGCGATCGTGTTGGAAATGTAAAAGGGGAAATACCAGAAGTAAAAGAAGGCCAGGATCAGGCAGACGACCCCGATCCCGGCGCTGAGATTGATGATCCTTCCTGCGTCCCGCTTGGCCGCCTGGTTCTTCCGTTCGACCGCCTGCATGTTGAGATCGTTGATGCTGCCGACGGTATGCCGGAGCTTCTCGAAGGCGGGCTGATACTCGGTGAAGAAGACGCTCCCGGTCCCCGCCGCCTTGATGATCCGGGCCGAGATGTTGGCGTATAAGGCGTAGTCCTTGTCCAGGGAATCAACGTATTCCCGTTCCTGGATCTCGGTGATATTCCCTTTCTCCGACTTGAAGCTGGCTTCGAATTCGGTCCGGCCGGCGTCGTAGAGCTTCAAGTAATAGTCGGGGGGTCGATCATTCCTGGCCGGATTGAAGACGATGTTGCTGATCGCCGTCCTCATGTCCTCGAGAGCCGAGATCATATTCCTGGAATAGACGAGAGAATTGTAGTTGTCCTTCACGATGTTCTGGGCGTCCTGGGACAGCCGGCCGATCTGGATAGAGTAGAAGATGCCCAAGGCAAAGATGGTGAGGAACAGGAAGCCCAACCCCAACGAGAGTTTTCTTTTGAGAGTCATGTTGCCTCCAGCGCGGAACCCTGTCGCGCTTATGCTCTCTATTCTAATCCGACTTGAAGCGAAAATGAACCCGGACCCCGGTGAGTTGACTTTTGGGGCCGGCGTCGATAAAAGAAGGGACGTGCGCTTTCGACCCCAGCCTTTGCGGTCTGACAAGGAGTCCCTATGAGAATGTTGCCCCTCCGTCCCCGGCTTGTGCTCGGCGTCATCCTGGGCCTGATCGGCCTTTTGTCCTCGGCTCCGGCCCCGGCTTCCGCCCAGGGCGGCGCCGCCGCCCCGGCGAAGAAGGCCATGACCGTCGACGATTACTCCAAGTGGCGGACCATCTCTACCCAGGCCTTGTCGGCCGACGGGAAATGGCTCGTCTATGTCCTCGAGCTCACGAACGTCCTGCCGGCCGAGACCAAGCCGGTGATGCATATCGTGAACCTGGCGACGAACGCGGACGTGACCGTCAATGACGCGACCGCCCCCGTCTTTTCGCCGGACTCGCAATGGCTCGCCTACCAGGTCGACCCCGGCGCGGCCCAGCGGGCGCGCCAGGCCCGAGGAACTTCAGCCGGTTCGGGCAGCGCCCCCTCGGGGAACGCTCCTTCGGCTCAGCCAAACCCGGGGCAGACCGAGCCAGGGTCCGGCCAGCCGGGACAGCAGGCGGGTCCGCGCGGCGGCGCCGCCCCGATCCCGCCCCGTCGGGTCGAACTGCGGAATCTCGCGGCCGGCGCCGTCCGGTCCTGGGAAGAGATCGGCACGTTCGCCTTTGCCCCGACATCCTCCCATTTGGTCCTCCGGAGACGGGGCGGCGAGGCCTCCGCCCCGGCGGGCCGGCGCGGAGGCGGAATGCCGCCCCAGGCCCCGGCCGCGCCCGGGGCCGCCCCCGCCGCGGCGGGTTCCCGGGGACAGGATGCCATTCTGCTCGACCTGCGGACGGGTCGCTTCCAGCTCCTGGGGAGCGTCGCCGACTATGCCTTCAACAAGAGCGGCGCGCTCCTCGCTTACACCGTTGACGCGGCGGTCAAGGACGGGAACGGGCTCTTTGTCTTTGACGCCCGCAACGGCCGCATCACGCCCCTCGACAACGACGCCAAGAACTACAACCGCCTGGCCTGGGACGAGGACGGCACGGCCCTGGCGGTCCTCAAGGGGACAGAGGCCGAGAAGATGCGGGAGCGAGACAACATCCTCGTCGCCTTCCCGGACGTCGCCGCCGCCCTCAAGGACGGCACCCCCGTCCTCGCGCCGGCCATCCTCGATCCGTCCAAGGCCGCCGGCTTCCCCAAGGGCTGGGTGGCCAGCGACCGGGCCGGCCTCTCTTGGAGCGACGACCGACGACGGGTCTTCTTCGGGATCAAGGAGCAGGTCCCCACTCTCGACAGTCCCCGCAAGTCCACGGACGAGGCGGCCAACGTCGACGTCTGGAACACCAACGACCCCGAGGTCCAATCCCTTCAGATGGTCCGGGCCGACCAGGACCGCAACTTCACCTTCCGGGCGGCCTTCGACGTCGCGGCCGGCAAGTTCATCAAGCTCGCCGACGAGACGATGCGCGAGCTCGACGTCGCCGAGACCGGCGGGTGGGCGGTCGGACTCGACCGGCGCGCCTACCTGCGCGACGAGAAGGTCCTCCCGGCCGGGGACTACTACCGGGTCAACACGTCGACGGGCGAGCGGACGCTCATCGCCAAGAGCCAGCTCGTCGGCCGCTATGTCTTCGGCATCCATCCCCGCGGCACGCACTTCCTTTATTGGAAGGACGGGACGATCATGGCCTACGACTTCGCCGCCGGGACGGCCAAGACCCTGGGCGCCGGGAAGGTCGATTTCACCGACACCGAATACGACCATCCGGGGGCCAAGCCGTCCTACGGCGTCGCCGGCTACACCAGCGACGGCAAGGGCGTCATCGTCAATCATCGCTACGACCTGTGGCTCGTCCCTCTCGACGGCGCCGCGCCGAGGAACCTGACGGACGGTCTCGGGACGACGAACGAGATCCGCTTCCGCCTCCTCCGCGTCGAGCCGCCCGACCCGGCCCAGCCCCGCTCGGCGGCGGCCCGCCAGCTCTTCGACCTGGCCAAGCCCCAGACCCTGTCCGCTTACGGCGAGTGGACGAAGAAGTCGGGCTATTACGAGCTGGCGAATGGGAAGCTCAAGGAGCTTGTCTATGAGGACGCCTTCTTCGGCAACCCCGTCAGGGCCCTCAAGGCGAACGTGTTCCTCTTCACGCGGCAGACGTTCGTCGAGTTCCCGGACCTCCGCGTGTCGGGCCCGGGCTTCGGGGATTCGAAAAAGATCTCCGACGCCAATCCTCAGCAGCAGGACTTCCTCTGGGGGCATCGCCTGCTCTTTGATTACACGAACAAGGACGGCAAGCGCCTTCAGGGCATCCTGGCCATCCCGGACGATTACAAGCAGGGCGAGAAACGGCCGATGATCGTCATCTTCTACGAGAAGAACTCGCAGACCATGCACATCTACAACGCCCCCGCGTATCTGCCCAGCATGGGCCGGATGCCGATGCAGGCCACGAGCGACGGCTACCTGGCCATGCTCCCCGACGTTCATTTCCGGACCGGCAACTCCCACTCGGACATGCTCGAGTGCGTCGAGGCCGCGACCCGGAAGGTCATCGAGATGGGCTATGCCGACCCGCAGCGGATCGGCGTGTCCGGCCACAGCTACAGCGGCGAAGGGGCGGCGTTCATCGGGACGATGTCCAAGATGTTCGCCGCCGTCGGCATGGGCGCGGGCGTCGTCGACCTCTACAACGACTTCAGCATGCCCTGGGGCTGGGGCTACGGCTACCAGGGCGGGAGCGGCGATACGGCCTTCAATTATTATCTCTACGACCAGGGCCGCTGGGGCTTCTCCCCTTGGGACCAGCCCGACAAGTACCATTTCGAGTCGGCCCTGACCCATGTCCCCAACGTGACCGCGCCGTTCCTGATCATGCACGGGACGTCCGACCCGACCGTCGGCTTCATCAACGGCCTGGCCTTTTACAACGCCCTGAGATACTTCAACAAGCCGGCCGTGCTGCTGGCTTATCCCGACGAGGGCCACGGACTGCGCGGGCTGGCCAACCGGAAGGACCTGACCGTCCGCTTCTTTGAGTTCTTCGACCATTTCCTCAAGGACGCGCCGGCGCCGAAGTGGTGGACCGACGGTGTGCCGTACCTGAAGAAGGGGGAGGGGGGCGCGAAATAGGAGACGGGCAGGCGAAGACCGCGGCCTGCTAGGGGGAATTCCCCCGACGCGTCTGCGGCACACGTTTCTTCCTGAAATAGCCTTTCGGCCCCTGGCGCCAGGCTTGACCGACCAAGGCTTTCCAGCGATACTGGAATACCCGAGCGTGAGGGAATCCCTGAGGAGAAGCGAACATGGCCGAATACCAGGCACCTGAGAAGCCAACCCCGCCGCCCGCCGCTCCTCCGGCCGGCGACAAGGAGGATGAAGACATCGATCAAGTCCCTCTTTATCGCAGGAAGCGCGTCCTCATCCCGTTCTTCATCCTGATCGTGGCCCTGGCCTTCGGGGCCTGGTACTGGTACAAGAACCTCCGCAACTTCGTCTCCACGGACGATGCGTACCTCGACGCCAACAAGGTCTCCATCAGCGCCAAGGTCCTCGGCCGGATCGTCGTACTGACGGTCGATGAAGGCGACCTGGTCAAGCAGGGGGATCTTCTCGTCCGCCTCGACGAGACCGACCTGAGGGCGCAGATGGAACAGGCCAAGGCGACGATCGCCCTGGCCCAGGACAGCCTGGTCCTGGCCAAGGTCGACGTCGATCGGACCTCGGACGACTTCGCCCGGGCCGAGCTTCAGTTCAAGGGCGCGGTCATCACCAGGGAGCAGCACGTCCACGCCCAGCAGGCGCTCGACGCCGCCAAGGCCGAGTACGGCATCGCGGCCTCCAAGATCGCCGTGGCCAAGTCCCAGCTGGGCGTCCTCGAGTCGCAGCTTTCGAACATGACCCTGGTCGCGCCCTTCGACGGCATCGTAGCCAAGCGCTGGCTTCTGCCGGGCGACGTCGTCCAGCCGGGCCAGCCCGTCCTGACGATCTACGACACGCGACTCATCTGGGTGACCGCCAATCTCGAGGAGACCAAGCTCGGCCGGGTCAAGCTCAAGGACCCGGTCGAGATCAACGTCGATACCTACCCCCGCCGGCCGTTCGCGGGGACGGTCGGCCTCATCGGCGATTACACGGCCTCCCAGTTCTCCCTGATCCCCCCGAACAACGCCTCGGGCAATTTCACCAAGGTCACGCAGCGGGTGCCGCTGAAGATCTACCTGGACGATCCGACGCCCGCGACGCGGGCCGCCACCCCGCTCCGGCCGGGCATGTCGGTCGAGATCAAGATCCGCGTCCGGTAGGGGAGCGGACGTGGTCCTCAAAGCCGCCCGCTCCCTGCGCCGGCAAGCCGTCTCCTCGATCCCCTCGCTTCACCACGAGCACGCCTTCTATCGCTGGTGGGTCCTGGCCAACGTCATGATCGGCACGTTCATGGCCGTCCTCGACGCGACGATCGTCAACGTCGCGCTGGCCAAGATCATGGGCGTTTTCGGGGTGACCCTGGACCGCGTCGAGTGGGTCGTCACCGCCTACATGCTGGTCTTCGGCATCATGCTGCCGACCTCGGGCTGGGTGGCCGACCATCTCGGCTACAAGCGGACGTACCTGCTGGGGCTGGTCCTGTTCACGGTGGGGTCCCTGGCCTGCTCCCTGTCCTGGAACCTGGACACCCTGATCCTCTTCCGGGTCATCCAGGGGGCCGGCGCGGGCTGCCTGATGCCGGTCGGCATGGCCATCGTCACCCGCGAGTTCCCCGTCGAGCAGCGCGGCCTGGCCCTGGGGTTCTGGGCCATCGCCGCGGCCGCCTCGGTTTCGCTCGGCCCCATGGTCGGCGGCTACCTCGTCGACCACTTCTCCTGGCACATGATCTTCGACGTCAACGTGCCCGTGGGGATCATCGGCGTGGCCGCGACCGTCCTCATCCAGCGGGAGTACCGGTCCGAACGGGTCCGGTCCTTCGACATCGTTGGGTTCCTCTCCCTGGCCGCGTTCCTGGCCGGCCTCCTGCTGGCCCTGACCAACGGCAACGCGTCGTGGAACACGGGCGGCTGGACGTCCCCTTACATCCTGACCTGCTTGGCCCTCTCGGCCGTCGGGCTGGTCGTCTTCCTCATCACCGAGTTTACGGTCAAGCACCCGCTGATCGACCTGAGACTGTTCAAGGATTTCAACTTCAGCCTGGCGAACCTGGCCCTGTTCGTCTTCGGGCTGGGCATGTTCGGGAGCACGTTCCTCCTGCCTCTCTACCTCCAGAACTCGCTCGGCTACACGGCCTTCCAGGCCGGCCTGTTCTTCCTGCCGGTCGGCCTCCTGCAGGGCCTCTTCGCCCCTCTGTCGGGTTTGGTCACCGACCGGATCAGCCCCAAGATCCCGGGCTTCATCGGCATCATCCTGATGGCCTACAGCTTCTACTTGAACCACCAGCTCTCGCTCTTCTCCGGCCACTCGGAGATCGCCTCGTCGCTCGTCTTCCGGGGGCTCGGCATGGGGCTCCTGTTCACGCCCCTCAGCACCCTGGCTCTGGCCGGCATCCCGAGGGAGCGCATGGCCCAGGCCTCGGGCCTCTTCAACGTCGTCCGCCAGATCGGCGGCAGCTTCGGCGTGGCCATCTTCGGGACGCTGCTGACGCGCCGCGTCCTGATCCACACGGCCAACTTCGGCGCCGCCATCGACGCTTATTCCCCGGCCTTCCGAGGGGCCCTGACGCGGCTCCAGGGCTTCGCCCAGCACGCCGTGGGCGGCACCACGGCGCAGGCGGCCGCCCGGGCCAATGCCCTCGTCTACGGCCACGTCGCCAACCAGGCCATGGTGGCGGCCATCGATGACGACTTCCTGATCGCCGCCGTCATCACGGTCCTGTGCATCCTGTTCCTGATCTTCCTGCGGTCGCCGGTCAAAGGCCGGCGCGGTCGGGCGGCGGGCCTCGAGTGATCCCGCCCGAAAGGTGAATGGTCATGAAAAAGCCAATGATCTGTCTGGGATCGATCCTCGCGCTCGGCGGCCTGGTCGTCTTGGGGGCCCAAGAGGCACCCGCGGCGCGGCCGGCCTCGCCCGCGCCCCGCGTCTTGACCGTTGAGGACGCGGTCCGGGCCGTCCTCGAGAACAACCCCGCCATCAAGGAGGCCCAGGATGCCGTGGCCGTCTTCGAGGCCCGGGTCGACGGCAGCCGGTCCCGCCTCCAACCCCAGGTCCGGGCGGAGCTGGGCTATTCGCGGATCGCCCCGACCATGGAGTTCACCATCCCCGATTTCGGGACGTTCCAGCTCTATCCCGCCAACAACTTCGATCTTCACGCCGGCGTGAGCCAGGTCGTCTACGATTTCAACCGGACCAGGGAGTCGGTCAACCTGTCGCGCTCCCAAACGACGAGCGCCGCGGACCAATCGGAGATCCTGAGGCGGGACCTGTCCTTCCAGGCCGTCCAGCTCTTCTATTCCATCCTCTACCTCCAGGACAGCCTCAAGGTCCAGGAGGAGACCGTCAAGACGCTCGACGACCACCTGGCCGTGGCCCGGAAGAAGTTCGAGGCCGGGACGGCGACCGAGCTCGAGATCCTCAATACCCAGGTCCGCCTCGTCGCCTCCGAGAACCAGATCGTGGACCTGACCTCCGCCCGCGAGAAGCAGCTCCTCGGCCTGCGCCGGCTGATGGGGCTCGAGGACGGGGTTCCGCTCGAGCTTCAGGGAGGCTTCAAGTACGAGCCGGCCGCGCTCGACGCCGACGGCCTGGTCAGGCAGGCCCTGGAGCAGCGTCCGGAGACCCGGGTCGTCCAGGATCAGATGCACACGGCGAACATCCGGATCCGCTTGGCCGAACTCGCCGACCGGCCTTCGCTCAACCTGAATGTCCTGGCCGGCTGGAAGAACGGCTATATCCCCAATCTGAATACCTGGAAGCTCAATTATGTGGCCGCCGCGGCCGTCGACGTGCCGATCTTCAACGGCCATCGGACCCGGGCCATGAAGGCGGAAGCCGAGGCCGACCTGCGGTCCTATCAGGATCGGGGCAAGGAAGTCGAAAGCATGGTCCGCACGGAGGTGCTCCAGGCCGCGGCCGACGTCCAGGCCGCCGTCCGGAAGCTCGAGTCCGTCGAGGTCAACGTCCAGCGGGCCCAGAAGGCCCTCGATTTCGCCCGGTCGCGCTACGAGGCCGGGACGGTCACCAACCTGGATCTCCTCGACACCGAGGACGCTTACGCCCAGGCGGAGCTGCTCAGGATCCAGGCGCTCTTCCAGTTCGTCCTCAGCCGGCTGGCCCTTCGTCGGGCCGCGGGGGATCCGGCCACGGAGTGAGGACGGGGCGGAACGGCCGCCGTCCGACCGGCCGGCGAATTGACAGTCGAAGCGGAACCGGGTACCTTCTGGGGCTCATGACAGAGATCGACGGGACGCTCCGGCCCCGCTTGGCGGTCCCGCTCCCCGGGACCATATCCCCGAAGCCCGTTTCCAAGGCCGGCCGGCTCTGCGTGGCCTTGCTGGCCTTTCTTATCAGCCTCAGCGGCGTCCTTCGCGGGGATCCGCCTTCCTTGACGGCGGTCAGGGTGGACCACAGCCCGAAGATGGACGGCGACCTCCGGGACGCGGCCTGGGAACGCGCCGCCCCCTTCACGGCCTTCAAGATGGTCTTTCCAAATCCCGGCGCGGAGCCGACCGAGAGGACCGAGTTGCGTGTCCTATTCGATGACACCGACCTCTATCTCGGCATACAGTGCTTCGACAGCCGGCCGAAGAAGATCTCGGCCAACTCGATGGCCCACGACGGCGGCGGCGAGGAGCAGGAGAAAGCCGAAGATGTCGTCCGGATCCTCCTCGACCCGTTCCAGAACAAGAGGACGGCCTATATCTTCATCGTCAACGCGCGGGGCGCGCGGAGCGAGGGCCTGACCTCGGGTGAATACGCCGACCTGAGCTGGGACGGCATCTGGGACGCCAAGTGCCGGATCCGTGCCGAGGGCTGGACCGCCGAGGTCCGGATCCCCTTCAAGACGCTCTCCTTCAAGCCGGATCTCGAGGCCTGGGGCCTCAACGTGGAACGCTACATCGCCCGGAAGCAGGAGACCGACCGCCTGGCCGGCTCGAGCCGGAACAGCTTCTTCTATAACCCGATGGAGGCGGCCGCGCTCCAGGGTGTCGGAGGCGTCAAGCAGGGCCTGGGCTTGACGTTCCGCCCCTACGGCATCGTCCGAGCCGACAAAGACAACGTGGCCGGGACGCCCGGGACCTTGAAGGCGGACGGGGGCTTCGATCTGTACAAGAACTTCACTCCGAATTTCATCGGCGCCTTCAGCTACAACACCGATTTCGCCGAGACCGAGGTCGACGACCGCCGCATCAACCTGACCCGCTTTCCGCTCTATTTTCCCGAGAAGCGGACCTTCTTTCTCGAAGGATCGGACATCTTCAGCTTCGGCGGGGGCGGCGAGAACTTCTCGCCCTTCTTCAGCCGGCGCATCGGCCTCTACGGGGAAAGCCAGATCCCCGTGGCCTTCGGCGCCAAGCTCTTCGGCCGCCTCGGGAACACGAACATCTCCCTGCTCGACGTGGGCACGCGGGCCATCGAGGACTCGAGCCTCCCCATCAGCTTGCCCGGCGAGAACTTCGTCGCCGCCCGGATCGTCCAGAACGTTCTTGCGGAAAGCAAGATCGGGGTCATCTTCACGAACGGCAGCCCGACGGGCGCGAGGAACACGCTGGCCGGCTTCGACCTGACCTATAAGACGTCGCGGCTGTTCGGGAATCAGAATTTCAACGCCGGCGCGTGGTATGTCTACAACTGGAACGGAGCTCCATCCGGCCACCACCAGGCCTACGGCGTGAGGCTTGACTATCCCAACGACCTGTTCGACATCCGCGGCAGCTATTCTTATTACGGCGACGCCCTCGACCCGGGGGTCGGGTTCCTGGAGCGCGGGAACGTCCAGTATCTTAGCCTGGGGATGGCTTACCAGCCGCGGCCGGCCAAGGGGACTTTTGTCGGCGACCTCGTGCGACAGTTCTTCTTTGAGCTCGAAGGCGATTTCTACTGGGACCTCCTGGGTCATCTCGAAACCCGGGAGATCTTCACCGCTCCGATCAATATGCGGACCGAAAGCGGCGAGCACATCGAATTCAACGTTATCCCCAAGCGCGACGTCCTGCCCTACGATTTCGAGGTCGCGCCGGGCGTCGTCATTCCGGCGGGCCCGTACAATATGCTGGGCTACCGGGCCGAGTTCAGTTCCGCCACCTACCGGCCCTGGACCTTCGACCTGAGCTGGCGTTTCGGGCAGTTCTATTCCGGCCAATACAGCGATCCGACGATCGGCCTGGGCCTCAAGATCAAAGGATATGTCACCCTGGCCCTGAACGCCGAGCTCGTCCGCGGCCATTTGCCGCAAGGCCGCTTCAAGGAGAACCTCTTCCAGCTCAAGGCCGATCTCTTCCTGACGCCGAACCTCGGCCTGATGAACTACGTCCAGTACGACAGCGTTTCCCACACTCTGGGCGCCAACCTCCGGTTCCGCTGGCAGATCGCCCCCGGCAACGAGATCTTTCTCGTCTATACCAAGAATTGGGAAAGGCTCTGGGATCCCGTCAGCCGCTTGGTGCCTCTGGGAGAGCGCGGGGTCTTCAAGATCACCCTGAGCATTCGTCCTTAGCGGGCCAAGGCGGGCCGGCGGGGATGACCGGAACGATGAGACGAGGCCTCTGGCCCGAACCCGGCGTGATCTAGCGCCGAGTGCCGCCGCTTCCGATCTCGGAGGCGACCTCTTTCGCGCCGAGGTCTTGGCCCGGCCGTTCGCCGATCACGTTCGACATGATCGCCAGGAGCACGAGCACGATCAGGGTCTTGACCGCCGACCGCCCGAACGAACCCCGGTATCGAATGGTCACGACAGAGGTTCTTCGCCGATGCGACGGCTTGGCGACGCGGCCTGGATCGAACGGCCTATTGAGCCAAAATACGAACGAGTCCATAAGAACGTCTCCCTACCTTCCTAGTTTCGCTCTCGCCGGAAGCGAAAGAATCCCCTCAAACGAGGATTTCCGGGGGGGTCACGCTCAGACCTTCAGGAAGATCCTAAAGAGGAAATAGTACGCGGCGCCGATCAGTCCCGCTCCGGGAATGGTGAAGATCCAGGCCCAGACGATCTTGAGCGTGACGCCCCAGCGGACGGCTGACAGCCTTCTCGTCGCGCCGACGCCCGAGATGGCGCCGGTGATGACGTGGGTCGTGCTGACGGGGACGCCAAGATGAGTCGCTAGGAAGATGCTGGACGCTGCGGCCGTCTCCGCGCAGAAGCCGTCGATCGGCCGGAGCTTGGTGATCTTCTGCCCCATGGTCTTGACGATCCGCCAGCCGCCTGAGAGCGTGCCCAGCGCTATGGCGCCGTGGGCGCTCAGCACGATCCATAAGGGGATGTGGAACGTCTTCATATAGCCGGCCGAGACAAGGAGGCTGGCGACGATGCCCATCGTCTTCTGGGCGTCGTTCCCGCCGTGGCCCAGGCTGAAAGCGCACGCCGAGAACAGCTGGAGCACCTTGAACCAGCGGTTGATCCTGGCCGGATGCTGCCGGTGGACGATCCAGACCGTGATCCAGAAGAAGAAGACGCCCAGGATCAGGCCCAGGACGGGTGCGATGAAAATGAAGGCGACGGTCTTGATCCACCCCTTGGCGATGACGACCCCGACGCCGGCCCGGGCCACGGCCGCGCCGGCGTAGGCGCCGATGATGGCATGGGAGGAGCTCGTCGGCAGGCCCAGGAGCCAGGTCAGGAGGTTCCAGGAGATGGCCCCAAGGAGACCGCTGAAGACGACATAGGGGGTGACCGCCGCGAGATCGATCATGCCTTTGCCAATCGTGTGGGCCACGGCCGTCCCGAAGATGAGGAAGGCGACGAAGTTGAAGATGGCCGCCCACACGACAGCCAACCGCGGTGTCAAGACCCGGGTCGAGACGATGGTGGCGATCGAATTGGCCGCGTCGTGCATGCCGTTGGTGAAGTCGAAGGCCAAGGCCACGAGGATGATGAGGACGACGAGCAGGAGACTAGCCTGGGGCATGGCCCCATTACAGCAGGGAATTGTTAAGATTTGATTAAGACCGGGGCTGTTTTGGCCGTCATTTATTAACCGAAAATTACGCGTTCCTTAATCGTTCCTTAACCGGACCTCCCTATCATGCTCGTGAACGAACACAGAATCCCATCAAGGAGACACAGAGAATGCGTAGAGTCCTGAGAATGGCCGGGGACATCGTCCTGGGCCTGCTGATGCTGCCCATGGTCACGGTGATGAGCCTGATGGCCCAGACGACCACCCCTCCCCCCCAGACCTTTTCCGCCACGGTCTACCTGGACTACCGGTTCTTTCTTTCGAGCGCGGGCCCGATCACCCTCAAGCCGACGGATCCCGCGGCCGCCTACCTCAACAGCCAGTTCGTCTTCCGCCGGGCCTACTTCACCTATGAGAACAAGATCAACGACAACCTGAAGTTCCGCTTCCGCCTCGACGCCGACAACACGGCCAATGTCACCGGCGTCTCGCTGACGGGCAACCCGGTTTCCGGCGTTAGCCTGTCCAAGGACGACAAGCTGCGGCCTTACCTGAAGCACCTCTACTTTGAATGGTCGAACTTCCTGCTGCCGGGCCAGACACTCAACGTCGGCATGGAGGAAACGCTGACCTTCAAGCTGGCCGAGGACCGCTGGGGCTACCGGAGCGTGGCCAAGACCCTCGTCGACGGCTACAAGGATATCACGGGCACCGACATCCGGGCCTCGAGCGCCGACATCGGCGTCAGCCTCAAGGGCTCGATCGTCAAGCAGCTCCGCTACGGCGTCCAGGTCGTCAACGGCGGCGGCTACACCCACCTCGAGACCGACAAGTACAAGAAGTTCGAGGGCTACCTTCACTTCGTCCCCGTGGCCGGGTTCTCGCTCTTCGGCTACGCGGAGTACGAGCCTCAACAGTACAAGGCCAACCCGCTGGCCATCACCGGGCCGAAGGCGACCATGGTCAAGGCCGATGCCTACTTCGAGATGGTCAGAGGCCTCGTCCTCGCCGGCGAATGGTTCGTCTATAAGAACGATCTCAACCAATATACCGCGCCCGGCGCCGCGGCCGCCGAGAAGTTCAACGCGTCCGGTTGGTCCGTCTTCGGACGCTACACGCTCGTCCCGGACAAGCTCAACGCCTTCGCCCGCTACGACAGCTACACGCCGAACAACCATTTCGTGAGCTCGACCTCGGGGCTGGCCAAGGCCAAGGACATCGGCCTGGCCATCCTGGGCCTCGATTGGGCCCCCCTGCATTCGAGCCTCAAGTTCCAGCCGAACGTCTGGATCTACAACTACAAGGAAGGAACGCAATATAAGGCTGCGGCCACGTCGAACACCGACGTCCAGTTCAACATGACCTTCTTCATGTCCTTTTAAGGAGCAACCCCATGAAAAGAACCCTCATCATCACGATCGCGACACTGGCCCTCATCGGGTCGTTTCTCCTGGCCAAGCCGGCCGGGAAGATGATCCAGATCAAGGGCTCCGACACCATGGTCAACCTCGTCCAGGTCCTGGCCGAGGAGTACATGAGCAAGACCCCCGGCGCGGCCATCGCCGTCCTCGGCGGCGGCTCCGGCACGGGCATCACCGGCCTCATCAACCAGACCTGCGACATCGCCGACCACTCCAGGGAATGGAAGCAGAAAGAGATCGATCAGGCCTGGGAAAAAGGGGTCACGCCCCGGCCCTTCGTTGTGGCCGTCGACGGCCTGAGCATCGTCGTCAACGCGAAGAACCCGATCGACCAGCTGACCATGGCCCAGGTCGGCGCCCTTTACCGCGGCGAGATCAAGAACTGGAAGACACTCGGGGACTACCAGAAGCCGGTCTCGCTATACGGCCGCCAGTCCAACTCCGGCACCTACGTCTTCATGCAGGAGTTCGTCCTCGGCAACAAGAACTATTCGACGGACATGAAAGAGATGAACGGCAACGCCCAGATCATCGAGGGCCTTCTCCAGGACGAGGGCGGCGTCGGCTACGTCGGCGTCGGCTACCTCTACGACGAGAACCACCAGATCCGCAAGGGGATCAAGGTCCTCAAGATCTCCAAGGAGCCGAACGGCACCGGCTATCTGCCGACCGATAAAGCCGCCGTCGAATCCGGCGCCTACCCGGTCTCGAGGCCGCTCTTCATGGCCACGAACGGCAAGCCCAAGGCCGATGCCGCCCAGTTCCTGAAATGGATCGTTGGGCCCGAGGGCCAGGCCATCGTCGAGCGGGAAGGTTTCTTCACCATCGGCGAGGGCAAATACAAAGCGGAGAATGACAAGGCTTTCAAATAACTCCTCCCAACTCCTGTCTCGGACAGGCCGGGCGCGGTCGTGGGACCAAGCCCGGCCCGTCCATTTCCGGAGAGTGCGGAGGAGAGCCGACGAAGCGGACCGATGAGAAAGAAGAAGCTGACCGACCTCAAGGAAGTCGGCGATCAGGTCCGCCTTCTTCGCCTCCGGCATCCTGGCCGTCCTCGTTCTCGCCGGCGTCTTCTTGACGCTCCTCCTCACGGCCATCCCGGCCTTCCGGGAGGTCAGGATCTCCGAGTTCCTCGGCAGCACCCATTGGGACCCCACCTCGCCCGAAAAGGCCGAGTACGGCCTCCTGTCCATGATCATGAGCACGCTCATGGTCACGGCCGGGGCCCTGGCCCTGGCCGTTCCGATCGGGATCGGGGTCGCGGCTTACCTCTCGGACGTCGCCCACTGGCGTGTCCGGGAGGTCCTCAAGCCGGTCGTCGAGATCCTGGCCGGCATCCCCTCGGTCGTGGTCGGTTTCCTGGGCATCGTCCTGTTCGGGCCAGCCCTCGCCAAGATCTTCCATACCGGCAACGGCCTCAACGCCCTGAACGGGAGCGTCCTGCTGGCCATCATGGCCCTGCCGACGATCATCAGCATCTCCGAGGACTCGCTCAACGCCGTGCCCAGGGCCTACAGCGAAGCCTCCCTGGCCCTCGGGGCCTCCCGCTGGCAGACCCTCGTCCGGGTCAAGCTGCCGGCCGGCGCTCTCGGGCATCATCGCCGCCGTCATGCTCGGCATGGGCCGGGCCATCGGCGAGACCATGACCGTCCTCATGGCCACGGGCAACGCCCGGTCGTTCCCTCACGGCTTGCTCGATTCCGTCCGGACCATGACCGCCAACATCGCCATCGAGCTCGGCGAGGTGCCCTACTACACGACCCATTATTACGCTCTGTTCGTCATCGGCCTGGTCCTGTTCCTGATGACCTTCGCCGTCAACCTCGTCGCCGACCTCGTCCTCCACAAGTACCAGGAGCGGGAGCAGTGAAGCCAGCGACGCGGAAGACGATCGTCCAGGCCATCGGCTTCCTGGCCCTGCGGGCGGCCTGTTCCTGGTCCTGGCCGTGCTGCTGCTCTTCCTCTACGACATCGGCAGCAAGGGCCACGGCGCGATCACCTGGGAGTTCCTGACCCAGGCCCCGCGCAAGGGCATGACCGAGGGCGGCATCTTCCCGGCCATCTTCGGCACGTTCCTGGTGACGATCATCACGGCCCTGCTGGCCGTGCCGTTGGGCATGTCGGCCGCGATCTACCTCAACGAATACGCCAGGCAGACGCGCCTGACCCGGCTCATCCGGCTGTCCATCCGCAACCTCTCGGGCGTCCCGTCCATCGTCTATGGCCTGTTCGGGGTCATCCTCTTCGTCAACGTCATGCGCTTCGGGACGTCCGTCCTCTCGGCCGGCCTGACCCTGGGGCTCATGACCCTGCCCTGGACCATCACGGCCAGCGAAGAGGCCCTCAAGACCATCCCCAATTCCTACCGCGAAGGCGCCCTGGCCCTGGGGGCGACGAAGTGGCAGATGATCCGGACCAACGTCCTGCCCTATGCCGTGCCCGGGCATGCTGACCGGGACCGTCCTCGGCCTGGCCCGGGCGGCGGGGGAGACGGCGCCGATCCTGTTCACCGGCGCCGCCTTCTTCCTGCCGTTCCTGCCCAAGTCCCTCGGCGACCAGTTCATGGCCCTGCCCTACCACCTCTACATCATGGCCACCCAGCACCACGCCATCCTCCAGGTCCGGCCCCTGGCCTACGGCACCGCCCTGGTCCTGATCGTCCTCGTCCTGGGCCTGAACATGACGGCCGTCGTCATCCGCTACAGGCTGAGAAGGAAACAGCGATGAGCAGCGCAGAGACCGCGCATCAAGATCCGAGGCCCGCGACCTCGACTTCTATTACGGCAGCGACCCGGGCCCTCAAGAACGTCAGCATCGACTGCTACGACCGGAAGGTCACGGCCATCATCGGCCCGTCCGGGCTGCGGCAAGTCGACCTTCATCCGGACCCTCAACCGCATGAACGACGTCATCGCCGGGACCCGGGTCGAGGGGCAGATCCTCCTCGACGGCCAGGACATCTACGCGCGCCGAGATCGACGTCGTCGAGCTCCGCACGCAGGGTCGGCATGGTCTTCCAGAAGCCCAATCCGTTCCCCAAGTCGATCTACGACAACATCGCCTACGGCCTGCGGATCAACGGCCTGCGGGACAAGCGGAAGATCGAGGAGACCGTCGAGCGGAGCCTGCGCGAGGCCGCCCTCTGGGACGAGGTCAAGGACCGGCTCGACGAGAACGCCTTCGCGCTGTCCGGCGGGCAGCAGCAGCGCCTCTGCATCGCCCGGGCCCTGGCCGTCGAGCCCGAGGTCATCCTGTTCGACGAGCCCTGCTCGGCCCTCGACCCCATCGCCACGGCCAAGGTCGAGGACCTGATCGAGCAGCTCAAGAGAAGCTACACCATCGTCATCGTCACCCACAACATGCAGCAGGCGGCCCGGGTGTCGGACTACACGGCCTTCATGATGCTCGGCGAGCTGGTCGAGTTCGACGAGACCGAGAGGATCTTCACCGACGCCGGCCAACAAGCTGACCGAGGACTACATCACCGGGCGGTTCGGATGAGCCGCCCTGCGACCTGGCCACGAGGAGGAGAAATGTCCAAGACAGAGCGCCCGTTCGACGAGGAACTCAAGGTCCTCAAGGAGAAGCTCTTGGAGATGGCCTCGCGGGCCGAGGAACAGATCGCCACGGCCGTCCGCGGCCTCAAGGACCGCGAAGAGGGCCTGGCCTGCCAGGTCCTCGAGCGGGAGGAGGCCATCAACCTCCTGGACATCGAGATCGACGGGATGGGCCTGCGCCTGCTGGCCCTGCGCCAGCCCCTGGCCACGGACCTGCGCTTCATCACCTCGGCCATGAAGATCTCGAGCGACCTGGAGCGCATCGGCGACCTGGCCGTCAACATCGCCGAACGCACCCTTGATCTGCTCAAGAAGCCGCAGCTGAAGCCGCTGATCGACATCCCGCGGATGGCCCAGATGGCCCAAGACATGGTCCGTGACGCCCTCAACGCTTTCGTCGAACACGATGATACGCTGGCCCGGGACGTTTGCGAGCGGGACGACCTCGTCGACCAGCTCAACGATCAGATCTTCCGGGAGCTGCTGACCTATATGATGCAGGACCCCGGGACGATCGCGCGGGCCGTGGACCTCATCCTGGTCGGGCGGCACCTCGAGCGCATCGCCGATCACGCCACGAACATCGCCGAAGACGTCATTTACATGGTCAAGGGAAAGACGATCAAGCATCATGTGGAGAGCGGCGCGGGAAGCCTGAAGGCGGGTCCGAACGGAGGGGCCGGATGAACGCCTGCCTGGCCGCGCTGATCCTGGCCCTCTGCGCGGCGATCGCCGTTTGGAGCTTCCGTTGGATCGTTCGCTGGTACAAGAGGCCCTATGGATTCCCCTGGATCCTGTCCTTGCTGTTCGCGACCGCGGCCATCGGGGCCGTTTTCGCCCTGCACGCCCTGAACGCCCTGAACTCACGCTGACCGTGCCGAACATGACGGATTTGACTATAATAAGGGATCGAACGGAGGGACGTGGACCCATGCCTCAGGTCATCGCCGCCCTGGACGACGAGCCCGACATCCTCGAGCTCCTCAAGGTCAGCCTGCGGAAGGCCGGCTACCGCTTCGAGGGGTTCCAGGAAGCGGACGAGCTTTATCGCTATCTGGACCGGGAGAAACCCAACCTCCTCCTGCTCGATCTGATGCTGCCCGGTGCGGACGGCCTCGAGGTCTGCCGTCACATCCGGCGCACCGAGGGTCTGGCCGACATCCCGGTCATCATGCTGACCGCCCGGGGGGATGAATCCGACAAGATCGTCGGCCTCGAGCTCGGCGCCGACGACTATGTGACCAAGCCCTTTTCGACCAAGGAGCTCGTCGCGCGCATCCACGCCGTGCTGAGACGTCCCACCGGCGGCGAGACCTCGCGGCGGATCGTCGTCGGCCCGCTGGTCGTCGACCTCGACAAGTTCGAGGTCACGGTCGACGGCGCCAGGGTCGACCTGACGGCCACGGAGTTCAAGATCCTGCAGCTCCTGTCCTCGCGCCGGGGCCGTGTGTTCAGCCGCGACCAGATCCTCGATTTCCTCTGGGGCCAGGAAAAGGCCGTCATCGACCGGACGATCGATGTCCACATCCGCAACCTCCGGGAAAAATTGGGGCCGGCCGGCTCGCTCGTCAAGAACATCCGCGGCGTCGGCTACAAGCTCGAAGAATGAGACAAACCCTCTTCCTCAGGATCTTCGGTGGTACCGCGGCCGTCATCCTCCTTCTCGCCGCCGGGGTCATGCTCTTCGCCCCGCCGCTGATGCGGAAGCACAACATCGAGGAGAAGAGCTCCGCCCTTGAGCACATGGCTGTCCTGCTCGAGCCCCAGGTCGTTCCCTATCTCGCTGGCTCCGGGACGGGGGACCTGGGCGGTCTCGTCCGGGCCTTCTCTCGCGAGACCGGGACGCGGATCACGGTCATCGATCCGACGGGCCAGGTCCTCGCCGATTCCGAGAAGGACGCGCGCGACATGGAAAACCACCTCTACCGACCCGAGATCCAGGCGGCGCTCGGGGGCGAAGAGAGGATGTCGATCCGCAGCAGCGCGACGTTGAAACAGGAAATGATGTACTTGAGCGTCCCGCTCAAGGACTCGGGGCGGGTTGTCGGCGTCCTCCGGCTGAGCCTGTTCATGAAGAACCTCGAGGCGCTCCTGAATGTCTTCCGCCGCGAGCTCCTTAAGGTGGTCGGCCTGGTCATGCATGGTCGCGCTCCTGGCCGGCTTCGTCCTCAGCCGGTCCGTTTCGGCCCCGATCCGTGAAGTCATCGACGCCTCGGCCCGGGTGGCCGCGGGGGATTTCGAGGTCACGGTCTCGAGCCGGCGGAGCGGGGAATTCAAGCGTTTCGCGGCCAGCTTCAACGCCATGACCGGCCGGCTCAAGACCATGTTCGACGAGACCCGGATGAAGAACGAGGAGATCCAGGGCATCCTCGCCTCCATGCGCGAGGGCCTGTGCGTGCTTTCCGCCGACGACCGGATCGAGCTCTGCAACGCGAGCTTCCGCAGGGCGGTCCAGAATGAAAAACCCGAGGGCCGGTTCTTCTGGGAGATCGTCAGGAGTACGGCCCTGGCCGAGGCCGTCCGGAAGGCCCGGGCCTCCGGGACGGAGACCTCGGACGAGGGGGCCATCGGGGACCGCGTCTATTTCTGCAGCGTCGCCCACCTCGCGACCAGGGACCGGGCTGGTCGTGACGCTGCATGACATCACCGAGATCCGGGCCCTCGAGAAGGCCAAGAAGGACTTCGTCGTCAACGTCTCCCACGAGCTGCGGACGCCCTTGACCGCGATCAAGGGCTTCCTCGAGACGATCGAACCCCGGGCGGAGGAGGAGAACCGGCCCTACCTCGAGATCATCAGCCGGAACACGGATCGCCTGATCGCCATCGTCCAGGACCTCCTGGTCCTGTCCGAGCTCGAGGAGCGGGGATCCAAGATCGACAAGATCGGGGTCGAGCTGAAGCCCATGGCCGAGTCGATCCTGAAGATGTTCGAGAAGCGGGCGGCCGACAAGGGCCTGGCGCTATCCCTCGAAGCCTTCCCCCATCTGCCGTTGCTCCAGGCGGATCCGGGGCAGATGGAGGGCCTCCTCATCAACCTGATCGATAATGCCGTGAAGTATACCGAGAAGGGCTCGGTGACGGTCCGTCTGTCGGCGCGCGAGGCCCAGATGCTCATCGAGGTCGAAGATACCGGGCCTGGCATCGGCGCCGAACATCTGCCCCATGTCTTCGAGCGCTTCTATGTCGTCGACAAATCGAGGTCGAAGAAGCTGGGCGGCACCGGCCTGGGGCTGTCGATCGTCAAGCATATCGTCCTGGCCCACAAAGGCTCCGTGTCCGTCAAGAGCCGCGTCGGTCAAGGGACGACCTTCTCGGTCCTCTTGCCGCTGGTTTAGGGGCGCAGGATCGGCGGGCGGCGAGTCGCGGCTCGAGCTCAGGCGAGCTTGATGGCCAGGCAGTCGATAAGCTGGCGGCCGGCGGCGTAGATCGCCGTGGACCGGACCAGGATGCGGTAGCCGCCGGCCGCGCCGTCGTTGCTCCGGCCGATCGTGTCCAGGAGGCCCGGCGCCTTTCTCGAGCGCTTCGACGAGCTCCTTGTCCTGGGCTCAGGATGATCGGATCGCGGCCTTCGAGCTTCAACACGGAGAAGGGCACCAGCCTGAGCCCCAAGCCGGCCTGTTGCGCCTCTCCGCTCAGGGCCTGGGCAACCGCCGCGTGCTTGGTCTCGAGCCGGATCATCCGGGCCCGGGCGTCGGGCACGGCCGTGTCGAGCGCGATCGCGACCCAGTCCAGGAGCTTGTGACGGACCGTGTTCAGGTCCGGGGCGTTGATGATGTCCTCGATGCCCCCCGCGGACCGGATGGCCTTGGCCAACCCGGAGACGGACTTGAGGTAAGCGTTCCGCTGGCTCTCCGGGATCAGGAACATGATCACCAGATGGACCTTTTGGCCGTCCGGGGCCCCGTAATCGATCCCGGCCGGCGACCAGCCGACGACCGTCTGGAGCTCACCCTCCCGGGGCGTCCGGGCGTGGGGCACGGCGACGCCGTTGCCAAGGGCGCTGTTGGCTTCCTTTTCCCGGGCCTTGACGGCCGCGACGATGTCCAGCCCGGGGCCGACCTCCGGGATGGCCTCCATGAGGTTGGCCAGGTTTTCCAGGACTTCGTCCTTCGTCCGGGCGGCGAGCTCGACGAGACGTCCCTTTTCGAGGGCCACGAGGAGGCTTTTCATCGTCAGACGGCTCCGTACTTCCTATAGAACCACGTCTTCACGCGGTGGGTCAAGATGCCATAAGCGCCCAGGAAGCCGGCGATCCAGGCGAAAAAGACGGGCGGCAGCGGGACGAAGCCGAGGAGCCGGCGCCAGGGGCGAATACGGCAGCACGACGGCCGCGGCCATGACGGCCAGCGTGGTCAGCGTCATGGCCGTGCTGGCCCGGCTCTGGATGAACGGGATGCGGTTGGTCCGGATGATGTGGACGATCAGGGTCTGGGTCAGGAGCGACTCGACGAACCAGCCGGTGTGGAAGAGCGTTCTCGTAGTAGAGCCTTCAGGCGCCGGCGAAGTCGCCGGCCGGCTGAAGGCCGCGGCAGCCGAAGAAGAACAGCATCAGGAAGAAGGTGGCGTAGTCGAAGATCGAGCTGATCGGGCCCGATGAACATCATGAATCTCTTGATGCTGCCGATGTTCCAGCGGCGCGGCTCGGCGGAGTATTCCTCGTCCACGTTGTCGGAGGGGATGCCGGTCTGGCGAGATGTCGTAGAGGAGGTTGTTGACCAGGACCTGGATCGGGGCCATGGGCAGGAAGGGCAGGAAGTAGGCGCTCCGCCGACGACGCTGAACATGTTCCCGAAGTTGGAGCTGGCCCCCATCTTGATGTACTTGACGATGTTCCCGAAGACCTTGCGGCCCTCGATGATGCCGTCCTCGAGGACCAGCAGGCTCTTCTCGAGGAGGATGATGTCGGCCGATTCCTTGGCCACGTCGACCGCCGTGTCCACCGAGATGCCGACGTCGGCGGCCTTCATGGCCGGCGCGTCGTTGATGCCGTCGCCCAGGAAGCCGACGACGTGGCCGCTGCCGCCGCAGGGTCGGATGATGGCTCCTTCTGGTCGGGCGTCAGGCGGGCGAAGACGTCGGCTCCTCGACCGCCGCGGCCGAAGCGCCGCCTCGTCGAGGCGCGGCGAGCTCCGGGCCGGTGACGATCCTGCGTGACGGCGAGGCCGACGTCGCGGCAGACCTTCGGGTGACCAGCTCGTTGTCGCCGGTCAGGATCTTGACCTCGACGCCGGCGCGCGACCAGGGCCTGGATGGCCTGCGGCGGCCGTGTCCTTGGGCGGGTCGAAGAAGGCGATGTAGCCGAGCAGGATCAGCCCGCTCTCGTCGGCGGCGGAGAAGATCTCCTTGTCGTTCGGCGAACTCGCGGTAGGCGATGGCCAGCACCCGGTAGCCCTCGCGCGCTGAGGCTCCGGTACTCCTCCATCAGGTCGTCCTTGCGGATCATGTCGATCAGGGGGTAGATGTCCTCGTCGACCTGGTAGCGGTCGCAGGCCGCGAAGATCGTCCTCGACCGCGCCCTTGCAGATCAGGACGTGGCGTGTCCTCGTAGTCGATGACGACCGACATGCGCTTGCGGTTGAAGTCGAACGGGATCTCGTCGACCTTGCGGCAGTTGCGCTCGACGTCGAGGTCCTCGTGGGCCAGGATGGCGCGGTCGAGCAGGTTGCGCAGGCCGGTCTGGTAGAAGCTGTTCATGTAGGCGTAGCGCAGCACGTCCTCGCTCGTCCGGTTGGTCACGTCCACGTAGCGCTCGAGCACGACCCGGTCCTGGGTCAGCGTGCCCGGTCTTGTCGGTGCAGAGCACGTCCATGGCGCCGAAGTTCTGGATGGCCTTGAGCTGCTTGACGATGACCTTCTTGCGCGACATGACCAGCGCGCCCTTGGAGAGGCAGACGGTGATGATCATCGGCAGCATCTCGGGCGTCAGGCCGACGGCCACGGACAGGCCGAAGAGCAGGGCCTCGAGCCAGTTGCCCTTGGTCAGGCCGACGATCAGGAAGGTCAGACGCGACCATGACCAGCATGAAGCGGATCATCAGCCAGACGAAGGACCGGATCGCCCCGGTCGAAGCTCGTCGCCTCTTCGGGCAGCGACCAGGCCGGCCGAGATCGAGCCGAAGTAGGTCCGGATGCCGGTGACGACGACCAGGGCCCGGGCCGAGCCGCTCAGGACGTTGCTGCCCTGGAAGCAGGCGTTGGTGAAGGCCAGGACGTCGTCGCCCGGGGCCGGTGTTCTTCGGCGCCTTCTCCACCGGCATGGACTCGCCGGTCAGGGCCGATTGGCTGACGAAGAAATCCTTGGCGGCGAGGATGCGCAGATCGGCGGGGATGATGTCTCCGGCGGCCAGCACGACGATGTCGCCGGGCACGACCTCGGCGATCGGGACCTCGATCTCCCGGCCCGTCGCGCAGGACCCGGGCCGTGGTCTGCACGAGCTTCTGCAGCTTTTCGACGGCCCGGCTCGAGCGCCTCTCCTGGACATAGGACAGGAACACGCTCAGGAAGATCATGCCGCCGACCATGATCGCCGCCCGGGCGTCGCCCATGAGCCCGGAAACGACGCAGATGACCAGGAGCTGGATGACGAGCGGGTCCTTGATCCGGCCGGCCAGGTCCTTCAGGAGATGATGTTTCTGGACGACCGCCAGCTGGTTCTCGCCGTGGACGGCCAGGCGGGCCTCGGCCTCGGCCCCCGCGAGCCCGTCCACGCCGGTTTCCATCCGGCCCAGCGCGTCTTCGTCCGAGGCCAGGCAGACCTCGACCAGCAGGCGCTCGGCGTCCCGGTTCCGGGCGGAAAACCCGGGCGCCGGACCCTTGGCGCGTGGCGGCTTCCTGTCTTGCTCCATCGTCCCGTCCTCGACCCTTAGGCCTTCAGCATGATAGGAGGCCGGGCGGGATAAAGCAAGGGCGAGAACGCCTGACCCTCTTTGGCCGGCGCCTCACCCCCTGCGATGAGACAATTTTTGCTAATTTCACCCAGCCAATGCTCACCCCAGGTGATTGACGCTATTTGTCCCTGAGAGAGAATAGCCGATGTGAGGCAAAGCCTTGGGACCCTTGAAATCCCTTGGAATAAGAGAAAGGCGGGCTCTCTCCCTCGTCTCTAGGAAATAGGACCAGATGGCCGTATTCATTGACAGGAATTGTCGATAATTATAAGATTACGGGATAAAAAATGGCATCAAACCTGGGCGAACTGCTGCTGAGAGAAAAGATCCTCTCCCCCGATCAGTTGAAGTCCGCCCTCGAGTTCCAGAAGAAGAACAGCCTCCCGGTCGGCACATCGCTCGTCCAGCTCGGTTACCTGACCGAAGAGGACATCGCCCAGGCCCTGAGCCGCCAGCTCGGCTACCCTTACATCGACCTCGACCAGTTCGACGTCTATGCCGAGGTCATCACGCTGATCCCGGTCGACGTGGCCAAGAAGTACATGATCATGCCCATCCACCGGATCAGGAACTTCCTGACCCTGGCCATGGTCGACCCGACCGATCTCGAGATCATCGAGGACGTCCGCTTCCGCACCGGCCTGTCGATCCAGCCCGTCATCGCCTCGGAGACGGGCGTCGTCAACGCCATCAACAAGTACTACGGCACGGCCGACGCCATCCGGGTCAAGAAGATCATCGAGGACATCGCCCTGGCCGATGACGGCCGGGTCAATATCATCGACGAGGAGCAGGACAGCGGCGTCCTCACGGATACCGACATGGAGGCCGAAGAGGCCCCCATCATCAAGCTCGTCAACCAGACCTTCGTCGACGCCATCAAGCGGGGCGCCAGCGACGTCCACTTCGAGCCCTACGAGACCAGCTTCCGGGTCCGCTACCGCATGGACGGCGACCTCTATGAGATCGTCAACCTGCCCCTGAAATACCGCAACCCGGTCATCTCCCGCGTCAAGATCCTGTCGAACATGGACATTGCCGAGAAGCGCCTGCCCCAGGACGGCCGCATCAAGATGCGCCTGAGGCTGGACAACGGCAAGAAGAAAGAGGTCGACATGCGCGTCTCCTCCCTGCCGACCCTGTGGGGGGAGAAGATCGTCGCCCGTATCCTCGACAAGGAGATGCTCAAGCTCGATCTGACCCAGCTCGGCTTCGAGGAGGAGTCGCTGGCCGTCTTCCAGGAGGCCATCGGCCGGCCTTGGGGGATCGTCCTGGTCACGGGTCCGACGGGCAGCGGCAAGACCAACACGCTGTACTCGGCCATCTCGACCATCAACTCGCCCGACATGAACATCATGACCGCGGAGGACCCGGTCGAGTTCAACGTCCCCAACATCAACCAGGTCCAGATCAAGGAAGAGATCGGGTTGACCTTCGCCGCCTGCCTGCGGAGCTTCCTGCGGCAGGACCCCGACATCATGCTGGTCGGCGAGATGCGCGACCAGGAAACGGTCGATATCGCCATCAAGGCTGCCCTGACGGGGCATCTCGTCTTCTCGACGATCCACACCAACGACGCCGCGAGCTCCATCACCCGCATGGAGAACATGAATATCGAGCCGTTCCTGATCGCCGACTCGCTCATCCTCGTCGCCGCCCAGCGCCTCGTCCGCCGCCTGTGCAAGAAGTGCGCCCAGCCCCATATCCTGCCCGAGGCCGCCCTGCTCGAGATGGGCTTCCACAAGAGCGAGCTCAAGGGGCTCCAGGCCATGAAGCCGGGCGGCTGCGACGCCTGCAATAAAACGGGCTACAAAGGCCGGACGGCCCTCTTCGAGGTCATGAAGGTCGACGACGACATCCGGACCATGATCCTGACGCGGGCCCAGTCGCGGGAGATCAAGCGAAAGGCCATGGAAAAGGGCATGCTGACCCTGCGCCGGAGCGGCCTGGTCAAGATCAAGAACGGCGTCACCTCGGTCGAAGAAGTCCTGCGCGAAACCGTCCGGGACGAATGACCCGGACCGGGTTGGAACGGAGGTTCCCATGGCGAAACCGATCTTCGAGCTGCTGAAAGCCTGCGTCGAGGCGGACGCGAGCGATCTGCACATCACGACCTATATCCCGCCGCGGATCCGCGTCCACGGCATCCTCAAGGACCTGGAGCACCCGCCCCTGACGCCGGCCGAAACCAAGGAGATCATCTACAGCATCATGACCGACAAGCAGAAGCGGCTCTTCGAGGACAAGCTCGAGCTCGACTTCTCCTTCGGGGTCAAGGAGCTCGGCCGCTTCCGGGCCAACGTCTTCATGCAGAAGGGCGCCGTGGCCGGGGCCTTCCGGCGCTTCCTGCCGTCGATGTGGAGCTTCGCCCAGCTGGGCATCCCCCAGCGCATCCAGCAGCTCTGCTACCTGCCGCGGGGCCTCATCCTCGTCACCGGGCCGACCGGCTGCGGCAAATCGACGACCCTGGCCTGCATGATCGAGCACATCAACAGCGAGCGGCCGGTCCACATCGTCACCATCGAGGACCCGATCGAGTACTACCTGACGCCGCGCAAGGCCATCATCAACCAGCGCGAGCTGTTCGCCGACACGCAGTCCTACGGGAACGCCCTCCGGTCGGTCCTGCGCGAGGACCCGGACGTCGTGCTCGTCGGCGAGATGCGCGACTTCGAGACCGTCGAGGCCTGCATGCGGGTCGCCGAAACGGGCCACCTGACCTTCTCGACCCTGCACACGAATTCGGCCGTCGAATCGATCAGCCGCATCATCGACATCTTCCCCAGCCAGTATCAGGCCCAGATCCGGATCACGCTGTCGATGTCGCTCGAGGCCGTCATGACCCAGGCCCTGCTGCCGCGGGCCGACGGCAAGGGCCGGGTCCTGGCCATGGAGATCCTCATCCCCAACCCGGCCATCCGCAACCTCATCCGCGAGAACAAGATCCACCAGATCTATTCATCCATGCAGATGGGCCAGGAGAAGTTCGGGATGCAGACCTTCAACCAGTCCCTGGCCAACCTCTATTTCCGCAAGCTGGTCACCCTGGACACCGTCATGTCCATGACTTCCTTCCCCGAAGAGCTGACCGACATCATCCAGCGCCGGGAAGGTGTGAAGATCACATCGGGAGGCGCCGCGGGGGCGCAAAAACGATAGGGGCCGTCCCCAACGAGAGAGGTGAACGATGCCGACTTACGCATGGAAGGGCAAGAACCGCTACGGCGACACGGTCGGGGGCGAGCGCGTCGCCGCGAACAAGGAAGAGCTGAGCCGCCTGCTCCAGAAGGACCAGATCCAGGTCCTGAGCGTCGGGGCGGCCAAGGGCGGCTTCAAGATCCCGTTCCTCAAGCGGGAGAAGGTCAAGCTCAAGGACCTGGCCGTCTACAGCCGCCAGCTCTCGGTCTTGATCGACGCCGAGCTGCCCCTGATCCAGAGCCTGGGCATCCTCGAGGAGCAGCAGAAGAACATCTACTTCCGGAACGTCATCAAGACCGTCAAGGAGGACGTCGAGGCCGGCTCGACCCTGAACCAGGCCAAGCGGAAGCACCCCAAGGCCTTCGACGACCTCTACTGCAACCTGATCGCCTCGGGCGAGCAGTCCGGCTCTCTCGACGTCATGCTCCGGCGCCTGTCGGAGTTCATCGAGAAGAACGCCCGCCTGCGGGCCAAGGTCAAGCAGGCCATGATCTACCCGGTGGCCATCTCCATCTTCGCCGTCGTCGTGACCCTCTTCATGCTTTGGAAGGTCATCCCCATCTTCGCCAACATCTTCCGCGACCTGGGGGCCGAGCTGCCTTGGCTGACGGCCGCTGTCGTATCCATGAGCGACTTCATCCAGAAGTACATCTTGGTCATCGTCGCGGGCATGGTCGGCCTGGTCCTGGCCTTCCGGTTCTACCGGAGCACGACGGCCGGACGGTGGTCGACCGACAAACTCCTCCTGAAGTTGCCGCTGTTCGGCAAGCTCTTGCATAAGGTGTCCATGACGCGGGTGACCCGGACCCTCGCGACCCTGATCTCGGGCGGCGTCCCGATGCTGGAGGCCCTGAAGATCACCTCGACGACAGCCGGCAACGTCGTCATCGAGAAGGAGATCATCGAGGCCCGGAAGCTCGTCTCCGAGGGCAAGACCCTGAACGAGTCGTTCAAGCAGGCCGGGAAGTTCCCGACCATGATGCTCCAGATGATCAACGTCGGCGAGGCGACCGGCACGCTCGACGAGATGCTGTCGAAGCTGGCCGCTTTTTATGACGAAGAAGTCGACAACTCCGTGGCCGCCCTCCTCACCGTCCTGGAGCCGATCATGATGGTCGGCATCGGCGGCATCGTCGGCGGCCTGGTCGTTTCGATGTACCTGCCGATCTTCAGCCTCATGAAGGCGCTCTAGGCCAGGGATCTGCGGCGAGGCGGCCATGAGCGCAGGACGGGCCCGGGCCGAGGGCGGAGTGGAGAGGCGGAATGTCCTCTTCTACAACGTCTACCGGCTCGTCGTCCTGACCTCGCTCCTCATCGCGGCGCTGATCATCCAGCTGTCGTCGTCCGACGCCGGGCCCAACCTGCCTTTTTATTACGTCCTGATCGCGGCCTACGCGTTCTCGGCCCTTTTTTTCGGGCTCTATGCCTGGAGCTCCCGGCTCATCGCCCAGGCCTACGTCCAGGTGGTCTTCGACCTGCTCCTGATCACCGCGTTCGTCTATATCTCCGGCGGGCTGGACTCGTCGATGTATTTCCTCTATGTCTTCCCGATCATCGCGGCCAGCCTGGTGATCTCCGGGCGGGCCGGCTTCCTGGCCGCGGCCATGTCGGCCGTCCTGTTCGGGGTCCTGGCGGACGGCCTCTATTTCGGCTTCTTCCCGGCTTACCGCCCGGAGCAGGCCGTCAAGGCCCCTCTGGGCGCCATGCTGGTGACCATCTTCATCGCCTGGGGCGTCTTCTTCGTCATCGCCGCCATGATGAGCTATCTCTCGGGCAATCTGCGGAAGACGCGCGAGGCGCTGCGGGCGGCCGAACGCGAGATCCTCGTCAGGGAGCGCTTGGCCGAGGCCGGCCGGGTCTCGGCCAGCCTGGCCCACGAGATCCGCAACCCGCTGGCCGCGATCTCGGGTTCGGTCCAGGTGCTGAAGAAGGACCTCGCGCTGAGCGCCGAACAGCGCGAGCTCATGACCATCGTCCTCAAGGAATCCGAGCGGGTGTCCCAAAGCCTGGAGCAGTTCCTCGATTTCGCCTTGCCGGCCAAGCGGGTCTTCGCCCCGATCAACCTGGGCGCGATCATGGATGAGACGGTCAAGATGCTCCAGGGCGGCGGCGAGCTCAACGGCCGGATCGCACTCGAAGGCAACTACGCGACGGCCGATGTGCCTTTTTTCGGCAATGCCGGCCAATTCAAGCAGGTCTTCTGGAACCTCATCAAGAACGCGGTCAAGGCCATGCCGGCCGGCGGCCTGTTGCGGCTCGAGTTCCCGGAGTCCCGGAAAAAAGAGGTCCGGGTGGTCGTCGCCGACACCGGCCGGGGTATGACGGACGAGGATAAGTCCCACCTCTTCGAGCCCTTTTATTCGGGCTTCGAGGACGGCCGGGGGCTGGGCCTGTCGATCGTCCGCAAGATCATCGACGATTACGACGGCCGCATCGCCGTCCGTTCCGAGCCGAACCAGGGGACAGAGGTCCTGATCACGCTGCCGCAGCGCAAGGCGGCCGGGGGGTAGGGGAGAGGGGCGAACCATGGATACGATCCTGATCATCGACGACGAAAAGAGCCTGCTCGACCTCCTCCGGGTCGTCTTCAAGAAGGAAGGCTACGAGGTCAAGACGGCCGCCTCGGCGGCCGGCGGCTTCGAGATCCTGGCTAAAGAGGAGATCGACCTGGTCGTCACCGATATCAAGATGCCCGGCGCGGACGGCATGGACATCCTCCGCTATGCCCGCGAGAACCTGCCCGACCTGCCGGTCATCCTGATCACCGCGTATGGGAGCATCGCCCAGGCCGTCGAGGCCCTCAAGGCCGGGGCCCTCGACTACGTGGTCAAGCCCTTCGACGTCGAGGAGCTGAAGATCATCGTCGGCCGGGGGCTGGCCTCGCGGCGGCTCAAGCAGGAGAACCTGCTCCTCAAGCGCGATCTCAAGGAGCGCTACAGCTTCGAGCAGATGATCGGCAAGAGCCGGCCGATGCAGGACATCTACACCCTGATCGAGAAGATCGCCTCGACCGATTCGACGGTCCTGATCACCGGAGAGAGTGGGACCGGCAAGGAGATGGCCGCCCGGGCCGTCCATCTCCAGGGCGCCCGGCGCGACCATCCGTTCGTCTCGATCAACTGCGCGGCCCTGCCCGAGAACCTGCTCGAGAGCGAGCTCTTCGGCCACGTCCGCGGCTCGTTCACGGGCGCGGTGTCCGACAAGAAGGGCATGTTCGAGCTGGCCCAGCGGGGCACGCTCTTTCTCGACGAGGTCGGGGAAATGTCGCCCTGGACCCAGGTCAAGCTGCTGCGGGCCTTGCAGGAGCGCAAAGTGCGCCGGGTCGGGGGCTCGGACGAGGTCCCGGTCGACGTCCGCATCATCGCCGCGACCAACCAGGACCTGAAGAAAAGGATCCAAGAAGCGAAGTTTCGCGAGGAGCTGTTCTATCGCCTCAACGTCATCTCCGTCGACATGCCGCCCCTCCGGAAGAGGGTCGAGGACATCCCCATCCTGATCTCGCATTTCCTGCAGAAATATTGCGACAAGATGGGCAAGAAGCCGAAGCGGTTCACGCCCGAGGTCGTCGGCCTGCTCGAGAGCTATCCTTGGCCCGGCAATATCCGGGAGCTCGAGAACGTCGTCGAGCGCATCGTGGCCATCGAGGACCGGGAGACCGTCACGGCCAGCTGCCTGCCGCAGGAGATCCTCTCGCCCCAGAAAAAGAGGCTGGAGACCCAGGAGCTGTTCGCCCCCGGGTTCAGCCTGACCCAATATCTCGACGAGATCACCAAGAAGTACATCCAGGAGGCGCTGACCCTCAGCGGCGGGAGCCTGCAGAAGGCCGCCCCCATCCTGGGCCTGAGCTACCGGACCATCCGCTATCTCATCGGCAAGTACGATCTGAACCAGGTCCGCAAAGCGGAGAAGCGGAACGGCAACGGCGACCGGAACCCTGTCTGAAGGACAAAAAGTGTCGATAATGACAAAAGTTGGCGTCAATTATTCTGTAAGCCTCAGGACAATATTTGTATTTAGTTTATAATAAACTATTTACAAAGGCTATTAACTTGGCACGCTTATTGCTATAATGAGGGTGCCAACTAAGAGTGGCAAGAACAACCCGGCTGAGGAGATCAGCCAGGGAATTTCAAGGAGGTTCAAATGTTTAAAAAGATGAGAGGATTCACCCTCATCGAGCTGCTGATCGTCGTCGCGATCATCGGCATCCTGGCTGCTCTGCTCATCCCGAACGCTCTGGCCGCCATGCAGAAGGCCAAGCAGAAATCGTGCATGAAGGAGATCATGACGATTTCGACCGGCTCCGCGGACTACATCACCGACCACGGTGACTTCACCAACGCGGCTATTGGCGGGCCCGTCACCCAGGGCTGCGCGTTTGTTACGGCCCTCTCGCCGTTCTATGTCAAGTCCTTCCCGATCAACGATCCCTGGAACACGCCTTATCAGATCTCGACGGGAAATGCGGACACCCTCGCCTATCTTGACGGCGTCTCGGCGGCGACCCTCGGCAACGATGACTTCATCATCGCTTCCTATGGCCGCAACAACCAGAAGGGCGCTTTGACCTATGATTCGACGAATCCTGAAGCCAGCCGCTACAACGTCAGCAGCATGGCCGACTTCGATCAGGACCTCGTGGCCTGGTCTGGCAACTGGATCATCGCTCCGGCGACCTCTCTCGTCGGCAGCACGGCTCCTTGACCTTAGCCGAGACAATCTGACGTCTCAAGGGGCGGCTTCGGCCGCCCCTTTTTTTGTCTTGATCCGGCCGGTTCGGGGAATGGGCGAGAGGACGTTCTCGAGAGGGTTTGATCGGGTCAAAGAAGAATTTAAAAGGGACTGACCCCGAGCGGGGACTGTCCCTCCTATTTCGGCCCTGAGAGCGGGCCTTTTGGTGCTCTCAGGAAAGAAAATTCGGGATCGAGGGCGAAATCGGTCCGGAATTGATCGATCGACTCTCCGCTCACGGCGATATCCTGGCGCCGGAGGGAGCCCAGTTTGAGCTTCTGGGCCATGATCATATACTCGACAAGCCCTGGTTCGACGCCCATGACACGGGCGGCCGTAGCGTCCACGGCCAGCGCGTTGTCCCCCATGACCAGGACCCCGGCTTTCTTTGCGCTGCCGAGTAGAGGTCCGTAGCCCTCCATGCCGACGACGCCGTCGACAATGGAGAAGTGGGATTTGATCGCCCCATTGATCTCGCAGATGCTCAAGGGGATGCCGTTCCAATGCAGGATGTTTTTCGGCCAGCCGTACACCATCCCTGGCAGGATCCCGAACATGTTCTTCAGGCTCAAGGTCACCCCAGCATACCTGTGCGTTTTGAGCTTGGGCACGGATATGATGACATCGGCCGCAAGGACGGCCTCGGCCAGACTGAGGTCCTTAAGGAGGCCAGCCCGGGGATTCGGGTTCCTGATCGGCCGGAGATCGTCATAGTTCAAGTCGATCAGCGACAAACCCTGACGCTCGGCCAAAGCCTCATAGCCGGTCTGGCGGAAGAGCAGCTCGGTGTCCCGATTATGGGGCGGGCCATCCCCGACGGTGATCTTTCCGGCGCCCATTTCCTTGAGATGGGCCACGAGCGCCTCGACGAGCCTGGCGTCCGTATGGATCGGTCGTTCCGGAGAAAAATCGGCGATATTCGGCTTGATGACAATTCTCTTGCCGCGCACGTCCGGAGGGCGGGTCAGACGCCATCCCGCCCGAATGGCCTCGAGGAGATTCGCCCGGCTGTAATCGGCGCACCTGATGAGGCCGACGGGGAAAGGCTCTCCCGCTTCAGCCGAGGCCGCCTTCTGCCCCCCGCGCAACGGGAGGGCGGAAGCCGGGAGCGCCGCGATGGCCGAGGCCCCAAAAATACGCATAAGCTCTCTCCGGGTCATCGGCTTCTCATTTCTCGATCCGACCGGCGGGGCGAATGATCGGGGAGATGTCCCGGAGGGCGAGGTAGGCCAAACCGGATTCGAAGAGATTTCCCCGGAAGCTGCCGTCGGTCTTCCGGAGCCCGGCCAAGCGCTTGGCCACCCGGGGGAGGAGCTCGTCATGAGGGCCATAGGCGTTGAGCGCGATCAGCGTCCAGGCGAGCGAGACCGTGCTGACATCTCCGGCCAGAGATTTCTGAAGGAAACGGATCCCCGACGCGACTGCCGGATCAGCTGCGGAGTGACCTACGGCGGCTAGGGCGATCAGGGCCAGCGAGGTGGACAGCGGCGCCGCTTCAAGCTCATAGGATTTGCTGTAGGGATTCCCAAAATTCCAGCCACCCGACATGACCTTTCGATCGAGGATGAGCCTGACGCCTGCCAGGATCCTTTCGTTGGTCAAAGGGACCCCGGCCCGGGCCAGGGCGATAATGAAGAGAGCGGTGGGTTCGACCCACGCCGTCGTGCCGGCGGTCCAAGGCCAGCCGGGGATCGACGCATCAAAACGGTAGGTCTCCCGGATGGCCTTGACATCGTTGGGCCTAAAACGGCGTGAGCCGTCCTCCACGCTCAAGATCCAGGGGATAAGACGCTTTTCTTCAGCGGCCGCGCCGAACGCATGATAAGCCAGGAGGCCGGCATAAGCCATCCAGCTCTCCGGGCTGCCTTTTGGAGAGGCGCCCACCGCGCCGGAGACGTTTTGACAGGCCTTGAGAAACGCAAGGCCGTTTGCGGCTGCCGCCGTGTCCCCGGCCGATCTCAGGGCCAAGACACAAAACGAGGTGGGTTCGACATAGCTCGCGCCGCCCGGCCGATAGCCCCAGCCGCCATCGGGGTTGGGATGGGTCTTGATGAAATCGAGGGTTTCGTAAAGCGAGTCGGCAGGCCACATCTCTTTGGCCTATTATATCGACCGCGGCCCGGCTTGTACAGCCGCGCTAGCGGGCCGTCAATTCGGCTCCATAGTGTTCACGGAGCCGGCGCGCCAGATCCTCGGCGACACTCGGATGGGCCTCCGAAACGTCCGATCGACATCCCGGATCTTGGTGGATATCGAACAGGGACGTTTTCCAGCTCTCCCGGTCTTTGCGGACAAGGGTGTCATAAGTCAATAGCCAGTCCGCGGTCAGAATGGCCCGGTTCCGCCGGCGGATCAGGATATCGTGGTAGTCATCACGGACCGTGATGAGGCCGTTCCGGTCGAACTCGTAGAACTTGCTGCCCTGCGCGATCAAGGACTGGAGCGATTGCCCGACGCCGCCGGGCGTCTCCAGAGAAAATTCCGTCTCCATGATCACGGCATCGGGACCCTTGGTGTTGGCGTTCACCGTACCGCCCAGCCAGGGCTTCAAGCTCATGCCGTCAAAAGCAAAGCGGCGATCATCCTCCCCCAGAAGGTCGAGGATGGTCGGAGCGATGTCGATCGTCCGGCTCAAGATCCCCACGTCCCGGTGGATCGAGGAACCCGCAGGCTTCCAAGCCAAGAGAATACGATTCTGGGCCAGATCTCGGAGTTCCGATCCGTGACCCTCCGCCGATTCGCCGTGATCCGAGAGAACGGCGATGATGGAATCTTCATAAAGCCCGTCGGCTTTGAGGGCCGCGATGATCCGCTGGAACTGATCGTCGACCTTGGAGACCGCGGCATCATAAAGAGCCATCCGCGGATCGACACCACGGCTTCGGCTGAAATCGCGGGGTGAGGCATGGATATAAGGCCAGTGGGCCAAGCAAAGGTGGACAGCCAGGAAGAAACGCTCTTCGTGCTTCAGGCGATCGATCGCCGAGACCAGGTCGTTGATGAAGAACCGGCCGTCGTACGTTTGGGCGACCGCCCGGTTCACGTCCGCGAACGGGAACAGCCGGTAGCCGAGCGGGTTGTTGAAGAAGACGTTGGTCAGACTGAAATCATGCAGGCTCCCGAACAGGAAGTCCTCGACGCCCATGGGCGGGTGGCGCATCCGGTCGAAGCCGTCCTCGGGCATGAGGTTGCTGAACCGGACCTCGTCCGTGAAGTGGACGGTCGCGTAGCCTTTGACCTTCAGGAGGGAGCCGAGCGTCTGATGGACGGACTTGATATGTTCGCGCTTGATGAGATTGAACCGAACGCCGTTCGTTCTCGGGTATTGGCCCGTCAGGATCGAGTACCAGGACGGGAACGTCCGGGCGATCGGCGTGTAGCTGTTGCGGAAGACGACGGCCTCCTTCATGAAGGCGTCGAGGTGCGGCGTGAGCGGCAGGGGATAGCCGAAATAGCCCATATGCTGGGGGTTCAGGGAGTCGAGCCCGATCAGGATGACGTTGGGTCCCGCGTTGGCCGCGGCCTTGCCGTGAGCGACGAGCCGCCGGACGTGATAGGCCGGGTCCAGCCCCGGGAGGAGGATCGCCGCCCAGACGGCCAGCACCAAGACCGGCGCTGCCTTCCGGCGGACGCGAAGGTTCAAGAGGACGAAGCCGAGCAAGAACGAGCCCAGAAGGATGACCGACCCCGCTCGCATAACGGCCGCGGAGAACGTGCCGGTCAGGAAGCCTCGCAGGATGGCCAGATCCGAATAAGGATAGAAGGCGGTGTTAAGGATGTAGACGATGGCCAGGAACGCGCCGTGGACAGCCAAGAAGATCAGGGCCGGACCGTTAGACCCGAGGCGGGGGCGGCGGCGGGCCAGGGCCTCCGAGGCCAGGACGATATAGCGGCCGTTCAGCCAGCCGAACAGGGCATAGATGAGGAGGAGGGTCAGGACATAACGGAGGGCGTCGCCCCCGAACAGCCTCAGGGCCTGGCCGATCTTCGCGGCCAGCGAGGACTGAACGACGTCCGCGGAATAGAGCCCGCGGATGGCCAGGAACTTGGCGCCCGACTCGGCCAGCCACAGAACGAGATAGAGACCGATCGAGAATCCATAGATCTTCCGCGGCGAGAACCTCGGCTCCGGATTCATGGCCCGCATTATATCGTGAAGGCTTGACTTTCTTCAAATGCCGGGACTATCCTCAATCGAAATGGCGGACGGGACTCGTAACGATGACCGGTTCCCCTCCCGCACGGCCGGAACGACGTCGAATCCGGCGGCCCTGGTCTGGCTCGGCCTGATCATCGTTCTCTGCCTGGGCCTGAAATTCCGGCAGAACGCCGTTCCTTTTTTTACCGGGGTGGACGGCGGCCTCTACACGAACATTGCCGAACATGTCCGGGACGGCCGGGGCCTGGTGACGGACATATCCCCGTACCATCATGGTTACGAGACCTTTCCGCATGCCACGGCCATATATCCGCTGTGGCCTCTCATTTACGGGTACGCCTCCCGACTGGTCCCCGTGAGGATCGCGGGAGTTTGGATCCCGACGCTGGGCTATCTGCTAGCGTTGATCTTTGCTTATCTATGGGCCTCCCGATCGGGCTCGCTGGGCCTGGATAGGCAGGGGGGCGGTCCGCAGACATGGCCGCTAAATAGCCCGGCCCTCCCTGAGGCGAGACGAGGACCGTCGGCAAGTCCGTTCTTCAAAAAGCTGGCGACGGGTCTCAACCCGGGTCACGCCCTGGTGCTGTTCCTGGGCTTGAACGGCATGTTCTTCACCTATACCTCCCTGCCCTATACAGAGGGCCTCGCTTATGCGCTTCTCTTCGCCTGTCTCTGGCGCTTTCATAAGATCGGCTTGACCGGCTCGCTGGCCAGCGCCGGCGAGATGGGGGTCTGGCTGGCGCTCCTGATGCTCGTCCGCAGCCAGTTCCTCGTCGTGGCTTTGGCCGCGTTCCTGGCGCTGGCCCTGGAGGCCGGTAGGCGGCGGAGCTCGAGGGACTGGGGAAAGCTCAGCCTCGCGATCGGCGTCTTTGCGGCTCTGATGCTTCCTTGGCTGATCCACGTGTCCCGCATTGTCTCCGGGAACCCCCTGAGCTCCCTGCTGAGATATGATCAGGCCCGGGCCAGCAACCTCCTGGGCCCTCTCGAGATGCTGGTCTCTCCAGCGACTCTCGCCGGCCGGTGGAAGAGCCTTCTCTTGGGACTGAAGGTCGCGTTCTCTCCAAATGGAGAATCCAGCTATTTTTCGAACTTCCATGGTCTGGTCTTCGCTTTGCCCGCGTTCCTGATCCTTCTCTTGATCGGCGCCAAGGCCTGGGCCCGTTCGCGGAAGGCCGCCGGCGGCAACGTGCCCGATAACGCCCCTCGGTTCGAGGGCCCGTTCCTTGTCCTTCTGTCGGCCGGGGCTTTCGCCTCCCTTCAGCTGATGCAGGTCGACCTTGATCTGCCATGGCTCTTCAATCAGCGGCATGCCACGATCCTTCTGGTCCCTCTGTTCCTGATGTGGCAGGCAGCGGCGGTTTCCCGGAAGCGTGTCGTGCCGATCATCGCCATCCTGGTGGCCTTCGGCACCATCATCCCCGGGGCCCTGGACTGCTGGAACGCCAAGACCGATGTGGCGATGGCAGCCGCGCGTCTTAAGCCCCTGGAGCGCTGGCTTGTCAGTTATGAGCAGGGTCGGAGCCCCGCGGTGGTGGCTGCCGCCGACTCCCTGCCCCAACTCCTTTCGCCAATGGTTCCGGGCGTCGGGTTCCACGGCGTCTACAGAGGAACGGCGCAGCAGGACCTGCTGACCCTCTTCGAAAAAGCCGGCGCGGACCTGCTCATCCTCGAGGACCAGCAGCTCAGGGGACAGTTCTTTTTCAGGCAGGTCGACCCCGATTGGTTCGCGACGTATTTCGAGCCCGCGGCAGAGCTTCCCGGGTATGTCGTTTTTCGGAGATCGGGCCGGCCGGGGACGGTCAGGCAGCCGCGGGCGCGTGACGGAGGGCTCGTCCCTTGACGTCCAGAGAGTATCGCGCTTATCGCCGGGCTGCCGCCCAGCGTCTGGGGTCGATGATCCGAGAGTTCGCCGACGGGGCGTACGACGAACAGGCCCTGCCCGCCTACACGAACCCGAACCGGCTAATGAGGTTCGTCTTCTGGGAGAGGGTCCGTTTGATCTCAAGCCTGCTGAACGGGCAACCGAAGGTCGACCTCGCTTTGGACTTCGGCGCGGGCCTCGGCCTGATGGTCCCGATCCTGGCCGACCGGGCCCGGGAGGTCGTCGCTGTCGAGATCGAACCGGCCAAACTCGAGGAAGGGCTCGACAAGCTGGGGATCTCCCGAGGCCGCCTCAGGATCGAAAGGACGCTTGCGGGCGCCGGCCTTCTCGGCCGGGTCGCGCTCATCCTGGCCATGGATGTGCTCGAACATGTCGAGGACCTGGACGGGACCCTTCGCGACCTCCGCCGCACGATGACGCCGGACGGCCGGCTCCTGGTCTCCGGACCGACGGAAAACGTCCTTTATCGCCTCGGGCGCCGGCTGGCCGGGTACAGTGGGCACTATCACCGTCGGGGGATCAGGGACATCGAGCGCGCCCTGCGGCGGGACTTTCAGGTCGTCAAGCGGCGGGTGATATTCCCCCTGGCCCCGCTGTTCGTGATCCTTGATGCGCGGCCGCGCTAACGCGAGAGCAGGAGACTGTCATGATCGAACCGCGATGCGACGAACGAATGGACTCCCGGGAGAGGATCGCCGTCGTCATTCCCGCCTACCAGGTGGCGCGGCATATCGCGCAGGTCCTGGCCGGCATCCCCGCCTGGGTCGGCCGGATCATCGTGGTGGACGATGCCAGCCAGGATGGGACGGCCGATCTTGCGGCCGGGGTCCGGGACCCGCGTCTCGAGGTCGTTCGCCATGAGTCGAATCGGGGCGTGGGGGCGGCCATGATGACCGGCATCGATCAGGCCGCGCGGTCGGGCTGCACCGTGGTGGTCAAGATGGACGGGGACGGCCAGATGGATCCGGCGCTTATCGGGGACCTGGTCGAGCCGATCCTCGACGGGGAGGCGGATTTCGTCAAAGGGAACCGGTTCGCAGACCCCTGGACCCTCCGCCGCATGCCCCGGATCCGTCGGGTCGGGAACCTGGCCCTGTCGTTCCTGACAAAGATCTCGAGCGGATGCTGGCAGGTCTTCGATCCGACCAACGGGTTCTTCGCCCTGGACGTATCGGTCTTCGCCCGGTTGAACCGGAACCTGATCCATGACCGGTATTTCTTTGAATCCAGTCTGCTCCTGGCGCTGCGGCTCCAGGACGCGGTCATCCTCAACATCCCGATGCCGGCGAACTACGGGGACGAAACGAGCTCGATGTCCATCGGCCGGGTCCTGGTCGAGTTCCCTTTCCTGCTGGCCCGCCAGTTCGCGCGGCGGATCTGGCTGCAATACTTCGTCCTGGGCTTTTCCGTCGCTTCCCTCTTCCTGGTTTGCGGGACCCTGTCCTGCGCGTTCGGGGCCGTCTGGGGAGCGTTGGCCTGGGCCGCCTCCATCCGCCAAGGCCTGCCGGCCACGACGGGCACCGTGATGATCGCTGTTCTGCCCCTCATCCTGGGGTTCGAGCTGTTGATCCAGGCGGTCGTCTTCGACGTCACCCGGGTCCCGACGCGTCCCCGCTCGAAGCTCTGGCGGCGGCGCTGGCAGCGGCCTCCGGCCCAGGGCCCCCTCGAATAGTCCCGCCGCCTTTCGCGTGCCGGCCGCGGCCGGACCGGCTTCGCCCGGGGCGGGCCGGAGACTGTGCTATAATCGCCCTGCCTTGACGCGAACCGCCGTTCTGGTCCTGTTCTATATCGTTCTTGTCATCCTGATGACGCCGTTCATTCTCTTCTGCATGCTGACGGGGCTCCGCCAGCCGCTGGTCGAGATCGGCCTTTGGGCCATGCGGGTCAGTCGGCGGGTCCTGGACATCGAGGTCGAGGTCCGCGGGCTTGAACGGCTCGAGCCCGGCCGGGCCTATATCTTCATGCCCAACCACGAGAGCTTCATCGATGGCCCGATGGTCATGACGCTCATCCCGGGGGTGGCCCGGGTCATCATCAAGAAATCGGTCCTGGGCATCCCGATCGTCGGGATGGGCATGCGCTTCGTCGGTTTCGTGCCGGTCGACCGCAAAGGCGTCGAGGGCGGGAAGAAAAGCATCGCCCGGGCGGTCCGGCTCATGAAAACACGGGGCTACTCGTTCCTGATCTTCCCCGAGGGCACCCGCAGCCTCGACGGCCGGCTGGGGCCGTTCCGGCGGGGCGGCTTCTTCCTGGCTCTGGAGAGCGGAGCGCCGATCGTCCCCGTGACCATCCGCGGGACGCGGGCGCTCATGCCCAAGCGGCAATGGTACGCCCGGCGCGGCCAGGTTCAGGTGGTCTTTCACGAACCCATTCCGGTCGGCGGGACCACGACAGGTACGATGGGCCTCCTGATGGTCAAGGTCAAGGAGGCTATTGCCGAGAGCCAGGAGGAGACTTGATGGACCCGGCTCTGCGAGCAAGGGGCTTTCGGTGATGAAAGAAAGGGAGCCGGCCTAACCTTCGGCGTTCGCTCAGGCCGGGGCTTTTTTGCCGGTCGCCCCCTTGGCGGCGAGGGCCTCAATGCGGGCCAGCTGGGCCTGGGCCTTGACGAGCTTCTGGTTCGTCTCGTCGAGCTGTTGCTGAATGACGTAACCGGGGACCATGGCGTCCTGGGCCTCGAACTGCTGCCGCAGGGACGCCATTTTGGTCGTCAGAAGGTCCACGACGTCCTGGGCCCTCTTAAGCTGGGCATCGAGGCTCCCGCCCGTATCCGCCCGGTCCCGATCCGGATCGCCCGTGATGAGGGGTCCGTTAGGGGCCACCGCCGGCGTGATGCGTCGGACGGGCGGCGCCCCCGAGCCGGAAGGCAAATTGGCGGGCTCGCTGTCATCGGTTATGGTTTCGGGTTCGGTGGCCGCGCCCTCGGCGGTGGTCTCGATGCCGGCCTCGGCCTCGGTCGGCCTGACCTGGACGGCCGGGGTCTTCTGGATGCGCAGGAGAGCCGCATTGGTGATGACGACGGCCCGGCGGCTCTTGAGACCGTCCCGGCGGGCCTTTTCCTGCTTGGCGAGGTCGGTCAGGCTCTGGGCGCTCAGGGCCGCGGCCAGCCCGATGATGGCGACGAGGATGAGTAATTTCTTCATGGCCTACCTGTCGGTATTATCTGCCCCCGCCCGCCGAGTGTCAATCGCGGCGGGCGGGGACCCTTCTCAATGCCAGATGATCCGATAGATCTCCCGCCAGGACTTGATCCGCATGAGCGAGCCGATGGGCTGCTCCAGCTTCTGCAACGTCGAGTCGTACTCCTGGACGTAGACCTCCCGCTTGCTGACCCGCCCGGCGACGCGCTCGGCTTCGCCGATGGTCACCGCGCGGCGGGCCTTGCTCATCAGGTCGAGATACTCGGGCGGCGTGGTCGCCGTCGTCCGGAAGGCTGTTCCGCCGACCGGGAGCGTCGACGTGACCCGGACGTACCTGGCGTACAAACGGCCGCCCTGGCCGAGGTTGACGCAGGGATTGACGGCCTCGATGCTGCCCGTCAGCGTGCTGAAATAGACGATCTGGTCGGCAATGATAGGGTCGGCCCAGATCTTGCTGCCGCTGCCCAGCGTTCCTCTCTGATAGGTCGACGACAGATTGAGCCGGGCCGGGACCCCGAGGTACCACTCGACGGTCGCCGAGTTGGTGCCGTTGTCGACGAGGCCGACGAACGAATAGTCCCGGTCGGTGGGCGCCGCATCGTCGCCGCCGGTGCCGAAATAGACGCGGGCGCGGGCCGTCCCCTCCAGGGGATCGACAAAGATAGCCGGCTTGGTGACGATCGGGTAATAGAGATAGTCCGTATAGATGGCCGTGAGGGTCCAGTTGTTCGGATTGGTCCCGGTCACATCCATGCGGTAGAGCCGGCCGTCGAGGTCGCCGACGAAGACGGAATTGACGAAGCCGTTCCCGTCGAGATCGATGGCCGACGGCGAGCCGGGGATGGTCGCGGCGATGTCCGTGTACTTGTACGCGGACCTGGCGCCCGACAAGCTGGACGTGTTGACCTGGGAGACCTCGTTCGTGGCCGTGATGACGGCCCCCGTGTCGAGCCGGACGACGTAGAAGCGTCGGCCCAGATTGAAGCTCCCGTTCTTGACGTTGTCGTAGCCGGAGCCCATGAAGGCCACCCAGCGGGCCGTGCCGGACTGGTTGACCTTGCCGAGGGCCGGCGTCGACCAGGTTTCGCCCATGCTCGGATAGGTCTTGTTGCCGGACTTGTAGGTGTGGGTCATCTCCCAGAGCGGCTGGGGGTTGGTCGGGTCGGTGACGTCGAGGGCCCAATAGTAGTTGATGGCCCCGGTGATGTTCCCGCTGCCCAGGGTGCTGCCGCTGCCCACGCCCTGGCCGGTGACGAGCACCGTCCGCCAGCTGTTGTTGATCTGGACGTCGGCCACGGCCGGCGAGCCGTCACAGTAGACGTCATGGACGTAGTAGCGCGCATTGTTCGTCGCGTCGACGGCATACATGTTCCGGAGCTTGGGCAGGAGATTGTAGGGGATGAAGCCCCAGATCTCCTCGCCCGACGAGGCGTCGAAACAGTGGAGCATGCCGTCGTTGGCCCCGACATAGATGACCTTGGGCCGCGAGGCATAGGCGGTCTTGAATTCGGCGTAGCCGGTCCCCATGTAGGTGGAGTCCTCCGACGGCGGGCCGACGACGACCGGCGTCGAATGATTGATGTCGCCGAGCTTCCAGTACCGGTTCGCTCCCCGGATGAAATTGACCAGGCCGGCGTTGTCGTTGTTGACGTCCTTGAGACACCAGGCCAGGCTGCCCGCCGTCGCTACGTTCCCGAGGTTGGCCGCCTTGAATTCCGTCCGGACCAGAGCGTTGGTCACCGTGCCGCCGGCGCGGAGGGCCGTGTAGATCGTCCGCGACGCCGGATCGCGGCCGTTGAGGATGTCCCCGGCGTCCCAATAGATCCCGGCCCCCGGGATCAGGTTCCGGCCGGTCGCATCATTGAGGTCCGACGTGGCGATCGTCTGCAGCTCGGAGCTCGTTCCGGCGGCGAACGCGACCCCGGACATGTCGTAGGCCCGGAGCTGCCCCTCCCAGCCCGGGAAGATGAACGAGGAGCCGATGACGAGCTTCTTGTTGACGCCGCTGTCCGTGACGATAGTCGCCGCGGCCGAGGCGCGCGAGTACTCACGCCGTTCGACGTAGATGTACTCGATCGAGAATTCATCGACGTAGGGCGATTCGTACGAGGCGTTCTGGTAGTCGGACATCGGGTCCACGGGGGCGGTCAGGATGATCCGCCAGCGCAGGTCGGCCCCGAAGTTCTTGAAGTCGTACCAGGCCAGGTTCGAGGCGTTGGCGATGGCCGATCCAGTGAAGGTCTGGTAGATCTCCCAGTTCTGGCCGCCGTTGTTGGAGAACTGGATCTGGACCGTCAGGCCGGAGCTCGAACTGCCGAGGATCCCCTGGCGGATGGACGTGACCCGGACCCGGGTGACGGCGTTCTCTTGCGCGTCAAGGGAGCCGGCGGCGATGTTCGTCGAGGTGGCCTGGGCATAGACGTCGTAGACGCCGGCCGTCTTGTTCTCGATGTAGTAGTAATCGCCCGAATCGTTGGCGTCGGCGATGACGGCGTCCATGTCGCCGTCCTTGTCATAGTCCATGACCGTGGCCATGTCGACGTCATAGGGCGACGGCGTAGGGGACGCGCAGCTGTTGAGGCACTGGAAGAGCCAGTCGACGTCGCCGTTGACCAGGCCGCGGTTCCTGAGGATCCAGAGGCGGGACTGGGTCGGATCCCCGCGGTAGGCCGAGTCCGTCACCACGAGCATGTCGGGCCGGCCGTCGCCGGTGAAGTCGTTGGTCATGATGCCGACCGGGGCGACGCAGGTCGAATTGGGGATGGCGATCTCGCTGCGCGTGAAGTGGCCCGTGCCGTCGTTCTCGTAATAGGCGAGGAACGCGGATGTGCCGACCGAGCCGCAGACGACATCGACGTCGCCGTCGCCGTCGAAGTCGCAGGCGGAGACGACGGACGTGCCCGGAAGGCCGCTGTAACCCGTCCGGGCGTCATAGGCCAGCTCCGCGATGCTCCAGGCGGAGAGGTTGAAGTTGGCCGGGCCGGGGTTCCGGAGGAGGTAGATCCTGTCCTGGCTGGCGACCAGGATGTCGAGGTCGCCGTCCTTGTCGATGTCCACCGTGAAGAGGTGGTTGGCCGCCCAGTGGATGTAGATGGGAACGGCCTTGAAGCGGGAGGTGAAATCGAGGTTTGGGGAGAGATTATAGGCCCGGAAGTTGGGGACCGTGGACGTGCCGACGTTGATGTACATCGTGGCCTGGAAGTTCGTGTAGCCGAACTCGTCGGCCCCGTTGCGCATGAAGAAGAAGTCGAGGAGCCCGTCGCCGTTGTAGTCGCCGACCGCGATCGAGGCCGGAGCGGTGTGGTTGTAGAACTTGTCGTAGGAGGTCGACGTGTCGACCTGGAACAGGGGCATGGCCCCATGGTTGGTCGTGTAGATGTTCTTTATGAGACGGAGCTCGGAGTAGGGCTTGCCGCCGACGACGGGATACTCCCCCGTGATATCCAGGCCGATCATGTCGGGATAGCCGTCGCCCGTGAAGTCCCCGGCCGCGCACTGGTAGATGCGGCGGCCCATCTTGTCGGCCGCGCCCACGACGAAGTTCGAACCGAGCGGCTGCAGGGTGATCGGGCCGGCCGGCCACTTAAAGACCGAACTCAGGGCGACGTCCTTGTAGTTCACGGTGTCGAAGTTCTCGGTGAAAGCCCGCGTGTATTCGGTGCAGGACTGGCTCTGCGGCCACAGGCGCGGCGCGAGGACGGCCGCGGCGGCCAGGACGCAGAGGCCCGTGAGAACAGAAAGGCTCCCTTGGCGCTTCAAGCCTTTTTGCTTCATGGCATATCCCCTTTCGCGGGGTCTAGGACCCCACCTCGATGACGATCTCGAGACGCTTATAGGTGTTGCGCGGCCCGCGACCGATGCAGACCAGGATGCAGTCGTTGTCATCGGCGGTGATCGTTCCCGGCGCCTCATCGTTGATGAGGAAGACCGTGAACGCGCAGCGCGCGTCGGTGGCCAGCGGCTCGGAGCTGAAGAGGGCCGGGTTGGCCGCGGTATTGTCGGCCGCGACGTCGGCCACGATCTGCTCGTCGGTCAGTCCGCGGAAATAGTTCGGGCTGGCCGGGTCGTCCAGGCCCGGCTGGCCGCCGAAGTTCGTCCGGTACTGGCCGGCGAAGCTCGAGGTGACCCGGTTGAGGAAGTTGTCGTTGAGAACGACCCAGGCGGCGTTGAAGCCCGCCTCGGCGGTGTCGAAGGCCATCCCCTGGAGACGCAGGCTGTCGGACGCCTTGGGACTCGTGCTCGTGACGGTCAGGAGCAGCATGCCGACAGCCAGCATGAAGGCGACGATCATGATGATGATGATGAGGCCGGAGCCCTGTTCCCGGCGTCGGGGCTGGATGAAGATGTTCATCGCGGGTTCCTCATCGCTGGCCGAGGTTATAAAGGTTGAGGCTCATGTTCCGGACGTTCGAGGTCGAATCGAGCAGGATCCGCCGGCGCATGTCGTCGGCCGCGGCGGCGGGGCTGTTCGAGACGGCCGGCCGTCGGTAGGTATGGACGGCGCCGGGAGTCTGCCCGCTGACCGAGGTGAACGCCTGGGCCGTCCGGCCCAGGATCCACATCCGGACCTGCTGGATCCGGGCGATCTCAGGCAGGGTCCAGCCCGCGTTCCAGGGCGACCAGCCGTCGAGGGTCAGGTCGTTGTTCATGTCGCCGTTGTACTCGATCTGGAAGTTCTCGATGTTGCGGGCCAGGGGGAAGTAGACCCCGTTATGGGTGCAATAAAGGACGCCCCCCTCGCCGCCGCCGATGTAGCCGTTGACGCCCGCCGTCAGGCCGGGGTAGTTCCCCGTGACGTCGAGCCAGTATTCCTTGACGTTGATGAAGCTGATCGAGCCGCCGTCGTAGTCGTTGGGGCTGCCGCACGTCCCGGACAGGCCGCCCGGCGGGTTGATGCCCGGGGCCTGACCCGGGGAAAAATTGAAGCGTTCGTTGGTCCCCCCCGTGTTGTGGGTGACGTGGGTGACGACGCGGACCTCGCCGGCCCGGCAGCCCGAGCTCGGATTGGGCAGCACGAGGACGAACTTATTGGCATAGTACTCGTCCGGATAGGAATACTGCTCGAAGCTGAAATCCTCGATACTCAGGACGACGGCCGAGCCCTGGTAGTTGAGGACCGGGAGGTTCAGGGGGTCTTCGATGTTGCCCATGATGGTCACGCGGTCCGGCAGGACCTCGCCGGCCCCCTGGTCCTCGTTGTCCTGCCCCTCGAGGAAATAGCCGGAGAATTCCTCGGGCAGCCCGGCCCCGGCCATGCGCAGGTCGCGGCTCAGGAAGAACATCGAGGACCGGACGTCGTTCTGGACCTCGGCGACCATCTGTTGCTCGACGGCGACCTTGTTGCTCCGGGAGTACATGAACAGGGCCCCGAGAACGGCGATGAGCATGACGGCGCTGCCGACCAGAAGCTCGATCATGGTGAAGCCCGCGGTCCGCCCGGGCCGGAGCGTCTTGGATGTGATCACGGCTCGTGCTCCTTTACCGGGTGATGATCGTCGATAGCAGGGCCCGGGGCCGGTATCGATCGGGCTCGGCCAGGAGATCGGCGGCGCCGGCGGCGTCGATCATCTCGGCCGAATAGACGTGGACGACGACTTGGAACGTGTCGCCGGCCGTGCGGAACTCCGTGATCCGGCGGAAATCGTTCGTCCCGTCCAGGTTCAGGTCGATGATCTCGTCGCGCGACTCCAGGCTGGTGCCGGCGAAGGCCGAGAGCTCGTCCTGCGTAAATCCCCGCAGCCAGTCGATCTCCTGCTGGGCCAGGAACGTGGCGTTAGCGACCCGGTCGGCGTTGCGGTTGTTGGCCACGGCGAGCAGGAACAGCTGGGCCAGCCCGAGGATCGCCACGCCGACGAGGAAGATCCCGACCAGGACCTCGATCATGCTGAAGCCGCGCCCCGGCGTCTTCGTAATCATCTCAGCTGCTCCTTCTCTTGGCATACTGGATCGATCCGCCCATGAACAGGGAGAGGACGCGCTCGTCCATCTGGTCCGACACGCTGAGCTTGAGGCTCTGGAGGACGATGCTGTTCTGATTGGCGGAAAAATTGGCCATGGCCCCGACGGGGGAGAACTCGGCCACGGGATCCGAGCCGTCCACGGGCAGGCTGATGGTCACGACGAAACGGTCGGAGATGACCCTCATGATCGTTCCGGGGGCCTGCGCCCAGGTCACGGTCGCGGGCGTGGAGTTCAAGTCGGCCTGGGCCCGTTCGATCCGGTAGGCCCAGTAGGTCCCCTGCGGCCGGAAGAAGCGAACACGGTGGTTGACCTTCGTGTCGACCGCCCGGAGCTTGGCCTGCTGAAGGGAGGTCTGGATCTCGCGGCTCGTGTTCTCCAGGTTCCTCACTTCCATGACGTTGAGGACGCTCGGATACGAAACGACCAGGAAGATGCCCATGATGCCGAGAACGACGAGGACCTCGATCAGGGTGAAGCCCCGGTCGTGGCGATGACGATCACGGAAGGTGGTGCTCATGATAGACTCCGTCGATCTGCATATCTTCCTCTTATATCGCATAGCTACCACCAATTCAAGGCGGCCTCCGAGGCCTTTCCGCCACCTCGCATTATCCAGCGGCCGGTTTCGCGGAACAATCATCGCCGCGGATGAAAGAAAGGGGGATATTTCGAGGAGGACCCTCATCGCGGCCGACTAGCCGCCCGCCGGGCCCTCCGGCCGCGGCCTCAACGGCCCGACGAGGCGATCTCTTTGAGCCTGTCCGCGCCGGCCACGCCGCTGTTGAAGAGCAGGCAGCGGGTGACGTCGAGGAGCCGGCCGAAGAACGCCCGCTGGGCCTCGACTTTCTCCGGGGCCGCCCCGAGAAGATGGGGATTGTAGAAGGGCTGGGGCTTGCCGCCGGTCAGGGTCTTCCTGGCCCCCGCCGACTCGCCGGCCTCGAGGGTCCGCAGGGCCTCCTCCTTCGACAGCTCGACGACGGCCGGTGACGTCGCGTCGTTCCGCAGCAGCACCAGCCAGCGCAGGTCCGTCCGCCGGACCGAGGCCGCCGGGCCGCCCAGCCAGGCCGGGTCGAGCAAGGCGTGGGCCTCCTTGGCCGCCTTGTAGCAGTAGAGCGAGCCCCGGTCGAGCCGGCAGTCGTCGGCCCTCTGGCACTCCAGGTCCTGGCAATCGTCCTTGCGGGCGACGACGTTTTCGCACTTGCTGCGGTCGAAGAGCGGAGCCAGCCGCGGATCGAGCTCGACCGTCGTCGTCGGGAGGTAGAGCTTGCGCTCGACGTTCTCTGCTCCGGCCCGGCCGCCGGCGAGCTCGACGAAGACGATGTCGTTCGAGTGCAGCTTGAAGCGCCGGTCGGCCAGGAGTTCGAAGAAGAGCTCCGTCTTCTTCGTCCCCGGCGGCCCGATCAGGACGAGCCCGCGGCCGTCCAGGTCCGCGGACATGCCCCGGACCGCGCCGGAGGCCCCGCCGCCCGAGCGCATGGAGATGTCCATGGCCAGGCCGAGGGCCAGGCTGCGGAGCGAGGCGTAGAGGTCCGTGTTGACCAGCACCCCGGTCTGGGTCGCCTCGTGATAGAAGCCGCGCGGCTCCCGTCCGGCGATGCCGTCGACGGCGGTGATGACGCCGTGCGGCCGGACATCGGCTTCGCCCGGGGCCGGCGGGAAGTCCTCGATCCAGAAATCGTTGAGGTGGGCGACGTTGGTCCGCAGCTGCAGGATCGCGCCGCCGATGCGGGCGTTCCATTCGTAGCGGCCCTCGTAACCCAGGTGGCTTTCCATCTCGGCCGCGAGCGCGTCGCGCATCCGAACGTCCATCCCGGTCTCCACCGGGACGGGCTTCTGGACCCGGGTCACGGCGTTGGCCAGCGCCACCCGCTGGACCTTCTTGGCCGTCTTGAGCTTGGCCAGGGCCTCGACGATGCGGTCCATGCTCTTCTCGAGGTTGGTCATCGAGGTCGCGTAGGACAGCCGGATGTGATCGTCGTTGCCGAAGGCGTCGCCCGGCACGATGGCCACCCGGGCCTCCTTGAGCAGGTAGTAGGCCAGGCCGTAGGAGTTCCGGATCTTGGCCCCGTTCGCTTCCTTGTCGTAGAAGGACCTGACGTTGGGGAAGAGATAGAACGCCCCCTGGGGCTTGAAGCAGGACAGGCCCGGGACCGTGGCCAGGCGCATCAGGCAGTAATTGCGCCGGCGCTGGAACTCGGCCGCCATCTTCCGGACGTCGTACTGGGGGCCGTCGTAGGCCTCGAGGCTGGCTTTCTGAGCGATCGAGCAGGCGTTCGAAGTCGTGTGGCTCTGGATCTTGGACATGCCGTCGATGACCTCGGCCGGCCCGGCGGCGAAGCCGATGCGCCAGCCGGTCATCGAATAGGACTTGGACACGCCGTTGATCAGGATGGTCTTTTTCCTGACGTCCTCGCCGAGCGAGGCGAAGCTCGTGAACTTGAAGTTGTCGTAGACGAGGCTGGCGTAGATCTCGTCGGCGATCATGTAGACGTCCTCTCCCTTGAGGACCTCGGCCAGGCCCAGGAGCTGGTCTTTGGTGTAGGCCGCGCCGGTCGGGTTGCTGGGATTGTTGAGGATGACGGCCTTGGTCGCCGGCGAGATCGAGGCCTTGAGGGCGTCGGGCGAGAGCAGGAAGCCGTCCTCCTCCCGCGTCGGGACGATGACCGGACGTCCCTTGGCCAGGTTGACGCACTCGGGGTACGTGACCCAGTAGGGAGACGGGATGATGACCTCTTCGCCCTCGTCGACCAGGGCCTGGACGAGGTGGAAGAGGGAGGCCTTCGCCCCGGCCGAGACGATGATCTGCTTGGGCGCGTATTCGACCCCGTAATCCTCCTTGAGCCGCTTGGCGATCGCCTTGCGCAGGGCCAGGATGCCGTCGCTCTCCGTGTACTTCGTGAAGTTGTCGCGGATGGCCTGGATCCCGGCTTCCTTGATGTTCTCCGGGGTCGGGAAATCCGGCTCGCCGACGCTGAGGTCGATGACGTCGATGCCCTCGGCCTTCATGGCCTTGGCCTTGGCCGAGATCTTCAGCGTGGGGGAGGCGCCGATGCGCTGGACTTTTTCAGAGATCATGCTTCACCTGCCTCGACGGCCCGCCGGGCGGTCACTTTTTCGCTTCTTTGGCCTCGGGGGAGAGCTTGGTCTTCAGGAACTCCTTGAGGTCGGCGCCGGTCAGCGACTTGACGATCTCGGGCATCTGGGCCAGCACGCCGGCCACCTGGCCCGTGATCCTGGTCGTGCCGAGCTCCTTGTCCCCGCCGACGATGACGATCTTGTCGACCTTCGACAGGGGTTCGGAGACGGCCCTGGCCAGCTCAGGCAGGACCTTGATATAGGTGTCGAGGACGGCCGCCTGGGTGTACTTTTCCCAAGCCTGGGCCTTCTTCATCATGGCCTCGGCCTCGGCCCCGCCCTTGGCCCGGATCTCCTCGGCCTCGGCCAGGCCCTCCAGCCTGAGGGCCTCGGACTTGCCCTTGGCTTCGGCGGCGATGCGGAACTCCTCGGCCTCGGCCTCGGCCTTGATCTGGTACTTGCGGGCGTCGGCCGGCTTGATGACCGTCGCTTCGAGCTCCTTTTCCTTGCGGGCGATCTCGAGCTCCTCGATCTTGATGGCCTCCGACTTCTCGACCTGCTTGACCTTGGCTTCTTCCCTCTTCAGGTCCTGGCCGAGGCGGTGCCGCTCGAGCTCGTAGGAGAAGTCGGCCTGGGCTTTCTTGGTGTTGACGAAGACCTGGGACTCGGCCTTCTTGGCCTCGTTGTCCCACTGGGCCTTGGCGATCTGGGCCTCGGACTGGAGCCGGGCCACTTCGGCCTCCTTGCGGGCCATGGAGGACTTGATGATCGATTCCTTCTCGGTCTCGGCCTGGGCGATCACGGCGTCGCGCTTGGCGGCCGCGATCTGGGGCTTGCTCAGGGCGTCGATGTAGCCCTGGGTGTCGCTGATGTCCTTGAGGGCGAAGGAGAGCATGATCAAGCCCATGGCGTGGAAGTCTTCCTTGACCGCAGCGGCGACGCGCTTGGCGAACTCCTGGCGGCCGCGGTAGATCTCCTCGACCGACATGCCGCCGATGACTTCGCGGACCTTGCCTTCGAGGACGTTGACGGCGACATCCCGGATGCCGTCTCGCCCGATGCCGAGGAACTGCTCGGCGGCCCGGTGGATGGTCTCGTCCGAGGAGTCGACCTTGACCTGGGCCGAGGCCTCGGCCATGATCGGGACGCCGCCGCTCGTCAGCACTTCAGGCGTCCGGATCGAAACCGGGATGATGTCCATGGGGAGGACGAAGACCTTTTCCATCCCGGGCCAGACGAAGACACCGCCCCCGAGACGGTAGCGGTAGCCGACTCGCTGCTTCGTGCCGTCGGGCAGAGTGATCGTGTGCTTATGCCCCCCGGCGATGATGAGGGACTCGTTCGGCCCGACCTTCCGGTAGCCCAGGGTCAGCACGACGATGACCAGGATGACGAAGACGACCACGGCGGCCGCGAGGATGATCCAGGATGTCAGGTTCATGACGCCTCCTTTGGTGACGCCCCGGGGGTGAGGGGGGCAGAATTCGAAAAAAAAACCCTCTGAGCGTCTGATTCTATTGATTCAAGGGGAGAATTGTCAAGGCCGCGACGCTCGGGGATGCCCGAGCCTCGGCAGGAACGCTCAGAAGGTACCGGGTTTACGCATTACGCGTCCGACCTGATCTTGCGTAATGCGTAAACCCGGTACCTTCTTATTTATCTTTGTAGCCGTAGGCCATAAAGAGGAAGCTCTTTTCTTTGAGGGCCTTCTTTTGGAGCTGGATGATCTTGGCGATGCCCCTGTCGGCCATCTTGAGCAGCCCCAGCAGGTCCTGGCGCGAGAACGGCGATCTCTCGGCCCCGGCCTGGATCTCGACGAGCTCGCCCCGGTCGGTCTCGATGACGTTCATGTCCAGGTCGGCCTGGCAATCCTCGGAGTATTCGAGATCGAGGAGGGGGCGGCCCTTGACGAGGCCGACGCTGACGCCGGCCACAAGGTGCCGGAGCGGCATCTGGCCAATGAGCCCTTCGTCCATCATCTTCTTCAGGGCCAGGCCGAGGGCGACGCAGCCCACCGTGACCGAGGCGGCCCGGGTCCCCCCGTCGGCCTGGATGACATCGCAGTCGATGATGATCTGCCGCTCGCCCAGGGCCTGCAGGTCTGTCACGGCCCGGAGGGCCCGGCCCACCAGCCGCTGGATCTCCTGGGTCCGGCCGGAGACGCGGCCGGCGGTCCGCTCCCGCGGCGTCCGCTCCGCGGTCGCCCTGGGCAGCATGGCGTACTCGGCGGTGACCCAGCCCCGGCCCGTCCCCCGGAGGAAGGGCGGCACGCGGTCCTCGATCGTGGCCGCGGCCAGGACGCGCGTCCGGCCGACCTCGATGAGAGCCGACCCATCGGCGAAATCGAGCGGGTCGATGGTGATCTTATGCGGGCGCAGCTGATTCGGCGTGCGCTTGCCGGAACGGACGGCGTCCACTACTTGATCCAGATCGCGGGGGTCTCCGCTTTCTTTGTCGTGCCCAGGAAATCCTCGAGGTCTTTGGCCGCCTGCTTGGCCTCGACCCCGACCTTGAGGAGCTTGTCGTAGCTATCGCTGATCTGGGATTGGAGCAGCTCCCGGGATTTCATGTTGTCGAGGCTATAGAACTCTTGGTAGAGGGAGTTCATCTTGAGTGTCAAGAGGTCGACCATCTCCTGCTTGTCCTGGGCGGCCTTGATGAGCTCGGCCAGCTTGGCCTTGTATTCTTGCTCCGATAGGGCCGGCTGTCCAGCGGCGGCCCCGCTGTCTGGCTTGGACGGCTCGGGAGGCTTGACGGTCGCGGCGTCTCCGGCCGCGCCGGGCGGGGTTGCGCCCCCTGGGCCTGGCCTTCGACGTGAGCGGCCTCGGCCCCTCCCGCCGCCGCCTCTTCCTGGCTCGTCGCTTCGACGGCCGGCCGCTTCTTGACCTTGGCGATATCCGCCGTGGTGATGACGGTCGAGGGCTTGCCCTTCAGGGCCGCCCGGCGCTCCTTTTCCTTCTTGGCCAGGTCGGCCACGCTCTGGGACTGTAGGAAGGTCACAAGGACGAGCGGCAGGACGACGGCCGCCAGCCATTTGATCTTTCCCATGGAAACTCCTCCTCTAGTCCACGGCGATTATCATGGATTTAGTCGTACGTGTCAATCGGAAGCCGGGGTCAATCTCATAGCGATGCGGCAGGGCCGTCCGCACGGCCAAGCGGCCGGGCCGGGCCGAGACCTCGACCGCGCCGTCGAGGTCGGTGCGCAGGACCTCGGCCCCGGCCGCCGACGCCCGGGCCAGAAGGGCCGGGCTGGGGAAGCCGTAGGTATTTCCCTCCCCGACCGAGACGAGAACGAGGCGAGGCCGAACGGCGGCCAGGAACGGCGCCGACGTCGACGCGCCGCTGCCGTGGTGGCCGGCCTTGAGGACGTCGCTGCGGAGGTCGATGCCGGCGCGGAGGAGGGAGCGCTCGGTCGCGGGGCCGGCGTCCCCCATGAGCAGGAAGGTCGTCCCCGCGAAGGCCATCTTGAGGACGAGCGAGCCCTCGTTCGACGCGGGAGAGGGTCTGACGGCGCCGCCCGTCTCGGGCGGATTCAGCACCTCGATCGCGACGGCCCCGATATCGAAGCGCGAGCCGCGGGCGCAACGGCGCCGGGTGACCCGGTCCGGGAGGGCCTGGAGGAGGGCCGCGTAGATGCCGTCGGCCGTGGCCGGCACCCCTTCCCAGAATTCGCGGATCCGGAAATTGCGGGCCAGGGCGACCAGGCCGTCGAGATGATCGGGGTGAGGATGGGTCAGGACGAGGAAGTCGATGCGGGTGATCCCTTTCCTCCACAGGACCGGGGACACGACCCGCTCGCCGACATCGAACGGGCTCCCGGCCAGGCCGCCGCCGTCGATGACCATGACCTTGCGGCCGGGGAATTCGACGAGGAGGGACTCGCCCTGGCCGACGTCGATCATCGTGATCCTGAGGTCGGGACGGCCCGGCCGGAAGGGCCGGACGACGAGAAGGACCGCGAAGGCCGCGCCGGTCACGAGGACGGCCGCGCGTTGGAAGCGCCAGCGCGGCCGGACGAGGCTCAGAGCCGAGCGTCACGTAGTATCCGGCCATGACCCATGCGGGAGGCGTAGGAACGCGGATGGACAGGACCGGGAAGGCGTCCAAAGAATGGGAGATGATGGCGAAGAGCCCGACCAGCATCTTCAGGACCGCGGCCGGCGGCCCGGCCGCGCCCGGCGCGACGGCGGCCAGCGGCAGGAACGCGTAGCCGATGCCCATGATCACCCCGACGAGCGGGATAGCCGGGAAGTTCAGGAGGAGCGAGGAGAAGGCCACGCGGTTGAAGCTCCGGGCGATGAGGGGCGCGGCCCCCAGGGCCGCCGCGGCCGACATGGCGGCGAGGTCGGCCAGCTTGAACGGCCAGCGCGGCAGCCGGCGGACGAGCGGCGGCATGAACAGGATGATGGTCAGCGTCGCCGCGTAGGTCAGCTGGAATCCGACGTCGAAGAGGCTCGACGGATTGGCCAGCAGAAGGGCGAAGGCGCTCCCGGCGATGGTGTTGAGAACATGGACATCCTTCCAGAGAAGGCGGCCGGCGAGGAGGGCGATGGTCATCAATGTCGCCCGCAGGACCGAAGGGCTGCCTTCGACGAGGACGGTGTAGAAAACGAGAAAGGCGGCCAGGGCCAGGCTGGCGGCCCGCCGGGACACCCGGAGGAGCCGGAAGAGCGAGAAGAGCAGCAGGTTGATGATCGCGATGTGGCCGCCGCTGATGGCGAAGAGATGATAGAGCCCCGTCTTTTGAAGATTGTCCACCGTCGCTTCGTCGAGGCGGCCGTCCTCGCCGAGGAGGAGGGCCTCGAGGACGGCTCCGGACGGGGAGATGTCGAGGCCGTCGGGAGCGGGGAACCTCCGTTCGAGCTGGCGCTGGATCGACCGCCGGACCCGGGACACCAGGGACCTGACGGAGGCCGCCGGCGCGGCCGAGACGCGGGTCACGAGGAGAGAGGACTTGGTCGAACCCCGGCGATGGACGCCGAGGCCCTGGAGATAGCGCTCGTAAGAGAAGGCCCCGAAGTTGCGGAACGAGCCGGCGCCGCCGAGCCGGGCCGAGACCCTGAGGACGTCCCCGGCCAGATAATCGAGACGCGGGCGGGAGCCGCGGGCGAAGGGCACCCCCAGCCGCAGCCGGCCGCGGCACGAGACCTCCCGCCCCCCCGTCCGGACCGTTCGGACGTCCAGGAAAAGAACGTCCCGGTCGATCTCGCGGCCGGGTGACCGGGCCAGGCGGCCGACGACGTCGACGTAGCCGTCTGCTGCCAGCCGATGGAGCGGGTTGGCCCGATAGTCGCGCTCATGGACGGCCAGACGGGACGCTCCAAGGCCGGCGACGGCGAGGAGGGCCAGGAGCGCGGCCGGCCGGGCCTGCCGGCGGAGGTAGAAGACCCAGGCCGTCCCGAGCGCGGCCACGGATATCCCGCAGACCGGGCCCGGGCGCAGAGAGAGGCCGCGGCCGCCGCCATGCCGGCCGCCAGGGCGGAGGTCAGGAAGACAAAAGGATAGGGGCTGGGGCTTAGAGGCCGTGGCCGCCCGAGGAGAGGGCGCTCTGCCCCTCCAGGGCGTCGATGAGAAGATGGCTCAGGATCCGGACCCCGATCGGGATCGCCCTCTCGTCCGGATTGAAGGTCGGGCTGTGGAGCTGGATCGCCGGCTGGCCCGGGCCCCGGACCCCGAGGAAGAAGTAGAAGCCGGGGGTCTTGCGGGCCAAGAACGCGAAGTCCTCGGCGACCATCTGAGGCTTCCACTCGACGACCTTGTCCTTCCCCAGGAGCCCGATCAGCGTCGGCTTCATGGCCGCGGCCAGCTCCGGATTATTAAAGACGGACGGATAGCCCGCGACATACTCATATTCATAGCTGGCGCCGTAGATGGCGGTGATGTTCCTGACGATGTTCTCGATGAGGGGGGCGATCTTCTTCCGGTTCGCCTCGCTCAGGGTCCTGACCGTCCCCTCGAGGACGACCCGGTCGGCGATGATGTTGCGTCGCGGCTGCCGCCGCCGATCGTGCCGATGGTCAGGACGGCCGGGTCGGTCGGGTCCGAGGCCCGGCTGACGATCGTCTGCAGGGCGGTCGACGATCTCCGCGGCGATGACGATGGCGTCCACGCCCTCCTGCGGCCGGGCGCCGTGGGCGCTCTTCCCCTTGACCGTGATGGTGAAGCTGTCGGCGCGCCGCGGTCACATTGCCGGGCGCGAACAGGACCTGGCCGAGGCTCTCGGGCCAGACGTGGAAGCCGAAGACGGCCGACGCCGGCGGGTCGTCGAGGACCCCTTCCCGGACCATGAGTTCGGCCCCGCCTTCCTCCCCCTCGGGCGCGCCTTCCTCGGCGGGCTGGAAGATGAAGACCACGGTGCCCTTGAGCTCGGCCTTGAGAGCATGAAGCACCATGGCCGTGCCGAGGACGACCGCGCTGTGGACGTCGTGGCCGCAGGCGTGCATGACGCCGGGGTTCAGGGACTTGTACGGCAGGCCGGTCGCCTCCTGGATGGGCAGGGCGTCCATGTCGGCCCGGACCGCGATCGACGGGGCCCGGCTGGCCGCCCCGGAGCACGGCCACGACGCCGGTCTTGGCCACCCCGGTGCGGACCTCGAAGCCGAGCGGCTGGAGCCTGGATGCGATGAGCTTGGCCGTCTCGACCTCGCGGTTGCCGAGCTCGGGGTTCATGTGGATGAATCGGCGGATCTTGACGATCTCGCTCTTGAATTTCTCGATCTCCGCGTCGATCCGCCGGCTCGTTTTCGGGTCGACGGCCCGGGCCCCGGCCGGCAGCGCGGCCAGGACGGCGAGCAACACGAGCGGCACCAGAGGTCGGCGAAAGCGGATCATCGTGGCTGAGGATCGGAGGGCGGACGAGGGGGGAGAGCCGGTCGGGCTACTTCTTGTCTTCGGCCTTCTGCTGGAGTTCCTCCCTCTTCTTTTCGATGAAGTCCCGGATGGCGTCGACGCCCTCGCCGGTCTTCTCCTTGACCATGCGGATGCTCTTCTCGGCTTCCTTGGTGATCTTGTCGTAGCCTTCCTTGGCGACTTCGCCGGTCCGGGCAGCCTGGTCCTTGATCTTCTTGCGTGTTTCCTTGCCGCTCGCGGGGGCGACCAGGATGCCGACGATGAAGCCCGCGGCGGCGCCGGCTACGAACGTCAGCAGGGAATCCCAGAAGTGATTGTCTTTCGTGTCACCCATCCTTCTTCTCCTTTCTTTTTTTCATCTGCTGAAGGCCCAGGCGAAGCAGCGGAACAATGAACGGAAAGTACTTCGCCGTCGGGCGGATGACCTTGGACGTGAGGAAGAAGGCGACCTCCGAGATCCCCGAGACGGCCTTCTTCGATACGGCCAGGACTTCGCCGACATCGTCCAGGCTGGAATTGAGCTTGGCTTCGATCGTCAGCAGCCCGTCCATCGTTTCCTGGGCTTTGGCCAGGGTCTTTTCGCCTTCTTTGGCGGCCCGCCGGAGCTGGTTCAGGAAGAGAATGAGGAACACGATGGCGACGACGCCGGCGACGGTCCAAATGATCCCCAAGACCTGGTTCAAGGTCAACGTCATAGTACCTATACCTTAAGCCGATTGACGGATATTGTCAATTTCCCCTGAAGCGGGACTGTTTCCCCAAGAAGGGGTCAAACCTTAATTCTTATAATTTCCGTTCTGGATCAGGCAGAGATAAAAGGAAATTATAAGAATTAAGGTTTGACCCCTTCTTTACTTCCAGAGGAGCTTGCGGGGGTCGGCAAGCCGTCTCCTTCTCGAGGCGGTCGAGGAGCTCGGGATAGCGCGACTCGTCGCGGGCCTCGACGGCGGCTTCCCATTCGCGGAGCAGGGGATCGCAGCCGAGGTCGTAGTTCCGGCGCAGGGTGCGGCCGATGCCGCGCAGGGCCTGCCATTGGATGATCATGATGATGGCCAGGGCGTAAAAAATAATGTTCGGGCCGGGCAGCACCGCCATCAGGCCGGTAACCGGCACGAGAACGGCCTCGAGGGCCAGGATGACGATGTGGCGGGTCCGCTGCCGCTCCAAGAACAGGAACAGCCGTCTCCGGAGGGTCCGTTCGTCGTGGCGGCCCGCATGGAGGATCAGGAGCCGGTCCTCGGCGGGGCGCCCGGCGAGCTCGAAGGCCTGTTCCTGAAGAAGCAGCCTGGGGCTGAGGCCGGTGACCTTCTTTTTAGCCGTCTCCCAGACCTCACGGGTCCTCGAGAAGTTCGCGGGCAGGGGACCGAGCCGGGCGCAAAGAAGCGCGGCCGGCCTCGGTAATCGTGGATGTAAAAAAATTGCATAACCCTCACCCTTATTGTTATACGGCCGGCGCTCTCTCGCGGTTCTCAAGACGAAATCCTCTTGGCTCCATCGCGCCCCGAGGCTAGCGCGTCTTGCCCTGTTCGGCCGCTTCGCTTTCCGGACCAATATCCGGGCCGCTCGCCAGGAAAGGTGGCGTTCGCTGCGGCGATTCCGGAGGGTTATCGTTTCTTGTGAAGCAGATAGATGAAGAACGGCGCGCCGACGGCCGCGGTGATGACCCCGATCGGCAGCTCGGCGGGCAGGAGGTTGCGGGCCAGAAGATCGCAATAAAGAAGGAAGGTCCCGCCGGCCAGAGCCGAGGCGGCGAAGAGGGTCCGATGACTCGGGCCGATAAGCAGCCGGACCCAATGGGGGACGACCAGGCCGACGAAGCCGATGATGCCGCTCACGGCCACCGACAGGGCGGCGAGCAGCGCCGACATGGCCAGGAAGGCCAGGCGGACGCGGCGCACCGGGCTGCCCAGGGCCTGGGCCGATTCGTCGCCGAGCGCCAGGAGGTCCATGTCGCGGGCCAGCCAGACCGAGATCCCCAGGCAGGCCGCGACCCACGGGCCGATCGTGGCCACTTGGCCCCACTCGGCCAGCTGGAAGCTGCCCAAGAGCCAGAAGACCGCCTGATCGTACGAATCGGAGCGCATGAACAGGAAAAAGGTCGTCGCGGCCGAGGCCAGCGCCCCGGCGGCGATGCCGGTGAGCAGGATGGTCTCGACCTTGTAAGCCGCCCCGCTTGAGGGACAAGGCATAAACGAGGGAGACGATGCCGAGGCCCGACAGGAAGGCGAGGAGCCCCGGGGCCGCTGAAGCCGAAGGCCGCCGCCTCGAAGCCCAGCGCAGTGGCCAGAACGGCGCCGAGTGAGGCGCCCGACGAGACGCCGACGACGAAGGGATCGGCCATCGGGTTCCGGAAATAGCCTTGGAGGATCGCGCCCGAGAGCGCCAGCGCGGCCCCGACCAGGAACGCCAACACCGCCCTCGAGAGACGCAGGTCGACGAAGATGGCCTGATGGACCCGGTCCGGATTGCTGATGAAGCGCCACAGATCGCCGGGCCCGGTGTGAACGGGGCCGGTCAAGATCGATATCAGAAAGCCGGCCAGGCCGAGGACCAGGCAGATCGCCCAGAAAAGCCTCCGGGCCGGCCCTCCGGCTCATGACCGCCCTCCTAACCGCTCCGGATGGAGAACCGCGGCCATGCGGGCCAGGACGTCGACGAGCCTCGGACCGAAGCGGCTGGCCGCGTTCTCGTCGAGCTCGAAGATCCTCCCGTCTTTGACCGCCTTCACCCCGTTCATGCCGGGCATGAGCGCGAACCGCTCCCGCCCGGCCGAGAATTCGGCGGCCGTCCGGGCCAGGATGAAGACGACATCAGCAATACATGG
>CAWECI010000034.1:0-11797 GCA_963807525.1 Candidatus Aminicenantota bacterium | reverse complement strand
TGCCTGAGAGGATTCGAACCTCCGACCTTTGGATCCGGAGTCCAACGCTCTATCCAGCTGAGCTACAGGCACGCAGAGGCTTGAAGAATATAGCCGAAATCGGCGAAAAACTCAAGAAATCAGCCACTTGAAATCGCCTCGCATCCGTGGGATATCTATCGGCATCTTCCTCCTCGAGGAGACGAGCATGAAAAGAACCGTAGGCCTGATAATTCTGTTCGCCGTCTTAGCGTTTTGCTCGGCCGCGGCCGGCCCAATGGCAGGGCCGGAGGGCAGGCCCAAGCCGGCGCCCTGGCCGCTTCCAAGCCCCTTACCCCCGAGATGACGCTGAAGCGCTGGTCCATTGGCGACCTGCAGCTCTCCCCTGACGGGCGCCTGCTCGCCATGGTCGTCTCCGAGCCGGCCAAGCCGACGGGCCAGCGACGCAACATCTGGATCTATGAATTCGCGACCCGGTCCCTCAAGCCGTTCACGTCTTCGGAAAAGGCCGACACCCGCCCCCGCTGGTCGCCGGATGGCCGGACCCTGGCTCTCCTCTCGAACCGGGCCGGCGAGACCCAGATCTATCTCATCGCCGTCGACGGCGGCGAGGCCCGGCCGCTCACCGAGAGCAAGACCGGGATCTCCGGCTTCGAATGGGCGCCGAACGGCAAGACGATCGCCCTCGAGACGACGGCCCCGAAGAGCGAAGAGGAGGAGAAGAAGGAGAAGGACAAGGACGACGCCCGCGTCGTCGGCAAGCCCGAGGAGCGAACGCTCTTCCAGACGATCGACGTCGGGACGAAGGAACTCAAGACGCTCGTCAAGGGGGCCTGGCGCATCGCGGAATTCGTCTGGGCGCCCGACAGCGCGTCTCTTGTGATCTCGGCCACCGACAACCCGAAGGAGGATCTCTTTTCGGAGAAGATCTACCGGCTCGACGCGGCCGGAGGCCAGATGACCCTTCTCGCGTCTCCGGTCGGGCCGTTCAGCGACCTCAAGGTCTCCCCTGACGGAAAAACGCTGGCCTATATCGGGAGCCGCGGCGACGGGCCCGACCCGCACGACATCGTCATCCGGGCCCTGGCCGGCGGCGAGACCCGGAACCTGACGGCACATTCCCTCGACCGGCCCGTCGACACGATCGTCTGGGAGGACGCGGGGAAGATCCTGGCCTCCGCCCAGACCGGATTCGGCCGGACTCTCTTTGCCGTGACGCTCGACGGGAAGGCCGAGAAGTCCGAGTGGTCGCCGGCGCTTCCCTTCGGGTCCTGGGTCAACGGGAAGAACGGCTTTGCGTGTGTCGCCGAATCCGCCACTCAGGCTGCGGAGCTGTGGGTCGCCTCGTCAGCCGGGCAGGCCGAAAAGATCAGCCACTTCAACAAGGACTGGGACGAGATCAAGCTCGTCAAGCCGGAGATCGTGCGCTTCCCGAGCTTCGACAAGAAGATGATCGAGGCCGCGCTTTACTGGCCCGAAGGCGCCTCCCCGGCCCCGGCCGGGGCCAAGCTGCCCGCGGTCATCCTCGTCCACGGCGGCCCGACCGGTGCCTGGACCGACCGGTTCGACGCCTGGGCCCAGCTTCTGGTGGAGCACGGCTTCGTCGTTCTCGAGCCGAACGTCCGGGGCTCGACGGGCTACGGCTACGATTTCATGGTCGTCAACCGCTACGATTGGGGCGGAGGCGATTTCAAGGACGTCCTGGCCGGCGCGGATTGGCTGGTCCAGAAGGGCATCGCCGATCCCGGCCGCATCGGGATCGGCGGCTGGTCCTACGGCGGCTACATGGCCGCCTGGGCCGTGACGCAGACGACGCGGTTCAAGGCCTCGGTCTCGGGCGCTCCTATGACCGATCTTGCTTTCGAGTACGGCTCCGAGTCTCCGGGCATCAACATCGGCGACACCTGGGCCCTGGGTAATCCCTACGAGAACCTGAAGCTCTTCCTGGACCGGTCGCCGATGACGTTCGTCAAGAAGGCGAAAACGCCGACCCTGATCCTGTGCGGCGAGAACGACCTGACCGATCCGGTCGGGCAATGCTACCAGTTCCACCGCGGGCTTAGGCGCTACGGGGTGGACGCGGAGCTCGTGGTCTATCCCCGGGAAGGCCACGGCCCCCGCGAGGAGAAGCACCGCCTCGACGTCCTCAACCGGATGGTCGGCTGGTTCGAGAAGTACCTGAAGAAGTAGAAGATCAGAGCCAATCGAGCGATCTGGCGAAATCGTCCATAAGGGACGTATGAAGGCAGTACTCCTCGTAGCTCCCGATGAAGCCGAACGTCAGGAGGAACTCGGCCGTCTCGTGCGTCACAGGATTGGGGATAATGAGGGAGTATTTTCGCGTCCAGTAGTGCTCCATCCAGTACGTCAAAGCCATCTGGCTCAGGCCCTTGTGGAAAAAGAGATGAACGCCTTTGGGCTTGGTTTGCAGGCGGCCGAGGTGCTTGGGGGCGTACTCGAGCAGATAGTCGTACATGCGGCGGTCGTCGATGTCCTGGTCCTGCCGCTGCCCGGGGACTGACGTTTCCGGCCCCGAGTACAGGTTCACGGCGAGCGGATACCGGCCTCGATACTTGAACTCGAGCCCCTGGGTGGAGCCCTGGTCATCGCGGCTCCCCCGCTTCGTGAGCCGCCAGCCGGCGGCGTTCAGGCGGACGGGGCGTCCCAGACACGCGGCCGTGTAGAAGGCCCCCTTCGAGGCTCCGGACGCGGGAAGAGGCCCGGAAGCGACGGCAAAGCCGGTGACGTCCGAAATGAACCGCAGCATCTCGGACGTTGTGCGGGCCGCCCCGCCGGGGCTCTCGTCGAGAGCCGGGAAAAGCCGGTGCGGGCGGTCCTCGTCGGGGATCTTGACCTCCAGGATCCTCGCGGGCCCCAGCCGATTGAGCAGCCTCTGGATCTCGAGCCGGCAGTGGGGAGAATCGATGTAGCGATTGTTCGTGAAGGCGAGGCCGAAAGAGGAACGGTCGATGCCGTCGAGGATGGCCTGGGCGAACTTGTCGCGGTCCTGAAGGAGGATCTGGTATTCGGCGAACCAGACGTCGAGGCCGGAGGCGATGAGGCGGTCCACGACGGGGCGGACGAGATCCACATCGTGGCTCTTGTAGCTGATGAAGAGGTCGAACTCGGAGGTCTTGTCGCGGAGCCGGTTCCTCAGGATGTCCGATCCGGGGTCGGCTCGGGGGATCTTCCAACCGGTCTTCTCGGCGATCCGCTCGAGGATCTGCTGGGACGAGCTGTAGAGGCCGGCGGGGACGGGGCCGGCCCCGGGCGCCCTCCGCCGGTCCCTGCCGGGGATCGGGACCTCGATCAGCCGGGGGCCCATAGACCTCGCTCAGCTGGCGATGGAAGATGGCCTCTCCGTTGAGGGACCAGAAATCCCTCGGCTGGCGCTCGAGGGTCGCGGTGTAGTCCTCGTCGACGAGGGCCAGCCCCCAGCGCGCGCCTCCGATCGCCTTCAGCATCACGTCGCCCCAGTGGGACCCGGCCCGGCTGAGGCGGTCGCGCTCGTAGGGCCTGAACCAGACATTCCTTCCGGCGAGGATCAGCCGGTCGGCGAGGCCTTTCGCCACGGCGACGTCGTTCGGGTGATAGCTGATGAAGAGGTCATAGCTCCCGCGTTTCTTTCCGAGAAGGATGTCGGCCATGGCAAGGAGCAGGATCCAGGCGCTCTGGAAGATCCAGAGGGGGGCGTACGCGGGGAGCTCCTTGAGCGAGGTATCGGCGATGTCCTTGGCGGGCCGCGGCAGGCCGATCACGGGCGCCAGGAGGCCCCAGAGATAGAGGGAGATCGCGGCGAGAAGGACGCCGAGGATGAGATATCGGACGAGGCTGGCGGGGAAGGGCCGCAAGCCCCGCCGAGAGCCAAAGAGGAGCGACGTCAGGCCGGCGACGACGACGGCGACGAGAAGCGGCAGGATCCAGGGAGGCGACGTGATCATGTCATCTCCTCCGGAGCGGGGCCCAAAGGTCGGCCGATTTCATGGCGGGGCCGGCGATGAGAGCGATCGCCAGGGCGATGAGGGGCGGCGCGAGGCTCGTGTGCGCCCTGACGGCGAGGGCCACGTCGCGCAGGACGAGAAGGACGAACGATAGGAAAAAGGCGAGACCGGCCGTTCGGCCGGTAAGGGCCCGGCCGAACGCGGCGGCCCCGATGCAGCCGGCGATGAACCAGATGAAGAACCGCGAAGAGGGGGCTCCCCTCTTCGCCGTTTCCGGCTTGCTCGCTGCGGGCAGGGCGCCGGGGACGGCGGCCGCCGGTGACACGGTCGCGGCGGGCGCCTGTGTGGGGACGGCCCCCGAAACGGTCGTGGCGGCGGCCTCCGACGGTGCGGCCCGCTGCAGCAGCCCCTCGGAGATCATGATCTCGTTGAAATTGGCCTTGTCGAGGATGACCACCGCCGGCCGCGGCCGGACCTTGTCCCCCGTCGGAAAGTCGATGGCCACCGTCTTCCCCAGGAGCCGGTTGCGGAGGAACTGCTCGGCCTTTTGCGCCTCGGCCGCGCCGGCGGGCGGGACCGCGTCATAGAGGACGAGCGGGACCTTCCGGCCGACCTTGACGGTGAAGGCGTTCGGCCCGTCGACCGAGACAACCTTGCTCTTGAAATGATCGATGGTGAAGTACAAAACGTCGTTGGGGAAGGCGACGGCGACGACGAGCTCCAGGAAGAACGCCAGGACCATGAGGCCGGGGGCCCGACTGCCCGCGCCCCGGCGCGGCGAGAACAGCCTCTGGAGACAATAGACGACGGCGAAGAGGATCGCCAAGGCTTGCAAGATGTAGAACGTCAAGCCCATCGCCTTGCCTCCATGTCCGGATCTCAGGAACTCGGTTGGGCCGCCCGGCGGGCCGGCCGCACGTGCGGGGCGGCGCGACGGCTTGGTCAATTCTGCGGCCCAAGCCGCCCGATGTCAAGGGATGCAAAGCCGTCAATCTGCGCCATATTAATATGGGCCACGGCCCCCGCGAGGAAAAGCACCGGCTCGACGTCCTCAACCGGATGGTCGGCTGGTTCGAGAAGTACCTGAAGAAGTAGACGGACGGGATCAGCGCCCGGGCATGCCCGGGGGCGGGACCGGCTCCGGGACCTTGTTGGCGATCCTCGGGAGCGTCTGGAGATAGGCGAAGATCGAGGCCAGGTCGGCGTCGGTCAGGTTCTGCATGGCCGGGACGGGCATCGGCGCCAGGAGCTCGCGGCCCTTGGCCATGACCCGGCCCGAGCGGATCGTATCGACGAAGGTCCGGCCGGTCCAGGCGCCGAGCCCCGTTTCGCGGTCCGGGGTGAGGTTGGCCGTGAAGCTCGTGCCCCACGGGCCGGACCAGGCCGTGAACGTCGCCGAGACGACGGCCATCCAGGGCCCCTGGGGAAGGGCGGGCGCGGGCGGCATGGCCAGGGCCTGCGGGTGCCCCGACATGGTCCGGGACATATCGGGCTCCGGCCCCGCGGGCCCCATCTTCATCGGCGTGTGGCAGTCGCCGCAGCCCCCGCCGTTGACCAGGTACTTGCCGCGGGCGACATCGCCCGTAAGCTGGTTGTCCTGGCTGCTGGGGAGAAGGACCGCGAGCGCGGCCAGGGCCAGGAGCCCGGCGGGAACGAACTGGGACAGTCGGGTTCTCATTTTCTCCTCCTTATGCGCGTGTCAATGCATGATCATGGCCGGCGGCTGCGTTTTCACCGGCTTCAGGTCTTTCTCGATCCAGCGGCTGATGAGCCGCAGGGCGTCGTCGTCCGCGATGGCCGTGCCCAGGGGCGGCATCTGCCGCAGGGGGTTGCGGGTGGACATCCGGTAGACGATGGCGCTGTGCCCGGGGTCGCCGGGCCTGACGAAGAAGCTCGTGCCGGGCGCGGCGCTGGGGATCGGATAGTGGCTCATGTGTTCGAGTCCGACGACGATGGCCGCGTCCCCGGGGGCGTCCGGTCTGACGCTGTGCCTGAGGATCAGGCCGTGGGCTTCGAGCGGGCCGTAGAGGTTGTGACAGTTGCCGCAGTTGCCGTGCATGTAGCCCAGGGCGGCGCGGCCGGCGGCGGTCGGGGCGTCGATCCGCGGTGCGCGAGCGGCCCGGCTCTCGGGATAGGCGCGGATGAGGTTTCTGCGGATGAGGGTCGAGAGGTCCGCCATATCGGACGAGACAGGTTCCGAATGGGGCGCATTCCTGTCCCGGTCCGGGGACAGCTGGAGGGCGCTGAATCCCAGGATCTCCTCTTTGTCGCCGACGTGGCAGGCCCGGCAATCCCAGACGCCGGGGATGTCGTGCCCGATGCCGGGCCGGACCTCGACGACGTGCTTGAGCCCGGACTGCGGGGCCAGGCGGGCCTCCGTTCCGTCCGCGCTCCAGGCGTAGGCGGCGAAGGCGAGCTTCCCTTCGCCGAGCGATTCGATCAGGCGGGTCTCGACGCGGCGGCCGCCGAACGAGAACTCCTTCCAGACTTTGGTCCCGGCCGGGAACGACCAGATGTCGGGGTCGGCGGCGTCGATGGCCGTGCCGGGAGGCAGGAAGATCCAGCGCTCTTTCCCCGCCCCGTCGGACCAGAGGGCGTACTGGGGAGAGTAGTGGAGGTTGCGGGGGTCGATCGTCTTGGCGGCGAAGTCGGAGTAGAGGCCGGTCGCCCGAAGGTCATCTGGAAAGGCCTGGGCCTGAGGGGACGAACTCCCGGAGAGGAGCGCGGCGGCGAGCGCAAAGAGAAAAACGGTACAGCCGAACGCGCCCTGGCCGGTCCGATCTTCCATGGAGAGGGACCCCCTCATTTCCAATTCTCACCCGGCAATCGGTTAATCAAGATTTGTGCCAAGATTGACGCCATTTTGAGGAAATCTTGACAACTCGCCGGGCCGGACTGCCTATCCTAATAAGCAGGGAGAGATAGCTGCAAAGAGAGGGGACCATGAAAAGACCGATGATGATCCCGTCCGTGATCGGAGTTCTGGCCGCGTTGTGCGTCCTGCCGCAGGCGCTCTCGGCGGCCCGGGTCGAGGCCGGGATCAAGTTTGGCGTGAATTTCGCCTTCATCCATGGGGCGGGAGTCGACGCCTTCCCAGGTAACGACTCGGACTGGGTGATGAGATTCGGCCTCTGCGGCGGGGGATTCATCGCGCTGCCCCTTTCCGAGAACTTCGCCATCCAGGCCGAGGCCCTCGTCACGACGAAAGGCAGCAAGGAAGTGGGATACCTGTTCGAAGAGAACTACCTTTACTCCCTGATGATCACCTACCTGGAGATCCCCGTCCTGATCAGGGTCCTAACGCCTTCATTTATGAACGTGGGGCGGATCTCTTTCATGGCCGGGCCGGCCCTGTCATTCAAGCTCCACAGCCGATTCATGGGCGGCGGGGAGGTCCTCGACTTCAACGGGGTCAAATCAAATGACCTGGGCCTTGTTTTCAGTATTGGCTACGTCCTGGGGTCCAGGGGCTACACGGAGTTCCGATATACCGCCGGGTTGAGCAAGATCATCGAGGTGGAAGGCGTCCCCCTGAACATCAAGAACGGGGTCGCCTCCGTGATCGTCGGCTTCAGCTTCTAGGGGCGCCCGGCGGCTTACTTCGGTCCCCAGGTCCAATAATAAGCCGCGTAGGCGAAGAACCGGTTCGGGCCATGGATGTCCCGCCCTGCCGAGAACATGATGATCTGGCCCTTCTTGACGGCAATAAGGGCCCCGAGGTTGAGCGCGGTCCGGTCCGTTCCCCCGACGGCGGTCGCCGTGCTGTGGATGATCTCGGCTCCCATTGTCAGGTCCTTCGAGAGGTCCCTTTGGACCTCCCAGCCGAGCGACCAGTAATTCCGGTTGCCGGGGCCGGGGTTGATCCAATAGCCGCCTCCGCCGTAGGTCGTCCAGGGTCCCGACCGCTTCAGCAGCCAAAGAGGCAGAAAGACCTGGACGTGGCCGGAGCCGAGCCCGCGGCGCGAATCGCCCGCGGGAAGCTCGATGTGCGGGAATGTCCCGATATCGATCCCGGATCGGGCTTCCTTGACGAACCTGTATATGAAACCCAGCTCGATGTCCCCCGCGCCGTACCGGAAAGGGAGTCCGCTCGGCTTGGAGTAGGCCAATGGGACGATGAGGTGGAGCATCAGGCTCTCTGTGGCGCCGTAGTTCGCCTCGATCTGCGGCAGCATCCCGGTGGCCAAACCCGCCGTGATGAAGTGCTGGGAGGCGAGCATGAGTTCCCAGTTGCGCCGCAAGAGCGGCTCGGGGTCGTCAGTCCAGAATGGTGGTCCGGAAATAAGCGGCGAGACGCAGCCAAGCAGGCCGAGAACAAGAAAAGCGCGTCTCGCGCGTTTTGCCGGCATCGAGATCCCCCCGACCGGCTTCATTATAGCAGTTTACTTGTTCTCGCGGCCGGTCGAGACGAGCTTCACCCACTCGTCGCGCAGGGTCACGGTCCGGTTGAAGACGAGGGCCCCGGGCTTCGAGTCGCGCCTGTCTGCGCAGAAATACCCCAGGCGCTCGAACTGCCAGCGGCTCTCGGCGACGGCCGGGGCCAGGGCCGGTTCGAGCTTGGCGTCCCTGATCGTCTCGAGCGACTTGGGATTGAGCGTGGCTTTCCAATCGACGCCCTCGGCGACGCTCGACGGGTCGCGGACGGTGAAGAGCGTGTCGTAGAGCCGGACCTCGGCGTCGATGGCGTGACGGGCCGAGACCCAGTGCAGCGTGGCCTTGACCTTGCGGCCGTCCGGGGGATTCTCCCCTCCCCTCGTCGCCGGGTCGTAGGTGCAGCGCAACTCGACCACGTTTCCGGCCGCGTCCTTGACCGCCTCCTCGCACTTGACGAAGTAGGCATAGCGGAGCCGCACCTCTTTGCCCGGCGAGAGCCGGAAGAACTTCGAGGGCGGGTTCTCCATGAAGTCGTCCCGCTCGATCCAGAGCTCGCGCGAGAACGGCACTTGGCGCGACCCGGCGGCCGGGTTCTCGGGATTGTTGATGCAGTCGAATTGCTCGACCTTGTCCTCGGGGTAGTTGGTGATGACGACCTTGAGCGGCCGCAGCACGGCCATGACCCGCGGCGCCGTCTTGTTCAGGTGCTCGCGGACGCACATCTCGAGCAGCGGCAGGTCGACGATGCTGTTGTCCTTGGCGATGCCGATCGTGTCGCAGAACTGGGCAATGGCCTCCGGCGTGAAGCCGCGCCGCCGGAAGCCGGAGATCGTCGGCATGCGCGGGTCGTCCCAGCCGCCGACGAGCTTGTCGTTGACGAGCTCGAGGAGGCGCCGCTTGCTGAGGACCGTGTGGCTCAGGTTGAGCCGGGCGAACTCGATCTGCTGGGGATGGTGGACGCCGAGCTGGTCGAGGTACCAGTCGTAGAGCGGCCTGTGGACCTCGAACTCGAGCGTGCAGATCGAGTGGGTGACGCCCTCGATCGACGAAGACGATGGAGTACACCGCCCCCGGATCGTGCGACGCGGTGTCAAAAAAAGGTTTCGCGCGAGTTGCATGGTCAGGGTACTGCCACCCTGAAGCCGCTTGTCCGAGCGGAGATCGGCGATCGCGGCAGCAACCATGCGGAGAGAATCCACGCCATGGTGCGAGTAAAATCGGTGGTCTTCGGTGGCAAGAATGGCGTCCACCAGGGCCTTGGGGAGGTCTTGATAACGAACCAGGTGACGCTTGGCGCGACTTGCGCCAAAAAGGGTGGTGATGGGTACGGGCTCAAGCCAGTAGGTCTTCAAGTCAGTCATGTTGTCGAGATCCATCATCGATACGAGGCGATCATTCTTGAATTCCAGTCTCGCCGGACCTTCGACCATTTGACCGTTGTGGAAGAAAGACTCGGGGCCCGGTCGGATTTCCAGTCCATTGCCCGTCACGGTAAAGCTCCCGACACCTCGGACATTTTGACCCTCGGTGTAGCCGGCCTTCTCGAAGATGAGCCGTGATATCGCTGGGCATTCGCAGCTTGTCCCACTTGCAACTCGCTTGGGGCAGCCAGGATTACAGCAGGATTGCCGAAAACGTTCCCATCCAAGCGGGCATCAATGATTCGCGAGAACCGCAAGTAGAAATGAATAAAAACACCCGCGACAGTCGCGACCAGTAAGCAACATCAGTAGTCCTGCTCCGAGCAGGATCTTTTTCCAGGGCGGTGGCCGGGGACAGGCTGAGATCGTGTGAGGTCCCTGGCCCCTTGAGGGACTGGACCTGTCCTTAAGTCGATACATGATCATTTATCTCCTATCGCGCTAGCTTTAACGCGGTCGGAACCAGGAGGAGTCTCGGCGCGGGCCTCTGGGAGAGTTCCTGATGGTCGGAGTTGGTTAGCGGGGTCTCTACGGTCGCCGCGCCACTCTGGGCGAAGCATGAAGAGACCCGCCATGACGATGATGCAATTCCGTGGGGCCGTATCGCCGGCCCACTGCCCCATCCTGTCGAAATAACATTTCGCACCCGGCCGCCTTTACGGCGTGCGGTTATAGCCTGGAGTCCCCGCAGCAGACTCCAACGATACCGGCTGGACTGCACTCGTGGCTTGCACAGACGATCTTCTATTCGGTCCCACGGTGGCACTGTAAACGGCGCCGTTTCCAGTTTTCTGGTGATTTACATTGGGATCGCGAACAGGGGCGATCTTCGGTTTTGTGGGCCTCGACTTTTCCAACCGGTCCAAATCCGCAAGTACGGTGGCTTTCAATTGCATGAACTGTTCAGCTTCTTTGAAGTCGTTAAGACTTTCTTGGCACTCTTTGAATCCAGCGCTGCACTTGCTTTCTCCCGAAGTCTGGCGGTTGCTTTGGGGAGCTGGTCCGGCGACTGAGGACGTCGCGCAGAAGCTCAGAAGGAGACACGCCAGAGTCAATCTTTTCATTTGAAGCTCCTTTTGCCCGCGAAGCCGGGAGGGCGTCAGCCGCTCCCGCACCGGATCCCGGCTGGCAGCTCGACGCACACTGGTTATACCCTGGAGTAATTCGCGTGTCAGGCCTGTACCGCTCACACGTTTGGTCGAAATTGCTCATCGAAGTTGAGGAGGGGGAATAGCTGACAGCGTGGGATGCGTTGGGCGAACGATCCCAACTCAAACGGGGGCTAGGGCCGGCGTAGGGCTTGGAGAGTGCCCGCGCTAGTCGGAACCGGAGTCAGCGCCTTCAACTGATCAAGCGACGTCAGGACGCTCTGCCAGCGAACAGTGTCTTTTTTCGTTTCGAACGGTGCGGAGAGATCCGAATAGAAGTCCAGGATGTTCTGCGCGCAGCTCCGGTGACGTCCGATCGAACTTGCGCTCGGAAAGTTTGGCCAGCAACTTTGCATAGGATTCGTCGGTCAGCGTGTACTCCGCTGCCTTGGTCTTTTTGCCGGTATCTAAATCCATGTTGGAGAGTTGCAGGGAGTCCGTTCGCAATTCTTCCAGATAGGCTCGGTATTGATCCACAGAGGTATTAATGCTCTTAAAATACATCTCCTCCGTCTTCGGGGTGGGGTTCTTGAACGCCATCGCTTTGAATGGCCCTATTTTCGGCATGTAATGCAAGAGCACTGACAACACGCGCGTGCCGAATCCCGGCTTTGTGTATTCCTTTCCCCAGTTCTTTTCATAATCGGAGCGCGAAAGACGGTAAAGGAACTTTCGTTTTGAGAAGGTGGGTTCTTCGCGCATCATGTCCTTCTTATGGGTCCGCAGCGCGACCTGCGTCATCTCCGGGATCAGCCGGCTGACAGAGTAACGGTACGAGCCGATCGTGAGATTCTCGCGGGGAAGCACGTCTTTCAATTCCACTCCGTAAACCACCGGAAAGACGCGCTCCAGCAGGGGCAGGGACACCTGAAACCCGATGAAATCGTGATATTGTTGGGGGGCATAACGGCTCTTCGCCACCTGCACCATGTGA
>CAWECI010000033.1:0-16665 GCA_963807525.1 Candidatus Aminicenantota bacterium | reverse complement strand
TCCCGCTCCCGGCAGAGGCGGCCGGCCGCGTGCGCCTAGGGCCGGGCACAGCCCTCGACGCGATCGTCCCCTGTGGTCTCCGCGGGACGGGGCGAGGTATGCCCTCGAAGGCCGGTATCGCGGGGGGAACCTCGAGTTCGCCTGGGTGGCGCCCGCGGGCAGCGAGGAAGAGCTCAGGCGGGCAGCCGCCATTCCCCGGATGCCGCTGCGGACCCGCTGGCTGGCGCCGGCGGCGGGGTCCGAGGCCACCGGGGGATTCGCGGCTGAGGTCGAAGGCTACGCCCTACGCCTGGCCCGCCTCCGGGCCTGGATGGAGCTCGAGCCGCCCGCGGCCGACGTTCCCTTTCCCTACGGCCTGGCCTTCAAGGAGATCCCATCGGGACGCGTGATCACCGAGGGCGAAATGCGGAAAGGGGAACGGTACAAGCTCTATCTCCGTTCGGACCCCGATCTTCTGCGACGGCTCGAGCAGTCGGGGCAGAGGGCGCCGGCACGATATGTCTATGTGTTCATCATCGACAGCGACGGCACAGGGACGTCCCTCTTTCCGGGAGCGCAGGGAAACGTCGAGAACATCTTTCCCCCCGACAAATCGCCGCTACCGGCCGAGATCCCGCTCTCGAGTCGCGATTATGACCTCGAAGTGTCAGATCCCCTGGGCACCGATGTCTATTTCATGATCGCCAGTCCCGAGGCCATCGATCCGACGGTGTTATCCTTCGAGGGGGTCCGGGGCGGAAGCCGGGGCACCCGCGGCGGGGGCATCAGCCGGCTTCTTTTCGGCCTCGGGTCGGGACAGAAGCGGGGGGCCGCGACGCCTCCCGCGCCATCGCAATGGTCGATCGAGAAGCGCGTGATCCGCAGCATTTCCAGGTAGTGCGTCGCCCGGCCGGCCATGCTGTCCCGATAAGATAATGCTGCCCCGGCCGGGAAAGTAACACGCAAGCCTCCCCTGAGAGATCCCTTGAAGGCCCGATCCGGTCGAAGCGGCAAGAGCCCAAACAGATAGGTGACATAGACCGAGCCTAAAGGGGGAAACAGAGAGCGCGCCTGGAGGGACTCGAACCCCCGACCCGCTGCTTAGAAGGTAGCTGGTCCACTTCCCTAATTGCCGTAGGATGAACGAATTACAAGATCGATTTTGGAAGGTGTGCTCAGAATTGTGCTCAAGGCCGGCCAGACGAGGGCCCTCTGAAAAGCTAGAACCTACTGCCCATCAGCTCGGTCAGCCGCTTCCTGGCCTCGGCCGCGGACATGGACTTTCCCCTCTCCCCCACTGGCAAAAACGGATTCCGATGCTACCGCCATGTACGTTATGGCGCTTCACCGCACGTCGGTCCTTAAGAAGGCCAAAAAAGCCAGCCCGGCCAGGATGATGTTCCAGATGAGCAGGCCGGCAATGTCCCAAAGACCGCCCTCCAGGCCTTCAAGGAGCGTCGGCTTGGTTTCCATAAATCTGGGGAAATCGGACTTATCTCCCTCGTATTCCTGAGGCTGGGGAGATTCGAGGTAGATGTCTTTGCCGTTTAGGGTAGCGCTGGTTGAATAGCTCCAGGGAGATACGCCGACGACTCTCCCCACTTTCTTTAGGATATATTCGTCATAGACTCTAGAATAGTCCCTGGCATTTGCTAGAAATCGGCCGGCCGCAGTGGCACCGGTTTCCGAAATGTCCTCTGCAGAATATTGGAAAAGGGCCGAGGGCGAAGCCCGCGACATTTTCTTAGCAAGATCGGCTCTCTGCTGCATGGCATTATCATAATCAGCGTAAAGCTTCCGGACCCGGTCTTGCCCCTCCGAAAACGCAAGATCGGCCTCTGCGAGAACGTCCTTTTCCGTCTTCAGCTCGCCGCTCTTGATCCTGTCCTGCATTCTTTTCATCCTGCCCCAGACTTCTTCCTTAATCGTCGGCCCGACGAGCCTCGCCAGCTGGTACTCGGTCGGCGCCTTGGCGACTTTTTCGGCCAGGAGTGTTGACGCGTCGGGAATGATGAAAGCAAAGACGACCCAGAAGGAGAGCAGGACAAGAAGGACCAGCGAGGAGCGGAGGATGAGGGAAGAAAGGAGGAGGCTGAGGAAAGCAAAAAGCGAGAGATAGGCCAGGCTGAGGAGCAAAAAGACGGCTATGCGCGGGAGGCTCCCGAAGCCGAAGACGGACGGCAAAAAGATGCCGATGATAATGAGGCTCACGATGAGTCCGACAAGCATCGGGATTAGGGCGCTTGCAAGGATGGCCACATATTTCGCGGTCAGGAGCTTGAGTCGGCTGACCGAGTTGGACAGGACCAGCCGGAGAGTGCCCCGCTCCTTCTCTCCCGAAACGGCTTCGAATCCAAGAAGGATGACATACAGGCTGAATACCATCTTAATAATGAAGGTCCAGTCGAGTTCGGGGACCTCGGGTAACTTGAAGTTGCGCGGGCCGGCGGGCATGGCATGAGTGTCAGCTTAGGACTCAGGGTATAACCGGGCGAGCTGCTCAATTCTCCGCCTTCGGCCACGAACATCAGCGGTTTAGGCGATTTCAAAAGCGGCGTCGCTACCGTACTTGGGTGCTGATCTGCCTGGCTGACAAGGAGGCGGTAGGCGGAATTGAGCCGGCCGTACTGCTGGACGAAGACGAGCCCGTTGACGGCGAACAGGATGACGCTCGCCGCGAACAGAACGGAAAATTGGACGCTTTTCAAATGGTCGAGGAATTCTCTCTGGATGATCGCGTTCATTTCGTCACCTTATGTCTTTCCTGAGGAAAGCCGTGTAAGCCAGTGCGAAAAAAGCCAGACTAAGAAAGGCCATGAGGAGCCACGGCAGCCAGGTCGCAGCGAGGGCTTCCCCTACCGATTCGTCGGCGGCATGGAAATCCATGGGCGACAACTTTCGATAAGCTTCTCGGTCCGCATACATGAGTCTGGCTCGCTCGGCATGTTTCTGCCAATAGCGATAGACCTCCTGCATAAACCGCTCGTACTGTGCCATCCCCGTCCGGGCATATCTCTCGGCCCCCTGGTCCAATAGAACGGCCGGAGATAGGCTCGAAATCGTTCGAGCCAGGTTCATCTGGGCGGTTAGCCTGCGGCCGAAATCCGCGTCTACCTGATGGCTCAGGTCGGCCTTTAGAACCGAGAGCTCGACATCCCGAATGGCGAGTTCTTGGCTCATCTCGCCCTTCTTTGCGGCTTCGTTGAAAGCTTCGCTGACCTTCTTCTGCTCGGCTTCGTAGGGCTGGAAGGCCGCCGCCTTCAGTTGCTCGAGATGTTGCTCGCTCGGAAGCTTCGTCAGGCTGTCGGCGGCAATGATCCCCAGGTTGGGATAGATGATAACGAGAAAGATCCAGGCCTGGAGTAGGATCATCAGCGCCGCCGACGGCCTATTGACCAGGACCGAGACGAAGAGGCTTATCGTGTAGAACGCGGTCAGGTAGAGAGCGGCGAGGCCCAGGTAAATGAGAAAGAGGGTCCATTCGGCGGCCTTGAACTCGATAAAGGAATGGGAGAGCATGACAATGAGGGAGACGAGGGCTGAAGCAATGAGAGCGGCGATCACTACAATCCATCCGCCCAGGAACTTCCCAAGGAGGAGTTGGTCTCTCGGTAAGCGATTAGAGAGGGCCAGCTTCAGCGTTCCCGACGATTTTTCCTCGGATATGGCGTTATAGGCAATGAATATGACCAACAGGCTCAGGACGACCCGAACGACGAAGTCGAAGTCGACGGCCCCGAAGCCCGAGACAATACGGTCTGGTCGGCCTTGGCCCTCCCCCATATAGCCGGACGTCCGGGAGGGGATCCCGAGATATGTAACGACGATGCTGTTGCCGAGCTTGCGGTCTTTGCCCTGGATGAGAACGCTCAGTACTTGGGGGGGCCTATAGAGACGGATGTAGAAGAAATCGCTCTTCATTTCTTCACGGGCGGCCAGATAGTCCTGCCGGCGCACCCTGTAGTCTTGAACGTTAATAATGGTGCTTACTAACGCCAACGTCAGCGTAATCGCGAGGCCTATGAGGAACTTGGCGGACTTTACATATTCGAGGATTTCGCGTTTGATTATCGTCCTTAGCACAGCAATGTTCCTTTTGTGGACTAAGTGGCCTGCGGCTCGGATTCCATGTAGTTGATGTAGATGCGGTTGAGGTCCTCGTTGGCCAGCTCGGCCCGGTTCCGCTCCATGACCATGCGGCCCTCGCGCATGATGCCGACGCGGTCGCCGATCTCCTTGGCCCGGAAGATGTCGTGGGTCGACATCAGGACGGCCTTGCCCTCGGTCCGGAGCTCGGTCATGATCTCGAGGAACTCGGCCGCGGCCTTGGGGTCGAGGCCCGAGGTCGGCTCGTCGAGGAGGACGGCCGGGGCGTCCTTGACGATGGCGATGGCGATGCCGAGCTTCTGGCGCATGCCCTTGGAGAAATTCTTGACCCTCTGGTCGAAGGCCTTCTCCTGGAGCGAGACCCGCCGCATGGCCTGGTAGTAGTCGGCCTTGGTGAGAGCGGTCTTGCCGCCGAGCTTGGCGAAGAAGTCGAGGTTCTGGCGGGCCGTGAAGTTGCCGTAGAGCATGACGTTCTCGGAGACGAACGAGACATACTTCTTGGCCTCGAGCGGGTCCTTGGTGATGTCGATCCCGTTGATGAGGCACGTCCCCGAGGTCGGCGGGATGAAGCCGAGGAAAAGGTTGATCGTCGTCGTCTTGCCGGCCCCGTTGGCCCCGAGCAGGCAGTAGATCTCGCCGGGCCGGACCTCCAGGTTCAGGCGGTCCAGGGCCAGGACGCCGTCCTCGTAGCGCTTGGACAGGTCGACGGCCTTCAGGGCAGGTTCTTGTTTATTCATTTCGCCTCCACTGGACTGCATTAATGGACATACCTGCAGGGTCTTAAAAGACACAGGGACCCATGATAAACGACGGTTTCAGGCCCGAAACCTAACCTCCCCATTACAAATGAGGATATCCCGGCCCCGGGAACGAGTCAATAGATCCTCCGCATCATCTCGGCCCGGACCCTCCCCGGAAGTGGAGATCCCTCATCAAGAAGTCGTTGGTCAGGGCTAAGGATATGATGCCGCTCGAGCAGGGCGTCATCGAAAGGCTGATTGATCTTCTGCCCTGATTTACTCTTCGCCTAAGAAGATCGGCGAATAATGCAGGGTAAAGCCGCGGCGCCCGGCTTCTTGGGGATGAAGACCTTGAGGCCGTGCTCCTTCTCGAGGCGGCCCCGGTAGAAGTCGAGCTCCATGGTGTAGGGTGTGCCGGGGAGCCCGACCGTGCGGGGCTCGGCCTTCTTGACGGCGGTCGCCGTGGCATCGGCGATATGGATGAGAGGGATGTGGATGGCGGCGGTGACGTCGACGGCCAGCCGGTGCATCATGTTCGTGCAGATGACCAGGCCCTCCGCCCCCGCGGACTCGAGCCGCCGGGCCCAGCCGGCCATGAGCCGGTCCGTACCGGCTCAGTCGCCCTTCACCCGGAGCTCCTCGACGGGCGCGAAATCGATCGAGAGGAGCAGGAGCTCCGCGCTGTGCGAGCCCCCCAGGCGCTTCGGGACGCCCTCGTTGATGAGCCGGCAATAATCGACGGTCGAATGCCAGGTCATGCCGCCCAACTGGCCGAGCGTCTTCACGGTGGCCCCTTACAGGTCCTTGCTCATAGCGTTGAGGAAGTCCTGGTTGCTCTTGGCATTGCCCAGCTTGTCGATGAGGAGCTCGACGGCCTCAGCCTCGTTCATCTAGCTGAGGACCTTGCGCAGGATCCAAATCCGGATGAGGTCCGCCTCCTCGATGAGGAGCTCCTCCTTCCGGGTCCCGGAGCGACTGATGTCGATGGCCGGGAAGACCTGCTTGTCGACCAGGCGCCGGTCGAGGTTTATCTCCATGTTGCCGGAGCTGAGCAGCTGCTCAAGCTTCACGACGCACCCGGCGTTCTTCGCCGGCGGCTTGGCGGGATTCTCGATCACTTGTTGCGGCCGGGCCACGGAAAGGGTGGATGATGCCAGGAGAAACATCCATGTCGCAGCTAGCTCCGTCGTCCCGCGGCGGTCAGCGCTTGTCCACGAAGCCGGAGCGGTGGGCCTCCCACCAGGTCTTCCAGGCGTCGTAATCAACCTTGAAGTCCTCGCCCGTCGCGGCACGGAGGGCTACGGAGGCCGCATACCGGACCCCGAACGAGTCTGAGCGGAGGGCTTCGACCAACGCTCCGACAGCCTCCGGGCCGCGGATCTCGGCGAGGGCCAGAGCGGCCTCGAGCCGCACAAGCGGCTCGGCATCGTCGAGCATCTTCGCCAGGGCCGGAACGGTTGCCGAGGAGCCAGTCTTCCCCATCGCCCTGGCCGAGGCTCGCCGCATCCGCCAATCGAGGTCATCGGTCCCCCGGATAAGGATACTAACGTCGGCCCGATCGCGGAGCATCCCCAAGGCCTCGGCGGCCTCTGTCCGCAACGGATCGGTTACGAGGCCATCGAGGATCTTCGCCAGCGGTGCCGCAGCGCGTGGGTCTCCCAGGCGTCCAAGGGCGATGGCGGCGTTCTTCCGGACAGCGGCACTCTCGTCGCCGAGGGCCGTGGCCAGGGGCTCGATGGCTGCCGGATCGTCCCGGGCCCCCAGCGCGTGGGCGGCGACTTCCCTGACTTTACCGTTTGCGTCTTTGAGCGCGTCGATGATCGGCTTGGTCGCTTGGTGAAAGGGCATGTTCGCCAGCGCCTTGACGGCACTTTCCCTCACGAACGCCTTTGCATCCTCGCGCGCAGCCCGGGCGAGGGGTGCGATCGCCGCCGGACTGCGCATGATGCCCAGGACCGCGATGGCGTTGACGCGGAGGAAGTAATCCTTTTCCGCGGCGAGCCCGGCGACTTTCGCCAGGACCTGATCGCCCCCGATGGCGCCCAGCGCCTTGACTGCCTGCACACAGACGTTCATGCTGTCGTCATCAAGGGCAGCCGCTAGCAGGTCGACGCCGAACGGAGCGCCAATCCGGCCCAGGGCTTCAGCAGCCGCCTGCCGCACTTCCCAGCGGTCGTTCCTCATGGCCTCGGTGAACACCTCACGGGCTCCAGCGTCTGCTCGTCCCTCGAGGGCCTTGACCGCCTCCAGCCGCACAGACACGTTGGGAGACCGCAGAGCCTTCTCGAGTGTTGCTCTGTCTGTCTCTTGCGGGGATGAGGGCGTAGAGACAGGCTGTCGAGCCACCACTTGTCGTGGTAACGCAGCGGTCGGGGCTACGCCCATCGCCATTGGAAACGCGGCCAGCGCCGAGCCGAAGATGCCGATGGCAAGTCCTTTGAAAACTGGACGTGGGATAGAAAAGCCGGTCCGCGAAGAGGCCCGCGCAGCGCTCAGGACATGCATAACGCGATGACCGGTCATCCGTCGACACCGAGACGTTGCCTCGGTTTCCTTTAAAAACAGTTTATCCCTCCTCTGATCTCCAGGTCAAGCGCGCCGGGTGACACGCACCGGAAGAGCCTGCCGGCAGTCGGGTCGGCTCAATTGACGTCTCCTTGGGACGGTGATATCCTCCTTTGTCGAGATGGGGATGGGTCGATAGAGAGCCCTCGAGATGGGAATTCTCGCCGAGCGCAAAAAGGGCCAAAATACCCAAGTTTCCGGTTCCTCGAATCGACGAAAATTCTAGACGTTCTCCTATCTTTGCTTACAAGGAGGCAACATGGGTAACAGAGGGCGATTCATAATTCGACTGATGATTGCCTTCATTGCCTTACTTCCGTGCCTGACAATTGCACAACCCGTCCACGTTCGCCTGGCTTTGTTCCGAGGCAAGTGGATGGAGCCTCCGGGGCAGCCGCCGGCCGTACGGTTTCTTTCTGCCTTCACGAACCCCGAGTTCTCGACTCTCAAGAGCAAAATCGCGGCGCCGCAGAAAGAGCTGAGAGCGGCCGTCGTAGAGGTCCTGGCGGAACACGGGGACCTCAAGGAAATCGACGATCTCTTTGTCATGGACAGGCCATGGGATGTCAAGATGCCCGGCATAACGGATTCGGTCGTGGGCCGCGAGTCTGCCTATCGGGTCGGGATGCTTCTTAAAGGCCAGGCTTCCGGCACGTTCAGGGTTCACGTGGCTGTCAAGCAGACCAGAGAGGGCGTCTTTGGGAAGCCGGCAGATGGAAGAGCAGCCCTGCGGCAAGCGTTCGAAGCGACGCTCGACGATTCGAAGCTAGAGGACGTCATCGACAGGGAGCTCCTCGTGACGATCGACGATCCTGTCATCGTCGTATTCCCTTGGCGGCAGGCCGTTGATTTCTTGCTGATCGCTTTAACGAGGAAGCCGATCGAGATAGAGCCGCCGGAGCCCAGGGCCACGGGGAACGCCGAGCTCGTCCCTGCCCCTCGGGCGATCCGGGAGGTCCCGCCTCTTTACCCGGACGAGCTCAAGAAAGAGGGAATTGGGGGCGAGCTGAAGCTCCGCGCGGTCATCGGGAAGGACGGAAAAGTGGCCGGCATCTTCGTTACCAAGTCCGTCCATCCCTACTTGGACTTCACGGGAGTGGAGGCTTTCAAGGGCTGGGAGTTCGAGCCCATCGTTAAAAGGGGTAAGCCTGTGCGGGCGGCATTCGATTATTCTTATTTTTTCGACCCCTCTTCGACGGCGCCCGGCGAGTCCGCGAGACCTGCGCCGTCCGCAGTCTACAGCGGAGAGCTGGACCGGATTCTTGCCGGATGCGCAGCCTACTGCCGCAAGGTCAGAAGTGCGGCGCTGGATTTCGTTTGCGAAGAAAAGACCTACGAGGTCCGGCACAGTTTGAATCCTAACATGCGACCGGAGGACCTATGGTATACCTGGTCCGGGGTGATCGCCGAAAGCGCGGGAGGAGCGCAGCTGGCGGTAGAGACGAGTGTCCAGGTCATGGACCCGGACCTGACCGAAACCGAAACCTACCTCTGTGACTACCAGCTCGTCAGGAAAGGGGAAGCGATCAAGGAGCAGCGGATCATCCTGAAAAAGAACGGCCGGGCTAAGCCCGACCGAACCGAGCTTCTTGAGGACAAGCGTTTTTCTATGATCGTGCCGATGACGATAGGCCCGCGGATCCTCGGCGGAGACCGCCAGCCCCTATATGATTTTCAGATTGGCAGGCAAAGCAGGATATCGGGGAGAGAAACCAGTGTCCTTGAGGCCGTCTCAAGACCGGGCAACGGCGAATGGATTCGAAAGGCGAGAATATGGGTGGATCGGGAGAGCTTTCAGATCATAAAGAGCGAAATCGAAGGAGTGCCGATCGAAGGATATGAAGATGTCCTCCGCGATTGCGCCCGCCTCAACGGCCGTCCAGACTTTCAGATGACGAACGAATACGGAATCGAGAAGAATGGCGTTATGTTTCCAGAGAAGACGACGGTACAGGTTAGCTACGAGGACGTCGGCCGCTTACGTCCGATTTCGAAGCTAAGAATGTCCCTCAAATATGCGAAATACAAGTTTTTTACTGTGGAAACTGATCACGAGATCATCAAGTGAGGCCTTTAATCATGTTGTAGGAGCCGGATGCAATCCTCTGTTGACGAGAAGTTTATGCACCTCCCGAGTGATGTCGACAAGATTCCCGGCACAACGGAAAGGCAGGTTCAAGCAACGTGCCGGAAGCTGATTCGACGACCGATGACAATACTGGAAACGGTCAACTCAGCGCGAAATCCACGGCGGCCGCGGTGTGGATGGCCGTGGTATCGAAGACCGGCACAGGGCTGTCCTTGGCGCCGATGAGCATGGGGATCTCGGTGCAGCCGAGGATGACGCCCTGGGCGCGGCGCCGGACGAGGTCCTCGATGATCCTGACGTACGCGCCTCGCGACTCGTCCCGGATCGTCCCGTATTCCAGCTCCTTGTAGATGACGTCGTGAACTGTCGTCCGTCGTCCATGTACAGAACATGGTGGCGTCGTCAAGGAACGCTGAAGACGCTCCTGGTCGCTGGATCAAGGTGTATTACTAAACAGTTCGGCCAGCGAAGGCTCGGGATTGTCTTCGAAGACGAGTTCATGTCCCGGGTAGAAGATCCGCTTGTGGTAGACCCAGACGATGGAAACGACCAAAAGAAACAGAAGCCCGAGAATGATGAATAGGACAGGCCGCGCCAGAAAATACGGCTCCAGTCGCGCCGGAAGAAAGATGTACGCGAGAAATGCAAACATATAAAGAGCCCAGAAATAGTGGACTTTGCCCTTTCCGGGGAGATAGGAGCAGCCGAAGGGGATCCTTTGATGCTGGAAAAACAGGGCTTCGGTCAGCCAGCCGGCAAAAGCCATGCTGTAAAGACAATGCAGCCCGGCCGTAGGCCAGTCCCAGATGAATCCATAGAAAAGGAAGAGCCACCCATGCAGGGGCAGGATCGCGAAGATCCATATGCCTTTCCTCAGGCCAGCAAAATATCGCCATCGGTTGGGAGTTTCCGTAACTCGAAAAACCCAGTTGGCGCCGAAGTTCACAGGGATATTCGAGGCATCCCGGATCCCGATCAGAAGGAAGAAGGAAAGAGCCAACGGAATCGATAGCATCGGGCCGGATGGCGACAGCCAGCCGGCCTTTCCAGATGATACGAGCAGGATCAGAGTCACGCCGACCCCGCAGGCCAGATACGATAGAACCTTCGTCCGATGGGGCTGGCTACGTGATATCGAGCGGGCATAGAACCAGAAGACCGCCCGCTCCACGGGGTTTCTCAGGGCGGTTCTGTTCAGGACGGCTTCAGAGGCTTTCCGCGAGAACGACAGACGCTCGTGTCTGACGGCCGCAGGAGACGAATTCCTTAGATGGCCGCCGTAGAGGTAGATCGCCACCAAGAAGAAAAAGACGATCGTGACGGCCAAAGCCAAAAGACCCCGCGAGGCAAGATCCCTGAAGAAGGGGTCTTTGTCCCCCAGAAGAACCTGGTACAAGCCGCTGAACCAGAGAGGCGGAAAGTTGCGTACGAAGGCCGTTGGGGTCTCCTTCAGGGCATGGAGTCGATCAAACGGCACCCGGATCAGCCTGTAATCGATCAAGAAGACATAGAGAAGGAAGACGTCTCCGGCGATCAATCCGAACCGGACGAAGTCCGAAACCCTCCGGAACAGCCGGATCCTCGAGAGGCGGCCGAAGAAACCGGCGACAAGAGCCAGCACAAAGAACATCCAAAGCCCGCTGGTCAACATCGACAACATGTGAACGGCGAAGAGTCCCAGGCTCGCGATCACATTGAACGACCGGGATTCAGACTGGTACATCCAAAAGACAATCGATGAGAGGGAATTGATGCCGACCACGAACATCCCAACGAACATAAGGAGGCTGACGAACTTGGACAAGAAGACCATAGGGGGTCTGAGGGGAAGAGGCGCAAGGTTCAAGAAATCTCTCCGGTCCAGGTAGATCGAGTCCCAGGCCAGCAGGGTCACCAGCCCGATCAAGAGCATGATGAGGCTCATGAACAAGGTCGTTTCCACCCAGGCCGCCCCGTTGGCCGGATTGAAGAGGTACCTGAAGAGGAGCGCTTCGGCGATGTAGGCGGGGAACACGGAGAGGATGGCTATGAAGCCTATGACCTTCATCATCATCTGATCCTCAAAGAAGACCAGATCGTTGAGGAACAGCCTCCTGAAGAAATGCCGAGTGAGAAGGATGAAGCGGGAACGATCAACCAAGTTCGTGTGCCATCTCTTCATCGCGGGTCTCTCGGGTTCAGGATGTCGTCTTCATCAGGAAGATCAAGTCCGAAGCCGCCCCTTCAGGGTCTCTCTGGGTGGTCAACTGCCTGAAGATATCCTCCAAAGAACGGAGCTTCATCATCTGGCGCAGATTCTCCACAGAATCGTCTGCCGCTACCCGTCCCTGGTCGAGGATGATGACGCGAGTCGAAACCTTCTCCACGATCTCCAGAACGTGGGAAGAATAAATGACCGCTCGACCGTCGGCGGCGAGCTTTCGGACTAACTCCCTGACGGTCAAGGCGCTCGTGATATCCAACCCGGACAGCGGCTCGTCGAGAAGCAAGAGTTCCGGATCATGGAGGAGGGCGGCTGAGATGAGGACCTTTTGCGTCATACCTTTGGAAAATGAAGAAATATCGGAATGCATGTCCCCTGCAAGGTCCAGGATTTCCATGAAGCCTTCGATCTTTTTCTTGAGGACTCCCTCCTTCAGCAGGCGCAGCCGCCCTACCATCATCAGATAATCATAAGCGCTGAGGTGAGAATAGATGGCCGGCTCCTCAGGGACATAGCCGAACCTCTCTTTATACCAATAGGAGTTCTTCCTGATGTCGCGTCCACCGTAGAGAATGCGACCTTCGGTCGGCGGCAGGAGTCCTGCCAGCATTTTGATCGTGGTGGACTTACCCGCGCCATTGGGGCCGAGATATCCGACGGACTCTCCAGGCCTGACAGAAAAGCTGACACCGCCGACGGCGGTCAACAGGCCGTAGCGTTTCGTAATCGACTCAAGATCCAATGTCCCCATGGATCCCCCATCTCTTATTCGTCGGTTGGCCAGCCCCCCATTAATGCACCAGCCATTGAGCGGATTTTTCGACCATAAAAGCCTCTAGGGCTAGCGGCTTGTAGCCAAGAGAGCTATGCGGCCTGACGCGATTGTATCCCTTCCGGCCAGGCTTCTACAAGGGCTTCCCGGCGCGTCCCAGAGACATTCGAGAATTTCCTGACCTTTCCGATGGCTTGGTCAAGGTCTTTTGACAACGGCAGTTTGTGGTATGGAACTTTCACCAGAATTGCGCTATTTTGAGAGCAGGAGCTCAGAAAGGTGAGCAGGATGAGGCCATGTCTTCCCGCTTCTTCTGATGTGGTAAGGGGTCTAGTTTTTTTTCTGGCCGCTGCGGCGCTATTCTCCACTGTCTATTCGGAATCCCCGGCGACGGCCTTTCAAGGACAGCCGCGCAGCGAGCAGGCTATGAAGCCTCTCCGACACGAAGTCAACGTGATCCTGAAGCTCATCCAGGTTTTCGTCGCGGATCTCGACGGTAATCCAGCGTCGGACCTCGAAAAAGACGATTTTGCCCTTTACGACAACGGAAGGCTTCAGGAGATTACTGCTTTCGAGAAACATTTTTTTCAATTCCCGGATTCGGCCGGCGCGGGATCTGCCGTTTCCGATACCACCCTCCGGGCGTCGCAAAACGCGCCTCTCCTAAAACGAAAGTATATTATCCTTTTCGACAACGACAGCAACGACCTGGAGGGAATTAGCAAATCCCGGAAGTCGGCCCTCGAATTTCTGGACCACAACGTCCAGCCAGGGGACGAAATCGCTTTCTTTTCCTGTTCGCCGACAGCCGGGCTGTCCGTCCATGAATATTTCACATCAGATCACGACAAGATCCGTGAGGCGATCATTCACATAAAGAGTATCCCAGGTCAGCCGATGGGCGGATTAGCGGTCGAATCCTTCAGCGAGCACGAACTGGCCAATCCAGAGCATCCGACTCTCGACGGCCTGTTCTCTCTGTTCAAAGATTTCGATACAGGCCGCAGTCGGCAGAACTATATTCGCAGGGACTTGATCATACGTCTCACCGAGCTTGCCAAAGCGCTTCGCCAGGTCGACGGGCAAAAGAACATTATCCTGTTTTCCAAAGAGTTCAGGCATATCATGGACAATCCGTCTGATCCGGACGCCACGCGTTTCCAAGAGATGGCTAAGGAGCTGGCTTCGGCTAATTGCCCGGTCTTTGTGATTAATACGACGGGGGGGATGGAAAAGGCACTATCCGGAAACGTTGGGCTGCAATATCTCTCCAACATCACTGGCGGCAAGTACTATGACGATGTCGATCATTATGCCGAGAACGCCCGGAACATCAGAAATGTCACAAGCAACTTTTACGTCCTGGGCTACTCTATCGGAGCGTTATGGGATGGCCGGTTCCATAATGTCAGGATCGAGGTTGGGCGCAAGGGATACAAGGCGTTCGGTCAGAAGGGTTATACCAATCCGGCACCGTTCAATAAGCTTACGGCTATGGAGAAATCTCTCCATCTCATTGACGTCGCCCTCGGCGATGATCCCTATTTTGGACAGCCCATTGATTTTCCACTGACCGCCCTGCCGTTTTTCGATAGGCCGGGAACTAACACCCTCCTTCTCTCCCTGATTCCTATCCAGACCATGCGCGAGGATGTCGGAACAAGAACGGAGATCATCAGCCTCGTCCTGGCCGCAGATAAGAGTGTCGTCTTCGGCCGCCGCGCTGAGGTCGATTGGAGCACGCTATCCGCGGAAACCCTCTGCCAGTATTCCGCCGCCGCCCTCGCCCCGGGTCGCTACGAGTGCCGGGTCATCGTTCGAAACCTCGAAACGGGCAAGTCAGCGGTCGGAGCCTGCGCGGTCGAAGTGCCAGAGACGTCGGATAGGGCTCTGAAGCTCTTCCCTCCGCTCTTTATCGGCTCCTACCGCTCAACCCAATACGCTAATTTTGCCGCCCCTCCTGAGAAGGGCGGGCAGGCTTTTTCGCTCTCCCAAGCGTTCCTCTTCCCGACTCGGCAATATAGCCCGGTGTCTGGAGAGTTGGAGGAGGGGACCAGGGCGTTCCGAGCTGTACTGAGGTGTGAGCGGACAGGGGACGCGGCGCAAAACTTCAATCTCCGGGCCCAGATCGAGAGCGCAGGCGGCGAACCGGCGACATCGCTTGAGGTTAGCCTAATCGACAGCGTCAAGCGAGATGAACTTCTATTCCTGATCCTTGAATTCCGGGCGCCTTCCGGGCTCGCGGCCGGCTCCTACACTCTCCGAATCCGAGCCGAGAACCCTTTGACCAACACGATGGCCGAGACGGCATCTAACCTTGTCATTAAGCGTGAATGGTCACCTTAGTTGAACGGCTACTATGAAGAGGGGAGGAAGATGTCCCTGATCACTTCCGCCCGTCTCCGACTCTTGCTGCTGTTCACGGCTATCCTCCCTGGGTTCATGGCTCCTCCGCCATTAAGGGGAGAAGATCCGCGAATCGCACGAGCTCTAGTTTGCATGGATTCTATGCTGTATGACGATGCGATTTCGCAATTCGAGCTAGCTCTTCAGGCACACCCGATGGAGCGCGGACTGCGGGTCAAACAGGCCTTCGCGTACTTCCGGTTGAACAAATATAAGGAAGCCGTGGGTCTTCTCAATCGGGAGCGTGAATTATTTCCCGATGATCTCAATCCGCTGATTCTTCTCAGCTTCATTCAGCATGCCTCAGGGAAGGCCGATGATGCCCTCATGACCGCTCGGACATTCCAAGCAAAGTTAGATAAGATCCTGAATTCGACCGACGTGAAGAAGCTCAACGCCAAACTACGGGGCCTATATCCTAATGCCGGCCTTCCCGCCTACCTTCTTGGTTTGGAAGCGAGCAAAAAGCAAGATTCCCAGGCCGCGAGATCCTTGTTTCTTCGTGCCCAGGACCTGAGCTACGACGCCACAGATTGCTGGCTCCAGTCAATCTACGCGGAAATGGAAGCGGGGCATTGGCCGGAGGCGCTGAAGCTCTGCGGCACGAAGGGCGATATTTCGCCGGCCGCAGGGAAGATTGGGGAGATTTCTGCGATAGCGGGAAAGATGGCTACGCCACCAAAGAACAGGATCATGGTCACGGATATTCCCTCCGATGTGTTCATGCTCAAGGCTATCATTTTGGCGCAACTCGGCCGGCAGGAAGAAAGCCGGGTTTCTCTTGAGGAGGCCGTTGCCGCCGAACCTTTCCGGCCGGAGCCACTCAAGAATATGGCCATATATGATATGCGACGATCCGATTTCAAAAAGGCCGCCCGAGTGCTGACGAGGGTTGTGAAGTTGAGCCCGTTGGATTTCCAGGCTCGTTTTCTATTAGAACAGGCTCGGGCAGGCAGACGCATCGGCGATGGTTCGCCGGCATCGATATTTTCTCTGGAGTTTATGAAGGCCAGAGGGCCGCGGTTTCTCTACGTTCTGGAGGGCCGGCCAAACGACGTCGCCGCAGTGGCTAACCGATATGCCCTTCAGTACATCCAGTTAGGTCTCCTCGTCGATGCCGCCAGTCAGCTGCGTGCGTTCACCGAAATCTATGCCGATTCGCCGACGATTTATTACAATCTCGGCCAGCTCAACAACACGCTGGGCCGTTTCGCGGAAGCTCTCGCCTGCGGCGCAAGAACTATCGCGCTAAAGAACGATAGCGCGGAAGCGCACGACCTGATGGGGAATGTCTACTTTAAAATCGGGGATTACGAGAATGCCGCACGCTCATACGAAAAGGCTCTTGGGCTGAATACCCGGGATCCCCTGAGCTTCTTCAACCTGGCATGTGCTTACCATGAGCTTGGGGACGATAATAGAGCCGAGAAGAACTGGCTGGAGGCGATTCGCCAGGAAAACGCCGCGGCTGGTGCGGCGCTTCAGGCCGATGCCGCCACCCTGGAACATTCCCTCACAGTCAAAGTCGAACCGGTGTCAGCCCCGTCCTGCCAATACCTGGGGTTTCTCTATGCCGGGCAAGGAAAGACTGGACAGGCGATCGAATACTTCGAGAACGCGATCGCTTACAATCCGAACGCGCTCGTCCCATACCTCGAGCTCGGCAGGATTTATAATGAACGGAACGAACCTAACAAAGCCAGGGAATACTTAAAGAAGTATCTTGAGTTGGGCGGCGATAAAAACAAGGTCCCCGCTCCTTCAAAGTAGAGCAGCGATTAGGTCCTCCAAGGGCAGATTCTTT
>CAWECI010000032.1:0-63115 GCA_963807525.1 Candidatus Aminicenantota bacterium | reverse complement strand
CACCTCATAGTTGGTTTGGGCGGCCTCGCGGCTGGCCTCCTGGGCCTGGAGGAGCGCCCGGGCGGACAGATATTGATAGTAGGCGCTCTCGATCTGCAGGATGACGTTCTGGAGGACGGCGTTCTGGGTGAAGTTGGCCGCCTCGAGGGCCCGGCGCGCCGCCCGGACCGTGGCCTCGCGGCCGCCGAAGTCAAAGAGGAGATAGCTCAGGCTGGCCTGGGGGGCCAGCGTCGTTTGGTCGATAACGAACTGGCCCCCGGCGAATACGGCTTTCTGCTTGAGCCCGGTGAGGGTCGCGTCGATCGAGGGGATGTACTGGCCGAAGGTGATGAACATGGCCGCCGAGGCGGCCCGGGCCGCGTCCCAGGCGGCGCGGGTCTGGAGATTGTTGGCCAGCCCGACGCCGACGATATCGCCCAGGGTCCAGACGCGTCCGGGGGCCTGGAGATCGGCCGGGATCGCGGGCGGAGGCATGGGCGGCGGGGCGGGCCGGCGCGCTGCCGCGGCCGGCGGCGCCCACGGCTGCGATGGCGACGCGGCCGTCTTTCCCGTGATCGTGGACATGGAGGCGCACGCCGCCATGATAAATGCGGCCGCACAGGCCGCCGAGGCCTTGAAGAACGCGGACATCACGACCCCCCGGACGTTTTGCCGTTCCTCGCGGACGCTCGCGTCCGCTCCCAATCATTATGGCAGGTCGGCGGCGATAATTCTACTTAGCGACGGCGCGGGCCGCGCGGTCGGGGGACGGAGGCGGCTGCGGTCCGGTCCGCAGCCAACGGTTCGCGAGGAAGGGTCAGAGGCTAGTAGAGCCGCCAGCTGTTGCCGCCGGACATCGACGAGCCTTCGATCTTGGGAAAGACCCTGACGGCGACCAGCTTATCGTCCCTGAAGACCATGCGCACGACGGTGAACGTCTTGACGTTGAAAGTGGCGTCCTTGTTGTTCTGCATGCCGATGTCGCTGATCGTCCCCATGGACGCCTGGGAGGTCGCGACGATCTTGCTGTACACTCCGACTTTGTAACGCCCCGGCTGGCCGAAGATGTCTTGGATCTCCTGCTTTGAGAACTTGGCCTTGTTCATGGGGTGTTTGCCGATGTCCTTGGGGGTCGGATTGTCGGCCATCCAGGTGTCCGAGCGCAGGAATTCCCATTCCGTGACCTTGCCGACGATCGTCATGGGCGCTTGGCCGATCATCTTGTCGAGCTCGGCCTGGTAGGCCCTCGCGTTGTCGGTGATCTTGTCGGAGGCGAGGCCCGCGAGTCCGAGGGCCGCAACCGCCAGGACCAGAACGCCGGCTTTGATGATACTCAGAGAGAGTTTCATGTTCGTGCCCTCCGTGCTCTTCCTATTTAACTCCCGGCCGACCGGCCTAGTCAAGGGCGGTCAGAATAGCCTTTTTCCTAGATGAGATCGGCAGTAGTCGATCTGTTCTTTGGCCTTTGTTTCAAACGCTTTGTCCAACTTCGCCGCAGACTCGAAATCGCCGATCGCCAGTTCGAGCTCATGGGTATGGATCCGCGCGATCCCGCGGTTGAAATAGATGGCAGCCACCCGGGGATCGAGCTCTATGGCTTTGGAGAAGTCGTCCACGGCACCGCTGAAATCCCGCGTCTTGACCTTGGAGAGACCGCGGTCGTTGTAGGCGACGGATGAAGCCGGCGCGAGTTTGATAGCCGTAGTGAAATCCGCGATGGCCCCGCTATAGTCCCCTTGGAGATGCCTGGCCATCCCTCGATTCATATAAGCTAGGGGGTTTTCAGGGAATAATCCGATCTCTTCCGTCCATTTTTGGATATCGGCGTCCAAGCCGACAGGGACCTGAGGTTTTATCTGAAGAACGTCCACGCTGTATTCAGGCGGACTGGAATGGGCGACATAGAATCTCTTTTCTCCCCCGACCTCGCGGATAGCCAAGTCGCTGGCGAAGTAGATCTCTCTTGAGTCCATCCAATACGTCGCCCTCGCAAGGCCCTTTGCGTCCAGCTCCGTGATCTCCAAACGAGGATTATGGCTGACAAGATAGAGCGAGTTTCCAAGGGACTTGATCTCGATGATCAAGGGCTTGAATCCGGCCCGTTGCGCGACATCCGTGATCCCCTCGCCGATGGCTTTCAGGTTGTATTTTGCCTTGGCCTCCATGACCGGGCTGCTGATCCGGAATTCGGCGAGGAGCGCTCCTTCCCTCGAGTACTTGCGGACGATAGGCAGGTATCTGAAGGCGACAAAGATATCGCCATCATCGTCGACCGCGATCGACCTGGAGTTCAGGCTGGTCAGGCTGTGGGGGAATGCCAGAGCTTTGCCGAATTCGCGGAATTTCCCTGCGCTGGAATAGCTTCTGACGAGCGGGGACTCCTTCGTTTCCACAAGCGGAGCGACGTACAGGCGGCCTTCTCTATCGACCGCAAACTCCTCGAGATCTGGTATTTTCCAGCTTTCCCGCTTCACTCCCCCGAGGTTCATGAATGTCAGGCGTTTTCCAAGTCTCTCATAGACGAGGACTTGATCAGCGACGACGGCGACTTCTTCAGGGCCCTTCAAATGGATCCTTGCGTCCCTCGCATTTCTGGGCAGTCCCAGGAGCTTCCCATCTGAGCCGTACCGGCAAAGCCCGTCGGCGCCGCTCGACGTGACATAAACATTCCCATCGGCATCGAGGGCCAGCCTCAGGGGCGAAGCGAAAAGCCCCGATCTGATGGTCAAACGCGGTTCGAGCTCGACCGCGTTTTCGGGAAGCGCGATGAAGCCTGTGTCCGTAAGGAAGATCTCATTATAGACCGAGACTTTCGTCGTGACCTTCTGAGGGAACACGGACGTTGCCGCGATAAGAAGAAGGGTCGGAACAGAAATCAGGAATCTCATGTGATCGGAGACGCTCATGCGACTCTCAAACGCGCCTCTCCCCTTTTAGATTACGCCGCCGGGCCGCGCTGTGTTTAGCAGAAACCGCGGGTCCCCCGTCCGGATTGAATATCGGCTTTGAATATAGTCGGGCCAGGGCCACTCGACAAGGCGTCTCTCAGGCCGGAAACTTCGGAAGGCCGGATACTCTGGGTGAAGCCGGCGACCTCCGGGATCGAAGCTTATATATATCCACCCTCATCGACCACTTTCCCCTTCTTTATCTCGATCCAAATATCGTGGAAGCCATGGATCCGTCTCCCCACAAATCGTTCATTATAGTAGAAGAATTTCTTCCCGTCCTTAAGGCAAGTATAGATCGGATATCCATAGCATTTTATCAATCCTGGCTCGGTCTTCGGGTCACAATCTGCGGGAGTTTCCGCAACTGGCTTGGTCGAAAATATCTCGTTAAAACTCTTTCTGCAGCTGCCTCGCTTTGACCTCGCCAGCAGGACCTCATAATTGCCATTTTTTTCGGCATTGAGGACCACCCGTACGAATTTGGGATCCTCTGAAACCTTGACTATTTCTATATGCGCGGCCTTCCCGATCACAAAACCCCAAAGGGGCGTATCGCACAGATCTTTCTTATCGACGAATATGATCCTCCCGGGATAAATTTCAGGCGGATTATCAAGAAAGATCAGATTATGCCTAATAAAAACCTTCCGGCCTATGAACGCTTGCAGGTCACGCTGGGCGGCGATCATCTCAGGCACCGCGAAAATCAATAAGTAGGCCAGGGCCAGCTTTTTTACTCCGACGCTCTTCCTCATAGGCACCCTGATCACGGCTTGAACCCGATTCATCCAATCCCGCTATGGATGCAATTTACTCCGATCTATGAGCGTTTTTCAAATCTCTGGCTCACTGCCATGGTCGTGCTGTAGCAGCTTTTATAGACATTCTATTGCCCGCCCAATAAAATAAACCCGGGTATGTCCATTTTTGGTTTAGAATGAATAGGCACAGCACGGATCGAGCGCGTCCCTATAGAACGAATTCTCTCGGGAGGATGACATGAAACGAAATGACTTCATGAAAACGTGCGCCGCCGGCGTTTGCGGCTGCGGCCTCATGGGCCTCCTGGCTCCCCTTGCGGCCCGGGCCGAGGACGGGGAAGGGCAGACGGCGGCGGCCCCGGTCGATGACAGCCCATTGAAGCGGGAACTCGACGGATCGCGCGAGCGCTTCGCCAAATTGGTGTCCATCATGGGGGAGGACCTCGACGGCGCCACCCGCGACAAGATCCTGGCGCGCTTGGGCCACGAATGCGCCCGGGACTACAGCGCGCTCTTCCAAAAATATCGAGGCGACCTGCAGGGTTTTCTGGCCAAGACCAAGACGGCCTGGATCGAAAAGGCCGAGTACGATGAAAAAACCGGCATCCTGCGCGTCATCGGGAAGCCCAGCCCGTGCGCGTGTCCGCTGGTGAAAGTCGGCCGGACCCCGGCTGATTTCTGCAACTGCACGCTTGGCTGGCAGGAGGAGGCTTTCTCGACCGTGATAGGCAAGCCGGTCTCCGCGGAGATCGAGGAAACGATCCTGCGCGGCGGCAAAAGGTGCAGCTTTCGCATCACCGTCAAAGCGTAGCTGCGATTTTACGTCGGCCCGGCCTGTTAGCCGGGATTCTGCTTTTCTCCCGCTATCCTGGAACTATGGGTCGAGACGCACTGCCAGCGGCCGGCCTTCTTTATCCAGGTATTGGTGGCCCGAACGACGTCGCTGATCTCCTCCCCTTTATAAGTTTCTTTGATCATCGTGCGCATGGTCACGACCGCCGCATCTCCATAGACTCGGACCTTCATGTCGTCAGTCGCCAAGGCTAATACCTTTCCTTCCCCGGATCTATAGTATGCCCGACACTCATTTTTGGTATGGACTTGGCCATCCCTGTCTATAAGGACATAGTCATCTGCAAGAATCCGGTCCATTGTGGACCAATCCATCTTGAGATCCGCATTTGTCCACTCTTGCTCGAGCTTCACCAGCTCCTGCTCGGCCGTCTTCCCCGTGGGCCTCTCCCCCGTTTGCGCGAGGACGGCGACAGCAAAGGCCAAGACGACCAGACCGATCGGAAAAATGACGCGCTTCATGAGGCCCCTCCCTCCTTTCTCTCTTGTGTTCGCTTATAGACCTCTGTCCGCTGACTTGTCAAGGAAGGGCCGCGGGGATAAAGGGAGAGCGCGCCTGGCCCGATTCGAACGGGCGACCTGCGGATTCGAAGTCCGACGCTCTATCCAGCTGAGCTACAGGCGCGCGTCGGGCTCATTTTAGCACAATCCTGCGCCTTATTTGGCGGGCGCCGCGGCGTTCCAGTCGGGCGGCGCCGTGTCGAGCAGGTTGCGGACGAAGAAATCGTACATCTTGCGCTCGCCATAAGGTCCGCCCATGCCGTGTCCCGCGCCCGGGACGACCAGGAGGTCGAACGTCTTGTTGGCCTTGATCAGGGCGTTGACCACCTGCATGGTCGAGGACGGGTCGACGTTGGTGTCCATCTCGCCGACGATGAGCAGCAGCCGGCCCCTGCAGATTGGGCGCGTTGTCGACGTTCGACGACGCCCCGTACTCGGGACCGATCGGCCAACCCATCCACAGCTCGTTCCACCACAGCTTGTCCATGCGGTTATCGTGGCAGCCGCAGGCGGCCACCCCGGCCTTGTAGAACTCGGGGTGGAAGAGCAGCCCGCCCAAGGCGTTCTGCCCGCCGGCCGAGGTGCCGTAGATGCCGACGCGGCTGATGTCGTAGGACGGGTACTTCGCCGCCACGGCTTTATGCCAGAGGATCCGGTCGGGGAAGCCCGCATCGCCCAGGTCCTTGAAGCAATGATCGTGGAAGGCCTTGGAGCGGTTGCTGGTGCCCATCCCGTCGCACTGGCTGACGATGAAGCCCAGCTCGGCCAGGGCCCGCATCCCGTTGTAAGCCTGGAACGACTTGGGAACGAAAGACCCCTGGGGCCCGGCGTAGATATTCTCGATGACGGGGTATTTCTTCTTGGGGTCGAAGTTCGACGGCCGGAAGATGACGCCCCAGATGTCGGTCTTGCCGTCCCGGGCCTTGGCCGTGAAGACCTCGGGCGGCTTCCAGCCGGATTTGAGCAACCCGCCGATGTCGCCCTTCTCGACGGTCATCACCGGCGAGCCGTCCTCGGCCCGGCGGATCACGGTCGTCGGGGCCAGGTCGACGCGGGACCAGGTATCGACGAAATACGAACCGTCGGCGGAGTATGTGACATTGTGGTTGCCCTCGCCGTCCGTCAGCTTGACGAGCCCGGTCGCGTCGAGGTTGATCCGGTAGGCGTCGATGAAATAGGGGTCTCGGCCGGGCGTCATGCCGCTGGCCTGGAAATAGACCTGGCGCTTGTCCTCGTCGATCCTGTCCACGGCCCGGACGACCCACTCCCCTCTTGTGATCTGGTTCTTGACCGCGCCCGTTTGGCCGTCATAGAGGTACAGATGATTCCAGCCGTCGCGCTCGGACATCCAGACGATCTCGCGGCCGTCGGCGAGGTCGTGGCGGTATTTCTTGCCGCTGTAGTCGAAGAACGTCTTGGCCTCTTCGTCGACGATGGCCCGGGCCGCCCCGGTCGCGGCATCGACCTCGATGATCCGGTAGGCCTGATGGCCGCGCTGGTTGTATTCGAACGTGAAGGCCCGGCCGTCCTTGCGCCAGGCGAGATCGGTGAGCTCGTAGGGGTTGGCGAAGAGAGCGGAGCCGATCTCTGTCCCGGACTTTGAATCCACGCTGAAGAGGACCGGGCGCTCGATATCGAGGGCGTCGCCCGGCTTGGCATATTCCATTTCATAGTGCTTCGGCTGGAGCTGGTCCGACGGGGACGATTCGACGTAATGAACGGTCCGGTGATAGCCGCGCCGGAGGCGGCTCGCGGCCAGCTTCTTCGAATCGGGCGACCACGCCAGAGATTCGAAGGTGTAGTAGTTGCCTTCGGAACCGTCCCGGCTGAGGACGTATTCGGTTTTGGCCGCTTTGTCCCGGATCGAGACGTTGTAGTTCTTGATGAAGGCCTCCCACTTGCCGTCCGGGGAGGGTTTGGTCTCCTTCGAAGCGGCTTCGGGGGCCGGGCCTCTCACCCACATGTTGAAATCGCGGGCCGAGAAGTCGCGGGGGCCGGGGCCATCGAGCTTCTTGACGGCATATGTCGTCAGGTCACACTTCCAGCGGGCACCGAAGACCGCGAACTCGAGCGAGAGTCCATCGTCCCCGAACGTGGGACGGAAGAAGGGCAGCTTGAGGGCCTCGACCTTCTCGCCGGAAGCGGCGGCCAGGGCGGCGGCCAGCTTGGCGTGATCGAAGGCGATCCGCTTCTCGCGCTTGGCCGCGTCGACGATCCAGTATTCGTTGCCGCCGGCGACGGATCTCGTGTACCAGAACATGGCGGTCTTGCCGATCCAGGCTCCGCCGCCGACGATGTTCAGGGCCAGGGACGCATATTTCGCCCTTAGCCCGGCCGCCCGGTCATAGTCGGCTTTGGTGATCGAGGCCGGGGCCGCGGAGAGTCTCGGTGCGGCCGACGCCGTGAGCAGCAGGGCCAGGACAATGAGGGTCGTGATGCGGGAGCGGGTCATTGTGCCTCCAAGAAAAAAGAAATGGGGACGTTTCTATTTTCTAGGATAATTCATTAATAAAAAAAATAGAAACGTCCCCATTTATTATCAAGCAAATAAAAAAGGGGACATAGGCCACCGCGGCATATGTCCCCTTTAGGGAACTTCGTCCCACGCTCAGGCGGGACCGGCGGATCTAAAAGAAGTTACTTCTTCTTGGCGGTCCACTCCACGGTGTTGCCCATCCGCTCGGTGGTGCCCTTCATGGTGGCGCCGTCGACGGTGCCCTTGTACTCCATTTTCATCTCGCCCTGGGGGCCCTGACGGACGATCGTCCACTCGATGGCGTTGCCTTCGAGGGTGCCCTGACCAACGATCGGCTCGCCGGGCTCGCCGTTGGGGCCGGGGCGTCCGGGCATGGTCACAGTGATCTTGTTGCCTTCCTGCTTGATGGTGATGTCCCTCTCCATCATCTGGCCGTTGCGGCCGGGTGTGGAGATCGTCCAGGTGCCGGAGATGTCGGCGGCCCAAACGACCAGCGTAGCGATGGCCAGGACGGCCAGCGCCGTGAGTGCCAGCTTTTTCATGATCGAACTCCTTTTGATAAAAATAGCCGTCATGAGTTTAGACTCAATGGCGGATGGTTTCTTCCTAAGCAAACATCCCCCAGAGGCCGGTGTCCCTATTTTTCCTGATAGATCACCGCCAGCAGAGTTTTGCCGACGGCGGCCAGGGTGTTCTTGTCGATCTTGTCCAGGGTATCCCCGATCGTGTGCCAGCTCGAAGGAAAGCCGCCGCGCTGGCCATCGTAGTCGATGATGTCGATGGTCGGCAGGCCGGCATATCGATTGATGTAGAGATTGTCGTCGATCAGGGGATCGGATGGGGTGTCGACGAAATATCTCGAGAAGCCGAGCCCGTGAGCCACGGCCCAGACCTTCTTCACGACGGCCGGCGCGAAGTACATCGACGTCCCTTCCATTTGGAACGTCGCGCTCTTATCCCCGACCATGTCCAGGAGGATCCCGAAACGGGCCCGATAATCGGCCGGATAAGGGTTCTTGGCCCAGTATTGCGAGCCGAGCCCCCAGCTTTCCTCCTTAGCTTGGCCCGTCCAGTTGGCATGCTCGCCGAAATCCTCGAGATCGAGGAGAAGGATGTCCACGCCCAGGGTTGGCTTCTTGAGCGACAGGCACCGGGCCACCTCGAGGAGGATCCCCACCCCGCTCGCGCCGTCGTTGGCGCCCATGACCGGTTTGTAGCGGTTGGCCGGGTCGGGATCGTGGTCGGCGAACGGCCGGGAATCCCAATGGGCGCAGAGCAGGATCCGGTCCTGGGCCGCGGCGTTGAACGACGCGATGATGTTCTTGCCCTCGAGCGGCCGACCGTCGTAGGCCCGGGCGCTGAATTCCTGGACATGGACGTCGGGCGTCCATAGCCGGAGCGTCCTGACGTACCAATCGGCGCAGGCGGCGTGGGCCTTCGTGCCGGGCACGCGCGGCCCGAGATCGACCTGGGCCTTGACGAAATTGTAGGCGGAGACAGCGTCGAATTCTGCGGTCGCCGGCGTGGTCCCCGTGCTGGCCGGCGCAGGCGAACACCGCTATCGCGAGGACCGCCCCGGCCGCCAACATCCGTTTCATTACTAGCCATTATACCAAAAATGGGCGCTGAAAATTGGTGGCGTGATATCCGTTTCCTATTTTTCCAAACGAAAAAACGGCGAGTTCAGATAAGGAAGAAGCGACCCACGAGCCAGGAAATTGGGGAACGGATATCACGCCACCAATTTTAGATCTCGAAACGCCCGTATTGGAGGCAGGCAAAGACGCCGCCGATGACCTTATGGGTCGTGACGCCGACAGGAGCATAGAATCCGAGACCGAGCGTGCGGGTCAGTCTGCAGGATACTTGGAGATCTGCGGCCAGGCATGGGTAAGCTTTGCTTTTGACGTCGAGCTCGAATTTGCCGATCATAAGCCCCAGTCCCCCCCCGACTGATGAAAAGACCCTGCCCCTGCTCAAAGGCAGGCCGATGGTCACCGAGGCATCCGCCCCTGAGAATGTCTTGTTCCAAAGATAGGCGCCGGTCCGAAAGGTCACCACGGACTTCTCGCCCAACCGGGAAAAAGCCAGGACAAAGCCCTGAGGCCCAAGTCCTAGGCTACCCCAATTGGCCAGGCCCGGGTCCCAAACGCGGGGCATGGGGAGAACCTGTTGGCCTGTCGGCCGGCCTGACCTCGGGATTTGGCCGAAAACGCCCGGGGCCGCAACCGAAGCCATCAGGAGAGCCATGACCGCTATCGCCGTCGTCTTGTTCATGGGCCCTCTCCTTTCTACTTAAGATAGTCATCCCGGCCCCAGCCCAAGTTGTCAAAAAGTCGTCAACTTTCTGCTAATTCTCGTCATCGCCTTAAAAAAAATGGTGACGTGATATCCGTTTCCGATTTTCTTTAAGGCCGCAAGAAAGAACCCCTGGAGGCGCCGACGCGCAGATCAGGAAAAATAGGAAACGGATATCACGCCACCAATTTTGGTATAATCCGACCTTATCCTCGATCGTCCAAGGAGGCCGGCATGTCACTCGGCATCAGATCGGCGTTCAGGGTTTCTCTGGTTCTCGTCCTGGTCTTGGCGTTCGGCGGGGCCACGGCGGCTCCCCAGGCCGGCCCCCCGGCCAGCGCCCCCGACGCGGCCAGTCTCACGCGCCATCTTCACTGGCGCTCCATCGGCCCGGCCAACATGGTCGGCCGCATCTCGGCCTTCGAAGCCCTGGACAACGACTTCACCCAGGTCCTCGTGGCCACGGCCTCGGGCGGCGTCTTCAAGTCCGTGAACGCCGGCACGACCTGGCAGCCCATCTTCGACCGTTATGGCGCGGCCTCCATCGGCGACGTCGCCTTCTTCCAGAAGGACCCCAACATCATCTGGGTCGGCACCGGCGAAGAGTGCGTCCGGAACAGCGTCGCCTGGGGCGACGGCGTCTACAAATCGACCGACGGCGGCAAGACCTTCGCCCGGATGGGCCTCGAGACGACCCAGACGATCGGCCGGGTCATCCCCCACCCCACCGACCCGAACATCGTCTATGTCGCCGCCTCGGGCCATCCCTGGGGCTACACGGGCGACCGCGGCCTGTTCAAGACGACCGACGGCGGCGAGACCTGGACGAAGCTCTCCGGCGGCCTGCCGAACGACGGCAAGACCGGGGCCATCGACCTGGTCATGAGCCCGGCCGATCCCGAGACGCTCTACGTCGCCTTCTGGCAGCGCCTGCGCCAGCCCTGGCGCTTCGATTCCGGCGGCCCCAACGGCGGCATCTTCAAGACGACCGACGGCGGCAAGTCCTGGACGAAGCTGACCCAGGGCCTGCCCACCGGCGAGCTCGGACGCATCGGCCTGGCCATCTCCCGCTCGAACCCCCAGGTCCTGATGACCATCATCGAGGCGACCTACCAGCCCCAGCAGACCATCCGCCAGGGCAGCGAACAGAAGCCCAACCCCGACTACGAGGACATGACCAAGCTCGGCACCGGCATCTACCGGTCCGAGGACGGCGGGGCGACCTGGAAATACATGAGCCGACAGAACAACCGGCCGTTCTACTACAGCCACATCTACGTCAATCCCTCCGACGACAAGTGGATCTACTGGCTGTCCACGAACATGAGCTTCTCGCCCGACGGCGGCAAGACCTGGAGCCCGGTCGGCGGCCTGCACCCCGACTTCCACGCCCTGTGGATCGACCCGACCAATAAGAACCGCTTCTATGTCGGCCAGGATGGCGGCGCCTCCCTGACCTACGATCACGGCAAGACCTGGGTCTTCTTCGACAACTTCACGGCCGCCCAGTTCTACGCCGTGAGTACCGACATGCGCGACCCCTACTACGTCTACGGCGGCCTCCAGGACAACGGCTCCTGGGGCGGCCCGTCGCTGAGCCGCGAAGGCCAGATCCTGACCGACTTCTGGTTCAACATCGGCGGCGGCGACGGCTTCCATACCCAGAACGACCCCCTGGATTGGCGGACGGTCTACGTCGAGAGCCAGAACGGGTCCATCCAGCGGGTCAACGTCGAGACGCGGGACACGAAGCAGATCCGCCCGTCCTCCCAGAACGTCGTGAACTATAAGGATTACTATCCCCCCGCCCCGCCCGAGAAGAAGGCCCCGGCCAAGCCGGCCCCCAAGCCCCCGGCCAAGCCCGCCGCCAAGCCCGGCGCGCCCGCCCCCGAAGAAGCCATGCGGGGCCAGATGCAGCGGGAACAGGGCCCCTTCCGCTTCAACTGGTCGACGCCGATCGTCCTCTCCCCGCACAATCCCCAGACCCTGTTCATGGGCAGCCAGCACCTCCTCAGGTCCGTCGACCGGGGCGACCACTGGATGATCCTGAGCCCCGACCTGTCGACGAACGACAAGACCAAGTACAGCCCGGTGAAGCCCACCGGCGGCATCACGCCCGACGTCACCGGGGCCGAGACCTATTGCACGATCATCACCGTCTCGGAGTCGCCGCGCGTGCCCGGCCTGATCTGGATCGGCACCGACGACGGCAATGTCCAGCTGACCCGGAACGACGGCGTCACCTGGACCAACGTCCGTCCGAACATCAAGGGCGTCCCGGCCGGGCTCTGGTGCAGCCGGGTCGAGGCCTCCCATTTCGACGAGGGGACCTGCTACGTCGCCTTCGACGGCCACCGCTCCGACGATTTCCATCCCTACGTCTTCAAGACGACCGACTTCGGCAAGACCTGGACGGCGATCACGACCGGCATCCCCGACGGCCAGCCGGTCTACGTCATCCGCGAGGACACCGTCAACAAGAGCCTGCTCTTCCTGGGCACGGAATTCGCGGCCTTCTTCAGCCGCGACGCCGGGGCGACCTGGGCCAGCCTGTCCCTGAACCTGCCGACGGTCGCCGTCCACGACCTGCTCATCCAGCGCCGCGACAACGACCTGATCGCCGCGACCCACGGCCGGGGCATCTGGATCCTCGACGACATCACGGCCCTGAGGAAGGCCACGGACAGCGTCCTCGGCCAGGACGCCGTCGTCTTCGAACCCAACCGGCCCGGCACCCGCTGGCTCCGCATCGACCGCGGCGGCTACGGCCGGGGCGACCTGTTCTTCAAGGGCGAGAACCCGCCCGAGGGGTCCGTCGTCAACTACTACATCAAGGCCAAGCCCGAGGCGCCGGCCACCCTGGAGATCTCCGATCCGATGAGCCCGCTGAAGACGACCTTCGTCCTGGACGCGGCCGAGCCGGGCATCGGCCGGATCATTTGGGACTTCCGCTTCGATCCGCCCCCGGCCACGACCCAGACCCTGGTCGGCAACATCAAGCGGCAGATCGACCCGGCCCTGCTGCGGGCCGATCTCACGGACGCGCAGAAGGCCGACCTCAAGCAGGCCTTGGCCGACCTCGATAAGTGGGGCACGAACTTCCGCAAGGTCGCGGACATCCAGCGGCGGGTCTTCGCCATCCTGCGCCCCGGGGGAGGGTACTTCGGCGGCGGGGGGATGCGCGGCGGCATGGGCGGCCAGATCGCCGAGCCCGGCACCTACGTCGTCAAGCTGACGGTGGCCGGCAAGACCTACAACGGCAAGGTCGCGGTTCGCCTCGACCCGATGCTGACGGGAAAAGGGTTTAGGGACTATCCCTCTTGGGGCCCTGGCCCCCGGACGGGTGATTGGAAGGGACTGTCCCAGGGGACTGTCCCTTTAAGGGTTTTTCTTCCCCGCCCCCGATGAACGAATAATAAAAGGGCGCCCCGCGGGGGGCGCCCCTTTTCTTTCTAATTCAAGAGGGACAGTCCCCTGCGGGGACAGCCCCCTGCCAAAATCTTACTTGAACAGCGGGTCGGGACTGAGCTTGACCGTCTTGGTGGCGACGTCCTTGCCGTCCACGTTCAGCGTCACCTTGTAGACGCCGTTGTCGACCTGGCTCAGCCGGCCGCCGCGCCGGCCGCCGCCAGGGCCCCCCGGCCCGCCGGGCCCGCCGCCCTGCTGCGAGGGCTCGGCCCTCTTGGTCAGGTTCCAGGACGCTTTCTGGAGGCCTTTCTTGGCCGTGCCGCCGAGCTCCTGCATGACCGTCCCTTCGAGGTCCTTGACGACGAGCTTGACCGCCTTGGGCTCGCCCTTGAGGTAGTAATAGATCGTCGCGCCGACCGGCGGATTGTCGCCTTGGCCATCTCGCCGAACTGTCTCGCCGCGCCTGCTCGAAGCGGTTCCAGCGGATGACCTCCTTGGGATCGAAGAGATAGGCGTCCTTGGCCAGGACGTCTCGGGCTTGAACTCCTTGATCGGGGCGATGTCGGCGACGTAGATGCCGCGGCCGTAGGTGCCGATGACCATCTCGCGATCGCGCTTCTGGATGGCCATGTCGCGGATGATGACGTTCGGCGCCGAGGTCGAGAACGCCGTCCAGGTCTTGCCCTTGTCGATCGTGACATCGATGCCGAGTCGCGTGGCGAGGTAGAGGACGTTGGCGTTGTCCGGGTCCTCCTCGACGTCGAAGATCGGGTTGCATCATGCCGCCCGAGATGTCCTCCCAGGTCTTGCCGAGATCGTGGGTGACGAAGAGCCAGGTCTTGTCCTCGTTGTGGGTCCGGTAGCCGCTGAAGCCCACGTAGCAGGTGTTCTCGTCGAAGCGCCGAGGGAACGACGCTCTTGACCCAGCGGTCGAACGGGATGAGGGCGCCCTTGAGGCCCGCCTTGGGCTTGCCGGTCTTCATGTCGTAGAACTGCGCCGTGATGTTGGTCCAGGTGACGCCGCCGTCGGGCGACATCTGGAGGTTGCCGTCGTCGGTGCCCGCCCAGTAGAGGCCGGGCTTCTTGGGCGACTCGGCGAAGGCGTAGACCGTGGCGTACTGGAGGTTGGTCTTCTTGGCCTCCGCGAGCCGCGTCTTGTCGGCCTGGGTCAGGTCGGGGCTGATCGGTCACGAAGGTGTCCCGGTCGCCGTGGCTGAGCGAGCGGTGGACGAACTGGGAGCAGATATAGACGATGCCCGGGTTGTGCGGCGAAAGGACGATGGGCGCGTTCCACTGGTAGCGCTGGGCCGGCGCGCCCTTGGCCAGCTCCTCGGAAGAGGTCCGCTTGGCCAGCGAGATCGTCTCGCCCGGTCTGGAGGTTCTGGCGGCTCGAGCCGCCGAACTGGCTCTCAAAATAGACGTATTCGGGGTTCCACCAGTCGCGGACGACGTAGAACGCGTCGCCCGTCGGCAGGTAGCGCCAGTCGGCGGCGAAGACGCCGTAGCTGTTCCGGTTCTGCGACGGTCCGAGCCAGGCAGCCGTTGTCCTGGGTGCCGCCCATGACGTTGTAGGGCAGCTCGTTGTCGGCGGAGACGTCGTAGAACTGCTGGGCGCTGATCGTGGCCTTCTGGCTCCAGTGCTTGCCGCCGTCCCAGGTCTCGCCGCACGCCGCCGTCGTTGCCGCTCAGGATGTGGCTTGGAGTTCAGGGGATCGACCCACAGCGCGCGGTGGTCGACGTGGGGCTTGTAGTGCCCCGAATCCCAGCCCGTGACCTTGAAGGTCTTGCCGCCGTCGTTCGATAGGGTCACGTTCGTGTCGCAGGCAGTACAGGACCTGGTCGTTCTGGGCGTCGACGTAAAGGCGGGCGTAGTAGCCGCCCTCGGTCTGGTTGATCAGGGCGCTGCCGCCCTGGAGCTTGTATTCCGTCATCCTCTTCCAGGTCTCGCCCTGGTCGTCGGACCGGTAAACGATGCCCGAGCGCTTGACGGGCTCCTGGTTGCGCAGGATGCCGGCGTAGAGGACTTCCAGGACGTGGCGGTTGATGACCTGCGAGCGGCCCTTGGCCTCGGTCGAGTCGGGCTTGGGAGCTTCCCGCTTCTGGAGCGCCTCGATCTCGTTCGTCGCGTCGATGATGGCCTTGTTCTTGGCATAGACCTTGCGGGCCGCGGCGTTGAACTTGGCCAGGTCGACGCCGGTCTTGGTCAGGAAATCCTTGTCGCCGATGAGCTCGTTGAGCTTCTTGACCAGCTCGGCCTCGTCGGCCGCGACGATCGGCGTGAACTTGGGCGCCTGCTTGGCCATCAGCGGATTGATCTTGAAGGTCTTGAACTTGTCGAAGCTGGCCTCTTCGGCGAACGTTCCGCCGCCGCCAAAGCCGCCGAAGCCGGCCCGGAAATTGGCCACGCCGTCGCGCTCGGCCAGTCCGAGGTTGACCTCCTCGTCGATGCGGGCATAGACGATGTTCGGGTTCTTGGGATAGATGGCCAAGCCGGCCCGGCCCTGGTCGATCTTGACCGGCAGGCCGCCCGCGAGCTTCTTCCAGGTCTTGCCGCCGTCGGTCGTCTTATAGATGTTGTTGCCCGGCTGGCGGTCGATGTAGGTCCAGGCCCGCCGGAAGGTCTTGTAGGCCTGGGCGATGACGACGTTGGAATTGCGCGGATCGACGACGAAGTCGCCGACGCCCCGGTCGTTCATGGGGCCGAGGCGGACCCAGGTCTTGCCGCCGTCGGTCGTCTTGTAGAGGCCGCGCTCGCAGTCCATGGCGTTGTCGTAGAGCTTGCCCTCGGCGGCGACGAAGACGACATTCGGGTCCTTGGGATCGACCTGCGACCTTGGGGATGAAATAGCTCTTGGTCAGGCCGATGTTCGTCCAGGTCTTGCCGGCGTCGGTGGATTTCCAGACGCCGTTGCCGTGGGAGCTGGAGCGGGCGTGCATCGGCTCGCCCGTGCCGAGGTAGAGGACGCTGGGATTGGACGGGGCGATCCCGAGCGAGGCCATGCTCATGTTGCCGTACTTGTCGAAGATGGGCTCGAAGTGCGTCCCGGCGTCCTCGGTCTTCCAGAGGCCGCCGCTCGCGGCCAGGACGTAGTAGGTCGCGGTTTGCCCGGGGGGCACGGCGAATTCGGCGATGCGGCCCGAGAAGTTGACCGGGCCGACCCAGCGCCAGGTGAGCTGGTTGAGGTCGTCGGCCGTGATCTGGGCCTGAAGCGAGGCGGCCCCGCCGGCGCCCAGGACGAAGCCCAGGGCCAGAAGGACCGGGAGAAGACGGGACAGACGGGTAGGCATCGATATTCCTCCTGAGGATTTTTGGACGAACTGATCCGGCACGTCGGCTTTGGGACGGCCGGAGGAAGGGTTTTCTTCCATCTTTTGGGAACGTTTGAAGAGATCGCGCTCTCGACAAATCCAGGATTATCACACGGTCCCGGGCAAGTCAAACGAACAAGGGACTGTCCCCAGAGCGGGACTGTCCCTCTTGCGATCTCCGGACCCTCTTCTAGCGGCGGCGGCGGGCGATCATCCGAACGAGACGCGACCCCGGACCGCCCCAATCCCCCGTCCCCGTCGTCTCCTCGTAGCTGAGGATGTCGAACCCCGAGAAGTAATCGCGCAGGGCGCCGGGGGGAACGGCTTGGATCATGGGGGCGTATTGTCTTTCGGGCGTATTGACGAAGTGCTCGAAGACGACCAGGCCCCCGGGCTTGAGCGAGGTCCGGATCTTCTCGACGAAGTTCGGATCGGCGACCGGCGCCCAAGCAAAGGTCATCACGATGAGGTCCCAGGTTTCCTGGCCGAAGTCGAACGTCCCGTATTCGCTCTTGACCGGGTTGATCTGCACCCCGGCGGCCTTGGCGTTGCGGGCCGCGGCGGCCACGGCCTCGCGGGAGAGGTCGAAGCCGGTCACGGTCCAGCCCTGCCGGGCCAGCTCGACGGCGTTCCGGCCCTGGCCCATGCCGGCGTCGAGGGCCAGCCCCGGCTTCAGGCCCTTCAGGGCGCCGATCAAAACTCGCTCGGCGCCGTGGCGAAGCCGTCTTCGACCGGATTTCCCGTGGCCGGCCGGCTGTAGGTCTTATCATAAAAGAGCTCGACGCCCTCGAGCCTCGTCCCGAGGAGGCGGGCGACGAGTCCGACCCGCCGGTCGATCTCCGGCTGCGGGACCTTCTCGAGGGCGAGTTCGGCGGCGTACGCGCCGAGAGGGTCCCTCAAAAAAGGCGCCGTCTTGTACCAAGCCACGAAATCCGTCCAGATCTTCTCGTCGCCCGACGAGGTCTGCGGTTGAGCCTGAGGCTGGGATTGGGCCCGAGCCGGCGGGACCAAGGCGCCCGCGCCGATCAGGAGCAGGGCCAGGCCCGCAAACATGAGCCGGCGTCCGGCGGTCAGCGGCTTTTGCTGGTGCATGATCGACCTCCCTTTTTATTATAGCGGATACCGGTCCTGATGAGCATTTGGGACGGCTCCCCTTTTCGTTTAGCGGGGGAAGATCCCGACGCGGGTGGCGAGATCGGGGGTCCGGCCTCCCCGTTGAAAGAGGGACAGTCCCCTGCCGGGTACAGTCCCTTCAGACATTGACGAGAGACAGTCTCCTGCGGGGAGGGCCCCTTCAGACGGCGGGACGAAGCCGTTTGTGGAACCAGGGCTGGAGGGCCTTCATTTTCGCGAGTTGCGCGGCTGGCGCGTGCCGGCGCGCGGTCGCCAGCTCGGCGCTCCCGGCCGGGGCGCCCCAGCGGATCTCGATGCTGTCGTTGGGATTGTAGCCCATCTCGAAGGCGTCCTGGCGCCGGAAGATCTCGGCCAGGCTCAGGGTTCGGGGCGAGCCGTCCGAGCCCGTGTAGGTGATGGTCATGGCCGCGGCCCATTTGTTCTGAAGGGCGACGAGCTCCCGGCGGACCTCGTCGGGCGACGTCCGGCTCCCCACCTCGTACGCGGCCGGGTTCCGGGCGACCTTGTCCGGGAATTCGAGGATGGTGTCGATGGCGATGAGCAGGCGCAGGTCGCGGTTGGGGGTCGAGTAGTCCTCCCAGAGCCCGAGCGATTGGAAGATGGCCGGGCCCGGAGGCATGGGGATGACCGTGCCCGGATGGGCCGCCATGTACTTCTCGCCGTTGGCCACCGAATCGACGCGAACGATGAGCTGCTCGTGGAGGGCCCGGAACAGGTCCTCGAAGGCGGCCTCGGCGTCGAGGGGCTCCGGGTTGATGAGCTTCTCCATGGCCGCGTAGAAATCATCGCCCGACATCTTGTCCTGTTGGAGCGAGAACTCGCTGTGATCGCGGCCGGCAGCGAGCTCCCGGTTGGTCAGCAGGCGGGGGCGGCCGACCTCGATGACGATGGGCCGGAAGGCCTTGAAGCCGGGCTCGCCGATGACGTCCTTGGTCGTGAACAGGAAGTTGCCCTTCCAGAACCTCTTGACGCCGATCGTGCCGTCGGGCTGGGCGTCGACGCCGAGCAGAAGGCCCGGCGTCTTGCGCGTCTGGGGGACCCAGCGCACCAGCGTATAGGTGTGGCCGTAGGGGTCGGCGAAGACCGTGCCCGGCTTGAGCGCCTGGCGCGAGAGCGCGACCGGGTAGTAATCCGTGTCGTCGGCCCGGAGCGCGGTCCGGCCGTTCCCGGCATGGACGACGTTCTTGGCCAGGTCGAGGAAGCGCTGCATGGCCCGGACGTTGGCCGAGCCATCCGGTCGCCGCATCTCGGCCATGATGAACCGGCCGGCCCGCGGCGGCGATCTCGAGCGTGCCCCAGCTCGTCTCGTGGAAGCCGAAGGGCAGGCCGAGCTTCCAGGCGAAATAGCTGCGCAGGAAATAGGGATTGTCGGCGCAGTCGGGCGTCATCTCCAGGGCGTTCGGCCCCGCGGCCTCGTCCTCACCGAGCCCGAGGTGGTCATGAAGCAGGTTCCGGCCGCGATCGCGCGTGACCTCGTGAAGGGCCGGCCACGACGAGCGCTCGTCCGCCTCGGCGAAGAGGGCCTCGATCCAGGCCGAGTACAAGTTGTCGGCGGCCCAAGTCCAGCCCTTGGCCGGATCGAGGCGGTCCGTCGGGACGGCCACGATCTCGTCCCGGCCCTCGGCGAGGACGACGTCGAAGGAGGCGGCCGGAGCCGCTCCGAACTCGGCCGCGACCCAGAAGGGCGGCCCGCCTCCCCTTCTCATGGACAGGGGCTTGGTCTCCCCCGCCGGTCCGCGCAGGACGATCCGGACCTTGGCGGCGTCGGCCTCGAACGCGGCCAGGACGCGGACGGGCCGCCCCGGCTGAGGCTTTTCCGGAGAGACGAACAGGGCGTGCCGGCCGGCCAAGGCCGCGGGGGCGGAGGCCAGCCCTCCCGAAAGGGCGAGGGTTCCCGCCAGAGCCAGAGCTAGAATGAAGGCTAGAGTGAGAGCGAGCCGCAGGCGCCCGGGCGCGAGAGAGCGAAGATCAGAAATAGTACCTGAAGCCAATCGCGCCGGCCATCCCGACGGCGGTCCTGGGAACGAGGTCGAGCATGGGCACGACCTCGAGGAACAGCTCGACCGGGGTCTTGTCGAACTCGTAAGCGATGCCGATCGGGACGCGCAGGCTCAGGATCGTATCGGATCCGCTCGTATCGTTGGAGCCGAATTTGAGCCTGGCCCCGGCGCCGTAATAAAGGGACATGCGCCCCGTATCGACCTTGAGCAGGTTGAAGTTGTGAAGCAGGATATCCCCGTGGATCTGGAAGAAGCTGCCGTCGACGAACGACCAGGCGGCCCCGGCGTCCCAACCGACGGTCTGGCTGCTCCAGAACTTGAAGCTCACGCCCGTCGGTTCGCCGACGATGATGCCGAGACCGAAATTGTGGTTGCTGGCCCCATGCGAAAAGCCGGCCAGGCAGCCGAACAGAAGAAGGACAAGAGCGGCTCTCTTCATTGCGACTCCTTAGAAACATACCACCGGATCATCGACAACCGTACCAAAAAACCGAGGGAGGGTCAAACCCGAAAAGGGGGAATTTCAGGCCGGCCGGGACCACCGCCGGAGGTTAGCCCCTTCTTTTTGGGGGTGACAAGAACGGGAAAATCGGGTAAGTTGTCGCCTGGAGAACCGTCCCGATGCCGCTGGCCCCGATCCTCAGAAGGCACCGCCCGCGCCTCGAAGCCCTGGTCTTCCTCCGCTACATCGGGCCGGGCCTGCTCGTCACGGTCGGCTTCATCGATCCCGGCAACTGGGCCTCCAACATCGCGGCCGGCGCCGGGCACGGCTACAGCCTGCTCTGGGTCGTCACCCTGTCCACGGTCCTGCTCTCCATCCTCCAGCACAACGCCGCCCATCTCGGCATCGCCTCGGGCCAATGCCTGGCCGAGGCCGCGACGAACCACCTGGGGCCGAGGGTCTCGCGGTTCGTGCTCGGGAGCGCGGTCCTGGCCGGCGTCTCGACCGCGTTGGCCGAGGTCCTCGGCGCGGCGCTCGGCCTGAGCCTCCTCTTTCCCGGGCTGCCGCACCAGGCCGGCGCCATCCTCGTGCTCGGGGTCGTGCTGGTCCTCCTGCTGACGAACTCCTATCCCCGGCTGGAGAAGTGGATCATCGCCTTCGTCTCGCTCATCGGCCTGTCGTTCCTCTACGAGCTGACCCTGGTCCACGTCTCCTGGGGCCGGGCCGCCGGCTCGTGGGTCACCCCCAGCTTCCCCGCCGGCTCCATCCCGATCATCATGGCCATCCTGGGGGCCGTGGTCATGCCCCACAACCTGTTCCTCCACTCCGAGATCATCCAGAGCCGGCGCTGGAACGTCGAAAATGAATCGGTCATCCGGCGCCAGCTCAAGTTCGAGTTCGCCGATACGCTCTTTTCGATGGGCGTCGGCTGGGCCATCAACAGCGCCATGATCATCATGGCCGCGGTGACCTTCGTCGGCCAGCCCCACGTCACCGAGATCGGCCAGGCCCAGCGCCTGCTCGGGCCGCTCCTCGGCGAGGCGGCGGCCGTCGTCTTCGCCCTGGCCCTGCTGCTCTCGGGCCTGTCGTCGCTCGTCACGGCGGGGATCGCGGGCGGCTCGATCTTCACGGGCTTCTTCGGCGAGCCCTACGATATCAAGGACCCGCATACCCGCATCGGGGCCATCGGCACGCTCGTCGTGGCGACCGGGCTGGTGTTCTTCATCCGGAACCCGTTCCAGGGCCTGCTCATCTCGCAGATAGTCCTGAGCGTGCAGCTGCCGATCACCATCGTGACGCAGATCCGGCTGACCTCGTCGCCGGCGGTCATGGGGAGATACGCCAACACGCCGGGGCTCAAGTTCCTGCTCTGGACGGTGGCCGCGGTCGTGATCGGCCTGAACGTCCTGCTGCTGAAAGCGCTTATCGTCGGCTAAAAGAAACGGGGACGTTTCTAGAAACGTCCCCATTTTTTCATGCGCATTTGCTCCAACCGCAGTTGATGCAGACCGGGCACTTCTCGTCGGGCAGAAGCGCGCCGCAGATCTTGCAGCGGATCGTGTAGAAGTCCTTGGCGTTGTTGCGGACCTCGCCGAAGTGCTTCTCCAGGACCTTGGCGATGGCGTCGGGGATGGACTGGATCAGGCCGTTCTCGGTGAAGATGGGCTCGGAGCCGCCGATGCCCTTGAGCTGGGCGATGACCTCCTCCGGCTCGACGCCGCTGCGCAGGGCGGTCGAGATGAGGCGGCCCAGGGCCTCGGCGTCGGCCATGGTCGAGTAGCCGCTCTTGCCGATCGAGGCGAAGACCTCGAACGGCTTCTGGTTGTGGAAGGAGATGGTCACGTAGAGGTTGCCGAAGCCGGTCTTGATCTTGTCGGTGACGGACGGCAGCGAGTCGGGCCGGCCCTGGGGATGGAGGATCTCGGCCCCCTCCTTGTAGAGCACCTGGCTGTCGCGGCAGCCGTCGCGATAGATGGTGATGCCTTTCGTGCCCAGGTCCCAGGCGAGAAGATAGGCCTTCTCGACATCCTCGACCGTGGCGCTATGGGGGAAGTTGACGGTCTTGGAGACGGAATTGTCGACGTGCTTCTGGAAGGCGGCCTGGGTCTTGATGTGCCATTCGGGGGCGATCTCGTGGGCGGCTCGGAAGTAGTCGGGCGCCGGCTGGCCCGGGTTCTTCTCTCTCCAGGCGGCGTAGATCGGGTGGATGTCCTTGAGCTCGGTGTCGAGGATCTTGGAGACGACCTCGAAGGCGAAGACCGGTTCGATCGCCGAGGAGCAGCCGGCGATGCGGGAGATCGTGCCGGTCGGGGCGACGGTGAAGACCGTGGCGTTGCGCATCTTGCCGCCCTTGTAGACGGACTGGCCGATGGCCGGGAACGAGCCCCGCTCGACGGCCAGGTCGCGCGAGGCGGCCGTGGCCTCGGCCCGGAGGAAGCCGGCGACCTTGTCGGCCAGGGCCAGGGCCTTGGCCGAATCGTAGCGGACCTTCATCAGCAGGAGCAGGTCGGCCCAGCCCATGACCCCGAGCCCGATGCGGCGCGAGGCCCTCGTCGTCTTGTCGATCTGCGGCAGCGGGTAGCGGTTGACCTCGATGACGTCGTCGAGGAAGCGGACGCCGAGCCGGATGACCGAGGCGAAGCGGCGCCAGTCGAAACGGTCCCGGGCCTTGGCGTCGAAGAAGTTCGCCAGATTGACGGAGCCGAGATTGCAGGACTCGTAGTCGTGGAGGGGCTGCTCGCCGCAGGGATTGGTGGCCCGGATGGGGCCGAGCCCGGCCGTGGGGTTGGCGGCGTTGATCCGGTCGATGAAGACGAGGCCGGGGTCGCCGACGGCCCAGGCCGATTCGACGATGAGCTGGAAGACTTTGCGGGCGTCCTTGCGGCCGACGACGGTGCCGAGGTGGGGGTCGATGAGATCGTACTCGGAGTTCGCGGCGAGCGCGGCCATGAAGGCGTCGGTGACGGCGACGGAGATGTTGAAGTTCGTGACCGATGTGCCGTCGAGCTTCATCTGGATGAATTCTTCGATGTCGGGGTGGTCGACGCGCAGGATGCCCATGTTGGCGCCGCGGCGGGTGCCGCCCTGCTTGACGGCCTCGGTCGCGGCGTCGATGACCTTGAGGAAGGAGATGGGGCCGGAGGCGACGCCCTGGGTCTTGCGGACGAAGCTGCCGCGGGGCCGCAGGCGGCTGAAATCGAAGCCTGTGCCGCCGCCCTCCTTGTGGACGAGGGCGGCGTCCTTGACCGTCTCGAAGATCGCGTCGAGCGAGTCCTCGATGGGCAGGACGAAGCAGGCCGAGAGGCACATGCCGCGGCCGGCGCCGGTCAGGGTCGGGCTGTTGGGCAGGAAGTCGCGGGTGGCCATGAGCTCGAGGAAGGCCGCGGCGTACTTGGCGCGGGCGGCCTTGGTCTTCTCGGCCGAGGCGATGAAGGTCGCGACCCGGCGGAAAAGGTCCTCGGGGGTCTTGTCGACGAGCTCGCCCTTCTCGTTCTTGAGGAAGTAGCGGGCCTTCAGGATCTTGAGCGCGTTCTCGGAAAAACCGCCAGTTGCAGACACGGGAGCCTCCAATTATCGAGAAATTCCCACCCGAGGAGAATAAATCCTAGTGGAATGGTATGAATTATAATGGGGCGTGGCGCCGAATGCAAGATAAAAATGGTGGCGTGATATCCGTTTCCTATTTTTCGGATCCTGAAGGTACCGGGTTTGCGCATTGCGCGTCCCGCCTGGGTGTGCGTAATGCGTAAACCCGGTACCTTCTTTTCCCAGCCTGACCCGGTCTCGGTAGCACGATAGGTCGGGCCGTGTTAGAATATCGCCCGTCGCGAAAGGAGCGCTGAACATGGGCGAGCACGGAATCGCAGATAAGCTCGAGACGCCCCGGATCGAGGCCGAGGCCTGGGCGGCGCCGGGCGCCGTTCTGATCGGGCGGATCGTCCTCCACAGGGGCGCCAACGTCTGGTACAACTGCGTTCTGCGCTCGGACATGGAGGGCGCCTGGATCGAGATCGGCGAGGACGCGAACATCCAGGACGGCACGGTCATCCACGTCGACGCGGACATGCCTTGCCTGGTCGGGGCCCGGGTCACGGTCGGGCACGGCGCCATCCTTCACGCCTGCGTTGTCGAGGACGACGCCATGGTCGCCATGGGCGCGACGGTCCTGTCGGGCGCCCGGATCGGCCGCGGCTCGATCGTCGCGGCGGGCGCGGTCGTGCCCGAGGGCATGGTCGTCCCCGCCGGAGCGGTCGTGGCCGGCGTCCCGGCCAAGGTCCGACGCGAAACGACCACCGACGACCGGGCCCGCCTCGAGCACGCCTGGAGGACCTACTCGGCGCTCATGCGGCTCCATAAGATGGGGACATGAAAGAAAATAGGTATCATGTCCCCCATTAAATTGGTGATATTCGACCTGGACGGGACGCTGCTCGACACGATCGAAGACATCGCCGAGGCCTCGAACCGCGTCTACGGCAGCCGCGGCCTGGCGCCCTTCAGCCTCGACGAGATGAAGACGCTCGTCGGCGAGGGGGCCGAGGAGCTCGTCCGCAAGGCCTTCGCCGCCCGCGGCCTGCGCGCCCCGTCCACCGACGAGATGGCCGCCATCATCAAGGACTATCGCCGCGAGTACGAGTGCTGCTGGCGGGACCACAGCCGGCCCTATCCCGGCATCCCCGAGCTCCTGGACGAGCTGGCCCGCCGGGGCATCAAGACGGCCGTCCTCTCGAACAAGGCCCAGATCTTCACGGCCGTCATGACAGACGCGCTTCTGCCCGCGCACCGCTTCGACATCATCCGCGGCGCCCTGCCGGGCGTGCCGCTCAAGCCCGACCCGGCCGCGGCGCTGGCCATCGCCGCCGAGCTCGGCGTCCCCGCGTCCGCGTGCGCGTTCGTCGGCGACACCTCGATCGACATGCGGACGGCGCGGGCCGCGGGCATGTTCGCGGTCGGCGCGATCTGGGGCTTCCGCACCGCCGAGGAGCTCACGGAGAGCGGCGCCGACGTCCTCATCGCCGCTCCGGCCGACTTCCTCCGCCTGCTCCCATAAAATGGTGGCGTGATATCCGTTTCCTATTTTTTTTGGAGGAACTCCGCCGGCGTCAAGAAAAATAGGAAATAGGTATCATGTCCCCCGTCAAATAAATGGGAAACGGATATCACGCCACCATTTATTTTCGCCACCATTTATTTTTCGAACTCGTCGCGGCTGACCATCCGGGTCAACAGGTGCCGCACCGTATAGGCCGGGAACTTCTGCCCCGGCGCGCCGCTCGCCCCCGCCGGCAGCCGCGTCTCCGTGACGACATGCTCGTCCATGGTCACCTTCCGGACCCAGCGAGCCCCCAGATCGATATAGATATCGCCGGCGTACTGCGACCCGCCTTCGGTGACGATGTCCTGCCCGCCCGGCTGGGGCATGATCATCGTCAGCGTGCTCTCCCCCGAGTCATAGCCGATGACGGCGCAGACCGCCCCGTCGACAAGCCCGATGCCCTTGAACGTCAACCGCACGTCGCCGTTGCGGAAGACCGAGCCTTCCTTGATCCCGCTTCCGAGGCTCACGGGCGGCTCGGAGAAGGCCGACGCGTGCCGCACCGTCTGGCCGATCGTCCTGAGCGCCTGGATCCCGGCCCCGCCCGCCGCCGGCCTGGCGAACTCGTCGTTAAAGGCGTGAAAATCGATGAAACTGTTGTAGATGGGATAGCTCGCGACTGGCGAGATCGTCTTTTCCGCGTCCGTCACCAGGCCCACGAACTTATCGTGGGGGATGCCCAGGACCTGGCCCTTCTCGTCCCTTCCGCTCCCGCCGACCTTGAACACGTAGGTCCATCCGGCCAGCGCCGGGATCGTCTCGACTTTGCCGCCGCCCGTGATGACGCTGAACTCGCGGACCGCATATTCGTCCCCGGCCTTCCCCGCAAGCGCTGCCGGCATGACCTTCATCTTGACCACATAGGTCGTAATCCCCATACGGCGGCCGTCAAACCCGAAGCTGACGTAATCGGTCGTCTGGATATAATAACGGACCTCCGGCCGGATCGGGCCGCCCAGATCGAAAGGCCCGGCCAATCCCCCCAGGTCCGCCGGCAGTTTCGGGCGCTGCCCGACGGCCCCTCCTCCGCCCGCCGCGGGCCCGGCCGCCAGCGCAGCCGCCAGCGCGGCCGCCAAAAAACCGAGCGCCGTCGTCCGCATCGAGTTCCGAGCCATGGCCGAACCTCCTTCGTCGCAGAAGCCTCATTGTAGGTAGGCATTATAGGCCAAGTCGCCGTTGACGCGCCCTTGGACTTATAGGACGATAGGGCCGCCCGATCGCCAAATAATGGGTGGCGTGATATCCGTTTCCTATTTTTTCGGGGGGCAAGCGTCAAGAAACGCAAAGCTGGCGATCAAAAATAAAATAGGAAACGGATATCACGCCACCAATTTAGGAGGTCCGCGATGAAGAAAGCCTCCCTGATCGTTCTCGCCCTCGCCGCCGGCTGGATCGCCGGGACGGTGCTTCCCATCCCGTGGGCGCTCGGCCACGGCCCGCGGGTCCCGCGCGCGCCATCCGCCCCGTCCGCGGTCGCCCCCTCCCCGTCCCCTGCCGCCGTCTCCGCCTCCGCCTCCACCGCCGCCTCTTCCCCCTCCGCGCCGCCTCGCCTCCCCTTCGACGCGGTCCCCGACGTCCGCCAGAGCACCGGCTACACCTGCGGCGCCGCCGCGCTCCAGGCCATACTCTCCTACTGGGGCATCGACGAACGGGAGGACCGGCTGGCCGCCCGCCTCCACAGCACGCCCGAGGCCGGCACGCACCCCCTCGATATCCTCCGCGTCGCCCGCGAATTCGGGCTCTCCGCCGACCTCCGGGAAGGCCTCGAGCTCGCCGACCTCGAGCGCGCCCTGGCCGGAGGCACTTCGGTCATCGTGGACCTCCAGGCCTGGCGCGATCGCTCCGACAGGCCCTGGGCCGAAACCTGGGATGACGGTCATTACATGGTCCTCCTGGGCATGGACGCCGCGAACCTCTATTTCGAGGACCCGTCACTTCTCGGCGCCCGCGGCGCCATCCCCCGGGCCGAATTCGTCGAGCGCTGGCATGATTACGAGGGCGAGGAGCCCCTCGACCCGACCGACCGCCGCTACGTCCACGCGGCCATCTTCCTCAAGGGGAGCCGCCCGGCCCCGGCCAGCCGTCCCGCCTTCGAGCCCGTTCGCTAGCCCGCGCTACCGCCCCGTGGCCGCCCCATCGCCGCCCCGCCGGCCCGCCCCTCAGCCCTGCCCCGCGCCCGCCGCCCCCCGCCCCGCCGGGGGCCCTCTTTAACGATGTCAGGGGGGGGACGGACTTTCCCCCCTCCAATCACCCCCAGCGGCGATGGACGCTCTTTCCCCCTGATCTAAACTCGTCCCGTAGTCGCAATCGCCACCTCTGTTGGAGCGAGACTGGAACGAGAGCGCCCATGCGCGAGAACAGAAAAGACAAGCGGATCGCCGAAGAGAACCGGGTGACCATCGAGCTGCCCGGCCCTTCGCCTACGGAGGATGCCCAAGGTGTCAACGCGCTGACCAAGGACATCTCGCTCGGCGGCGCCCGGATCGTGACCGACCGCTGTTTCGAGGTCGGGACCTCGCTCCGCCTGACGCTTTATCTCTCGAAGTCCAAGCAGATCGTCAAAGCCCGGGCCGACGTGCGCTGGAACCGCATGGTCGATGACGGCCTCTACGAGATGGGGGTCGAATTCGAGCACGGCATCCCGACCGGCGTGCTGGTCCTGATCAATCACCTCTACGGAAAGGGACAGGGCGCCCCGACGTCCGTCCAAGTGTGAAGGAGACTCCAATGAGCCCGAACCCCGAAATGACCATCGAGCAGGCCGCCGTCCTCGACGACATCGAGAAACGCGTCAGCGAGATCTTCTCGGCCCAGAAAAGCGAGGTCGAGCAGTCGCTCGTCGAGCGGATCAGCCGCGAAAAGGAAGAGGCCCAGAAACGGATCGAGGCGGTCAACCAGGAATTCGCCCAGGTCCGCGGCTTCCTCGAAGACCACAAGACCGCCATGGCCGAGCTGCAGACCCTCGAGGAGCACCTCCGCTGCGAGATCCGCGGCCATTTCGAGCGGGCCGTGAACTACCAGAAGATGATGGAGCACGCCGCGGTGCTGGCCGGGAGCGAGCTCGAGAAGATCGGCGTCCTCAACCACGAGATCGAAAGGGTCCGGGTCAAGGCCGAATCGATCTATGACACCTTGAAAGAGCACCTGGCCGGATACGCCGGCATCGCCGCCCAGATCCCGGCCCCGGCGCCCAAGACAGAGGACGAGATGGACTGGACGGCCGAGATCGACAAGCTGCGCCAGGTCCGCGACCTCCTGGCCACGCTCCGCCCGGCCGACAGCTTCGAGGCCGGCGCCGACGCGCCGGTCGACGGCGCCGCCGGGCTGACCGAACCCACCGGACCGGCGGCCGAGTCCGCCGCCGAAGAGCTGGCCGCCTCGCTCGGCCTCATCGACGCCGAGGACGACGGCCTCCACGACGACATGGTGTTCGCCCATGGGCATGCGGACCCGCCCGAGGCCCCTGTCCCCGAGACGAGCGAGCCCCTGGCCGCCGTCGCCCCCGCGGACGAGCCGGCCCCGGAGGACATCGAAGAGGCAGCGGCCCCCACGTCGGACGGCTGCCAGTTCGCCGCCCCGCCCTCGAACACGACGGCCGCCCTTGAGAACCTGGCTCGCTACCGCAAGTCGGAGCCGATCAACAACGGCATCGAGATCTCGTTCTACGCCTCCGAGCGGGGCGCCTTCCTCGACGCCGACTCGTTCATGGCCGCGGTCGGCAAGATCCTGGAGGCCGCGAGCCAGCTCCATTCCCAGCTGACGCAGACGACCTCGGTCAAGGACCTGTTCCTGCTCAAGCAGGAGATCCTCAACCAGCAGGAGATCCTGAGGAAGCTCTTCTTCCGCGTCGTCCGCTTTGTCGACAAGGAGAGCGGCCGCCTGCCCGTCTCCCTGGACGAGCTCATCGGCTCGCGCAGCCTCAAGGACGTCATCGAGCGCCTGACCATGGCCAACTGGAGCGACCCCTCGGACTTCAAGCCCTTCCTGAACGAGCTCAAGGCGATGGAGCGGGCCTTCGAGGTCCGGACCGGGTCCAAGGCCAACTACCTCGAATCCGTCCTCGACGAGGTCGAGGGCCGCGAGAACTGAGCGCCCCCATTTATGAGGGACTGTCCCCGAAGCGGGACTGTCCCTCTTCTTTTCTTCTTATGCCCTCAGATGATCTCCAGGTAATCCTTCGACGGCAGCTTGGGGAACTTGGCGTGCGGCTCCGTCTGATACCAGAACGCGACCGATGAGATGTCGTCCTGGAGCGGCAGGTAGCGCCCGCCCGACTGCCAGCCCAGCGCCTGGATGGTCACCTTGAGGTCCTTTTCGAACCGGACCGGGTCCATGATGTGCCAGCGGTAGAGGCCGAACCTCTGCTGGACCTGGTAATGCCCGTCGCCGCGGAGGACCTGCGCCAGGCCTGTGTAAGGCGTCGTGAACTCGTGGTACTGGCTCGAGCCGTCGGCGGCCCGGGCGTCGAAGTCGTAGGAGCCGCAGAAATAGTCCTCGGTGCCGGTGCCGGCGATCGTCGGGAACTGCGAGTCGCCGTCCATGTAGAACTTGATCTCGCCCTCGCCCCACCAGCCGTTGTTGTGGACGCCCCAGGCCAGGTACGTGCCGACGTAATGGCCCCAGCCCTTGATGCCGTCGAGGATGGTGTAGACGCTCTTGTAAGGCAGCGGGTTGACCCGGCGGAACTGGGCGTGGAAATAGGCCGCGTCGTCCGGGACCTCGGTCAGGGTGTAGTTGATCTGATAGTAGATGGAGAACTTGTCGTCGGCGATGTTCTCGAGGGTGATCTTGAAGCCCTTGCGGAAGGGCATCTCCCAGTAGCAGTTGAAGGCGCTGCCCGGGTTGACGCAGACCGGCAGCGACGAGACCTGGGCGTACTGGCCCCAGCCGCAGGCGAAGAAGTCGCCGAGCGGGCACTCGACCGAGGGCTCGGTCTCGCCGTCCCAGTAGAAGCGCAGGATGGCGAAGCGCCAGTTGCCGGCGGGCGTGCACCAGATCTGCTGGATAGCCCCCTGGCCCTGGACGTCGGCCATGACGAAGGTCTCCTTGGGCTTGAGGGTCACGTAGGGCGAGACCTTCCAGCCCTGGCCGAGGTCGCGGGCGGCGCCCTTGGCCGGCCCGTCGGTGGACATCGCCGGCCTTGCCCTTCTCGCCGGTGAAGTTCTCCGGGCTGATCGAGCGGGTCTGGGCCTTGGACAGCCGCGACAGGCTGCTCAGGCCCATGCCCAGGCCGTTGAAGGTCTTGCCCTTCTCGCTCTGGGCCCCGGCCTGAACGGCAATGGCCAGGACGAGGATGGCCAGGCCGGTCTTGACGACGCGTGCGTGTGTCATGCTCCCTCCTATGACGAATCGCGCCCATTCTAATATAAAAATGGGTGGACGTGATATCAGAAAAATGGTGGCGTGATATCCGTTACACATTTATGGCCTGGCCTCTCCCTGGGGACTCGGCTCCCGGCGGGGCGAAAAATGGGTAACGGATATCACGCCACCATTTTATGGACTAATCGCGCGGCGGCGTTGTATCATCGATGAGGCGAAAGGAACGCCGGGAGGAAGAAGCCGATGGATAGTCATCCCCCGAACAGGACCCGTTTTGATGTCCCCTCGAGATCCTCGATGAGGCCGCGACCCCGAAGGCTCCGGTCGCGCGCTGCCGGCGATCCTGGTGCTCGCGGCCTTGCTTTCCGCCGGGCTCTTCGCCGTCGTCTCGGACCGGCCGTGCCTTCGCTCCGCCGGACTCGGCGGGCCGACCGCTCAAGCCTGCGAGACGCCCGCCGCCGCGGGTCCTCGCTCTTCCCCCCCGACGGCCGGCTCCCCTGTCCCGGCCGAAAGCCTGGGCGTGCCGATCGAGCGCACGACCTCCCCCTCCCAGCAGCCTTCCGACAAGTCCGCCCGCGACGCCGTCGAGAAGCTCATCAGCGAGCAGAAGTTCGAGGCCGCCGCCGCCGAGTGCGCCCGCCTCCGCGAGGAGGCCCGCAAGCGGGGCGACGTCTCGCTCTGGACCTGGACGCTCATCCGCGAGGGGCAGCTTCGCACCTCCCTCCACGGCTACGAGACGGCGGTCCGTTTCTTCAAGGAGCAGCCCTGGCCGGACTCCCCCGTCGAGCGCGACATGCTCGACCTTTTCTACGCCAACTCGCTCCTGACCTACTATCGCGCCTACTCCTGGGAGATCAACCAGCGCGAGCAGGTCGCATCGCCCGGCCCGATCGACCTCAAGTCCTGGACGCGCGACCAGATCTTCGCCGAGGCTTGGCAGGCCCTCCTTCGCGTCTGGCAGGACCGGGACCGCCTGGCCGAGCGCAAGCCCGGCGAGTTCCCCGACTTCTGGAGCCCCGGCGATTATCCCCCCGGCGTGCGTGACACGCTCCGCGACGCCGTCGTCTATCTCCTGGCCGACGTCCTGTCCAACTCGACGTTCTGGACGCCGCGCCAATCGAACGAGGCCTGGCTCATCGACCTGCCCGGCCTTCTCGCCGCGGCCGGAAAGACGAAGGCCGCCGACGCCGCCACGCTTCTGGCCTCGACCTCCGCCCACCCCGTCGAGAAGGTCGCCGCCCTGCTCGGCGAGCACGAATCGTGGAGCCGGCGCGCCGCCCGCCCGGCCGCCGCGCTCGAGTCACGCTTCGAGCTCGTCCAGGCGCTCTACAACGCCTTCGATGACGCCGATAACCGGGCCCTCATCCGCGCGCACCTGGCCGACTTCCTGGACGCCAATCGCAAGGACCCCTGGTGGGCCACCGGACAGGCCCTCCTGGCCGAATACACGAGCCGCGAGGACGCGCCCGACGCCCTCGTCCGGGCCCGCAAGCTCGCTCTCGAAGGCGTCGAGCGCTTCCCCAAGTCCCCCGGCGGCCAGCACTGCCTGCACATCGCCCGGTCCATCGAAGCGCCCGAGTACGGCATCGAGTCGATGCGCCTCGACGCGGCCGCCCGCCGCTCGGTCGAGGTCACTCACCGCAACTTGGACCGGGTCTTTTTGCGCGCCTACGCGCTCGATCTCGAGGCCTTGATCACCTCATCCAAGGACTATTCCATCTTCCCTCAGGGTGACGAAGCCGAGAAGATCGTCGCGGGCCGGAAGCCTGCCGCTACCTGGACCGTCGCGCTCCCGAAGACGGCGGACTACCGGGACCACCGGAGCTACTCGGACCTCCCTGCCGCGCTCGCGCCGGGGCTTTATCTCCTGGCCGCTTCCGCCAAGGAGGATTTCTCGGGACCCGGAAACAAGACCGTGGGCCTCAGCGTCATCGTCGGCGATCTCGTCCTGCTCAAGCGGCAAGGCGGCGGCGCGGCCCCCGCCCCTGCCCCCGCCCCTGCCCTCGCCCCCGCCGGAGCCGGGCCCCTCCCCGCGACGGGCGGCGGCGAAGAGGTGATCGCTCTCTCGGGCGCGACGGGCCGCCCTCTCCCCGAGGTGACGGTCGACCTCTACGCCTTCGACTGGCATAAGGGCCACAGCAAGGTCGACTCGAAGAAGACCGACGCCGCGGGCCGCGTCTGGTTCGCGCCGAGCGCCCGCAGCGGCTCCTACTTCCTGCTGGCCCGCAACGGCCGCGACGTCGCCTTCGACGCCGACTATATCTATCTCCAGGGCCGCACGGAGCCGCAGGCCAGGCGGAACTCCCTGATCTACACGGATCGCTCGATCTACCGTCCCGGCCAGAAGCTCTACTGGAAAGTCCTGGCCTACAAGGGCCGGCCGGACCTCGGCCAGATCAGTCCCGACGCCGGCGCGGCCGTCTCCGTCTGGCTCGAGGACATCAACGGCCAGCGCGTGGCCCAAGCCTCGGCGGCGACGAACGCCTTCGGCACGGCGAGCGGCGAGTTCACGATCCCGGCCGCGGGCCGGCCCCTCGGCAGCTGGCGCCTGCGCGCCTCGCCCGACGGCTATTCATCGGTGCGCGTCGAAGAGTACAAGCGCCCGACCTTCGAGGTCACGGTCAAGGACCCGGTGAAGCCGCTGCGGCTCAACCGTCCGGCCGCGCTCAAAGGCGAGGCCCGCTACTACTTCGGCCTCCCGGTCACGGGCGGCGAGGCCGTCTGGCAGGTCAAGCGCGAACCGGTCTATCCGCGCTGGTGGTGGTGGGACAGGGGCGGGACGCGGAGCCAGACCGTCGCGGGCGGCCGGGCCAAGGTCGGCGCGGACGGGACGATCGACGTCGCCTTCACCCCTCGGGTCGAGGAAAAGAAGGACGGCGCCGCCGCGGCCAGCCTGAGCTACCGCTACACGCTTTCGATCGACGTCACGGACGAGGGCGGCGAAACGCGCTCGACCGAGCGCTCTTTCCGCCTCGGCTTCGTCAGCGTCGAAGCCCGGATCGAGCCGCGGACGGGATACGCGCTATCGCGCCTGGATTATCCCGACTTCGTTTTCACGATCACGCGCACCGACCTCAATGGCGCGCCCAAGCCGGGCCGCGGGTCCTGGCGCATGGTCCGCCTGCTCGAGCCCGCAGACGACGCTCCTTCCGGCCGACCAGCCGATGCCGGCCGGGCCAGGCGCCGATAGCCCGGCCTATCCGCCGACGCCCGGCGACCGGATGCGGCCGCGCTGGGAGGGCCTCTCCGCGGACGAGGAGATCCTCAGCCTCTGGAAAGAAGGCGGAAAGGACTCGACGGCCGCGATCGGCCAGGTCGAACACGACGCCCTCGGCGCCGGGATCATCGCCGTGCCTCCGCCCAAGCCCGGGGCCTATCGCCTCATCTACGAAACAAAAGACGATTTCGGGGCCGTTTGCCGCGAGACCTTCGACTTCCTGGTCGCCGGCGACGCCAAGCCGGACCTCAAGCTGCCGCTCGTCGTGAGGGCGGAGAAGACGAGCGTCGCGGTCGGCGGCAAGGCCGCGTTCCTCGTCACCTCCGGCTGGGCCGGCCAGCCGCTTCTTTTCGAGACCTTCCGCGGCGGCGACCTCTGGGAGCGTCGCTGGCTCGAAGCCGGCAAAGACAGCGCCTACATCCAGGTCCCGGTCGGCGAGGACCTGCGGGGCGGCTTCAGCATCAGGGTCTCGGCCCTGCGCGATCACCAGTTCATGAGCGGCGAGGCCTCGGTCTTCGTGCCGTGGGACAACAAGGAGCTCGGGCTCTCGTTCGCGACCTTCCGCGACAAGCTCACCCCGGGCGGCCGCGAGACCTGGCGCGTCACGGTCAAGACGCCCAAGGGGACGCCGGCCGAGAAAGGCGCGGCCGAGCTCCTGGCCTACATGTACGACCGGAGCTTGGACCTGTTCGCACCTCACAACCCGCCGCGCCTGCTGGGACTCTATCCCAACCGGATGGGCTCGCTTCAATGGCAGGCCGGGCTCGGCCAAGCCCAAACTCTGTTCGAAGAAGAACGGGGCTGGTCGGAGCTCCCCGGCTATCCGTCCTTCGAGCCGGCCGCGCTCCTCTCGCTCGGCGGCTACGGCATCGGCGGGCCGGGACGGCGCGGCGGGGTCCTCGGCGGGGTCGTCGGCGGCGTGCTGGGCGCGGTCGTGGCCGAGCGCGCGGAGGCACCGATGCCAGCCATGGCCGCTCAGGCCCGCATGGACAAGATGTCTCGGCGCGAGGAGGCCGAGGGCAAGGCCGGGCAGGCGCCGCCGGCTCCCCCGGCCGGCCAGGCCGCGGGCACGGAGCTGCGGTCGAATTTCGCCGAGACGGCCTTCTGGCAGCCGCACCTGCTCGACGGGCGCGGACGGCACGGCGACGATCGAATTCGTCGTCCCCGATTCCGTCACAAGCTGGCGCGTCTTCGTCCACGGCGTCACGCGCGACCTGGCCGGCGGCACGCTCGAGGCCGAGACGAAAACGGTCAAGGACCTCATGGTCCGGCCATACCTGCCGCGGTTCTTCCGCGAGGGCGACAAGGCGGACCTGCGGGTCATGGTCAACAACGCCGGCACCGCCCCGCTCGCCGGGGAGGTGACGCTCGAGATCACCGACCCGGCCACGGGCGAGAACCTGGCCCCGGCCTTCGGCCTCGCGGCGCAGGTCCCTCCGCAGGCGTTCAAGGTCGAGCCCGGCGGCGGCACGCCGGTCGTCTTCCCGCTGGCCGCGCCGGCGCGCGTCGGGACTGTGGCCTTCAAGGTCATGGCCAGGAGCGGCGCCCTCGCGGACGGCGAGCTCCGGCCGCTGCCGGTGCTGCCGGGGCGGATGCACCTCGTCCAATCGCGGTTCGCCACGCTCAAGCAAGGCCGGACCCGCGAGCTGCGCTTCGACGACCTGGCCAAGGCCGACGACCCGAGCCGCATCAACGAACAGCTCGTGGTCACGGTCGACGCCCAGCTTTTCTACGGGCTCCTCGACGCTCTCCCCTACCTCGTGAATTACCCTTACGAGTGCACCGAGCAGACGCTCAACCGGTTCCTTTCGACCGGCATCCTGACCAGCCTCTACGACAAGTATCCCGCCGTCGGCGCGATGGCCCAGCAGCTGAGCAAGCGCGAGACGGTCTACGAGACGTTCGACGCCACGGACCCGAACCGGAAGATGGCTCTCGAAGAAACGCCCTGGCTCGAGGACGCGCGAGGCGGCAAGGACGCGGGACTGGGATTCGAAAAGGTGCTCGACCCGCGCGTGGCCAAGGCCCAGCGCGAGACGTCGCTCGAGAAGCTCCTCAAGGCCCAGACCTCGCTCGGCGCGTTCCCCTGGTGGCCGGGCGGGCCGCCCTCGCCCTACATGACCCTCTACATCGTGAGCGGCTTCTCGAAGGCGGTCGAGTTCGGCGTCGACGTGCCCAAGGACCCGGTCGTCCGGGCCTTCGGGTATCTGCACCGGCACTATCTCGACGAGATCGTGGCCGAGCTCATGGCCCACGACGCGGGCTGGGAGTTCGTGACCTTCCTCAATTACGTCATCGGCAATTTCCCCGACGCGTCATGGACGGGCGGCGTCTTCACGGACGCCGAGCGCAAGCGGATGCTCGAGTTCTCGTTCAAGCATTGGAAGGACCATTCGCCCTATCTCAAGGGCTATCTCGCGCTGACGCTCAAGCGGGCGGGCCGGCCCACAGGACGCGACGCTCGTCTGGGCCAGCGTCATGGACAGCGCCAAGACGTCGGAGGACGGCGGCACCAGCTGGGCCCCGGAGGACCGCGGCTGGCTCTGGTACAACGACACGATCGAAACGCACGCCTTCGCCCTGCGGACGCTCCTGGAGCTCGCGCCGGCGGACACGCGGAGCGAAGGGCTCGTCCAGTGGCTCTTCCTGAACAAGAAGCTCAACCACTGGGAATCGACGCGGGCCACGAGCGAGGTCCTCTACTCCGTGGCCTGGTTCCTGAAGAAGACGGGCGCCCTGGCCGCGCGGGAGACGGTCACGGCCGAGGCCTGCGGCGCCAAGACGACGTTCACGTTCGAGCCGGACAAGTACACCGGCAAGAAGAACCAGATCGTCATCGCCGGCGACAAGCTCGGCCCCGCCTGCGCCGCGGTCAAGGCGGTCAAGAGCGGCCCGGGCATGGCCTTCGCCAGCGCGACCTGGCACTTCAGCACCGAGAAGATGCCGGCCAAGGGCGAAGGCGACCTTTTCGCCGTGGAGAGGACCTATTTCAAGCGCGAGACGCGGGGCGAGGAGGTCGTCCTGAAGCCGCTCGCCGGGGGCGCAGAGCTCGCCGTGGGCGACGAGATCGAGGTCCAGCTTTCGATCCGGGCCCGTCACCAGGCCGAGTACGTCCATCTGCGGGACCCGCGGCCGGCGGGCTGCGAGCCGGTGACCCTGACGTCGGGCTACAGGTGGGACCTGGGGCTCGGCCGCTACGAGGAGATCCGCGACAGCGGCACGAACTTCTTCATGGAGTGGCTGCCGGAGGGCGAGTACACGCTCAAGTACCGGGTCCGCTGCGCCATGGCCGGGACGTTCAAGGCCGCCCCGGCGACCCTGCAGTCGATGTACGCCCCCGAATTCGCGGCCTACTCGAGCGGCACATCGATAACGATCAGGTAGATCAAGACTGGGTCAGACCTACACCTTTTAACTTTTCCCATCGCGATGAAGCACGAACCCATAAAAAGTTAAAAGGTGTAGGTCTGACCCGGTCTTATTTCTTATTGCCGGAGGCCAGGTCGGTCTTGATCTGGGTCGTCGAGATGCCCTCGGTCCGGGGCAGGTAGACGACCTGGCAATATGGCTTGAGGAAATCGAACTTCCCGGTCCAGTCGCTTCCGATGACGAAGACCGAGACGTGGTGCTTGAGGACGTCGTCGATCTTCTGTTCCCAGCAGCTCTCCGGAATGACCTCGTCGACGTACTTGACGGCCTCGAGGATCAGCTTCCGCTCCTCGTAGGCGTAGTAAACCTGCTTGCCCTTGTGGGCCGTGAACTCGTCGGTCGAGAGGGCCACGATGAGATAGTCGCCCATCTCCCGGGCCCGCCGCAGGATGTTGATGTGGCCGTGGTGGATCAGGTCGAACGTCCCGTAGGTGATGACCTTCTTCATGGGCGTATCTTAGACCCAAGCCGCGGCGATTGACAAGCGCTCCGCGCACGAATTACTATCGCCTCACCATGAGACATCACCGCCAAGCTCCCGCTCGGACCCGATCCCGCCGGATGAAGACCCGGCCGATCGTCATGTTCGTCCTGTTCGCCGCCGTCGTTTGCGGCGGGCTTGCTCTCGCTTCTTCCGGGCCGGCCGTCTCCGCGGCCGCCGGCAGCGGCTTCCGTACGCTTGGCGCTCCCGCCCGGCCCGCCCCCGCCTCCCCCGTCGTCCTGCCTCCCGATCTCGACGCCGTCGTCGCCCGGGCCATGAAGACCTTCGACGTGCCCGGCGATCGCCGTCGCCGTGGTCAAGGACGGCCGCGTCGTCCTGGCCAAGGGCTACGGCGTGCGCAAGCTCGGCGACGCCGCGCCCGTCGATCCCCAGACGCTCTTCGGCATCGCCTCGAACACCAAGGCCTTCACCGCGACCGCCCTCGGCCTTCTCGTCGAGGACGGCAAGCTCGACTGGGACGGCCAGGTGACGCGCTACCTCCCCTGGTTCCAGATGTACGACCCCTACGTCACCCGCGAGATGACCGTCCGCGATCTGCTCGTCCACCGGAGCGGCATCGGCGCCTTTTCCGGCGACCTGCTCATCTGGCCGCAATCGACCTACAGCCGCCGCGAGATCGTCAGCCGGCTCCGGTTCCTCCGCCCGGCGGCGAGCTTCCGCAGCACCTACGCCTACGACAACATCCTCTACCTCGCCGCGGGCGAGGTCATCCAGGCCGTCAGCGGCCTCGACCTGGGAGGACTTCGTCGCCGCAGCGCATCTTCGCCAAGGCCGGCATGACCGCCAGCCGGCCGCGCCATTCGGCCGCCGCTCGCGCGGGCGCCAACGTGGCCCTGCCCCACGCCGTCCTCGACAAGGGCGCGGACGCCCGTCGCCGTCGAGGAGAACGACAACACCAATCCCGCCGGCGGCATCCTGTCCTGCGCCGACGACATGGCCAAGTGGATGCTCCTCCATCTCGCCCAGGGCCAGCTCCCGGACGGCACGCGGCTCTTCAGCGAGCGGACCGAGCGCCAGCTGACCTCGTTCGTCACCCCCATCCCCATCAGCGATCCCGAGCCCGAGCTCGCCGCCCAGCGGGCCAACTTCTACGGCTACGCGCTCGGCTTCCGGGTCAGCGACTATCGCGGCCGGCGCCTCGTCGGCCACACCGGCTCTCTCACGGGCTACGTCTCGCGCGCTGGTCATGGTGCCCGAGATCGGGCTGCGGCGTCGCCGTCCTGACCAACCAGGGCGCCACCGAGGCCTACAATTCGATCGTCCTCACCGTCCTCGACCAGGCCCTGGGCGCGCCGCGCACGGACTGGGTCACGGCCTACGCCAAGGTCCGCGACCGGTCCCGGGCCGAGACGGCCGCTGCCGCTCAAGAAGCGAAGCCGAAAAGCGGGACGCCTCGCTGCGCCCGACGCTCCCCCTCGCCGCCTATGCCGGGGCCTACGAGGACGCCTGGTACGGCCCGATCGACATCAAGGTCGAGGGCACGGGCACGGGCGCGGGCGACTCCGCCCACCTCGTCATGAGCTTCGCCAAAACGCCGGGCATGTCGGGCACCCTCGAGCCCTGGAGCCGGGAGACCTTCGTCTTCCGCTGGTCCGACCGCGGCGACCCCGGCGACGCCTTCGTCACCTTCGTCCTCGACGCCGACGGCGGCATCGTCGAGGTCCGCATGAAGGCCTTCTCGCCGGACACGGACGACAGCCTGGATTACAAAGACCTGCTGCTCAAGCCGGTCAAGCGCTAGCCGGGAGCCATAACGCCATGATCACCCGGCGCCAGTTCGTCCGCGATTCGGCCTTGTTCGCCGGCGGTGCCGCCCTCCTCGGCCCGTCGCTCGCCTGCCGTCACGCGCCGTCCTCTGCCGCCGCCAAGAGCCGCGTCGTGGGCGTCGCCGTCAACGACATGATCGTCGACATGGACTACGACCCGGCGGCCGTCCATCGGGCCTTCGAGGCCGGCCTGCGGGAGCTCACGGGCGAGCGCACGCTGGCCCACGCCTGGTCGTCCCTCGTCTCCCCGACCGACGTCGTCGGCATCAAGATCAACTGCATCGGCGCGCCGCGGATCTCGTCCTCGCTCGCCTCCATCAACGAGACGATCGCCGGCCTCAGGGGCGCGGGCGTCCCCGAGAACTCCATCATCATCTGGGACCGCATGGACCGCGATTTCCGCAAGACGGGGCTCGTCCTCAACCGCAGCGCGGCCGGCGTCCGGGTCATGGGCTGCTCGCCCCAATGGGAGGGCGTCGTGCCTTGGGTGCCGGGCTACGACAAGGCGGTCTGGGTTGCGTTCAAGGACGGCACCCTGGCCCGCTTCCGCGAGCTCGTCGCCGCCGGCTTCATGAAGGACGCCTCGAACCGGGAGCTGTTCAATTCCCTGACCTGGCTGTGGGGCCTCGTCCAGGCGGGCGAGCCGCTGGCCGTCAAATACGAAAAGGAGCTGCGCCGGCTCTACACCGACACCGAGGACCGGGCCGGCATCCTCCGGATCGCCGAAGAGGTCGCCCACGCCTTCGACAGCTACGAGATCGAGAACGAGGAGAAGTCCTACCTGGCCAAGATCGTGACCCGGGAGATCACGAAGCTTATCAACATCGCCGTCCTCAAGCACAACGAGGACAGCGGCGTCACCTGGGCGGCCAAGAACATCGCCCTCGGCGTGACCACGAACAAGGTCCGCTTCCACATCGATTACTGCACCAAGTCCATCCCGGCCATCCTGGCCCAGCCGGCCATCAAGGACAAGACCGTCCTGCACATCGGCGAGGCGGCCAAGATCTCCACCATCAGCGTCGCGGGGGCCCAGATCGCGCTCGACAACCGCATCTTCTTCAGCCGGGACCCGGTGGCCATGGACCGCGTCGGGATCGACATCCTCGAGGAGAAGCGGGCGGCGAACGGCCTCGAATCGGTCCGCTCGATCGCGACCCACGTGGCCGCCTGCGCCGCGCGCGGGCTAGGGACGGACGACCCGGCCAAGATCGACCTTCGCGAGATCAGGGCTTAAAGCTTGAGTTGTTAGTCAGCCAAGCCCAAGTATTTCTTGATGTGTCTCGCTAAAGCCTCTTCGATGTCGCCGTGCCGGGGGACAGGCTGTTTCTTTCCGTTTTCGGGATTTAAGTAGATATCGTGACGGGAACCATGCCGATGGAGAACGCAGCCGGCGTCTAGGAGATGCCGGACAAGTTCTTTCCGTTTCATACGCTGATATCAAGCGTCCGATAATTCGCAGGCACCTCGTCAAGGGTCATTTGATAATAGGCATCCTTAATGTTCTCGACTAGCTCCTTGAGTGTTCGGCCTTGGGACATTATCTCTGGATTCTCGACAAGCTTCCCAAGCCAATATCTTTTTCCTTTCCAGTACATCAAGGTCAAGTTCTTTTGGACTCTTTTCTTTTTTTCCATGATCCGCCCTCTTGTTTTAGTATCGCCCTTTTGGGTCTGAAAATCAATTGCGCGAATCCCGCAATCACTGTGCGAGTCCCGGCCGCTCGTTATCGGTCCCGTTGACTTGACAGATCATAGAGATGCGATTAGAATACAATTGAAGCTTTTCGAAGGATAACGCATCATGTCCAAAACTGTGACTTTGCGCGTTTCGGAGGATCACTACGAGGCCTTCCGGCAATACGCTAAAAGGGAGAACCGGAAGCTTTCCAACGCCATCGAAACCCTGGCCCTGAAGCAGCTCGACCAGGTCCAGTTCGCCGACGAGCTGGAAATGGCGGGGATCCTCGCGGACAAAGATCTCGTCACGAGGATTAGAAGGGGTGCGAAACAGGCGAAGGAAAAGAAGGGCCGGTTCGTTGAATGAATTCCGCGTTTTCGAGACCGACCAATTCGTGGCCGATCTCGAGCGGATCTCGCCGGCCCGGCGGGATAAGATCGTTCGGAAGATCAGATCTTCGGTCTATCCCCGATTGAGGGAACAGCCCTACTTTGGAGCTAATATCAAGAAACTGAAGGGATTCGATCCCGAAACCTGGCGATACAGGATCGGGATGTACCGGTTCTTATACACCATCGACGACCGGGAGAAGATCGTCGCGATGGTCGCCGCCGGCACCCGCCAGCGGAGCTATTGAGTGCGGGGCAGGCCGGCGATCAGGTCGCGGAGGACTTCGGGGCCGCCGTAGCTCTGGACCCAGCGGCCTTCGAGCGTGGCCGGGAACGCGGGATCGCGGGCGGCCATCTTCCGGTAGAGCCCGGCCGCGTAGGTCCGGTCGGCGTCCTCGAGCGTCGGCCACCAGCTGAAATAGAGGAACAGGACGTTGGTGTTGATCGTCTCGTCGGCCGGCTTGAAGGCCAGGGCCTCGCCGGAAATAGGTCTTGGCCCGGTCCTGGTAGGTCATCAGGGGGAAATTGTAGAACAGGTAGGTCGCCGCCATCTCGTAATGGACGCCGGCGTCGATGGGGTTCGCGGCGATGGCCTGGCCGTAATGGACCACGGCCCGGTCGCAGAACGTGTCCCGGTCCTCGTCGCGTCCGGCGTCGTTGGCGACCTTGGCCATGTCCATGTAGAGGCGGGCCAGCTCGACCTGGAAAACGGCCCGGGGCGAGGCCGCGACGGCCTTCTCGAGGCGCGCTTCGAGAGCCGGGAACGCGCTTTCGACGCTGCGGGCTTCAGCCCTGGCCCGGCGATAGTCGGCCAGGTGGTGATAGCCGAGATAGTCGCGGACGGCCGGGACAAAGATGACGATCGCGACGAGCGCGCCGGCCAGTAGCCCGATGCGGACCATCCTGGCCTTCTTGGGGACGCGCGCCTCCGGCACACGTCCGCTATTCGTCCCCGCCGTTTCCGGGACCCGAACGCCGGGCACATGTCCCCCGCCGGTCTTCGACAGCACCGCGGCCGCCAGCATGGCCAGGGTCGTGAAATAAACGGCGTTGGCCGTGATCTGGAGATTGAAATCCGTGAAGCCGTGAAGGAAGAGGGAGCCCACGCCCAGGATCGCCCCCAGGCCGATGCCCTTGGCGAAGGAGCCCCGCCGCTTCCGCCACAGGATCGCCAGCCAGGCGAGGAGCCCCACCCCGGCCAGGACGAGCGCGCCGCCGCCGACGAGCCCGTTCTCCGCGGCGTACTCGAGGTAGTCGTTGTGGGCGAAGGACAGCCGCAGGCGGTCGTCGACCTTCTCGTAGATCGGATAGGCGTTGACGTAGGTGCCCTTGCCCGTCCCGGTCCAGGGGAAATCGCCGATCATCTCGATGGTGTTGCGATAGAAGGTGCGGCGCCCCTCGGCGCTGATATCTGTGACCGAAAAGCGGTCGATGACCGGCCGGATCCCGATCCAGACGGCCACGGCCAGCACGGCCATGACGACGACGCGGACGACGCCGCCGAGGCTTTTTCGCCGCTCCCCGGGCGACTCCGCTGCCGCGCCCCCGCCCGAGAGCTGCCGCCAGGAACCGGCCGCGCCCGCGACCAGGACGGCGACCACGGCCCAGACCAGGATGCCCGACCTCGACTTGGAGAAGATCAGGCCGACGCCGATGAAGACGGGCACCAGCCCCAGGAGGAGCGTCCACTGCAGGCTCTCCTGGCCGAACCAGAGGATCCGCCGCCGGAGCGACAGCCCCTTCTCCATGGCGAAATAGCGGGCCTTGACCAGGAGGTAGCCGAGGCTCAGCGGGAAGGCCATCTCCAGGAACCCGGCGAAATGGTTGCGGTTGACGAACGTCCCGGTGACCGAGCCGACGCCGAAGCGCTTGGGCCGGCCGAGGATCATCTCGTGGCCGCTGAGGGTCTCGGACAGGCCGTAGACCGCCTGGAACAGGGCGGCGGCGAGGACGACGACGACCAGGATCTCGGCCCGCCGCCGGGACCGGACGGTGCGCAGGACCATATAGCCGAAAAGCCCGTAGCAGATCATGAGGATCAGCTTGTCGATCGAGGCCCGCGGGGCCAACGACAGCGTCAGTGTCGAAGACGGTCCGAGGACCGCGTCCTTGACCAGGCCCGCGTAGATGCCGTAGGCGTGCGGCGAGAGGACCTTGACCAGTCCGGCCGGCAGGGGCACGACCTGAAGGACCGAGAAGGCCAGGAAGATCCCGATGAGGACCTTGAAGAATAAGGGCAGCCGGCCTCTGAACCCCCGGTCATCGTCCCAGCCCGCCTCGGAAGGCCAAGCCGGCGCGGCCGGATCCTCTCCGACCGGGGCCCGGGCCGTCAATCTCCCGCGGCGGCCGAAAAGCCGGCCCCCGACGTAGAGCAGGAAGAGCCCGATCGCGGCCGCCTCGAACGCGAAGATGGACCACTCCTCGACCGAGGCGATGGGCAGCGGGACGAGGATGAGGACGGCGCAGAGTCCCCAGAACACGATGGATTCGATCATGTCTTTCACCTGCGGGAAAAGACGGGTCAGACCTACACCTTTTAAGTTTTTCCGGCAGAAGAGGATTATGTCGGAAAACTTAAAAGGTGTAGGTCTGACCCAGTCTTGATGGACCCAGTCTTGATGGGTTTGACCCCGTCCGGGAGGTCTCTGGTCAGTCGATGATCGGAGAGGCCTCGCCCTCGCTGAGGGCGACGGCAAAGAGGGTCACCTCGACGGCGCTGATGATGGTCAGGAAGCCGGCGGGCGATTTGAAGAAGTCGATGATCGTCGGTTTCTTCTTGTAAGCGCTCATCCCCGTCTGGAGCATCACCGGGGCGTTGCCCGGCTTCATGGCCACCGAAAGCTTGGCCAGCGCGTCGGCCTTGATCAGGATGCTGTAATGGAAGTTATAGCTGCCGTTCGGGCCCAGAACGCCCATGATATAGCGGCCTTCCTCGAGCTCCGGGATACGATACATGCCGTCGGGATCGGTCGGCTCGCTCTCGTATTCCTTCAGTGTCGCCAGGTTCCGCAGCTTGACGACGGCGTTACGGACCGGCGTTCTCATGTCTTCCTTATAGATGTGCCCTGCCAGTGCGCCGCTCCCCCTAGGCGCCGCAGAGACCGGCGGGGCCAAGGGAAAGATGAGCAGGGCGAACGCCCCAATGAGAAAAACCGACACCAGGCCACGCATTTGAGACCTCCCCCAACCTAGCGTTGTCATAATGATAGCATTATCAGCGGGTTATGTCAAGAGGATATTTTGCCCCTGGGAAAATCCCCGGCGGCCCCCTGAAAAGAGCCCTTTCCGGCCTGAAATCAGCGGATCGCGGAGGCCTCTTCTTCCGTTTTCGTCAGCTCGTAAATGGCGAAACCGGCCCCCCCGGCCGCGGCCACGAGGACCAGGATCCCCCCCGGTTTGGAGAAGAAGCTCTTGCCGTTGCCCCCTCCGCCTTTCCCCTCGAGCATCCCGCCCGGCAGCGTCTCCACGGAGAGCGTAGCGGTCTCGCCGGCCTTGATGTAGATGCCGTAGTTCAGGTTGAAGTCCCCCGCGGAGGTCGTGACGCCGAGCGTGTACCAGCCTTCCTCGACCATCAGGATCCTGTAGTTGCCCTTCGGGTCGGTCGGCTGGCTTGTATATTCCTTCTGCGTGTTGAGGTTCCTGATCTTGACCACGGCGCTCGAGACCCGGTACTTCATGCCTTCCGAATAGACCGTCCCCTTGAGCGTCCCCTGGCGGGCCTCGTACTTTGGCCCATCTTGAGCGGCCATCGGAAGGGATACGGCCAGGAAAAGGAAGGCCGCGATCAATCCGATAGATAGAAAGCTAGACCTAGAGGCAAAATGACTAATCATCGGGGACTCCTGAGCTTACTAAACACTCAATATTCCGGCGAGTCAAGCGTTATTTTATTTGATCTTGAAGACCGACGTCGGGCCCGATCCGAGCCTGTTCCCCGGGCCCCTTCTTCCCGGGCCCGGCAGCCCCCCGGCCCGCGGCCCTCTTCGGCATCCCGACGAGCCTCTGCGTCCAGGTCTTGCGGCGGAGCGGGTTCTCGGGCTCGCCCCAGTCGGGCAGGGCCCTGTTCTCGAGGATGGCCCGCGGGACCTCGGTGACCATGGCCAGCGCCTTGCTGCGCCGACGATCTTCGTCGCCGCCTCGACGGCCCGGCTCAACCCCGGCGGCCGCCCGATCATCCGGTGGGCGTCGCTGGCGATGATGTGGACGAGGTTGTTGACCATGAACAGCCCCGCCGCCTGCCCGGACCTCTTTGCCCAGCCCTCCCGTCAGGCTGATGCCGCCGTCACCTGGGCCACGCAGCCCATCGAGACGAACTCGAACAGGAGCTCCGGCCGGGCCATGAAGCCCCGGTTCCGCTCGGGGTGGCTGATGATGGGCACGAAGCCCTTGCTCAGGAGCTGGGACAGCATGTTGGCCGCCCCGACCGGCACGCCCTCGGCCGCGAACTCGAGGAAGACGTAGCTCGTCTGGTCGACCGTGAACCCGTATTTCTCGATGGCCCGGACGACCTCGGCGTGGACGAAGACCTCGGCCCCCCAGTGGAACTCGACCCGATCTCGGCCGCCCGCATCTCCTGGGCGAACTCGACCATCCTCTGCCGCAGGACGCTCAGGTCGTCCTCGTGCCGGGTCATCCGGAAGACGTGCGGCGTCAGGCAGATGCGCGGTCGTGCCGTCCTTCTCGGCCATCCGGCACATGGCCCGGGCCTGGGAGAGGTCGTCCGGACCGTCGTCCCAGTCCCACAGCAGGTGCGTGTGAAGGTCGATCACGATTTGTGGTACCCGTGATAGCGATAGTAGTCTTTGTAGTAATAGTACCCGTGGTGGGCGACGTTGACGTTGTTGATGATGACGCCGATCGTCCGGACCTTGAGCATGTCCAGCTTCTCCCGGGCCTTCTTCAGCGCCTCGCGCGAGGTCTTGTCGCCGTGGACGACGAGGACCATGCCGTCGACCTTGGCCCCGAGGACGAGCGCGTCCGAGATCTCGAGCATCGGCGGCATGTCGAAGAGCATGTAGTCGCACTTGTCGCGCAGCATCTTGATGAACCGGGCCATCTTGTCCGATCCCAGCAGCTCGGCCGGGTTGGGCGGCATGGGCCCGGCGTTGACGAGGAAGAGGTTGGGGATCTCCGTCGACTTGATGACGTTCTTGAGCTCGATCGAGTCCGTGAGGTAGGTCGTCAGCCCGAAGGTGTTCTTGATCTTGAACAGGCGGTGCTGGCGCGGCCGCCTCAGGTCGGCGTCGACGACGAGCACGGTCTTGCCCGACTGGGCCAGGGTGACGGCCAGGTTGGCCACCGAGACGGTCTTCCCCTCCCCGGGCAGGGCCGAGTCACGGCGATCGTCTTGACCGGCTTGTCGGCCGAGGACAGCAGCAGCGCCGTCCGGATCGAGCGATAGCTCTCGGCCAGCCGCGAATTCGGGAAGAAGTGCGGCACGAGCTCGATCGCCCCGGGATGCTCGGACTTCTCGACGGTGGCCACGAAGGCCGCCGCTCGGCTCCGCCCGCCGGGACCGACGGCCGTCTCGCCGGCCTTGCCCCGTCCCCAGCTGGGGCGCCTCTTTTTTCGCCTTCAGGCGCCGGCCGTAGCTATAGTCCTTGCTCGTGCCGTCCAGGCTGAACTTGGGCACGACGCCGAGCGTCGGCAGGCCCGAGTACCGCTCGACGTCCTCGCTCGTCTTGACGCTGTTGTCGAGGAAATCGAACAGGAACGCCAGCCCCACGCCGCCGCCCAACCCCAGCAGCAGCGCCAGGATCAGGTTCCGCTTCTTGTTCGGGCTCGACGGCCGGACCGGCACGCGGGCCCGGTCCACGACCCGGACGTTCGACGTCCGCAGGCCCTTGAGCCGGGCCTCGACGCCGGTCTCGCTCTCCCGCCGCAGCAGCGAGTCGAGGAGCGTCTTCTTGTTCTGGATCTCGACCTTGAGGCCGTTGTAGAGCACGGCGCGTCGAGTTCATCTTGAAGGCCGCGCTCTTCTGGTCGTTGAACTCGGACTCGAGGGAGCGCTCCTTCTTGAGGGCCGTCTGGAAGTCCGAATAGGCGCCCTTGACCAGGTTCTGCGTCTCGTCCTCGAGCGACTTGCGGGCCGACTCCATCTCGACCTTGGTCCGCTGCAGCTCGGGGTAATCCGGCTGGAAGCGCTCCTCCATCTTCTGGTACTCCCGCTTGAGCCTGACGTAGTCCTCGCGCAGCCGCTGGATGAGCGGGTTGGTGATGGCCTCCGGGATGTAGTCGGGCGCCGACGTTCTTGAGGCCGTTCCAGGTCGCCTCCTTCTTCGAGCGCTCGATCTGGGCCTCGGTCAGGGCCTTGTTGAGCTGGCCCAGGCGGTCGATGACCGTCGTCTCCTTGTCGCTCAGGGCGACGATGTTGGCCTTGGCCTCGAGGTCCTGGAGCTGTTTCCCCTTCTGCTCGATCTCCGTCTGCAGCGCCCTTGATCTGGTCGCCCAGGAACTTCGTCGCCTGCTCGGTCGCCGCGTACTTCATGTTGATGTTGAGGTCGATGAAGGCGGCGGCCAGCTCGTTGACGCAGTCGGCCGCGAGCTTGGGGTCGCGCGCGTCGAACGAAACCTCGACCAGCCGCGTCAGCCGCACCGGCTTGACCGGGAGCCGCCCCAGGAAGCCGTCGATGAGGTTCTCGCGGAAGACGTGGTCGGTCGGGTCGAGGGGCTTCTTCCGCTTTTCGGGCTTGCCGACGAACTCGGGGTTCTCGTAGAGCTTGAGCCGGTCGATGACGTCGTCGGCCAGCGCGGCCGCTCAGGAGCCGGTACTGCGTCTGGTAGAAATCGTCCCTCATCGTCTCGATCTGGAAGACCTGCTCGAAGCTGAGGATGTTCGGCTCCTTCTCGATGAGGAGCTGGCCCTTGGCCGTGTACACCGGCCGCTGGATGAACGTCCAGAAGGTCCGCCAGGACGAAGACCGCCGCGCGACCGACAGGACGGTCCCCTTGCGCCGGCGGATCTTCTCCCAGTACTCGCGGAGGTTGATCTCCTGCGGGGCCGACTCGTAGTCGTCGACTGGACCTCGTATCATCTGGCCCTCGTACTTCTGCATCTCGTTCCTGTTGTTGTCCATCTTGGCATCAACTCACCAGAAGCTCTCCGGCACGAACACCACGTCCCCCTCCTGGAGCATGATGTCCTTGCGCCTGCCGTTGATGATGTCCTTGACGTTGACCTTGATCTTCTGCTCCTTCCCGGCCTTGTCCTTGCGGGTGATGATGACGGCGCTCTTCTTCGCCCCCTCGGCCAAGCCGCCCGCCTGGGCGATGGCCTGGAGCAGGGTGACCCTCTCCGAGATCTTGAACTTGAGCGCGCCGGGCCTGCGTCACCCGCCCGAAGACGAAGACCCGGATCTCCCTGTCGACCGGGACGTTGATGACGTCGTTCGGCTCGATCGGGATGTTGAGCGCCTGGTTGCCGTTGACGAGGAGGTCCCTGAGGTCGATGGGGATGGTCGATGGCATCGCCGTCCGGCCCCTCGCGCAGGACGAAGATCTCGTCGCCGGCCGGGTCGGTGAAGCCGCCGGCCATGGAGATGATCTGGAGGAGGTTCTTGCGGCCGACGAGCTCGTAGCTCCCCGGCTTCTCGACGGCGCCGATGACGGCCACCTGCTTGCTCTTGTATTCCTTGATGAAGACCGTGACCTGGGGGTTCTTGACGTACTTGGCCTGGAGCAGTGCCGATCGCTTATGGCCGAGCCCTCCTGGGTCAGCCCCTCGACCATGACCGGCCGAGGAGCGGCAGGGTGATCGAGCCGTCCTCGGAGACGCGGACCGTCTGGCTCGAGCTGCTCGACCTCGAAGACCTTGATCTCGAGGAGGTCGCCCGGCCCGATCCGGTAGGCCTTGACGAAGACATCCTTCGCGCGGCCTGAGGCCTGAGGCGGCGCCTCTTGAGGACTGTCCGCCAGGCCTAGCCGCGGCCATGCGCAACGATCGCCATCAGCAATACAGACGATGTCTTCATCTTCATCTCCGTCCATCATATCGAAATCGGTGACATGTTCCAATTCTCTGAATCGGTACGTGTCCCCGATTTCGTTCCCAATTCCGTTGCTAAAAATCGTACGTCAAATTCAACCCAAAAATCCTCTTGTCGTTCTCGGACGCGAGGTTCGAATTCGCGGGTCCACCGGCTGGCGATGAAGCCGATGGCCGTCGTCTTCCAGACGCGGAAGTAGAGCGCCGGCCGTGTGGATGCGGTAATCGTCGAGCCGCTTCAGGTCCGGCCCGCCCCCGCCTGATCTCGGGATACCGGTTGCGGCCGAACGAATAGTCGTAGTCGAGCCGCAGGAACCTCAGCAGGTAGAGCGACGCCCCGACGCCGGGCGTGCTGCCGAGAAAGTAGGGTTTGTTGTACCAGAGAGAAAAGTTGACGTCCCGGACTATAGGAGGCGCGGACGACGAACGGCTTGGCCAGCCGACCGAGACCTGCGAATCGCCGACAAATCCCTTGTAGTCCTGGAGCCCCGGGTTCAGCACTCGAACTCCTTATAGCCCAGCCGGACGCGCCCCCGGATCCTCCGCCCGTGGGGCGAGAACTCGAGCCCGGCATATGCGGCGCGGCTCCGGGAGTCCTTGAGGGCCGCCTGTGTCGGCGAAATCGAATGTGTATTTCCCGTATTCGAGGTCCACGAAGAGCTCCGTCCGCGACGTCGCCTCGTAATAGGCCAAGAAGTCGGCGTATCTCTCTTTCCGGTTCAACTGCTCCCGGACGTTGAAGGCGTCGCCGAGATCGATTTCTCATAATCGTACTTGACCTCCCGGCAGCTCACGGCGAGCGACGTCCGGTGGCGAGCCTGGACGAGGAACGAGCCGCCGAGCCCGTTCTCCTTCCGCCGCGGCCGGATGTCGATCTCCGTGTTCCATCGCTCGCGGGCGTCGGAATAGCGCCCGTCGAAGGAGAGGAAGACACTCCTCAGGTTGAGCGCGGCCGAGCCGTTGAAGTAGTAGTTCCAGGTCCGCTCGCGTGCGGTCTTGGAATACCAGACGTACTGGGGCGAGCCGTATGCGGAGAGGACGAACCTCCGATGGATGGGCAGATAGACGTCGAGCGCGGGCCCGGCCGTGAGCGTGTAGTCCTTGATCGGCTCGGACGGCGAATAATAGATGTTCGAGTCGACGCCGGCGTTCGAGAGGACGAGCTGAGGCTGGATATGGAAAGGCCCGAAATGCCAGGCGGCGTTGTGCCATTTTTTCTCGAGTTCCAGGCCCTTCCATGTCTCAGCTCGCGTATAGCCCGCTGCCACGGACACAGCGAGCGCGATACATAGCGCGACAATGCGGCTATTCCATCGGATCATCATGGGCGGATGCCTCATGATGGAATCCAAGACTCAGGTCCTTCAGGCCCCGAATCTCCCGCTTCATCCCCCGGCTTCAGCTCCTCGATGATAGTTCGCGCCACGACTAACACGTTTCCGTTTGGAGATTCGACCGGCGGCGCGACGAAGATCTCCCTGAAGTTGGTCGAACGCATCCGTTCTTCGTCGATGAGGATCTCTTCATAGAGCTTCTCACCCGGTCTGATGCCAATGAAACGGATCTCGATATCCTCCTCACGCTGGCCCAGTAGTCGGATGAGGGTTTTGACCATGTCGACAACCTTGATGGGCTGTCCCGGTATCGAGGACGCAGATCTCTCCCTTTTCCCCGCAGTGTCCCGGCTAGGATAATAAGGAGGACCGCCTCCGCGATGGACATGAAATAGCGTCTCATCTCCGGGTGCGTGACGGTAACTGGCCCGCCGCGTTCGATCTGCTTACGAAAAGGGGCACGACGCTCCCGCGACTACCTAGGACATTCCCGAACCTGACGACGAGAGTTTAGTTCCGCTACGTTTGGCACAGTTCTGGACTATGATCTCACCGATCTTCTTGGTCGCACCCATGACGCTCGTCGGATTAACCGCCTTATCCGTTGATATAAACATAGCCGGTCAACCGCTGCGGCAGCCGCCGTCTCGACGACGTTGATGGTGCCCAAGACGTTGTTCAATATGGCTTCGGGCACATTGAGTTCCATAGGGGGACATGTTTGTGAGCTGCCGCATGAAAGACGATGTCGGGCGAATATTCCCCAAAGAGGCCTCCAGCTGAGCCCCGTTTTTCATATTGGAAATGACGGGATGAATTATGACGCCTTTTTCACCCTGCGCCTTGAGGCTCACCATCCATCTCGAAATGCTGTTCTCATCTTTATCGAGCAGCACGATTTCAGATGGCTTCATGGCCGCGAGCTGCCGGCAAAGCCCTAGCCCATTGACCAACCTGCGCGGACGAGTATGGCGCCTATTCCGAGATGCCGAACCTCACGCAAAGTTCCGCTGACCGGAAGACGCTACGCCCGAGGAGATCGTCAGCGTTGACCTCTCTGACCTTTGTAATAGTTATCTTCTCATCGAACATCTCGAAAACCGAGGCACGATCTTGTCTTAAGGCCCGATTCTGGCAGATATTTACGATCCGCCGGATATCCTTGGATGATGCGTTGGCGATCGTTATGATAGCCTCGGTAACCCCAAATTCACGGTCACTCTCGGGAATACGCCATTATCACCTAGGACGCGGTCTCCTTGAGTTCTTCCCCTTCTTCCCAAGGGCATCATCCACGAAACCGACAACAAGAATGCCCAGATCTGCTCTCTGCTTGATCCTTCGACGAGCCATTGCCAGCGTCCCCCGCTCCAATAAGGAGGACCCTCTGCTTTGAGCCCTTTCTTCGGTTTGCAGACTGTGGGTTTGCCATCCTCCAAACTGATTCAGCGTAATGCGCGCATAGCTCCGGTGCCTAGCAGCGTAAGCAGTTCGATGGAAAAGAAGCTTATGGGCACACGCAACAGCGCCAAGCGCAAAGGCGCAAGGAATCTCAAAGCGGCTAGGATCACGGTTAGAGGCACCGTTGCCTCGAAAATGATGATGGCATCCCGGATCGAGATGTACCTCCAAATAATGCTATAAAACGAAAAAAAGCTTAACAGGAGACCCCTTCCAAGAACGATCAGAGGAAGCAATATAAGCATCTGGCGGATATAGCCAGGGTACGGACTGGTCGGAATCCCCTCAAATCGGATAATATAGGCCGCGATCACGAAAGGACAAATACCCCAGCGTCTTGAACGACCTGGTGCATTCCCCTAAATTGAATATCAGAAAATCGTTTCATGATCCCCGCTCATATTCATCTATATTTTTTCTGATTATATCGCAGATATATTCAATCTCTTCGTCCGTCAGGGATGGATAAATCGGCAGGGAAACGACTCCGCGCCAGTGACGTTCTGCATTCGGAAATAATTCAGGTTTAAGGCCGTACCGTTCCCGATAATACGTCATCCGATGCAGCGGCTTGTAATGAACGGAGGTCCCGATTCCGGCCTCTGTCAGCTTTTCAATAAGAGTGTCTCGAGATATCTTGACTTTGTTGTTGCAAGACAATCCAAAAGAGATGCCATGCATGCTCCTCCTTCGGCCCCCTGCAGAGCGGCAGATCCAAGGCATCAATACCCGTAAGCTCTTTATAATATCGCTCAGCGCAACGCTGGCGTTCGTTCCGGAACTCGTCAGCTCGCTCCAGCTGAGCCAGACCTATCGCCGCATTGATGTCCGGCATATTATATTTAAAGCCGGGAGCGATGACGTCGTATTCCCAACTATTTGCCGGAAGCTAAAGCGACCCCAGATATCGCGATCGATGCCGTGCAGGCGCATGACCTTGCCCTTTCATACAGCGCCCTGTCGTTAGTAGCCATCATCCCACCCTCTCCGGTGGTAATCGTCTTGTTCGCGTAAAAACTGAAACATGTCGCATCGCCGAAAGAGCCTATCATCTGCCCGCCATAACGGTCGGGAACGCATGAGCGGCATCTTCGATGAGCTTTAGACCTCGATGCCTGCACACGCCGAGCATGCCCTCGCTGGCCACCGGCATCGTCCCCCAGCAGCGGGCGGCCTGCCCGCCGAGGTGCACGATCAAAACGGCCTTAGCATCTGGCGATACCAATCCCCTCACCGAGCATCTCGGCGTGATAAGACACGTCCCATACTCGACTCGAGAAGAATCGGGTCCGCTCTCAGGTACCGCATGACCTCTGCGGTTGCGGTAAAGGTCATCGTCGGAACGAAGACTTTATCACCTTCGCTTATGCGATTTGCCTCACAGGCGAGATGGAGAGCCGCGGTCCCGGAGTTGACGCCGCAGGCATATCGCGCTCCTACTTTCTCCGCGAATTTTTTCTCGAATTCAAAACAGCGGCCGGCGGTCGTTAGCCAGCCAGATTCTAGAAGTTTCTCGGATATACTCAAGCTCTTTTCCGTCGCATACGATCCGGCAGAAAGGAATATTTCTATGGCATCGCTATCACCTCTCCATAAGATCGCTGTCTCGCGTATTGCTCCTGGAAGCACGCAATCCATACGCGTAGAAGTGTCTCCGCGAATATCCGAATATCCCCAAGCAATGTGCGCGTTCTCAAGTATTTTTCATAAATTGCCAGCTTTTGGGGGAGGATCTTTTTCCCATAGGTTGTCTCGGGGATCCGAAGAGTACGCGAGTAGAGTATCCTCATCGCAATAGGCGACGAAGCTGGATCGGTCATTCCCGGCCTTATCGAGAGTACGCCCTCCCAGCGTTTCGAATAGGCAGCAACCCACTGGGGTACTTCGGGACGGGGGCCGACCAATGACATTCTCCCCTGATGACGTTCCAGAGCTGCGGCAGCTCGTCGACCTTCGTTCTTCTCAGAAGTTTGCCAAAGGGCGTTATCCGCGTCAGGTTTCCGGGCTCGAAGGCGCCCGCTTCAGTTCCGGAGAGTACGGTCATCGTACGGATTTTTAGAATGAGAAGGTCCCCGTTCCTGCCAACGCGAACCTGTCTAAAGAGCACCGGCCTGCCGGATGTCAGGAGAATCATCAGCGACACAACTCCCAATACCGGCGCGAGCATAACGATACCGACGCAGTGCCAGACAACGTCAAGCACTCTTTTCATTTCCAGTCGAGTACATAACAATGCATCTTGCGGGATTCGGGCGTAATAAATTCGAAGGCAACTCGCCATCCGTTCCTAGTGTAAAAGCGGTTAACCGTCGTCGTTGTCGGCGGCGTCGGTGGTCAGATAGGAGCCAAGCGCACCTCTCTCTCTTGCCCTAGCAACCCATTCGTTCAAGAGAAAGGTCCCCAGACCAGTTCCCTGATCGGCGGGTACCACAGCGATCTAGCTGAGCAACGCCCTCTCTTTATCCTGAGGGCTATTTCCCCGATAGGAAAACGCACGCATGACCCGCATAAGAGCTCTAGGTTCTTTGGCCAAGGCAGGAAGGCACCAGAAGCCGAATGCCCACCACCTTCGAAACAGCAATCTTCTGAAGAACCCGGATCGAGCGTCCCGGCCGCGATTCCAAGGAGCTCTCCGCTTGACAGTCCCTCGACGGCCGAAAGCGTCGCCGCTGTTCTCGACGGTAAAGGCCCGGTAGAGCTCGCGAAGGAACCGCGGACCGAGGAAGCTCAGAAAGAACCCAGGGAAGGCGGCCATGAAGTTCTCCGGCCCGCGGATACGTCTGGCCTCCAATCGGTAATATTCGCCAAGGGCACTGCTCATCGGGCACCCGCCGTAATCAGTTCGGCCACCCGGCCGGCCCCTACACTGAAGGACATGTGTTCTTCGTAAAATCTCCGGCCATTCCGGCCGAGGCCTTCCCGTTCTTCCTTGGGGAGCCGCACCATCTCTTCAATGGCCGAAGCGACGCTATTAGGATCCTCCTGGTTCGCATACGATACCGGCCCGAGCCTCGCGAATGAGTTCGGCAGCGTCTCCGCTCATGGCCATGCGCTCGGCCTGCCCCGCTAAATAGGCCTGCGTTTTCTGGGGAATGCTGATCCTTCCCAGATCATCGTCTTTGAGATGTACCAAGACGGCATCCGCTTCCCGATCAAACAACATTGTCACGTTATCTAACAATTGGTGCGATGAAAAGTCTGCGGTTAGTTACTCTGGTATGTTTTGACGAATAGTTCGAAAATAAATTTGGCGGAGAGGCGGCCTTTTCTCAGTGGTGGTCGATGCAGGAAACCTCGGGCCGGTCGCAGTCGAGCACGGTGATTGATGCTCCCGTCCCGAAATCCTGGAACGGAAGAGGGTTTGGGGATAAGAATCCTCTCAGGCGACGGAGTTGATGCCCACTATTTGAAACAAAAGACGAGCGTGGCCGGGATCAAAGACTAGTTCATCCCCCGAGACAGCCCCCTAGCGTGGCACGTTGCTTTATTCGGGAAGCTGATGCCGTTTTGGTACATCTCAAAGACGATTGTCTGGGAAGGGTTAGTATTCCCCAGAAAACGCAGGCCTATTTAGCCGAGGGCAAGCCGATCGTTATGGCTATGAGCGGAGACGCCGCCGAGCTTATTCGCAAGGCTCGGGCTGGTATCGTCTGCGAACCGGAGGACCCTAATAGCGTCGCCTCGGCCATTGAAGAGATCGTGCGACTCCCTAAGGAAGAACGGGAAGGTCTCGGCCTGAATGGCCGGAGATTTTACGAAGAACATATGTCCTTTAGCGTAGGCGTTGGCCGGATGACCGGACTGATTAGGGCGTCTGCCCGATGAGCAGATGTAATTGGCGAATACTATCGATTGGAGGCCAGACATATCCGTGAGGCCGGAAAATCTACATCTGGCCGCCTTCCCTGGGTTCTTTCTGAGCTTCCTCGGTACGCGGTTCCTTTGCTAGCTTGACCGGTCCTTTATCTTTGATAACAGCGGTGTCGCTTTGGCCGCTGAGGACTCTGTGACCGGAGGGTTTCCTGGGAATCGCGGTCGGGACGCTTGACTCCCACGGGTTCTTTAGAAGATTGCTGTTTAGAAGGTGGTGGGCGTTCGGCCTTTGGAGCCTTCGCGCCTTGGCCAAAGAGCCTAAAGCTATTTTGCGGATCATGCGTGCGATTTCCTATCGGGGAAACAGCCCTCAGGATAAAGAGAGGGCATTGCTCAGCTCAATTGTTGTGGTGCCCACCGATTAAGGAACTGGTTTGGGGACAATTCTCTTGAGCGAATGGGTTTCTAAGGCAAGAGCAAGAGGTGCGCTTGGCTGCTATCTAACCACCGACGCCGCCGACGACGACGGTTAACCGCTTTTACACTAGGAACGGATGGCGAGTTGCCTTTGAATTTATTACGCCCGAATCCCGCAAGATGTATTGTTATGTACTCGACTGGAAATGAAAAGAGTGCTTTGACTTGTCTTGCACTCGTCAGTATCGTTATGCTCGCGCCGGTATTGGAGTTGTGTTGCTGATGATTCTCCGCATCCGGCAGGCCGGTGCTCTTTAGACAGGTTCGCGTTGGCAGGAACGGGAGGCTCTTTCTCATTCTAAAAATGCGTACGATGACCGTACTCTCCGGAACTGAAGCGGGCGCCTTCGAGCCCGGAAACCTGACGCGGATAACGCCCTTTGGCAAACTTCTGAGAAGAACGAAGGTTCGACGAGCTGCCGCAGCTCTGGAATGTCATCAGGGGAGATATGTCTTTGGTCGGCCCCCGTCCCGAAGTACCCAGTGGGTTGCTGCCTATTCGAAACGCTTGGAGGGCGTTCTCTCGATAAGGCCGGGAATGACCGATCCAGCTTCAGTCGCCTATTGCGATGAGGATACTCTACTCGCGTACTCTTCGGACCCTGAGACAACTTATGGGAAAAATATCCTCCCCCAAAAGCTGGCAATTTATGAAAAATACTTGAGAACGCGCACATTGATTGGGGATATCCGGATATTGGCGGAGACACTTCTACGCGTATGATTCGTGCTCCCAGGAGCAATACGCGAGACAGCATCTTATGGGAGAGGTGATGGCGATCCATAGAAATATTCCTTTCTGCCGGATTGTATGCGACGGAAAAGAGCTTGAGTATATCCGAGATACTCTGAATCTGGCTGGCTTACAACCGCCAGCCGCTGTTTTGAATTCGAGAAAAGATTTTCGGAAAAGGTAGGAGCGCGATATGCCTGCGGCGTCAACTCCGGGACCGCGGCTCTTCATCTCGCCTGTGAGGCAATTGGCATAGGCGAAGGTGATAAAGTCTTCGTTCCGACGATGACCTTTACCGCAACCGCAGAGGTCTTGCGGTACCTGTGAGCGGAACCGATTCTTCTCGACGTCGAGTATGGGACGTGTGTTATGACGCCAGAGATCCTCAGCCAGGGGATTCGGGTATCGCCAGATGCGAAGGCAGTTTTGATCGTGCACCTCGGTGGGCAGGCCGCCGCGCTGCTGGGGATATGCTGGTGGCCAAAGCGAGGGCATTATTGGCGTGTGCAGGCATCGAGGTCTAAAGATCATCGAAGATGCCGCTCATGCGTTCCCGACACGTTATGGCGGGCAGATGATAGGCTCTTTCGGCGATGCGACATGTTTCAGTTTTTACGCGAAGACGATTACCACCGGAGAGGGTGGGGATGATGGCTACTAACGACAGGGCGCTGTATTAAGAGCCAAGGTCATGCGCCTGCACGGCATCGATCGCGATATCCGGGGTCGCTTTAGGTCTCGGCAAATAGTTGGGTATACGACGTCATCGCTCCCGGCTTTAAATATAATATGCCGGACATCAATGCGGCGATAGGATTGGCTCAACTTAGCGAGCTGACGAGTTCCGGAACGAACGCCAGCGTTGCGCTGAGCGGTATTATAAAGAGCTTACGGGTATTGATGCCTTGGATTTGCCGCTCTGCAGGGGGCCGAAGGAAGAGCATGCATGGCATCTGTTTTGGATTGTCTTGAACAACAAAGTCAAGATATCTCGAGACACTCTTATTGAAAAGCTGACAGAGGCCGGAATCGGGACCTCCGTTCATTACAAACCGCTGCATCGGATGACGTATTATCGGGAACGGTACGGCCTTAAACCTGAATTATTTCCGAATGCAGAACGTCACTGGCGCGGAGTCGTTTCCCTGCCGATTTATCCATCCCTGACGGATGAAGAGATTGAATATATCTGCGATATAATCAGAAAAAATATCAGATGACAATACTGAGCGGGGATCATGAAACGATTTTCTGATCTTCAATTCAGGCGAATGCACCAGGTCGTTCTAGACGCTGGGGTATTTGTCCTTTCGTGGATCGCGGCCTATATTATCCGGTTTGAGGGGGTTCCGACCAGTCCGTACCCTGGTATATCCGCCAGATGCTTATATTGCTTCCTCTGATCGTTCTTGGAAGGATTCTGCTGTTTAACCTTTTTTCGGTTTATAGCATTATTTGGAGGTACATCTCGATCCGGGATGCCATCATCATTTTCGAGGCAACGGCGCCTCTAACAGTGATCCTAGCCGCTTTGAGATTCCTTGCGCCTTTGCGCTTGGCGCTGTTGCGTGTGCCCATTAGCGTCTTTTCCATTGAATTCTTACTTACGCTGCTAGGCACCGGAGCTATCCGCGCATTACGCAGAATCAGTTTCGAGGATGGCAAACGTAACAGACTGCAAACCGAAGAAAGGGCTTAAAGCAAGAGGGTCCTCCTTATTGGAGCGGGGGACGCTGGCAATGTCGTCGTCAAAGAACTCAAGCAGAGAGCAGATCTGGGCATTTTTGTTGTCGGTTTCGTGGATGATGACCTTGGGAAGAAGGGGAAGAACATTCAAGGAGTCCGCGTCCTAGGTGATACATCGCGTATTCCCGAGATTGCCCGTGAATTTGGGATTACCGAGGCTATCATAACGATCGCCAACGCATCATCCAAGGATATCCGGCGGATCGTAGATTCTGCCAGAATACGGGCCTTAAGATCAAGATCGTGCCTGGGCTTTTCGAGATGTTCGATGAGAAGATAACTATTACAAAGGTCAGAGAGGTCAACGCTGACGATCTCCTCGGGCGTAGCGTCTTCCGGTTAGCGGAACATTTGCCTGAGGTTTCGAGCACATATCGGAATAGGCGCATCCTGGTTACCGGCGCAGGTGGGTCAATCGGCTCAGAGCTTTGCCGGCAGCTCGCCGCCATGAAGCCGTCTGAAATCGTGCTGCTCGATAAAGATGAGAGAGCATTTTCGAGATCGATAATGACCTCAAGGCGCAGGGTGAAAAAGGTGTCATAATTCATCCCGTCATTTCCAATATCAAGAACGGGGCCCAGCTGAAGACCATCTTTGGGAAATATTCGCCCGACATCGTCTTTCATGCGGCAGCTCACAAACATGTCCCCCTTATGGAACTCAATGTGCCCGAAGCCATATTGAACAACGTCTTGGGCACCATCAACGTCGTCGAGACGGCGGCTGCCGCAGCGGTTGACCGGCTTATTTTTATATCGACGGATAAGGCGGTTAATCCGACGAGCGTCATGGGTGCGACCAAGAAGATCGGTGAGATCATCGTCCAGAACTGTGCCAAACGTAACGGAACTAAATTCTCGTGCGTCAGGTTCGGGAATGTCCTAGGTAGTCGCGGAGAGCGTCGTGCCCCTTTTTCGAAGCAATTCGAGGAGGCGGGCCAGTTACCGTCACGCACCCGGAGATGAGACGCTATTTCATGTCCATCGCGGAGGCGGTCCACCTTATTATCCAAGCCGGGACGCTCGGGGAAAAGGGCGAGATCTTCGTCCTCGATATGGGACAGCCCATCGGAAGGTTGTCGACATGGTCGAAAACCCTGTCGACTATCCTGGGCAGCGTGAGGAGGATATCGAGATCCGTTTCATTGGCATCAGACCGGGTGAGAAGCTCTATGAAGAGATCCTCATCCACGAAGAACGGATGCGTTCGACCAACTTTGAGAAGATCTTCGCCGCGCCGCCGGTCGAATCTCCAAACGGAAACGTGTTAGTCGTGGCGCGAACTATCATCGAGGCAGCTGAAGCGGGGGATGAAGCAGGATCATCGGGGCCTGAAGGACCTGGAGATTGGATTCCATCATGAGGCATCCGCCAATGAGGAACCGATCGAATAGCCGCATTGTCGCGCTATGTATCGCGCTCGTTGTGTCCGTGGCAGCGGGCTATTCACGAGCTGAGACTTGGAAGGGCCTTGAACTCGAGAAAAGATTGCACAATTCGACCTGGCGGTTCGGGCCGTTCTATATCCAGCCTCAACTCGTCGTCTCGAACGCCGGCGTGGATTCAAATTTGTATTATTCACCCAGCGACCCGATCAAGGACTTCACGTTGACGGCCGGGCCGGCGGCAACGATCTATCTCCCGATCCATAGGAAATTCGTGCTGTCGGCTTATGGCTCGCCCCAATATGTCTGGTATTCGAAGACCGCACAGGAACGGACCTGGAATTATTATTTCAGAGGTGCGGCCCGGCTGAGCCTCAAGAACGTTTTTCTTTCGCTCGAGGGCGTTTATTCGGATGCTCGGGAGCGCTGGAACACCGAGATCGACATCCGGCCGCGGCGGAAAGAAACGGGTTACGGCGGGTCAACGCTTTTCAGGCTGGCCCATAAGACCTCCTTTGCCCTGTCGGCGAGGACCGTTAAGTATGATTATCAGAGCGCGATATACGGGACGGATGGGACGTTCGAGAGAAGCTGAACCGGCGGGAAAGCTACGGGAACCTGTCGTTCTACTACCAGGCTTCGACGCAGCGGCGATTCTTCCTCGACTTCGAATATGGAGATTACAGATTCGATTTTGCCATCGCAGGCGGCCATCAGCGATTCCCGGAGCGGAGCCGTCTATGCCGGGCTCGAGTTCTCGCCCTTTGGGCGGAGGGTCCGGGGAGGATCCGCCTGGGCTATAAGAAGTTCGATGTGCTCAGTTTGGAGTCGACCGATTATAAGGGTCTAGTTGGCGATACGCCAATATCAGTCAGGCTTGCCACAGCCGTTCGTCGTCCGAGGGTCATATAGCCGGAACGTCCAGTTCTCCCTCTGGTACAACAATCCTTACTTTCTGGAAACCAGGCCCGGCGTGGGGGCGTCGGTCTATGTGTTCCGGTTCCTGCGGTTCGACTACGATTTCTCGAGGGACGCAACCGATATCCTCTCATAGGCGGGGGAGGGCCGGACCAGAAGCGGCTCGATATTTACACCGTCCATTCGGTCGGCGCCTATGTCCGGCTTTGGAAGACGACGGCCATGGGATTTATCGCCAGCTGGTGGGCCCGCGAATCGAATATCGCTGTGGAGAATGACAAGCGGACCTTCTTTGGGTTAAACTTGACGTACGAGTTCTAGCGAATCGGGAAATTGGGAACGAAAGCGGGGGAAGACCGAAATCGGTGACACGTACCAATTTCAGAGAATTGGAACATGTCACCGATTTCGCACATGTCACCGATTTCGATATGATGGGACGGAGAGGAAGATGAAGAGCATTGTTCTATTTTTGGCTGTTGCGCTCGTGGTTGGGCTTGCCTGGGGGAGCGCAAGACGCGATTCAGCCTCAGGCGGCGAAGGAGGCCTTTGCCCACGCCTACCGCATCGGCCCCGGCGACCTGCTCGAGATCAAGGTCTTCGAGGTCAAGGAGCTCGACCAGACCGTCCGGGTGTCGGAGGACGGCTCGATCACGCTGCCCCTCCTGGCCGCGTCGTCGTGGAGGGACTGACCCAGGAAGGCGTCGGCCAGAAGCTGACGGGTCTCCTCCAGGCCAAGTATGTCAAGAATCCCCAGGTCACGATCTTCATCAAGGAGTACAAGAACCAGCAGGTGGCCGTCATCGGCGCGGTCGAGAAGGCCGGAAGCTACGAGCTCGTCGGCCGGAAAAATCTCCTCCAGATCATCTCCATGGCCGGCGGATTCAGCGACACGGCCGGGGACGAGATCTTCATCCTGCGCGAGGGACCGGACGGTCAAGCCAAGACGATCAACATTGACCATAGACCTCATCGTCAACGGCAACCAGGCCCTCAATGTCCCGATCGAGCCGAATGACGTCATCAATGTGCCGGTCGACAAGGAGATCCGGGTCTTCGTCATGGGCCGGGTGACGAGGCCCGGCGCGGTCAAGGCCAAGATCTCGGAGAGGGATCACCCTGCTCCAGGCCATCGCCGACGCGGGCGGCCTGGCCGAAGGGGCGAAGAAGGGATCCGTCATGATCACCCGGAAGGACAAGGCCGGGAAAGAGCAGAAGATCAAAGTCAACCTGAGCGATATCCTCAAGGGCCGAAAAAAGGACCTCAAGCTGCAGGCGGGGGATGTGGTGTTTGTGCCGGAGAGTTTTTGGTGATGAAATGAAGAATCAGAATGAGATACAGATAGCCGATTACGAGGTTACGGAGCCGCAGGAGATCAATCTCCGCGAATATTGGGAGCGGCTCATCCGGCGCAAGGGGACCGTCCTCTCGGTCGCGCTGGCGGTATTCGTGCTGGGGACCTTCTGGACGTTCATCCAGCGGCCGGTCTACACCGCCAAGTCCCAGCTCCTTATCGAAAAAGAACCGAACATCCTGTCTTTCGAACAGGTCCTCCAGATCGAGACGATGAGGGACGATTTCTACCAGACCCAGTACCGGCTTCTGAGCGGCCGCGGCCTGGCCGATTCGGTCATCGAGAACCTCAAGCTCTACGAGAATCCCGAGTTCATTGGCCGGCCCGAAAAGCGCAAGAAGCCCATCGACCCGACCGACCACGTCTTCCGGGAGAAGCTTATCGATGAGTCACGATGAC
>CAWECI010000031.1:0-5267 GCA_963807525.1 Candidatus Aminicenantota bacterium | reverse complement strand
TCTTCGATGGCTGGGACCACAGCGATACCCCGGGCTGCGTCGTCGGCGTGGCCCTCGAGGGCAAGCCCGTGCTCATCAAAGCCTACGGCATGGCCGATCTCGAATACGGCGTGGCGATCCGGCCGGACACGGTCTTCGAGTCCGGGTCCGTGGCCAAGCAGTTCACGGCGGCGGCCATCGCCCTGCTGGCCCAGGACGGCAAGCTTTCGATCGACGATCCCGTCCGCAAGTACATCCCGGAGGTCCCGGATCTCGGGACGCCCATCCTCCTCCGCCACCTGCTCAATCACACCAGCGGACTGAGAAGCCAATGGCCGCTGATGGCCCTCCGGGGCCGGCCGACGGGGCTCGCGGTCCACACCGTCGACGAGATCCTGGAGCTCGTCGGGATGATGAAGGAGCTCAATTTCAAGCCGGGCGACGAATATCTCTACTGCAACACCGGCTATACGCTCCTCGGGGTCGTCGTGGCCCGCGTCTCGGGAAAGAGCCTGGACGCGTTCTGCCAGGAACGGCTGTTCAAGCCGCTGGGGATGGCCCATACGCAGTGGCGCGACGATTTCCGGAAGATCGTCCGGGACCGGGCCACCGCCTACGGCCGGAGGGACGACGGGACGTTCTTCACGAGCATGTCCTTCACCGACGTCATCGGCAACGGCGGGCTGCTGACGACGGTCGGCGACCTCCTCATCTGGAACGAGAACCTCGACAACCCCCGCGTCGGCGGGCGGGGCCTGGTCGAAGAGCTCGAGCGGCGGGGCCGCCTCAACGACGGGTTCGAGAACGAGTACGCCGAAGGGCTGGTCGTGACCGCCTATAAGGGCGTGCGCGAGGTCAGCCACAGCGGCTCGACCGCCGGGTATCAGACCTTCCTGGGCCGTTTCCCCGAGTCGCGCCTATCGATCACTGTGCTCAGCAATGTGACGGCGTCGAATCCCTCCCGCCTGGCTCACGAGGTCGCCGACATCTATCTCGCCGGGAAGATCAAGGAGCCGGCCAAGCCGGTCGCGGCGTCGGTCCCCCTCGCGACGCTGAAGAAGTATATCGCGACCTATCGGGAGCCTTTGACGGACGCCGCGCTGAAGGTCGATCTCGACAAAGACGGGAAAGCGCTCCGCATCGACGGGAACCCGGCCATCGCCGCTTCCCCGACGACCTTCGTCGCCGAAGACGGCTCGCGGCAGGCCGTGTTCGAGGCCGGCCCGGCCGGGACGCCGGTCCGGATGATCCAGTCGGACGGGCGGTCCAAGTCCCGGTTTTGGGAGGCCATGCCGCCGTTCGCCCCGAAGCCGGGCGACCTCGAGGCTTACGCCGGGACCTATCATTGCGACGAGATCGACATGACCTATAAAGCCTATGTCGAGGGCGGTAAGCTCAAGATCTGGTTCCGCCCGGCCCAGCGGACGCAGCTCGCGCCGGTCTATCCGGACGCCTTCGATGCGGACGGGGACATCGTCCGTTTCACTCGCGATCCGTCAGGGCGGGTCGACGGTTTCCTCGTCTACGCCGGCCGCGTCCGGCACCTGCGCTTCACGAGGGACTCGAGATCCGGTACAGGCTCACGCTGATCGGCGGGACGGTGATCGTCTGGCCGAAGGGCGCGTCGGCCGCCTTCGCTGACCGCGACTTTCTGCGGCTGCCCGGGCACGTTGCAGGCCCGCGGGTCGGGCCCTGCCACGAGAAAGAGCCTGGCCGTTCCGAGGCAGTTTCAGCTTCCCGGCTTCCAACGGAGCGTCATCGCGGCCGTTCTCGTCGGGTTGACGATCGAGAGCGTCAGGACGGTCTTGCGACTCGTCCTTCCAGCAGGCCATGACGTCGAGCGGCTCGGGCGTCCCGCCGACCGCGACCGGGATCGTTCCGAACTGCGCGCCGGTAGAGGGCCAGGATGACGCCCGTCGTGTCCAGCACCGCCGCCGTCTTCGATGTCTTGATGGCCCCGATGACGTTGACCGTTTGGGCGTAGTTGGCCATGACGTAGATGTCGCTCTGGCGGGCGTACTCGTTGAGCGCCGCCGCGACGCCCAGCGCGTCCTCCAGGAAATACTGCGTCCCGATCTCGCCGTAGACGTCTGGGCCGTACCAGTAGTTCCACTCGTCGAGCGCGACCGGGACCTTCCTCGTCTTGAGCGTCGGGATCGCGGCCGCGTATTTCCGGTGCGCCTCGGCGATCCGCCGAACCTCCGCCGGCATCTGGCTGACGTGGGACAAGCAGGCCGGGCTTGTGCCCGACGTAGAAGTGCTCGCTGATGAAATCCATGTGGTTCGAGGCCTCGGCCAGCATGGTCTCGCTCCAGCGGCCGACGGCCCCCACGGCCACGATCTTGATCGAGGGGTCCATGGCCTTCATGGCCACCTCGTACTGGATGTGCTTCTTGACGTAATCGGAGAGCGGCATGTGGCCGAGCTGCCAGTCGCCGTACATTTCGTTGCCGACGGACCAGAGCTTGACGCCCCACGGCTCGGGATGGCCGTTCGCGGCCCGCAGCTTGCCCATCGTCGTCTCGGCCGCGCCGTTGGCGTACTGGAGCTCCTCGAGGGCCATGGTGACGTCGCCGAGGCCGCTGTTGACCGTGATATAGGGCTCGGCCCCGAGGATCCGCATCAGGTCGAGGTACTCGTGGATGCCGACGTCGTTGTGCTCGACGCCCGTCCAGGCCGGGTTCTTGCGCGGCGGCCGCCGGTCGCGGTCGCCGATCCCGTCGCGCCAATCGTAGCCGCTGACGAAGTTGCCGCCGGGCCAACGGTAAACGGGCGCGTCGAGCTCCTTCAGCCGGGCCAGGACTTCGGGCCGAAAGCCGTCGACGCTGTCGGCCGGCATGATCGAGACCGTGCCGATCTTGAACGAGCCCCGTCCCGCCGACGCGATCTCGAGACGGGCGTTCTCGGTCGACGCGCCCGGCCTTGAAGGTGAACGGATAGGTCTTGTAATCCCGGCCGATGGCCTTGACCGCGAAAGTCTGCCGGGCGTCCGGGCCGTCGCCCCAGATCAAGGCTGACCTTGACGGGCGCGGCGCCCGCGTCCGCCGCGCAGGACGACGCGGCCGACATATTCCTTCCCTTCGACAAGGGCTAAGGCGCCTTGGACGATCCCGCCGGGCGCCTTGCCGCTGAGCGTCACGCGAGGCGTGTGCGCCCCGGTGAACGGCTCGGACCGTATCCATCTTGACCGAGTCCGGCCTCCCCGACCGCCTTCCACGGCGATTCGCCTTCGCCGACGTCCAGAAGAACTTGCGGTCCTCGAGCATCTCGGCCCAGATGCCCTGGTAGATGCATCGCCCCAAGTGCTCGATGAACTGGCCGTAGATGTACTTGGACATCGGGGTCCCGGTCTTGGCGGCGTCGATCGTGACCTTGGGCCGGCTGACGTCCCTGCCCGAGAGCCGGACGAGCTCGACGTCGTCGAACCAGGCTTTGCCCGTCGCCCGGCCCCAGCCGCCGAAGAGGCAGGTCACTTCGATCGCGTCGTTGGCCCCGGCGTCGAACTCGGTCTCGACCCGCGTCCAATCGCTGCGTCCCGGTGACCGGAGGCGTTCGCCACGACTCTTCGCCGTCGACGTTGATCTGGGCGCCGCGGCTCGCGGCCGGGGACGAGGTTCTCCGTCTTGATCCAGCCGCTCAGCCGGTAACGCGAATAAGGGCGGATCGGGACGGTGGCGACCCACGACGCGTCGGCGCCCTTCCCGGCCGAGATGGTCACGCTGCGGGCGCCCGCGTGCCCCGTCGACTCGACGGCGAACGCCGCGTCCCCGCCGCGCTGCCAATTGCGCGGGGCCCAGCCCCTCGGGTTCTGTCCCGTCCATCTCCTCGAAGGAGCCGTTGGCGACGAACTGGGACATCCCGGCCAGCTCGTCCCGGGCTTGCGGCGGACCGGACTTGCAGCCGGCCACCAGCCCAAATAGGCCGATCAATAGGGCGACGGCGGCGGGGGCCATCAAGAGACGCGCGGGGGATCTTAGAGGGGATGCCATCGTTCCTCCTTCTATTTCAGGCCGATCGCGATGCGGATCGGGGACAGCGTGAGGAATGTACCTCGCCGTCGCCCGCCTGTCAACGCCGTTCCTCGCTCTCGGCGATGGCCTCGAATGGAAGGCCAGACGACCGTCACGGCCGGCGGGCTCGCGTCCTCGAAGCGCCTAACTCCTTGACAGCGGGAGCGTCTTCAGGTAACCCTAACCTCAGGAAATCAAAATAGATGCCGCCCCTCGCCCGCCGGCTCGTGGTCTTCGATTGCGAGACGACCGGCTTGCCCCGGATCCGCTATTTCTCGCCGGAGGTCGCCGAGGATTGGCCGCACCTCGTCCAGCTGGCCTGGGCCCGCTACGACCTCCGCGGCCACGCCGAGGAGACCCGCAGCCATATCATCCGGCCCGAAGGGTTCCGCATTCCCGCCGAAGCGACCCGCATCCACGGCATCACCCACGCCCAGGCCCGGCGGGTCGGCCGCGAACTCGGCCAGGTCCTGGACGAGTTCCTCGAGGCGGCGACGGCCCCGGGGACGACGCTCATCGCCCATAATCTCAGCTACGACACCGGCGTCATCGGGGCCGAGCTCGTCCGACTGCGCAAGCCGCTCGGGTTCCTGGAGATGCCGGGCATCTGCACGATGAAGGGCACGACGGACCTCGTTCAGCTGACCCGGCCCGGCGGATACGGCTACAAGTGGCCGACCCTCGAGGAGCTCCACCGCTACTGCTTCGGCCGCTCCTACGACGGGGCCCACGACGCGGCCAACGACCTCGAGGCCTGCGCCCGGTCATTCTTCAGGCTGCGTCGAAGCCGGGCACTTCCGGGTCTGAGGGCCCGAAGACGGCCGGAGGCGAGCCGGTTACAAGTTGCCTGGCGGGAGGGAGAAGAGCGAACCCTCCGGACCTTTGCTCGCGAGCTCCTCCCGGATGACCCGGCGTAAAAGCGCTTCGAGGGTCTCCCCTCCCTGGTGGATATGGTCGCGGAGTGCGTCGTTGATCATTCCCTGGTAGCTGCCGCCGCCCTGGGTCTCAACGCGCTGACGGAACCACTCCAGGATCTCGTTGTCCAGCCGGATAGTGATCCGGGTCTTGCCCGCCTTGACGGGTCCGGAGGCTTCCCTCTCAATGCCAACCATTCGTGTCTTCATGCCCCACAATGTATGCACATATATGCATATTGTCAAGTCTGTGGGGTGGACATCAGCAGATAACTTAAGACCTATTTTGGCCGAGAAACACAACTTAAATTATTGATAAATATTATTGTTCCTGTGATCCGACCCTATTTAATCGACCATTCGT
>CAWECI010000030.1:0-195955 GCA_963807525.1 Candidatus Aminicenantota bacterium | reverse complement strand
CAGCCTGCGCGGGGCGGCCCAGCTCATTTCCTATGAAGTGGCGCTGGGACTGTCGCTCGTCGGCCTGATCATGGTCTTCCCGTCCCTCAGCCTGTCGCGGATCGTGGAAGCTCAAGGCGGGCTCCTCTTCGGCGTCCTGCCGAAGTGGGGCATCTTCTTGCAGCCCCTGGGCTTCGCGGTCTTCTATCTCGCGGGGATGGCCGGGACCAAGCGAGTGCCGTTCGACATGCCGGAGGGCGAATCGGAGATCATCGGCTTCTACACGGAATACGGCGGCCTCAAGTTCGGCCTGTTCATGTTCACCGACTTCCTCGAGGTCATCGTCCTCGCGGCGATGGCGGCGACGCTGTTCTTCGGGGGCTGGCAGGTGCCCTGGCTCGGCCACGCCGGGTTCGCCTTCCCCTGGGGCGGAACGATCGCTGTGCCCTCCTGGGGCGTGACCGTCCTGAGGGTCCTGGCGTTCAATCTCAAGGTCCTCTTTTTCTGCTGGCTCCAGGTCCTGACGCGCTGGACGTACCCACGCTTCCGTTACGACCAGATCATGGACCTGGGTTGGAAGGTGCTCGTCCCTCTCGGCGTGGTCAACATCCTGGTGACCGGGCTCGTCCTGGCGGTGCGGTAGGAGACCCATGATCAGAACCTGGCGGGTCCTCGTGGAGATCGTGAGGGGGGCGTCCATCACGATGCGCCACTTCTTCGTCAACATGACCTTCCACATGTTGAGACTCTTCGGGATCAAGACGAGACGCACAGGCGCCGTGACCATTCAGTATCCGGAGGTCCAAAAAGAGCTCTCGCCTCGCCACCGCAGCCTCCACCGGATCAGACCCCGGGAGGACGGCCGTCCGAGCTGTGTTGCCTGCATGCTCTGCGTCACGGTCTGCCCGTCCGAGTGCATCACCGTCGAGGCGGCCGAGGACCCCGATCCCGAGATCCAGAAGGTCCCGGCCAAGTTCGTCGTCGACCTCAACCGCTGCTGCTTCTGCGGCTTCTGCGTCGAAGCCTGCCCGGTCGACGCCATCCGCATGGACACGGGCGAGATCCGTCTCGCGGCGACGAGTCGGGCCGCGCTTGAAACCCGTTTGGACAAGCCATGAGTCCCGCCGCGGACCGTCTGACTCTGGGCGCCTTCGAGATCGTCCGCCTGCTTGACGGGACCTTCCGGGTCGACGGCGGAGCGATGTTCGGGGTCGTGCCCCGGACGCTCTGGGCCTCGAAAGCCGCCCCGGACCGGGAGAACCGGATCACCCTGGCCCTGAACTGCTACCTTGTCAGGACGCCGGAGGCCAATTTCCTCTTGGACACGGGCGTCGGTCCTGACATCGGCCGGCGCCACACAGATTTCTATTCCATCGATCGCCGCACCGGCCTGCTCGGATCGCTGGCTGAACTCGGATTGGGGCCCGAGGCGATCGATATCGTCGTCAACAGCCATCTCCATTTCGACCACTGCGGCGGGAACACCCTCAAGACCGCCGCGGGAACGTGGGCGCCCGCCTTTCCCCGGGCCCGCTATGTCGTCCAGCGCGGCGAATGGGACCAGGCCATGCACCCGGTGGGCCGGGACAAGCCGAGCTACCTTCCCGCCCGCTTGAAGCCGCTGGCCGAGTCCGGCCGGCTGGCGCTCCTTGAGGGGAACGGGCCCATCGGGCCGGGCATCGAGGCCGTCGTCGTCGCCGGCCACACGGCCTTCCATCAGGGCATCCGGGTCTCATCGGCGGGCCGGACCTTCTTCTACGCGGCCGACGCCATCCCGACGGCAGCGCACATCGGCCTCGAATACATCATGAGCTACGACCTTTACCCGGTCGAGACGTTCGATCGCAAGAGAGACTTGCTCGAGCGGGCCGAAGCGGAGGACTGGATCCTCGGCTTCAGCCACGACCTGGCCCTGCCCTTCGCCGCCCTCCGGCGCGCGGGCCGGCGCCTGGACGCCGTCCCTGCAACTTAGCCTGAAAACGATTGACTTTTGGTGCCCTCGCTCTTATGATGTTCCTTCTTAAATTTCGAGGAGGTTGTTTCATGAAGAAAGTGACCGTTGAAGAACTGTTGGCCAAGGCCAAACAGCCTTCCCTGGACGCCCCCCGGCTCCACAAGTATCTACAAAGGAAAGATGGGCACGTCCGTCAAGTGCCGCGTCCGCGATTTCAACGATTTCGCGATCTGGTACACGCCCGGCGTGGCCGCCGTCTGCAAGGAGATCCAGGCCGACAAGCAGAAGGCCTACGAGTACACCAACAAGTGGAATTCCGTGGCCGTTATCAGCGACGGCACCCGCGTCCTCGGCCTGGGCGATATCGGCCCCGAAGCCGGCCTGCCCGTCATGGAGGGCAAGGGCATCCTCTATAAATACCTGGGCGGCGTCGATGCCTTCCCCATTTGCCTCGACGAAAAGGACCCGGACAAGATCATCGAGATCGGCCGGGCCCTCCAGCCCTCCTTCGGCGGCTACAACCTCGAGGACATCGCCCAGCCCAAGTGCTTCCGCATCCTCGAGGAGCTGCGGTCCAAGTGCGAGATCCCGGTCTGGCACGACGACCAGCAGGGCACGGCCTGCGTCACGGTGGCCGGCCTGATCAACGCCCTCAAGATCGTCAAGAAGAACATCGCCGAGGTCAAGATCGCTGTCGTCGGGGCTGGCGCCTCCGGCATCAACATCGCCCACCAGATCATGCTGGCCGGGGGCTGCGGCGAGAACATGTGCTCGGTCGATTCCAAGGGGATCCTCCACCGCGACCGGCACGACCGGGACAACCTCCAGAAGAACTTCAGAGAGAAGTGGGACGTGTGCCTGCGGACCAACCCCAAGTGCAAGGCGGGCGGCATCCCGGATGCCATCGAGGACGCCGATGTCCTCATCAGCGCCTCGACCCCCGGCCCGGGCACGATCAAGCCGGAGTGGGTCGCCACCATGGCCAAGGACGCCATCGTCTTCGCCGAGGCCAACCCCATCCCCGAGATCTGGCCCTGGGAGGCCAAGGAGGCGGGGGCCCGGATCGTAGCCACGGGCCGCTCCGATTTCCCCAACCAGGTCAACAATTCCCTCGGCTTCCCGGGCATCTTCCGGGGCGCCCTGGACGTCCGGGCTAAGACGATCACCGACGGCATGTGCATCGCCGCCGCCCGGGAGCTGGCCAAGGTGGCCGAGGACAAGGGGATCCACGAAGAATACATCATCCCGAACATGGACGAATGGGAGGTTTTCCCCAGGGAAGCCGTGGCCGTCGGCAGCAAGGCGATCGAGGAGGGCGTGGCCCGGTTCAATTTCCCGGCCGACGTCCGCTTCAAGATGGCCGAGGACATCATCCGGGCCTCTCGCGAGGACGTCCAGAAGAAGATGCGCGAGGGCGTTATCATCGACCCGGACAAATAGGGCCGGAGCCGATCCGCTTACGAAGACGCAGAACCGGCCAGGGAGAGGGGGCCGAGGTTCCCCCTCCCTGGACCGTTCCGATTTGACAAGCCTGCCCCGATTGTGTTTAAATATTCGACAAGTCAGGATATATCATCACACGGCGCCTATCTCACGTTATTCTATACAAAGTTACCATAGGAGGTATAATCATGAAGAACATCGTGAAAGGGCTTTCTCTGGCGCTGATCATCGTGCTTGCGTTCACGAGCTGCGCCAAGCAACCCACCCAGCTGATGGATCAGGCCAAGGCGGCCGTTCAGGGCGTCATCGACGCGAAGGGCGGCATCTATGCCAAGGAAGAGCTGAACAAGCTGCAGGGCGAACTCCAGGCCGCCCTGGACGCGGTCACGGCCCAGGCCAAGAAATTCTTCAAGAAGTACGGCCCGGCCAAGGAAATGCTGAACAAGGTCGTCACGGACGCCGACTCCGTCAAGGCCCTCATCCCCGGGCGGATCGCCGAAGCCAAGGCGGCCGCTGAGACGGCGATGAACGAAGCCAAGACGGCCATCGAGCAGTCCAAGGCTCTTCTGGAGAAGGCTCCCAAGGGCAAGGGCACCAAGGCCGACATCGAGGCCATGAAGGCCGACCTGGCCGGTCTCGATACCGCGATGGCTGATGTCACGACGGCCCTGAACGCCGAGGACTATTTCGGCGCCAAGGACAAGGCCGCCGCCATCAAGCAGAAGGCCGACGCGATCACCGAGCAGATCAACGCCGCGATCGCTAAGATCAAGGGCAAGGTCAAGTAAGTCGCTCGGCCTTGAGGCTCAGTAAAACAGCCGCCATCGTTCTGGCTGTTTTGCTTGTCGGTTGTCGAACCGCGCCGGTCCCCCGGGAGGTTCATGAAGCAGACCTTCAGGACCAGGATCTCCGGAGGGCCGGCGCTTCTCTTTTCGCCGGCCGGGAGCAGGCGGCCTATCTCCAGGCGCTGAACGCCGCCCGCCAGGCGCTGGCCCGGGAAGATCTCAAGCTCGGCTGGTTCCGGGACTACCGCAAGGTCCGCGAGCAGTACGCGGCCGTCCTGCAGACGGGCAGCGCTCTCAAGGCCGCGATCCAGTCCGCCGTCTCCCGTCAGCAGGCCGACCTGGACCAGAAGGCCGAGGCGGTCCGCCGCCGCCTTCGGGTCCTCGACGACCTGACGCTGTCCCTCGTCGAGCGGGGCCAAGCCCGAAGCCGGCTGACCCAAGCGGCGCTGGCCTTGGATGAGGCCGAGGGCTATATCAAGGGTGGGCGGTTCGGCCAGGGCCAGACGGCGATCGACAAGGCCTCGGGCTTGGCGGCCGACGCCGAAAAGGCCGTCCTGGCCCATATCGCCAGGTACCTGGACCCGGCCCAAGTTCGGAGCTGGAAGTCGGCGGCCGAGGAGACCATCGCCGAATCGAGGTCGCACGGCACGACCATCCTCATCGTCAGCAAGCTCGAGCGGCGGCTGGCCGTCTATAGGGGCGGCAAGCTCACTCGGACCTACGATATCGGCCTGGGCTTCAACGGCCTGGCCGACAAGCGCTTCGCCGGCGACAACGCCACTCCGGAGGGCCGGTACAGCATCATCCGCAAGATCCCCTCGAGCCTGTATTACAAGGCCCTGCTCATCAACTATCCGAACGACGAGGACCGCCGCTGGTTCGCGCGCGAGCGGGAGCGGGGGGCCATCCCCAAGGACGTCGGCATCGGCGGGGACGTCGAGATCCACGGCGGCGGCCAGGACAGCCTGACCCGCGGCTGCATCTCGCTCGACAACGACAAGATGGACGAGCTTTATGATCTGGTCGCGGTCGGCACGCCGATCACGATCATCGGGACGATGGAGCTCGAGAACTACGTCATCAAGGCTATCCGGGACAACTGACATGATCAAACGACTCCTCATCGCGGCGGCCGCCCTGGCCTATCTAGGTTTCTTGGCCGTCCTCGGATCCTCGTATTTCCTCGGCCTCAAGGAGGCCTCGGTCTGGCCCCGGGCGCCGCAGCCGGTCGCGGAGAAGGACGCGGCCAAGGTCGAGCGGAACGTCCAGCAGCTCGAGAAGCGGCTGACGGCCCTGCAGCCGAAGGGGCTCTACATCGTCATCGACACCGCCGAGAACCGGCTCAGGCTCAAGAAGGGCGACGAGGTCGTCCGGACGGCGGTGGTCTCCTGCGGCAGCGGTGTCGTCCTCGAGGAGCCGGGCGGCAAGAAGCGCAGCTGGGTCTTCGACACGCCGCGGGGGGAATTCAGCGTCAAGACGAAGATCACCAACCCCTACTGGGTCAAGCCCGACTGGGCCTTCATCGAAGAAGGGGAGAAGATCCCCAGGTCCACCGAGGACCGGATCGAGGGCGGCACGCTCGGCGATTACGCCCTGGGCTTCGGCGAGGGGTACTTCATCCACGGGACCTTGTACACGCGGCTGTTGGGACGGAACGTCACCCACGGCTGCGTCCGCGTCGGTGACGACGACCTCAAATTCCTGTACCAGGCCGTCCCGATGGGGACGAAGATCTATATCTATTAGGGCAGAATGACGATGAAAAAAAGCCTCATCATCGGGCTTCTCCTCGCGGCCGGGCTCGTCGGGACGGGGAGGGCGGCCGGGATCGACCGGGTCGCCCTGGCCAAAAAGCAGGACACCCTGACCGCGGAATACGGACTGGCCAAGGACGCCAAGTTCTACTTCGTCTTCGACGTCCTCGGCAGGAAGATCGAGCTTCGGGTCCGGGGCATGGTGCTGAGGACCTGGCCGATCGAGTCCATGCGGTTCTGGGGCCGTCCGGAATTCTCGGGAACGGTCGAGCTGGTCAAAAAAACGACTCTCAAAGCCCCCGCGCGGATCGTGATCAAACCAGGGGAATCGGAGCTGGTCGCCCCGGCCCCGGGCGCGAAGCCGGCCGAGCCCGGATCGACGGCCGATTACGATCTCGAGGCGCTCGAGCTTCGGGACATGCCCAAGCGCTTCGGCCTGGACCTGAGCAACGGACTTCACATTACGGTCATTGCCAAGGCCGGAGGCAGGCCCGGCCTGGGGGCCCGGTTGAAAGAAGCCTGGCGCTGGTATGTCAGCCTGCCTTTGAGAAACCTCCTTGGTCCCAAGGACGATAGGGGCCTCGCCGAGCTTGAGCTGGTGTTCGCCGACGAGAAAGACCCCCAATCGATCTACTGGCACATGTTCGACGGGATCAAGGGAATAATCCTGTAAAGGTCGGGGAACCGATCCGACAAGCAGAATTCCCCGGAAAACTTAGAATTATACTTGACAATATTACGCTAAGATTTTATAATACTCCTGCGCTAAATTGAATATTGCAGGAGGACTTCAATGAGTAAGATCATAGGCATCGATCTGGGCACGACGAACTCCGTCGTGGCCATCCAGGAAGGCGAAAAAACGACCGTTATCCCTAACGAGGAAGGCGGCCGGACCACGCCCTCCGTCGTCGCCTTTTCGGCCAAGGGCGAGATCCTGGTCGGGCCAGGTCGCCAAGAGGCAGCGGGTGACCAACCCGGAGAACACGATCTATTCGATCAAGAGGTTCATGGGCCGGCGCTTCGGCGAGGTCGGCCAGGAGATCAAGCAGGTCCCGTTCAAGGTGACCGAGGCGCTCCAACGGCGACGTCCGGGTCGAGGCCCATGGCAAGCTCTACGCTCCGCCCGAGATCTCGGCCTTCATCCTTCAGAAGCTGAAAAAGGCCGCCGAGGATTATCTGGGCGAGAAGGTCGAGCGGGCCGTTATCACGGTCCCGGCCTATTTCAATGACAGCCAGCGCAAGGCCACCAAGGACGCCGGCCAGATCGCGGGGCTCAAGGTCGAGCGGATCATCAACGAGCCGACGGCCGCGGCCCTCGCCTACGGCATGGACAAGCAAAAGGACGAGACGATCGCCGTCTACGACTTCGGCGGCGGCACGTTCGACATCTCCATCCTCGAGGTCGGCGAAGGCGTCGTTGAGGTCAAGGCCACCAACGGCGACACGCACCTCGGCGGCGACGACCTCGACCAGAAGGTCCAGGATTGGATCGTCCAGGAATTCAAGCGCGAATCGGGCATCGACCTGACCAGGGACAAGATGGCCCTGCAGCGGCTCAAAGAGGCCGCGGAGAAGGCCAAGGTCGAGCTCTCGACGACCATCGAGACCGAGATCAACCTGCCCTTCATCACCGCGGACGCCTCCGGGCCCCGGCACCTCCTCATGAAGATGACCCGGGCCAAGCTCGAGCAGCTCTGCGAGGACCTCATCCAGCGTTCCGTCGCGCCGGTCCGGCAGGCCCTGGCCGACGCCAACCTCAAGGCCTCCGACATCCACGAGGTCATCCTGGTCGGCGGCCAGACGCGCATGCCCCGCATCCAGCAGCTCGTCCACGAGCTCTTCGGCAGGGAGCCCCACAAGGGCGTCAATCCGGACGAGGTCGTGGCCGTCGGCGCGGCCATCCAGGGCGGCGTCCTCTCGGGCTCGGTCAAGGACGTCCTGTTGCTCGACGTCACCCCCCTGACGCTCGGCATCGAGACCCTGGGCGCCGTCTTCACCCGGATGATCCCCCGGAACACGACCATCCCGACCAAGAAGACGGAGATCTTTTCCACGGCCTCCGACAGCCAGCCGAGCGTCGAGATCCACGTCCTCCAGGGCGAGCGGGAGCTGGCCGCCCAGAACCGGACGCTCGGACGGTTCCACCTCGACGGCATCCCGCCGGCCCCGCGCGGCATCCCCAAGATCGAGGTCACGTTCGACATCGACGCCAACGGCATTCTGCATGTTTCCGCCAAGGACCTCGGCACCGGCAAACAGCAGGCGATCACGATCACCGGCCACAGCGGGCTCGACGATAAGGAGATCAACCGCATGGTCAAGGACGCTGAGACCAACGCCGCCGAGGACCGGAAGCGGCGGGAGACCATCGACGCCCGCAACCATGCCGACCAGCTCGTTTACAGCCTGGAAAAGCTCCTGCGCGAGAACAAGGACAAGATCCCGGCCGAGGATGCCGAACGCGTGCAGAAAGAGATCGAGAACACCAAGAAGGCCATCGAATCGGACGACCTCGAGCGCATCCGCAAGGCCACGGAAGACCTCACCAACGCCAGCCACAAGCTGACCGAGATGATGTACCGGCAGGCCGGGCCCCAGCCGGGCGCCGAAGGAGGCGCCACGGGCGGCGGCCCCGGCTATCAGTCGGGCCAACAGCAGTCCCCAGGGCGGCGATGGGAAGGGAGCCGACGAGGGCGAGGTCATCGACGCCGAGGTGGTCGACGAGGATAAAAAGAAATAGGCCCGGCGGCCTCTGACGGATAACGGGACCCCGCGGCGGGACCGATCGACTGTCCGAGGTGCGGTGATGGCGAAAGATTATTATCGGGTCTTGGGAGTCTCCAAGGAGACCGCCCTTCCTGACATCAAAAAGGCCTACCGCAAGCTGGCCCGCAAGTACCACCCCGATCTCAACCCGGGGGACAAGACGGCCGAGGCCCGGTTCAAGGAGATCCAGGAAGCCTACGCCATCCTGAGCGATCCCAAGAAGCGGGCCCAGTATGACCAGTTCGGCGACCTCGGCGGGGTTCCGCCGGGGGCCGGGGGGTCGGCGGGGCCGGGCGGCCCCGGCTTCGAGGGCTTCGATTTTTCCGATTACGGCTCATCGACCTTCCGCGATTTCTTCGAGAACCTGTTCAGCGGGGGCGGCGTCCGCGGGCCGGAGGCCGCCGGGGCCAGCCCGGAGCGCGGCGAGGATCTGCAGTACGCGATGCAGATCGGCTTCATGGACGCCATCAACGGCGTCCAGACCAAGATCCGGGTCAACCGTCTGGCGGTCTGCCAGGCCTGCAGCGCGACGGGACGGGCCGCAGGCTCCAAGAGGCGGACCTGCCCGGCCTGCGGCGGTACGGGCCGCGGCACCGTCCAGCGGGGCTTCATGAGGTTCTCGGGCGCTTGTCCCACCTGCGGCAGGCACCGGCCAGGCGGCCGGGGAGCCCTGCCCGGCCTGCGGATCGGCCGGCGTCGTCCAGATCTCGGATCTCATCTCGGTCCGCATCCCCGGCGGCGTCGACAACGGCTCCAAGGTCCGGGTCCCGGCCCGGGGCAACGCGGGCCGGAACGGAGGGCCGCCGGGCGACCTCTACATCGTCATCGAGGTCGCGCCCCACGCCTTCTTCCGGAGGGAAGGGGCCAACATCTCGGTCCGGGTGCCGGTGACGGTCCCCGAGGCCACCCTCGGCGCCAAGATCGAGGTGCCGACCCTGGCGGGCAAGACCGTGATCCGGATCCCGCCGGGGACGAAATCCGGGCAGAAGTTCCGCATCAAGGACCAGGGCGCTCCCGTGCCCGGGCGGAAGGGCCGCGGGGACGAGTTCGCCGAGGTCTATATCGTCCCGCCGCCGTTCGACAACGAGCGGATCCGGGAGATGATGAAGGAGCTCGAGCGGATCTCGGGGCCGAACCCGAGACAATCGATGGGGACGGACTGAGATGAAAAAAACGCGCAAGGGAACGGCCAAGGGGCCTCAGGCGTATTATCATATCTCGAGCGTGGCCGAAATGTACGGCATCCATCCCCAGACCCTCCGTCTTTACGAGCGGGAGGGCCTGCTCAAGCCGTCCCGGAGCGAAGGGAACACCCGCCTCTATTCGGCCGGGGACCTCAAGCGGCTGGAGATCATCCTGAACCTGATCCGGGACCTCGGCGTGAACCTGGCCGGGGTCGAGGTCGTCCTCAACATGCGCGACAAGATCGAGCGCATCGAGGCCGAGGTCACCGAATTCCTGGACTATGTCCGGCGGGAGTTCTATCGCCGGCAAGGAGGAGGAATTCGAGGCCCGGCGGCGGGCCCTGGTCAGCGTCCGCCCGAGCGAGGTCGTCAAGGTCAAGGGCCGCGACGAGTGAGGCATGGATTACCGCGATTTCTTCGATTCCCGGAACATCAAACATTACCTGGAGGAGATCGCCAAGTTCCCGGCCCTGACCGAAGAGGAGGAGAAGCGGCTCGGCGAGCGCATCCGGCAGGGTGACAAGGACGCCCTTCAGACCCTCATCAAGTCCAACCTCAAGTTCGTCGTCTCCTATGTCAAGAAATACCGGGGCATGGGCCTGGGGCTGCTCGATCTCATCGACGAGGGCAACGTCGGGCTGATCGAGGCGGCCAAGCGCTTCGACCCCTCGAGAGGCGTCCGCTTCGTCTCCTACGCCGTCTGGTGGATCCGCCAGGCCATCATCCATGCCCTGACCCTGTCGTCCCGGATCACCCGCATCCCCCAGAAGCTGGCCGACCAGATGTCGCTCATGAGAAAGAAGATCGCCGAGCTCAAGACGGAGCTCGGCCGCGACCCGAACCGGGAGGAGATCGCCAAGGCCATGGGCCTTTCCGAGACCGACATCGAGGACCTCGAGATCCTCGGCGAGCGGAACCTGTCCTTGAGCGACAAGACCGGGGACGAGGAAACGGAGGTCGAAGACCGGCTCAGCGATACGACCTCCCCCTCGGTCGAATACCAGATCATCAAGGCCGCGGTCCAGCAGCAGATCCGGGACGTCCTCCACGAGCTGGATGAGAAAGAGGCTCTTGTGATAAGATTACGCTTCGGGCTGGACGACGACCGGCCGCGGACGCTCCAGGAGATCGGGCAGCAGCTGAAGCTGACCCGGGAGCGGATCCGCCAGATCGAGCAGAAGGCCATGCGCAAGCTCAGCCGGTCGCAGAACCTCCAGCACCTCCGAGGGTACCTGAATTGAGCGAACCGACCATCTGCCCCAAGTGCCAGGGAACGGGCTGGCTTCTCGAGGGCGCCGGCGGTCCCCAGGTGGCCAGGCGCTGCAGCTGCTACGGCCAGCGCTGGAAACAATCCCTGTCCGACCAGGCCAACATCCCACGGCGCTACCAGTCCTGCACCCTGGACAATTTCGAGGTCCACAACGATTCGCACCGGGACGCCCTGAAGATCTGCCGCCAATTCGTCAAGAACTACCCGGCCCAGGACGTCGGCCTCCTGTTCATTGGCCCGTGCGGGGTCGGGAAGACCCATCTGGCCGTGGCCGTCATCCAGGAGCTCATCAAGGCTAAGGAGGCGGCCTGCATCTTCTACGATTTTCGCGATCTCATCCGCGAGATCCAAAGCACCTTCACGCCGGATTCGACGCTGTCGGAGTCGGATGTCCTGACGCCCGTCTTCCAGTCCGAAGTCCTCGTCCTCGACGAGCTCGGCGCCAAGCGGACGACGGCCTGGGTCGAGGAGACGGTCTTCTACATCATCAATCACCGCTACAACCACAAGAAGCTGACCCTCTTCACCACGAACTATCCCGACCTCGACGAGGACGAGGACAAGCGTGACTCGTTCTACAAAAAGGGCGGCGACAGCCTGATCGACCGCATCGGGGTGCGGCTGCGGTCGCGGATCTACGAGATGTGCAAGGTCGTCGAGATGAGCGGCGACGACTACCGCAAGATGGCCAAGCAGGCCAGCTACCGCTTCTGATCCTCTCGGGACTGTCCCCGCAGGGGACTGGCCCTCTGGGAGATCCCCGACCTGTAGATTGGCGAGTGATCGTCTTGCCTTTTGGGGGCCTTTTTGCTAAATTACTCCAGCCTGCTCCTCGGTAGCTCAATCGGCAGAGCGGGTGGCTGTTAACCACTAGGTTGCAGGTTCGAGTCCTGCCCGAGGAGCCATTTTTTTCTTTTCGATCCCTCTTTCTATTCCCGTTCCCTTCCTCTTGACGGCGTCGGACTTGTCAGGGGGCCCCAATCGGGCTAAACTAGCGCCACCGGTAGCGATCCGAGGAGGAGCGATGTCCAAGATGGAACGCCCGTTCGACGAGGAGCTCAAGTCCCTGAAAGAGATGCTGTTGGAGATGGCCGCCCGGGCCGAGGAGCAGATCGCACTGGCCGTCCGGGCACTCAGGGAACGCGAAGAGCCCCTGGCCTGCCAGGTGCTGGACCGTGAAGAGGCCATCAATCGCCTCGACGTCGAGGTCGACCAGATGTGCCTGCGCCTGTTGGCCCTCCGTCAGCCCCTGGCGACCGATCTCCGCTTCATCACGGCGGCCATGAAGATCGGCACCGACCTTGAGCGCATCGGGGACCTGGCGGTCAACATCGCCGAGCGCACCCTGGACCTGCTCAAGTCCCCCGAGCTCAAACCCCTGATCGACATCCCCCGGATGGCCGAATTGGCCCAGGACATGGTCCGGGACGCCCTGAACGCGTTCGTGCAAGGCGACGACGCTCTGGCCCGCGATGTCTGTCTGAGGGATGACCAGGTCGATCAGCTCAACGACCAGGTCTTTCGGGAGCTCCTGACCTACATGATGCAGGACCCGAGCACGATCTCCAGGGCGGTGGACCTCATCCTTGTCGGGAGGCATCTCGAACGGATCGCCGACCACGCCACGAACATCGGCGAGGACGTCATCTATATGGTCAAAGGCAAGACGATCAAGCATCACATCGAAGAGGGCCGCCTCACAGGCCTCAAAGGCTGCCCGACCGACTAGCCTGATCTATTCCTAAAAACGCCCATTATTCTCCGCCTCCTTTTATCGGGGTTTTTCCCCTGCGGGCGAACCGATCCGGCCTACCCGGAGCGACCGAAGGGAGCGGAGGTCAGATGCGCAGCGGAGGGACTCGTAGCTGCGCATCTGAGAAATATCTGGAAAAAGGGCTTATCGCAGGATATCTCACAGAACCGGGGCCTCGCATCTGGGGCCGCCTCGATTCGTGAATAATTCAGACACGCCGGCCCGGGCTCAGCTCATCTTCCGGATCCGGACCTCGATCTCCTTGTCCCCCTGCAGGAGCCGCACCAGCTTGCTCGTGTCCGTGTCGCCGTAATGGTAGGGATAGAGGATCTTCGGCCGGATGGCCTTGGCTGCGTCGGCGACCTGCTCGGGCGTCATCGTGTAGGGCAGGTTCATCGGCAGGAAGGCGACGTCGATCGACCGGAGGGCCTTCATCTCGGGCGTGTTCTCCGTGTCGCCGGCGATGTAGACCCGCTTGTCGCCGAAGGTGACGACATAGCCGTTGCCGTCGCCCTTGGGGTGGAACGGCTTGCCGATGTTGTAGGCCGGCACGGCCTGGATGGCCAGGCCGCAGACCGTTCGGCTTTCGCCGTTGGCCATGATGATCGCGCCCGCGAGCTTGGCCGCGCAGGACTTCGAGCCGACGACCACGGTCCCCGCCTTGGTGATGGCCTTGAGGGCCTTGGGATCGAGGTGATCAAAGTGGTCGTGGGTAACGAGAACGAGATCGGCCTTGGACAGGGTGCTGTAATCGGCCACCTGGCCGAAGGGATCGACCTGGACCGTGAGGCCGTCGAATAGGATCTGGAGCGAGGCGTGCCCGAGGAACGTGATCTCAAGAGGACCTTTGGCGGTCGGGATAACGTCTTTTTCGTATTTGGCCGGCGCCGCGACGGCCGCCAGGCCGAGGACCAAAAATCCCAGGATCAGAGCGAATCGTTCCATGGCTCTCCCTCCAGGCCGATTTGAGGCTATTATATACCCTTCCCGAGTCCCAAAAAATCCTTTCAACGCGGCGCGATTCGGCTATAATACGGCCGCGACCGATGAAAAAGACCCTCTTCGTCAGGATCTTCTTGGGCTACGTGGCGGTCATCGCCATTCTCTTCCTCGGGGTCGAGATCTTCGCCCCTCCGGCCATGCAAAGCCATCATATCAAGGAGCGATCGGACAGCCTGAAGCAGATGGCCCTCCTCCTCGAGGCCCAGATCGTCCCCTTTCTGACGGGATCGAACCCGGGCGATCTGGCCGGGTTCGTGACCGCCCGCGGCCGCGCGACCGGGACCCGGATCACCGTCATTGACGCCGCCGGAAATGTCCTGGCCGATTCCCAGAGGGAACCGCGGGACATGGAAAACCACCTGTTCCGGCCCGAGATCCAGGCCTCGCTGCGAGGTGAGACGCAGATGTCGATCCGCCCCAGCTCGACGCTGGGCGCCGACATGATGTATCTGAGCGTCCCGCTGAAGTCCGACGGCCGGGTGGTCGGCGCCCTCCGGATGAGCACGTTCATGAAGGACTTTCAGGTCCTCATGTCGGACCTGCGGACCGATCTCCTGAAGGTGCTGGCCGTGGCCACGGGGCTGGCCCTGCTCGTGGCGTTCTTCCTGACCCGGTCGGTCGCCGCCCCCACCCGCCAGGTGATCGAGGCCCTCTCCAAGGTCGCGGCGGGGGACCTCGATGTTTCAGTCCCGACCCGCCGGGCGGGCGCGTTCCAGGCCCTGGGGGGGGGATTTAACACGATGATCGGGCGCCTCAACAGCATGTTCGGGGAGATCCGGCTGCAGAACGAGGAGATCCGCAGCATCCTGGCCTCCGTCAGCGAAGGTCTTTGCGTGGTCGACGGGAAGGCCCGCATCCTGATCTGCAACGACGCCTTCCAACGCCTGGCCGGCCACGGAACCCCCGAGGGCAGCCATTTCTGGGAGGTCCTGCGCAGCTCTGCGGCATCCGAGGCCGTGCGGCAAGCCAAAGAGACCGGACAAGAGACGATCTCAAAAGCGGTGATCCGCGGCGACTCGTTCGCCGTCAAGGTCACGCCTCTGACTGAGGGGGGCTGCCTGATCGTGACGCTCTCTGCCGAAGCTCCGTCCTCTCCCGGGTCCAAGGCGGCCTAGCGGCCTTTCCCGTCCGCCTCCCCTCTGATATAATAGTTTGCTTCGGTCCGCCGGAGACCCTGTCATGAGCAGCCTATTGCGCTTTTTCGAGAACGAGCTTCAGATCGCCTGCCTGGCCTTCATGGCCGTGGTCTACGCGGTCCGCCTGCTCTGGATCTTCCGGTTCAAGACGCGGCGGGACCGGACCTTCCCCGCCGGCGACGAGCGGGCCGGGGCCGGCTACTCCCTGATGAACATCGTCATGCCGGGAGCCATGGAATCCACCCGGAAGCGTCCCTTCTTTTATGCCCAGTTCGTGGTCTTTCACCTGGGCGTCGCGGCGGCCATCGTCGGGACGTTCATCATCCCGTACTCGCCGGGCCTGTTCGGTCGCGCGGCTTTTGTCCGCCTGTTCCAGGCCGTTGTGGGCGCGGCCTTCGCCGTCGGCCTTATCCGTCTCGGAAGACGCCTGACGAACCCCGTGCTGCGGTCGGTCAGCTCGCCGGACGACTATTTTTCGCTGGTCCTGCTCATCGTCTGGTTCGGCACCGCCGTTCTGGCCCTGCCGAACCGGCCGGAGAGGGGAGAGGGACCGCTCCTCGCCTATTTCGGGCTGACAGCCTTCTTCCTCGCCTATGTGCCGTTCTCGAAGATCTGCCACTATCTCTACTATCCGTTCACCCGTTACTATCTCGGCCGTTCGCTCGGGCACCGCGGCGCCCTCCCTCCCGCTCGCAAAGCCAAGGAGCTCGCATGACCCGCCGCAGGAAGGCCCCGTCGGCGGTCGTCGATTCGCCCCTCGACACGCGGACCCAGGCCAAGGCCAAAGAAGACCGGCGCCCTTCGGTCGTCGAGGGGCGCCTCAAGACCTACGAGCCCGGGAACAACGTCGGCCGTTTCCTGGATCTCCTGGCCGGCCGCATCTCCCGGCCCCTGGCCGTATCGATGACGGCCTGCGTCCATTGCGGCCTGTGCGCCGAGTCGTGCCATTATTTCCTGACGCATCCCGACGATCCGACGATGACCCCGGTCTGGAAGGCCGACCAGGTCCGCAAGATCTTCAAGCGCCATGTCGACTGGGCGGGCCGCATCGTTCCCTGGTGGGTCAAGGCGGGAACCCTCGAGAGTGACGAAGACCTCAACCGGCTCAAGAATATCGTCTTCGGCACCTGCAGCGCCTGCCGCCGCTGCACCTACAATTGCCCCATGGGCGTCGACACGGGCCTGCTGGTGCGGTTCGCCCGCGGGCTGCTGACCGAGCTCGGCATCGTCCCCGAGGGCGTATTCAACGTCAGCCGCGACCAATGGGAGACGGGCAACCAGATGGCCGTCTCCGAGGACGACTACCTCGAGACGCTGGCCTGGATGCGCGACGAGGTCCGGACCGAGCTGGGGACCGACGCCGTCGATATCCCGGTCGATAAGCCGGACTGCGATATCCTCTATACGATCAATCCGCGGGAGATCAAGTTCGATCCGCGGTCGATCGCCCACGCCGCCAAGATCTTCCACCTGGCCGGGGCGTCCTGGACCATGCCGAAGTGGGGCTGGGACCAGACCAATTTCGGCCTGTTCTCGGGCGACGACCGGCTCGGGGCCTACGTCGCCCGGAACGTCTACGAGGCGGCCGATCGGCTCCGGGCCAAGCGGATCGTCATCTCGGAATGCGGCCACGGCTACCGCTCGACGCGCTGGGAAGGCTACACCTGGGCCGATTTCGAGCAAACGCGGCCCACCGAGTCGGTCGTGGTCACGGTCAAGCGCTACCTCGACGAGGGGCGGATCGCCGTCGATCCCGCCCGCAATCCCCGAGCCGGTGACCTTTCACGATTCCTGCAACATCGCCCGCTCCGGAGACCTGGTCGAGGAGCCGCGCCAGGTGCTGCGCCGGGTCTGCGCGGACTTCCGCGAGATGCATCCCAACCGGCGGGAGAATTTCTGCTGCACGGGCGGCGGCGGCCTCCTGTCCATGGCCGAATACCGGCCGCTGCGGCTCGAGGCCGCGAAGATCAAGGCCGATCAGCTCCGGGCGACCGGCGCCACCCTCGTCTGCACGATGTGCCACAACTGCGTCGACGGATTGAACGACGTCATCAAACACTACAAGCTGCCGATGAAGGTCGTCCAGGTCCTGGAGCTGGTCTCCGGCGCCCTGGCCGTCCCGGTCCGCAAGGACTGACCGCCGAGAGGAGAATCACACCATGCCCTATATCGAGATCGAAGGCGTGCGGGTCGAGGTCAATGAGGAAGGCTTTCTGATCCATCCGGAGGAATGGTCCGAGGACCTGGCCAGGGTCCTGGCCAAGGCCGAAGAAGGGCTCGACGAGCTGACGCCCGAGCACTGGGCGGTCATCACCTATATCCGCGGGTATTATGTCGACAAGAGCCTGGCCCCCATGGTCCGGAAGATGTGCCAAGCCACGGGCTTCCCGCTGATGAAGATCTATGATCTGTTCCCCTCGGGCCCGGCCAAGGGGGCTTGCAAGGTGGCTGGGCTGCCGAAGCCCGACGGCTGCGTCTGACGCGCCTCAGCGCTTCTTGGCCGCGATCGCGGCGATCTTCCCCACGCCCCGGATGGCTGCCCGGATGTGGTCTTCCGTATTGAACGGCCCGATCCCGAAGCGGACCGCGCCGTGGATCTTGTCCGTGCCGAGACCTTCGTGGACACGAGGCGCGCAATGGAGCCCGGTGCGGCAGGCGATCCCGAAATCCACGTCGAGCATAGTCCCGACGTCGGCGGCGTCCATCCCCTCGATGTTGAAGGCCATGACGGCGATGTGGTCGTCCAGGTTGTCGAGACAATAAAGCTTGACCCCGGGGATGGCCCGCAGACCCTCCAGGAGGATCCCGGCCAGGCGCATCTCCTCGGCGTGGACGGTCTCGACGCCCTTGGCCTTGAGCCAGGCGACCCCGGCCTTGAGGCCGGCGATGCCCATGACGTTGGGGGTCCCGTATTCGAGGCGATAAGGATACTCCTCGAGATGGGTCCGGACCGCCGACCGCACGCCCGTGCCGCCGGCCCGGGTCAGTCGGATCTCGGTCCCTTCCCGGACGTAAAGCCCGCCGATGCCCGTGGGGCCGAGGAGAGACTTGTGGCCGGTGAAGGCCACGACGTCCAGGAACTGGGCCTGCATGTCGATCGGGACCTTGCCGGCCGACTGAGAGGCGTCGATGGCGAAGGGGATGCCGGCCTCGCGGCACATCCGGCCGATCGCGGCGATGGGCTGGACGGTCCCGATGACGTTCGAGGCGTGGTTGACGATGACGAGCCGGGTGTTGGGCCGGAACCGGTGCCGGATCTCGCCGGGGTCGACGAAGCCGCGACCGTCGAAGGGCACGTAATCGACATCGACGCCCTGTTGGGAGAGATGATAAAGGGGGCGCAGCACGGAATTGTGCTCGAGCATGGTCGAAACGGCGTGATCGCCGGGGCGAAGCATGCCGAAGATGATGAGATTGAGCGCGTCGGTCGAGTTGTAGCCGAAACACAGCCGGTTCGGGTCGGTGCCGTTGAAGAACCTGGTCAGCTCTTGACGCGTCTCCTCGACGACCAGGCCGGCCTCCATGCACAGGTCGTAGCCGGACCGTCCAGGATTGACCCCGTAGTTCCGGTAGAAGTGGTCCATGTAACGATAGACCTCTTCGGGCTTGGGGAACGAGGTCGCCCCGTTGTCGAGGAAGATCAGGTTGCTCATGCGTCTCTCCGTTCGGACCGCTCGAATGACCCATACTAAACAAAGGCCGCCGGAATTGCAACCGGGCCCGGCGTTTGCATAGAATGATCGGCGAGGGACTCGCGCATGACCTATCTCCTGGGCCTCGGCAGCAACCTGGGCCGTCGGGCGGCCAACCTGGCTCGGGCCCGGCGGTGGCTCGAGCGGAAGGGCGTCCGGATCCTGCGCGCCTCCTCGACCTACGAGACCGAGCCCGTGGACTACAGGGACCAGCCCTGGTTCCTCAATCAGGCCCTCGAGGTCCGCACGGCGCTCCGACCCCGGGAGCTGCTCGGGCTGGTCAGGTCGATCGAGGCCCAGATGAAGAGGGCCGTCGGCGTCCTTAAGGGACCGCGGATCATCGATATCGACATCCTGCTCGCCGGCGATCTCGTTCTCGAGACGCCGGACCTGATCATTCCTCACCCCCGGCTCCACCTGAGGAATTTCGTGCTTGTGCCGCTCGCCGAGATCGCCCCGCGGCGGCGCCACCCCGTTCTGGGCCGGACTTTGGGCGCGTTGGCCCTCGCTTCAGACGATCCTTCCGAAGTGAAGATCGGACGATCGTCCCGCGGGCCGGCGGTCCCTAGAACGCGTCGACGAAGTGCTCGAGGCGGAAATCCCCCGGCTCGCGGAACAGGATCGCGATGACGTCGAAGCGGCAATCGACGCCGGGGGAGGGGTGCTCGAGAAGGTAACCCTGGGCGATCTTCCGGATCTGGCGCTGTTTGCCCGGCGTCACGGACTCTTCGGGCCGTCCGTGGGACTCGTCGGCCCGGGCTTTGACCTCGACAAAGACCAGGGTCGCTCCGTCGAGCGCGACGATGTCGATCTCGCCCCGGAACATGCGGAAGCCCCGGGCGATGATCTCGTATTTCTTGCCCTCGAGATAGCGGCAGGCGATGTCTTCGCCGGAGCGTCCCAAGGCTTGGGCCGACTTTTCGCGGGTCTTCATCGCGGCTGCCCAGGCTGAGGGGTCAGGGCTTGGCCGGCCCGGCCTTCTTCCAGCGGACCCCCTCCTTGGTGTCTTCGAGGATGATGCCCATCTCCAGGAGCTCTCGACGGACGGCGTCGGCGCGGGCAAAGTCCTTGGCGGCCCGGGCCTCTTGTCTCTCGTCGACCATTTTTTGGATCCTCAGGTCCAACTGCTCCAGCGTTGCCTCATCCGAAAATTGTCCTTGAGATCCTGGCTCAGGCTTGAGGTCCCTGACCCCCGATACCGTGGCTGCCGCGGCCGGCTTGATGGCCAGGACTCCGTCGATTTCGGCGAAGAAGGCAGCAAACTGGTCGGCACCGGGCTTCGATATCTTGCCCTCGACGAGCAGAGGGTTCGCGTTCTTGATCAATGTAAACACAGCGGCCAGCGCCGCGGCAATGTTGAGGTCGTCACTGAGGCCCGCGGCGAAGCCGGCCCGGGCCTCCGCAAGGAGCGGCTCGACCGGCTGACGGCCCGCCGTATCGTTCCGGACCTCCCTGAGGGCTCCCAAGAAATCCCCCATCCGCCGGCGCGCGGTCCGGGCTTGGTCCAAGGCCTCGAAGGTGAAATTGAGCATCTTCCGGTAGTGGGTGGAGAGCAGAAGATAGCGGAGATCGAGCGCGTCGTATCCCTTGGCCAGGATGTCGGCGATCCGAAGGACATTGCCCTTGGACTTGGCCATCTTCTGGCCGTCCACGATGAGGTGGTGGCAATGGAGCCAATAGCGGGCCAGCGGAACCCCTCGGGCCGCTTCGGACTGGGCGATCTCGTTCTCGTGGTGGGGGAAGATGTTGTCGACGCCGCCGCAATGGATGTCGAACGGCTGCCCGAGGTACTTGGCGCTCATGGCCGAGCATTCGATGTGCCAGCCGGGGCGTCCGGGGCCGACTTCGGTCTCCCAGAAGGGCTCGCCCTCCTTGGGCGCCTTCCAGAGCGCGAAGTCGTGGACGCTCTCCTTTTCGTATTCGTCGGCGTCGCCGCGGGCCCCCGGCCGGCGGTCCTCGAGGTTGATCTTTGACAGCCGCCCGTAGGCCGGGAACCTGTCGATGGCGAAGTAGATCGAGCCGTCCTTCCTGTAAGCATAGCTTTTTTCGAGAAGGATCCTGATGAGGGCGACCATCTCGGGGATATGGGCGGTCGCCCGGGGGTAGTGGTGGGCCGGCAGGATGGCCAACGCGTCGCGCTCACGGGCGAAGGCCTCGATGAACGGCCGGGTGTACTCGTCCAGGCTGACGCCCTGATCATGGGCTCCCTTGATCGTCTTGTCGTCGACGTCGGTGACGTTCATGACGTGGAGGACCTCGAAGCCGTCGTAGGCGAGAAAGCGCCGGAGGAGGTCCTCGAAGACGTAAGCCCGCCAGTTCCCGATATGGGGGTAGTTGTAGACCGTCGGACCGCAGGTGTAGAGCTTGACCCGGCCCGGCTCGAGGGGGACGAAGCCTTCGACCCGGCCGCCGAGGGTATTGTGGAACCTGATCATCGGGCCCCATCTTAGCCGTTGGAGGGCGCCGGCGTCAACCTCGCCGTCCCACGGCCCGCCGCCGCGCCCCTCGGGGTTTGCCCCGATCGCGACCCGGGATGACCTTGGGCCGAGGAGGCTCCAAGGGCCTGGCGGCGGGCGGGGTTTCGAGATTGAACGGGCGGGGCGAATGTGACATAATAACGCCTCGAATTCCCGATCAAAGGCACCCCAAATGAACACCAAGCTCGGCATCCGCAGAGAGGACATCAACAGGTGGGAAAAACGGGTCCCCCTCATCCCTTCGCACGCCCGTGAACTGGCCGACCGTTACCCCATCGAATTCCGCGTCCAGCCGTCCTCGATCCGGGTCTTTGCCGATGCCGATTATAGCCTGGCCGGCATCCCGGTCGAGGAGGGCCTGTCGCCGTGCCCGATCATCCTGGCCCTCAAGGAGATCCCCATCGACCTCATCGAGCCGGGCAAAACGTACCTGTTCTTCTCCCATACCGCCAAGGGCCAGCCGCAGAACATGCCCATGCTCAGGCGGATGATGGACCTAGGCTGTACCGTCATCGATTATGAAAAGATGGTCGACGACCAGGGCCGGCGCGTCCTTTATTTCGGCAACTATGCCGGCCACGCCGGCATGATCGACACGCTCTGGACCCTGGGCCGCAGGCTCGAGACCGAGGGGATCTCGAACCCGTTCACGATGCTCCAGCCGACCCACCGGTACAAGAGCCTGGTGGACGCCAAGGAGGAGGTGGGCAAGCTGGCCTGGAAGCTCGTCAAGCAGGGCCCGCCGCGGGAGCTGGGCCCGATCGTCTTCGGCTTCTTCGGTTACGGCCACGTGTCCCAGGGCGCCCAAGAGGTTTTTGACATCCTGCCGGTCGAGACCGTCCACCCGTCCGATATCCCCGGCCTGTTCCGAGACGGCGGCAAGCCTCACCGGAACCTCTTCAAGGCCGTCTTCCACGAAGAGGACATGGTCCGTCCCGTCGATCCGGCCAAGCCCTTCGATCTCCAGGACTTCTACCACCATCCCGAGGCCTATCGGCCGGTGACCGAAGAGGTCGTGCCTTATCTCACGGCCGTCGTCAACGGCATCTACTGGACACCGAAGTTCCCCAAGTACATCACCAAGGGCTTCCTGAAACGGCTTTACGGCGGGCCCGAGCGCCCGAGGCTCCGGGTGATCGGCGACATCACCTGCGACATCAACGGCTCGATCGAGGCCACGATCCAGGCCACGGACTCCGAGGACCCGGTCTATGTCTACGATCCCGTCGAGGACAAGGCGCTCCCCGGGTTCGAGGGCCGAGGCCCGGCGGTCCTGGCTGTGTACAATCTGCCGGCCGAGCTGCCGCTCGAATCGTCGACCTACTTCAGCGGCAAGCTGAAAGAGCACATCCCGGCCGTGGCCGCGGCCCGCTTCGACCGGCCGTTCGCCGAGAGCGGATTGCCCGATGTCCTGCGGCGGGCCGTTATCGTCTACCGCGGCGCGCTAACGCCCGATTACGCTTATCTCACGGAACACATCCGCTGACCCGTCGTCGGCGGGGGAGTGGCTTATGAAAAGAGTGCTCGTTCTCGGGGCCGGCCTGGTGGCCCGACCGCTCGTGAATTATCTGCTCGAACAACCGGACTTCCGCGTCACGGTCGCCGACGTCGAAGCCGGGCGGGCCGCCCGGCTCGTGGACGCCCACCCCCGCGGCGCGGCCGAGGTCCTCGACATCGCCGACAAGGCCGCTCTGGCCTCGGCCATCGGCCGGGCCGACCTTGTGGTCAGCATGGTCCCCTACACGTTCCATCCGGTGGTGGCCGAGCTGGCCATCGAGCAGGGCCGGTCGATGGTCACGGCCTCATATGTCAGCCCGGCCATGCGGGCCCTCGACGCCCGGGCCAAGGAACGCGGCGTCGTCCTGCTGAACGAGCTCGGTCTCGACCCCGGCATCGATCACATGGAGGCCATGCGCGTCATCCATGAGATCCGCGACGCGGGAGGGCAGGTCCTGGGCTTCACCTCCTGGTGCGGCGGACTGCCGGCCCCGGAAGCGAACACCAATCCCTACGGCTACAAGTTCTCCTGGAGCCCGCGCGGCGTCCTGCTGGCCTCCAAGAACTCGGCCAAGTTCCTCAAAGACGGCCGCATCGTCAACATCCCGTCCTCCGAACTGTTCGCCCGACCGGAGATGATCGTCATCCCCGGGCTGGGGGCCTTCGAAGGCTACCCCAACCGGGATTCCGTCGCCTACCGGGAGGTCTACGGCATCCCCGAGGCCCGGACCGTGTTCCGCGGCACGCTCCGGTTCCCGGGCTGGTGCGAGACCCTGAAGGCGATGGTCGAGTTGGGCCTGCTCGACGACGAGCCCAAAGACAGGACGGGCCTGACCTTTAACGGGCTGATGCGCAAGTTGGCCGGCGCGGCGGCCGGCGCCGACGCCCGGGCCGCGGCCGCCGGCAGGCTCGGCCTGGCCCCGGGGTCGGCGATCATGTCCCGTCTGGCCTGGCTGGGACTGTTCGACGAAACCCCGTTGCCGGCCCCCAAGGGATCGGCCCTCGACGACCTGACCGCTCTGATGATCGAAAAGCTGCGGTACGAGGAAGGGGAGAGGGACATGATCATCCTTCAGCACGAGTTCCTCGTCCGCACCGCGTCCGGACGGACCGATAGGATCGTCTCGACCCTCATCGACTACGGCATCCCGGGCGGCGACTCGTCCATGTCGCGGACGGTCGGGCTGCCGGCCGCGATCGGCGCCCGTCTGGTGCTCGAAGGGAAGATCGCCAGTCCCGGCGTCCAAGTCCCGGTCCGGCCGGAGATCTACGGCCCGATCCTTGAGGAGCTCGAGAGGCTCGGCGTCCGCTTCGAGGAGAAGCGCCAGACCCTCTGAGCCGCGATTGACAGCGGCGGCCGCCGCGCCTATGTTGGGAACGGAGGTGGCGGCCATGACCCGCAAACCCTATGTCGCCGGGCAGTTCTATCCTTCAGGCCGGGAGCGACTGCGCGAGACGATCGCCGCCCTGGTCGATCCCCAGGCCGATCCTCAGACGGCCATCGCCATCGTGTCCCCGCACGCAGGCTATGTCTATTCCGGACGGGTCGCGGGCGCGGTCTTCTCCTCGGCCAAGATCCCGGGGATCTGCGTCATCCTCGGACCCTCCCATCGGGGCATCGGTCCTCTTTTCGCTATCCAGGTCCGGGGCCGCTGGTCGACGCCGCTCGGCGAAAGCCCGGTGGACGAGGCCCTGGCCGCCCGGATCGCCGCCGCGACGGACCTGGTCGAAGAGAACGACGCGGCCCATCTGGCCGAGCATTCGCTGGAGGTCCAGCTTCCCTTTATCCAATACTTCCGTCCGGACGCCGCCATCGTGCCCATCGTGGTGTCCGCCGAGGCCCGCTACGAGGACCTCGAGTCGCTAGGCCAAGCCCTGGCCGGGGCCATCCGCGAGGAGCGCCGCGAAACCCTCATCGTGGCCAGCACGGACATGAGCCATTACGTCAGCCAGAAGACGGCCGAAAAGAAGGACATGAGCGCCATCCGCCGGGTCCTCGACCTCGATCCGACCGGCCTCTTCGAGACCGTCATGTCCGAACGGATCTCGATGTGCGGCTTTCAGCCGACGACGGCGGCTCTTGTCGCGGGCCGCGGACTGGGGGCCTCCAAGGCCGAGCTCATCCGCTATCAGACGTCCGGCGAAGCCTCGGGTGATTACGCGCAAGTCGTTGGCTACGCTGGAATTAGAATCAGCTGAATAAGCCCGTCCTGACTCTGTGTCATTTGACACTCGCGCGCCTTTAATGCTATAAAAAAACTTAGGACACGAATGGTTAAGTCTACGCTGCGCGATAAGGACCAGAAGGTCCTGACCACGGTCGTCGAGAGCTTCGTCCGCCATGGCCGTCCGGTGAGCTCCGGCGCGATCTCCCAGACCCGCCGGGTCGCCGCGTCGCCGGCGACGCTGCGCAATATCATGGTCAAGCTCGAGGCCATGGGCTATCTCGCCCAGCCGCACACCTCGGCCGGCCGGGTCCCGACCGACAAAGGGCTGCGCTTCTATGTCGCCCGCGTCCTGGCCGAGAAGGCCCTGCCCGAGGAGAGCCCGCCCCTCATCCAGGAGGAATTCGGCCACCGGACCGCCGATTTCGACTCCCTGTTGCTTCAGGCCTGCCGGATCCTGGCCGATTCCTCGGATGCGCTCGGCTTCGTCATCTCGCCCCGCCTTTTCCGGCTGCCGTTCGAGCATCTCCGCTTCATCAAGATATCGGACCGCCGGGTCCTGGTCATCCTGGTGACGCCCTTCCACATGGTCTTGACGGAGATGCTGGACGCCTCGATGCCGCTGACCCAGGCCGAGCTCGACCGGGCCTCCCAGTACGTCAACCAGAATTTCCGCGGCAAGACCATCCTGGCCGTTCAAGACATCCTCGTCCGGGATCTGCCCAAGTACCGGGTCAAGTACGAGGACACGCCCGACAAGCTCCTCCATTTGCTCCGGACGACGATCGACCGGGAAGGGGAGGAGCGCATCTTTCTCGAAGGCACGTCGCGGCTCCTCGGCAAGGGCGGCCTGTCGGACATCGACAAGCTGCGCTCGCTTTTCCGCAGCTTCGAGGAGAAGGCCGCGCTGGTCCGTTTGCTTTCGGATTTCATCAGCCTGGACCGGGTCAAGGTCCTGATCGGATCGGAAGCCAATTTCCCGAACGTCGAAGACTGCTGCCTGGTCCTGTCCCACTACGGCTACAGCAACCAGGTCCTGGGCACCCTGGGGGTCATCGGCCCGAAGCGCATCCCCTACGAGAAGATCATTCCCCTTGTCGACCGCATGGCCAAGCAGGTCAGCTTGGCCATCACGGTCTTCGGCAGAGAGGTCAGCCTATGACGGACGAAAAAGACAAAAGCGACGAGATCGAGTTCATCCCCGAGGCCCCGCCGCAGAAAGAGCCCGGTCCGGCCAAGGCCGCGCCCGAGAAGAAGGAGCCGGAGGAGGACAAGGCGACCGAGAACGCCAAGCACCTCCGGGAAAAGCTCCGGAAGAAGGAGGCCGAGCTCAAGAGCCTCAAGAAGGAGCTCGACGAGCTCAAGGACGCCCATCTCCGCCGGCTGGCCGACACGGAGAACCTGCGCAAGCGCTTCGAGCGCGAGAAGGCCGATTTCCAGCAGTACGCCTTGAGCGGGCTGCTGCTCGAGCTCCTGGACGTCAGCGACAATTTCGAGCGGGCCCTGCAGATCGGCGCGTCCGAGACCGACGGCAAGACCCTCCGGGAAGGCGTCGAACTGATCCTGCGGATGTTCCAGACCCTGCTTACGAAGCATGGCGTCCGGCCGATCGTTCTCGAGAGCCGGGCCTTCGACCCGAACTTCCAGCATGCCATGACGGTTTCGGAGTCGGACGAGGTCCGAGAACCCACCGTCGAGGAGGAGCTGCAGAAGGGCTATATGCTCCACGACCGGCTCCTGCGGCCGACCCTGGTCAAGGTCCTGGTCCCGAAGAAAGGACAATAGCTCATGGGACACACCATCGGTATCGACCTCGGCACGACCTACTCCTGCGTGGCCTATCTCGAAGGCGGGCGGCCGGTCGTCATCCCCAACTTGGAGGGCCTGCCGACGACGCCCTCCGTCGTGTCGTTCACCGGCTCGGGCGAGCAGCTGGTCGGGACCCTGGCCATGCGCCAGGCCGTCACCAACCCCGCCAACACGTTCTTTGCCGTCAAGCGGCTGATCGGCCAGAAGTTCAGCTCCCCCCAGGTCCAGGAGGCCATGGCCCGGCTTCCGTATGGGCTCAAAGAGTCCCCGAACGGCGACGTCGCCGTCGCCCTGGGCGACCGGGCGATCAGCCCGCCCGAGATCTCGGCCATGGTCCTCGGCTACCTCAAGACCTGCGCCGAGTCCTTCTTCGGCGAGCCGGTGACGCAGGCGGTCATCACCGTTCCGGCCCATTTCAACGACGCCCAAAGACAGGCGACCAAGGACGCCGCGACGATCTGCGGTCTCGAGGTCCTGCGGGTCATCAACGAGCCGACCGCGGCCGGCCTGGCTTACGGGCTCGACACCAAGGCCAGCGGCCTGGCCGCGGTCTATGACCTCGGCGGCGGCACGTTCGACATCACCATCCTCGAGGCAAGCGACGGCGTCTTCAACGTCCTCGCCACCAACGGCGACTCCTACCTCGGCGGCGAGGATTTCGACAACCGCATCGTGGAGTGGCTGGTGACGAGCTTCAAGGCCGAGACGGGGACCGACCTCAGCCGGGACAAGCTGGCCCTGCAGCGGCTGAAGGAGGCCGCGGAAAAGGCCAAACGGGAGCTTTCGTTCACGGCCGAGACCGAGATCAACCTGCCGTTCATCGTTTCGGACAAGTCCCAGTCGGGCCATATCCGCAAGTCGCTCAGCCGCCCGACGTTCGAGGCCATGACGGCCGACCTCGTCGAGCGGACCCTGCCGCGGATCGAACAGGCGCTCGACGACGCCAAAGTGACCCCGGACCGTATCGACCATGTCATCCTCGTCGGCGGCCAGACCCGGATGCCCCTGGTCAAGGAGCGGGTCACGAAGTTCTTCGGCCGCGCGCCGGAAGAGAAGGTCGACCCCGATCAGGTCGTGGCCCAGGGCGCCGCGATCCAGTCGGGGATCATCGACGGCCAGGTCCGCGACCTCGTCCTGCTGCTCGACGTGACGCCCTTCGCGCTGGGGATCGAGACCGAGAACGACGGCTACGAAATGATCATCGAACGGAACACCACCATTCCGACGCGCAAGGTCAAGGCCTTCACGACCGTCGAGCACAATCAGCGCCGGGTCCGCATCCACGTCCTCCAGGGCGAGGGCTTCCTGGCCTCCATGAACAAGTCCCTGGCCGTGTTCGAGCTGGTCGGCATCGAACCGGCGCCGGCGGGCGTGCCCCAGATCGACGTCGCCTTCGAGATCGACGCCGACGGCCTGGTCCGCGTCTCGGCCAAGGACAAGGAGACCGGGCTCAGCCAGAGGATCGAGGTCCGGCCCTCGTCCGGGCTTTCGCCGCAGGAGGTCCAGGAGCTGCGCCGCAAGGCCGCGGCCCGGCCGTCGTCGAGGAAAGGCGCGAATGCCTGATAAGGACTTTTATCGGACCCTCGGCGTGGCCCGCGACGCGCCGCCGGACGAGATCAAGAAGGCCTACCGTCAGCAGGCCCTCAAGTATCATCCCGACCGGAACCCCGGCAACAAGGAGGCCGAAGAGAAGTTCAAGGAAGCGGCCGAGGCCTACAGCGTTCTGTGCGATCCCGAAAAAAGGTCGGTTTACGACCGCTTCGGGAGCGAGGGGCTGCGGGGCCAGGGCTTCTCCGGCTTCGATCCGTCGGTCTTCGAGGACTTCGAGGACATCCTCGGCAACTTCTTCGGCTTCAGCATCGGTGACCTTTTCGGAAGCGGCGGTCGCGGCCGGGGCGGCGTCCGTCGCAGCCGCGGCCGGGACCTGGCCCTCGAGGTCGAGATCAGCCTCGAGGACGCGGCCCGGGGCGTGGAGAAAGAGATCAGGCTCAACCGGGCCGAGAAATGCCCCGCCTGCGGCGGCTCGAAACGGAAGGCGGGCACGCACCCCGCGGCGTGCCCGACCTGCGGCGGCCACGGCCAGGTCCGCTACCAGCAGGGCTTCTTCACCATGGCCCGGACTTGCCCGCGCTGCCAGGGGGCCGGGGAGATCAATCCCTGCGCCTTGCGAGAACTGCCAGGGCCGGGGCGCCGTCAAGGAGAAGCGGGCCCTCAAGGTCCGCATCCCGGCCGGCGTCGAGGAAGGCTCCCGGCTGAGGCTGGTCGGGGAGGGCGAGGCCGGCGACGAGGGCATGCCGGCCGGCGACCTCTATGTCATGACCCGGGTCCGCAAGCACCCCTTTTTCGAGCGCGAAGGGAATGACCTCCTCTGCGAGATCGCCGTCTCCATCACCCAGGCCGCCCTGGGCGCCAGGGTCGAGATCCCGACCCTCGAAGACAGCGAGGTCCTCAAGATCCCGGCCGGCACCCAGCCGGGCGAGACTCTCCGCCTCAAGGGCCAGGGGGTCCAGGACGTCTCGGGCCGGCGCAAAGGGGATCTGTTCGTCAAGGTCCTGGTCCGGACGCCGGAGAACCTGTCCAAGGAGCAAAAAGCCCTGCTGGCCCAGCTCGCGGGGCTGCGCGGCGAAGACATCGAATCCGTCGACAAGTCCGTCACCCACAGGCTCAGGAACATCCTGCCATGAGACGTTGAGAAGCGTGACCGCCAATCAGTTCTTCGTCGCCGCGATCGCCCCGGGGGCCGTCCGGATCGTGCTCAGCGGGGCCGAGCACCGCCATCTGGCCAGGTCCGCCCGGGTCCGGCCCGGCGAAGAGATCTGGCTCTTTGACGGCACCGGCCGCCGCTCCCGAGGCCGGGTCGAAAAGGTCGGCGCCGACCTAACGGAGATCGCCGTTCTCGCGACCGAGGAGCCGGAGCATCTCCGGGCCCGGATCGTCCTGGCCCCGTGCCTCATCGACGCCAAGAAGCTCGAGACCGTGCTGGAGAAGGCGGCCGAGCTCGGCTGCGCCGAATTCGTGCCCGTTGTGAGCGCCAGGTCCTTCCCGGTCTCGGGCGAGCGGGCCGACCGGAAGCTCGACCGCTGGAAGAGGATCGTTCGCGAGACCGCCAAGCAGTGCAAGGCCGCGCTCCTGACCCAGGTCCATGCGCCCCGGCCGCTCAAGGACCTGCTGCGCGACCCCGGCGAGGGCCGGCGGCTCTTCTTGAGCGAACACGGCGGCCGCCCGCTGAAGGAGGTCCTGGCGGAGCCTTCCGCCGGTCCGGGAGTCCCCGGACGGGTCGTTCTCCTGATCGGACCGAAGGGCGGCTGGACCGCCGGGGAGGAGAAGGACATCCGGGAGGCCGGCTTCGAAGCCGTCTCCCTCGGCCGCCGCATCCTCAGGGCCGAGACCGCGGCCGTGGCCGGGGCGGCCATGATCGCCCACTACTGGAACGAGTGACATGTTCCTGCAAGGACAGAAGGTCGGGAAGTACGAGATCCTGCGCTCGCTCGGCAGCGGCGGTTTCGGCTCGGTCTACCTGGCCAAGGACACCTGGCTCGACATCAAGGTGGCCATCAAGGTGCCCCACAAGCAATCGGCCGAGCTCTACAAGCTCCTCAAGGAACCCCGCCTTCAGGCCGCGCTGAGCCACCCGAACATCGTCCGCATGCTGGCCGCGGAGAAGGAGAAGAACGTCTTCTTCATGGTCATGGAGTACATCAAGGGCCCGACCCTGGAGAAGATCCTGGAGAAAGAGCGCATCCTGGCGACCGAGCAGGCCATCGATTTCATCAAGCAGATCTCCTACGGCGTCGATCATGCCCACAAGGCCAAGATCATCCACCGCGACCTGCGGCCTTCGAACATCATCGTGTCGGAGGACGGCACGGCCAAGATCACCGATTTCGGGACCTCGGCCTGGCTCAACGCCGTGCCCTACGCCTCGACGCGGATCGGCTCACCGCCGTACATGGCCCCGGAGCAGTTCATGGGCAAGGCCTCCTATGCTTCGGACCTCTACTCGGTGGGCTGCATCTTCTACGAGATGATCATCGGGCGGCCGCCGATCTTCGACCCCGACCCGTTCAAGATCCTGGAGAAGGCCCAGCAGGGCCAGATCACGCCGCCCCGGATCAAGAACGGCCGGGTGCCCCGGGAGATCGACGCCATCATCATGAGGGCCCTGGCGCCCAAGGTCGAGGACCGCTACCAGAGCGCAGCGGAGATCATCCGCGACCTGTCGCTCTACAAGGGCAAGACGCCCAAGACCTCCGAGATCGACGACATCATGCTCCGGATCAAGGCCCGGGAGCAGAAGACGACGGCCCTGTGCTGGAACTGCCGCCGGCCGCTGCCGCCCCGCTCGCGGGCCTGCCCGCACTGCGGCGAAACCACCTGACCCGGGCCATTCCCAAGACCGCCGGATTTCCGATTTCCCCCCTGGAGGCGATTGACTTCGCCGCGAGGGATGATATACTCACCGCGAAGGAGGGCTCATGAGCCCATTTTCGGAAACGAGCGTCGTCTGGAAGAATGGCCGGCTGATCCCCTGGAAGGACGCGACCATCCATCTGGCCTCGCACGTCATCCACTACGGCAGCTCTCTCTTCGAGGGCCTGCGGGCCTACGACACGCCCAAGGGGACGGCCATCTTCCGTCTCCAGGACCACACCAAACGGCTTTACAACTCCTGCAAGATCTACCGCATGGAGATCCCTTACACTCAGGAGGAGTTCAACCGCGGCATCGTCGAATGCGTCCGGGCCAACAAGCTCAAGGCCTGCTACATCCGCCCGATCGTCTACCGGGGCTACGGCACGCTCGGCGTCAACCCCCTCCCCAACCCCGTCGACTGCGCGGTCATGGTCTGGGAATGGGGCCAGTACCTGGGTCCCGAAGCCGTGGAGGCCGGCGTCGACGTCTGCGTGTCCTCCTGGTGGCGCATGGCCCCGAACACGTTCCCGGCCCTGGCCAAGGCCGGCGCCAACTACATGAACTCGCAGCTCATCAAGACGGAGGCCCTGCTCGACGGCTACGAGGAGGGCATCGCCCTCAACATCCGGGGCCATATCAGCGAGGGCAGCGGCGAGAACATCTTCCTGGTCGTCAACGGCACGGTGCTGACGCCGCCGTTGTCCTCTTCGGTCCTGCCGGGCATCACCCGGGACTCGGTCATGAAGCTCTTCGGCGACATGGGCGTGCGCGTCGTCGAGGAGACCATCCCGCGGGAGATGCTCTACGTCGCCGACGAGGTCTTCTTCACCGGCTCGGCCGCCGAGGTCACGCCGATCCGCTCGATCGACAAGATCACGATCGGCAGCGGCAAGCGCGGCCCCCTGACCGAGAAAGTCCAAAAGGCCTTCTTCGAGGTCATCGACGGCCGGCGGGAGGATGTCCGAGGCTGGCTGACGTTCGCCTGAGATCCTAGGAGGTTGTCATGGTCATCGATGAATTCCTGAAGATCGCCATAGAACGCGACGCTTCGGACCTGCACTTCAAGGCCGGCAACAACCCCATGATCCGGGTCCACGGTACCCTCACGCCGCTCACCGGCTACCCCCGGCTGACCGCGCCCGACTGCGAGGAGCTGGCCAACCAGATGATGACCGATTTCCAGCGCAAGCGCCTGACCGAGGACCTCGATCTCGATCTGGCCTACAGCCTGTCGGGCTTCGGCCGCTTCCGCGGCAGCATCTACTACCAGCGCGGCTCCCTGGCCATCGCCCTGCGCATCATCCCGCTCGAGATCAAGACCATCCGGCAGCTCCTTCTGCCCGAGGTCCTGGAGAAGGTCGCCTTCTATCAGCGCGGGCTCGTCCTCGTCACAGGGACCACCGGCAGCGGCAAGACGACCAGCCTGGCGGCCATGGTCGACTACATCAACACCTTCCGGCGCGAGAACATCATCACCATCGAGGACCCGATCGAGTACCTTCACAAGGACAAGAAGAGCACGATCAGCCAGCGCGAGGTCGGCATGGACGTCAGCAGCTTCGCCCGCGGCCTGCGCGGCTGCCTGCGCGAGGACCCGGACGTCATCCTGGTCGGCGAAATGCGCGATCTCGACACCATCGACACGGCCCTCCTGGCCGCCGAGACGGGGCACCTGGTCCTGAGCACCCTCCACACGCTCGACGCGCCGGAGAGCATCAACCGCATCATTTCGGTCTTCCCGCCGCACCACCAGCGCCAGGTCCGTCTCCAGCTGGCCTCGATCCTCAAGGCCATCATCTCGATGCGCCTGATCCCGCGGATGGACGGCCAGGGCCGCGTCCCGGCCGTCGAGGTCATGGTCGCCACGCCCTACATTCAGGAGTGCATCGCCGAGAAGGACAAGACGACCCTCATCCGCGACGCCATCACGGCCGGCGTCTCGCAGTACGGGATGCAGACCTTCGACCAGTCCATCTACCAGCTCTACCGCGACGGCTACATCTCCTTCGAGCAGGGGATGAAGTATTCCTCCAACCCCGACAACTTCAAGCTCCGCATCATGGGCATCCAGTCCACCCTGGACATCGCCACGGAGGAGATGGAAAAGAACATGAGCAAGGTCGAGCGCGCCGAGGGGGAGCCGGAAGAAGAGCCTAAATGAAGGCCCAGCGCGTTCGCGAGACCTTCCTCAATTTCTTCGCCGAGCGGGGACACCGGATCGTCCGGAGCTCGTCCCTCCTGCCCAAGGACGACCCGACCATCCTGTTCACCAACGCCGGCATGAACCAGTTCAAGAACGTCTTCCTCGGGCTCGAGACCCGGGGGTACAATCGGGCGGCGACCGTCCAGAAATGCATGCGGGTCAGCGGCAAACACAACGACCTCGAGACGGTCGGGCGGACGGCCAAGCACCACACCTTCTTCGAAATGCTGGGCAATTTCTCCTTTGGGGACTATTTCAAGAAGGAGGCCGTGGCCTACGCCTGGGACCTCGTGACCCGGGTCTTCGGGCTGCCCCAGGACCGCCTCTATGCCACCGTCTACCTGGACGACGACGAGGCCTATCGCCTCTGGGCCGAGGAGGTCGGGGTCCCCCGGAACCGTATTTTCCGCTACGGCAAGAAGGACAACTTCTGGGCCATGGGCGACACGGGTCCCTGCGGTCCCTGTTCCGAGATCCACTACGACCTCGGGGCGGACATCGAGGCCGGGGAGCCGTTCCAGCTGATCGAGAAGGGCAGCGACCGCTTCGTCGAGCTCTGGAATCTGGTCTTCATGGAGTTCGACCAGGGCGCCGACGGCGTCCTCCGGCCCCTGCCGAAGCCGTCCATCGACACCGGCATGGGCCTCGAGCGCATCACCGCGGTCGTCCAGGGCAAGCGGAGCAACTTCGATACCGACCTGTTCATGCCCCTTATCGAGACCGCGGCCGAGATGGCCAAGCGCGAATATCCGTCGGGCGACGAGGGAGACGTCTCGGTCCGCATCATCGCCGACCACGTCCGGGCCGCGACCTTCCTCATCGGCGATGGCATCTCGCCGGGGAACGAAGGCCGCGGCTACGTCCTGCGGCGTCTCATCCGCCGGGCCTTCCGCCAAGGCAACCTGATCGGCATCGACCGGCCTTTCCTCTTCGAGCTCGTCGGCCGCGTCGTGGACGTCATGAAGGACGCTTACCCCGAGCTCCTCAACTCGGCGGAATACATTTCCAAGGTCTGCCTGGCCGAGGAGGAGCGGTTCGCCCAGACCCTCTCCTCGGGGCTGCGCTTTTTTGACCAGGTCGTCGACGAGACCCGTCAGACCGGCGGGACCGTCCTCGCCGGCGACAGGGTCTTCAGGCTCTATGACACCTTCGGCTTTCCCCTCGACCTGTCCCAGGAGCTGGCCCGGGAGAAGGCCATGGCCGTCGACGAAGCGGGCTTCGTCAAAGAGCTCGAGGAGCAGAAGCGGCGGGCCCGGCTGTCCTGGAAGGGCGAAGCCAAGCGCCGCGAGAAAGAGGTCTACGAGGCCTTCCGCGGCCTCAAGGTCCGGGCCTGCGTCCACGAGACCGCGGAGATGGCGGACGTCCGCATCGCCGGGTTGGTCAGGGACGGCCGGCGCGCCGAGGTCCTGCGGGCCGGGGACAGAGGCGAGGTCATCCTCGAAGAGACCCCGTTCTACGCCGAGGCCGGCGGCCAGGTGGGCGACACCGGCACCCTCAAGAGCGCGGGCGCCTCGGCCGTGGTCGAGAACGTGGCCTTCGCCACGCCGGAGATCATCGTCCATGCCGTCCGGATGCTCGCCGGCGAGCTCCGCGCGGGCGACCGCGTCGACGCCGTGCCCGATCTCGTGCGGCGGCAGTCGATCTCGAACAATCACACGGCGACGCACTTGCTCCACGCGGCGCTGCGGCAGGTCCTCGGCGACCATGTCAAGCAGGCCGGGTCCCTGGTGTCCGCCGAGCGCCTGCGCTTCGATTTCACCCATTTCGCCGCCCTGACTCGCGAAGAGGCGCGCCGGGTCGAAGAGATCGTCAATGCCCGGGTCCGCGAGGACCTCCCGCTCCAGACGCGCCTGACCTCGCTCGAGGAGGGCATCCGCGAGGGGGCCATGGCCATCTTCGAGGAGAAGTACGGCGAGACCGTTCGGGTCGTCGGCATCGGCGACTTCAGCAAGGAGCTCTGCGGCGGCGTCCATGTCAAGTCGACCGGCCAGATCGGCCTGTTCAAGATCCTGGCCGAGACCAGCGTCGCGGCCGGCATGCGGCGCATCGAGGCCGTGACCGGCGAGCCGGCCTATCGCTATGTGCGCGAGCTCGAGGACATGCTGTCCGGCCTCGAAAGAGCGCTGGGTATCTCTCGCAAGGACCTGCCGGCCCGGATCGAAAAGCTCCAGGCCCGGGTCGACGAGCTGGAAAAGGACGCGCGGGAGCTGCGCAAGAAGATACTGGCCGGATCCGTCGAGGCGAAGTCCGGGGCCGAAGGCGCCGCCGCAGTCACCAAGTCGGTCAAGGGCCTGGCCGTGCGCGTCGAGCGGCTGGACGGCCTGAGCATGGCCGAGCTCCGCGATACCGCCGACGCCATGAAGCAGAAGCTCGGCAGCGGCATCGTCGTTCTGGGCGCCGTCACGGGCGACAAAGCGTTCATCGTCGCCTCGGTGACGAAGGACCTCATTGGCCGCATCCAGGCCGGGGCCCTGATCAAGGAGCTCGCTCCGGCGATCGGCGGCGGGGGAGGGGGACGTGCCGATTTCGCCCAGTCGGGCGGGTCGAAGACCGGCGAGCTCGAAAAGGCCCTGGGACTGGTTCCCGGCCTGATCGAGCGCCTGGCGGCCTGACCTGGACTATTCATGAAAACGCCTTTTTTCTCCTTCAAACGCGAAGAAGAAGACCCGCGTTTTCACCCTTCGGGCAAGCCGATCCGGCCGCATCTGCTTCGTTGCAAGGGGTTCGCAGTACTCCGAGTACAGCTTCAGCCCTTGACGCCTCGCATCTGCAGCCGCCTCGGCTCGTGAATAATCCAGGGTGACCCCGAGATTCACCCCCGGCGGGGATTGCCAAGCCGCCGGCTTTTTGCCAAGATAAGGCGGAACGAGCGATGAAGACTGCCACCCGGACCCTGGCGATCCTGGTCATCTTGACCGTGGCCCCGAGCTTGATCGCGGCCAGCGCCGCCGATCTGCGCACCCTCTACAACCCCATCGTCAAGAAGGTCGCCGGCAAGTACCGGATCGACCCCGAGCTCGTTCACACGGTCATCCGGGTCGAATCCAATTACGACGCTTTCGCCATCTCGTCGGCCGGGGCCATGGGCCTGATGCAGCTCATGCCGGAAACGGCCCTCCAGTACGGGGTCCAGAACGTGTTCGATCCGGGCCAGAACATCGAGGGCGGGGTCCGCTATCTCAAGGACCTGGTCGCGCTCTACGCCGGCAAGACGGCGCTCGTCCTGGCCGCCTACAACGCCGGCCAGGAGGCGGTCCGGAGATACAAGGGCGTGCCTCCCTATCCGGAAACCAGGTCCTACATCGCCGGGATCATGCGCAGCTACAAGAAGCCCACGGTCACGACCAAGAACCCGACCTTCATGGTCAAGGACGCGAACGGCCGGACGATCCTGGTGAACGACCCGGATTCCGTGAAGAAGTAGCTCCGTCAGCGGGTCTGCGGCAGAAATCCCCTGATCAGCAGGTTGCGGGGGATGATCTCGAACGTCGCCGGGAGCGCCCCGACGAGATCGCCGTCGAGCTCGAGCAGTACGTTCTCGCCTTCCTCCGGCCAGGCCTCGACCCGGCGGCCCCGGACGACCCGCACCTTCGGGTGGGTCACGTGGCTGCCGTTCATGAGCTTCCAGCCGTGCCGGCAGAACTCGAAGAAACGGAAGCCGCGGACGAGGACGCTGTCGAAGAGGCCGTCGTCCAGGCGGGCGTCGGGCGCGACCTTCATGCCCTTGCCGAAGATCTTGCCGTTGGCGATGGCCCCGATGAGATATTCGCCGTCCGGCAGGTCCTCGCCGTCGACGCGGATGCGGACGCGCTTGTTCTTGTAGTGGACCATGGTCGAGACCAGGCAGCGGACGTACGAGGTGGCCTTGCGGCGCAGGCGGCGCTCGTTGACCTCCCGGACGACCTCGCCGCCGAGGCCGAAATCGGCGACGTTCAGGAAGTAGCGCTCTTGCACGCCGCCGCCCTGGAGCCGATAGCTGACCTTGCCCACGTCCATGCGGACGCCCGGCGCGTCGGTGAGGACCCTCAGCGCGCCCGCGAGCCCGGCCGGGATGCTCAGGCTCTTGATCAGGTCGCAGCCGGTGCCTGCCGGAACGACTCCCAAAGCAGCGTCCGGATTGATCATCTGCCGGTTCTCGTAGAAGCCGTTGGCGATCTCGTTGAGAGTGCCGTCGCCGCCGACGCCGATGACCAGCTCCGTGCCGTCCTTGATGGCCTCCCGGGCCAGGTCCGTGGCGTGCAGAGGCTGTTCGGTGAACTCGTACTTGAACTCGCGGATGAAATGGCGCAGCCCTTCGCGGATCTCGCCCCAGCGCTTGCGGGTCCGGCCCCGGTTCGAGGCCGGGTTGACGATGACCTTGGTCTTAAGCCGCATGGGGGGATCCTGGGGGCGCCGGCGGCTGGCCCTTCTTGCCGAACAGGGACAGCCCGATGATGCCGCCGATGGCGCCTGCCGCAGCGAAAACGGCTGCGGACACGAGCAGCCCCAGCAGGAACCAGCCGGGGGAGAGGAAGCCGCCGCTCCGGTTGAGCGCGTCCTGGATCCCCGAGGGCATCTGCCCGCCGAGCTCGCCGGCTTTGTCGAGGATGCGCCGGGCCAGCCCCAGGCTGAAGGGGCGCAGCGGGATGGAGATCAGGGCGTCGACGACGGCGGCGACGATACCGGTCAGGGCCCCGACGATCGCCCCGTCGCCCGTCGTCAGGAGGACCGGTGACGCGGCAGCCAGCATCTTGGCCGCGACCGCGGCGCCGCCTACGATCCAGAGGCAGCAGACGCAGTTGCCGATGCTGATGAAAGGCAAGCCCGACAGGACGCCGGCCGCGATCCCGGCGATCAGGGCGGGCCGGAAATATTCGGGTCTCTGGGTCATGGGGCCTCCTCGCGAGACGGACCTATTCTATTTTTTCGCTGCGGCAATTTCAAGCCTGCGGGCCTCCCGGCGTTCGGCCCGGGCACGGACGAGATCGGCCGCCCCAGTGATGAAATAGTAGGGGAGGATCGTGCCCCAGGCGAAACCCGTTGCGAATCGGAGGCCGATCGGGGTTCTCCAGAGCCCCAGAATGCCGCCTCCCGCGTCCACGGCCATGGGCAGGGTCAGGGCCAGGAGCAGGCGAGCCGAGGGCAGCGAGAGCCGGGAAAAGCCGCGGACCAGGGGATAGGCCAGGAGCCCGGCCGCGAATCCTGTATAGATGCCCAGACAGCGGCCGCAGACGGCCAGCGGCAGGCCGTTCAGATGGAAACAGCGGTCCGGGATCTGGTGGCACAGCGGGGCGAAAACGGCATAGAGGAACCTGGAAGCCATCGTCTGGCCGTGGCTGGCCAGCCAGGGCGCCAGGAAGATCGAAGCCAGCCAGACGGCCGTCCCGGCTGCGGTAAAAGCCCAGATCCGAGCGACTGTCCGATGCTTTGCCGCCGTTGCCATGCGTGTATTCTATCCGGACAGCCGGCTCGTGTCACCTGACTTCTCTTCTCTTAGCCGAAAGCGGCCCCTGACACATTGGAGAGAGCGGCCAATTGACAAATCTCGGGATACTGCTATATTATCCCGTAAACTGACCGACAGTCAGTTATTGGATTTCATTATAAAGTGTGCGAACTTCGCCTGAAAGATCAGAGTTTTCCGTGACCGTCGCCGATCGCCGGGAAAGGGACAAGCAGCTGCGCCGGGACAGCATCGTCGATGCCGCCGAGAGGCTCTTTTTCGCCAAGGGATTTGCCGCCTCGACCATCGACGAGGTCGCCGAGGCCGCCGAACTGAGCAAGGGCACCATCTATCTCTATTTCAAGAACAAGGACGAGATCTACGTCGCCATCGTCCAGCGCGGCTTGCGCATGCTGATGGATTCGTTCCGCGACATCATGGCCTCGAGCGCGACCGGCATGGACAAGGTCCTCGGCTTGGGCCAGGCCCTGGTGTCGTTCTACGAGAGGCATCCCGACCACTTCAAGGCCGTCTTCTATCATCGCGAGGTCCCGGCGAGCTCGTTGCGGGACGAGAACCGGGACGGCTCCTCCGTCAGCTCCCTGAAACAGGACCTGGCAGAGCTCTACGCCCTCTGCATCGGGGCCATGCGGGCCGGCCTCGCCGACGGCTCCATCCGGCCCGACATCGATCCCGTCAAGGCCACGATCGTGCTGGTGGGCATGATCCTGGGCCTCGTCCGCACGATCACCCTGATGGAGGAGAAGCTCCTGCTCGAGAAGTTCGATTTCGGCGGAAGCGACATGATCCGGGCGGCGTTCGAGATGATCGGGCGCCCCCTGGCCTCGGGCGGCGCGCCGGCACCCCCGGAGGGCCATTGACGCCTCCGCGTCGCTGAGGACCGTTTTATCTCATCTCGGAAATGACCGATGAACCTGAATAGATATGCCAAAAGCCCACATGCGCTCCCGGACGGGAGCGAAAGGAGTGCCCGATGATCCGCAAGCCCTTCAAGCTCAGGCCGAACCGGCTGGCCCTGGCGGTCCTGCTCGCCGCCGTCACCATAGGAGCGGCCTGTAAGAAGACGTTCCCCCCTCCATCCACTCCCGAGGTCGCCGTCGTCACCCTTCAAACAGAGGCACTCAAGCTGACCACCGAATTGCCCGGCCGCACTACGGCCTATCTCGTCGCCGAGATCCGGCCCCAGGTGAACGGCATCATCCAGAAGCGCCTGTTCACGGAGGGCTCGGACGTCGCGGCGGGCAGCCTCCTCTACCAGATCGATCCGGCTCCGTATCAGGCGGCGTACGACCAGGCCAAGGCCGCGCTGGCGGTGGCCGAATCCCACGTCCCGCCCGCCCGCTCCCGCGCCGAGCGCTTCAAGACCCTCGTGGCCATCCACGCCGTCGGCCAGCAGGACTACGAGGACGCGGTCTCGGCGTTGGCCACGGCCGAGGCCGGCGTGGCGTCGGCCCGGGCGGCCCTGGAGAACGCCCGCATCAACCTCGGGTACACGCCCATCAAATCGCCCATCTCCGGCCGCATCGGGCGCTCCACCGTGACCGTTGGCGCCCTGGTCAACGCCTACCAGGGCGCCCCCTTGGCCGTCGTCCAGCAGCTGGATCCCATCTATGTGGACGTCATCCAGTCCAGCGCCGAGGTCCTTCGCCTGCGGCGGAACATGGAGAGCGGACGGCTCACGCAGGACAAGGAGGCCTGGAGCAAGGTCCGCCTGAAACTCGAGGACGGCACCCCTTATCCTGCGGAGGGCGCGCTCCAGTTCCGGGACATCACGGTGGACCCGAGCACGGGCTCGGTCATCCTGCGGGCCGTCTTCCCCAATCCGGACAAGGTCCTGCTCCCCGGCATGTTCGTGCGCGCCGTCGTCGAAGAGGGGCTGAACGAGAAAGCCCTCCTCGTCCCCCAGCAGGGGGTCAGCCGCGACACGAAGGGCAACCCTTATGCCCTGATCGTCAACGGCGAGAACAAGGTCGAACAGCGGTCGCTCGAGCTCGACCGGGCCATCGGCGATAAGTGGCTCGTGACCAAGGGGCTCGCCGCCGGCGACCGGGTCGTCGTCGAGGGCCAGCTCCGAGTGCGGCCCGGCGCTTCGGTGAAGGCCGTCCCCTTTGACGCCAACGCCGCGAAGTAGGACCGCGGAGGCGCATCATGCTATCTAAGTTCTTCCTGAATCGACCGGTCTTCGCCTGGGTCATCGCCATCGCCATGGCGGCGGCGGGACTTCTGGCCATCTACAACCTGCCGATCTCTCAGTATCCGCCGATCGCTCCGCCCTCCATCTCCATCTCGTCCTATTACCCCGGCGGGTCGGCGGAGACCGTCGAGAACAGCGTGACCCAGATCATCGAGCAGAAGATGACCGGCTTCGACAAGCTGCTCTACATGTCCGCCACGAGCGATTCCTCGGGCGCGTCGCGGCTCGATCTGACCTTCGCCCCGGGCACCGACCCGGACCTTGCCTGGGCCCAGGTGCAGAACAAGCTCCAGCTGGCCATGGCCAACCTGCCCTACGTCATCCAGACCCAGGGGGTCGTCGTCAGCAAGTCCACGAGGAACTACCTGCTCATCGTCGGCCTGATCTCGGAAGACGGGAGCATGGACGGCCGGGACCTCATGGACTACGCCAAATCCAACGTCGAGAACGTGCTGGCGCGCGTCCCGGGCGTGGGCGAGGTGATGGCCTTCGGCTCCGATTACTCCATGCGCATCTGGCTCGACCCGGACAAGCTCACGAATTACCGGCTGACCATCCAGGACGTCGTGACGGCCCTGAGGTCCTACAACGTCGAGGTCTCGGCCGGCCAGCTCGGCGGCATGCCGGCCGTGCCGGGCCAGCGCCTGAACGCCTCGATCCTCGTCCAGACCATGCTCCAGACACCCGAGCAGTTCGCCCAGATCCCCCTGCGCACCAACCCCGACGGCTCGGTCGTGCGCGTCAAGGACGTCGGGCGGACCGAGCTCGGCACGCAGTCCTACAACGCCGAGATCTACTACAACGGCAAGCCCTCCGCGGGCCTGGCCATCCGCCAGGCCGCCGGCGCCAACGCCCTCGACACGGCCAGGCCGTCAAGGCGAAGATGGCTGATCTGAGCCGCTACTTCCCCGCCGGCATGAAGGTCATCTATCCCAACGACACGACGCCCTTCATCAAGGTCTCCATCGAGGAGGTGGTCAAGACCCTGTTCGAGGCGATCCTCCTCGTCTTCCTGGTCATGTACCTCTTCCTCGGGAACCTCCGGGCCACGCTGATCCCGACCATCGCCGTGCCGGTCGTGCTCCTGGGGACGTTCGCCGTGCTCGGCCTGTTCGGCTTCTCGATCAACATGCTGACCATGTTCGCCATGGTCCTGGCCATCGGCCTGCTGGTCGACGACGCCATCGTCGTCGTCGAGAACGTCGAGCGGATCATGGGCGAGGAGGGGCTGTCGCCGCGCGAGGCGACGGCCAAGTCGATGGGCCAGATCACGAGCGCCCTGATCGGCATCGGCCTCGTCCTCTCGGCGGTCTTCGGCCCGATGGCCTTCTTCCCGGGCTCGACCGGCGTCATCTACCGGCAGTTCTCCGATGACCATCGTCGCCGTCCATGCTGCTGTCGGTCGTCGTCGCCTTGATCCTCACGCCGGTCCTCTGCGCGTCGCTGCTCAAGCCCGTCGCGGCGGGGCACGACGCGGCCGAGACCGACCTTCCGCCTGCTGCGCCCGTTCTTCCGCTGGTTCGACCGCATTTTCTCCCGCCTGCGCGACGCCTACGCGCGCCTGGTCGGCCACGCCCTGAGCCGGAGGAAGCGCTATGTCGCCGTCTTCCTGCGTGATCGTGGCCGCTGATGGCGTTCCTGTTCTTGCGGATGCCGACCGGCCTACCTGCCCGACGAGGACCAGGGCATCCTGCTCGCCCAGGTCACTCCTGCCCAAGGGCAGCACGCTCGAGCAGACCAAGGCGATCATGGACCAGATCCAGAACTATTTCCTGGAGAACGAGAAGGACGCCGTCGAGTCCAGCATGGCCATCGTCGGCTCGGGCTTCTCCGGACGCGGCCAGAACACGGGCATGCTCTTCGTCAAGCTCAAGGACTGGGAGCTCCGCAACGCCGCCCGAATCTCCGGGTCAAGGCGGTCGCCGCCAGGGCCAACGCGGACCTGTCGCGCATCCGCAACGCCGCCGATCTACGTGCTTCGCGCCGCCGGCCGTGACCGAGCTGGGCATGGCCACCGGATTCGACCTCGAGCTGCTCGACATGGGCGGCCTGGGCCACGAGGCCCTGACCGCGGCCCGCAACCAGCTCCTGGGCATGGCGGCCAAGGACCCGAGGCTGGCCGTCGTCCGGCCCAACGGCATGGAGGACGTGCCCCAGTACCGGGTCGACGTCGACTGGGACAAGGCCGGCGCGCTGGGCGTGCCCATCACCTCGATCCACAGCACGATCTCGGCCGCCTTCGGCAGCGCCTATGCCAACGACTTCATCCAGGGCGGCCGGATCAAGCGGGTCTACGTCCAGGCCGACGCCCCCTACCGCATGCTGCCGCAGGACCTCGAAAGGCTCTACGTCCGCAACAACGCCGGGACGATGGTGCCTCTTCTCCGCCTTCGCCTCGGGCCGCTGGACGTCGGGCTCGCCGCGGCTCGAGCGCTACAACGGCTTCCCGTCCATGAACATCCAGGGCCAGGCCGCGCCCGGCCACAGCTCGGGCGAGGCCATGAAGGCCATGGAGGAGCTCATCGCCAAGCTGCCGGCGGGCATCGGATATGAGTGGACGGGCCTGTCCTACCAGGAACGGCAGTCCAGCTCGCAGACCGGTCCTCCTCTACGCGTTCTCCATCTTCGTCATCTTCCTGTGCCTGGCGGCGCTCTACGAAAGCTGGACGATCCCCATTTCGATCCTGATGGCCCTGCCCCTCGGCGCGATCGGCGGCATCATCGCCACCTCGCTGCGCGGCCTGCCCAACGGCGTCTATTTCCAGATCGGCCTGCTGACCACGCTCGGCCTGACCGCCAAGAACGCCATCCTGATCGTCCAGTTCGCCAAGGCCCGCATGGAGGCGGGCATGGACCTGATCGAAGCGACCCTCGAGGGGGCGAGGCTGCAGGTTCCGCCCGATCCTGATGACCTCGCTGGCCTTCGGCTTCGGCGTCCTGCCGCTGGCCGTGAGCCACGGCGCCGGGTCGGGCTCCCAGAACGCCATCGGCACCAGCGTCCTCGGCGGCATGATCACCGCCACCTTGCTGGTCGTCATCTTCTCGCCGCTGTTCTACGTGCTGATCGAGAAGCTCTCCGGGCAAGTACCGGAAGCACGTCCCCGGCCGACGAGAACGCCGTCGGACGGCATCGAAGGAGGAGTGAGATGCGCGGAAGTTCGTCTCATGGCGTTTGGCCGTCCTCCTCCTGGGCGGGTGCACGATGATCCCGAAGTACCACCGTCCCGAGGCGCCCGTTCCCGCCGCCTGGCCGGAGAGCGCGGCGGCCGGACCGCCGCTCCGGCCGCGCGCCGGCGGCCGCCGGATCTCGCCTGGCGGGAATTCTTCACCGACCCGGGCCTGCGGGCCGTCATCGAGCTGGCCCTGGCCAACAACCGCGACCTGAGGATCGCCGCGCTCAACGTCGAGAAGGTCCAGGCCCTCTACAGGATCCAGAGGTCCGAGCTGTATCCCGGCGTCGCGGTCGCCGCCGGCCCGGACAAGTCCAGGATCCCTGCCCAGACTTCGTCGACCGGCACAGCCTACACGGTCGAACAGGACAGCGTCCTGGGCACCGCCTCGTGGGAGCTCGATCTGTTCGGCCGCCTGCGCAGCCTCAAGGCCGGGGCCCTGGATCAGTACCTGGCCACGGTCGAGGGCGCGGCGGGCGGCCCAGATCTCGCTCGTGGCCGCCGTCGCCGACGGCTACCTGACTCCTCGCGGCCGACCGCGAGTCCCTCGACCTGGCCCGGCGACCCTGGAGACCCAGAAATCCTCCTTCGACCTGATCCAGCAGAGCCGGGATGCCGGCGTGGCCTCCGACCTGACGCTTCGCCAGTCCCAGAGCCTGGTCGAAGCCGCCCGGGTCGACGTCGCCCGCTACACCGGTCTCGTGGCCACGGACAAGAACGCCCTGGATCTCCTGGCCGGGACGCCGGTCCCGGCCGATCTCCTGCCCGGACGGCTGGCCTCGGTCGCCGAGCTGAAGGACGTCTCGGCCGGCCTGGATTCGGGGATCCTCCTTCAGCAGGCCCGACATCCTGGCGGCCGAGTACCAGCTCAAGAGCGCCAACGCCAACATCGGAGCGGCCCGGGCCGCCTTCTTCCCGCGCATCTCGCTGACGGGAGCGCTGGGCACCCTGGCGCCGGCCCTTGCCCACCTGTTCGAGTCCGGCACGGGCTATTGGAGCTACTCGCCCCAGATCACCCAGCCGATCTTCGCCGGCGGTTCCCTGATCGCCAACCTCAAGGGCGCCAAAGCGGACCGCGACATCGCCGTCGCCCAATACGAGAAGGCCATCCAGAGCGCGTTCCGGGAGGTCAGCGACGCCGTGGTCCTGAGATCGGCCCTGGATGACCAGCTGAGCGCCCAGGAATCGCTGGTGAAGGCCCTCGACGAGAGCTATCGCCTGTCCGAGGCCCGCTTCAAGGAAGGCGTCGACAGCTATCTCGGCGTCCTCGTGACGCAGCGGTCGCTCTATGACGCCCAGCGGGGCCTCGTCCTGACCCGGCTGGCCCGCAGATCCAACCAGGTCGAGCTATTCAAGGTGCTGGGCGGAGGGCTCTAGGAGACGGCGGCCGGTCGCCGCGTCAAGCCGCGGGCGTTCGATTTTCCGGTTTCCGTTGACAGGGCCGGAGGTCCTTGGGTAAATTAATGCGGGAGCTCTCAGGCCCCCAGGACCATTTGAAGAAGGAGGACGCGCGATGACCCGATCCATGAAGGTTTCCGTCGCTCTCGTAGGTTTGCTCGCCCTCGTGGCGCCCTGGGCCCCCGCCCAAACGGAGGAGACCAACGCCATCCTCGGCCAGGCCGGATCGAGCGTTCTGGCGCTGGTCAGCTACGGCGCCGACAAGGCCGAGATTCTCAAGGGATCGGCGTTCGCGTTCGGCGAGGACGTCATCGTCACAGCCTACCACGTCGTGGCCCAGGCCAACGACGTCGAGGGCCTGAACATCAAGGGCAAGAAGATCAAGCTCGAGGGTCTCCTCGGGGTCGACAAAGCCCACGACCTCGCCCTTCTCAAGCCCAAGGGCAAGCTCCCGGCCCTGCCGGTCGGCTCGGCCGACAACCTGGCCGCCGGGGCCCGCCTCTTCGCTCTGGGCTCCAACGAGTCCGGGCAGGTCGTCATCTCGGAGGGCACCTTCCGAAGGGTCGTCGACATGGGCGCGGCCGGCAAGATCTTCGAGATCACGATGCCTTGCCCCGATCAGTTCCGCGGCGGCCCGCTGGTCGACGTCAACGGCCAGCTGATCGGCCTGCTGTTCATAGGGGATAGGGGGCTCAAATTCGGACTGCCGGTCGCGACCATCGCCAATGTGGCGAAGACGGCCAAGGCCGCCGAGTTCAAGTCCCAAACCCCGGTGAACTATTTTGAAACGATCGACGGCAATAATTTCGCCGGCCGGGCGGCCATCGCGCTCGACGAGCAGATGACGGCCCGGCTCTATCTGGAGAAATCGGTCAAGCTCAATCCGTCGGACCTGTCGGGCCTGACGATGCTGGCCGATATCTATTCGAACCAGAGGGACTATACCGCCGCCGCTTCCACCTACCGGAAGGCGACCGAGCTCGACCCCAAGAACGCCGACGCGTTCTTCGGCCTGGGCACGATCCTGCTCAAACAAACCCAGTACAAGGATGCGGCCCAGGCCCTGGAGAATGCCGTGGCCCTGGGCTACAGCGGCAAAGAGGTCCAGATGGATCTTGGCCAAGCCTATGAGGCCATCCCCGATTTCGCCAAGGCCGCGGCGGCCTATGAAAAATACATCGGCCTGGGGACGGCCAGCGCCTGGGCGGCCCAGCTGCGGCTCGGCTTCTGCAAGACGAAGCTCGGCGAGTATGACGCCGCCGTCGCCGCCCTCCTCGAGGCCCAGAAGGCCCAGCCCAAGGACCTCAAGGTCCGTGACCAGCTGGCCGTCACCTATTCGGAAGCCAAGCGTTACGAAGACGCCGAAGGGGTCTACAACGCCATGGCCCAGCTCAGCCCGCCCGAGGCCTTGGGCTTCTATCGCCGGGCCTTCCAGATGTACGACCAGGCCGGCCTCTTTGACAAGGCCGTCGTGCCGCTCAAGAAGATCGTCGAGCTCGATCCCAAGAACGAGACCAATCCCTACTGGCTGGGCATGACCTACTTCAAGGCCAAGGACTATGACAATGCCGTGGCCGCGTTCAAGCAGTGCCTGGCCATCAAGCCCGACTTCCCTCAGGCCTGGGGCCAGATCGGGGCGTCCTATCTCAACGCCAAGAAATACCGGGAGGCCGCCGAAGCCTACAAGAAATACGCCGAGTTTCAACCCGAGGACGCCTCGGGCTGGCTGAACATCGGCGTCGCCTATAACCAGGCCAAGGACTACGAAGCGGCCCTCGAGCCGCTGAAGAAGTGCGTGGCCCTCAAGCCGGATGATCCCTATGCGCTCGTCAATCTGGCCATCGTCTACATCAACCTGAAGGACAACTACAGCGCCAAGGACGTGTATAATAAGCTCTTGACCTTGGATCCGGCCCTGGCGGAGAAGATCAAGAAATACATCCGTTGACCGGGGGCCGACGAGCCCCCGGCCTAAGCATTGAAAGGGCAGATGGCGGAATTGGCAGACGCGCTAGGCTTAGGACCTAGTTCCCGATGAGGGAGTGCGGGTTCGAGTCCCGCTCTGCCTACTGATGTCCCGCCCCGCCAGGGACGCAGAATAGATCCCGGGCCGATCCCGGCCCATGAAAGAGAATCGCATGGACACACCCGCCCGTCAGAGCCGGCTGGCCGATCTCAGCCCCAGCCGGAAGGAGATCGAGCTCGAGATACCGGACGCCGAATTCGGCCAGGAATACGAGCGCATCCTCGGGGAATACGTGGGCAAGGCCAAGCTCGACGGCTTCCGCAGGGGCCGGGCCCCGCGCGAGCAGGTCAAGGCCCTCTTCGATCACGACATCCGGCATGACGTCTACGACGCCCTCATCCCGCGCGTCCTCGAGGAAGAGCTCAAGGCCCTGCGGCTGAAGCCGGTCAACGTCCCCGAGCTCAAGGACCTGAAGCACGAGCCGGGGCAGCCCCTCAAGGCCACGGCCGTCTTCGAGGTCCTGCCCGATTTTGAGCTGCCGGACTATCGAGCGGTCCAGATCAAAAAGAAGCCCGCCGAAGTCGGGGAGGCTGACATCGACAAGGCCATGGAAGACCTGCGGGCCCGGGCCGCAGAATACGTCCCCGTCTCGGGCCGGGGGGTGGCCGATGCGGACTACGCCGTGGTCGAAATGCAGGGCCGGGACATAAGGGCCAAGCGTCTGCTGCCGGTCGAGAAGGCCGTGGTCCTCGCCGGTCACTCCGAGAACGAGCCGGCCCTGAACGAGAAGCTCCTGGGCATGACCCCCGGCGAGGAGCGGACCTTCGAGGTCGTCTATCCCAAGGAGCACGCCAATAAGCGGGTGGCCGGCAAGGACATCGTCTACAGCCTCAAGGTGCGGGAGATCAAGGAGAAGAAGCTGCCGGCCCTCGACGACGAGTTCGCCAAGAGCGTCGGCGTGGCCGAAGGCCTGGCCGCCCTCAAAGATAAGGTCCGACAGGAGCTCCAGACCGGCCGGGAGCGGGCCACCCAGAACGAGGCGGCCTCCGAGGTCCTCAAGGCCATTGCGGGCAAGGTCAGCCTGGAGCTGCCGGAATCGGCGGTCGAGCAGGAAGCCCTGGCCATCCTGAGGCGGCTCCTTTCGGCCTATGGGGACCGCGGCGTCGCCCCTGAGGCTCTGGAGGTGCTTCGGACAGAGGCCCGCCGTCAGGCCCTCGAACACCTCAAGAACCACCTGATCATCGAGAAGATCGCCCAAAGAGAGGGTTTTCAGGTCTCGGACGAAGAGCTCCAGGCGGAGATCCGCGCCCTGGCCCGGGCCAACAACATCCAGGAGGCCGCCCTGGCCGACCTTATCCGCAGGGACGAGTCCCGCCGGGAGGAAATGGTCGAAAACCTGCTCTTCCGCAAGACAGTTGACTTTCTCATGAAAACGTCTATAATGAGCTAACCAAGGCTTTCAAACCCCGCGGCTCTCCCTGATGAGCATGTCAGATCGAATATAAAGCGGCCAGAATCAATATCTTGAGCCGCATACAAGAACAGGGGAGGGGCCCCCGCGGGCCCGGAGCGTGAGCATGCAGGATTCCAACGAACACACCGAGGTCCTCAGGAACATCCCCCTCATTCCGCTGAGGGACCTGGTCGTGTTCCCGGCCACCCTGGTGCCGTTCATCGTCGGCCGGTCCTCGTCCATCCAGGCCCTGGAAAAGGCCGCCGAGAAGGACAAGATGATCTTCCTGGCCGCCCAGATGGACGCCTCGGTCGACAACCCGACGCCCAAGGACATCTATTCAGTCGGCGTGACGGCCAAGATCATCCGGACGATCAAGAGCGACGACCGGAACATGAAGGTCATCGTCGAGGGCAAGAGCCGGGCCCGGATCGTCGAATACTTGAGCACCTACCCCTTCTACCAGATCCTGGCCAAGGGCATCAAGGAGGTCGACGACCACCTGCCCGAATCCCGGGAGCTCCTGAAGCGGGTTCTGGCCCTCTTCGAGGATTATCTCAAGCTCAACCAGAACACCAACCTGGATTCGATCATCCCGGCCCTCCGGGAGAACACCCCGGAGCGGATCACCGACATCATCGCCTCGCACGTCTACATGCCCCTCGAGGAGAAACAGAACCTCCTCGAGACGGTCAACAGCTTCGAGCGGATGCGCCGGCTCAACTATGTGCTGGAGAACGAGATCCTGAAGATCCATTCCGCCTACCAGAAAGACCCGAACCGGGCCGCGGCGGCCCGGCGGCGGGGTTCCTTCAAGGACCAGCCGGGCGGCGGCCAGAAGCCGTTCCCGCCGGGCGCCCCGGGCGGCCGCAAGGACGACCAGCCGAACGAGATCGAGGAGCTGCGCCAGAAGGTGGCCAAGGCCAAGATGCAGCCCGATGCCGAGGAGAAGGCTTACAAGGAGATCGAGCGGCTCGAATCCATGCCCCCGATGTCGGCCGAGGCTACGGTCAGCCGGAACTATCTCGACTGGCTCATCTCGCTGCCATGGGTCAAGAAAACGCGGGAGAAGCGGGACCTCAAGGAGGCCGAGCGCATCCTCAACGAGGACCATCATGGCCTGGATAAGGTCAAGGAGCGCATCCTCGAGTACCTGTCCATCCGCCAGCTGGTCAAGAACCCGCGGGGCGTCATCCTCGGGCTGATCGGGCCGCCGGGCGTCGGCAAGAGCTCACTGGGCAAATCCATCGCCCGGGCCACGGGGCGCAAGTTCGTCCGCCTGTCCCTTGGCGGCGTGCGCGACGAGGCCGAGGTCCGCGGCCACCGGCGGACCTACATCGGCGCCTATCCCGGCCGCATCATCCAGATGATCAAGCGAGCGGGCACCAAGAACCCCGTCTTCCTGCTCGACGAGGTCGACAAGATGAGCATGGACTTCCGGGGCGACCCGGCCTCGGCCCTGATGGAGGTCCTCGACCCGGAGCAGAACAGCACCTTCCTCGATCACTACATCGACACCGATTTCGACCTGTCCCAGGTCATGTTCATCGTCACGGCCAACATGCTCGATCCCATCCCCAAGCCGCTCATCGACCGGATGGAGATCATCCGCATCCCCGGCTACACGGAGGACGAGAAGCTCGAGATCGCCAAGCGCTTCCTCATTCCCAAGCAGATGGAGGCCCACGGGCTGACCGAGGCCAACCTCAAGCTCAGCGACCACGCCCTGATGAAGCTCATCCGCAGCTACACCCGGGAGGCCGGCGTCCGCAACCTCGAGCGCGAGATCACCACGGTCTGCCGCAAGGTCGTGAAGAGGGTCGTCGAGAAAGGCAAGGACCATGGTGAGCACGTCACCCCGAAGAACCTCGAGAGCTACCTCGGCATCCCGAAGTTCCGCCGCTCCGAGTTCGACAAGCGCGACGAGGTCGGGGTCAGCACGGGCCTGGCCTGGACCGAGTTCGGCGGCGAGCTGCTGCGCTTCGAAGCGACCAAGATCCACGGCCGGGGCAACTTCACCCTGACCGGCCAGCTCGGCGAGATCATGCAGGAATCGGCCCAGGCGGCCTTCTCCTTCGTCCGCGGCAAGATCTACGAGCTTGACATCGCCAAGGACCTGCACCGGAATTCCGACATCCATATCCATGTCCCCGAAGGCTCGACGCCGAAGGAAGGCCCCTCGGCGGGCATCACCATCGCCACGGCCATCATCTCGCTCCTGACCGACATCCCGGTCAGCAAGAAGGTGGCCATGACCGGCGAGATCACTTTGAAAGGCAAAGTCCTGCCTGTCGGCGGGATCAAGGAGAAGCTCTTGGCCGCCTACCGGGAAGGCATCCGCGAGGCCATCATGCCCCTCGACAATCAGCCCGAGCTCAAGGACCTGCCCAAGGTCCTCAAGAGCGGGATGACCATCCACCTCGTCGAGACCATGGACGAGGTCCTGAAGATCGCCCTGACCCGCGAGCTGCCCAAGAAGCCGTCGGAGCCTCACGACAAGAAGCCCGGCGAGGGCGAGAGGCCGGCGCCGGCGGCCCGGACGGCCGAGGATGATGCGGCCAAAGAGCCGCCCCTGACCAACTGATCACCGTTTTTGACAACATAATCTCGAAACCGAATCCACGATGGGAGAAAGACCACACATGGTGACGAAGAAGACCGACAACCCCAGCAACCCCGTTGCCGAGACCGCCCCCGTCAACAGGGAATACAACCTGATCGACCTCGAGGCCAAGGACCTCGCGGGCCTGGCCAAGGTCGCCTCGGCGATCGGGCTGCCCGACGACGAGATCGAAGGCTCGAGCAAGCACCACCTGGTCTTCAAGATCCTGGAGGCCCAGGCCAAGAAGCAGGGCCTGCTCTTCTCGGAGGGCGTCCTGGAGTGCCTCGAGGACGGCTTCGGCTTCCTGCGGGCCCCGGAGTTCAGCTACCTGCCGAGCCAGGACGACATCTACGTCTCGCCCTCGCAGATCCGCAAGTTCCAGCTCCGGACCGGCGACACCATCTCAGGCGTCGTCCGGGCCCCCAAGAACGGGGAGAAGTACTTCGCCCTGATCAAGATCGAGGCCGTCAACTTCATGCATCCCGACATCATCATCGAGGAGCGCCGGAACATCCACTTCGAGGCCCTGACGCCTCTCTATCCGTTCGAGATGATCAAGCTCCAGGACGGCAACCCCAAGAACATGAACGCCCGGGTCATGGAGCTGCTGACGCCCGTCGGCAAGGGCCAGCGCGGCCTCATCGTCTCGCCGCCGCGGGCCGGCAAGACGACCATCCTCAAGACGATCGCCAAGTCGATCGAGAAGAACCACCCCGAGATCTTCCTCATCGTCCTGCTCATCGCCGAGCGGCCCGAGGAGGTCACCGACTTCAAGCGGAGCGTCAATGGCGAGGTCGTGGCCTCGACCTTCGACGAGCCGCCGACCCGCAACGCCCAGGTCGCCAACATCGTCCTGGAGAAGGCCAAGCGCTTGGTCGAGATCAAGCGCGACGTCGTCATCCTGCTCGACTCCATCACGCGCCTGGCCCGGGCCCACAACGCCATCGTCCCGCCCTCGGGCAAGGTCCTGTCGGGCGGCATCGACGCCAACGCCCTGCACAAGCCCAAGAAGTTCTTCGGCTCGGCTCGCAAGATCGAGGAGGGCGGCTCGCTGACGATCCTGGCCACGGCCCTGGTCGACACCGGGAGCCGGATGGACGAGGTCATCTTCGAGGAGTTCAAGGGCACCGGCAACATGGAGATCAACCTGGATCGGCGCCTGGTCGACAAACGCGTCTTCCCGGCCATCGACATCAGCCGGTCGGGCACCCGCAAAGAAGAGCTGCTCATCGAGGAGAACGACCTCAACCGCATCTGGGTCCTGCGTAAGGTCCTGAGCCAGATGAACGAGGTCGAAGCGGTCGAGCTCCTCATCGACAAGCTCGGCAAGACCAAGACCAACCAGGACTTCCTCGGCGCCATGACCAAGGGCCTCTAAGGAGCCGGCCGTGAAGACGCTTGGCCTCCTAGGGGGCATGACCTGGCACTCGACCGTCGACTACTACCGTCTCATCAACCAGGGCGTCCAGACGCGGCTGGGCGGGTCCCATTCGGCCCAGCTGCTGCTCCTGTCGATCGATTTCGTGCCCGTCGAGGAGCTCCAAGTGAAGGGCGATTGGGCCGGCATGGGCCGCATGATGGGGGAGTGGGCCAAGCAGCTCGAAAACGCCGGGGCCGAAGGGCTGGTCATCTGCACGAACACGATGCACCGCCTGGCCGGGGACATCGAAAAGGCCATCCGCATCCCCCTCATCCATATCGCTGACGCCACGGCCGCGGCCGTCAAAAAGGCCGGCTTGGGCACCGTCGGCCTGCTCGGCACGCGTTATACGATGGAGATGGATTTCTACCGGGGCCGGCTCGAGAAGGAACACGGCCTGAAGGTCCTCATCCCCGAAGAGCCAGGGAGGACCCTCGTTCATGACGTCATCTACAAGGAGCTGACGTACGGGACGCTCCGGGACGAATCCCGCGCCGCCTATGTCAAGATCATCGAAGATCTGGTCCGGCGCGGCGCCCAGGGCGTCATCCTGGGATGCACCGAGATCCCCATGCTCGTCAAGGCCAAGGACAGCCCTGTGCCCGTCTTCGACACGACGGCCCTCCACGCCGCGGCCGCGGTGGATTTCGCGCTGGCGGGCTGATCGCTGTCGTCAAAGTCATCGTTCGTTGACAACCCGAGGGGATTGGTCTCAGCGTCGCCTCTGACGAGCTTCCGGCACGTTGTTTGAACAAGCGAGCTGTCTCAATGAACGGGCCGAGCTCGAGCGGCTCGAGGATTGCATCGCTGGACTTTTCGAAGTACAGTCCGAATGACTGCAAGATGGCTGCGCTCCCAAGGAGGCCCAAAATGATTAGACGCATCGGGATCATTATCCTTGCCTTCGCCGTCATCCTCCCGTTGCTTGGCGCTCAGGCGCCCAGGCGGGTCCAGGTCGCCCCCCGGGACAAGCTGCGAGCGACGGCGGCCATCACCGTCATCGACCTGAGGGATGTCGCCGGCGACAAGAAGCCGCCTAAGAGAGAGCCCGGCCAGGTCATGCTGCCCCGGATGATGATGCCCGGCTCATCGCCGAACCGGCCATTGAGCGGCCTTCCCATCGGCAGGCTGAGCGAAGCCCTCCAGGGTGCCGGGATCGGCCCCCTGGCCACGAATGGCTACGCCCATTTCACGCCCGGCCAGAGCCATCTCACGGGCAAAGGCTATCTGTATCTATCCTGGCCCACTTTTGTTTTTCCGGACCATGCCGAATTCGAGTCTGGCGCCAGGGACTTCTTCACCGGGAACCTCGGCGCCCCCAAGGTCGTTCTCAGGGAGCCGGGGACGTACACCCTCGATTTCCTGGTCGAATTCCCCGCGACCCCGCCCGATGCTATGGTGATCTGCCAGTCCCTCCTCGGGCACAGTGTCCGGCAGATCCAACATTTCCGGGCCGCGGCGGGCCCTCAGCACGTCGTCTTGGTCTATTCCCTGAGTTCGGAGGCGGCCGGCACCCCGGATGAGGAGAGGGCGATAGGCATCAACTGTTTTCAGGAGGTCGGCATGGAAAAGACCCCCTGGACGTTCTATCTGGTCGATATCACAAAGAACTGAACGATCGGGACATGGCCGGGCGGCCGGTCGATCGGTGCCGGCTCTCCGTCTCCGTCGCGGCCAACCCGCCCCCCGGAATTGGGAAATAAGAAGCGGGCGATCCCGGAAGAGACGGTCAGCGGTGTTCCCGGGCGGTCCTTTTGAGGTTGTCGTCGGCTGCGATGCCGATGTCCATACGGCCCCCCGCGGGGCGGGCAATCGGGCGGTAGGTCGGGCCGTAATCCCTGTAGACGAAACGCTCGGGCCGCACGTCATGGCGGGCCAGGTAATTCCCGAGAGCGCGGGCCCTCCGCTCCGAGAGACCCAGGGCCTCGTCATGCCTGCCCCAGTCGTCGGGATCGCCCCGGATGTAGACATAGGTGTCGGGATACCGGTTAAGGACCACGGCCAGGTCGAGGAGAGCCTGCTCTCCGGAGACCCGGAGCTCGAACCCGCCCGCGTCGAAAAGCAGGCCGATATCGAACCAGACCCGGATGCCCTCGCCGACCCGATCGACGCCCGCGCCTTCCACTTCGGCCCGCATATCGACGGCCTCGCGGTCCATGTAATGTTGGATGTAGGCCCCGGCCGCTCCACCGATGGCCGCCCCGATGATCGCGCCGAGGAGCGTGTCGCCGGGAGAGTTGCCGACCATGCTGCCGATGATGGCCCCGCCGGCCGCCCCGGCCAGGGCCCCCTCCTCGGGGTTATTGAAGGTCAGGCAATTCGCGTTCCAAAGAACGATGGCCAAGACCAGAGCGCCCCAGATCTTCGTTTTCATCACATTCCTTTCCCCGGAGGCGCGATGGGGCGCCGCCAACTTCCACGATAGCAGGTCGGCGGGCCCCTATCAAATCCGTCCACTTCCTCCCGAGGGCGCTCAGAAGAGAAACCCGAGTTCGAGCGTCGCCCGCTTCTCCCGGCCAGCCTCCCGAAAGCGGGGCAAGCGGCCGGCCCGGGGGATAGGTCGTCCTCACGCTGGCGGAGGAGAGCGGAGAGCACGAATTGCCCGCGAGCTCTTGACTACCCCCCGAGGCCGGGATATCCTTCAAGTGCTGCCGCATGAAATCCTCACGGTCCGAGTTCCCTCCTTCACCGCGGCCGGGGCAACCAATCATCACCCTCCCGACGCCCCGGCGCGACGGCGGCCGCTCCGTTCTCGCGGTCCTCTGGCGCAGAAAGACCGTGCGCGAGATCTCCCCGCGGCCGCTCACAGCGAGGGCGCTGGCCGAGATCCTCTGGGCCGCCGCCGGGGTCAACCGTCCGAAGAGCGGACCCTTTGGCGGGGTCGGCCGCACCGCCGCCACGGCCAGCAACGCCCAGGAGATCCGCCTCTACGCCGCCATGCCCCAGGGCCTTTATCTTTACGAGCCGGCCGCCCATCGTCTGGACCTTGTGGCGGCCGAGGACCTGCGCGCCCTGGCCATCAGCCGCGGCCAGGGCACCGGCGCCGACGCTCCTGTCCGCCTGATCTTCACGGCCGACGTCACTAAGTACGCCACCGCCGGATTCATGGAACCCGGTCTCAAGGACCCCGAGATCCAGAAGTCCTACTATTTTGCCGCCGCCGGGCTCATGGCGGGCAACGCCTCTCTCATGGCCGCGGCGCTCGGGCTCGCGGCCTGGTTCCACAACTGCGACCGCCGGGGTTTCGCCTCGAAATTGGGCCTGCCAGACACGGAGCGGCCCCTGTTCGGGCTGACGGTCGGCCACGCGGCCACGGGACACGGGGAGTAGATCGATGCGGCTCACCGGACGGACCGTCTTAATCACGGGAGGATCGAGTGGGATCGGATTGGGCCTGGCCGAGGTCCTCAACCGGGAAGTCAGCCGCGTGATCATCTGCGGCCGCGATGCCGGGAAGCTGAAGAATGCCGAACGGGCTTTCCCGGGAGTCGTAGCGATCCCCTGCGACGTGGGGGCCGCGGCCGGGCGGCGGGCGCTGGCCGAAGAGGTGCTGAGGCGCTTCCCCGAGCTAGATATCCTCGTTAACAACGCGGGCATCCAATACTACGTCGATCTAAAGCTCGGTGCCTGTCCGACGGACTGCGGCGACGAGATCGAAATCAACCTCCGCGCCCCGATCGATCTCGTCCGGCTTTTCCTTCCGCATCTTTTGGGCCGGCCGGAGTCAGCCATCATCAACGTGGGCTCGGGATTGGCCTTCATGCCTATGCCGGCGACGGCGATCTACAACGCCACGAAAGCCGCCCTCCACACCTATACCCTGGCCCTCCGCCGGCAGCTCGAGGGGACCCCGGTCCGGGTCGTCGAGGTCGTGCCGCCGATGGTCGATACCGGGCTCAACCGGGCGGGCCGCGACCGGGCCCGGATGAAGTTCCGGGGCATCAGCGTGGCCGAGTATGTCCCGACCGTGATCGAGGGCCTTCGTCGCGATGAGGAGACGATCTTCTATGGCGAAGGAGCCGATGTTCTGACGCTGCCGCGAGGCGAGACCGAGAAAAGGCTTCTGGCGCCCCGCCGCTGAAGGCCGGCCCGGACCCGCTCTTGCCCAAAGATGTTTGGGGAAGGGGGGAACGTCACCCGGGCTTCAGGCCGCGGCGCCGTGACCGCGGATCGCCTTCAGCGATTCGATCAGCTTCGAGGCCTCTTTGCGGTTCAGGTGGTCGAGGTCCGGCCGCTGGTAGTATTTGTGGATGAAGTTCGTCAGATGCTCGGGCTCCCAGCCGAGCTGGCTCACGAGCGACTTGATGAACATCTTCTGTTTCAGCGTCATACCGAAAGAATTAGCCCGGTAGTAATCGCTGCGGACGAAGAAACGCATCAGCGTCCGGAACCCGGCCTCGTCCAGGTCCTTGGCGGTCTCGACCGCGGCCGCCCTTCGGAGCAGGCAGCGGTAGTCCTTGTCGCTGAGGCTGAGTTCCTTTTTGACGATGTGAATGAGGGCCAGTTTTTTATAGTCGAGAGTGGGCCGGGGCGCCCCCCTTGTCTTGGACGGGGGAGAGGCCGGCGTTACTTGGACGGGCGCGCCTTTTGCCATTTTTCAAACCTGGCCAGAGCGGCGTTGAGGTCCAGGCGGTCCTGGAATAGGTCCCTCCAAGCATCGCCCTTCTTGGCGACGATCCCGGGGACCGTGCGGATGTTGTAGTCCAGAGGCTCGAGCTTGGGCCTAACGGCCTTCCACTCGAGCGGCATCGAGACGGGCGCCCCCTCGCGCGGCCGGAGGGAATAGGCCGCGGCCATTGTCGCGCCCTTGCGGTTCTGGAGATAGTCCAGATAAACCCGGCCCTTGCGCTTGGCGGGGTTGCGCTCCAGGCTGGTCAGGTCCGGATGTCGCCGGTTGACATAAAGGAGCACGAGATGGGCCAGTTGCTGGGCCTGATCATAGCTGAAGCGGGGGGCGAGCGGGACAAAGACATGCAGGCCCGTGGCCCCGGAGGTCTTGCAGAAGGCCGGGATCTTGAGCTCGTCGAGGACCTTCTTGGCCGCCAGGACCGCTTCGACGACGCTCGGAAACGACGTCTCGAGGGGATCGAAATCGAGGACGATGTAGTCCGGTGCGTCGAGGTGGGGAAGCGATGAGCTCCAGACGTTGAGCTCGATCGCTCCCAAGTTGGCCTCGTAGATCAGCGTGTCGCGGTTCTGGCAAACCAGGTAGCGGATGTCCTTGCCAACGTCCTCGGAGCGGACCGTGACCGTCTTGACCCACGGCGGCGGCTCCGGAGTGATGTTCTTCTGGAAGAAGCTTTCTCCGGTGATGCCGTCGGGGTGGCGGTTGAGGGCCTGCGGCCGGTCCTTGAGGTAGGGGAGGAGGCGGTCGGCCATCTTGGCGTAATATTCGACGACATCACCCTTGGTGTATCCCTCGCCGGGCCAGAAGACCTTGTCGAGGTGGGTCAGCTCGGCCTTGGTCCTGATCTTGGGCGGATCGAGCGCCGACGCTCCGGCCGCGGCCTGCTCCCGCACGACCTCGCCGGCGCTCTTGTCTTCCCGGAGGCCGAGAAAGACCGGCTGGCGCATGAGCCCGTCCGAGGTCCACTCGCTGAACTTGATCTCACAGACGAGCCGGGGCTTGATCCAAGTCACGGGCATGTTGGTGTGAGGCTCCACGGCGAACGGCGACTTGGCCGTGACGAGCGGCGTGAGCTGGGCATAGAGGTCCTATCAGTATGCGCTCCGTGAAGCCCGTGCCGACATGGCCGACGTAGGTCAACTGTCCGTTCCTGTAGGCGCCCAGGATCAGGGCCCCGAAGTGCTTGCGGGAGGCCCGGGGCTGGGTGAAGCCGCAGATGACAGCCTCCTGGCGCCTTTGGGTCTTGATCTTGAGCCACTCGCGGGTCCGCTCGCCGGGCCGATAGGGGCTGGCCAGGTCCTTAGCCATGATGCCTTCGAGGCCGTTCGTATCGGCGGCCCGAAAAAAAGCCTTGCCCTTCGTTTCGATCGGCTCGCTCAGGCGTACGACATCGGAGGCGGGCAGGACCTTGGCGAGGATCTGCTGCCGCCGCTTCAAGGGCAGCGGCCTCAGGTCATAGCCGTCGGCCTGGAGGATGTCAAAGACATAATAGAGAATGCGGCCCTCTCCGGTGCGTATCGAGTTCTGAAGAGCCTGGAAATCCGGCCGGCCTTTCTCGTCGACCGACACGATCTCGCCGTCGAGGACCGCGTCGACCGGAAGGCCCGACACGGCTTCGGCCACGGTCGGAAAGCGGGCGTTCTGGAGCTTGCCGTTGCGAGACAGCAGCCGGACCTTCCCGCCCTTGATCTCGGCGATCGAGCGGAAACCGTCCCACTTGACCTCGAACGACCAGCCCTCCCGGTCGAACGGCTCATCGACGAGGGTCGCCAGCATGGGCTCGACATCGCCGGGGAACGGGCCCCTGGCGGCGCCCTTAAGGTCCAGGTCCTTGAGAGAAACGGACCGGCGGGTCGGCGGGTCGGCCTTTGGCCCGGACCGGACAGGTCCGGCCTGCGGCTCGTGCCGCTTCATCAAGAGCCATTGGTTGTCCTTGCCGCCGAAGCGCGGCTTGATGTGAACCAGCGTGAACAGGCCCCGGAGCTTCTTGCCATTGAAGCGGAGATCGAGATGGCCCTTGGCCAGGGCCGCCTCGATCGACTTTTCCTGACCCTTGCGGTCGAGACCCTCGCCGACGTCGTAGGTGCCGTGGTCCCAGATCTCGACCAGGCCCGCCCCGTATTCGCCCTCCGGGATCCGGCCCGCGAAGTCCTTGTAAGACAGGGGGTGGTCCTCGACCATGATGGCCAAGCGCTTGTCATTGGGATCCATGGACGGGCCCTTGGGCACGGCCCAGCTCTTCAGGACGCCGGCGTGCTCGAGGCGCAGGTCGTAATGGAGGTGCGTAGCTTGGTGCTTGTGAACCACGAACTGGAGACCGGCGGCCTTGGCCTTCTTTGAACCCCCGGTCCGGGGTGGACTTGGCCGGTCTGGGCTCGGGCGTTCGGGTGAACGTCCGTTTCTTACGATATTCGCGAAGCGGCATGGCGTCGCCGGCGGATCAATGGACGGTCGCGGCCAGGCTCTCCTTGAGCTTGGACATGATGTCCTCGACCTCGGTTTCGCGCGGCGCCTCCTCCTTGCGGACATGAACGGCTTTTCCCTTGGCCTTGGCCGCGATGATGGCCTGCAGGCTGGCCGCGTAGGTGTCCTTGAAGATCTCGGGCTTGAAGGAGCCGCCGAACTTCTTGACCAGCTCCAGGGCCAGCTCCATCTGGTTCTTGGGGACGTCGATCCGGCCGGGCAGGTCGAGCGCGCTGGCGTCCCGGATCGTGGCCGCGAAGCGGAGCTGGATGAGCATGATGGCCCGGCCCGCGGGCTTGAGCATGACCAGATGCTCCCGGTCCCGCAGCACGAACAGGCCGATGCCGACCTTGCCTGACTTGGCCATAGCGTCGCGGAACAAGGCGTAGGCCGTATGGGCCTTGTTCTGGGGCTCGAGGTAGTACGGCTTTTCGACATACTTGGGGTCGACTTCGGACTCGTCCACGAACGCGGCCACCTCGATGGCCGAGGTCCGTTTGACGTCGGCCTTTTGGAAGTCCGTGTCGTCGAGGACGACGAAATCGCCATCCCGGTATTCGTAGCCCTTGACGATGTCCTTGAAGGGGACCTCCTCGCCGGTCGCCCGGCAGACCTTCCGGTAGGAGATGGGGCAGAGGTCGTCCTTGCGCAGGTAGTTCATGGCGTGGATCTCGGGCTTGACGGCGGTGTAAAGGTTGACCGGGACGTTGACCAGGCCGAAGCTGATCATGCCCCGCCAGGACGGCCGGGCCCCGGTTTCTGATTCTTCTTCGGCGGACCGGCGAGCGACGGGTGCCTTGGGATGAGGGGTCTTCTTGGCCATTGGCGGGCGCCTCCTCCTTAACGTTTCAGCGGACGATCTTGAAATTGAAATCGGCCGTTCCGAGGGCCTCCCAGAGCTTGACCCAGACCATGATCATCATCTCCAGGCCGCGGGCGGCCGTCAAGTCGCCAAGGTCGATGACCGTCTTCCAGCCGAACTCCTCGCGCAGGAAGCGGCCGACCCGGTCACGCGACTCGGGGTCGTTGCCGGCCACGAAGACATCGTGGTCGCCGCCGGCCAGGCCGGCGGGATTGACCATGAGGTGAGAGGTCACGGTGTTGAGGGCCTTGACCAGCCGCAGCCCCGGATGGGCCCGCTGGATCCTTTCGGCCAGGGAGTCGGTGTTGGCGACGAACATCCGGACCTGGCCTTGGCCTCCCGGTCCCAGGGCGTTCGAGACATCGATCAGGATCTTGTCATTGAGGTCGGAGGGCCTTATCTTGGATAGGGCATCGACCGAGGCATGCCCGGCCGTAGCGTTCATGAGCAGATCGCCGTGGGCGGCCGTCTCCGGAAATGCGCCGAGGCGGATCTTCTTATTCTTGGACTGCCAATCCCGGAAGCTGATGGAGTCCGCGGCCGCCTTTTCCTCCATCTTCTTGCGGACGTCCCGGGTGCCCAGCATGACGTCATGGCCGCGGCGGACCAGGGCGGCCCCCAGGGTCTTGCCGACGTCGCCCGTGCCGAAGATGCCGATTTTCATGATCGATCTCCTTTGACGGGTGGGGCCCGGCCCGTTGGCATTTTTCGCAAACGGACCTGCTCAGAATTTTTGCAAGATTCATGCCATGGGAAGGGACACTCGCCGGGCTTGCGGACCGGGAACGGTAGGCCCGGCAAAGAGCCGGCTTGGCGCAAAACGAAATAATCAGAAACGGCGGATAACTGGATCAAGCCGCAAGGGCAAGATAGAACCCAGCTAGGGGGCCCCCAAGACTAAAAAGTAATGCCCGAAGGAGCGCGCATATCCAAGTCGCTGATAATAATGGCGATATGCGTTGATAGCCTGTCTAATTAATGTGTAATCAACATGTTAGATAGAATGGCACCAACGCCGCACGGCTTCGATTCGGGCCGCTGCACAGGTTTAACTCATCTATCTGAGCCGGTCCCAGAAATTTTAGTTACAAGCGGGGGATGGGCCTGTCAAACGACCGCCCGGGAACGCGCAGTCCGTGACGGGGCGCCGGTCAAGCCCTGGAGGGGGCAGAGGGCATCAGGCGGCGTCATTGGGTTCGCTGAATTATGGCCGCTTATCCGCCCGATGCCTATGATCAGTTACGTCGATTATTAAAAGGGCTCGGGGGAGCCCAGATCAAGCCATTGCGGCCCGCCCGAGCAGGGATCAGAGAGGTGGCAACTGGGAGATCCAGACTGCCGACATGAAGGAAGCTGATTTCCACAGTTGCCCAAGACTTGGTCAGGCGGATATCCACAGATTGTGGAGAACTATAGGCGATTGATAAGGTTACGGATAAGGCCGGCCCCGATAGTGGGTCGCATAACATCTATTATGTCAACTAAAATTGAGATGCGCCGGGGGCCGTCGGCAAGAGGGCTTGGATCTCGCGTGCCGGCACTTCTAAAGCCGGCTTGAGGCTATCCCTTGAGGGCTGGCGGCTCTTCCTTCTTCTTGATCTGCTCGATGATCTCTTGAAGGACGGAGATGATCTCCTGCTTGGAGATCGTCTGTTTCTTGAACTCTAGACGCAGCCGGAACCTATCGGTGTCTTCGGGAACGAAATTGTAGACAAAATATCTGAGCTTCTTTGTTTTGCCCTTGAGATATTTGGCCAGGTCTCGGGTGTCTTCTCGCGTCAGATGCCGATCGGCGATGTTCTGGGCGAACTTGATCATGTCGTCTTCGGACCTGAGCTTGGCGATCTCGATGATGGTCGAGCGGCTGAAGCCTGCGGTTTTGTTGATGATATCCCGAGCCCGCTGCGGGATGCGGGCGATCGATAGGATCTCCGTAATGGTCGAACGGGCCTTGCCGATCTTGGACGAGATCTGCTCGTGGTTGTAGCTGTGGATATCGGCCAGGGCCTGGAGACCGTCGGCCTCTTCGAAGATGTCGAGGTCCTTGCGCTGCAGGTTCTCGATGAGGGCGATCTCCATGGCCTCCGCGTCCTCGACGTCCATGTCGATGCACGGCAGCTCTTTGAGGCCGATGTTGCGGGAGGCCTGGTAGCGCCGTTCGCCGGCGATGATCTCGAACCGGCTGCCCTTGGCCCGGACCAGGATCGGCTCGAGGATGCCCTTGCTCCTGATCGAGTCCTGGAGCTCCTCGATGTTGCCGAGCTCACAGCGGGCCTGGTGTGGATTCGGGTCGATCTTATCGATGGGGATCATGCGGATCCTCGGGCCCAGAGACCGGGCCGAGATGAGATCGACGAAGTGGCCGTCGTGCTTCATGGCCACAGTCTGAGGCAAGCCTGATTTTTTAGCTTTTTGCACGGCTCATTAGCTCCTCGGCGACTTTTCGATATTGGTCCGCCCCGATGGACCCGGGGGCGTAGGTGAAGATCGATTCCTTGTAGGCCGGGCTCTCTTCAAGCTTGACGCTCTTGGAGATGAAGGTCTTGAAGAGCTTGTTCCCGAAGACCTTGCGGATGCGGTCGACGACATCTCGGGCCAGGTTCGTTCTCCGGTCATAGAGAGTGATGATCACTCCCAGGACCTTGAGATGAGGATTGGCGATGCGCTTGACCTTCTCGATCGTCTCCAGGAGGTCGTCAGTTCCCTCCAAGCAGAGATAGGAGGATTGGATCGGGATGAGGATACCGTTGGCCGCGACGAGGGCGTTCAGGGTGATAAGCCCCAGCGTAGGCGGTGTGTCAATGAAGATGTAGTTGTAGCGGCCGCGGACCTGCTCGAGGGCGTCCTTGAGCCGGAAATGGGCGTCGAACTCGCCGCTCAATGAAGGCTCGAGTTTGGCCATTGAGATCTTGGTGATCGCGGAGTCGAGCCCGGGAATGGTGGAATGGACGATGATGTCTTCGATCTTCTCGCCCTTGTTCATGAGCACATCGAAGAGCGATTTCTCGTGCTTTTCGGGATTCGCGACGGTCGAGATGGTGCTGTGAGCCTGCGGGTCCATATCGATGAGCAGGACCTTCTTCCCCATCAGCGCAATAGCCGCGGCGATGTTGATCGAAGTCGTGGTCTTTCCGACGCCGCCTTTCTGATTCGTGACAGCGATGATCAAGTGCCTCTCTCCCTCTCGGTCCACATCGAGCAACCTCAAAGTTTTTTATAGACTAGGAGCGGACAAAATGCAACACAAAAGAAAGAGAAAATTTGGCCGATCTTAAAAATCCTTCCCTGACCATGTATTGAGGGTAATGTCGGCACGCCGACAATTCCTTCAATTAGTTTAAATATAATCACTTATAGATTAATTGATACACCGCTGGGGCTGGTTTGGGTCCCCGGGCAACCAATAATCCGCAAGGACGAAAGTCGATGGCGAGAGATCCGAGATCCCATCCGTTGTCTTGGTGAAAAGACCGCTCAGCTATCTTCCGCGCCCGTGAGCCACGTTGTCGCGTTCAGCGTTGGCCGAAACCTCCACTAAACGCGAATGGTCTCATGGACCTTGGCTCATGCTTGGCTGGAAATCCTCAGTGCCGCCATAATGAAAGGGGAATTCCGGGATCTGCAAACCAAAGTCCGGCCGCCACTCCCCTGCCGTCTTGACCGGCGGCTGGATGAGATCGTGTTCACGGCCCGGCCTAATTTTGTCGCCAGGACGGATTCGCCGGCGAACTCCATTTGTTCGATGAGGATCTTCTTTTGACGTGGAGAGCAGGCTGATGCCCGTAAACAGTAGATAATAAATAAGATATAGATAGTTTTGTAATGCGTTGATAATAAATAAGTTATAACGTCAACAGGCCGCGTCTCTCGATCGAGACAAAATGGGTTCTCTGGACAGCCATTTTCGAATAGAATGGGGCGCATGGAATCCCCCGGCGCGCCTACGCCCGCGTCTCGCCCCGATTCCGGACCCGGGTTTCTCCGCCGGATGGGCCTCGTCGATACCACCTTCCTCGTCATCGGGGCGGTCGTCGGCTCGGGCATCTACATGACGCCGGGGATCATCGCCGGCGGCCTCCCCTCTCCGGGGCTTCTTCTGGCGGTCTGGCTGGTCGGGGGGTTGATCACCCTATGCGGGGCGCTCTCCTTTGGCGAGCTCGGAGCGATGTTCCCTCAGGCCGGCGGCCAATACGTTTATCTCCGGGAAGCTTACGGCGCGGCGGCCGCGTTCCTGTTCGGCTGGGCTTTCTTCGTCTTCATCATGTGCGGCGGCTTGGCGGCCCTGGCCGTCGCCTTCGCCGAGTTCCTGGGCTCGTTCGTGCCGATCCTCTCGACCGGCCACGTCATCTTGAGGCTCGACCTTCTCGGGCTTTCCTATTCGCTCTCTGCCGGCCAGCTGGTGGCCGCCGCCTCGATCATCTTCCTGACGGGCCTGAATTCGTTCGGCATCCGCTCGGGCGCTCTCATGCAGAACCTCCTGACCGTCATCCGGCTGGGCATGGTCGCCGCACTTGTCGCGCTCGGGGTCCTCTTCGGGACAAAAACTGGGGCCGCCAACTTCCATCCGCTCTTTCCCGCCGGCCCTTCGTTCTTAGGGCTCCTCAAACCCCTCGGATTGGCCCTAGTGGCCGTCTTTTGGACCTATGACGGCTGGTATGCGGTGAACTGCACGGCCGAAGAGATCCGGAAGCCGGAAAAAACCATCCCGCGCGGGCTAACCCTCGGCGTGTTGGCGGTCACGGCTTCCTATGTGCTGGTGAACGTGGTCTATCTCCTGGCCCTGCCGTTCGAGCGGCTCAAGGGCGTCGTGCGCGTCGGCGAGCTCGCGGCCTCGGCCCTCTTCGGGCCCGGCTGGGCGGCCTTCTTTTCGGCGCTGGTCATGATCTCGGTCTTCGGCTGCCTCAACGCCAATCTCCTCTTCGGACCCCGGGTCTTCTTCGCCATGGCTCGCGACGGGCACTTCTTCCGGTTCATGGGCCGGCTCGGCCCGAAGAGCCATGTGCCCGTCGGTGCGCTGTGGGGTCAGGCCGCCTGGTCGGCCGTCCTTTGCCTGTCGGGGACCTACCAATGGCTCTACGAACGCATGGTCTTCGCCCTGTTGCTGTTCTTCGCCGCGACCGGCCTGGCCGTGTTCGTCCTGCGACGGAAGGCCCCTGACCGCCCCCGTCCTTACAGGACTTGGGGCTATCCCGTGGTGCCGGTCGTCTTCATCGGCATGTCCCTGGCCGTCTTTGCGAGCATTATCACCGCGCAACCCTGGACATCGCTCGGCGGTCTTGGCCTCTTGGCCGCCGGCGTGCCGGTCTATATGGTCTGGAAGTCCCGTCCCGGCCGGATCGCGGACCCGGCGACAAAAAAGGATTTCCCCTGAGCCGGATTTCGTTTAAGATGGGGCCGCGGAGGTCCATGACGCGCCGATGACGGAGACGACCTTCACCGTCGAGATCCTGCCGGACGGCCTCAAAGTCCGGGCCAAGGCCGGGGAGGTCCTGGCCGACGTCCTGACCCGGGCCGGGATCCCGATGAGCCTCTACTGCCACCAGCGAGGCGTCTGCGGCAAATGCGCCGTCCGTATCCTCTCCGGGCCCCTCCCCTTTCCGGCCGCGCTCGAGGTCTCGCTGCTCGAAGGCCGGGGCTTGGGCCCGGACCATCGGCTGGCCTGCCTCTATGCCGTCCGCAGCGACGTGACCGTGGAGACGCTGCCCGGCTCCCGCCTGGAGAAGATCCCCGTCCTTGAGACCGGCGGGCTCCCCTCGGCGGCCTTCGTCGACCCGGCCGTGAAGAAACTCTCGCTCATCCTGCCCCGGCCGTCGCTCTTCTCGCCGACCGCCGCCGCGGATTCCGTCCGGGCCTATCTCAAGTCGCCCGATCTGGTCCTGACGCTTCCCGCCCTGTCCAAGCTGGGCGCGGCCGCGATCGGTCCCTCTCGTCCGCTCGCGGCCGTCCTCTATGACGACCGCGAAGTCCTGGACATCGAGCTCGAGGGGGCCGGGCCCGAGATCTTCGGATTGGCCGTCGATCTGGGAACGACCGCGGTCGTCACCGAGCTCGTCGACCTGCGGACCGGCCGCATCGTCGGCCGCGAAGCGGCGGTCAACGCCCAAAGCTCGTACGGCGCCGACGTCGTCTCCCGCATCACCTTCGCTTTCGAGAACCCGGACAATCTCCGCCGGCTCAAGACCGCCGCGGTCCAGCTCGTCAACGACCTGGTCGGGACCATGTGCCGCCGCAGCGGCGCGCCCCGTCACCGCATCTATGACGCCGTCGTGGCCGGCAACGCGGCCATGAACCACATCTTCCTCGGCGTGGCCGTGGATTCGCTGGCCCTGGCGCCCTTCCACGGGGTCTTCTCCGCGCTGCCGCCGCTCGCCGCGTCCGAGATCGGCCTGGCCCTCCATCCGCAGGCCCGGGTCTACATTTCGCCCAACATCAAGAGCTTCGTCGGCGGGGACATCACCGCCGGGCTGGTGGCCTCCGAGTTCGCATCCGAGGCAGGGACGGGCCTGTTCATCGATCTCGGCACCAACGGCGAGATCGTCCTCAAGAAGGGCAACGAGTTTGTGGCCACCTCCACAGCCGCCGGACCGGCTTTTGAAGGCATGAACATCAGCTGCGGCATGCTGGCCCTGCCAGGCGCCATCTACCGGGCCGAATGGGACGCCGGCCTCAAGTGCCGGACGATCGACGACCTGCCGCCCCAGGGCGTCTGCGGCTCCGGCCTCATCGACATCCTGGCCGAGGCCCTGGAGCGCGGCCTCCTCGGCCCCGACGGGCGGATCACGGGGCTGGAAAAGCGCCTCCGGCTGACTGAGCGGCTGGCTCTGACGCAGCAGGACGTCCGCGACATCCAGTTGGCCGTGGCCGCGGTCCGGAGCGGTATCCAGCTGATGCTCCGCGAGTTCCGGATCGAGGTCGCCGATCTCGACCGGGTCCTCGTGGCCGGCGCCTTCGGCAGCTCCCTCGATATCGGCCATGCCGTGGCCCTCGGTCTCCTGCCCGACGTCCCCGCCGGGAAGACCGCCTTCGTCGGCAACGCCTCGCTCGCCGGGGCCCGGCTCCTCCTCATCTCCCGGCCGGCCCGTGCGGCCGCCGAGACCTTGGCAGCCAGGATCGCCCACATATCGCTGGCCACCCGCCCGGACTTCCAGGACGAGTTCGTTCGGGCCCTGGCCTTCGAGCGCTATCCCAAGGGGGCGGCATGAGGGCTTCGCTTCTCGATCTGGCCCGGACCCGGACGGTCCTTTTCGACGGCGCGATGGGCACCGAGCTCATGGCCCGGGGCCTCGGTCTCGGGGTGCCGCCCGAGCTCTGGAACGTCGAGCGGCCCGAGGCCGTCCGCGAGGTCCACGCCGCCTATTTTGCGGCCGGCTCGGACGTCGTCTCGACCAACAGCTTCGGAGCGACGCCGATCAAGCTTGCCGCCCACGGCCTGGCGGCCCGGGCCTTCGAGCTCAACCGGGCCGCGGCCCGGCTGGCCCGGGAGGCCGCCTCCGCCGGGCGCTTCGTGGCTGGCAGCATGGGCCCCACGGGCAAGTTCCTCAAGCCCCAGGGGCCGGCGACCGAGGAGGACCTCATCGCCTCCTTTGCCGAGCAGGCCCGCGGGCTGGCCGAGGGCGGCGTGGACGTCTTTATCATCGAGACCCAGTACGACCTGCGCGAGGCCCTGGCCGCCGTGCGCGGCGCGCGCGCCGCCTCGGACCGGCCCGTCTTCGTGACCATGACCTTCAACGCCTTCCCGCGCGGCTACTTCACGATCATGGGGAACCCGGCGCCGCGGGCCGTGGCCGAGCTCGAGAAGGCCGGGGCCGCCGCCGTGGGGGCCAACTGCACTCTGACGACGGCCGAGATGGCGGGCTGCATCCGGGCCATGCGGCCGGCGACGGCCCTGCCCCTCATCGCCCAAGCCAACGCGGGCCAGCCGGAAGTCACCCCCGATGGCGGGCTCCGCTATGCCCAGTCGATCGAGGACTATGTCCGGTCCGTTCCCGAGATCGTCCAGGCCGGGGCCGCGTTCATCGGCGGTTGCTGCGGCACGACGCCAGACTATATCCGGGCCATGGCCCGGACCATCCGGCAGGAGGTGAAGGCATGACTAAAACCGAGATCTATGCCCGCATGAGCGCCGCCATCGTCGCCGGCGACCGGGACGAGGCCCGGCGCCTGGCCGAAGACGCGCTGCGGTCGGGATTCGACCTCATCGAGGTCGTTGAGCAAGGCTATCTTCCCGGCATCCAGAAGGTCGGCGAGCTCTGGGAGCAGGGGGAATATTTCCTGCCCGAGCTCATCTCCAGCGCCGAGGCCATGAAAGCGGCCATGGCCGTCCTCGAGCCGGCCCTGAACCGGCAGGGGTCCGGCGCGGTGATGGGCGGCAAGGTCGTCATCGGCACGGTCGAGGGCGATATCCACGATATCGGCAAGAACCTGGTCGCCTCGATGCTTCAGGCCGGCGGCTTCGAGGTCTTCGATCTCGGGGCGGACGTCAAGATGGAGCGTTTCATCGACAAGGCCGAGGAGGTCGGGGCCGCCTTGATCTGCCTTTCGGCCCTGCTGACGACGACGATGATGAACCAGCGCCGCCTCATCGGACTGCTCCGCGACAAGGGCCTCCGGGACAAGTACAAGGTTCTGGTCGGCGGCGCGCCGGCCACCCGGAAATGGGCCGAGGAGATCGGCGCGGACGGCTACGCCGAGAACGCCGTGGCGGCCGTCAAGCTGGCCAAGGCCCTGGTCGGGCGGGCCTGAGCCATCAGGCTAAGGGGTGCGCAAATGATCGAAACACGGAAGCCGAAGCTGGAGCTCCTGTCCCAGGCGCTGGTCGAGCGGATCGTCGACGAAGGACTGACCCTGCTCGAGCGCCACGGCGTCTCGGTCGAGAACTCGGAAGCTCTGGCCCTTCTCCACGGCGCCGGAGCGGCGGTCGACCGCGCCACCGGCCAGGTCCGCATCGGCCGCAAGATCGTCGAGGCCGCCCTCGCGACGACGCCAGCGGTCATCACTCTCTACGACCGGTCCGGGGGCCGGGCCTTCGCCGTGGGCGGCGACGAGGTCCATTTCGACCCCGGCTCCGCGGCCGTGGCCCTCCTCGACCACGAGACGCAATCGGAGCGCAAGGCCACGACGGCCGATCTCGTCGAGTTCACCAAGCTCGTCGAGACGCTCGAGCATCTCCACTTCCAGAGCACGGGCCTGATCGCCGCGGACGTCCCTTCGCCGGTCGCCGACGCGTTCCGGCTCTATGCGGGGCTCTGCCTGTCCGAAAAGCCCTTTGTGACCGGGACGTTCCGGGTGGAAGGCTTCCGGCCCATGAAAGACATGCTGGCCGCGGTCCGGGGCGGCGAGCGCGGGCTGAGGGACAAGCCCCTGGCCATTTTCGACGCCTGCCCCTCCCCTCCCCTCAAGTGGAGCAACCTGACCGACGCAGAGCCTGATCGACGCGGCCCGGGCCGGCCTCCCCTCCGAGCTCATCTCGCATGGGCATGACCGGCGCGACCTCGCTGACGACGATCGCCGGGACGCTGGTCCAGCACGTGGCCGAGAACCTGTCCGGCCTGGTCATCTGCCAGCTGGCCGCGCCCGGGGCCCCGGTCATTTTTGGCGGGTCGCCCTCGAGCTTCGACATGCGGAAGGGCACGACCCCCATGGGCGCCATGGAGACCATGATGATCGATGCCGCCTACGCCCAGATCGGCAAGCACCTGAAGCTGCCGACCCATGCCTACATGGCCCTGAGCGACGCCAAGGTCAACGACCCCCAGGCCGGCTTCGAGACGGCCCTGGGCGCGGTGATCGCGGCCTTGGCGGGCGTCAACGTCGTGTCCGGACCGGGCATGCTCGATTTCGAGAGCACCCAGAGCCTGGAGAAGCTGGTCATCGACGACGGCATCTGCGCCATGGCCTATCGACTGCTCGAGGGCATCGCTCAGAGAGACGAACCCATAGCCCTGGGAGCCTTCGAGGGCTTCGTCCCCGGGATGTCCTTCCTGACCCATCCGCATACCCGGCGCTGGTACCGGACCGAGCACATCCCCGCGGGGCTGGTCGACCGGGACCCCTATGAGGCCTGGGTGGCGGCGGGCCGGACCTCGATCGTGGACAAGGCCCATGCCGACGTCGCCAGACGGCTGAAGGCCTACGCGGCCCCGGCCCTGCCCTCGGGGATCCGTAAGGACCTCGACGGCATCATGGCCGCCTACGGCCGCGGCTCGGGGGTCGAGATCAAGCCCTCCACGGCATTCTAGGGCCTCCCGGGCGGCCGGCCTAGTCGAGGTCCCAGACCTCTCGATAATCGGGCAGCTCCACCGTCCAGCGCCTTTGTTGGCGGACCCGTTCGGCCGTTTTTGCGGCCACGTCGGCGTCGCCGTGGGTCACGAACAGCCGCCGGGGCGGCGTTTTGAAGCCGTCGAGCCAGCGATCCAGCGCTTTGCGGTCCGCATGGGCCGAGAAGCCGTTGATCTTGGCCACCCGGGCCCTGACCGGGAAGGTCTGGCCCAGGATACGGACCTCCTTGGCCCCTTCGAGGATCAGCCGGCCCAGGGTTTCGCGGGCCTGGTAGCCGACGAACAGGATCGTCGATTCCGGCCGGCCGATGTTCAGGGCGACATGGTGCTTGATGCGGCCGCCGGTGATCATGCCCGAGCCGGCCATGATGACGGCCGGGCCGCGGGCCGCATTGATGGCCTTGGATTCGTCCGGCGTCCGCACGATGGTCAGGCCCGGAAAGCGGAAGGGGTCGCGGCCCGAAGTGAAGAGTCGCCTGGCCTCCTCATCGAGGAACTCGTCATGGCGCTCGAAGGCCTGGGTCACCTCCCGGGCCATGGGGCTGTCGAGATAGACCGGGATCTGCGGGATGGCCTTGTCGTAGACCAGGCGGCTGAGATGGAACATCAGGTCCTGGGCCCGCTCGATGGCGAAGGTCGGAATGACGACGTTCCCGCCGGCCGCGGCCGTTTGGCGGATGATCTGGCCGAGGAGGTCGTCGATGCGGCCGGGATCCTCATGGTCCCGGTCGCCATAGGTTGATTCCATGACCACGTAGTCGGCCCGGTCGAACAGCGTCGGGTCGCGGACGAAGGGCATGTCCCATTGGCCGATATCGCCCGAGAAGATCAAGGTCCGGACCCCGCCGCCGGTCTTGACCGAAAGCTCGATCATGGCCGAGCCGAGGATGTGGCCGGCGTCATGGAACGTGGCCGAGACGGCATCGTTGAGCCGGATCGGCTCGCCGTAGGCGGTGTCTTCGACCAGGGGCATGGCGGCTTGGACGTCCTCGGTCGTGTAGAGCGGCACGATCGGGTGGTCGACCGTCCGGCCCTCCCGCCGGTGGCGCTTGAGCTTGAAGGCCGCGTCCTCTTCCTGGAGGTTGGCGGCATCCATCAGGGCGATGGCCATGAGGTCCGCCGTCGCGGACGTGGTCAGGATCGTCCCGCCAAAGCCGTCGCGGACGAGCCGCGGGATGAGGCCGCTGTGGTCCAGGTGGGCGTGGGTGAGCAGGAGAAAGTCGAGATCGTCGGGCCGGACCGGGAAGGGGTCCCAATTCCGGGCCAGGAACGGTCGCTCCTGGTAAAGGCCGCAGTCGACCAGGCCGCGCAGGCCGTCGACCTCGAAATAGTAGGACGAGCCCGTCACCTGCCGGGCCGCCCCGAGGAACGCGAGCTTCATGGTGCCTCCCATTTCAGTACGGATGGGATCGATAATATTCGGCCTGGGCCGCGACGAAGAGCGTCCGGATCCAGATCCGGAAGACGATATAGGCCTGCATCCAGATCAGGGCCGCGACGACCATGACCACGGTCGGGGCGGACAGGCGGCCGAGGACGACGTAGAACACGACGCTGCCGGCCACGGTGGCCGCGACGATGAGCAGATAGATGGACCAGGCCCGGAAGAACCGGGTCTTCAGGAAGGTCAGGGCGTGCCGCAGGGCCTTGAGGACCCGGCGCTCCTGGTCGGCGACCACCGCGATGCGGGTGTAGTCGATGATCATGTGGACGATCGAGAGCAGCAACAGGGCAATAAGGAAATGGAGGTTCGAGAGGATGAGCGGCACCCATTCCGTGATCGCGGCCTTCGAGAGGGGCTCGAACACGGCCGTCATGAGCTTCATGACCAGGCCCAGGGTCAGGACCACGAAAACGACGGAGATCAGGAAGATCCGGACGAACCGGCCGAAATACCGCCCGCTGTCGCCCGCGAAGGCGCCCAGTCCCGCCGTCCCTTCCCGGTCCAGGATCCGGCCGACGATGCCCCCGTAGAGGAAGACCTGGAGAATGAGATAGGCCAGTCCGGCCCCGAGGATCCCGGCCTCGATCGCTGCCAGGGACTCTCCGTGCCTGAACATGGCCTCCCCGATCCACTGGTAGTCAAAGGGCCTGATGCTGACCCCCAAGAGTGAGTGCCCGAGCTCCCTCTGAACAAGGGCCAGGATCGGCAAGGCCACGACGAGGGCGAAAGCGAGGTTGACGATATAGAGAATGACCAGGACCCGGGCTTTGCGCACGGTCGTCCCGGTCCCGTTAGCGATGGCTTTGAAGGCGCCCATGGGTCCCTCCTCAGCTCCACGATCCCAGGAAATGCAAGACAAGCTGGACCGTGAACAGGAGCTGGGTCATCAGTTTGGAGACGTTGCGACGCAGGCCGTCCGTGCCCAGGCTGTTGTTGGCCATGTTCTCGTCGATGAGCCAGATCCCCTGGGGATCGATCTGGACGCTCGAGGCCCGAACGGGCTTGACGATCTCGACCCGCGTCCAACGGGCCTGCCCGTCCCAGGTCCGCGTCTCGGTCGTGCCGTCATCGAACCGGACGACGGCTTGGACCCGGGCGTCTCCGCCGATCTTGGCGTCCCCGTACCGTCTGAGGACGAACGTGGTCCGGTAGTTGGGGGCCGGAGCCGGGGGTCCGCCCTCGGTCTTGGGTTTGAGGGCGGCCGTTTCGGCCTCCCGGACCTTCTCAGAGGTCCACTCGACGCGGCCGCCTTCGGAGTCGAATACGCCGCGGCCGTAGATCGGGACCTCCACCGAGGAGAGATCCGCGACGCCGTAATCGAATGGCTTGGTCCCATCGACGAGCTCGTTGAAGAACCAGGTCATGTCCCGGCCGGAGATCTCATCGACGACGCCGATGAAGTCCGCTTCGGTCGGGTGGCGGAAGCGGAAGCGCATGGCATAGGTGCGCATGATCCTGTCCCAGGTCGGCTCGCCCAGCAGGCCCTCGAGGGTGCCCAGGAGCGTCGCCGCGCGGGCGTAGACGTTGGCGCCATAGCTCTCCCGGCTGTAGAACTTCCAGGACCAGGACGTGACCGGGTCGAACCGGACGGTCTGGATGGCCGAGACCCGATTGGTCTCGAAGTCGAACACCATGGGAACGTTCAGGAACCAGGCGAGCGGCAGGCCCTTGAAGCGAAACGGGATCGTGCCCGGCCCATAGGCCTGGGCCAGGACGCGGCCCGTCGAGTAGGTGTTGAAGCCCTCGTCGAGCCAGGCCGCCTCGAACTCGTTGTTGGCCGTGAGCCCGTACCAGTAGCCATGGCCGAACTCGTGGACGATGACCCCCTCGGGGTCGAGCTCGCTCCGGCTGGTCAGGACGCTCGTCCCGGCGGTGAACAGCGTGGGATACTCCATACCGCCGCTGTCGGTCCGGAAGGGCGGGTCGACCATCGTCACGGTCTCGTAAGGGTAGGGCCCGTACCAGAGGCCGTAGTACTTGATGGCCGCCCGGAGGGCCTTGAAATGCCGTTCGATCTGGCCCTTGTGCTCGGGCTCGATGAGCAGTGTCATCTTGACGTCGGGCAGCCGGACCGCTTCGAGAGGCAGGTTCAGCCGCTGGGCCGTCTCTTCGTATTCCCGGGGGGTGACCTCCCGCGAGGCCACGAAGTCCCTTTCGATCTTCAGGTATCGGGGATCGGCCGTCCAGGCGAAGTCATGGACCATCGGTTGGCGGAAGGTCGTGGTCGTCGTGCCGGCCGATTCGTCGGCATGGCTGTCGGTCGGCTTGCCCGTGGCCCCGACCACGAAGCTCCGGGGCCGCGTGATGTGGACGGCGAAGTCGGCGAAATCGGCGAAGAACTCTGAGTTCTGATGATAGGCGTGGCAGTTCCAACCCTTGCCCTCCTCGTAGACGCCGGGCTTGGGGTACCACTGGCCGATGAAGAACGAGTCCCGATAATAACCGGCCCGGGCCACGGTCCGCGGGATCTTGCCGCGGAACTCGACCCGCAGATGGACGCTCTCTCCCGGCCGGACGGCCGCGGGCAGGCGGACCCTGGCCACCGTCTGGTCGCCGGCGGTCTCGGGGCCGTCGGGCAGGACATATTCGAAGGTGGGCCTGAGGTCCGTGCCGTCGGCCAGGCGGATGTCCGTGACGTCGATCCAGCCCCACTCCCCGTCCTCGGGAACGGCCCGGCCTTGAGATTCGCTCTCGGCCTCGGCCTCCCGCAGAAAGACGCTGTTCACGTTCTTGAACGCGTTCCAGTAGAGGTGGAGGAGCATATCGGGGACCGTGTCCTTGGTCGGGTTGGTCCAGACGATTTCCTCCTTGCCGAGGAGCATCTTGGCCGCGGCATCGAGCTCGACCCAGATCTCGTAGCTCAGGCCGGGCGTCCCGGGCGCCGGCGGAGGGACGGTTTGGCCGGCGGTCGCGGCCAGGGGCAGGACCGTTGCGGCGGCCGCGGCCAACGCCAGAATGAGCCTGCGGGTCCGGCCCGTCACTTGGCCCTTCCCTGACAGATCGAACATCCCTTCAGGACGTCCTCCCACGCGGCCCGACGGGGAAAATTGATAAATGTCAGGACGAGCGAGGCGAACAGAAGGGCGTAGAAATCGACGTTTTCGCCGGCGATAAGGAACAGCGCCAATCCCAGGCAGGCCGGGATCTCGCCCAGGACGAGGACCACGAGCGCAGCCCGCTGGAGCCGGCGGAACGCCGTCGGCGCGTCATTTCCCTGATCTGAGCGGAAAAGCCTGTGCCGCAGGACGAGGATCAACAGGACGACGACCGCGGCCACGCCGAACATGGCCAGGCGCAGGCCTTGCTCCCCGCCCCCGGCCGAGGCGGCGGCAAAACCTCGGAACGGCTTGAGGGCGTTTCGCAGGATCTCCACCAACGCCAGGTAGATGACCAGGCTGATGATGATGGCCGTCGCGACCATCGTCGCGGGCCTGAGGTGGGTCCGAATCTCTTCTTGAGGATCCATGTCAACCTCCTCGTTCCAAAGGCCGGTGCCTCGGCTGTGCCGGAATTATATGAGAATATCGTCGCGTAGGGAAGGGAACGAAAGAGATTCGCCGTTGACACGGTCGTCCATTCGCCTCAGAATGGACCCTCGGACACCGGAGGAGAATCCGCGATGAAACGCCCGGGGGCCGATCTCGTCCTTATCCTCCCGGCTCTCATGACGGCCCTGTCCTCTCCGGGCTGCGCGACGCTTTTCAGGACCAGGACGCCGCCGATCCCCGTGACTTCCTCCCCGGGTCCCTCCATGGTCATCGTCAACCGCAAGCCGCGGGGCCAAACGCCGATCGAGATCAGGCTGATCAGGCGGAAGAAGGGTCAGATCGTCCGGATCGAATCTCCGGGCTATGATCCGCTTGAGATCCTGGTGGGCCGCGACGCGTCGGCGCCGGATTATGTTGCCGACGCGCTCCTGGGAGCGGCCGCCGGCGGATTGATCGCCTTGGCTCAAGCCTCCTCAAGCGTCCATCGCAGCTTCTGGACCGAACTCGCCATCGACGCCCCGGCCGGGGCCGCGGTCCGGATCCTGATCGACCTCATCCTTGACACAGGAAACTCTGCGGGGTCGCGAGAACTGTTGGTGAAGCTGACAAGGGCCGTCGGACCGCCTCGAGTCGATACCATGTTCATCGAGGCCAAGGAGTTCAAGGCCGTCAAGTGGATCCGGGTCCACGGAGACTGACGGCCTTGGCCGCACAAAAGAGGGCGTCCCCGTCCTTCCGGCCCGGGTGTCCTTGGCGGCCTAATCGACGTAGAGCAGGAAGCCCTTCAGGTAGATCGTCTCGGGGTGATAGATGTTGACGGGATGGTCGAAGGCCTGGCGGTGCTTCTGGAGGATGCGGACCCTCCGGCCCGCCTCGTGGGCGGCCTGGAAAACGACCTGCTGAAAGAGGCTCTCCTCGACGAAGTGGGAGCAGGAGAACGTCAGGACCAGGCCGGGAGTACGGACGCGCTGGAACGCCAGCCGGTTGATGTCCTTGTAACCGCGGCAGGCGGCGACGACATCGGTCTTCTTCTTGGCGAAAGCCGGCGGGTCGAGAATGATGAAGTCGTGATCGAGAGCCGGTTCCCGGAGGAACTCGAACACGTCCCCCTTGAAAAAGAACCCGGAGTCGGCCGGCAGGCCGTTGAGCTCGAAGTTCTCCTCGGCCAGGGCCATGGCCGTCTCGGACGTGTCGACCGAGTCGGCCCGGACCGCCCCGCCGAGGACGGCGCAGACCGAGAACGAGCCCGAATAGGCGAAGGTGTTGAGGACGCGCCGGCCGGCGGCGCAGTCGCGGACGAGCTTGCGGGATTCGCGCTGGTCGAGGAAGAAGCCGGTCTTCTGGCCGTGGACCAGATCGACCCCGTACGAAACGCCGTTCTCCAGGATGCGGACCTTTTCGACGGGGACGCCGGACAGGACCCCGGTGTAATCCTCGAGGCCTTCGTCGTGGCGGGCCGGGAGGTCCGACCTTTCGAGGATGGCCCGCGGGTGGAGGGCCTCCGTCAAGAGCTCGATAACGAGCGTTTTGAGCCTCTCCATGCCGAGCGTCGCGACCTGGACGACCAGAACGTCGTCGTAGCGGTCGACGACCAAGCCGGGCAGGTTGTCGCCCTCGGCGTTGACCAGCCGCATGGCGTTGGTGACGGCCGGATCGAAGAACTTGGCCCGCAGGGCCAGGGCCCGCTCGAAGCTGGCGCGAACGGCCGTGCCGGGTGGCTCGTCGCCGAAGCTGATCATCCGGCCGGTGATCGAGCTCTTCCGGTTGAAATAGGCGTGGCCGAGGAGCTCGCCGTCCGAGCTCTGAACGGGCAGGATGGCTCCATCCTCGAACTCCGGCAGACGGTGGATGGCTCCGGAGAAGATCCAGTGATGGCGGTTCTTGACGGCCTTCTCGCGTCCGGGCTTGAGCACGACGGCGTTCATTCGGCCTCCCTCTTGCCGGACCCGGCCGCGGGACGGGCTTCGCGGCCGGCGAGCAGGCGGACGACGGGCCGGTCCGGCTTCGAAAAGACGCTCTCGTCCATCAGCCGGGGCTCGATCCAGCGGATCTCGTCGTGGTCGGTCGGCGCGAAGTCATAGGAGAGAAGCTCCGTCCGGAACACGACCAGCTCGAAGCTCTTGAGCGTCCCCTCGAAAGGGACCGAGCAGAGGAGCTCGCCGGCCTTGGCCTCGACGCCCAGCTCTTCCCGGAGCTCCCGCTCCAGGCCTCGCCGCGGCTCCTCCCCTACTTCGAGCTTTCCGCCGGGGAATTCCCAGAGCCCGGCGGCGATGAGACCCTCTTTGCGCCGGGCGATGAGGACCTGGCCGTCCTTCTCAATGACGGCCGCCGTCACGAGGACCGCTTTCTTCTCCCCTGTCGTTTTCATGCTCCGGCCATGGCTTTCGCCTGTATTCTACGATAGGTCCCGCAACCGTGTACAGGAAGGTCCCATCTCTCAGGGTGCCAGGAATGGAATTCGCTCGCGAGCTTGTAATTCGGGCAGGAGGAGATCTGAATGAGGCGGCCAGACAAGGCCGCCGAAGAAGGACGGTCCGCTTGGGGTATCATCTTGAATGAGCATAAGAGCCGGTGAGTCTAGGCCTCATCGGGAGTGAGAGCAGCGCGGTCGTCGTGCCGATGAGATGACCGATGTTGGGACTTATGCTAAAATGGCGGAACCATGAAAGTCGCGTTCCTTGCCTCCGAAGTCATCCCTTACGCCAAGACGGGCGGCCTGGCCGACGTCGCCGGCGCCCTGCCCAAGTTCCTGGCCGGTCTCGGGGCGGAAGTCCGGGTCTTCATGCCCTTCTACAGGGAAGTGAAGAAAAAGAATCTGGCACTCCAGCCCGCGGTGGAGCTCGCCCGCCTCGAGATGGGCGGCAAGCCGCTGGCCTACCGCGTCTATACGCTCGCCGCGGACGGCGTCAAGTTCTATTTCATCGACCGCCCGGACTATTTCGACCGCGAGGCCTTATACGGCACTGCGGCCGGAGACTATCCCGGACAACGGCGAGCGCTTCGCCTTCTTCTCCCGGGCCGCCCTGGAGACCATGCGCACTCTGGGCTTCTCGCCCCGACATCATCCATGGCCACGACTGGCAGTCGGCTTTGACCTTCGCCTATCTGCGAACGACCTATGCTGGCAGACGCTTTCTTGGCCCGGACCCGGACCCTGTTTACCATCCACAACCTGGCTTATCAGGGCCTGTTCGACGAGGAGGTCCTGGACCGGGTCGGCCTTCCCCGCACGCTCTTCAATATGAACGATCTCGAGTTCTACGGCCAGGTCAATGCCCTCAAGGCCGGCATCCTCTATGCCACGGCCGTGACGACGGTCAGCCCGAGCTACAGCCGCGAGATCCAGACCCCGGCCTTCGGCTGCGGCCTCGACGGCCTGCTGCGTTCCCGCTCTGCGGCGCTCCATGGCATCCTGAACGGCGTGGACTACAAGGATTGGGACCCGGCCACAGATCAGCCTCATCCCGTGCAATTACACGCCCGCCGACCTGGCCGGCAAGACCGTCTGCCGCGGCCAACTGACGGCCCTCTTCGGCTTGGCGGCCCCGGCCGACCTGCCGATCGCGGGCATGGTCACCCGCCTGGCCGGCCAGAAGGGCCTCGACATCGTCTGCGACGCCTTGGCCGACCTCCTCGGTCTCGGCCTGAGACTGGTCATCCTCGGCACCGGCGATCAGAAGATCCAGGATTTCCTGATCGCGGCCCAGAAGAAGAGCCCGGACCGGATCGGGCTCAAGATCGCCTTCGACGAGCGGATCGCCCACACCATTTACGCCGGAAGCGACGTCTTCCTCATCCCTTCGCGCTACGAGCCCTGCGGCTTGACCCAGATGTACGCCATGAAATACGGCACGGTCCCGGTCGTTCGGGCCACGGGCGGGCTGGATGACAGCGTCGAGGAGTTCGATCCCGAAGGCGGGGACCGGGAACGGGTTCAAGTTCGTCGACCCCGAGCCGGCCCCCCTCGTCGACGCCGCCGCCCGGGCCGTGGCCATGTTCAAGCGCCCCGCGGAGTGGCGCCGGCTCGTCGCGAGCGCCATGGCCGCGGACTTCTCCTGGGCGCGTTCGGCCGCCGCCTATCTCGAGCTGTACAAGAAGCTGGCCCGGTCCAGATTCAGGCCTGGCGCAGGAACTCCGCGCCCGTCTCCGGCGGCACCGGATTGATGTAGAACCCCGTCCCCCACTCGAAGCCGGCCACCTTGGTCAGGATGGGGATGATCTCGAAGTGCCAGTGCGATTTCAGGTGCAGCTCCGGCCAGTCCTTCGCCGAGAGCGACGGGTTCGGGGCCTGGTGAAGGACCATGTTGAAAGGCGGGTCGTTGACCGTTTTCTTCAGCCGGGTCAGGACGTCCTTGAGGATCTCGGCCAGCGGCCCCAGCTCGTCCTCGCGGACATCGGTGAAGAAGGCCGAATGGCGCTTGGGCATGACGGTCATCTCGAACGGGAACCGGGAGGCGTAGGGGGCGAAGGCCGTGAATTCAGGGTTCTTGGCGATGATCCGCGAGCCCGCGGCCTCCTCCTCGCGCAGGATCCGGCAGAAGCCGCATTCCTTGAAGGTCCGGTAGAGGTGGTCGGCGCCGTAGATCTCCTCCTTGACGCGCTTGGGGACGATCGGCGTCGCGACGATCTGGGAGTGCGGGTGGCTCAGCGAGGCGCCGGCCTCCTTGCCCTTGTTCTTGAAGATCTGGACGTACTGATAGTGCAGCTCCCGCTCGATGGCCTTGATCCGGAGCTGGAAGACCCGGAGCACATCGCGGATGTGGCCCGCCGGCAGGTCGCCGAGCTCGAGGGCGTGGTTGGGATTCTCGATGACGACCTCATGGACGCCCCGTCCCTCCATCGATTGATAGACGCCGCGGGAGGCCCGGGGAGGAGGCGGACCGGGCGTGAGGGCCGGGAACTTGTTCGGGACGACTCGGACCGTCCAGCCCGGCGAGTCCGGCGGCGTCCCCGGGGCCCGCAGGGCGTAGACCTCGGGCGGCGTTTTGGTCTCGCTGCCTTCGCAGAAGGGGCAGAACCCCGGGGCTTCCGGCGCCGGGCTGGTCGCGCCGGAAGGCCGGAAATCGTCCGGCCGCTTGCTCCGTTCCGTGGCGATGATGACCCAGCGTCCGCTGATCAGGTCTTTTCTGAGTTCCGACATCAGTCCCCCAACAGCTGCTTGATCTTGGACTTGAGCTCGTCGAGCGAGGAGGACTTGACCACATAGGCGTCGGCCGCCCAGGTCATGAAATCCTCCTTGTAGCTCTGGTAGGCCGAATTGATGATGATGGGGATGTCCTTGCGCAGGCCCATGATCTGGGTGATGAGCTCGATGCCGTTCTTGCCCGGCATGCGGATATCGGTGACGATGAGGTCGAAGCTCTCCTGGGCCAGCTTGGCCAGGGCGGCCTCGGCGTCGGTCACCGCGGTGATGTCATACCCTTCCCGGCTCAACTCCTCTTCGTAGAGGAGGCAGAGGGTCTTTTCGTCCTCGACCACCAGGATCTTCTTTTTCATGACGTCAGCTCCCTTTCACGGCAGAGAAAAATAAGCTTGAACAGGGCCCCCCGGCCAGGGCGGCTCTGGACCTCGATCTTGCCGCCGCAGGTGTCCATGACCCGCTTGATAAAGGGCAGGCCAAGCCCCATGCCCTTCTCCTTGGTCGTGAAGAAGGGCCGGAACAGGCTCTCCTTGTCCGGGTTGGTCAGGCCCCGCCCGGTGTCCCGGACCGACAGGATGAACGCGGCCGAGTTCTTGCGGTAGCCGCGGACGGAGACCGTTCCGCCGGGCGGCGTGGCGTCGAAGGCGTTGTCGAGGAGGTTCCGGACGACCTCGCCGAACGAGGTCGGATCGCACAGGATCTCGGGCAGGCAAGGCTCCCGCTTGACGCTCACGGTGTAGCCCCTGGCCTTGTTCTGGATCTCCGGGCTCTCGAGGACCGTCGTGAGGACCGGGCCGGGGTCGAAATAGACCGGCTCCTTGAGGCTGACCTTGAGGAAGTGGCCCATCTGGTAAATGATGTCCTCGAGGCGGCGGATCTCGTCGCGGATGATGGTCAGGTTGCGGGCCTTCTTGTCCTCGGGGACGTCGGGCTTGAGCAGCTGGTCGGTGAAGCCGCCGATCGCCACGATCGGGTTGCGGAGCTGGTGGGTGACGAACATGGCCATCTCGCCCATGGCCGCCATCTTCTCCACGTCGAGGAGCTTGCGGTGGAGGGTGGCCGAATAGATGTAGTTGCCGGCCATCAGGCCGCAGATGCCCGCCAGCTTGATGTCGGCCGGCGTGATGGGCGTCCGGGTGATGGCGTTGTCGAGGATGATCTCGCCGACGACATCGTCCCGGGCCAGGAGCGGGATGCAGAGGAACTGCTCGACCCCGATGACGTTGAGGAAGCGGCGATCGACGAGGGGCTCGGCCGAGGCGTTGTCGACCAGGAGGATCTCCTTGCGGCAGGCCGCGTAGGCCGGGATGAGGGCGTTCTCGTCGTCGGCGGCGTAGACCAGGCCCTTGAGCCGGGCGCTCAGGGTGTCCTCGTTCTTGCTGACCAGGGCCCGGTTGTGCTCGACGATCTCCACGTAGCCGATGCCGGGCGTCGACAGCACCTCCCAGATCAGCCCGGCCTCCTCGGCCGAGCGCGGCCCGAGCCACATCTCTCCGCGCAGGCGGTCGCCCTGCTTGAGGAAGAGCATGGCCCGGTTGAAGCCGACGCCCGACCCCGAGGTCAGCGCCGTCAGGATGACGAGCAGGTTGTCCTCGAGGGAGAACGGCTGGAAGAAGCTCTGCGAGATGATCGAGAGCAACATGAGCTCCCGGGGCGCGTCGCGCTCGAAATCGGGCGAGAGGATGCTGTATTTCTCGATCATGGTCAGGTCCAGCCCTTGGGCACGACGCGGATCCCGGCCCGGCTGATCTTGAAGTTCTGGCCGTCCTTTTCGGCGTCGAGACCGATGTCGAAGCCTTCGGGGATGAGCGAGGACTTGTCGATGATGACCTTGCGCAGCCGGGCCCCGCGGCGGACGGAGATATCCTCGAAGAGGATGGAATCGACGACCTCGGCCCCGGGATCGATCTGGACCCCGGGGGCGAGGATGGAATGGACGACGCGGCAGTCCTTGAGCGTGCAGCCGGGCCCCACCATCGAAGACCGCAGCTCGCAGCCCGAGAGAAAGGTCGGAGGGTACTGCGGCCGGTAGGACCGGACCGGCCAGGCCGGGTCCTTGAGTATGAGCGGAGGATCCTGGGACAGGAAGGCCATGTTGGCTTCCCAGTAGGCGTCGATCGTGCCGATGTCCTCCCAATAGTCGTCGAAGGTGTAGGCGAAGACCCGGAGCCCGTCGATGAGCGCGGGGATGATGTCCCGTCCGAAATCGTGGCTGCTCCGCGAGTTGCGGGCGTCGCGGATCAGGGCCTTGATGAGGACCGGAGTCTTGAACAGATAGACGCCCATCGAGATCAGGCTCTTCGCCGGGTCCCACGGCGTGGCGAACGGCTTCTTGGGCTTCTCCATGAACTGGATGATCCGGCGGTCGGCGTCGACGCCGATGACGCCGAAGCGCGAGGCCTCGTCGATGGGGACGACCCGGGTCATGATCACGGCGTCGGCCTCGTTCTGGCTAAAGAAAAGCAGCAGCTTGCGGTAGTCCGCATTGTAGATATGGTCGCCCGACAGGACCAGGACGGCCTCGGGGTTCTCCTGCTGGATGGTGTAGATGTTCTGGAACACGGCGTCGGCCGTGCCCTCGTACCAGTGATCGCCGACCCGGCCCTGGGCCGGCAGGGAGATGATGTAATCGCCGCTCTCGGCGTGGAAGATGCTCCAACCATTGAGGATATGGCGCTCGAGGGAGAGAGATTTGTATTGCGTCAACAGCGCGATCCGGCGCAGGCCGGAGTTCAGGGCGTTGGACAGGCTGAAATCGATGATCCGGTAGGCCCCGAGAAAGGGCACGGACGGCTTGGCCCGGTCGCGGGTCAGAGGGTAGAGCCGTTCGCCCTTGCCGCCGCAAAGGACCATGGTCAGGGTTTTCTTAGATAACAGTTCCATCGGGCAATACGACCTCGTCGAAAAGATGATCCTCGGACTCGAAGGTCCTGAGCAGCGCCTGTTCGCTATCGCTGAGCGGCCGGCCCGATTCGAGCCAGCCGGCTAGGGTCAGGGCCCGCTCGAAATGCTCGGCGGCCCGGTTCTCGGCATAGTCGCGGGCCGACCAGGTCGAGATGAGGAAGGGCCAGTCGGAGCTCTCGAGGAGGAACTTCTCCCGGAAGAACTGCTTGGTGAGGCGTCGGTCGAGATCCGGCAGGCGCGGCTCGAGCGCGGCCGCCGCGGCCTCGATCCTGTAGATCTTCCTCCAGATCCACGAGGTATCGTCGTTGAGCCAGATCCAATGGAAGCCGCCCTGGCCCCACGACCCCTCGGGCAGCGCGACCGCCGTCCGGGGCTCCAGGCGTTCCAGGGCCTCGCTGGCCGTGGACGGCCGGACCGGTCCTGACGAAAGCCCCTTGATGACGTGATAAAGCCATTCGGGGCCTTCGAACCACCAGTGGCCAAAAAGCTCCGTGTCGTAAAGAGCCACGACCGCTCCCGCGGTCCGGCCGTCGAGAGCGGTCGCCAGGACGGACGCGAAGTGACGGGCGTGGTCCTCGAGGCGGCCGGGGACCGTCGCCGGGTCATAGGGCTCCTTGGCGCCGAGGTCGGCCTGGCTCGAGGTGATCCGCCAGTAGCGCAAGCCGCCCGGAAAATGCTTCTTGTGGAACTCGAGATAGCCCCCGTCGCCGGGATAGCCCATGAAGCGGCTCCAGACCTGGGCGCCCGAAACGTCGTCCCGGGCGAAGAACGGCAGCCGCGAGGGATGGGCCAGATAGGCCGCGTAGGGGTCGTGGGGCCGCTCGTCGTTGGGGCGGTAGGCGTCGCGGAACTTCTCCCAGAGCAGCTTCAGCCCGGGGAAGCGGTCGATGTAAACGCCTCGGGCCTCGCCGCCCTTGAGCAGATGAGCGTCGACGAAGAAATAGGCCAAGCCTTCCTGGCTCAGGATCTCGTCGACGCCCAGGCGGTCGTACGCGGGCCCGCCGTCGAGAGGGTTCTTCCAGGCGTAGCCCGGCCGGTAGGCGCACTCCGGCACCCAGAAGCCGCGGGGGTCGCGGCCGAAATACTTGCGGTAGGTATAGATCCCTTGGCGGACCTGCTGGCGGATGCTCTGGTCCCGGGCGAGAAGCGGGAAATAGCCGTGAGTTGCCCCCGACGTGAGCACCTCGATCAAGCCGCGGTCCTGAAGGGAGCGGTAGGCCCCGATGATATCGCCGTTGAAGCGGCCGCGGAAGTCTTCGAGCAGCCGGCGGTACCAGTCCCGCCAGTGGTCGGTCAGGGGCCGGAGTGCGGCGTTCCCCGTTCTTTCGAAGTAGGCCCGGTCCAGGCCGGCCGCCTCGATCTTCATCCCGAGGTAATCCTCGAAGCCGGCGACGAAGCCGGGGTCCTTGAGCTGCTCCATGAGGACCGGGGTGAAGCTGATGTTCGCCCGCGGCGGCAGACCCTCGCCGGCCAGGCGCTCGAAGACGTTGAGCAGGGGCAGATAGGTCTCGGCCGCGGCTTCATAGAGCCAATCCATCCCGTGCGGCCAGCTGCCGTGCGCCAGGACGTAGGGGATGTGGCTGTGAAGCACGAGGGCAAAAGACTTATCGGCCATGACCCTCCTTCAGGATGACGGACAGCCGCTTAGACCCTTGGCCGGCCCACTCGAGCGTCCAGACCGGACAGAAACAGTACCCTTGGTGAATTATATCAAATCCCCCCTCCGATTGGGAGAGCGTGCGCAGGGGGAATGTCCAGAGCGCGGCGGCGCCGGCGGGCTCAAAGCGCAGCGCCCCGCCATAAAGGGAAGCGCTCGTCGCCCCCTCGGGAAGGTCGAGCTCGTCGGGAAAGGCCAGTAGGTTCCACTCGGATCCGTAGGTCAGCGTCAGCGGCCGCGGCGCCAGGTTGCGGATCTCGATGTCGACCCGGAGGGCGCCTTCATCCGCAAGGACCGATTTGCGCACGGCGACGGGGACCGTCTCCCCGTCGATCCGCACGGCCCCCTGCCTCTCGAGGACGAGCGTCCGGCCGGAGGTTTCGTACGCATACGCCCCGACAACAAAATCGCCCTGCTCCCCGAAATCGATCCGGCGGAGATCGTCCGGGGTCACGCCGGGGGCGAAGAAATGATCGATCGCCGAAAAGCGCGGGGTCCGGTCGTAGCGCAGCAGGTCGGCCGCTTCGGGCGGCAGCTTCTTGGCCAGCTCATGGATGCTCCGGCCGCCTTCTCCGTCCCCGGGGCCCGATCCCTGGGCCTGCCGATGATAGGCTTCCCGGCGCCGGCTGAGGACGTCGGTGAGGTTCCTCGACCAGGGCCGATAATCGATCTCGACAAGAGTTCCGCCGCTCCCCGGCTTGGCCAGGAGGCCGAACTTCGGATCGCGGAAAATGAGCTCGGGCCGGCCGTCGCAATCGTAGTCGAGGGCTTTCCACCCGGCGGTCTCCGGCAAGGTCCTTTCGGCTTCCAGGAGATCGTGATAGGCGGATTCCCGGAGGTGCGGCAGATAGAGACCGCCGAAGACGCCATGCCAATAGGGGTCGTTGCACTGGGCCTTATAAAGGTCCCGCAGCCCGTCCTTCCGGCCGCCGGACCGGTCGATCTCCCGGGAGACCATGACCATCCTTTTATGAAGATGGTTCGCCTCGGGGTACTTGCGGCTGAAGTCGCGGAAAAAGCCGCCCCGGAGGAACCGGCGGGTCTCCGGTCCGATCCCCGACTTGACCTTCTCGTAGGCCGCCTGGTCGTCGGGCTCGAGGACCCATTCCATCATCTCTTCGTAGGACGCGGGCGGAAGATAGACCCGGCCTGCCGGGGCGTGGCCGTCGAGGTACTCGGCGAAGGACGTCGTCCGGATGGCCTGGTCCTCGACGAAGGTCAGGAACTTCTCGAGCCAGCCCTCGTCGAAGACCCATTTGTGGGTCCCGGGCCAGACCCCGAACTTCTCGCCGTCGTCGCCGAGGATGGCCGTGCCGCCGGCGCTCCGGATCCGGCCGAGGTAGGCCTCGAGGTCCTGGAGGGGATGGAACGGGATGTAATAGCGCAGGGTCTTGTCGATCGGAAAGACGCGCACGGCCCGGCCCTGGTCCTCCGTGATGTAGGACGTGTGAAGGTCCCCGACGCCGGCGTAACGGAAGTGCTCTTCGTCGAGCAGCGTGAACTCGATCCCGGCCGCGGCCAGCGTCGACGGCAGGTCGGGCTCCCAGACCCGCTCGGTCAGCCACAAGCCGCGCGGCCGCTGGTTGAAATTCTCGCTCAGGAAATCGTTCATCATCCGGATCTGGCCAAGGCGATCATCCCAGGGGATGATGGACAGGATGGGCTCGTAGAAGCCGCCGCCAAGGAGCTCAACCTGGCCCCTTCCGGCCAGCTCGGACACGAGGTCCCAGCAGGACCGTTCCTGCTTCTCCATGTATTCCCAGAGGGGGCCGGAAAAATGAAGGGCGAAGCGGAACCCGGGGTGGGCCGCCAGGCCTTCGAGCAGCGGCCGATAGCAGTCCTTGAAGGCCGCCCGGAAGATAGAAGGGAAATTGCCGACCGGCTGATGATTATGGATGGCGAACAGGAAGACGAGATCGTTCATGGCGACTCCTCGAGGCTCAGATCCCTTCCTGGGCCACGATGTAGGCGAGGACGGCCAGGATGACGGCCTGGAGCTCGAGCTCCCGCGGCTCGACGCTCGAGAGGACGTCGAGCGCGGCGTGGTGGACGTCGAAATAGGTCTGCGCGTTGACCAGCACCTCGGCCGGGACCGACCCATTGGCGACGAGCGGCCCCACATCGACCCCTCCCCCGCCCGGAACGAGCGTGCAGACGCCCAAAGGCCGGAGGAGATCGGCGTAGGGCGCGATGCGTGAGAGGGCCCGGCGGTCCTCGCCGCCGATGGCCAGTCCGGTCGGGGCGAAGCCCCCGCGATCGGATTCCGCGGCCAGAATGTGTCTCTCGCCCTGCCGCTGCCGGGCGGCGGCATAGGCCCGGCCGCCCGTCCCCCCAAACTCCTCGTCCATGAACAGGACCGCCCGGATCGTCCGCCGCGGCCGCAGGCCGAGGTCGTGGAGCAGGGCCACGGCCTCGAGGACCGTGGCGCAGCCGGCCCCGTCGTCGTGGGCCCCGACGCCGAGGTCCCAGCTGTCGAGGTGGCCGCCAAGGAGGACGATCTCGGACGGGCGCGCGGAGCCGGTGAGCTCGCCGACGACGTTGGCCGAGATGACCCGGCCCAGGTCCCGACAGTCGAGCCGCAGCCTCACGGACAAGGAGCCGTCGGTCTTGAGCCGGCCGCTCAAGATATCGGCGTCCGCGGTGCTGACCGCCGCCGCAGGGATCCGAGGCGCGCCTTCGTCGTAGCGCAGCATGCCCGTGTGGGGATAGCGGTCCTCGCGGAAGGTGAGCGACCGGACGAGGACGGCCGCCGCCCCGCACCGGGCCGCGGCCGAGGCTCCGCTGACCCGTTGGTCCGCCGCCGCTCCATAGGCGGCGAAGGGATCGGGGTTGCGCCGGTCCATCGGCCGATTGAAGAACACGATCTTGCCCTTGAGCGCGGACCCGAGCGACACCGCCTCGGCCAGCGAGTGGACTTCCACGACCGGCGCCGTCAGGCCTCCGGCGGGCGTCCCGACGCTTCCGCCCAAGGCACAGACGGCGAGAGGTGTCGAACGTTGCGCTTCCGGCCCGACGATGGCCGCTTCAGCGACCCGGCCCCGCTCCCAGTGTCCGACCTCGACAGGCTCGGTATGGACCCTGTCCAGGCCCAGCTCTTCCATGAGCCGGCGGGACAGCTCGACGGCGGCGGCCGCCTGGGGCGAGCCGGTCAGACGGCCTCCGACCGATGTGATCCGGCCGAGGAAATCGTAGGCTCTTTCGGACGCCAGCCCGGCCTCGCGGATCCTGTCGACGACAGGGCGGTAGTCTCCCGGTGATGGAGCCGCCGCGTCCGTCACCGCCAGGAGGCCGAGAACGGACGAGGCCAGGATGAGCAGGTTCCGAAGAGCTTTATTTCTCATGAGGATAAAATACCACGAACAGCGCTGCCGGGTCCCCCGAGGCGGCGCCTCGACGTCCTCACCGGTGGAGGAAGCAGCGCTCCGAATCGAGCTCTCCCGGCTTACGGGTGATGATCATGGCCAACCCGAGCTCGTCGGCCCGGTCGATGACCTCCTGGTCCTTGACCGAGCCCAGCGGATAGATGATGGCCGTGATGCCGTGCTTCCCGGCGAGCTCGACCACGTCGGGGAACGGCATGAACGCATCGGAGGCCATGACGCATCCCGCGGGACCGTAGCCGCGCCGCGATAGCCGGATGGCGTCCTCGGCCGAGTCGATCCGGCTCCGCTGGCCCGAGCCGATGCCGTGGGTCCTGTCGGCCGTCCCGATGATGACGGCGTTCGACCGGGTGAAACAGGCCACCGTCCAGGTGAACAGGGCCGCCTGGATCTCCTCCGGCGAGGGCTTCCGCCTGGAGACGACATCGACCGAACCGGGCGAGACGATCTTGGAATCGAAGCGCTTCTGGATGAGCAGCCCCCCGGCCACCCGCTTGAGCTCGAGGCCGTTGTCGACGGACGGCGCCTCGAGGGGCGCGCCCATCTTGACGACGCGGAGGACCTTCCGCGCGGCCAGCACCTCGAGCGCCTCCGGCTCGAAATCCGGCGCGTAAACGACCTCGACGTTGCGGGGGCTCTCGACGAGCAGGCGGGCCAGGGGCGCGGTGACGCGGTAACTGAAGACGTCCACCCCGCCGAAGTTGGACAGCGAATCGCAGTTCCAGGCCTTCTCGAAGGTCCCGACTGGATCGTCCCCGAGGGCGACGCCGCTCGGCATCTCGTGCTTGATGATGACGCAGACGTGCCGGCCCGGGAAGACCTGGACGAGCTTGCGGGCCAGGCGCTGGCCGAGGTCCATGTCCCCGACGTTGATGTAGCTCAGGCCCTTGGTCCCTTCCTGGAGGATCGTGAGCTGCCCCATGTTCGGGCCCGCGGCTCCGGCCTCCTGATAGAATGCCGCGGGGTAGCCGGGGTTCTCGCCGTAGCGCATCGGGAACTTCTTGACGAAGGTGTCGTCCCCGATAGGCAAGGTGTCCGGGAAGTCCTCCCGGACCTTCGTGGAGTACTGGCTGCGGGCGGTGCGTTCCGGCTTGCTCATGGGATCATGTCCTCTCGTGCCTGTTAATGATGTGTACGTCGGCGGTTGACGCGTCGCCGCGGGGAACGAAGACGCAGGCGACGGCGACCCGGAAGTCCTTGGCCGGGCCGGCGGGCCCGAGGCTGTCATAAACGGACCCGGCGGCCTCGGCCGCCGTGGCCCCGGGGATGTCGACGAAGCGCGGCTCGCCGCAGAACACGGGCAACGGATCGAGATTCGGCCCTTCGTAGGTCGAGACCAGACGGCCTTGTCCGGCCTCTTTCAGGCCCGTCTCATAATAGTTCCGGAGCGTCTGGCCCGCGGGTCCCCGCCGCAGGACGCTCAGGGCCGCCGCGCTTGCGGTGAGACAGCCGCTGATCCGGGGCGTGAAGATCGGCGCGTCCGGCTCGTAGTCCCAGCAGGCCAGGGCGTCCGCGAGCGCCGCGACGGGATCGCCGCCGGGTTTGATCCGGTCCCGGACGTCGGCCGTCTGCTTGCCGTTCGAGACGGCGATCCCGGCCTTCCCGACGAGAACCGCCGGATAGACGAGCAGGTCGACGTTCCCCTGCTTCAAAGTGGTTTCGTCAGTCGGCTGGACCCAGACCCCGCCGTCGCGATGGACGAGCTTGCGGGCCTGGCTCGAGGGCGAACGGCCGGTGATGGAATAGATGATCACGTTCTCGGCGCCCGAGGCCGACGTGCCGATGATGATGAGGCGTCCGGGGTATTCCAGCGCGCCGAACTTGGTCCGCATGTTCTCCATCGAGCTCCGTCCTTTCGCGCCTATTTCTAACATACGCCCCCTGGGCAAGTCAAAAATGGGGACGTTTCTATTTATTTTTTTCATTCATTAAAGAAAAAAATAGAAACGTCCCCATTTTGTCCCGATTGAGGGGCGGCGGCCGTTCTGCTAAAATCCGCCTTGATCCTGTTGCCGAGGAGGGACTTCCGACCATGCCGAAGCTAGCCCATCCCGAAGAGTCCTATCTCGATCCCGAATTCCTGGAATCGCTCGAGGGCCGGACGCTGCGCATCCTCAGCGAGTACCTCAGTCCGATGGCCCGCCTCGAAAAGGCCAGGATCAACAGCACGATCCTGTTCCTGGGCTCGGCCAAGGCCAATCCCACCGACGCCCGGTCCGCCTTCCACAACTACTATTGGGAGGCCGAGGAGCTGGCCTATCTCCTGGCCAAATGGGCCATCGGCCTCAAGACGCCGGCGGGCAAGGATTTCGTCGTCTGCACCGGCGCGGGCCCGGGCATCATGGAAGCGGCCAACCGCGGCGCCGCGCGGGCCGGCGGCAAGACGGTCGGCATGAACATCCTGCTGCCCCAGCCGCAGAGGCCGAACCCGTACATCACCCCGGAGCTGTCCTTCTCCTTCCATTACTTCTTCATGCGCAAGTTCTGGCTGATGTACAAGGCCAAGGCCGTCATCGCCTTCCCCGGCGGCTACGGCACCCTTGACGAGTTCTTCGAGATCGTCACCTTGCTCCAGACGAGCAAGGTCTCGAAGAAGGAGATGGTCCTCGTTCTTTACGGCGGGGAATACTGGCGGGACCTGATCAAGTTCGATTCCATGGTCGAGAAGGGCGCCATCTGCGCCGAGGACCTGGACCTCTTCCGCATCGTCTCGACGCCGCGCCAAGCCTTTGCCTATCTCAAGAAGAGGCTCTCGGTGTTCCTTGGCTGACCTTCGCGCGACAAGGGCCCCCGGCGGTCGCGGCCCTCCTCGTTCTTCTCGCCGGCGCCTGCGCCAGTCTGCCCCGGCAACCCTCCGAGCCAGGCGTCGAGACCGGGGTCGCCTCGTGGTACGGCCCCGAGTTCAACGGCCGCCCGACCTCGAGCCGCGAGATCTTCGATATGAACGACATGACGGCGGCCCATCAGACCCTGCCGTTCGGGACCTACGTCATGGTCACCAACCTGGCCAACGTCCGATCGGTCGTCGTCCGCATCAACGACCGGGGGCCGTTCAAGCGTCACCGCATCATCGATCTTTCTTATGCCGCGGCGCGCGTGCTGGATCTCATCGGCCCGGGCACGGCCCGCGTCCGGATCGAGGTCCTCAAGGGTTTCCGCCCTCCCTCCTCGTCCGGCCCGGGGGCGGTCTGGGTCCAGGTCGGGGCCTTTTCCGTCCAGGAGAACGCTTATGCGCTCAAGCGCCAGCTCGACGAAAGGTACGGGGGTGTCGAGGTGACCCGACAGCAGACCGGTCGCGCGGTTTATTACCGTGTCCGGATCAAGGCCGACGAAGCCACTGTGAAGGCCCTGGCCCAGCGCCTGGCCGGCGAGGGCCGCCCTGTCATCATCGTCCACGAATAGGCCGTCATGAAAACGCCGGGTTTTCGGTAAACTAGAAAACCCATGACCGGCATTTTCACCTTCGGGCAAGCCGATCCGGTTCGTAACGGCCGGGCTTAACGCTTGAACAGGTACGCGGCGTCGTGGAACTTGTTCTCCCGGCCGTCGTGGACGGCATACCGGCCGCCCTGGAAAAGCCCCGCCGAGCCGAACTCGCCTTTCTTGTTGAGGGCATAGAAATCCAGCCCGAAGTTCGGACGTCCCTGGGCGTCGCAAAGACGCGGCACCAGCTTGGTCTTGGCCGCCACGGCCTTGCAGGCCTCGAGGCAGGCCTGTTCGGGGCTCAGGCCCCGGCCCATGGCCTCGACGACCCGATAGCTGGCGCAGGTCTGCAGGTTGGCTTCGCCCCGCCCCGTCGAACCGGCCGCGCCGATCTCGTTGTCGACGTAGAGGCCGGCGCCGATGATGGGCGAGTCGCCGACGCGTCCCGGAGAGCTTCCAGGACAGGCCGCTCGTCGTCGTGACGCCGGCCAGGCGGCCGGCCGCGTCGATGGCGATGCAGTTGATGGTGCCGTGGGTGCTCATGACCTGGCGCAGGCTCTCGGGCAGGCTCTCGGACTTCGGGCGGGAACCAATTGTCCTTGTCCGATATGGTCTCCTTCCAGCGCAGCCAGGCCTCCCGCGACTTGTCGGTCAGCAGGTCCTCCTCCTTGAAGCCATGGGCCTTGGCGAAGCGGAGGGCGCCCTCGCCGACGAGCAGGACATGATCGGTCCTGTCCATGACCAGGCGGGCCACCTTGGACGGGTTCTTGATGTTCCGCAGCGCGGCCACGGCCCCGGCCGTGTGCGTCGGGCCGTACATGACCGAGGAATCGAGCTCGACGACGCCGTCCTCGTTGGGCAGGCCGCCGTAGCCGACCGACATGTCGTTCGGATCGTCCTCGACGATGTTGACGCCGGCGATGACGGCGTCGAGCGGATCGGCCCCGGCCTGGATCATCTCCATGGCCTTGGCCGTGGCCCGGATCCCGTTGCCGCTGGACACGATGCAGGGCCCGCCGGGGACCGCGGCCGGCCCGCCCGTCCCGGGGGATCCGATCCGTCCCGTCCCGGCGAAAAGGGCCGCCGCCCCGGCTCCGGTCTTGAGGAAATTCCGCCTCGAGTAGTGTGTCATGATGGTCTCCTTGATCTGGGGATTAATGGGAACCCGCGTTCTGCTTCTGGAGGTCCTCGAGGAGCTGGATGAGCACCGCGTGCTCGCCTTCCGGAACCTCGAACTTGGTCCCGATCGAGGAAAAGACATCCAGCTCCCGGCCGTCAACGAGCAGCTGGTATTTGCCTTTCTTGAGGAGGTGCAGCCGGACCTCGCGCCGTTTCAGCGTCTTGATGACGAACGAAACCTCGGCCTCGCTGTAGAGAAAGCGGCGAACGACGGCGCTGCCGTCGACCGACAAGAGGGTCGTCCCCTCCTCCCTCAGGATGGTCGACGAGTTGGCCACCTCGACCTCGTACTGCCGGCCCTGGACCATGACCCGCGAGAGCTTGCCCTTGGCGTCCGGCTTGAGCATGCCGAAGCGCAGGCCTTCGTGGGGCGTGAAGTCCAGGTACTCGTCCATGGCCATGAGGGCCGCGAGAGGGCCGACGCTCTGGAAGCGCTCTCCCCCGGCCTCGCCGGTGAGCGAATCGAAGCTCTCGGGGGCCAGGCCGAAACTCTTCCAGCTGGTCAGGAACATCTCAGCGCTCTTGCGGGCCAGCTCGGACGCGACGGCGTCGAAGCCGTAGGCCCTGAGGCCCTGGTAGATGAGATAGCTCACGGCCGGCCGGACCGCGCCGCGCCAGGCCTGCTGGTTCTCGGGCCGGAACGACGGGTCGTCCCGGGAGATCGACGGGATGAGAAAATCGCCCCAGAACTGCTTGGGGTCGAGAAGGTGCTTGAGCATCCGTTGGGCCCGGCCCTCGTCGGGGATGCGGGCCAGGAGCGGGAAGAACGCCGAGGCCGGCTTGTGGGTCGAGAAGCGGCCGTCCCAATAGCGGTCGCAATAGAGCCCCTCCTTGTCGTTCCAGAGCCTGGCGTTGACCAGGGCCTTGACCTTCTCGTACTGCCCGCGATAGAGCTCGATGTCGGCCGTCCGGCCGAGGACCGAGGCGATCTCGGCCAGGCACCAGGCATCAAGGGCGTAGAGGGAGCTCAGGTCGACGCAATCCATGGCCAGCGTGCCGGCGGCCTCGTCGAAGGGAACGTCGTCCCAGTCGGGCAGGTCGTCCTGCCCCGATTCGAAGGCCGCTCGCGTCCGGCCGGTCGCTCCCTTCTCCCAGGCGGGAGCCGTCTTTCCGACGAGCGCCAGGTCGGCGCCCCATTCGAGCAGGCCGTCGCCGTTGCCGTCGCGCCGGGGTCCGCCGTTCGGGCCAGGGCCGGTCCAGAACTCATGCCAGCGCTGCAGAATGGGATAGGCCTGACGCAGCAGTTCGAGGTCGCCTGCCCGCTCGAACACCTTCAGGACGACGTAGGATCCGATGGGCGGCTGCGACCGGTCGGCCGAGCCACCCGAGGCGCCCCGCCAGCTCGGGATGTTGCCGTTCGGGTATTGGGTCTCGAGGACGGCGTGGAGCGCGTCCACGGCCAGCTTCTGGCTCTCGAGGATGAGCGCCAGCGCGGCCGGGAAACCGCCGGCAGAGGACACGGTCCAATCGTCCGGCCGCCCGTCGGGGCGGGGCAGGACCCGGCTCCGGCCCGCGGGCAGATACAGCCGATGGCTGCCCGGCTGGTAGAGAACCGTCCAATGCAGGCAGTTGGTGATCGCCTCCGGGATGCCGTCGTAGAGGCCGCGGGCCTTGACCCGCTTGTCTTCGTAGACCTGGGATTCCTCGTCGAGCAGGCTGCCGATCGTCTCGGCGTTCCGATAGCGATAGATGTGGTCCGCGACGCTGGCGTCGCTGTCACCGACCCCGGCCGCGAAAGCTAGCGTCCGGTCGTCGCCCAGGCCGTAGGCGCGGGCCAAGCAGCCCGCCGGGGCCGGGGCGGGCTCGCCCGGGCGGCTTGTCCAGACGAGATAGGACGGGCCAGAAGCCATGGCCGAATGTCCGCTCACCGCTCCGTCGGCCAGGACCTCGTACTCGCCTTTGCGGTCCCAGGGAAAATAATAAAGGAGGGTGACGCGGACGTCCTCGGGGACGATGATGCGGCCGATGACGGTCCGCTCGTCCCGGCGCGACCATTCCACGGTCAGGGACTTCTTTCGAGGGGACGGCTTCATCAGGACCGGCGTCGCCCGCCCCATCTTGAACGGCAGCCCGAGGTCGAAGCGCATCTTGGCATAGAGCCCGTCGGGAGAGTGAGGCCCGACCTCGGAGACGAGGTAATAGAAATCCTCGCCCTCGGCCGACTCCCCTTCCCGCTCGACCCTCAGGACGAAGGCGAAGGCGGTTTCCGCGGTGGGGGCGACCACGAGCCCCGGCCAGCCCGAGGCGTCCAGGGCGCCTATGTAGACCTGCTTCCAGGGATAGAAAACTTCCGGGTCGAGCGGCCGGGCCGCGGCGATGAGCAGGCCGAGCGCCAGGATCGTCTTCTTCGTCATGTCGGCGGAATTCCGCGGGCGGCCTCCTCGGGACTACTCTAGGGGAAACAAAGGGCCAAATCAAGACAAAGAGGATGCTTTTGCCCCGAGACTGTGATAGATTAGCACCGCCCGATCGCGGGTGGAGGGTTCCATGGATTTCCGGCTCTATTTCCGCTCCCGCCAAGGCGAGATGGTCCATCTGCTGAAGCAGATCGCGACGCTCGAATCCCCGACCGACGACAAAGAGGCCGTCGACGCCTGCGCGGACTTCGTGGCGAGGGAGCTCCGGAAGGTCGGCTGCCGGGTCACGTCCCACCCGCAGAAGGACATCGGCGCCCTGACCGTGGCCGAGTTCGCGCCCGGCCGGACCAAGGACGCCGACGACGAGATCCTGGTCCTCACCCACCTCGACACCGTCTGGCCGGTCGGCCAGATCGCCAAGATGCCTTTCTACGTCCAGGGCCACCGGCTCCACGGTCCCGGCGTCCTGGACATGAAGGCCGGGCTGGTCATGGTCCTGGCCGCCCTGCGCGCCCTCCACGGCCTCAACCTCAAGCCGCAAAAGAAGATCACGGTCTTCCTCAATTCGGCCGAGGAGACCGGCAACGCCGCCGTCGACCGAGCTCATCCGCAAGCTGGCCGCGCCGGGCCTCGCTTGTCCTCTGTCTCGAGCCGGCGCTGCCCGGGCGGGGCCCTGAAGCTCGAGCGCAAGGGGCGGCTCGTCGTCCGGCTCGACGTCCACGGCCGGGCGGCCCACGGCGGCACGCCCGGAGAAGGGCGTCAACGCCATCGAGGAGCTGGCCGCGCAGATCGCCAAGTTCAAGCGGCTGCGGACCAACGAGACGACCGTCAACGTCGGCCTCATCGGCGGCGGCGAGAAGGCCAACGTCGTCGCCGAGAACGCCTGGGCGACCCTGGACATCCGGTTCTGGAAGGCCTCCGACCGCGACCGCATCCTGCGCATCCTGCGCGAGACGACGCCGGTCCTGCGCGGGGCCCGCATCAAGGTCACGGTCGAAAGCTCGACGCCGCCGATGGAAAAGACCAAGGCCTCGGACAGGCTCTTCGTGCGGGCCCGGGAGATCGCCGCAGGAATGGGCATCGACCCTGAAGGCCGGCAAGACGGGCGGCGGCTCGGACGCCTCGATCGCGGCCGGGCATGGGCATCCCCACGCTCGACGGGCTCGGCCCGGACGGCGACGGCCTGCACGCCGATGAACGAGCACCTCCTCCTCCCCTCGCTCGTCGAGCGGACGGCCCTCCTGACGGAGCTCCTGACAAACGCTGTGAACGAGCATTACTCTCAGGGAATAGACTTCAGTGACCAGAATAAGGAGCGACATCATGATCAAAAAATATTACCTCCTCTCCCCCGGACCGACGCCGGTCCCCGAGCACGTCCTGTCCGCGGCGGCCGAGCCGATCATCCACCACCGGACCCCCGAGTTCTCGGAGATCTTCATGGAGGCCACCGAGGGCATCAAGTACGTCTTCGGGACCAAGGAAGACGTCTACATCCTGACCTCCTCCGGGACCGGGGCCATGGAAGCCGCCGTCGCCAATCTCCTCAGCCCCGGCGACAAGGTCCTGACGATCAACGGCGGGAAGTTCGGCGAGCGCTGGGGCAACATCTGCAAGGCCTACGGCGTCGCCTACAAGGAGATCGTCCTCGACTGGGGCAAGGACTTCACCAAGGAGGAGCTCGAGGCCGAGCTCAAGGCCATGCCCGACTGCAAGGCCGTCTTCGCCACCTTGTCCGAGACATCGACCGGGGCCATCTTCGACATCCAGGGCTTCGGCGAGGTCGTGGCCAAGACCCCGGCCCTCCTCGTCGTCGACGGCATCTCGGGCGCGGGCGTCACCCCCTGCCCGATGGACGACTGGAAGCTCGACGTCTTGCTGTCGGGTTCGCAGAAGTCGTTCATGATCCCGCCCGGCCTGGCCTACATCGCCTTCGAGCCCGAAGGCCTGGAAGCTGGTCGAGACGCGCCAAGCTGCCCAAGTTCTACTTCGACCTCAAGAAGGCCAAAAAGAACCTGGCCGACAAGACGACGCCCTGGACCCCGGCCATCTCGCTCGATCATCCAGCAGAAGAAGGCCCTGGACATCATCAAGGGCATGGGCCTGGAGAAGCTCTCTTCGCCCACCACCGCATCCTGGGCGACGCCACGCGGGCCGGCGTCAAGGCCCTCGGCCTGGAGCTCCTGGCCAAGAAGCCGGGCAACATCCTGACCGCCGTCAAGACCCCCGCCGGGATCGAGGGCGGCAAGCTCGTCAAGACCATGCAGGGCAAGTACATGGCCTACATCGCCGGCGCCCAGGACCCCCACAAGGGCAAGTTCTTCCGCATCGCCCACCTCGGCTACATGGGCGGATTCGACATCATCACGGCCCTGTCGGCCCTGGAGATGACCCTCATGGACCTCGGCTACAAGTTCGAGGCCGGGGCCGGCATCAAGGCGGCCCAGGCCGTCCTCAAGGAGAATTGGCAATGACCAAGATCCTCGTCGCCGATTCGCATGGACAAAGAGGCCCTCGACGCAGCTCAAGGCCGTTCCGGGCTTCGAGGTCACCGTCAAAACGGGCATGGGCGAGGCCGACCTCGTCAAGACCGTCCCCGGCTTCAACGCCATCGTCGTCCGCAGCGCGACGAAGATCACCAAGCCCGTCATCGAGGCCGGCAAGGACCTCAAGCTCCTCGTCCGGGCCGGCATCGGCCTCGACAACATCGACCGCGTCGCGGCCAAGGAGAAAGGCATCGCCGTCGCCAACACGCCGGCGGCGACGTCCATCTCGGTCGCCGAGCACACCTTCGGCCTCATGCTCGGCGCCGTCCGCAACCACGGCAAGGCCATCCTGTCGATGAAGCAGCACAAGTGGGAGAAGAAGAGCCCTCGAAGGGACGGAGCTCTTCGGCAAGACCCTCGGCATCATCGGCTGCGGCCGGATCGGCCATGGCCGTCGCCGAGCGGGCCCTCGCCTTCGGCATGAAGGTCCTGGCCTACGACGTCATCCCGATCAAGACCGACCTCGCCGTGAAGCAGGTCCCGCTGGACGAGCTGCTGGCCGCAGGCGGACCTCATCACCCTCCACGTCCCCAAGCAGCCCAAGCCCGATCCTGGGCGAGGCCGAGTTCGAGAAGATGAAGACGGGCGTCATCATCGTCAACGTCGCCCGCGGCGGCGTCGTCGACGAGAAGGCCCTCCTGGCCGGGCTGAACTCCGGCAAGGTCCGGGCCGCGGCGCTCGACGTCTACGACAAGGAGCCGCCCGAGGACTTCTCGCTCATCGACCATCCGAACGTCATCGCCCATCCCCCACCTCGGCGCGGCGGCGGAGGAGGGCCAGCAGCGGGCCGGGCTCGAGGTCGTCCGCATCCTCAAAGAGAAGCTGGCTTAGACTTCAAGAACAGTCAAAGAGGGACGGTCCCTCGCTCGCGTGGGACAGTCCCTCTCTTCTTATATGGCGCGTTCTGCTAAAATAACTCCATGATTTACCTCGACCACAACGCCACGACGCCGGTCGACCCGGCCGTCGCCGACAAGATGTGCCCGGTTCCTGAAGGAACATTTCGGCAATCCCTCCTCGCTCTACCCCATCGGCCGCAAGGTCAAGGAGCTCATGAACGAGGCCCGCGAGCGGGTCGCCGAGTCCCTCGGCGCCGACCGCGGCGAGATCTTCTTCACGGGCTCGGGCACGGAGGCCGACAACTTCGCCATCTTCGGCACGTTCGACGCCCGTCCCGAGCGGAACGAGTTCATCATCTCGGCGATCGAGCACCCGGCCGTCCTCGAGTCCGCCAAGTCCCTCGGAGCGCAGGGGCGTCAAGGTCACCTATCGTCCCGGTCGACCGGTACGGGACGGTCGATCTCGACGCCCTCCGCGACGCCCTGACGCCCGAGACGGCCCTCGTCTCGGTCATGCACGCCAACAACGAGATCGGCACGATCCAGCCCATCGAGGAGATCGCCGCGCATCGCCCACGAGAAGGGCGTCCCCGTCCACACCGACGCGGTCCAGAGCTTCGGCAAGATCGACGTCGACGTCCGCAAGCTCGGGGTCGACCTCCTGACGGTCTCGGCCCACAAGATCTACGGCCCGAAGGGCATCGGCGCCCTGTACGTCCGGCGCGGGTCGAACCATCTGCCCCTTCCTCCACGGCGGCCACCAGGAGCGCGGCCTGAGGGCCGGGACCGAGAACACGGCCGGCATCGTCGGCTTCGGCGAGGCCGTCCGGGTCCTGGAGGAAGCGGGCAAGAAGGACACGCGCCCGGATCGAAAAGCTGGCCGAGACGCCTCAAGAGGGGCATCGAGGAGAGGATCCCGGGAGCCCGGTTCAACGGGCACCCGGAGGACCGGGTCAAGAGCACGCTCAACTTCGCCTTCCCCGGCCTCGAGGCCGAGGCCATCCTGCTGGCCCTGGCCACCAAGGAGATCTACGTCTCGACGGGCTCGGCCTGCAGCGAGGAATCCGAGGAGGTCTCCCACGTGCTGCGCGCCATCGGCCTGCGGCCCGAGATCGCCCGCTCCTCGATCCGCATGTCCCTCGGCCGCTCGAACACCGACGCCGACATCGACGTCGTCCTGAAGGAGCTGCCCGAGATCGTCGCCAAGCTGCGCACGATCTCCGCCTTCCACCCCGTCTGACCTATTCATAAAAGCGCCCCGATAGAAACGGAGAGGAGAAGAAGGGCGCTTTTATGAATGGGTCGGGCGCCTGAGCCCGGTTTCAGCCCCGGCGTTCCCGAAGCTGCCGCAGGTAGATCTCTCCCGACGGCTCGAAGATATCCCTGGGCGGGCTCGCGCCGGAGGTCGGGATAGGTCCAGTCCAGCGTCCGGACGCCCGTCCTCGTGAACAGGAACTCGAGATGGGCGTAGATGCCGCCGGCGAGCGGGATCCGGTGGGCGAAGTCCTTGGCCGTGGCCATGACCAGCGCCGAGGCGGTGAGATAGCCGGGATCGATGTTCACCGGGCGCCCGGTGACCCCTCGCTCCTGCCGGACCATGGACTCGAGCTCGTTCGTCCCGAGCTTGGCCGCCGGCAAGCTCCGGCGGGACGAGGGTCTCGAAGCTGATGAAGCGGCGCTCGAGCCCCCCGCCCATCTCGTCCTCGTAATAGTCCGTCAGGTCGAAGGGATAGGCCGCGCTCTCCGAGTCGACCCTCCCCCACTCGGCCTCGAGCCGCTCCTTGACCTCGTCGTAGAGCGCGTCGTCTCTGTAGATGACGCCGCAGATCAGCTTGACCGGACTGAATTCCCTCGGCTGAGCCATGTTCACTCACGACTCGCAGTAATAGGACCATATCGGACCTCAGCCGGGAGGACTGTCCCGCTTTCAGTCAGTCCCTCATGAGCGAGAGATCGACCATGTTCCGAGTCGGCTCAGCTGACCGAATTGAATAAATGCGTGGATTTCCTTATAATGAGCGCATTATGGAATGGGTTTACATCGAAGACATCGCCGCCCACGACGGCCAGGACGTCGAGATCCGCGGCTGGGTCTACAACAAGCGCTCGTCGGGCAAGGTCCGCTTCCTCCTCGTCCGCGACGGCACGGGCGATCATCCAGGCCACGGTCTTCAGCGCCGAGAAGGAGCACCCCTCTTTTCCAGCAGTTCGACCGCCTGACCCAGGAATCCTCGCTGATCGTCCGGGGCCAGGTCCGCGCGGACAAGCGGGCGCCGGGCGGCTTCGAGCTCCAGCATGAGCGAGCATCGAGATCGTCCAGGTCGCCGAGGACTACCCGATCACGCCCAAGGAGCACAGCACGCCGTTCCTGATGGAGCACCGCCACCTCTGGCTGCGCTCCTCCAAGCAGCACGCCATCCTCCGCGTCCGGGCCGAGGTCATCAAGGCCATCCGGGATTTCTTCGACGGCCGGGGCTTCCGCCTGATGGACACGCCGATCCTGACGCCCAGCGCCTGCGAGGGCACGACGACCCTGTTCGAGACCGAGTACTTCGACCAGAAGGCCTACCTCAGCCAGAGCGGCCAGCTCTACAACGAGGCCACGGCCATGGCCTTCGGCAAGGTCTACTGCTTCGGCCCGACCTTCCGGGCCGAGAAATCCAAGACCCGCCGCCACCTGATCGAGTTCTGGATGGTCGAGCCCGAGGTCGCCTTCGCCACGCTCGAGGACATCATCGGCCTCGGCGAGGACCTGATCCTGTTCATCATGGAGCGCGTCCTGACGAAGCGCCGGGCCGAGCTCGAGACGCTCGAGCGCGACCCCAAGCCCCTCGAGGCCATCCGCAAGCCCTTCCCGCGCCTGACCTACGACGAGGCCGTCCCCGTCCTGCGCGAAAAAGGATCGACGATCGAATGGGGCGGCGATTTCGGCGCCCCGGAGGAGACGATCATCTCCGAGCTCTACGACCTCCCCGGTCTGCGTCACGCATTTCCCGGCGGCCATCAAGGCCTTTTACATGCAGCCGGCCCCGGACGAGCCCGGACGTCGTCCTGGGCGTCGATTTCCTGGCCCCGGAGGGCTACGGCGAGATCATCGGCGGCGGCCAGCGCATCCACGACCTGGCCCTGCTCGAGACAGCGCCTCGAGGAGCACAAGCTGCCGCGCGAAGCCTACGAGTGGTACCTGGACCTGCGCAAGTACGGCAGCGTGCCCCACTCCGGCTTCGGCATGGGCATCGAGCGGATGGTCTCCTGGATCTGCGGCATCAAGCACATCCGCGAGACCATCCCCTTCCCCCGGCTCCTCTACCGGATCTATCCTTGACCCCGGCCGAGGCGCGGCGCTCTGATCCTCCGGCGGTCCCCGAAAAAGGTCGCCCTGATCAGCCTCGGCTGCGCCAAGAACCTGGTCGACAGCGAGGTCATGCTCGGGCGCCCTCAAGAAGTCCGGCTACGGCTTTGCTTCCCGGCCCGGAGACGCCGACGTCGATCATCGTCAACACCTGCGGCTTCATCGGCCCGGCCCGGGACGAGGCCGAGGAGACCCTGGCCGCGATGCTCGACCTCAAGCGGGCCGCTCCCTGCGAAGACGGTCGTCGCCGCCGGCTGCTACGTCGAGCGCGACAGGACCGCGCTCGAGGCCAGGTTTCCCGGGGTCGATGTCTGGACCGGAGTCCGGAGCTTCGACCGGATCGCCGACCTCGTCGAGGGTCGCCGGGTCCCCCGCCCGGCAGGGACCTTCCTCTATTCCGACGCGACGCCCGCGCCTGGTCACGACCCCGGGCGCCTGGGCCTATGTCAAGATCTCCGAGGGTTGTTCGCACCGCTGCGGCTTCTGCGCCATCCCGCTCATCAAGGGCCCGTACCGTCTCGAGGAGCGTCGCGTCCATCGTCCGCGAGGCCCGGGCCCTGGCCGGTCAGGGCGATCAAGGAGATCGACCTCATCTCCCACGACACGACCTGGTTCGGCCGCGACAGCGGCATACAGAACGGGCTGGCCCGGCTGCTCGACCGCCTTCGGCCGCGTCCCCGGCCTCGAATGGCTCCGCTTCCTCTACGGCTATCCCGAGGAGATCACCGACGCGCTTCTGGACGCCATGGCCGAGCCCGAAGATCTGCCGCTACCTCGATATCCCTTTCCAGCACGCCGACCCGCGGCATCCTCAAGGCCATGGGCCGGGGCCTCGACGGCACCCGGGCGCTCCGCCTGATCGAGCGCCTGAGGACCCGGCTGCCCGGCGCCGCCATCGGACCTCGCTCATCGTCGGCTTCCCCGGCGAGGGCAAGAAGGAATTCGCGGCGCTGAAGCGTTTCGTCCGCGGAGCCCGCTTCGATCACCTGGGCGTCTTCGCCTATTCGCCGGAGAAGGGCACAGCGGCCCGCGCCTTGCCCGACGGCGTTCCCCCGGACGAAAAGGAAGACCGCCGGCGCGAGATCATGGCCCTTCAGGCCGGGATCTCGCTCGCCCATAACCGGCGCCGGGTCGGTCAGACCATCGACGTCCTCGTCGAAGGCGCCGATCCGGAAAAGCCGGGCCGCTGGATCGGCCATGGCCGGTTCCAGGCGCCGGAGGTCGACGGCTGTCGTCCGGTTCAGCCTGCCGCGGGGCTTGGCCGAGCCGCCGGCGCCCATCGTCCGCGTCGCCGTCGCCTCGGCCGGCCCCTATGATCTCGCCGGAAGGCTCGTCCGATGAAGGCCCTGGCCCGCGTTCTGGCGACGGTGTTCGGCCTCGGTCTTATCCCCCTCGCTCCGGGCACGGCGGCCAGCGCTCGTCGCGGCGGTCGCCTACAAGCTTGCACTCCATCGCCTGCCTTGGCCGCTCTATGTCCTCATCCTCGTCATCCTGGTCGTCGTCGGCGTCAAGGCCGCCGGACTTTACGCGGCCGAGCTGGGCCGCCCCGACCCGGGCCGCATCGTCATCGACGAAGTCTGCGGCCAGCTCGTCGCTCTGGCGTTCCTTCCCGGCGGCTGGGTCGCCGTCGGCCTCTCTTTCGCCCTCTTCCGTTTTTTTGATATCATCAAGCCGGGCCCCATCCGCAGGCTGGAGCGCCTGCGCGGCGGCTGGGGCATCATGGCCGACGACCTCGGCGCTGGGATCGCCGCCGCCGTCGTGGCCCGATTGGTCTTCGCTCATCATTTGAGGCCCGGAGGACCATGAAGGTCGAGATCGTCGCCGTCGGCTCGGAGCTTCTGACCCCCGATTTCCAGGACACGAATTCCCTGCACCTCGCCGGCCGGCCTGAACGGGATCGGGCTGCGGCTGTCACTTCAAGACGATCGTCGGCGACGACGACGCGGGACCTCCGTCCGGCCCTGAAGGCCGCCCTGGCCCGCTCGCGGCTGGTCCTGTGCATGGGCGGCCTCGGCCCGACCGAGGACGACCGGACGCGCGAGACCCTGGCCCGGTCGCTCGGGCCGGAAGCTGGTCTTCCACGCCGGAGATCCGGCAGCGATCCGGGAGCGATTCAGGCGCCGCGGCTGGCCCATGACCGCATCGAACCTCAAGCAGTGCTATGTCATCGAGGGCGCCGAGGTCCTGCGAGAATCCCAACGGCACGGCGCCCGGCCTGTGGCTCGAGACGCGGCGCAACCTGATCGCTCTCCTGCCGGGACCCCCGCACGAGATCCTGCCCATGTTCGAGAAGCACGTACTGCCGCGGCTGGCGCGCCTCGGCCGCGGCATGACCGTGCGCCGGATCCTCCGGCTGACGGGCATCGGCGAATCGGCCATGGAACCGAGATCAAGGACTTCTACACGGACGGTCCCCGCGGACGTGACCGTCACCACGCTGGCCACGCCCGGGCGACCTCTCGATCCAGCTGACTATTCCGGCCGGGGCCCGAGAGCGCTGGCCGACCACCGGCTCGAGGCGCTCGAAAGGGAGCTCGTCCGGCTCCTCGGGCCCTGGATCTATTCCCGGACGGGGAAAGCCTCGAGGCGGTCGTCGGGGGCCTGCTCAGGGCCAGAGGCTTGACCCTGGCCTGCGCCGAATCCTGCACCGGCGGCCTCATCGGCCACCGGCTGACCGACGTCCCGCGGCAGCTCCGACTATTTCCTCGAGTCTGCCGTCGTCTACAGCAACCGGGCGAAGACCCGCCGGCTTGGGCGTCCCGGCGGCGCCTCATCAAAAAGCACGGTGCGGTCAGCGCGGCCGTGGCCCGGGCCATGGCCATGGGCATCCGCCGCGACCTCGGGCGCCGATCTCGGCCTCGCCGTCACCGGCATCGCCGGTCCCGGCGGCGGGACGCCGCGCAAGCCCGTCGGCCTCGTCTACATCGCCTTGGCCCGGGACCGGGGCAGCGGCCGTCGTCCGCAGCCTCTTTTCCGGGCGGCCGGGCCCAGGTCAAGTTCCAGTCCTCCCAGAAGGCGCTCGACATGGTCCGCAAAGCGCTTACCCCGAGACGGCGAAAAAGCCTATAATGATAGGCCAAGAGCGCCCATGAGAGCTTTCATCGCCATCGACCTCGACCGGGCGATCAAGGAGGCCTTGATCGGGCTCGTCCGGGAGCTCAGGGCCACGCGGGCGGACGTCCGCTGGGTCGCTCCCGCCGGGATGCACCTGACCCTGAAGTTCCTGGGCCCCATCGATGACGCCCAGGCCCTTCGGGTGAAGGACATTATGGTCCGCGCGGCCGGCCGGCACCATGCGTTCCCGCTCAAGCTCGAAGGCACGGGGGCCTTTCCCGGCGAAGGAAGTCCCCGGGTGCTCTGGGTCGGCATCGCGGCCGCGGACGAGCTCGCCGCGCTGCAGGCCGACTTGGACACCGCGCTCGAGGCCGAGGGCTTCGAGCGGGAAAAACGGGACTTCCGGCCCCATCTGACCCTCGGCCGGGTCAAGGGGCCGGACCGCCTGCCCAGGGCCATGGCCGAGCTGGCCAAGCACCGCGACGAATCCTTCGGATCCATGGTCGCGACCCGGATCACTCTCTTCGAGAGCCTTCTCCACCCCGAGGGGGCCGAGTACAGGACCGTTCTCGAGGTGCCCTTATCGTGAAGATCCTTTTCGCCGTCCTTTCCTATCTTCTGGGGTCCGTGCCGACGGGCTACCTTCTGGTCCGTCTCGGGTCCAAGCGGGATGTCCGGGAGATGGGCAGCGGCAGCACCGGCGCGACCAACGTCCTCCGGGTCAAGGGCTGGAAAGCGGCCCTGCCGGTCGCGGTCTTCGACGTCCTCAAGGGCTTCCTGCCCGTCATGCTGGCCCTGACGTGGTTCGACGATCCCGTGTTCGCCGCCCTGTGCGGCTTCCTCGCGGTCCTGGGCCATTGCTTCCCGTTCGCCATCGGGTTCCGGGGCGGCAAGGGCATGGCCACGTCGATCGGGGCCTTTGCCGCGATCGCCTGGGCCCCCTGCCTGGCCAGCCTCGGTGTTTTTATCGTCGTCGTCAGCCTGACGCGCTTCGTGTCCCTCGGCTCGATCCTGGCCGTCGTCGCGTTCCCGGCGGTCTATCTTCGCCGGCGGCGGGCCGGGAGAGGCCGCGGCGGTCGCCCTGGCCATCAGCGCCGTCGTCGTTTTCCGGCACAAGTCCAACATCGGGCGCTTGCTCCACGGCACGGAACGGAAGCTCGGAGAAAGAACGACATGACCACCTCCGTGATCGGCGGCGGAAGCTGGGGGTCGGCCTTCGCCCGCTACCTCGGCTCGATCGGCCTTCCGGCGCATGCTCTGGATCCGCGAGCCGGACATCTATAACGACGCGCTCAGGACCCGGGAGAACGCGAGCTTCCTGCCGGGATTCAAGTTCCCCGAGACCGTCGAATTCACGGATGACCTCCGCCGGTCGGCGGCCTTCGGGGAGGTCGTCTTCATTGCCGTGCCGTCCCAGTACTGCCGGGCCGTCTATGCCCGGATCGCCCCCGTCCTTCGGCGAGACCAGATCATCGTCAGCCTGACCAAAGGATTCGACAAGCAGACGCTGATGCGCATGAGCCAGGTCATGGAGGAAGTCTTCCGGCCGCACGGTCCGGCCCCGGCTGGCCGTCCTGTCCGGTCCGAGCTTCGCCAAGGACGTGGCGGCCGGCCATCCGACCGCGCTGGTCGTCGCCTCCAGGGACCCGGCCGCGGCCCGCGAGGTTCAGCATCTCATCTCCAGCCTGACGGTCCGGGCCTACACCTCGACCGACGTGACAGGCGTCGAGATCGCCGGCGCGCTGAAGAACGTGGTCGCCATCGCGGCGGGCATCGCCGACGCGATGAATTTCGGACTCAACACGCGGGCCGCCCTGATCACCCGGGGCCTGGTCGAGATCACGGGTCTGGGCCTGGCCCTCGGCGCCCGGAAGGAGACGTTCTCGGGCCTGGCCGGGGTCGGCGACCTCGTCCTGACCTGCACGGGCGAGCTGAGCCGCAACCACCGCGTCGGCCATGAGCTCGGCCGGGGGCGGACCCTGCGCGAGATCCTGGCCGGCATGCGCATGGTGGCCGAGGGCGTGCACACCACGGTGGCCGCCCGCCGCATCTCCCGCGCCCTCGGCGTGGAGATGCCGATCTCCGAGGAGATCTACCAGGTCCTCTACCGCGGCAAGTCCCCCAAGATGGCCGTGGCGGATCTGATGACCCGGGCGCTCAAAGCGGAGTCGTGACCGGGGAGACCATTGCAAGGAGGTGACGGATGAGAACCAAAGCCATCGCCGTCGTGGCGATCTGCGCCAGTCTGGCCTTCTGCGCGTCCTCGCAGGCCCGGCAGCAGCGGGCGCGGGAAAAGGACCCGAAATACCAGTACAACCTCGGCCTGTTCTATCTCAACCAGAACGACGCCGAGAACGCCATGAAGTATTTCGTCATGGCCCTGGCGCTCGACACGCGATATTACCTGGCCTGGAACGCCATGGGCCTGGCCCATTCCATGCGGGGCCGTCTGGACGAGGCGGCCAAGGCCTATGAGAAATGCCTGGAGATCAATCCCCAGTTCTCTGAAGCGCACAACAACCTCGGGACGGTCTATCAGGAGATGAACCAGATGGACAAGGCCGAGGCCGAGTTCCGCAAGGCCCTGACCGACCTGACCTACCAGAACCGGGAGCTGCCCTATTTCAATCTGGCCCGGCTCTACGTCCTCCAGAACCGCCTCGACGAGGCCATGGACAACATCCAGAAGTCCATCCAGATCAAGCCCCGCTTGGCCATGGCCTATAACCTCAGGGGCCAGATCTATGAAAAGAAGAACATCATCGACGACGCCGTGACCTCCTATGAGGCCGCCGTCAGGATCGTCCCTGACGACGTTCTCTTCAACTACAACCTGGCCGTCGCCTACTTCAAGAACGGGGAATACAGCCAGGCCAAGGAGTATTTCCTCAAGGTCCAGAGCCGGATCACGGACCCGGAAACGAAAGAAGCGCTCGACCCGGTACCTGCGGCTTGATCGGCGATCGCTGAGGGGCGAGGCCGCGGCCGGAGCCGCCGACGATCAGGTGCCTTCCCGCCAATCCGCCAGGTATTTCTTCTGGGCCGCCGTCAGGGTGTCGATGGCGGTGCCCATCGAGGCCAGCTTCAGGGTGGCGATCTGCTCGTCGATCTCCTGAGGGACCGGGAAGACGGACTTGGCTCAGAGCCTTCGGCCCGGCCGAGCAGCCAGCGGACGCTCAGGGCCTGATTGGCGAAGCTCATGTCCATGACCATGGCCGGATGCCCCTCGGCCGCGGCCAAGTTGATCAGCCGGCCCTCGCCGAGCAGGTTGATGCACCGGCCGTCCCGGAGCGTGTACTCGTCCACGAACTCGCGGACCCGCCGCTTCGCCCTGGCCAAGGCCTCGAGGGCGGGGATGTCGATCTCGACATTGAAGTGACCGGCGTTGGCGACGATGGCCCCGTCCTTCATCCGGCAGGAAGTGCTCCTTCCGGATGACGGCCTTGTTGCCGGTGACGGTCAGGAAGATGTCCCCGAGCCGGGCCGCCTCGGCCATGGGCATGACCTCGTAGCCGTCCATGACCGCCTCGATGGCCCGGATGGGGTTGATCTCGGTGACGATGACCCTGGGCCCCGGCGCCGCGGGCCCGCATGGCCACGCCCTTGCCGCACATGCCGTAGCCGGCGACGACGAAATTCAGCCCGGCCAGGAGCACGTTGGTGGCCCGGAGGATGCCGTCGAGCGTGCTCTGCCCCGTGCCGTAGCGGTTGTCGAAGAGGTGCTTGGTCTGGGCGTCGTTGACGGCGATGATGGGATAGCGCAGGACCCCGGCCTTGGCCATGCTCTTCAGGCGGATGACGCCGGTCGTCGTCTCCTCGGTCCCGGCCGATGATTCCGGGCAGCAGGTCCTGCGCTCTTGGTAGTGGGTCATCGTGACCAGGTCGGCGCCGTCGTCCATGGTGATCGCGGGCCGTGGTCCAGGGCCTGGAGGATGTGGCGGTAATAGGTCTCGTGGTCCTCGCCCTTGATGGCGAAGACGGGGATCTTGTGGTGCTTGACCAGCGTCGCCGGGATGTCGTCCTGGGTGCTCAGGGGGTTCGAGGCGCAAAGCCGGACGTCGGCCCCTCCGAGCTTGAGGGCCTCCATGAGGTTGGCCGTCTCCGAGGTCACGTGGAGGCAGGCCGAGATCCTGAGACGGGCGAAGGGCTTTTCCTTGGCCAAGGTCCTCTTGATCCTTTCCAGGACGGGCATGGAACGGGCCGCCCATTCCATCCGCAGACGTCCCTTCTCGGCCAGGCTGGGGTCCTTGATATCGTAGTCCATGAGAGCCTCCCTACCGGCCGGCGTCCCCGGCGAGTTTTCCGGGCCAAAATAACACATTCCAGAGGGGTTTTCAAGGCTGGGGCTTTGTGATATCGTTGGGTGTCGTTGTCTGGACCCACGGTCCGCGATAGATATGAGCAAAGCGTTCAAGGCGCTCGTCGTTCTGGTCTTTCTGAGCCTTCCCGCGCCGGCGCGCAGGACCCGGCCGGGCCGGGCCCCTCGGGTCTGCCCTTCACGATCCAGCATTACCGGCTTCGGAACGGCCTCCGGGTCGTCCTGTCCGAGGACTCCCGCTTGCCCCTGGTGACCGTCGCGGTCGGCTACAGGGCCGGCACCTTGCAGGAGAAGCCCGGCCAGGAGGGCCTGGCCTATCTCCTCGAGAACCTGATGTTCCAAGGCTCGGAGAATGTCAGTCCGCTTCAGCACATCGTCTTCATCCAGAAGACGGGCGGCGAGCTCAACGCGACGACGTCGGCCGACAAAACCCTGTTCTACGAGACCTTGCCTTCGAACCAGCTGGCCCTGGCCCTGTGGCTCGAATCGGACCGGATGAAGTCGCTGGTCATCACTCCGGCGGCCATCGATCGGACCCGGACGGAATTGCTCGACGAGCACGCTGAACGGCTGGCCTCGGACCCCTACCTCGAGACCTTCTCCCTGTTCGATGCCCTCCTCTTCCCTGACGGCCTCTACGGCCGTCCCCTGATCGGCGCCGGCATGAAGAACCTGACCGAGGCCGATGTCGAGGAGTTCTATCGGAGCTATTACGTTCCGGCGAACGCCGTTCTCTGCATCATCGGGAACATCGATCTGGCCAGGACCCGCGAGCTCGTGGCCCGGTACTTCGATACGATCCCCCCGGGACAGGAGTGCCCTTTCCCGGCCCGTCCGGACTTCAAGCGGGAGGCCGACGCCGTCGTGCGCTATAGCCCCGTGGCCTCGACCGGAGCCGGCTTCCACATGGGCTTCCGGTTCTTTCCTCTGCAGACCGGAGACCTGAACTGCCTCCGCATCCTACAGTATGTCCTTCTCGAAGGCGAGACGTCCCGGCTGAGGTCCCGGCTGCTTCACCATGACCTGACGGCCAGCTATCTCAGCGGGGCGATCGACGAGCGACCGAACATCGCCACGCTCAAGCTCTTCTGCCTGGCCACGAACGCCGTCCTGGTGTCCCGTTCCGAGAGGGCCATCCTGTCGGAGATCGACCGGCTCAAGTCCAATCCTGTCTCTCCGGACGATCTGGCCAAGGCCCGGCGGCGCTTCAAGACGGATTACCTGAGCCGCCTGTCCACGAACCTGTCCAAGGCCCGGTTCATCGTCGATGCCTTTTTCACCGGCAAGTCGTTGGACGCGTTGGACCGGGACCTGGCCGAAGTCCTGTCGGTCTCGCCTCTGAGCATTCAGGCCTTCACATCGAGGTATTTCACCCCTCAAAACCGCGTCGTCCTGGAGTTCGGATCGAAATGAGCTTCGAGACGCGCGCCTCGGGTCTCCGCATCCGGTCCGGCGGCGTCCCGCTCATGATCCTGGTCCTGACGCTGTCGGCTGCCCGGACAGGGCTGGCTCAGGAGAGGTTCCGCCGGACCCCGCCGCTGCCGGATGCCCAACGCCTGGAGCTCAAGCTGCCGGCGGTCGAGACGTTCTCCATGGCCAACGGCCTGACCGTGGCGGCGGTCCGTCGGTCCGAGACCCCGGTCGTCACGATCCAGCTCATCATCAAGGCCGGGGAAGCGGATTCGCCGTCGGACCGTCCCGGATTGGCCGCGATCACGGCCCGGATGATCGGCAAGGGGACGAAACAGCTTTCGGCCGATTACCTCGAGAACATGGTCGAATCGCTGGGCGCCCAGTTCTCGGCGGCCGTTTTCATGGACTACACGGTCCTCACCATGACCGTGCTCGACGAGAACATCGATCGGGCGATCTACATCCTTCGCCTGATGGCCCTCGAGGCGACATTCGGGGAGCGTGAACTGGCGGCCGTCCGACGGGCTGCTTACTGGCAGATCCTCGAGAGCAAGAAGGACCCCGAGGTCCTGGGCTGGAAGCAGCTCCTCGGCGTCCTGTTCGGGTCCCACCCCTACAGGCTCGCAAGCTACAGCGAGGATGTCATCAGGGACATTTCGACGCGAGACGTGGCCGGCTTCTATGACCGCTTCTACCGCCCGGCCAACGCGGCCGTCGTCGTCACGGGAAACGTCGACGGCCCGGCCCTGGCCCAGAAGATCGCCGGCCATTTCGGGGCCTGGCACGGCCAGCCTCCTGACCGGACGACCCCGCCGCGGCCGACTCAGAACACGCGCGAGCGGATCCTCTTCGTCGAGGCGCCCGAGGTCCCCGTGGCGACGGTCCTGGCCGGCAACGTCATCATGGGATCGTCCGACCCTGACTTCTATCCCTTTCTGGTGCTCAAGCATATCCTGGGCGGGACGACGCAGAGCCGCTTGTTCGTCGACCTCCGGGAGGACAAGGACTACGCGAGTTACGCCTTCAGCGAAATGGAGGTCTATGACTCCTGCGGGGTCTATTGGGTCCGAGCTCAGGTCAAGCCCGAATCGATCGCCCCGGCCGTGGCCGAGATCAAAGGCGAGATCGGGGCCCTGGCGGCGGGTCCGGCCGTGCCTTCGGAGATCGAGGAAGCCAAGTCTTATCTCGTCGGAAGCCTGCCCCGGCGGTTCGAGACCCGCGAAGGATTCACCGATTGGCTGGCCCGTTATGTCGCCCTGGGGCTGGACCAGAGCCAATGGGACCGGGGCCCGGAGGAGCTCAAGCTCATCAATGCGGAAAAGATCCGCGAGGTGGCCCGGAAATATCTCACCGCGACGCCGGTCGTGGTCGTCGTCGGCCAGCCGAAATGGCTGAGCGCTTATCTCAACGAATTCGACACCATCGAAGTCTACGATACCAGCGGCAAGCTCAAGCACACCTGGCGCAAAGGAGAAGGGCGATGAAGCTCGTCGAATGCGTTCCCAATTTCAGCGAAGGCCGGGACCTGGAGAAGATCCGGGCCATCACCGGCGAGATCGAGGCCGTCCCCGGGGTCAAGCTCCTGGACGTCGATCCCGGGGCCTCGACCAACCGGACCGTGGTGACTTTCATCGGCTCCGCCCGACGCGGTCCGGAAGCCGCTTTCCGGGCCATCGCCAAGGCTGCCGAGGTCATCGATATGAGGGCGCACAAGGGAGCTCACCCGCGCATGGGCGCGACCGACGTCTGCCCCTTCGTGCCCGTTTCCGGCGTGACCATGGAGGATTGCGTCCGGCTGGCCGCCGAGCTCGGCCGCCGGGTCGCCGAGGAGCTGGGCATCCCGGTCTATCTTTACGAGGCGGCCGCCCGGAAGCCCGAGCGCCGGAACCTGGCCACGGTCCGGGCCGGCGAATACGAGGGCCTGTCCGAGAAGCTCAAGGACCCGCGCCTGGGCGCCGGATTTCGGAAAGCCCGTCTTCAATCCCAGGTCCGGCGCGACGATCATCGGGGCCCGGGAGTTCCTCATCGCCTACAATATCAACCTCAATACCCGGGACCGCAAGCTGGCCAACGAGATCGCCCTGAGCCTGCGCGAAAGCGGCCGGGCCAAGCGCGACAAGGACGGCAACCCGGTCAAGGACGCCCGGGGCAAACCCGTCAAGGTCGCCGGGCAAGTTCAAGGAGGTCAAGTCGGTCGGCTGGTATGTCGAGGATTACGGCGTGGCCCAGATCTCGGTCAATTTCACGAACTATAAGAAGTCCCCCGTCCACGTGGTCTTCGACGAGGCCTTGCGCCTGGCCGGGAAGCTCGGGCTCCGGGTCACCGGCAGCGAGCTCGTCGGCCTCATCCCCAAGGAGGCCCTGCTCATGGCCGGCCGCTATTATCTCGAAAAGCAGGGCAAGAGCCCCGGCGTGCCCGAGAGGAGCTCATCCGCATGGCCGTCCGCTCCCTCGGGCCTCAGCGACGTCGTGCCGTTCGACCCGGACAAGAAGATCATCGAGTACCAGTTCCGTGAGCGCGGGCTGGCTCCCTCGGTCGGCATGAGCCTGCGCGGACTTCGCCGACGAGCTGTCCATGGATTCCCCCGCGCCCGGGCGGCGGCAGCGTCGCCGCCCTCTGCGGCGCCCTGTCGGCCGGCCCTGGCCGCCATGGTCTCGAACCTGACCGTCGGCAAGAAGGGCTACGAAGCGGTCCACGACGACATGGCGGACTCGGCCGTCAAGCGCCCAGGCGCTCAAGGACTTCCTGCTCGACGCCGTCGACCGCGACACCAAGGCCTTCAACAAGGTCATGGAGGCCTTCCGGCTGCCCAAAACGACCCCGGAGCAGGCCGAGGACAAAGAGCGGGCCGTCGAGGCGGCGAACAAAGAAGCCACGCTCGGTGCCGCTCGAGGTCCTGGAGAAGGCCGTCGAAGCGGCCCGCCTGGCCAAAACGGCCGCGGCCAAGGGCAACAAGAACTCCCTGAGCGACGCGGGTGTCGGCGGGCTGGCCGCGCAGACCGCCGGCGAAGGCGCCTACTATAATGTCCTCATCAACCTCGGCGCGATCAAGGACGCCAAGTTCGTCGACCAGGTGCGTCGCCGCGCGGCGGGCCTACGGAAGGACCTCGACAAGGACGGCCGGGCCGTGCGGGACCTGGTGACCAAGGCTCTGGCCGCGCCGAAGTAGACCGCTCACTCCGCGGCCGGCGGCACGCCCCGGCCCCGTTTCAGCACGAAGAGGCGCCCGCGAAGGCGATGAAGCAGAGGATGACGATCGCCGCCGAGGCCGGGATATTGAGGGCCACGGACGCGGCCAGGCCGCCGGCGACGGCAGCGATCGCGACGGCCGCGGCGGAAGCCCGGACGGCGGTGCGAAAGCTCCTGGCCACCTGAAGACCCGCCGCGGCCGGGTATCACGATGAGGGCGGCCACGAGCAGGATGCCCGCCACCTTCATTCCCAGGACGATCGTGACCGCCGTCAAGACCATCAGCAGCGTATCCAGACGGCCGACCTTGACCCCGGCGACCCGGGCCGATTCCCGGTCGAAGGTCATGAACAACAGCTTGGCGTAATTCAACCAGACGGCGACAAGGACGGCCGCGGCCAAGCCGACCGAAAGCCAGACCTCGACCGGCTCGATGGCCAGGATGTCGCCGAAGAGATACGCCATCAGGTCGACGTTGAAGCTGCGGGCCAGGGACGCCAGCAGGATCCCCAGGGCCAGCCCCAAGCTGCTGAAGATCCCGATGGCCGTGTCGCCGTGAAGGCCGGCCCGGCCCTTGAGCTTGCACGACGGCCAAGGCCCCTGCGACGGAGACGACCAGCGCCGCGATCAAGGGCAGCACGTTCAAGAACAGGCCCAGGGCCACGCCGGCGAACGCGATGTGCGACAGCCCGTGCCCGATCATGGCGTCCTTGCGCAGGACAAGGAAAACGCCGAGAACGGCGCAGGCGACGGCGATGAAGATCCCGGCCAGGAGGGCCCGCTGGAGGAACCCGTAAGCGAGGAGGGCGTGCATCGGCGGGCTCAGTGCTCGTGGGAGATCAGATGGTCGCCGTGGCCGATCAGGTCCCGGAACGCGTCCGAGCGGCAGAACCCGGCATGGTCGCCGTGGTAGATGAGCCTCTGGTTGAGGCAGGCGACCCGGTTGACGTGCTTGTTGACGATGCCGATGTCGTGAGTGACCAGGACGATGGTCAGGCCCTCGCTCCGGTTCAGCCGGTCGAGCATGTCGTAGAAGGCCGCCTGGGTCTCCGCGTCGACGCCGGTCGTCGGCTCGTCGAGGAAAAGGACCCGCGGCGACGTGACCAGGGCCCGGGCGATGAAGACGCGCTGCTGCTGGCCGCCGGAGAGCTGGCCGATGGGCTCTTTGCCGTAATTCGGCCATGCCGACAAGCTCGCAGGGCCCGGCGCACCCGGGCCCGCGCTTCGCGGGCGGGGACGCTCCGCCGGACCGCCGTCCGGAGAGCAGGGCCATGCCGACGACCTCCTCGACCGAGGCCGGGAAAAACGGGTCGATATGGGTCGCTTTCTGGGGCACATAGCCGATCGGTCCCAACCGGTGAATTCGGCCGGGGACTTGCCGATGATCTCGACCTGGCCGGACGAGGGCCGGAGAAGGCCGAGAATGATCTTGACGAGGGTCGTCTTGCCCGATCCGTTGGGGCCGATGATGGCCAGGAAATCCCCTGCCTCGGATGGTCAGATCGATGTCGATCAGGACGGGGGTCGCCATTGTAGGAGAAGGCGACGCCGCGCAGCGCTGCCAGGCTCATGGTCTCACCGGCACCCCAGCCCTTCCCGGAGCTGGGCCAGATCGTCCCTCATCAGGTCGAAGAAGCCGACCTTCCTCTCCTGTTCTTCCCGGGTCAGGTTATGGCCGGCCCGGAGGACCAGGACCCGGCCGCCGATCTCCCTGGCCAGCGTCACGGACAGGTCGGGCGGCACGGAATTCTCGAAATAGACCGTCCGGATCCCTTTCTCCCGGCAGAGATCGACGACCTTCATGAGGTCCTTGGCCTTTGGCAGGGCGTCCGGGCTCAATCCGAAGAGGGCGATCTGCACGAGCCCGTAGCGGCGGGCCAGGTAGCCGAAGGCGGCGTGGCCGGCCAGGACGATGGTCTTGCCGCGGCAGCCGGAGAGGCCGGTCCGGAATTCGCGCGTCGAGCCCCCGAAGACTCTCGTTCAGCGCCCGGCGTTGGCCGCGAACGTGGGCCCGCCGGCGGGATCGATCCGGGTGAGCTCGGCGGCGATGCGGTCGACGATGCGCTGGTCGATGCCGAAATCGAGCCAGACATGCGGGTCGAAGGCCTTCCGGACCGTGCTCGTGCCCGGCCTCCGGCTCGTCGGCGTCGGCTGACGGCCAGTCCGGCCGCTGCTTCCATTGTCCGGATCCGGCCTTTGGGGAAGGCCTTGAGCATGTCCGGCAGCCACGGCTCGAGCCCCGAACCGATATAGATGAGAAGATCGCATGAGGACAGCCGGACGATGTCTTCGGGCCGGGGCTGCCAGGTATGGACGCCGGCCCCGGGAGGCAGTAAGAGGGTCGGCCTCTCCCCTGTCGCCGGCCACGGCCGCGGCGAACTGCTGAGGGGGAAGACCGTCGTCAGGATCCGGATCCTGGCCGGCGCGGCCGAGGCCGGGCGAGCCGCAACCCCAAGAGGAAGCCAGCGCCAAGAGCAACAGGCGGCCGGAGGCGCGGCGAATAAAGGCTCTCATCTCTCTGATTATACCCTCGGGGCCGGCTTGAATCCACCGGATTTTTATGTCATCATGCCGGTCTCGGCGAACCCCGTCATATAAGGAGAATGCCATGGCCTCGTCGCTCCAAGATCTAAAACCCAGTCTTCTCTGGAAGCATTTCGCCAAGATCCTGACCATCCCCCATTGCTCGGGGAACGAGAAACCCCTCGGGGATTACGTCCTCTCCGTCGCGGCGTCCCTGGGCTTGCCCGCCAAGCGTGACCGGGTCGGCAACGTCCTCGTCAGCAAGCCGGCCACGGCCGGGCGCGAAGGCGCGGTCGGGCGCCATCCTCCAGGGCCACCTCGATATGGTCTGCGAGAAGAACTCGGACGTGGCCCACGACTTCTCCAAGGACCCGATCCAGCCCGAGATCAAGGGCGAGTGGGTCCATGCCCAGGGCACGACGCTCGGCGCCGACAACGGCATCGGCCTCGCGGCCGCCCTGGCCGTCATGGAGGACAAGTCCCTCGTCCACGGCCCGCTCGAGTTCCTGTTCACGGTCGACGAGGAGACCGGCCTGACCGGGGCCAACAAGATCCAGAAGGGCTTTCTCGCGGGCAAGATGCTCCTCAACCTCGACAGCGAGGAGGAGGGGGCCTTCACCATCGGCTGCGCCGGCGGGGCCGACGCGACGCTCGCCCTGCCGCTTGAGCGCAAGAAGGCGGCCTCAAAGAACCTTTATAAGCTCCAGGTCCGCGGCTTCCGCGGCGGCCATTCCGGCATCGACATCAACCAGGGCCGGGGCAACGCCATCAAGCTCCTGGCCCGGATGCTCGGCCAGGCCCAGGCCTCGGCCAAGTTCGAGCTCGTCAGCGTCGAGGGCGGCAACAAGCGCAACGCCATCCCGCGCGAGGCCGTGGCCCTGCTGGCCTGCCCGCCGGTGCAGGTCCGGTCCCTGACCACGGCGCTCAAGAAGGCCTTCGATAAGATCAGGGTCGAATACAAGGCCGTTGAACCTGGCGCGGCCTACACCCTGGAGGCCGTGGCCGGCCGGGACGTGGCCATGACCCAGGGCTGCCAGAAAACCCTCATCGATTTCCTGCTGGCCCTGCCGCACGGCGTCATCGCCATGCATCCCGAGATCGCGGGCCTCGTCGAGACCTCGACGAACCTGGCTATCGTCAAGACCGCCAGGTCGAGCTTCGAGGTCCTGTGCAGCAGCCGCAGCTCCGTCGCCTCGGCCCTCGAAGCGACGCGCGACGTCATCAAATCCGTCTGCGACCTGGCCGGAGCCAAGGCCGAGCTTCACGACGGCTATCCTGGCTGGATGCCGAACCTGGACTCGCCGCTGCTCAAGAAGCTGAAGGAGCTCTACCTCAAGTCCTTCGGCAAGGAGGCCAAAGTCGAGGCCATTCATGCCGGCCTCGAATGCGGCATCATCGGCGAGAAGTTCCCGGGCATGGACATGATCTCCTTCGGGCCGACGCTGAAGAACCCGCACTCGCCGGAGGAGCACGTTCACATCGGCGCGGTCGAGAAGTTCTGGCAATTCCTCACGGCCGCCATCGACGGTCTTTCGTCCTGAAAAAAATGGGGACGTTTCTATTTTATTTATTCATTCATGAATTTAGAAAATAGAAGCGTCCCCATTTCATAGGTAACGGCATGACCAGACGCCGATTCATCGCCATGCTCGGGCTCGCGGCAGCTTTCGCCTCGCGCGCCCGGGCCGGCCTCGCAAGGAGCAAAACCATGAAGAAGCAAGTGCAAACCGACAAGGCGCCCAAGGCCATCGGCCCTTATTCCCAAGGCATCATCGCCAACGGGTTCGTGTTCTGCTCGGGCCAGATCCCGATCGACCCGGCCACGGGCGACCTCAATACCGGCACGATCGAGGAGCAGACCCGCCAGGTCCTCAAGAACGTCTCGGCCGTGCTCGAGGCGGCCGGCTCGTCGCTCGACGAGGCGGTCAAGGTGACCGTGTTCCTGCAGGACATGAACGACTTCGGCAAGATGAACGCGGTCTACGCCGAGTTCTTCAAAGCCCCGAACCCGGCCCGGGCGGCCGTCCAGGTGGCCCGGCTGCCGCGCGACGTCAAGGTAGAGATCGAAGCGATCGCTCTCGTCAAGTAGGGGGCCGCCCCATTCCGGGCAAGCCCCTCTCTCCGACTTAGCGCTCGCCCGGCCGCCGAGAGGCCTCGGGGTTCATCTCCGCTCGCTGCGGTGATTCTTCACGGCTTCACGCTTCTGAGCCGAGTTAAGAGCGCCGCGTCTCAGCCGCGATGAAGCCTAAATCACCGCTTTATGCTCACTCCGATGAAACCCCTCAGCCTCACTACGGCGGCCTCACGCCAGTCTGTTTGCCTCGAGCATGCCTCAATTGATGGGGATGAGGCACGGGAGCCGGAAGCCTTATAGACCAGGACGAGAGGCTGGTGTAAAATAGGGAGGAAATGCCACTCTATGAGTTTGCGTGCCAGAAGTGCGGCAAGAGGTTCGAGTGCCTCGTGGCCGTAGGCAAAGAAAAGGACGTCGTTTGCGCCGAGTGCGGCGCGGCCGACGTCCGGAAGATGATCTCGGGCTTCGGTATCGGCGGCGGCTCGAGCCGCCTCAAGGCCTCCTCGTCCTCGAGTTGCACCAGTTGCTCGTCCAAGTCCTGCAGCACCTGCCATTAAGGACAAAGAGGGACTGTCCCCAGAGGGACTGTCCCTCTTTTTCTTGACTTCATCTCTCTATTGACGCTTAAATAGGCGTCCGCCCATGGAACGCCGCTTAAAGTCCGCCATCTGCCGCATCGGCGTGGACACCGGCGGTACCTTCACCGACTTCGTCGTCTGGAAGGGCGGCCGTCTCTCCAACCGCAAGGTCCTCTCGACCCCCCGGGATCCCTCCCTGGCCATTATCGAAGGTCTCGGCGATCTGTTGGACGTTTCCCTGGGACTCTTCATCATCCACGGCACGACCGTGGCCACGAACGCGCTCCTGCAGCAGAAAGGCGGTCGCATCGCCCTGATCACCACGGCCGGATTCGAGGACGTCCTGGCGATAGGCCGGCAGACCCGCCGCGAGCTTTATGGGCTCGAGCCGGAGAGCCGGTTCGAGCTCATTCCCGCCGGCCGCCGCTTCGGGCTGCGGGAGAGAACGCTGGCTTCAGGACGGATAGAGAGGCCGGTCGACCGCGCCGAAGTCCGCTCGGTCATCCGGAAGATCGAGAAGTCCGGCGCCGAGGCCGTCGCCGTTTGCCTGCTCCATTCTTATGCCAATCCCCGTAATGAAGAGGCGGTGGCCAATGAGCTCGAGAGGTCCGGGCTGCTCTTCACGATCTCCAGCCGGCTCTTGCCCGAGCACCGCGAGTTCGAGCGCACCTCGACGACCGCCGTCAATGCTTATCTGATGCCGGTCATGGACCGCTACATCGGCGAGCTCGACCGGCGCATCGGCCGGGCCGAGCTGCGCATCATGCAATCCAACGAGGGCTACCTCTCGCCGGACCGGGCCCGGGTCGAGCCCATCCGGACGGCCCTATCCGGCCCGGCCGGAGGCGTCGTCGGGGCGCGGGCCATCGCCCGAGCCGCGGGGTTCGCCAACATCGTCAGCTTCGATATGGGCGGCACATCCACCGATGTTTCCCTCGTCGAAGGCGGCATCCGCCGGACCCATGAGAGCCGGGTGGGCGACTTTCCCATCCGCCTGCCCATCATCGATATCCACTCGGTCGGGGCCGGCGGAGGCTCGATCGCCACCACCGACCGGGGCGGCTCGTTCCGGGTCGGTCCTCAGAGCGCGGGGGCGGACCCCGGTCCGGCCTGTTACGGCCAAGGCGACCTGCCGACCGTGACGGACGCCGATCTGTGCCTCGGCCGTCTCGATCCCGACTTCTTCCTGGGCGGGCGCATGCGGATCCAACCCGGGCGCAGCCTCGACGCCGTCTCGCGGCTGGGGCGGGCCATCGGCAAGTCCCCGACCGAGACGGCTCTCGGCATCGTGGCCATCGCCAACGCCAACATGGAAAAGGCCATCCGGGTCATCTCGGTCGAACGCGGCATCGATCCCCGCCGTTTCGCCCTGCTTTCGTTCGGCGGCGCGGGAGGCATGCACGCCGTCGAGATGGCCGCTCACCTGGGCATGCCGGCGGTCCTGGTGCCGCGCCATGCCGGCGTCCTCTCGGCCTTCGGTCTGCTCATGTCCGATCCGGTCAAGGACTTCACCCGGTCCCTGATGCGGACGGATGCCGAGATCGGCCTCCCCGGGCTCGAAAAGGGGTTTCGGGGGCTCGAGGACAAGGCCAGCCGGGACATGGCCGAGGACGGCTTCGGCGCTTCGGACCTCGTCCTCGAGCGGTCGCTCGACTGCCGCTATTTCGGTCAGTCCTATGAGATCGAGGTCCCTTATCGGCGGGCCTCGACGCCGGCCCAGGCTTTCCTCGAGGCCTTCCACAGCCGCCATAAGAAGCTCTATTCCTACCGTCATGACGGCCGTCCCGTCGAGATCGTCAACCTGCGCGTCAAGGCGGTGGCCGTCACCCCGAAGCTCCCGCTCGAACGCGCCCCGCGCGTCGCCTCGCTGGATCCCCGGGCGGTCGTAAAAACACAGAGGATCCACACGGGCAGGGCTTTCCGCGCGGGCCGGGTCTACGACCGGTCCAGGCTCGGTCCCGGGAACAGGCTCGCCGGGCCGGCCCTGATCATCGATCCGGAATCGACGGCCTATCTTCCCCCCGGCATCGGCGCCGTCGTCGACCCTTTCCTGAACCTCGTCATCCGCAAGGCGGCGTCCCGATGAGGAAGGTCGATCCGATCGAGCTCGAGCTCTTCAAGAACGTCTTCGTGGCCATTTCCGAAGAGATGGCCGCCGTGCTGGGCCGGACCGCCCTCTCGCCCAACATCAAGGAGCGCAAGGATTTCTCCTGCGCCCTGTTCGACGATGCCGGCGGGACCCTGGCCCAGGGATCTCACATCCCGGTCCATCTCGGGGCCATGCCCCTGTCGGTCCAGGCGGCGCTTGCTGCGGTATCGTTCGAGCCCGGCGATCTCGTGGTCCTCAATGATCCTTACCGGGGCGGCACGCACCTGCCGGACATCACCTGCATCTCGCCCGTCTTCCTCGGCGGCCGCCTGGCCTTCTTCGTGGCCAACCGGGCCCATCACTCCGACGTCGGCGGCATGACGCCGGGGTCGATGCCGCTGGCGACCGAGCTCTTCCAGGAAGGGCTGATCATCCCGCCGCTCAAGCTCTATGCGCGGGGCCGGCTGAACGGGGAGGTCTTCGATCTCCTGCTGGCCAACGTGCGCACTCCCGACGAGCGCCGCGGCGACCTCCTGGCCCAGGTGGCCGCCAACGAGGTCGGGCGGTCCAGGCTCGAGGAGGCCGTCGGACGTTTCGGCGCCGGCCGCGTCCGGCTTTATGCCGGCCTGATCCAGGATTATGCCGAGAGATTCCTGAGGCAGACGATCCGCGGCATCCCCGACGGTTCCTACGCCTTCGCGGACGCTCTCGACGACGACGGCATTGCCGGCCGGCCTATCCGCATCGCCGTGAACATCCGGATCCGCGGCAGCCGGGCTGTCATCGATTTCACCGGCTCGGCTCCCCAGACCGTTGGCGGCGTCAACGCCAACTATGCCATCACCTGCTCTGCCGTCCTCTACGTCTTTCGTGCCCTTGTCCAGGAGGACATCCCCTTCAACACCGGCCTGATGCGGCCGCTCGAGATCATCGCGCCCAGGGGCTCGATCGTCAACGCCGAATTCCCGGCCGCCTGCGCCGGAGGCAACGTCGAGACGTCGCAGCGCATCGTCGACATCCTCCTGGGCGCCCTGGCCAAGGCGCTGCCGGACCGGATCCCGGCGGCCAGCCAGGGCACGATGAACAATATCGCCTTCGGGGGCTGGGACCCGGGCCGGCATCGCCGCTTCGCCTATTACGAGACGATCGGCGGGGGTATGGGGGCGGGCCCGAGGTCGGACGGCCTGAGCGGGGTCCATACCCACATGACCAACTCCCTCAACACGCCGGTGGAGGCGCTCGAGAACTATCTGCCGCTCAAGATCCGGGCCTACGGTCTGCGGAAGGGGTCGGGAGGGCGCGGCGCCCGCCGCGGCGGCGACGGGATCGTCCGGGAGTACGAGTTCTGTGTTCCCGTCGATCTGACCGTCATCTCCGAGAGGCGCCGGTTCGCCCCCTATGGGGCGCGCGGCGGCGGCCCCGGGGCCAAGGGCCGCAACCTGGTCTTTTCCCGAGGCCGCATCAAGGTCCTGGGCTCCAAGGCCAATGTCCGGCTCGAGACCGGAGATCGTCTGAGGATCGAGACACCCGGAGGGGGCGGGCACGGCCGCCCATCCCGAAAAAACCGCCATAAGGAGTCTGCGCGATGAGGATCCGATCGCTCGCCGTCCTGTCCTTGTTGACTATCACGCTCGTCCTGGCCGCGGCCCCCCCATGCTCGGCCGGCGCCGCAGGCGGGGCCTCCCTGGCCATGCCCGTCCGGGGCGTCTGGATGCACCCGGGGCTCTTCGGCCCGGACAAGGCCGCGGCCGTCGCGAAAATGCGCGCGACCCTCGACGAATACGCCCGGGCCGGCATCAACACCTTGATCATGCTGGTCAAGACGACGTCGGGATACGTCTATTATCCGAGCGAGATCGGGGTCCGCGATCCGGCCTACGACTGGGACTTCTTCGGGACCTTCCTGGCCGAGGCCAAGGCCCGCAAGATGGAGGTCCACCCCTGGTTCTGCGTCTTCCCGGAATCGGCCATCCTGGGGCAGGTCCGGCAGCATCCGGAGTGGCTCATCGTCTCCCCCAAACGCGAGATGGTCGCGGCGGCCAACCCCGCCCTGCCGGCCGTGCGGGCGTACGAGGCCAGCCTCATGCTCGAGGTCGTCCGCAAGTACGACGTCGGCTGGGTCCACCTCGATTACATCCGCTACCCCTGCGAGCCGACCGAGCCCTTCTTCAGCTTCGACGCCGAAACGCTGAAACTGTTCAAGGCCGATACCGGCATCGACATGGCGGCGGTCAAGGCCCGGGACACGGGCAACCCGGCCTGGAACGTCTGGCTGCGCTGGAACACCGAGCGGGTCACGCTGTTCGTCAAGGAGCTGCGGGACGCCCTCAAGGCCACGGGCCGCAAGGTCAAGATCAGCGCGGCCGTCTTTCCGGACGCCGTTAACGCCAGGGTCGCGATCGGCCAGGACTGGGCATCTTGGGGCCGCGAGGGCCTGGTCGACATGCTCAATCCGATGCTCTATACGAACGACGTCAAGCTCTACGAGAAGCTGACCCGGGAGGCTGTCGGCCACGCTGCCGGCCACGCCCTGGTCTGCCCGGGCATCGGCATCGGCACGTCGCACAACCAGAACACGCCCGAGGGCATGATCGAAGAGATGCGCATCAGCAAGGCCGCCCGCGCCGACGGCGTGGTTTATTTTTCCTCGAACAGCCTGAACCAGCCGTTCCTCGATGCCCTCAAGACACTCAAATAGGACCTAGCACGTAATCTCCGGGAATCCCGCGTGAGGCGGCGAGGGATGTCGACCCCAGGCCCCCGTAATGGAAAGGGGGCCCGGCCGAAGGCCGGGGGAAACCAGCTACGAGATTTCCGGGGCGCGGGGACAGGGGTCGATATCCTGAGCAAAGCCGAAGAGAGGGATTCCCTCCTGGCCTAGAGCTTTTTAAGTTTGTCCTTCTCGATCAGCAGCATGCCCTGGTAGGAGACATAGTTCAGGAGGATCATCACCCGCTCGCTGTCGCCGACTTCCTTGCGGAAGACGCCCTTCAGGCCCTTGAGAGGTCCCTCGACGACCTCGATCTCGTCGCCGACCGCCGGCTCCTGGCCGTAGCGCTCGAAGACGATGAGCCCGTCCCGTTCCCGGGTCCTGATGCCCTCGACGACCTCGGCCGGGATCGGGGTCGGGCCGGCGTCGTTCCCGACCACCCGCTTGACCCCGCGCGTGTACTTGACCATCTGGAACTCTTCGGGGAACGAGAACCGCAGGAAGGCGTAGCCGGGAAAGAACGGAACGACCCGTTTCTCGCGCAGGTATTTGGGGCAGTAGATCGTAAAGCCGCCCTCGACAAAAAGCCGCTCGACCTGGCTCTCCTTTTTCGGCTTTGTATTGATGACGTACCAGCCTGACTTATTCATAAGAACGCCCCTCTTTCTCCGGCTCTCCCCTCTCGGGCGTTCTTACCCTGCGGGCGAACCGATCCGGCCCCATCTGCTTCGTTCTCGGGGTTCGCAGTACCAACGAGTACAGCTTTACCCCTCGGGCCTCGCATCTGGGGCCGCCTCGATTCGTGAATAATCCAGGCCTGAGCGGCATCAGCGCTCCTTCGGGGCGTCGCTCGCCAGGCCCATGGCCCGATAGACACGGGGCCGGCGGTCCTCGAGGAAGTGCCGGGCGGCGTGGGACAGCGCGTTCTTGGCCAAGTCGCAATCGGCATAGAGAATATGATCCTGCCCGGCCGGCGCTCTGGCGATGACCCGGCCGTCGGGATCGACGACGAACGATTCCCCGGCGAATTCGAGATCGTCCTCGCGGCCGACCCGGTTGACCAGCACGGCATAGTAGCCGTTCTGGAAGGCGGCGACCTGGAGCTCGGCCTCAAAAAGACCCGGGGTCCACTCCCCCGCGGTCCCGGCTTGGGGCACGACGACAAGCTCGGCGCCGGCCAGTCTCAGCCCCCTCATGTATTCGGGAAAATGGCGGTCATAGCAAATGGCCACGCCGACCCGGCCCGCCGCCGTGGAGAAGACAAAGCGTTCCCGGTCACCCGGCGCGTAGTAGCCCCGCTCGTGAAAGCCCGGGCCCTCCATGATATGGACCATGCGCGTGACCCCGAGGAGGCTGCCGTCGGCGTCGATGACCGGCGAGGAATCATAGGTCCGGTCACCGTCCCGCTCGAACAGGTTCAGGACGGCCACGGTGCCCGTTTCGCGGGCTAGGGCACTGAACAGGTCGGTGGTGGGGCCGGGGATGGTCTCAGCCAGAAGCGCGCTGCCGCTCGAGGCCGGCACCTGCGGATAGAACCGGGTGAAGGCCAGCTCGGCGAAGGCGACCACGTTGGCCCCGGTCCGGACGGCCTCGAGAAAGGCCCTTTCGCCCCGGGCCCGGTTCTCGGCTGGGTCGTCGGTGGCCCGTTGCTGAACGAGCGCGATCCTCAAGCCCGGCAGGCCTTTTCGACGTCGGCGACCGTCTTCGGGATGGGCGGGCCGAGGACCTTGCGGCCCTTGTCAGTGACCAGGACGTCGTCCTCGATCCTGACCCCTCCGAAGTCCAGGAACTTCTCGACGGCGTCATAAACGATGAAATCCTTGTGCTTCTTCTCTTTCTTCCAGAGCGCGAACAAGGCGGGGATGAAGTAGACGCCCGGCTCGACCGTCATGACGTGGCCGGGTTTGAGCACGCGGGCCATGCGCAGATAAGCCAGCCCGAACTGTCCGCTGCGCTCGACCTTCTCGCCGTAGCCCACGTTGTTCTCGCCGTAATCCTCCATGTCGTGGACGTCCAGGCCGAGGTTGTGGCCCAGGCCGTGCGGGAAGAACAGCGCGTGTGCGCCGGCGCCGACGGCCTCGTCCGTGCCGCCCTTCATCAGGCCGAGAGCCTTGAGGCCGTCGGTGAGGACGCGGGCCGTCTGCATGTGGATATCCTTGAAGTTGACGCCTGGTTTGATGGACTTGATGGCCGATTCCTGGCCGGCCAGGACGATCTCATAGACGGCCTTCTGACGGGCGTTGAAGCGTCCGCCGACAGGCACGCTGCGGGTGATGTCGGAGGCGTAGCCGCTGGCCGCTTCGGCGCCGCAGTCGCAGACGAGCATCCGGCCCCTGGCCAGCTCGTTGTCGTGCGAATGCATGTGGAAGATCTGGCCGTTGACGGTGACGATGGGCGGGAAGGCCATGTGCATGCCGTAGGCCAGGGCGATCCCCTCCATGACCCCGGAGACCTGGAACTCATAGCGGCCGGGCTTGGCGGACTTCATGGCCGCCAGGTACATCTCCCGGCTGACGGCCACGGCGGACTCGATCTCGCGGATCTCCTCCTTGGACTTGATGATCCGCTGATCGACCGACGCTTTGATGAACGCCGGCGAAGCCTTGGCCCTGAGCTCGCCGATAGGGATCCCGAGAAGGTCGCTCAGGACGATCTTGTTGTCGGCCCGATAGGGCGCCAGGTAATGCACGGTCCGCCCGGCGGTCAGGGCCTGGCGCACCGTCTCGGCGAACGCGGCCCGGGGCTTGGTCAGCCGGACGCCGATCTCCGCGGCCCGGTCCTTGAGTTTGGGCAGCTCGCCTTCCCAGATGATATCTTCGATGCCGATGTCGTCGCCGAAGAGCGTGTCAGTGCCCGCGTCGGCATCGATGACGGCCGCGAGTCCCGGCGAAGCCAGGCCGAAGAAATACAGGAACGAGCTGTCCTGGCGGTAGTGATAGGTGTTGGCGGGGTAGTTCATCGGGGCTTCTTCGTTGGCCAGGAAGATCAGCAGGCCCGAGCCCACCGACTTTTTCAGGAGCTTCCGTCGTTCGACATAGGTCGCGGCTTTGAACATGTGGCCCTCCTTGAGGTCGTTACGGAAGGATTCTATCATATCTCGGCCGGTTTTCCTCTCCTTCGCTTGGCCGCCCGGCGCCCCGTTCAGGGATAAGAATTGAAATGCGCCAGAGGCGATGTTAAGATGCCGGAATAATCCCGAGAGGAGTTGCACATGGGCGGACTTTTCGGCGTCGTCGGCAAGAACGAGATCGTCGAGGACCTGTTCTACGGCACGGACTACCATTCCCATCTCGGCACGAAGCGCGGTGGCCTGGCGGCCGGCAACGGCGCGAACCTCACCCGCTACATCCACAACATCGAGAACGCCCAGTTCCGCTCCAAATTCGCCGAAGATGTCACGAAGCTCCACGGCGACCGCGGGATCGGCGTCATCAGCGACTATGAAGACCAGCCGCTCCTGATCCGGTCCCACCTGGGCAACTACGCCATCGCCACGGTCGGGGTCATCAAGAACATCGACGAGCTCGTCGACCGGGCTTTCCGCGGCAAGTGCCTCCATTTCTCGGAGATGCGCGGCGGCGAGATCAACCCGACCGAGCTCATCGCGGCCATGATCAACCGGGAGGACACCTTCGAGGACGGCATCCGGGCCGTCTGGGAGTTCATCCAGGGGTCCTCGTCCATCCTCATCCTGACGGACGGGGCCATCCTGGCGGCCAGGGACAAGCTGGGCCGGACGCCGCTCGTGCTGGGGAAAAAGCCCGGCTCCTTCTCGGTCTCGACGGAAACCTGTGCCTTCCCCAACCTGGGCTACGAGATCGACCGGTACCTCGGTCCCGGAGAGATCGTCAAGATCACGCCCGACGGCAGCGAGACCGTGGCCAAGCCCGGGCCAAAGCTCCGGATCTGCTCGTTCCTGTGGGTCTATTACGGCTATCCGGCCTCGAGCTATGAGGGCATCAACGTCGAGACGGTGCGCAACCGCTGCGGGGCCTTCCTGGCCCGCAACGACAACGTCAAGATCGATCTCGTCGCCGGGATCCCCGATTCCGGCATCGGCCACGGCCTCGGCTACGCTGCGGAGGCCGGCATTCCCTTCCGACGTCCCTTCGTCAAGTACACCCCGACCTGGGCCCGGAGCTTCATGCCCCAGAATCAGACGGTCCGCGACCAGGTGGCCCGGATGAAGCTCATCCCCATCCGGGAGATCATCCAGGGGCACAAGCTCCTGTTCTGCGAGGATTCCATCGTCCGCGGCACCCAGCTCCAGGACACGATCAAGCGCCTCTATGAATCCGGCGCGGTCGAGGTTCACATGCGGCCGGCCTGCCCTCCCCTCGCCTACGGCTGCAAGTTCCTCAACTTCTCCCGGTCCCGGTCCGAGCTCGATCTCGCTGCCCGCCGGGCCATCGCCGCGCTCGAGGGGCCGGATTTCCGCCACTTCGAGGACTACACCCAGGCCGGCACGCCCAAGTACCAGGCCATGGTCGAATGGGTGGCCCGCACCCTCGGCCTGACGACACTTCGCTACCAGAGGCTTGAGGACCTGGTCGAGGCCATCGGCCTGCCCAAGGACAAGCTCTGCACCTATTGTTGGGACGCGGTCGGGACGGACTGATCCTCGTAAAGGGTCCGGCGCCCTCGGTCAGTTGATGACCTTAAGGAGGCGGCCCCAACGGGCCTTGGTGATGAAGCGCCCGGCTTTTCTCAGCCGGTCGCGAAAGCCCGTTTGCGTATAGGCGCCGCGCTCGGCCTCATACGAAAAATAGATGAGCCAGGGCCTCCCCTTGATATAGGACAGGGGGACGTAGCCCCAAGCCCGGCTGTCCAAGCTGTCATCGCGGTTGTCCCCCATGACAAAGAGGCTTCCCGCGGGCACCACGATCGGGCCATAGTTATCGCGGATGGCCTGGTCGTAATGATAGGCGTCGTCCCTGGCGTAGGCCTGGCCGTCCGTGTGGATCTTATAGGGCTCGTCGACAGGGGCGTCGTTCACGTAGAGCTGCTTGAGCCGGATCTCGACCTTGTCGCCCGGCAGGCCGATGACCCGTTTGACATAGTCCTTGGTCAGGTCTCCCGGCCATTTGAAGACGATGATGTCTTTTCTTTCGATGGGCTTATCGGGCAGAAGAAACCCCTCGAGGGCGCAGCGAGGCTGGGCGTAGACCATTTTGTTGACCAGGACGAAATCACCGACGAGAAGCTTGGGGATCATCGAGCCGGTCGGTATTTGGAAGGCCTGAACAACGAAGGTCAGGACGAAGAAGACGAAGACGGCCGTCTCGACGATGAGCTCGAAGTATTCGCGGAAGACGCTCTTCTCCCGCTTTGCTGCGGTACTCTGACGCTTGCTGCCCATAGGACCTGCGGGTCTCTATCCCCAACTTAATGCATCGACCCGGGATATGCAAGCCCTCAGGAGAAACGGGCTGGCGCTCGGCAGAAAATTAGCTCGGCAGCGGGGATCTGGAGGCTGGATAGCTAGCGAATGAACCGCCAGAGGTCATTCAAGTCGCCTACATCACCCGCTGAATAACCTACCCCTCCGAAGAGCCAGAGGTTTCCCTCGGGGTCCGTCCAGGATGCGGCATACAGCCTTCCACCAGGGACGTTCAAAGGACTTGACGTGCCCTTCTCCCCATAGAAACCCATCTGGTCTCCCGTATCGCTGCCGGATATCCAAGTCCATTGAGAATTCGCCGGATCGTAAGTCCATAGGTCATTGAGCGCGCTGCCCTGTCCTCCAAAGAGCCAGAGCCTGCCCTGCGAATCGACCCAGGACACGCCGCCCGCTCTGGCGCCCGGGACGTTCGCTCTGGCGGCTATGCCTTTCAGTCCATAGACACTTGGCAGGTTTCCCGTGTCCCCGCCGGATACCCAGGTCCATTCATCGGTCGTGGGGTCGTACCTCCAAAGGTCATTGAGATCGACATCGACGCTGGCTGCCGGAACATGGCCGTGCCCTCCAAAAAGCCAAAATTCCCCGTTGGAACCAGTCCACGAAACAGAGCTCCGCCGCGCGCCCGGCACGTTCGACGGATCGGAGGTCCCTTTCAATCCATAGACACCCGCCTGATCCCCAATTATGCTTCCGGAGATCCAGGTCCAATTTGAAGTCGTTGGATCGTACTTCCACAGATCATTGAGATCTATGTCTGCCCCTCCAGAACCATCCGCGCCGTATCCCCCAAAGAGCCAGAGCTTGCCGGCCTGATCGATCCAAGAAACGGCCCTCTCCCTGCATCCTGGAACATTGGAGGGATCGGCGGTCCCTTTGATCCCGTAGACGCCATCCTGGCCGCCGTTCTCACTTCCGGACACCCAAGTCCATTCATTCGTTGCCGGATCATAATTCCATAGATCATTGAGAAAGCCGTTGCGGCCGGCCGAATCGTAGCCTCCCCCGCCAAAAAGCCAAAACCTGCCCGAGGCATCAACCCAAGAGACGGCCCATTCCCTGGCCCCTGGGACGTTTGACGAAGCGGGCGTGCCCAAGGTCCCATAAACGCCCGGCTGATTGGTCAGGCTGCTGCCGGATACCCAGGTCCATTCATCTGTCGGGGGGTCGTACCGCCAGAGATCATTGAAGAAATTTATGGTGCCAAGCGAATGGCGGCCCCCGAAAAGCCAGAGTTTGCCCTGGGAGTCGACCCACGATGCAGCCCCCTCTCTCGCCCCCGGGACGTTCGAGCCTGAAGGCGTGCCCTTGGTCCCGTAGGCCCCGACGCTGTTATTGCCGCGGTCGCCGGACATCCAAGTCCACTCACCGAGGACAAATGGACTCCAACCGCCTTCGCCACTGCTGCAGGCAGCCAGAATGGCTGACATTCCCAGGCAGAATATCGTCGAGATCAGCTTAAGCTGGATCCCGGGAATTTCCTTGAGGCCGCGTTTCCTCGATGATCCAGCCATCTTCGGTCCTCCCAAGGAGTATGCTAGCTCATATATCAGGATTTCCGCAAGGAAGGACCATCCTCGAGGAAGCGCGGGCGCAGGACCGGACCCGAATAAACAGAAAGGCCTGGACGTTAAGGCTCAGGGATGAAAAATGAAAAAGCGAGGCCGAAGCCTCGCTGATATGGGGGAATATCTGGAATGTCGTTGGTAGCGGGGGCTGGATTTGAACCAGCGACCTCCGGGTTATGAGCCCGACGAGCTACCAGGCTGCTCTACCCCGCGGTACGGCGTCATTATATCAAATCGCCCCGGGATGTCAACGATTCTTGAAACGCGGCCCTGATCCCGCTATAATAAGTCCTTCTTTTCTTCGTCAGGTCGATCCCCCGAAGGAAAACGAACGTGAAGATCTGTATCGTCGGCTTGCCTCAGTCAGGGAAAAGCTCGCTCTTTTCCGCCCTGACGGGGGCATCGACCGAGTCCGCCTTGGCCAAAGGGGCCGATCCCGTGGCCGTCGTCAAGGTCCCCGATCCGCGGCTCGAGAAATTGGCCGCGATCTTCGAGCCCAAGAAGAAGACGGCCGCCTCGATCGAATTCGTCGAGCTGCAAAGCCTGTCGGCCGGAGACCCCAAGCTGGCCTCCTTCAGCGAACAGTTCCTGGGCAAGCTGCGAACGGCCGACGCCCTGCTGGCCGTCGTCCGTTCGTTCCGCGATCCGTCCGTGGCCCATCCCCTCAAGACGATCGACCCGCGCCGGGACCTGGCCGCGATCGAGACGGAGTTCCTGCTGAGCGACTTGGCCATCGTAGAGACCCGCGTCGACCGCCTGCGCAAGCAGATCGCCTCCAAGAAAAGCGACAGGGACGTGCGCGAGCTCGCGGCCCTCGAGAAATGCCAGGCCCAGCTCGAGTCCGAGCTTCCCCTCCGCGCCCTTGATCTCACGGACGACGAGGAAACGCTCCTCCGCGGCTTCCGCTTCCTGACCCGCAAGCCGATCATCGCGGCCGTAAATCTCGACGAGGAGGAGATCCGCCGCGAGGCCGAGATCCTGTCCTCGTTCGGGGACTGGGCTTCCGGCCCCGGCAAGGCCGTCGTCGGGCTCTCGGCCCGTCTCGAAAGCGAGATCCGTCAGCTCGCGGACCAGGACGCGGCCGGTTTCCGGTCTGATTTCGGGATCGAACGCTCGGCCCTGGACCGCCTCATCGCCACGGCCTACCGGATGATGGGCCTGATCTCATTCTTCACCGTCGGCAGCGACGAGGTCAAGGCCTGGACCGTGAGCGACGGGACTGTGGCCACGCGGGCCGCCGGGGTCATCCATTCCGACATCGAGCGCGGCTTCATCCGGGCCGAAGTCGTCTCCTATGAGCACTTCGTGGCCCAGGGTGATATCGCCGCCTGCCGGACCGAGGGCACCCTCCGCCTGGAGGGCAAGGCCTATTCCGTCCGGGACGGCGACATCATCAACTTCCGCTTCGCCGTCTGAGCCCTCCTTCCCTATTTTCCGGCTTGACAAGGGGCCTGGGGGCAAATAAATATAGGGTTCCCATGGCTTGGATCATCTTCATTGTCCTTTCTTTTCTGTGCCTTGGCGGGGTCGTGGCCATGATCCTGTCGCGCAACCAAGCCCACAATGCTCTCTTCCTGGTCCTGTCCTTTGCCGGCCTGGGCGGGATCTTCGGGCTGCTCGAAGCCCCTTTCGCCGCCGTCGTCCAAGTCCTGGTCTATGCCGGGGCCATAATGGTCCTCTTCCTCTTTGCCATCATGATGTTCAATCTGCGACGGCCCGAACCGCCCGATAAGAAGCGCGTCCAAGCGATCCTGGGAAGCGGGCTGGGTCTCGTCCTTCTTGCCCAGTTGCTCCTGGCCGGCTTCCGGGCCTTTTCGGGCCGGCCGACCGGGGTCTCGACCGGGCGAGATGTGGCCCGCCTCGGGCAGCTTCTCTTCAAAGACTATCTGTATGCGTTCGAGATCACCTCGCTGCTTATCGTCGCGGCCCTGGTCGGGGCGCTCGCTCTGGCCGGCCCCAAGGAGCGGGAATGATCCCTCCCGGCGCCTTCTTTGGCGTGGCCGCCCTCCTCTTCGTCCTCGGGGTGGTCGCGTTCTTCGTCAAGAAGGACCTGCTGACCCAGTTCATGGCCGTCGAGGTCATGCTCAATGCCGGCAATCTCGCCTTCCTGGCTCTGAGCAAAGCGGCCGTCCGGGCCGAGGGCCAGGCCCTGGTCCTTTTCATTATCACGGTCGCGGCGGCCGAAGCCGTGATCGGGCTGGCCATCATCGTCCTTGTCTTCCGGGCCCGCAAGTCGATCCGAACCGACGACCTCAAGGAACTGAAGGGATAACATGGCCGGGCTGTTCTGGCTCATCCCGCTTCTGCCCGGGGCCAGCGCCTTGGCCTTGCTTCTTCTGGGACGGAGGATGTCCGGCCGCTGGGTTGCCGTCCAGGCCTCGGCAGCGGTGATGGCCTCGTTCCTGCTTTCTTTAGCCGCTTTTCTTCAGTTGACGCGGGCCGCTGCGCCGCCGGCCGGCCTCTCCCGGACCCTCTTCTCGTGGATCGTGTCGGGGAGATTCTCGACCGCGATCGCGTTCCATTTCGACCAACTGGCGGCGGTGATGACCCTGGTGGTCACCGGCGTCGGGTTCCTCATCCATGTCTATTCCGTAGGGTACATGGCCCGCGACAAGGCCCTGTCCCGGTACTTCGCTTTCCTGAACCTCTTCACCTTCTTCATGCTGGTCCTGGTCCTGGCCTCGGATATCGTCCTGATGTTCGTCGGCTGGGAAGGCGTGGGGCTGTGCTCGTATCTGCTGATCGGCTTCTGGTTCGAACGCCCGGCGGCCTCCCGGGCAGGCATGAAGGCCTTTGTCGTCAATCGCGTCGGCGACGCGGCCTTCATCGTCGCCATCCTGTTCATCCTGACGACCGTCGGCAGTTCCGGATTCGCGGCGATCGTCGCCGCCCCGGCCGCCGGGATCCTCTCCCCCGCCCTGGTCACGCTCATCGGGATCCTCTTGTTCGTGGGCGCCACGGGCAAGTCGGCCCAGATCCCGCTCTATGTCTGGCTCCCGGACGCCATGGAGGGCCCGACCCCCGTTTCCGCCCTGATCCATGCGGCGACCATGGTCACGGCCGGCGTCTATATGGTCTGCCGGCTCAGTCCCCTTTACGCGGCCTCGCCGGCGGCCTCCTCGGTCGTGGCCTGGGTCGGCGGGATCACGGCCGTCTATGCGGCCACCATCGCCCTGGTCCAGAACGACATCAAGCGGGTCCTGGCCTACTCCACGATCTCGCAGATCGGGTACATGTTCCTCGGCTGCGGCGTCGGGGCCTACGCCGCGGGCCTGTTCCATCTCGTCACCCACGCCTTCTTCAAGAGCCTGTTGTTCCTGGCCGCGGGCAGCGTCATCCACGCGCTCGGCGGCGAACAGGACATGCGGCGGATGGGCGGGCTCCGGAAAAGCCTGCCCGTGACCTTTCCGGTCTTCCTGGTCGGGGCCCTGGCCATCTCCGGCGTGCCGTTCCTATCGGGGTTCTTCTCCAAGGACGCCATCCTCACGAGCGCCTATGCCGGCGGTCACTATGTCCTCTACGGCCTCGGCCTCGCCGGGGCCGTGCTGACCGCCTTCTACATGTTCCGGTTGATCTATCTGACGTTCTACGGCGCGTCCCGGGAGGCCCGGCCCGCGGGACACCCGGTCCACGAATCATCCCGGGTCATGACCCTGCCCCTCATCGTCCTGGCCGTGTTCTCCGCCGTGGCCGGATTCCTGGGTCTGCCGGTCCTCCTCGGAAAGCGGGCCAACATCTTCGCAAGTTTCCTCGAAGATGTCCTGCCCCCGGCCGTCCATCACCCGATCCCGTCGACGGAGATCAGCCTGATCATGACGGCCATCCTGTCGGCCCTGGGGGGCATCGCACTGGCCTTCTGGTTCTACCTGAGGTCTCCGTCCATCCCCGGGCGGCTGGCCCGGCGGTTTCCCGGGATCTACCGGCTTCTGGCCGGCAAGTATTACGTCGACGAGGCCTATGACGCGGTCCTCATACGGCCGCTCCTCCGCGGCTCGGAACTGGTTTACCGGCATTTTGACCTCGGGGTCATCGACGGCGCCCTCAACGGATCGGCCAAGACCGCGGGCCTGGCCGGCCGGGGCCTGAGCTTCCTCCAAAGCGGCCTGGTCCGCGATTATGCCCTGGCCTTCCTGCTCGGGGCCGTCCTCTTCCTGGGAGCGCTGATGCTATGAGCGCTCTCCTGGCCGGTCTGCCCGTTGTGTCGATCGTGACCTTCCTGCCTCTCGCCGGGGCCATCCTTCTGGCGTTCTTCCACGAGGGCTCGGGCCGGACCTCGCGGACAGTGGCGCTGGCCGTTTCGCTGCTGACTTTCGCCGCGGCGCTGCTCCTATTTTTCGGATTCCGCGGCGTGTCCGGCCTGCCGGAGTTCGCCGAGCGGGCGTCCTGGCTCGGCCGCGGCCTCGATTACGAGGTCGGCGTCGACGGCATCAGTCTCTTCCTGGTCCTTCTCGCGGCCTTTTTGACGCCGATCGCCTTGCTGTCGTCGTGGAAGGCCATCGACGGGCGGGTCAAGGAATTCTCGATCTTCATGCTGGTCCTCGAGACCGGCATGATCGGGGTCTTCGTCTCCCTGAACCTGTTCCTGTTCTATGTTTTCTGGGAGGCCATGCTCGTCCCGATGTATTTCTTGATCGGCATCTGGGGCGGCCGTCGCCGCGTCTATGCGACCATGAAGTTCGTGCTCTTCACCATGTTCGGCAGCTTGCTGATGCTGGTCGCCATCTTCGCTCTCCATCATGCCTATTTCCAGGCCACCGGCCATTATTCGCTGGCCATCGCCGACCTGGCTGCGGTCCCTCTCGCCCCGGGGCTGCAGACCTGGCTCTTCCTGGCGTTCGCGCTGGCGTTCGCCGTCAAGGTCCCTCTCTTCCCCCTTCACACCTGGCTTCCCGACGCGCATGTCGAGGCCCCGACGGCCGGCTCGGTGCTCCTGGCGGCTGTGCTTCTGAAGATGGGCGCCTATGGCTTCATCCGGCTCGGCCTGCCCCTCTTCCCGCGGGCGGCCGCGGCCTTCGCCCCGGCGCTTTCCATCCTGGCCGCGATCGGCATCATTTACGGCGGCCTGATGGCGCTCGTCCAGAAGGACATGAAGTCGCTCGTGGCCTACTCGAGCGTCAGCCACATGGGCCTGATCATGCTGGCCGTCTTCTCCCTCAACTTCGAGGCCACCCAGGGCGCCCTATTTCAAATGCTCAACCACGGCCTGAGCACGGGGGCGCTCTTTCTCTGCGTCGGGATACTCTACGAGCGGACCCACACGCGGCTGATCGCCGATTACGGGGGCACGGCGGCGCGCATGCCGGTCTTCGCCGGTCTGTTCCTCGTTTCCATGCTCTCCTCCGCTGGACTGCCGGGGCTCAACGGATTCGTGGGCGAGATCCTATGTTTCTTCGGCGTTTTCGCGGCCAACAAGGTCCTTGGCGTCCTCGGGGTCACGACCGTCATCCTCTCGGCCGCATATCTCTTGTGGCTCTATCGGCGCGTCATGCAAGGCCCGCTCAAGGATCCGGCGGATGTCCGGTTGCGGGACCTCGACCGGCGCGAGCTCGCCTGCCTCGTTCCCATAATCGTCTTGATGGTCTTCCTGGGGCTCTTTCCGGGATCGATCCTGAGAAAGACGGACGGGGCCGTCTCGCGCTATCTCGGGGTCGTTAACTCCAAGCCGGCTGCCAGCTTGACCTTGAACGAGGTTTCCCCGCCTGGGTTCGGGAGGAGCGTGACGGCGGGGACGGAGCGCTGACATGTCCATCCTCGCGCTGGCCCCTCTCCTCTCCGTCGTCGCCGGCGCCCTGACGGCGCTTCTTCTCGAGGCTTTTATACGGCGTCGCGACCATGAGCTTTCGGCCACGGCGGCTATCCTGGCCCTGGCCGCGGCGGCGTACTTTATCGCCCGGGCCTGGCCGCTCGAGCCGGCCTATTTCGGGGGACGGCTCATCCTCGACGCGCTGGCCCTCCTTCTCATGGGTGTTTTCGTTCTGGTCGCCGCCCTGGTCTTGCTCATGAGCTTGGCCTACGCCCCCCTTCGGGAGATCAACCTCGGTCAGCTCTCCGGACTCCTTCTCTTGGCCGTGGCCGGCCTGATGATCATGGTCTCTTCAAAGGACTGGCTCATCGTCTTTCTGGGCCTCGAGGTCCTCTCGGTGGCTTCCTATGCCCTGGCCGGCCTGCGTCGGAGCGACCCGCGCTCCCGCGAGGCGGCGGCCAAGTATTTCCTCATGGGCAGCTTCGCCGGCGCCTTTTTCGTCTTCGGCCTGGCCCTGGTGTTCGGGACGACCGGGGACCTGAGCTTTGCCGCCGGCGTCCCGAGCGGCGCCGGGCCTGGAGGTCCGCCTGTGACGGTGCTGGCGGGGCTGGGTCTCATCGTGGCCGCGCTCCTCTTCAAGATCGCCGTCGCGCCTTTTCACATGTGGGCGCCTGACGTTTACGACGGCGCCCCGACCCCCGTGACGGCCTTCCTGACGATAGCGCCCAAGGCGGCCGGGCTGGCCGTCCTGCTGCGCCTGCTCTGGCCTCTGCCCGTCGCGAGCCGCGCGGCGGCCCTCTATATCCCGGTCCTGAGCGTGGCCGCCGTTCTGACGATGTTCGCCGGGAACCTGGCCGCCCTGCGCCAGAAGAACATCAAGAGGCTGCTGGCCTATTCGGCCATCGCCCATTCGGGCTATCTTCTGGTCGGAGTGATCGCCGGGGACGGTCCCGGCTTGGTCTTCTATCTCGTCGCCTATACGTTCATGAACGCCGGGGCCTTTGCCATCCTGGCCGCGCTTTCGGGCCGGGGCGAAGATAACACAACCCTGGCGGACCTCTCGGGCCTGGGCCGCCGCCATCCCTGGCTGGCGGCCTGTCTGGCCGTGTTCCTGCTGTCTCTGGCCGGCATCCCGCCCACGGCCGGCTTCTTGGCCAAGTTCTTTATTTTCAGCGCCGCCGTCGCCCGGGGGCGCGTGCTCCTGGCCGTCGCCGCGGTCCTGGCCAGCCTCGTCTCGGTCGCCTACTACTTCAAGGTCATCGGGGCCATGTACATGCAGGACGCCGAGACCGGACCCGTCCTCGGAAAGAAGAACCCGGCTCTGGTCCTGGCCATCGTCCTTTGCCTTTTGGGGATCATCCAGCTGGGCGTGTGGCCCGGCCACCTGCTCGTTCTCATCCGGCAGGCTCTGGCCGGGCTGATCTGACGGGCCGCGCCGGCTATTCGAGGGCCCGGCCCCGCGTTTCCGGGATGCCCCACCATAAGAGCGCCGCGGCCAGGAACGCCGCGGCGATAGCCGTGAAGGCGAACGGGAAGCCTCTTGTCTCCGCCAGTGCCCCCACCGTCAAGGGCGCGATCGCGCTGGCGATGCGGCCGGCGTTGTACGTCAGCCCCTGGGCCGTGGCCCTCACGGCGGTCGGATAGATCTCGGCCGTCAAGGCCCCGAAGCCGGTGAAATAGCCGGTCCCGAAGAAGGCGACGAAGGGGCCGAGGGCGAACAGGATCAGGGGTTGCCGCGTCCGGGCATAAAGCAACATGAAGGCCGCGGCCGCGACGAGGAAGATCACGTAGGACCTCTTGCGGCCCAGCCGGTCGCTGATGAAGCCAAAGGTGATGTAGCCCAGCCACATCCCGGCCTGCATGAAGATGACCAGAGCGGACATCGTCCGGGGGCCCAGCCCGATGCCGCCCTCCCCCGCCGACAGGGACAGATAACCCGGCAGCCACAGGTTGAAACCCCACCAGCCGAACATGGTGCAAGCGTTCATCAGAGTGATCAGCACGGTCAGGCGAAGCTGGCGGCGGCCGAAGATCTGGGCCAGTCGCTGCCTCCCGCTGATCGCTGAGGCCCGGGTGCTTCTCCAGATCTCAGGCTCACGGACCTTCTTCTGGATCCAGAGCGTGAAGAAGGCCGGGACGACGCCGATGAAGAAGACGCCGCGCCAGCCCCAGACCGGCAGGACCAATGCGGCGACGGCCGCGGCCAGGGCGTAGCCTACGGCCCAGGAGCTCTGAACGATGCCCAGGGCCTTGCCCCGATGGGCGGCCGGCCAGGTTTCGCAGACGAGCGCGGCGCCGCTGGCCCATTCGCCGCCCATGCCCAGCCCGAGGCAGACGCGGAAGACGGCCAGCATCGCCACCCCCGTGGCCAAGCCGCAGGCGGCCGTGAAAACCGAGTAGATGGCGATCGAGGCCATGAGGGCCCGGCGCCGGCCGAAGCGGTCGGCGACCAGGCCGAAGACAAGGCCGCCCACAGCCGAGGCGGCCAGCGTCAGCGAGCCGAGGAGTCCCGCCGTCGGCTTGCTCAAGCCCAGCTCCGACATCAGCGAGGCCAGGACCATGGCCCAGAGCATGACGTCGAACGAATCGAGCATCCAGCCGAACGATGCGGCCACGAGGGCCCGGCGGGCCGCCGGAGAAGCCTCTTTCCACCATCCGAACCGGGCCATCAGCGGATCTCCATCCCGTTCAATCGCAAGAAGACGATGCAGCCGACCCCGTAAACGACCCAGCCGATGAGCGCGATGAGCTGTCCGGCCGGCGAGCGGCAAATGGCCCCGATGAGGAATACGAGGATGAAAATGCCGGCGATGACGGCCTTCTCCTTGACCGTCTCGGAAACGATGAAGGCCCAGATGCCGAAGATCACGGCGATCCCGATTCCTATCGCTGAATAGGGAATCTGAACCATCGACCCGTTTATAGCATGAAAAGAAAGAAAAAAGAACGGCCGGAGCGGGACGTAAGCCGGATCCTGTCCCCGCTTGCGCGGGCGACGGTCATTTGTCTAGTCCCGGGATTGCTCCCGGGATCCAGCGGCCGACCCGCCCCCTGGGACGGGCCATCCCAAAATGGGGCTCGTTTGGCCTTGCTCCGGATGGGGTTTGCCCTGCCCCCGGCGTCGCCGCCGGGGCGGTGAGCTCTTACCTCGCCATTTCACCCTTGCTCCCCGGAAGGCTTGCGCCTCCCAAGGGGCGGTGTCTTTTCTGTGGCACTTTCCCCCGGTCGCCCGGGATCGCTGTTAGCGATCATCCTGCCCTTCGGAGTCCGGACTTTCCTCCTCTCCCCCCTCGCGGGAAGGAGAGACGACCGTCTCGCCCACTCCGGCCGTTATCTTTATACCGTATTGCTCGAGTTTTTTATAGAGGTTCGACCGCGGCGTGTTGATCTCCCGGGCCGTCTGGGAGATGTTCCAAGCGTTGGCCTCGAGCTTGGCCAGCAGAAAATCCCGCTCGGCGAGGTCGCGGAACTCGCGCAGCGTCTTGACCCCGGCCGTCTCGGGCAGGACGGCCCCGGCCTTCTCCCGGAGGGGTTCCGGCAGGTCCCCGCGCCCGATGGTGTCCTTGTCGGTCATGATCATCAGCCGCTCGACGATGTTCCGGAGCTCCCGGACGTTGCCCTTCCAGGCATAGGACGTCATCGCCTCCAGGGCATCCGGGGAGAACTGGCGCGGCCTGAAGTTGTTCTCCTCGGCGAAGGTCCGGGAGAAATAATCGATGAGCACGGGGATGTCCTCGGCCCGCTCGCGCAGGGCTGGCGAATAGAGAGGGACGACGTTCAGGCGAAAGAACAGGTCCTCCCGGAAGCGGCCTTCCTGGATCTCCTTGCGCAGATCCTTGTTCGTCGCGGCGATGACCCGGACGTCGACCTTGGAGATCTTGCTCGAGCCGACCTTCTGGACCTCCCCTTCCTCGAGGACGCGGAGGACCTTGGACTGGGTCCGCAGGCTCATGTCGCCGACCTCGTCGAGGAATATCGTGCCGCCGTCGGCCTGCTCGAACTTGCCCGTCTTCTTGTTCGGTCGCGCCGGTGAACGAACCCTTCTCGTGGCCGAAGAGCTCGGATTCGATGAGCTCCTCGGGGATGGCGGCGCAGTTGACCTGGACGAAGGGCTCGCGGGCCCGCAGGCTGTGGGCGTGGATGGACCGGGCGATGAGCTCCTTGCCGGTGCCGCTCTCGCCGTGGATCAGGACCGTGGCGTTGGTCGGGGCGATCTTGAGGATCTCCTTCCAGAGGTTCTGGATCAGGGGGTGATGGCCGACGATCTCGTAGTGTTTCTCGGCCTTCTTCTTGAGGTCCTGGCACTCGCGGCTGAGGTCCGTCTGCTTGAGGGCGTTGCGGATGCTGATCAGGACCCGCTCGCGGTGGAGCGGCTTTTCCAGGAAATCGAAGGCCCCGAGCTTGGTGGCCTCGACCGCGGCCTGGATCGTCCCCTGCCCCGAGATCATGATGACCTCCGGCACGTACGGGCGCGTCCGCAGCTCGGCCAGGACTTCGAGGCCGCTCTTGCCGGGCATCTTGATGTCGAGGAGGACCAGGTCGATGCCGACGGTCTCCTGGAGCATCTCCAGCCCGTCCTCCCCCGTCGCGGCTTCGAAGAACTCGTAGCCCTCGTACTCGAGGATCATCTTCAGGGACTTGCGGATGTTCTCCTCGTCGTCGATGACCAGGATGCGGGCCTTCCTCTCGGGCTTCATGGGGGACCTCTTCCACGGATTTTAGCACACATCCACCCCCCGTCCAAAGGGGCCAAGGGCCGGGCCGGAGACCGCTGACGGCGGACGCGCCGGGGCGGTGGAGGGCCCCGGGCGGTTGTGCTAGACTGGCATTGGGATTGCTCCAGGTCCGGACGTGATCAAGAAGCCCCTTATGCCGCGTCTCCCCGGGACTTCCCTCTTGGCGGCCGTCGCCTTGGCCCTGCTTGGCCTTGCCGTCGGCCCTCTGGCGGCGGCCGGCCCGGAGCGCAGCTTCATCCTTGATAACGGACTTCGGGTCTTCCTCTACGAGAAACACGACGTCCCTCTGGTCAATATCGTCTGCGGCTTCGACGTCGGCTCGAAGGACGAGACCGAGGCCACGAACGGCCTCGTCCATCTCCTCGAGCACTGTGTGCTCTTCCGGGGCAGCCAGACCCGGACGGGCGGCCAGGTGATGTCCGACATCCGGCGCCACGGGGCCTATGTCAACGGCAACACCAGCCAGGACCTGGCCGCCTTCGAGATCTCGCTCGCGTCGGACCAGGCCGACTTCGGGCTCCGCAACCAGAAGGATATCCTGTTCGGGCTGGCCCTCAGCCAGGCGGATATCGACGCCGAGAAGTCCATCATCCTCGAGGAACTCGCGCAAATGGAGGACGACCCGGAGCGCAGCGCCGTCGATCTCGTCCTCCAGACCCTCTTCCCCGGGCATCCTTACGGCCGCTCGGTCTACGGCCGGCGCGAGGTGGTCGAGGCGGCCACGAGCGAGACGCTGGGCGCGTTCTACCGCAAATACTTCGTGGCCGACAACTGCGCCATGGCCGTGGTCGGCGATTTCAGCACGGCCGACGTGGAGGCGCGCGTCCGCGAGATCTTTGGCTCCCTGCCCAGGACCGGCTTTCAGGCGACCGCCTTCCCGATGGCGGCCCCCCCCAAGCGATCGAGCTCTCGGCGTCTCGAGCGCGACGTTCGCGAAGGTTACTTGTATATCGCCTTCGCCGCCCCGGACTACAATAGCCCGGACATGTACGCCATGAACGTCCTGGTCGAGGCCCTGGGACGCGGCGTCAATCCCCTGCTCGGCGGATACCTGCGGGGCTTTCGCGACTCCGTCCAGAACGTCACGATGGTCGCCCTACCTCTGCGATTCGGCGGGGCGGCCATCGTCTCGGTCCGGGCCGATCCCAAGGACCTGGCCGCCGTCGAGCGCGCCGCCGTCTCGTTCCTCAACCGGGCCCGCAACGAATCGTACTCGAAGAACGATTTCGCCGCGCCCGAGGAGCAGAACGCGGCCTTTGACTACCTGGAGATGGCCAAGAACCAGATCCGGTTCGCTTCGGGTCAGGCCGAGGAATCCGGCCTGCAGCTGGCCGCGTCGCTCGTCCGTCACATGCTGCTCAGCACCCGGGCGGACCCGGGCCGCTATCTCGACCGCATCGGGCGGGTCGATTCGACCGACCTGCGAAAGGCGGCCGGCCGCTACCTGGCGCGTGGCGAATGCGCCGCGGTTTCCGTGGTCCCGATCAAGGGGAAGGCCAAATGAGACGGACGCCCGGGGCGATGACCCGGGATCTGCCGGTCTGGGCCGCGGCAGGGATCCTCTACGTCTTGAGCGTCAGCAATCTGGCCGCGGGACAGACCGGGCTCTGGCAGAACGCCCCCGAGCGGTTCGTCCTGGCCACCGGCATTCCCTGCACCTACCAGAAGGACGCCTCGTCGCCGACGACCGTGATCGGGCTTTTCATCGCCGGCGGCAAATCCGCGGTACCGCCCGGACTTGACGGCTTGGCCGCCATCTCGACCCGGATCCTGCTCGAGATCCCCGACGAGGGCAAGGTCCAGGCCCTCATGGCCCAGGCCACGCGGCTTTATTATGTGTGCCTCGAGGATGTCTCGATCGTGGTCATCGAATGCCTGAGCGAGCACCTCGAGGAGGCCTTGCGGGTGGCCTCCAAGATCGTCCAGGACCCCCTCATCTCGGGTCTCCGCGTCGGCCGGGCCAAGGACCTCATGACGGCCTACGGGCGGATGGACGAGGACGACCCGGTCGCGGCCGGCCGCAACGCCGTGTTCTCCGCGCTCTTCGGCGGCCGCGGCTGCGGCTCGCTCCTCTACGGGTCCGAGCCCAGCCTGGCGGCGATCGAGCGCAAGGATGTCGTCGCCTTCGTTCATCGGCTCGTGGTCAAGCCGAATGTCTTTTTCGGCGTCCAGTCGGACCTTGATCCCAAGGCGGTCCGGAGCCTGCTGGAAAGATATTTTGACGGGATCCCCGACGGCGCGGCGCCCGGGACGACCGTCCAGAATGCCGCCTTGCCTGACGACCGGGAGCTCGCGGTCCCCAGGGACACCAAGCAGAGCTCGGTCGGACAGGCCTATATCTTGCCGCGCAGGGGCCTGGCCGACATGGCCAAGGCCTTCCTGCTCGAGACCGTGCTCGGCAAGGGTCCCGGCTCGCGGCTCTGGTCCTTGAGGGTCGACGAGAGGCTGGCCTATGACGTCGATGCCGACCTGACTTGGACCCGGGGCGGCGCGGTCCTGATCGCGCATCTCGAGACCGGCCAGGCTCGCGTCGCGGAGGCGGCGGCCGGGCTCGGACGGGTGATCGACAGCCTGCGCGAGAAGGGACTGATCCCGGGCGAGCTGGAGGCGGCCCGGACCATGGCCAGGACCCGGCTCCTGCGGGCCACCGAAATGAAGAGCTCGCGGCTCCGGACCCTGGGGCTCTACCAGTCGTTGGGCTTGGAGCCGGGCGCCGCGGCCGATCTTATAGCGGCCGCAGTCGCGATCACGCGGGAGGATCTCGAGGCCTTCATGCGGGAGGTCCTCGATCCCGCCCGGGCCCTGAAGGTCACGGTCGGCCCCGCCCCGCAGGCCCCGACTCTGCGCTGAGGCTACCGGAAATCCGTGCTGACGATGGTCACCCGGCCCGGGTATGTGATGGGCCCGATCGGCGTGGACACGGTCGGCTGGGCGTCCAACGACAAACGGGCCGGCGAGCCGCTCCGGCCGCCGAGGGTCAGGGCCAGAGCGACCAGGTCCTCGTAGCGCTTACCGGCAAAGAACTCGAAAAGGTCGAGGGACAGGCGCATCGGGATGATGGATTCCTGTCCGGTCCCGGGGATCTCCACGGGGTTGTCGATATTCCCCATGACCGTGGGCTGACCGTCGATGAGCAGGCGGCATTCGAGGGACGTCAGCGTGCTGACGGTCTTTGTGGTCCCGCCGGTGCCATCGTTGGGATTGACGGCCAGCACGTCCAGGACGAACGAGACCGGGAGCGTCTTGGCGGTGTAGGACTGAACGACCCTTAAGATGTCCGTGGCGCCGAAGTCGCTGAGTTTCGACTTGGCGCTGATATCGAGCCCCAGCAGACGGAATTCCCTGACGCTGCCGATCTTGAATTTCAACCGCTGCAGGTTCGCCAGGGCCGCGGCCATGTTGTTGAGCGTGGCGCAGCTCGCGGAGAGCAGACAGCCCGCGATCATGGCCGCCCCGAGGGTATGAGACTTGTGAAAACGCATGCGCGGCTCCTTAGGACCCATTTGAGACGGCTTATACGCCCGTGTCCGGGGCCCTGTCAAACGCCCGCGCCGGGGCGATCGAAAAAAAAAGGCCCCGGAAGATCGTCCCTCTGGGGCCTTTGAACGAACGAGCCGATCCGATTATTCCGCCATCTTCTTGTAGGTCTCGAAGCGCTTCCGGGATTCCACGGCCGCCCTGGCGAACAGCTCCTTGGCGATCTCGGGGAACTGCTGGACCAGCGTCTTGTAGCGGACCTCGTTCCTGAGGAAGGCCTCGTACTCGAGCTTGGGCTCCTTGGAATCGAGCTGGAACGGGTTCTTGCCTTCCTGGGCCAGCCGGGGGTTGAATCGGTACAGGGTCCAATATCCGGTGTCGACCGCCAGCTTCTCCTCGGCCTGGGATTTGCTCATGTCGATGCCGTGGTTGATGCAGGGCGAATAGGCGATGATGATCGCCGGCCCGGGGAAGGACTCGGCCTCGAGGAAGGCCCTAAGGCACTGGTTCATGTTGGCGCCCATGGCCACCGAGGCGACGTAGACGTAGCCGTAGGTCATGGCCATCCGGCCGAGGTCCTTCTTGGAGGTCCGCTTGCCGGACGAGGCGAACTTGGCCACGGACCCCGTCGGGGTCGACTTGGAGGCCTGGCCGCCCGTGTTCGAATAGACCTCGGTGTCGAGAACGAGGACGTTGACGTTGCGGTTCATGGCCAGGACGTGGTCCAGGCCGCCGTAGCCGATGTCGTAGGCCCAGCCGTCCCCGCCGATGGCCCACACGCTCTTCTCGACCAAAAAGTCCTTGAGCTCGTCGATCTTGGAGAGATAAGGCTTGGCGCCGTTGGCCCTCTTGACGGCTTCCGGCAGAGCGGCCCGCACGGCCTTGGCCGCGGCCTTGGCCGCCTCGCCGGCGTCCGTCCAGGCGGCCTTCATCTGGCCCAGGGCCTGTGCCAGCGCCGGGGTCGTCCCGGCCGCCAGCGCGCCGTCGATCGAGGCCGCCAGGAGCCGCCGGTTGGCGTCGACGGCCAAGCGCATGCCGAAGCCGTACTCGGCGTTGTCCTCGAACAGCGAGTTGCCCCAGGCCGGGCCCTTGCCTTCCGTGGTGACGCAATAGGGGCAGGTCGGGAAGGTGCCGCCGTAGATCGAGGAGCAGCCCGTCGCGTTGGCGATGATCATCCGCTCGCCGAACAGCTGGGTGGCCAGCTTGACGTAGGGCGTCTCGCCGCAGCCGGCGCAGGCGCCGCTGAACTCGAAGAGCGGCCGGAGGAACTGGCTGCCCTTGAGGGTGTCGGCCTTGACGCCATCCAGGACGTTATCGGGCAGGCGGTCGAAGAATTCGGCCTTCTGGGCCTCGCCGGCGGCCCGGAGCTCGGCGATCGGGGTCATGACCAAGGCCTTGTTCTTGGCCGGGCAAACCTGGGCGCAGGAGCCGCAGCCGACGCAGTCCTCGATGTAGCACTGCTCCCGGTACAGGAGGCCGCGGTCGTTCTTGGTGTTGGACTTGATGGTGACGAAGCCCTCGGGCGCGCCGGTCAGGTCCGCCGGAGCGACCTGCTTGGCCCTGATCGTGGCGTGGGGGCAGACGAAATTGCACTGATTGCACTGGATGCAGTTCTCGGGGAGCCACTTCGGGCACTCGGTGGCGATGCCCCTCTTCTCCAGGCGGGCCGTGGCCGTCGGAGTGGCCCCGTCGATCGGCATCTTGGAGACCGGCAGCAGGTCGCCCTTGAACCGGGTCACCGGGTCGATGACCTCCTTGGCGTAGGCGCTGGCATCGTCGGGGACGATCTTGGTGACCGGGGCGGACTTGGTGATCTTGGCCGGGATGAGCACGGCCTCGAGCGCCGCCGCGGACCGGTCGATGGCGTCCCAGTTCATTTGGACGACTTCCTGGCCCTTGCGGCCGTAGGTCTTCTCGACGGCCTTCTTCATCAAGGTGATGGCTTCCGCCTCGGGCAGGACCCCGGAGAGCTTGAAGAAGCAGGCCTGCATGATCGAGTTGATGCGAACGCCGAGGCCCAGCTCGCCGGCGATCTTGAGGGCGTCGATGGCGTAGACCTTGACCTTCTTGTCGATGATCGTCCGCTGCATGTCCTCGGTCAGGTGCTCGAAGACCTCGGCGGCCTTCCAATCGCAGTTGACGAGGAACGTGCCGCCCTCGCGGATGCCCTCGAGGATATCGAGGCGCCCGATGTAAGACGGCTTGTGCAGGGCCACGAAATCGACGGTGTTCAGGAAGTATTCGGACTGGATCGGGTGCTTGCCGAAGCGCAGGTGGGAGATCGTGACGCCGCCCGACTTCTTGGAGTCGTACTGGAAGTAGCCCTGGCCGTACATTTCGGTGTGGTCGGAGATGATCTTGATGGAGTTCTTGTTGGCGCCGACCGTGCCGTCGGAGCCGTAGCCGAAGAACTTGCAGCGGACCGTCCCGGCGAGCTCGGTGTCCAGGATCGGGCCGACGGGGATCGAGGTGTGGGTGACGTCGTCGTTGATGCCGACGGTGAAGCCGTGGAAGGCCGGGCCGTCGAGGTGGTCGTAGACGGCCTTGACCATGGCCGGGGTGAATTCCTTGGACGACAGGCCGTAGCGGCCGCCGATGACCTTGACCGGCCGGCCCGACAGGGCCAGGGCGATATCGAGGTACAGCGGCTCGCCGATCGAGCCGGGCTCCTTCGTCCGGTCGAGGACGGCCACCTTCTTGGCCGAGGCGGGCAGGGCCGCGGCCAGGGCCTTGGCGTCGAACGGCCGGTAGAGCCGGACCTTGACCAGGCCGAGCTTGGCGCCGTGGGAGTTGAGGTAGTTGATGGTCTCCTCGGCCGTTTCGGATCCGGAACCCATCATGACGATGACCTTGTCCGCGTCGGGGGCGCCGAAATAGTCGAAGAGGTGGTACTGGCGGCCGATCGCGGCGGCCACCTTGTCCATGTAGTGCTGGACGATGGCCGGGCACTCCGCGTAGAACCTGTTGACCGTCTCGCGGCCCTGGAAGTAGACGTCGGGGTTCTGCTGGCCGACCTTCTGCATCGGCCGCTCGGGATTGAGCGAGCGCATCCGGAACTCCTCGAGGTATTGGGGCTCGAAGAGGTCGCGCAGCGTGTCGAGGGACACGACATCGATCTTCTCCAGGACGTTCGAGGTCCGGAAGCCGTCGAAGAAGTGCAGGAACGGGATCTTGGTCCGCAGCGTCGCCAGGTGGGCGACGATGGCCAGGTCCTGGGCCTCCTGGACCGATCCGGCGCAGGTCAGGGCGAAGCCGGTGTTCCGGGCGGCCATGACGTCGCTGTGGTCGCCGAAGATCGACAGGGACTGGCAGGCCAGCGAGCGGGCCGAGACCAGGAACACGGTCGGCAGCATCTCGCCGGCGATCTTGTGCATGTTCGGCAGCATGAGCATCAGGCCCTGGGAGGCCGTGAAGGTCGTCGTCAGGGCGCCGGCCGAGAGCGAGCCGTGGACCGCGCCGGAGGCGCCGCCCTCGGACTGCATCTCGATGACGTCCACCCGCTGGCCGAAGATGTTCTTGCGGTCGTGGGCCGACCACTCGTCCGCCAGCTCGCCCATCGTGGACGAGGGCGTGATGGGATAGATGGCCGCGACCTCGGAGTACGCATAGGCGACATGGGTCGCCGCCTGGTTCCCGTCGATCGTCTGCATGTTCTTGGTCTTTCCGTCCATGGACAACTCCTTTGTGCGATATGGTCGAACGTCCGCGGGCGACGTGTCGGGCTATTCCTTGAGCTCGGTCCGCCCTTCCAGGGCCTTCTTGATGGTCACCTGGTCGGCGAAGTCGAGGTCCGATCCGACCGGCAGACCCATGGCCAGCCGGGTGATGCGGAGGCCGTACTCCTTGAGCTCCCGGAGGAGGTACAGGGCCGTGGCCTCCCCTTCCACCGTCGGGTTCGTGGCGATGATGATCTCCTTGAACGCTCCCTCCTCGATCCGCTTGGTCAGCTTGCCCAGCCGGAGCTCGTCCGGCCCCCGGCCCTTGAGCGGCGACAGGGCCCCCAGGAGGACGTGGTAGCGGCCGTTGAAGGCGCCCGTTCGCTCGATCGAGGCGATGTTGAATGGCTCCTCGACGATGCAGAGCGACTCGTCGGACCGCTGCGGGTCGGTGCAGTACTGGCAGGGGTCGACGTGGGTGATGCTGTTGCAGCGGGAGCAATAGAAGATCCTGCGCTTGGCCTCCCGGATGGCCTCGGCCAGGCGGTCGGTGTCCTCGGCCGGCAGGCCAAGGAAATAAAAGGCGATGCGCTGGGCCGTCTTGGCCCCGATGCCGGGGATATGGCGGAGCTCCTCGATGAGGTCGTGAAGAGGCTGGGCGTACTCGAACATCAGCCGAGCCCCGGGATCTTCAGGCCGGCGCCCAGGCCGCCGAGCTTCTGGGCCAGGGTGTCATCGACCTTGGCCGCCGCGTCGTTGAAGGCGGCCACGATGAGGTCCTGGAGCATCTCGACCTCGTCGCGGTTGACGACCTCCGGATCGATGCGGATGGACTGGAGCGACTTGTGCCCGTCGAGCACGACCGTGACCATGCCGCCGCCGCTCGAGCCCTCGATCCGCAGGTCCGCCATCTCCTTCTGGAGACGGTCCTGCATCTCCTTGGCCGACTTGAGCATCTTCTGGAGGTCCATGACGTTCTTCATGAGTCCTTCTCTGTCGGTCCGCGGTCCTTGGGGGCGGTCTCGCGCGCGGTCGGCATGGGATCGGCGGACAGGACCTGGGCCTTGAACGTGTTCATGAAGAACTGAACGGCCGGGTCCTTCATGGCCGACTCGAGCTCCCGGCCGGGCCGGATCGGGCCGCCATCGCTCGCGTTCTCCTCGGCGAAGCGGACCTTGGTCTCCCGGCCCAGGACGTCCGAGGCGGCCTTCTCGACCGCCCGCAGGTCCCTGTCCTGGATGCCGGCGACGAAGAAGCCGCGGCCGCTCCCGAAGAAGACCTCGAGGAGGTTGTCCTTGACCAAGGCCGACGAGAACTGCCCGAGAAGCGCGGCCAGGGGCGCCCGCTCGACGGCCAGCTTTTCCAGGACCCTCAGAAAGATGTCCTTCCCGGTCGGCGCCGGGGCGGGCTTGGCCGGCGCGGCCGGCTCGGGGGCGGCCGCGGGAGGTCCGGCCAGCGGTGCGGATCTCGGCGGCGCGGCCGGCGAAACTCCCCGGGGCGCCGGTCCTGCGGGCCGGGCGGCCGACGTCCGGGCGGGAGCCTCCCGGAGCGATTCGACGTCCTTGATCAGCTCCCGGATCGGCACGATCTTGCGGAAATGGCAGAGCTTGACCAGAAAGGCCTCGAGGTAGATCCGCGGCAGGGCCGAGAACTTCAGCCCGGACTCTGCCTGCTGAAGGGCCAGCAGATAACGAAGCAGATCCTCGGGACCTGCCTTGCCCGCCTCGCGGCGCAGGGCCGCCAGGCCTTCGGGGCTGACTGCCAGAAGGTCCTCCGGCCGCTCGACGGAACGGACCAGGAGCAGGGCCCGGAAGTGCTCGATGAGCTTGCCGAAGACGAAGCGCAGGTCATAGCCGGCGGCGACAACGCTCTCGACGAGGCCAAAGACCTCATCGGGCTTCTCGTCCAGGACGGCCGACGAGAAGCGCGTCAGCAGGTCCTGCCCGATCGTGCCCAGGATCGTCTTGAGGTCCTCGTCGCCGATGTTCACGCCGCTGAAGGCCACGGCCTGGTCGAGCAGGCTCTGGGCATCGCGCATGCTCCCGTCGGCGGCCTCGGCGATGAGGGCCAGGCCGGCCGGCGTGATGGTGATGCCCTCCTTCCGGGTGATCTCCATGAGGTGGTTGATGATGTCCTTGTGCGAGATCTTGCGGAACTCGAAATGCTGGCAGCGCGAGACGATGGTCGCCGGGACCTTCTGGAACTCGGTCGTGGCGAAAATGAAGACCGTGTTCGGCGGCGGCTCCTCGAGCGTCTTCAGGAGAGCGTTGAAGGCGTGCGTCGAGAGCATATGGACTTCGTCGATGATCAGGACCTTGGTCCGCGTGTAAGCGGGCTTGTACTTGACCATCTCTCGGATGGGCTCGATGTCGTCGACCTGGCGGTTGGAGGCGCCGTCGATCTCGAGGACGTCGATGGCCCGGTCCTCGTAGATCGAGCGGCAGACGTCGCACGGGGGCTCGGTCTTGGCCCGCGGGTCCTCGGCCTCCCAAACGCGGCAGGGATGCGGGGTCGGCCCGGCGCCCCGGGTGCAGTTGAGGGCCTTGGCCAGGATGCGGGCCACGGTCGTCTTGCCGGTCCCCCGGACGCCCGAGAACAGGTAGGCCTGGGCGACGCGGCCCGACGCGATGGCGTTCTGGATCGTCTGGACCACGGACTTCTGGCCGATGACCTCCTCAAAGGTCTGCGGCCTGTATTTCCGCGCGAATATCTCGTAAGACATGGGTTGTTGCCGTCCGGGGACGGAAGAAAAGTAAGATTTATCTTAGCACAATCCGGACCGGGAAGAAAGAAAAGTAATATAATGGGCCGGTGCTTTCGCGGACACGGAGCTTGGCCGAGATCCACCTGGCCGTTTTCCTGTTCGGCTTTCCCGGGCTGTTCGCCAAGTGGCTGCCCTGGCCTCCGGTCCTGATCGTTTTCGGCCGCGTCCTGTTCGCCAGCTTGGCCCTGGCCTTGGTCATGGCCCCGGGACGGCGGGGCCTGTTCCGGGTCGCGTCGAAGCGCGACGCCGTTCTGCTCGCCCTCTGCGGCCTCATCTTGGCCGCCCATTGGACCATGTTCTTCAAGTCCATCCAGGTCTCGTCCGTAGCGGTCGGGCTGCTGTCCTACGCCAGCTTCCCGGTGTTCACCGCGTTCCTCGAACCGCTTCTCACGCGGGCCCGCTGGGAGCCCGAGAGCCTGGGATTCGCTCTGGCTTGCGTCGCCGGCATCGGCCTGATCGTGCCGAGCTTCGATCTCTCGAACGCCGTCGTCCGGGGCGTCTTGTGGGGACTCGGCGCGGGCCTGTCTTTCGCCGTCCTGTCGGTCCTCAACAGGGGGCTGGCCTCGCGGCAAGCGACCCTGACCGTGGCCTTTTACCAGGATCTCGTCGCCTGTCTTTGCCTCTTCCCCGCCGCCTTGAAGCTGGGCCTCCCCTCCTCCGGCCGGGACTGGGCCCTCGTCGCCGCCCTGGGGGTCTTTTGTACAGCGGCCGCCCACGCCTTGTTCATTGACGGCTTGAAGGGGGCCGGCGCCCGGACGGCGAGCGTCCTGAGCTCGCTCGAGCCGGTCTATGGCATTCTTCTGGCCCTGGTAATACTCGGCGAGATACCCTCCTGGAGAACGGTGGCCGGAGGGGTCATCGTCCTGGCCGCCGCGCTGGCCGCCACGGCCCGGGCCGTGCGGACGGCCTAGCTTTTTTCCTTATCGGGTTGGACCTTGCGTCGGACCGGGGCCTGCTTGGCCTTGTCCTGCTCGGCCTTTTGTCTCTTCTCGAGATCGGCCTTTTCCTGGGCGTGCTTCTTCTTCAGCTCTTCGACCCGGGCGGCGGCCTGATCGGCGAACTTCCTCTTATCGACCGGATTCTGGACCCGGGCCGTGTCTTCTTTGGCCTTCCGCTGGACCTCGTTGATCTCGGTCTGCTGACTCTCCTTCATCAGGGTCAGTTCCTGCGCGTGGGCCCGGCGGACGACCTCCGCCTCGTTCCCGGCGGCCGGTCGATAGATGCGGTTCCCGGTCTCGGTGTTGAGCTCGCGCTCGGCCGCGTTCTGATCGACGACCTGCTTAGGCCGGGCCGCTTCATTGCGCTTGATGACCGGCCGGGACATGACCAGATCGGACCCTTCCTCGCGGGCCGGGCCCGGACGACCGGCATCCTTGAGACTGTACCTGTGGACGGGCTGGCCGGCCCAGCGCTCGATCGTATTGGTGTCGACGCCGCCGTTGAAGACGTGCCGGTCGCGCTCATCGATATTGACCTCGAACCTGGTCATGTTGATGATCGTGATGTTCCGCTCGGACGGCAGGATCCAGCGGTCGATCTGATGGTCCATGAAATCCCGGCCGCGGACGAAATTCCAGAAATGGCCGGGGATCTGCCAGTCGCGGCGGCCGAAGCCGCGACCGGGGACGTAATCGATGCCGGGCGGCAGAGGGGCCCAGCCGATATGGGCGTCGCCCCAGCGCCAGGCCACCCAGGCCGGGCCCCAGACGATGTCAGGCACCCAGAACCAGCCCAAGGCCTGGTCGAATCCCCAGCGGCCGTAATGGAAAGCGATCCAGCCCCAGCGCTCGAGCGAGACCCAGGTCCAGCCATAATCTGTCCAAGCCCAGTGGCCGCTTGCGTAAGGGCGCCAGCTGTATCCCACATTCCGGGGGACCCAAACATAACCGTAGGGCCGGTACGAGACCCAGATCCCATACGGCTCGAGTTCGTTATAAAAATACGTGTTATCGAGGTCGTTATTGCCGTTGTGGTAGGCCGGCTCGTTCGGGGGGGGCGGGGGCGGCTCGACGGCGGCCCCGGGTTCGCCGTAGGGGCCGTAGTATCGGATGCAGGAACTGCCCGCCAGGACCAGCAGGATAGCCAGGAACGCGAAGGCGACGGGTTTCTTCATCTTCATCCTCCTGAACCTCGGAAATGCAAATAGCATGCCAGGCAAGCTTTAGTCGCAGGGCCAGGCCTGCCGGGCGGATGCCCGTCCTGAAAAAGGGACATCCGTCACCGGGCCGTCACGCTCAGGCCAGCCGCTTAAAGACGGTCTTGATGCGCTTGAGGGCCCAGTTGAGGTCCTTGTCCCGGATGATGAGGGGCGGCGCGAAGCGGATGACGTTCTCGTGCGTCTCCTTGCACAGCAGCCCTTCCTTCATCATCTCTTCGCAGAAACGGCGCGCCCCGCCGGCGGCCGGATAAAGCTCGATGCCGATGAGAAGGCCCCGGCCCCGGACTTCCTTGATGTGACGGCTGCGGACCTTGCGCAGCTTGTCCATGAAATAGGCGCCGCGGGCGGCGGCGTTGGCCACGAGGCCCTCTTCCTGAGTGACCCGCAGGCTCTCCCGGGCCACGGCGCAGGCCAGCGGGTTGCCCCCGAAGGTCGAGCCGTGTTCGCCGGGCTTGAAGACGCCCAGGATCTCCCGGTCCGCGAGGACCGCCGAAATGGGATAACAGCCGCCGCCCAGGGACTTCCCGACGATGACCATGTCCGGACGAACGCCCTCATGTTCGGAGGCGAAGAGCTTGCCGGTCCGGCCCAGGCCGGTCTGGATCTCGTCGGCGATGAGCAGGACGTTGTTCTTCTTGCAGATCTCGGCGGCCCGCTTCAGGAAGCCGTCGGACGGAATGAGGATGCCGGCCTCGGCCTGAATGGGCTCGACCAGGAAGGCCGCGGTATTCGGGGTGATCGCCTTCTCGAGCGCGTCCGCGTCGCCGAAGGGGATGATCGGGAAGCCGGGGGTGAAGGGACCGAAATCCTGCCGGTAGAGGGGCTCGGTCGAGAAGCTGATGACCGTGACCGTGCGGCCGTGGAAGTTGTTGGCACAGCAGATGATCTCGGCCTTGTCCTGGGGCACGCCCTTCTTCTGATAGGCCCACTTGCGGGCCGTCTTGACGGCCGTTTCCACGGCCTCGGCGCCGGAGTTCATCGGCAGGACCATGGAGTAGCCGGTCAGGTCGCAGATCTCCTTGGCGAGCAGGGGCCACTGGTCGTTGCGGAAGGCCCGCGAGGTCAAGGTCAGCTTGCGGGCCTGATCGATCAGGGCCTTGACGATGCGGGGATGCCGATGGCCCTGATTGACCGCCGAATAGGCGCTCAGGAAATCGAGATACTTCCGGCCCTCGACGTCGACCATCCAGATGCCCTGGGCCTTGCAGACGACGACATCGAGGGGATGGTAATTATGGGCGCCGTAGAGATCTTCAACGAGGATCAGGTCTTTGCTGTCCATGAGACGCTCCTTTTAGGCCGACGTTCGATGGCGGAGAGGGCGGGATTCGAACCCGCGGTACACCTTACGGCGCACACACGCTTTCCAAGCGTGCTCCTTAAACCGCTCGGACACCTCTCCGTTCCTAAGGCCGGACTGACGGAATCGAATGGAGATGCTAACGTTACCAAAAAAGAGCCATTTGGTCAACGCACATCCCCCCTCGCCCTTCGGGCGATTCCGGGACACTCAAGAACCATCCTGGGCCCTGAGGCCGCGGCGGGCTCTCGGGGATCATCTCCGTTCACTGCGGTGATTCTTCACGGCTTCCCGCTCGTGAGCCGGGTTAAAGACGCCGCGTCTCACTCCCGATGAAGCCTAAATCACCGCTTTATGTTCCCTCCGATGATACCCCTCGACCCCCTCATCCGCGGCCTTGGACATGAGATCCAAGTCGCGGTCACGATCCGTGCAAATTCTCCGAATAGAAGCGGAGACGGGGACGTGCGAGGCCGGCCAGGATCGGAAGAGCGGAAGATCAGAACGGGGGGCGGTAGATGTTGACGATGTCCTTGAGGAGGGCCGCGGCGGCGCCGCGGGGACTGGACCGGCCGCCGGTCACGGTCACGGAGCCCATGGAATCGGTTAGGAACGTGATGCCCTTCTCCGTGCCGTTGACGTGGACGAGCGGATGCGACGCGTCGATCAGCGAGGGCCGGACGTCCAGGCTCCAGCGTCCCCCCTGCCGCCCGGGCGCCGCGGTGGCCAGGAGCTTGACGGACCGGCCTTCCCGGCGGGCCGACCGCACGAACTCGATATCCAGGCCCGAGATGCCCGCGACATGAACGTCCTTGAGGACGTATTCCGTATCGAGACAGGCGTTGGTGATGAGCAGGATCTTGCAGGCGCTGTCCCAACCGTCGACGTCGTGGGCCGGATCGGGCTCGGCGATGCCCCTGTCCTGGGCCTCTTTGAGGGCCTCGGCGTAGTCCAGGCCCTCGCCCATGCGCGTCAGGATGTAGTTCGAGGTCCCGTTGAGGATCCCCTGGATGCCCTCGATCCGCGTTCCGGCCAGGGAGACCAGGCCGACGTCAAGCGTCGGCAGGGCGGCGGCCGTGGCTCCGCTGAACTTGAGGGACACGCCGTTCTCCCCCGCCAGCGCCCTGAGGGCGGGCAGACCTACGACCAGGGCACCCTTGCTGGCCGCAACGGCGTGCCAGCCGGCCCGGAAGGCCGTCGTGATATAGGACAGGCCGGGCTCGCCGGATTCGAGATTCGAAAGCGTGCACTCGACCAGGCAGCCGCCCCGGCCGAGACCGCGGAGGACCTCGTCGATCCTCGAGCCCTCGTGCCAGGCCGGGTTGCCGGCCGTCCAGACGTCACCAGACCGCGAAAGCTGGCGGACGTCGAGAGGTCCGCCGGTGTGAAAACAGCCTCCGGCCCGGGCCACGGCCAGGATCTCGAAGCCCAAGCCGTAGCGGCGATCAAGATCGGACGTCTTTTCGCGGAGCAGGGAGATAAAGGCCCGGCCGACGTGGCCGAAGCCGGTCACGACCAGGGGGATGCGCTTCATCGATGAAGGGACCATGGCGGAGAGGGCGGGATTCGAACCCGCGATCCCAATTGCTCGAGATAACGGTTTTCGAGACCGTCGCCTTCAACCACTCGGCCACCTCTCCGCAATACGGGGACGCGAAACGGAAGCCGCATTATAGCCGAAATCATCATTTGTTTCCACGCTCCGCCCGACGCCGCCTGAAGAAGGTCCGCAGGACCTCGGCGCTCTCGCGGGCCAGGACGCCGCCCGCGATCTTCGGCCGATGATTGAGGCGCTCGAAGGGGAACGTCATCGTCGACGAGACCGCTCCGGCCTTCGGGTCCGGCGCGCCGAAGACGATCCGGCGGAGGCGGGCCTGGACCGCGGCTCCCAGACACATGGCGCAGGGCTCGACGGTGACGTAAAGATCGACCCCGGTCAGGCGATAATTGCCCAGCCGTTTGGCCGCTCTCCGGAGGGCCACGATCTCGGCGTGGGCCGTGGGGTCATGCGCGCCGATCGGCCGGTTGGAGCCGCGGGCGATGACGCGCCCGTCCTTCACCAGGACTGCGCCGACGGGCACCTCGCCCCGGGCCGCGGCTTTGGCGGCCTCGGCCAGCGCGACTTTCATGAAGCCCGGGTCGTCCATGGCCGCATGATTCTACTCCCGCGGGGATCCGGGCGCAATCGCCCCCGGGCTGCGAGGAAACGGATGGCCCGGCCGGCGTTTTCGGATTATAATCTCCGTTCTCAAAGGAAGGAGCACGTCATGGACCGTTTTGAATGCCTGTCCTGCGGCACGCTCGATTCGCGCGACCTCTACTCCCCGTTCTGTCCCGGCTGCGGCGAGCCTCTGTTCGTCGCCCCGACGGCGCCGCCCGGACGCCGGTCCATCCGTGACGAAGGAACCCTGGCGCTCGAAAGGTTCGCCGCGTTCCTGCCGCTCGCGAAGATCGATCCGGCCCTGAGCCTGGGCGAAGGCCGGACGCCCTTCGTCAGGCTGGACCGGGTCGGCCGCGCGATGGGTCTCCGCGGCCTCTACGCCAAGAACGAGGCCCAGAACCCGACCGGCAGCTTCAAGGACCGGGGCACGGCCGTGGCGGTCCAAAAGGCGGCGGAGCTCGGGGCCCGGCGGATCGGCACGGTCTCGACCGGCAACATGGCCGCTTCGACCGCGGCCTACGGCGCCCGGGCCGGGCTCGAGACATTCGTCCTGCTCAAGGAAGGGACCTCGGCGACGAGCCTGCAAACGGCCGGCATCTTCGGGCCCCGGCTGGTCGCTGTGGAAGGCGATTACGGCGCCGTGTTCAGCGCCAGCTTGAGGATCGGGAAAAAGCTCGGGATCCTGTTCATGAACTCGATCGATCCCTACCGCCTGGAAGGTTACAAACTCACGGCCTTCGAGATCTACCTGGGTCTGGGCCGCCGCGCGCCCAGGACCGTCCTCGTGCCGCTGAGCTCGGGCGGCCACCTGCTCGGGCTCATGCGGGGTTTTGCGGACCTCGAGCGGGAGGGCCTGATCCCCGCCTATCCGCAGATCGTCGGGGTCCAGGCCGAAGAGTGCGCGCCGCTCGCCCGCGCCTTCGACAAGGGCCTGCCGAAATACGAGCACATCGCGGAAGGCCGGACGATCGCCCACGCCATCGCCAACCCGACGCCTCCGGCCGGGAACGCGGTCCTGCGCTTGATCCGCGAGCGCGACGGGCTCATCCTGGCGGTCTCCGACCGGGAGATGCTCGAGGCTCAGCGGGAGCTGGCCTCGTCCGAGGGGCTGTTCTGCCAGCCCGAATCGGCCACCACGCTGGCCGCCCTGAAGAAGCTGGTCGCCTCCGGCCGCGTGGCGTCGGCAGAGGACCCGGTCGTCTGCGTTCTGACCGGAACCGGCCTCAAGACGCTCCACCTGCTCGCGTCAGATCCCGTCGAGGTCCACAGCTGGCCGCTCGACGATCTCGAGGCCGGCCTGGCAACCCTCGTCCGCCGCCCCGTTTAGTCCTTCTTCACCAGGAAATCGAATATCTTTTCGCGGTTCGGGAACAGGGCCGGCGTGCCGCCGGTATGGATAAAAACGACTTTGTCCTTAGGATTGAAGAAACCCGTCTTGATGAGGTCCCGGAGCCCGATCATGGCCTTGGCCGTATAGACCGGATCGAGAACGATCCCCTCCGTCTGGAAGACCAGGCGGATCGTCTCGGCTACCGCCTTGTCGACGATGCCGTAGCCCGCCCCGAGGTATTCGTCGAAGACAAAGATATCGTCTGGCATGATATCGAGCCCCAGGCCGAACGCCTCGTCCGTGGCCCGGCCGATCTCCAGCACGTCGTCCGCGAACGGCCCCTTGGGGTCCGAGACGCTGATGCCGATTATCCGGCAGCCCGGGCTCATCGCTTTGGCCCCGACGACCAGTCCGGCCTGCGTGCCGCCCGACCCTGTGGCATGGACGACATAGTTCGGCTCGAAGCCGGCGCCCTGGGTCTGCTCCAAGAGCTCGGCGAAGGCCACAACGTAGCCGACCGCGCCGAGAGGCTTGTTCATGTCGCCGCGGACGAGCGATCCGCCGACCGGCACCAGGTAGGGCTTGTGGCCCTGGCCCCGGACCTCCTTCCCCACACCTTCCAGGACGTCCATGGCCTGCGTGGCCTTGACCGTCCTCCCCTTCTCGGCCGGCACGATGCGCAGGTCGGCGTCGAGAAGGACATCCAGCAGGACGTTGCCGTCGGCCGTGGCGGCCGTCTCCGCCGGCTTGAAGAGGACGAGTACGGGCTTGATCCCGAAGGTCCGGGCCGCGGCCGCCGTCTGCATGCACCAGTTGGATTGGAGGCTGCCCCAGGTGACCACGACGTCGGCCTTCTTATCCAGGATATCGCCGACGATGAATTCGAGCTTGCGCGATTTGTTGCCCCCGAAGGCCAGGCCCGTCAGATCGTCCCTTTTGACGTAGATCTCCGGCCCGCCGAGGCGTGCGGACAGCCGGTCGAGCTTGCGGAAGGGCGTCGGCCGGTGGATGATATCGACATGGGGGAAACGGTCGGCGCGGTCCAGGATGTCGCGGATCGTATAGGCCATGAGCCCACCTCCCGGGCTTAGCCTAGCAGAATCCGATCTCGAATGAAAGCCGGGCCCGGCCTAATAGCGCGGGTCCCTGAGCACCGTGCCCACGGTCTCCTGGCTCTTGCCGTCGACCGTCAGGACGATCCGGTAGTCGCCCGGCTGGACCGGGAAGTTGGCGAAATTGGCGTCGCCGGCTCCCCCGCCGTAGCCCATCTCCCGGGCCCGGCGCTGGCTCTCCTGGGCGGCTTTCTTTTCGTCGGCCGTCCGTTCCCGGCGACCCATCATGTTCCAGGTGACGGTGTTGAGACCGACGTTCGAGGTCGCCGTGACCTCGTTCAGGAGAAGCTGGCCCGCGTAGATCTGGATCTTGAGGCCGACTTTCGGCTTGGACTTCAGCAGGTAGGAGATGGCCAGCCCGGCCGGCTCGCTCTCGCCTTCGAAGTTTGAGCTGCTGGATTCCCGCTGGTCCTGGCCGATCCAGCGTGGCTTGGGGACCACGCCGAACAGATGGGCGTCCTGAGCGAAGACGGCCGGGTTGAGCTCCTCCAGAGGCTTGATGTCGGCGACGAAAATGCCTCGGCCGTGGGTGGCGACGACGAGGTCGCTTTCCCGGGGCTGGATCTTGAGATCGTGGACCGGTTGGGTCGGCAAGTTGCCGGCCATCTTCAGCCAGGACTTGCCGCCGTCGAGCGAAGCGTAGACCCCGAAGTCCGTGCCGGCGAAGAGCAGCTGAGGGTTCTTGGGGTCTTCCCTCACGACGTTGACAGGCCCTTCCGGAAGGCCGGCCGCGAGCGACGTCCAGGTGGCGCCATAATCGGCGGTCTTGTATAGGAAGGGCCGGAAATCATCGTTCCGGAAGCCCGTGTAAGCGACATAGGCCGTGGCGGGGTCCGAAGGCGACGCGGCGACCCGGCTGACCCAGTACCCGGGGTTGCCCGTGATCTTGTCGTTGAGCTTGGCCCAGGCCTTGCCATTGTCGCGGGTGACCCAAACGTTGCCGTCATCGGTGCCGGCCCAGAGCACGCCCGGCAGGAGCGGCGACTCGTCGAACGTCGCGATCGTGCAGTACTGGATGTTGCCGTCGCCTCCCTTGCCGTCGACCGTGAGCTTGGACGGATCGCTGGTCGTGAGGTCGGGGCTGACCTCGGTCCACGATTCGCCGCGGTCGGCGGACATGACGACGAGGTTGCCGCAGTGATAGATCGTCTCGTTGGCGTGAGCCGACACGAGGATCGGCGAACACCAGTTCCAGCGCGTGTCCGGCTTGGTCCGGCCGTAGGCGATGCCCTTGGCCTCGCCGGTCACCAGATCGACCCGGGTCAGCGGGCCGAACTGGGATTCGTTGTAGAGGGTCTTGTTGGTCACCCGGTCGAAGACGTTGTACATGCCGTCGCCGCCGCCCACGGCGAACCAGTCTTCGAGATGGATGGGCGGACCCGAAGCGGCCCGCGCGCCGTAGCCGCCCCCGGCGCCGACCTTGGTACTCGGGCCCGCCAGGCTGCCGTTGTCCTGAAGCCCGCCGGCGACGCGATACGGATAGGACGTGTCGAAATCGATCGCGTAGAACTGGGCCAGCGGCAGGAAATCGGGGTGGTACCAGTTCTTGCCGCCGTCCCAGGTCAGGCCCAGGCCATGATCATATCCGAGAAGCATATGGCGGCTGTCCTCGGGATCGATCCAAAGGGCATGGTTATCGCCGCCGAAGCGGAACGGCGACGTCCAGGTCTTGCCGCCGTCCCTGCTGGCCAGGACGCCGACGCTGAGGACATAGACGAGGTTGGCGTCGTTCGGATCGACGATGATCTGTCCGTAATAATAACCCGGGTTGCCGCCGATCGAGCGCTTGTCGGGGCTGACCTTCGTCCAGCTGGCCCCGGAGTCGTCGGACCGGTAGATCTCGCCGTCGATCATGCCCTCGCTCGACTTGCCGGCCAGGACCTCCTTGTAGCGATCCTCGGCGGACATCCCGGGCTTGTTGGCGTTCTCGATCTCGGCATAGACGATCTTCGGGTCCTTGGGCGAAACGGACAAGCCGATCCGGCCGAGGACTCCCGAGGGAAGGCCCTTCGTCAACGGGGTCCAGGTCTTGCCTCCGTCGACCGTCTTGTGGATACCCGAACCGGGGCCGCCGATGCCCAGCGTCCAGGGCCGGCGGAACCTGTCATAGGTAGCAGCGTAGAGCGTGTCGGGGTCGGCCGGGTCCATGACCAGGTCGACGGCCCCGACCGCGCGGCCGTCCACGGTGACACCGAGGACCTTGGTCCAGGTCTTGCCGCCGTCGGTCGTTTTATAGACGCCTCGGTCCGCGTTGTCGGAATAGAGATGGCCTAAGGCCGCCACATAGACGATGTCCGCGTTCGCGGGGTGGATGACGATGCGTCCGATGTGATGGGATTCCTTGAGGCCGACGTTGGCCCAGGTCTTGCCAGCGTCGACTGACTTGTAGACGCCGTCGCCCCAATACGTCGAGCGCGAGTTATTGGCCTCGCCCGAGCCGAGCCACAGCAGGTCGGGATTGGACGGGGCCACGGCGATGTCGCCGATCGAGAAGACCTTCTCGTTCGCGAACAGCGGCTCGAACGTCTGGCCGTTGTTCTCCGTCTTCCAGAGCCCGCCCGAGGCGGAGGCCGCGTAGAAGGTGTTCGGCCGGCCGTTCGGGACGGCGAAATCGACGAACCGGCCGCTCTGGGCCGTCGGCCCGATGGCGCGGTAATGGATGTCCTTCAGGACGTCGGCGAGCGCCAAGGGCGGCGGGAGCCGCGGGCTTGACCGGCCCTGCCGGCTTCGTTTGGCCGGCAAGACCTGCCGGGATAAGGATAGCCAGGGCCAAGATGAGCGAAGCGGACCAGACCTTGCGTGCCATGATGAACCCTCCCTTTCGGAAATCAACGCTGACGGACGCGATAGACCACGTTCCGGGCCGCCAGGTCGGCCATGACGGCTCTGGAAGACGGGCTCCTCAGCGCCCAAGAACTCGGGCGGCGAGATGCCCTTGCGGACGAAGGCCCCGGCCAGGACGAGACGGGCGGCCGCGGCGGCGGGAAACCCCGTGGTGCGGGCCATGGACGAGAAGCCCGTCGTCCGGTCCTTCCGGTCGAAGAGGTCATATTGGATGCTCTTCGTCCGCCCCCCGTCGTTGCCCTCGACGAGGATGCGCATGATGGTGAACTCGTCGTCCTCTTCATGGAGCCGCCAGTGCTTGAACAGGACCGCCGAGGTGACCTCGAGAGGCCGGAGCTTGAGTCCCCGGACCTCGATCTCCTCGGTCCCGAAGAAGCCGCTGTCCCGCAGGGCCCGGATTTGCTCGACGTGCCCCGGGTAGCGCAGGGTCTTCTCGATCATGTTGGGGACCTGGATCGTGGTCAGCAGGGAGCGGAGCCCGTCGGAATTGAACGCTTCGAGGGTCCCGATCTCCGGGAAATCCAGGTGCTCGACGTCGGACAGGGCCGGCTTGACGACGAGATGGCCGTTCTCGATATAGCGGGCCGGCCGCGTGTATTCCTCGATGACGTCGGCCGGCGAGAACGGGGCCTTGTATTCGAAGGGAAACTCGCGCCGGAACGGCAGGCCGCCGACGAAGCAGGCGAACCGTTGGACGCTCATGCGCGCGGCGTGATAGCCGAGGATCATGTTGCTCATCCCCGGGGCGACGCCGCAGTCGACGACGGCCGTGACCCCGGCCGCGCGGGCCGCTTCGTCCAATGCCAGGGCGTCCTCCGGAAAGAACGAGATGTCGACGATGTTACGGCCAGCCGCGATGACCTCGCGCAAGGTGGCGAAACCCATGGAGCCGGGCACGGCCCCGACCACGAGATCGCAGCCGGCCACGATCCGGCAGATCTCCGCGGGCGACGACAGATCGGCCTGGACGGCCTTGACCGACGTCCCCTCGAACCGGGCCAGGTTGGCGCGGTTGACGTCGACGGCCGTGACTTCGAAATTGCCGGCCAGGTCGAGGGCGATGACCCGTCCGACCATGCCGGACCCAAGAACGACGATCTTCTTCATGAGAACTCCTCGAGACGATCTTCCGTATGGGCCCTTATAACCCAGGTCGGGCCCGGCTTTCAACCCGCGATCAGTAACGGCCGCATTCTTCGGCCATCTCGGCCAGGATCCGGACGTTGTCGGGGGGGGTGGCCGGAGCGATGGAACAGGCGGAGCTCAGGATGTAGCGGCCGCCGGGGCGGCCGATCTCGAGCCGGCGCCGCGCGTCATTGGCCACGGTGGCGTGATCAGCCCTGAGCAGGACGTTCACCGGATCGATGTTGCCCTTGAGGAAGATGCGGTCCCCGACGCGCCGCTTGGCCTCCTTAAGCTCGACGCGGCCAAGGGGCGGCGGATCCAGGCACTCGATGCCGGAGGCCCCGCTTTCGGCCATGAGCTCGAGCCGGTCCTGGATGTCGCCGCAGGTGTGGATGTAGGCCCTGACCTTCCGGCCTTCGATGGCCCGGGCCAGGCGTCCCTCGTGCGGCAGCACGAACGTCCGATAGAGATCGCGGGACAGGAAGCCGGCCCCGGCGAAGGGGGACGAGATCTTGATGGCGTCGACGCCGGCCGCGGCCAGGCCCTCGGCGATGCCGATGATCCCATCCGTGAACCGGTCCAGGACCGCGCTGGCCCGGTCGGGATCGTCCAGGAAACCCAGCATCGCCTGTTCGAACCCGAACAGGTCCAGGACGTAGTCGAGAGGCGAGGTCACCTCGCCGTGCACCGAATAGTCCCTTCCGGCCCGCTCTACGATCATGCGGACGGCATCGAACATGTGGTCCGGATCAAGGGCGAACCGGAGCCCCTGCGATACCGGGATGTAGGCCGGGGACGCGGGCAGCGTCGCAGGGTCGAAGCCTTCGAACGGCGGCCGGGCCGGTGGGGTCGCGGGCCGGACGACCGGCAGGTCGTCGGACGGGAACCAGGTCTCGTCGCCGTTCTTCCAGCGAACGAGTTCCCCCTCCGGGCCGCGACGGACCGAGAGGATCCTCCCTTCCCAGTCCGGCGGATGGCCGTGGAGACTGACCAGGATCCCGTCGAATCGGTAGCGAGCTCGCAGGGCCAGAAGGCCCTCGACGAAATCGCCGGCCGAATGCCAGAACCTCGACGGCGAAGCGCCCGTCGCCTTGAGCATGTGGCCGATGCTGAGCTGGCACATGACCGGCACGCGGTCGGGCCTCTCCCCGCCCATGGCGGCCGCCATCCGCTCCTTCGATGTCACAACGATGCCTTACCTGCAGGATAGTCCCCGCCCGCGGACCGGTCAAGACGCCGTTTACTTTTCAACCCAGGGACGCTAAGATGTGTCCTCCGAAAAGGACCATCCGAGATGACTAAGTCGCGCGGAACAGCCTTACTCGCTCTTCTCGCCTGCTCACTCTTCGTCTTCGGCGGGCCAAGGCTGAGAGCCCAGGAAGCCGCGACGGCGGGGGAAGAAAAAAAGCCGCCCGAAAAAGAAAAGAAAGAGACCTATAAGCCCCGCCTCCTGGGGATCCCCTTCGTCTATTACTCGCCCGAGACCAAGCTGGCGTTCGGCGGCGGCAGCATCCTCAATTTCAGGGCGGGGAAGAACAAGGAACAAACCCGTCCCTCCACCGTATACGCTTACGCCAGCTACAACCTGGCCAAGCAATACACTGTCCTCATCAAGCCCGAGATCTATGTTCAGGGCAATAGCCTGATCTTCTCCGGCCGCATCCGCTATGAACGGACGCCGCAGCTGTTCTACGGCATCGGCAACGACACGGCGGACGCCGACGCCGAGTCCTACACGCCCCTGAACTTCGCCGTCCAGCTGGGGGTGCGAAGGCGCATCGTGGGCGGCCTCTTCGGCGGCTTCGGGTTCGACGTCGAGAAGACGACCATCGTGAAGGTCGAGACCGGCGGGCTGCTGGACACGGGGAACATCACGGGCAGCCACGGCGGCCTGATCGCCGGCTTAGGGTTCGACCTGGACTGGGACACGCGGGACTCGCCGCTGTTCCCCTTGAGCGGATCGTTCCTGCAGTTCGCGGCCAACGCCTATGGCTCCTCGGCCGGGAGCGACTTCACCTTCGGCCGGGTCGAGCTCAATCTGCGGAAATATTTCCCGATGGGCCTGCGCCGCGTCCTGGCCGTGCAAGCCTATGTCTGCTCGACCTCCGGGGAGGTCCCCTTCTACAAGCTGCCCCTGCTCGGAGGGGATTCCCTCATGCGGGGCTATTACAAGGGCCGGTACAGGGACAAAGGCCTGGCCCTCGTCCAGTCCGAATTCCGGGTCCTGATCACGCCGAGGATCGGCATCGTCGGGTTCGCGGGCCTGGCCGACGTCTTCCCGGGTCTCGGCCGTCTGAGCGAAGGCCGGCTGAAGTTCGCCGTCGGCAGCGGCCTGCGCTATGTGATCAACAAGCGCGACGGGACGACCGTCCGCGTGGACATGGCCTGGGGGCAGGCCAGCTTCGGGCTCTATTTCACGGCCCAGGAAGCGTTCTGACCGGGCCCTGGCCTCAGACGGATTTCAGCTCCGAGGTGCAGTGCGGGCAGCGGACCGCCTTGATGGGGATGTCCGTGGCGCAATAAGGGCAGGCCTTGGTCGTCGGCTCGGCCGCAGGGGCTTCGGATTTCCTCTTCAGCCGGTTCATGGCCCGGATCACGAGGAAGAGGGCGAAGGCGACGATCAGGAAGCTGATGATCTTGTTGATGAACATGCCGTAGGTCAGCTTGACCGTGTCCGAAAGCTGGATGGCCAAGTTGGAGAAATCGACGTGCCCGAGGAGCATGCCGATCGGGGGCATGAGCACGTCCGAGACGAGCGAACCGACCACGGCCCCGAAGGCGGCGCCGATGATGATGCCGACGGCCATGTCCAGGACGGAGCCCTTCAGGGCGAATTCCTTGAATTCTTTGAACATCCCAACCTCCTTCGAAACGATTCCGCCTCCTTATATAAGAGACCGTCGCGGCCTGTCAATCCCCGACGACCGGGAAGACGGCGATGCGCAGCCGGGCGCACCCCATGGGGATGAGCTCGACCTCCTCGACCGGCCCCGCCCCTTTGGCCGGGCTCGACGGCAGCCGGCCGACCATCCGCCCCTCAGCGGTCCAGCCCGGCAGCCGGCGGGCCCGGGCCTTGAGGACGATCGGGGCCGCGTCAGGCACGAACGGCTGAAAGGCCGGCAGCGTGCGGGAGGCCAGGCGCACGGCGGCCGGAGAGTCGAGCGCAAGGCCGTAATTCCAGGGTGTCGTGGGCAATAGCTCCTGGGCCGGCCAGGTCTCCGTGCCGCCGTATTTCTGCCACGTCTCGCCGATCTTCAGGGCGTACCACAGCGGCCCCCGGCGCACGGAGACGGCTCCGCTCCGGGCCGGCCACTTGACCACCTCGACCGGCGCAGCAAACTCCAGCCGGACTTGGTCCCCGTGGCGCCAGGTCCGGCGCAGGACCGCGTACCCTCCGCCCTTCAAGGCGCCCTCGGCCGCGGCGCCGTTGACGAAGACCCGGACACCCTCCGCCCAGCCCGGCAGGCGCAGATATAGCGGGAAGGACACCGGCCGGTCGCAGGCGATGGCCAGACGAACGCCGTCCTCGAAAGGATAGGCGGTGTCCTCGGCGATCGTCACCTCGTCCCCGTCCGCGACCTTGGCCCGGACCTCGGACGGGGCGTAGATCAGCGCCGCCAGGCCATTGTCCGCAGTGGCCAGCCAGAGGTGCTCCGCGAAATAGGGCCAGCCGAAGGCGACGTTGTGCTGGCAGCAGCGATAGCTCCAAGGATCGAATGAAAGGAGCGTTCCCGAATTCTGGAAATCGTGCTCCCCGCTCCGGTCGCAGGAGATGAGGTTGGGCGCCGTCAGGTAGTGGAGCCCTTTTAGATCGGGGGTCATGGAAGCGGGCAGGGAGTTGAAAGCGATGTCCTCGGCCCGGTCGGCCCAGACCGGGTCGCCGGTGATCTTCAGCAGCGATTCGAAGCTGGCCATGAACTCGACCATGGTGCAGGTCTCGGCGCCCTGCCGAGGATCGTCCTGTCCGGGACGGATGTTCTCGTCCGCGCCGAACAGCCCGCCCGGCTGGCGGCCGTAGCGGTCCAGGACCTGGCGGTAGTTCCTCTCGACCGCCTCAAGGAGGCCGTGGTCGCCCGATTGCTGGTAGTAGACGGCCGGCTCGCGGAAGCCCATGGCGATATTGACGCCGTGATAGAAGCCGCTCTCCATCCAGGCCTTGTCCCTTTCGGGGCTTAGGATCGGCGAGGTCCAGTCCGAGGTCCGATCGAAGATCCGCCGGGCCAGGTCGAGCAGGAAGCCGTCGCCCGTCCGGTTGTAGAGCCAATAGACGCTTTCGAGGTTCTCGCCGCCGCGGAGCTTCTGCCAGCTTCCGGGCAGCAATTCTCCGGCCGGCCGGTGGAACTCGTATTGGAAGTACCGGCTCATGAGCGAGAGGACGCGGCGGTCGCCGGTGGCTTCATAGGAGCTCTGCAGCGCCGCGAGCATGACCATGTTCGGCCAGAGATCGTTGGCGCTCCGATTGTCCGCGGGACCGAAATATCCGTCCTGGACTTGCGACTTGTAGGCCTGGAGGAGCCAGCGTTCGGTCTCCTTGCGCATCCCGGCGTCCTTGAGAAGCGCCGCCAGATCGCCATAGCCCTTGAGCCAGTAGGGCATCTCTTCCCAGCCCTGGCCCTTGAGCGTCATCCAGCCGCTGTCGTCGCCCAGGAAGCGGCTGATCTCGCCCAGGCGGCCGGTGAACCCGTCCCGCATCAGCTCGAGCTGGGCCATGAGCCAGCCCCGGGGCTCGATGGCCCCGATCGGCAGCTTGACCAGTGGGCTGACGGCCAGGGGCGGCCGGTTCGAGGGGTAGTGCCGGTTCGGGGATCCCGCCGGCGGCCGCGACACCATCGCGACCTCCGGAGGCGCAAGAGGCTCACCGACCGAGCCGGCGCGCGATTGCAGGAAGACGAGCGCTAAAAGAAGCGCGGGGATGACCAGATATTTCATGGGCGGCCTCCGCCAACCCGGGTCGGCCCGGCGCGCGGGGGCCGCGACACGGCTGCCGGCGCAAGGCCTAGATCGTCTCTGGGTCGGCTTCTCGGTAATATAGGGGTTGGCCCTATCGTAGTCAATCCGGCCGACGCGGCCGGAGGCTACCAGGCGATGCCGTAGTCCTCGCCGTAGTTGCTGCTGCCGCCCCAGAACGTGCCGTGGGCCCGGTCGAAGAAGATGGCGTTGATGGGGCCCGACGTGTACTTCTTGACCGCGAGAACATAGCCCATGGCCCTGAGCCGGTCGCGGACCTCGGCCGGAACGGTCTCGTTGATATCGAGCTTGCCCGGGTAGGCCATGTGGTCGGTGAATGAATCGTGCATCTGGTAGCTGTTGACGTTCGGCGCCTCGCAGGCCTGCTGGACGGTCATGCCGAACTCGACCACGTCAAGGAAGAACTGCAGCAGGTTCTGGTCCTGCGTGTCGCCGCCCTGGACGGCGAAAGAGAGGAACGGCTTCCCGTCCTTGAGCGCCAGGCCCGGCGTGAGCGTGGCCCGGGGCCTCTTGCCCGGCTCGATGACGTTGAAGGGGTTCTGGGTCCCATCGAGGACGAAGCTCTGGGCCCGCTGGCTCATGCCTACGCCGGTCCGCCCGGCGATGACACAGGGCACCCAGCCGCCGCTCGGCGTCACGGAGACGACCCAGCCGTCCTTGTCCGCGGCCTGGATCGAGGTCGTGCCGGCCCGGAACGCCGACTCCACGGCGGCCGTCTGCTGCGGGTCGAGGGCCGCGGCGTCCCCTCTCCCCCACTCGAGCCAGCGGTCGAGGTAAGCCTGGTAGGGGTTGGTCTGACCCTGGAACGGATAAGGGTCGCCGGGCTTGACGTCGGGATCGTTCCGGTCCGGACGGATGAGCTTGACCCGTTCTTTGGCGTAGGCTTTGGACAGCAGGCCGCGAAGGGGCTCCTCGGGCGGGAAATACGGATCGCCGTAATAAAAATCGCGGTCGGCAAAGGCCAGGTTCATGACCTGGTAGAGCGTATGGATGTAGGCCGCGCTGTTGTAGCCCAAGGCCTTGAGGTCGATCGTCTCGAGCATGTTCAGGGCCTGGAGCATGACCGGGCCCTGGACCCAGCTCGTCAGCTTGTAGACCTCGATGCCCTTGTATGAGGTCGAGACGGGCTCCTCGAGATGGACCTTCCAGCCGGCCAGGTCGGCCATCGTGATAAGGCCGCCCTGCTCACCCGAGCCCCGGACGAACTCGCGGGCGATATCGCCCGTGTAGAACCGATCGTAGGCGGCATAGATCGCGTCTTTCCGGGATTTGCCCGCGGCCAGGGCCTCGCGCTCGGCCTCGACGAGCTTGCGGAGCGTCGCCGCGAGATCGGGCTGGCGGAAGATCTCGCCGGCCTTCGGGGCCTCGTAGGGCTCGCCGAGGTGCGGCAGGAGCACGGCCCGCGCATACGGCCAGGCCTTGATCTTGGCCTTGTCCTTCTCGATCCGGTCCCCGGTCTCCTTGTCCATCGGATAACCCTCGGCCATGCTGGATGGCGGGCGCCAAGACCTCGGCCAGGCTCATGGTCCCGAATTCGGCCAGCATCGTCAGCAAGCCGCCCGGCGTGCCCGGCGTCACGGCCGCAAGGACGCCGTCCGCCGGCGGATAAGCATATCCTTTGTCCTTGTAAAATTTTGCGGTAGCCCCGCTCGGCGCGACCCCCAGAGCGTTCAGCGCGATGACCTTGCCCGTCTTGGGGTTGAAGATCAGCGCCTGGGTCTCGCCGCCCCAGCTGAGCACATCGTACATCGTGCAGACGGCCCCGAGCATGGCGCAGGAGGCGTCGACCGCGTTGCCGCCCTTGGCGAAGATGAGCGCTCCGGCCGTCGCGGCAAGAGGCTTGCCCGTGATGGCCACCCACTCCCGGCCGTGGAGGACCGGCTTCTCGGTCCGCTGGGCCAGGGCCGGCCCCGCCGCCATGCCGAAACCGAGGACCAGGATGACGAGGGAGATGACTTTCATTGGCCCGTCCTTATTATCAGATTCGCCTTTCGACGTTAGTCAACGGCCGAACCCAGGTCACAGAAGATGCTGACGGCGAAGCCGCGGCCGGTGGAGCGGCAGAGCGTCTTCGCGGCGCAGGCGGGCCGAAGAGCGTCCCGGTACAGTGACCACGGCCAGCACACGGCCGTCCCAGCCCCCAAACGGTCCGCCTGAGCTTATGACCCATTACGAAAATTATACAACGAGTCCGCCCCAAGTCCTATTCCCGCTCCCTGTTTCTGTGCTATAATTAGCGTCTTTTGGGGCCGCCTGAAGTGCACCGTAGGAGAGTCGCTGTCCATGCACCGTATTGAGCAACATCCCATCCTGCCGATCCCAGAACGGCCGAGAGTCCTTTTCACCTGGAAGGGCCGGGCGCTGGAGGCGTTGGAGGGCGAAACCCTGTCCTCGGCCCTGTTCGCGGCCGGCGTCCATATCTTCGGCCACCACGCCAAGGACGGCGCGCCGCAGGGGATCTTCTGCGCCAACGGCCAATGCTCGCAATGCCTGGTCCTGGCTGACGGCGTCCCCGTGAAATCCTGCATGGAGCTCGTCCGGCCGGGCGTCACGGTCGAGCCGGTCGAGGGGCTGCCGGAGCTGCCCGGGACCGATCCCCGCGGGCCGGAGCTGGCCCGGCGCGGCCCCGATCGAGTCCGTCCCCGTCCCTGTTTTGATCATCGGCGGCGGGCCGGCCGGCCTGTCGGCGGCGCATCGAGCTGGGCCGCCGTGGCATCGAGACCATTCTCATCGACGACAAGCACCGGCTCGGCGGTAAGCTCGTCCTGCAGACGCACCGCTTCTTCGGCTCCATCGACGCCGTTTACGCCGGGACGCGCGGCATCGACATCGCCACGCGTCTCGAGAGCGAGGTCCGCTCGTTCCCTTCGGTCCGGGTCTGGCTCCAAACGACCGCCGTGGCCGTTTACAGCGACAAGAAGGTCGGCGTCCTGCTCGAGGGCCGCAAGTATGTGCTGATCGAGCCGCAGGTCCTCCTCGTGACCTCCGGCGCGCGCGAAAAGAACCTGGCCTTCCCCGGCAACACGCTGCCCGGCGTTTACGGCGCCGGCGCGTTCCAGACCCTGGTCAATCGCGACCTGGTCCGGCCGACCGAACGGCTGTTCATCGTCGGCGGCGGCAACGTCGGCCTCATCGCCGGCTATCACGCCCTCCAGGCCGGCATCGCGGTCGTCGGGCTGGTCGAGGCCCTGCCCGAGTGCGGCGGCTACAAGGTCCACCGCGACAAGCTGGCCCGGCTAGGCGTGCCGATCTACACCTCTCATACCGTCGTTTCGCGCCAACGGCCGGGACGCCGTCGAGTCGGTCACCATCGCCCGGGTCGACGGGAAGTTCAGGCCAGTCCCGGGAACGGAGCGCTCGTTCGATTGCGATACGCTCCTCATCGCCGTCGGCCTCGACCCGGTCAACGAGTTCTTCGAGAAGGCCCGCGAATTCGGGCTGCCCGCCTTCGCCGCGGGCGACGCCGAGGAGATCGCCGAGGCGTCGGCGGCCATCTTCTCCGGAAAGATCCGCGGGCTCGAAGTGGCCCGGGCTCTTGGCCACGATGTCGGCGAGATCTCGTCCGGACTGGTACCGGACGGCGGAGATCCTGAAGTCGCGCCCGGCGCCACGGTTCACGAGAGGGTGCCCTCGGAGGAGAGCGGCGTCTTCCCGGTTCTCCACTGCACCAGGAGATCCCCTGCAACCCCTGCACGGCCGTCTGCCCGACAGGGCTCATCGACATCGACCGCGACGGACATCCGGAAGCCTGCCGGTCTTCCTCGGCGAGAGAAGCGGCAAAGGCTGCTCGGGCTGCGAGAAGTGCGTCGCCATCTGCCCGGGCCTGGCCGTCACGCTCGTCGATTACCGGAAGGACCCCGAGTTCCCGACCGTGGCCATCCCGTTCGAGTTCCCCAAGGAGCGGCTGAAGCCAGGGGACGCGGTCACCGTTCAGGACACCGAAGGCAACGCGCTCGGACGGGTCGAAGTGGCCGCCGTGCGGGCCCTCAAGGCCAACGACCGGACGGTCATCGTCAAGGTCCGGGCGCCCCGCGCGTTCGCCAAGAGGATCGCCGGCATCAGGGTCCAGCCGCCCGAGACCTCCGATCCGCTCGCCGAGTACGTGGCGCGGACCGCGGAAGACACCATCATCTGCCGCTGCGAGCGCGTGACCGCCGGCGAGATCCGTGAGCTCATCCGGGCCGGCGTGCGCGACATCAGCGAGATCAAGGCCCTGACCCGGACCAGCATGGGCTCCTGCGGGGCCAAGACCTGCACCCCCCTCATCCACCGGCTCTTCCGCGAGGAAGGCGTACCCGACGCCGAGGTCGTCGACCAGCCCAAACGCCCGCTCTTCGTCGAAGTGCCCTTGGGCATCTTCGCCGGGCTGGGCAAGAAGGACAACGGCCATGACCGCGAATAAAGGCTTCGACGTCATCGTCGTCGGCGCCGGCAGCGTCGGCACCCCGGCGGCCCTGGCCCTGGCCGAGGCCGGCCTCAAGGTCCTCGTTCTCGACCGGGCCCCGAGCGTCGGCCAAGGCTCGAACAAGCGGGCCATCGGCGGCCTGCGGGCCACCCACTCCGACCCGGCCAAGATCCGCCTGTGCCTGCGCAGCCTGGAGATCTTCTCGACCTGGAAGGCGCGGCACGGGCACGACATCGAGTGGTACAAGGGCGGTTACAGCTACGTCGCGTACCGGCCCGAGGAAGAGCGCACGCTCAAGGACCTCCTCGTCATCCAGAAAGCGAGCGGCCTCAACATCGACTGGCACGACGCCGCCGCGTTCCGCGCGATCATCCCCGACATCAATCCCGAGGGCCTCGTCGGCGGCACGCTGTCGCCCGACGACGGCCATGCCTCCCCCCTGCTCGCGGTCCACGCGTTCTACAGCCGGGCCAAGGCTTTGGGAGCGGAGTTCCGGTTCGACGAGGTCGTCACCGGTGTCCTGGCGTCCGGCGGGCGGGTGAGCGGCGTGCGCACGGACAAGGGCGAGTACGCGTCGTCCGTCGTAGTCGACGCCGCTGGGCCGTCGGGCGCCGAGGTGGCCGCCCTGGCTGGCCTCGACGTGCCCGTGCGGCCCGATTCCCATGAGGCGGCCGTGACCGAAGCGGTGGCCCGCTTCCTCGAGCCCATGGTCGTCGATATCCGCCCCGTCGCCGGTTCGGCCAACTATTATTTCTACCAGCACCATACCGGCCAGGTCATCTTCTGCATCACGCCGAATCCGAGCATCTGGGGCATGGACGTCCGCGAGACGAGCTCGTTCCTGCCCATGGTCGCCAGCCGCATGGTCGGGCTCATCCCCCGGCTCAAGAACCTGCGCGTGCGCCGGACCTGGCGGGGACTTTACCCCATGACGCCGGACGGTTTCCCGATCGTCGGCTGGGCCCGCGAGGTCGAAGGGTTCATGCTGGCCGTCGGGATGTGCGGCCAGGGCTTCATGCTCGGGCCCGGGCTCGGGGAGCTCATCAGCCGCATGGTCCAGGGATCGACGGACGGCGGGGACCGCGAGACGCTGACCTATCTCAGCCCCTACCGCGAATTCAAAGGTCAAGAAAAGCTGAAGTAGGCTCCCGCCGCCGGCTCAGGCGAAAACGAGCTCGCCGAAGAACTCCGGGCCGATGGAAATCCGGCGCTCGGCGTTCCGACCGGGCGCCAGGCGCCATAATGCGGCAGTTCGGTCTCGTCCCCGCACTTGTAGAAGTTCGCGGCGGCCCGGTGACCGGACCGGACATCTTCCCCGTAAAGCTTCCGGAAGAGCTCGAGAGGGAGCCTATAGGCGACCGACCAAGCGTTGCCGATGTCCGGCCACGGTCTTTCGTCGGACTGGACGCTCATGCCGGCCAGATCCTCCGGCCAGAGGGGCTGGCGGTGGTCACGGTCCGGTCCGAAGGCGGCCAGGAGCGTCCCGGCCGCGTTCATCTCGAAATTGACATAGCCCAGCGTCTTTTCCGGGAACATGTCGACGAAGAACTCGACGCAGCTGTCCTTGTAGACGGGATCCTGGAACTTGGTGTAGCGGACGGGCGGCCGCTTCTCCCCCACCATGAACCGGACATAAAGGAACCTCGACGACCAACAGAGCCGGGCCTCGACGCGGGGCCTGTACCCGTTCGTCAGCCAGAGAAAATGGTCGATGAGAAGCGGGGGCAGGCGGTCCCAGGGCTTGGACGCCGGTTCCTCGAGGCCGAAATCCTCGACCCGTTGGACCGTATAGGTCGGCCGTTCGCCCTCCCCTGTCACTTGGCGGCTCCGGCGCAGGCGTCGACCAAGCGGCCGACAGCCTTGACGACCACCAGCTCGGCATGAGCGGCCGGCTTGGCGGCCTCGGCCAGGACGGCGTTCTTGTCGGCGGCCCAGGCGGGCGTTTGGAATTCTCCCCTGGCCAGTCCCCGCAGCGCCTCGAGCCCGATCTCCGAGACCCGGGCCAGGTTGGCCGACAGGGGCTCGATCTCCCGCAGCGCCGGCGAGGCGGCCAGAAGAGGCAGGACCAGGGCATGGTTATCGCGCCAGGCCTGGAGCTCGATCCTCAGCTCCTCGCCGAGGGCCGGGTCCTTCGAGGCCAGATAACGCTCCACTTTCTTGTTGAAGCGCCAGGCGGCCAAGGATTCGGGGGCGCAGGCGTCGACGAAACGGGTGAACGGCGACAGGCTCGTATAGGTCGCCTGGCTGTGACGCTGATAGTTCTCGAGCGGCTCCACGGCCGCGGCCAGGACCTGGAGCGGCTTCGTCCTCGGCTGGCCGGCCAGTCTCCTGAGGATCATCTCCGGGCTCTTGAGATGGAGCAGGCCGAGTTCCTCGAGGGCGATCGAGGTCGGGACGAGCCGGCGATACATGTCGTCCACGTTGCGCACCGAAGCGGGCGACCAGAACCTCTCGGCGATGGCCGCCGTCCGGGGCCAGATCCGCGAGTCGATCGTGTCCGGGACCGCCAGCTCTGTCCACATGGTCGCTTCGCCGCCCAGGATCAAAGCCCGGCTCTGGGCGTCGAGGGGCGAATCCGCCGGCAGAGGATCGTTGAGATAGTGGAACTCCGCGGATTGGCACAGGTCGATGTAATAGCCGTTCGAGAGAATGCCCTGGTAGCCTTTTTGGGCCGCTTCGACCAGGGATTTCTGGCCGCGCCAGGACTGGATGACGATGTCCTTGGGCAACCCCGGCTGGAAGATCTCGTCCCAGCCGACCATCTTCTTGCCGTGCTTGGTCAGGATCTTGAGCAGCCGGCCGTTGAAGTAGGCCTGCAGCGCGTCGTTGGAGGCGAAGCCGTGTTTCTTCTTGAAGTCCTGGATCCCCGGATTGGCGTCCCATTGATGGCCCTCGACCTCGTCTCCGCCGATGTGCAGATAGGGGTCGGGGAACAACCCGGCCATCTCTTTGAAGAAGGCGTCGAAGAACGGGTAGATCCGCTCATTGGCGGGATTGAAGGTCGGCGCGAACACTCCGAAGTTGCGCTCGATGGCGTAGGATCCCGGGGCGCTGGCGAACTCGGAGTAGGCCACAAACCAGCTCGTCGAGTGCCCCGGCAGGTCGAACTCCGGCATGACCCGGATGCCGCGGTCGGCCGCGTAGGCCACCAGGTCCCGGATCTGGTCCTGGGTGAAGTACATCCCGTCCGAGCCGAGCTCGTGGAGCTTGGGGAAGACCTTGGATTCGACCCGGAAGCCCTGGTCCTCGGTCAGGTGCAGGTGCAGGACGTTCATCTTGACGGCGGCCATCCCGTCCAGGTTCCGCTTGATGACCTCGACCGGCTGGAAGTGGCGTCCGACGTCGATCATCAGGCCCCGCCAGGTGAAGCGGGGCGCGTCGTCGATCGTGACACAGGGGAAATAGTAGCCCGTCTCGTCGGCGCTGAGGAGCTGGCGCAGGGTCTCGAACCCGCGCAGGACGCCCAGGTCGGTCTTGGCCTCCAGTCGGATCGAAGCAGGTGCGACGGTCAACACATAGGATTCGTCCTCGTTCGGGACGAGCCGGCCCGGCCGCCCGAAAGCGTAATGGAGCCCGCCCGCGCCCGCCGCAGTCTGGGCCGCCAGGAAATCCTGTTTCAAGAAAAGGCCGGTCCGGCCGGCCAGCCGGGACATGAACCGGGCCGCGGCATGGAACGCCCGATCCTTGATAATGATCCCAGCGGCCGCAGCGGCGTCCCGAGAGACGGCCAGGTTCTCGTCGATGCGAAATCGGCCGTCGCCGGGCGTCATGTGGGCCGGGACCGGCATCAGATTGACCAGACCGTCCGCCCTAGGCGGGGCCGCTGTCGCGGAGGAGGCGAGGGCCGCGAACAAAGCAGCGGCCGTCAAAGCCGAAAGAACGCGGTGCTTCGGGATGGCGATAGCCGGCGACATGAGGCCTCCTCTCCGGTCGGGATGCGGAAGCCCTTTTATAGCACAGAGCGGGAGCTCGTCAAAGCGCCCGCGCCGGTCAGCTCTCGATCCTCTCGACGACGATGGTCAGGTTCGAAGCCAGCGCGGCGATGGCGCCGACCGCGGCCAGGACGGGGGCGACGATGGCCCCGACCACACCGACCGTGAGCGGGAACTCCATGAACGTCTTGCCGTGCTCGTCCTTGAGGATGATGCGGCGGACGTTGCCCTGGTGGATGATCTCCTTGACCTTGTTGAGGAGCTCGCCGCCCTCGACCTTGAATTCCTCGAAGCGGGTCTTGGTGTCTTTCTTTTCTTCTGTCATCTTGCCCTCCCTGTGTCCTTATTATAGCAGATGGATCCGGCCGCGTGGCGGCGGAGTCCTTTCGGGGTCGTGGGGAAATACGTCAGAGGCCGGGGAAGAGTTTTTTCAGGACCTGGAGCGATTCGGGGAAGAGCTCCGCCAGGTCGATGGCCTGCCATTCGGCATAGGTGTAGCGCCAAACGCCCGGCCCTGCTTTCCGCAGCTCGAGCTTGAAGCGGTAGTACTCGCCAGCGTAGCGGATGAGCTTGCGCAGGACCTCGGCCGCCCCGTGGGACAGCGAGACCTCGCACTCGACCGACACCACGCCGTCCGGACCGATCGCGCCGACGCGGGCCCCGAGGAGATGGATGACGATGCCGCGGTAACGGTCGATATAGTCGGAGACGAGCTCGAGGGTCCCGGCGGGATCGCGGCCCTCGAAATCATGGTAGTCGGGGGCAAAGAACTCTATCAGCCCCCGGGCGTCCCTCCGCTCGACCCGTTTCACGGAGTCTTCGATGAGGGCGCGGATGGCGAGCTCGTCGGACGGACGGCCGCACCGCGGCGTCCAAAGGGCGGCCGCAACAACCGCGGCCAGCGCGGCGAACCGGACCGGCCGGGCCCGCGTCATCCCGCTCCCCCGCCGCCGCCCCCTCCCCCGCCGCCCCCGCCGCCGCTGAAGCCGCCGCCGCCGCCGGAAGAGTAGTGGGCCGCCGATGTGCTGGCCTGGCTGATCGACGTCGCCGCGTGCTCGATGCTGGCGATCATGTGGTCGAAGCCGCCGACCGCGAAGGCGCCCGGCTGGCCGCCGGTGCCGGCGTACCAGACGGGGGCCGCCGCTCGCTCGTCCTTGAGGATGACGGGCAGCATCTTGAGGATCTTTTTGGCGTTCCCGAACAGGATGCCGAAGACGAGGTAGAACTCCCAGAGCTTATAGGCCTCGGCCGGGATCTCCTTGAAGTCGGAAAAGTCGTCGAGGAAGCGCTCGAGCCCCTTCCAGGCCTCATTCTCGCGGGCCCAGGCCATGGTCCGTCGCTTGAGCGTCGGGATGAGGGCCAGGGCCAGGATGAACAGGACCAGGTTCAGGGTCAGGATGGCCAGCGGCAGCGTGCCGATATAGAACCGGTTGCGGGCCCTGACGCTGGCCGGCTCGAGGAAACCGAGGGGCCTGGCCTCGAGCTTGACGGATAGGGTCCAGCCCCGGTACCAGGTCTGGAATTTCTGAGGGTTCTTCCTCAAATATCCCTGGAGTTCGGCGATCGTGAAGGACGCCCCGGGCGTCATCCCGCCGGCCAGTCCCTCAAAGAGGAATTCGAGGAGCGAGCGCTCGAAGAGCAGCAGACGGGCGTCCTGGCCGGGGTCCTTCCGGAGCGTGACCGCCGTCTCGACGTCCTCTTTGGTGCCGAAGAGGCGTTTCTTTGTGACCTTCCGATCCTCGATCTCGAGCACGCCGCGGCGGGCCAGGTCGAAGATGGTGGCCGTGAACGCCGCTGGGGTCACCGACCGGCCCTCGCGCATCAGCGTCTGGACGATGGCCGGCGGCTGGTCAGACGGCAGCTCGCGGACATAATCGGGCAGGCCCTCGAAGCGGTAGTCCTTGCCCACGGCCGACCAGACCCGGGTGAAAATGACGAGCCAGACGATCGGGCCGAGGATCTGCCATAGGCCCCAGACGCTCAGGCCCTTCAGCACGGCCCTTCGGGTGGCCGCCTGCCGAGCCTGGGCCTCCCGGACCCGCGTGATCGTGTCCCGGACGTAACCCTGTTCTTCGGCCTTGATGGCGGCCAGCGTCAGCCGGTCCGACGGCACGCCCCGGACCAGGCCCGGAGGCCAGACCACGCGGACCTCGAAAAACTGGTGCGATGCGAGGTCCGGGGCCGAGAACCGGGCCGTCCGCTCGTCAACGACCTCGGCCCGACCGGCCAGCGGACCGTGCCCCCAGACGAGCAGGTCCCCTTTCGAAGCGACGGGCGCCGGCAGCGTGACCGTGGCCTGGACGTCGCGGGTGGGCTTGTCCCAGCCGCCCCCGATGACCTGCCAGTAGAACTCGGTCGCGTCGGCGTAGCTGGTGACGCCGCCGGCCACGCGGTAGTGGATGCGGAAGGTCCGGCGCTCGTTGCGGGCCGAGTAGAACCATTTGGCCGTGATCTCCCCGCCGCTTTGGGAGATCTCGGTCCGCAGCGGCTGGCCCCGTTCGTCCGTGACCGCAAGGTCCGAGAGCGTCACATCCTTGCGGACGCCCAGGCGCTCGACCTGCACGGGTATGACGACATAGGCGTAGCTGAACGAGCCCCGGAAATCGAAGGTCCGGAACTCGTCGACCAGGAAGGAACCGTCCGGCCGGACCGTGACCTCGACCTTGACCTGAGGGAAATAATAGTCCTTCGGCGCGGCCCAGGCTCCGGCCGGCGCGAGCGCCGCCGCGGCGAGTGCTAGACCGAGGGCCAGCCGGCCGATGAGACGGAGATCGTGCCGCGGAACCATCAGTGACCTTTCAGGAACAGCTCGATGACGGGGATCTCGACGTCGGGCTTGCGCACAGGCAGCCGGAGCGTCACGCTGTTCTCGACCGCGGGGCCCCTCGAGCCGGGCATGAAGCCGGTCTCGGAACCCTTCTCCGTGAAGGGGATCTCCGAGGCGTCATCGAGGAGCTGGGCGTAGGCGATCTTGCCGGCGAACCCGTCCAAGGTCAGAACCCCCATGGGCCATTGCAGGACGTGAACGTAGAGGCGGCCGGCTTCGGGGTTATAGGTCAGCAGGCAATTGGCCGGCTTGGGGAACTCGGCCGGGGCTTCCGTGCAGCCGTAGATCGAACGGCCGTGCTTGTCCATCCAGGCCCCGATGCCGCGGAGCCGCTCCATGGCCCGTTCGTCGAAGGTGCCGCGACCGGTCGGCCCGACGTTGAGAAGGAGATTGCCGCCCTTGCTGACCGTCTCGATGAGCATGGCGACGAGCTGGGGGACCGATTTCCAGGTCGCCTCGTCCCGGTAGTAGCCCCAGGAGCCCGAGAACGTCTGGCACGTCTCCCAGGGCACGGGCCGGCCGTCGATCTTGATCCATTCCCGGGGCATGAACTGTTCGGGCGTGCGGTAGTCCCAGCCGCCCGGGACGTCGAGGAGGTCGAGGCGGTCGTTGATGATGATCCCGGGCTGGAGCTCGCGGATCATCTTGAGCAGCCGCTCGGATTGCCAGTCCTTGCGGCCCTTGCCGTTGGGACCGGGGAACGAATAGTCCAGGAACAATGTGTCGATGCGCCCGTACTCGGTCAACAGCTCCTTGAGCTGGCCGAACAGGTAATCGTCGTACTTGGTGATGTCCCGGGCCCGGGCCTTCGCGATAAAAGCCTGGTCGTCCCGCATCGGGTGGTACATGTCGACCGGATAGTCCGGATGATGCCAGTCCAGGAGCGAATGATAGAAGCCGACCTTCAGGCCCTCGGCCCGCATGGCCTCGACCAGGGGCCGGATGAGGTCCTTGCCGTAAGGCGTACGGGTGGCCTTGTAGTCCGTGAGCTTGGAGTCCCAGAGGCAGAAGCCGTCGTGGTGCTTCGTGGTCACGACGAAATACTTCATCCCGGCCAGGCGGGCGGCCTTGGCCCATTCGCGCGGATTGTAGAGGTCGGGGTCGAACCGCTGGAAGTAGCGGGCGTAGGCCTCGTCGGTCAGGCGCTCGTTGCTCTTGACCCACTCATGGCGGGCCGGCAGCGCGTAGAGGCCCCAGTGGATGAACATCCCGAAGCGGGCCTCGGTCCACCATTTCATCCGGGCCGCCCGCTCGGCTTCGGTCTCGGGAGCGGCCGGGGCCGCGGCCGCCGCGACCGCCAATCCCAGCACGCAGACTCCGGCCAGGAGCGCTTTGAGCATGGGACCTCCTTTCCGTCGAGAAGTGTCCCTTTTGTAGCCCAGGACCCGGAGAAAAGCAAGTCGGACCGGGATCAGCCCGGCAGGCCGTCCCGGCTGCCGAAGATATGGTCCATGAGGGCGAATTCGTCATCCGGCTCGAGGCCCACGAACTGGAGGCCGGCCTCGAAGACCTCCCGGCCGTAGAGGTCCCGGACCCAACGCACCTCGGCCACGGCCTTGATCCGCCTCCGCGAGCGGCCGAGGGTGAGATCGACCCGGACCCGGGACCCCGGCTCGAGAGGCGCCGAGGTCATCAGGCGGACGCCGCCCATCGAGATGTCGCGGGTCAGGGAGTAATAGACGGCGGGAACGCCGGACCGGACCTCGCCCGTCATCAGCGAGACCACGACCTTGTTCTCTTCGACGAGACGGACATCGCGGCGCCTGTCCTTCATCGGCATTGGCCCGGGCCGGTCCCCGCGGTAGGCTGAATGGCGGTCGCTTCTCTCATCATCGGCCCGTTCTCGATCGGATCGTCGCGCCCTTTCCGGGAGGCAGAACAATCCCCTGCTCTCCGCATCCGTTTAGTCGGCCGGCATGCCCTCAGATGGACTTTGACATTGGACCCTGCCGGGACGTAGGATGAGGGCCGCGAAGCCAGGCCAGGAAGGAGCGCCATGCCGGAGCGGACCCTGCCCCACCTGTTCGAAGAGAGCGTCCACTCCTATCCCGACAATGTTCTGATATGGGAGAAGAACGGCTCGCGCTACGAGCCGACCACCTACCGGGAGATGCGCCCTCTCGTCCACCAATGCGCCGCGGGGCTCATGCATCTGGGCCTCGGCCGTGGCGACCGCGCCGCCCTCATCGCCGAGGGGCGCCGGGATTGGATCACGGCCGAGTTGGGCATCCTGACGGCCGGGGCCATCAACGTCCCTATTTCGATCAAGGTCGATGAGCTGGCCGATCTCAAGTTCCGCCTGGCCCACTCGGGCTGCCGGATGGCCGTGGTTTCCCGGTCCCAACTCGGCAAGCTGCGCCAGGTCCGCCACGACCTGCCCGATCTCGTCACGACCGTCGTCCTCGACGACGTCGACGGCCTGAGGTCCGGGGAGATCGCCTTCGCCGAGGTCCTGCGGCTGGGCGCGCGATTCCTGGGGACCGACCCGGCGGCGATCGACAAGGCCTTGTCCGCGGTCAAAGAAAGCGAACCGGCCAACATCTGCTACACGTCCGGAACGACCGCCGACCCGAAGGGCATCATCCTGACCCACCGGAACTACACAGCCAACATCGACCAGTCGCGGGCCCTCGTCGACTGCCCCGAGCACTACGTCTCCCTGCTCATCCTACCCTGGGACCACAGCTTTTGTCACACCTGCGGCATCTACTCCATGATGAAGAGCGGCGCGGCGGTCGCCGCGGTCGAGGTCGGGCGGACCGGTCTCGAGACTCTGCGCAACATCCCCGGCAACATCCGGGAGGTCCGACCGTATCTGCTCCTGAGCGTTCCCTCGCTGGCCAAGAGCTTCCGCAAGAACATCGAAAAGGGCATCCGGGACAAGGGGCCCAAGGTCACGGCCCTGTTCGAGCGGGCCCTGGCCCTGGCCATCGACTATAATGCCGAGGGCTGGAACAAGGGGCAGGGGCTGAAAAAGATGAAGAAGCCCCTCCTGGCCGTCTACGACAAGCTCCTCTTCAGCAAGATCCGCGGGAACTTCGGGGGCCGACTCGAGCTCTTCGTCGGCGGCGGGGCCCTGCTCGACATCGAGATGCAGCGGTTCTTCTACGCCATCGGCCTGCCCATGTTCCAGGGCTACGGCTTGAGCGAGGCCTCGCCGGTCATTTCGGCCAACAATCTGAAGGCCCATAAGCTCGGTTCCTCGGGACGCCTGGCGCCCGGGATCGAGCTCCGCATCTGCGATGACCGGGGCCGCGAGCTCCCCGCGGGCGGGACCGGCGAGATCGTCATCCGGGGCGAGAATGTCATGGCCGGCTACTGGAAGAACGAGAAGGCGACGCGCGAGGTCCTCCGGGACGGCTGGCTCTACACCGGCGACCTCGGGTACATCGATCCCGACGGCTTCCTGTACGTCCTGGGGCGGATGAAGAGCCTGCTGATCGGAAGCGACGGCGAGAAGTACAGTCCGGAGACGATCGAGGAGACGATCACGGAAGCCTCCCCGTACGTCGAGCAGATCATGCTCTACAACGACCAGTCGCCCTACACCGTGGCCCTGCTCGTGCCCAACAAGGAGGCCGTGCTGCGCTGGCTCAAGGACCGGCATCTGAGCGCCCGGTCCCCCGAGGGCCAGGAGGCGGCCCTGCGCCTGGTCGAGGCCGAGATCGACGCCTTCCGCGAGGGGGGGCGCCACGCCGGGCAGTTCCCGGCCCGCTGGCTGCCCGCCGCCGTCGCCGTCCTCGGCGAGGCCTTCACGGAACAGAACCGCCTCCTGAATTCGACCATGAAGATGGTCCGCGGCAGGATCACGGAGTTCCACAGGGACAGGCTCGAGTTCCTCTTCACGACCGAGGGCAAGGACGTCGCCAACGCCCGGAACCGGGCCATCATCAGCCGGCTCGAGGACAAGCCGGAATGAATTGACATCCAGCTTTCAAATAGGGTATCCAGAGTCCTTATCGCTGCAGGCGACATCCCCGGAAAGGAGGCTGATGACGTGAAGACAAACGCCAAGACCCTCGGCGTCGGCATCATCGGCGGCGGCTTCATCGCCCGGTTCCACATCCGGTCCTGGGTCGGCGTGCGCACTGCCGACATCCTGGGCGTCTTCGATCCCGACGCGCCGCGGGCCCGCGAGGCCTGCGCTCTGGTCAAGGCCCTCGACGTGGGCGACGCCAAGCCGTACGCTTCGATCACGGAGATGGCCGCCGACCCGCGCATCGGCGCCCTCTGGATCTGCGCCCCGAACTACACCCGGGGCGAGGTCATGGAGGAGATCAGCCACGCCGTCGTCAGCGGCCGGGCGGATCTCACCGGCGTCGCCTGCGAAAAGCCGCTCGGACGAAACGTCCGCGAGGCCCGCAAGATGCTGGATCTCGCCCGGAAGGCCGGTCTGCTCGACGGCTACCTCGAGAACCAGGTCTTCTCCCCGGCGGTCGTCCGGGGCAAGGACATCATCTGGGCGCGAGGCGCGGCCCTGTCCGGGCCCCCCTACCTGGCCCGGGCGGCCGAAGAGCACAGCGGCCCGCACATGCCCTGGTTCTGGGAGGGCACGTTGCAGGGCGGCGGCGTCCTCAACGATATGATGTGCCATTCCGTCGAAGAGGCCCGCTTCATGCTCACGCCACCGGGGGCGTCCCGGGAGGTCCTGACGCCCGTGAGCGTCACAGCCTATACCAATTGCCTGAAGTGGCAGGAGCCCAAGTACGCCGCCGTCCTGGCCAAGGCCAGCGGCGGCAAGACGGACTACCTGAAGCGGCCGTCCGAGGACTTTGCCCGGTCGCTCGTCGAATACAAGGACCGGACCGGCAAGATCCTGGTCGTCGAAACGACCACGAGCTGGTGCTACGTCGGCGCCGGCCTGCGCCTGAGCATGGAGCTCCTCGGCCCCGAGTACTCGCTCCAGATCAACACCCTGGACGCGGGCCTCAAGGTCTTTTTCAGCCGCGCCGTCAAGGGCAGGGCGGGAGAAGACCTGGTCGAGAAGCAGAACGCCGAGATCGGGCTCATGCCGGTCGTGGCCGACGAGGCCGGCGAGTACGGCTACATCGCCGAGAACCGCCACATGGTCCAGTCCTTCCTCAAAGGCGTCCGGCCCGAGGAGAATTTCACCGACGGCGTCGCCGTGGCGGAGCTCCTCATGGCCGCCTATCGCAGCGCCGAGCTCGGCCGGACGCTGCCGTTCCCCTTCCAGGGCCTCGAAAGCTACGTCCCGCCTGTGGCCCGGGGAAAATGGAATCCTAAAATCAAGTGATCCGAGAGGAGCCCTCCATGAAACGAACGCTCTCCGTCTTCGCTCTGCTGGCCCTGACCGCGGCCGCCGGGATCCCTGCGCGCGGGGCCGCCCCGCAGATCCGCCACATCTCCGCCGACCTTCAGAAGGCCGTGGCGACGGCCGACTACGCGGCCGTCCGCATCAAACCCATTCCCTTCGCCTCGGAAGCCTGGACGTTCCGCAAATTCACCTTCGCCGACACGTTGAAGAAGCTCAAAGAGCTTGGCGTGGGCGCCGTCGAAGCGTTCCCGGGCCAGGCCCTCGCGGCCACGTTCCCCGGGGCCAAGTTCGATGAGAACATGACCGACGACCAGGTCGCGTTCGTCAAGGAAGCCCTCAAGGCCAGCGGCGTCACGCTCTACGGCTACGGCGTCTGCGACATCGGCACGACCGAGCCCAGCATGCGCAAGATGTTCGATTTCGCCCGCAAGATGGGCATCCGGGTCCTCGTCTGCGAGCCGGCCGATGACGACTTCACCCTGCTCCAGAAGCTGGTCAAGGAATACGACATCAAGATCGCCATCCATAACCACCCGGCCCCGGCCAAATACAACCTGCCGGAAACGGTGTTCAGCCATGTCGACGGCAAAGACCCGCGCATCGGCTCCTGCGCCGACAGCGGCCATTGGATGCGCGGCCTCGTCGACCCGCGAGAGGCCTTCAAACTCCTGGCCGGCCGCATCCTCGACGTCCACCTCAAGGACCGCAGCGGCTACGGCACGGCCAAGGGCGTCGACGACGTGGCCTGGGGCTCCGGCCAAGGCCACATCCGCGACCTCCTGGCCGAGCTGACCCTCCAGGACTACGACGGCTATTTGACCATGGAGTACGAGAACGAGTCCGAGGTCGGCGACCCGATGCCCGCCTTCCGGAAGAGCATCGCCTACGTCAAGAGCGTGACCTACTATGACGGCTTCACCCAGATCCTGGCGCGCGGCGGCAACGGCTACGAGAAGTACGGCTGGAACCACTACGGCCCGGGCTATTTCGAGTGCGATCCCAAGACGGGCGTCCTCAAAGGCCAGGGGGGCATGGGACTGCTCTGGTTCGGGAAAAGGGTCAAGGATTTCATCCTCGACTGCGAGTTCAAGTGCTCGACGCCGACCACGAACTCCGGTATCTTCCTGCGGGTCCCCGATGTCCCCGTGAGCGACGACTACATCTACCATTCGATCGAGATCCAGGTCGATGACACCTCGACGGGCATCCACCACACCGGGGCGGCCTACGACATCGAGGCGCCCAGCCTGACGGCCTCGCGGCCGACCGGCGAATGGAACCACATCCGGATCGAGTTCAAGGGGATGCACCTCAAGGTCGACTTGAACGGGAAAACGGTCCTTGACTGGGAGGCCCATCCCGGCGGCAAGGTCCGGGACCTGGCCCCCGAGGGCTACATCGGCCTCCAGAACCACGACAGCGTCTCGCCGCCGTTCTTCCGGAACGTTTATCTCAAGGAGCTGTGAGGGCGGCCGAGTTCTCCGGGGGGCCCGATGACAAAGGAGGATGATCGTGACTGACGTCAAGAGCGCGCGCAACAAGCTGTTCCTCATGATGGTCATGGAGTTCTTCATCTGGGGCGCCTGGCTGCCCCTGATCTACAGCTACCTGCCGAGCCTCGGGTTCTCGCCGATCCAGCAGGCCTGGATCCTCAGCGCCTTCCCCCTCTCGGCCATCCTGGGCATGTTCTTCAGCAACCAGTTCGCCGACCGCCACTTCGCCGCCGAGAGGTTCCTGGGCTTCAGCCATCTTGTCGGCGGCCTGGCCATCCTCGGCCTCGGCTTGACCCGGGCGTTCTGGCCGTTCTTCGGCCTGATGGCCGTCCACTGCCTTTTTTACGTGCCGACCCTCTCGATCGTCAATTCGATCGCTTTCACCCACATGAAGGACGCCCAGAAAGAGTTCGGCCTCGTCCGCATGGGCGGCACCTTGGGCTGGATCCTGGCCGCCTGGCCGTTCACCTTCATCCTCGTCGATTGGGCCCGGGTCAAGGCCGCCGCCCCTCACGGACTTGCGGCCTGGATCGGGACGGCCCTCGGCTCCGGGCTGACGGGCCCGGCCCTGAGGCAGGCCACGCGCTGGACCTATGTCGTGGCCGGCGCCGTCTCGCTCGTTCTGGCCGCCTACAGCCTGCTCCTGCCCCACACGCCGCCGAAAAAGAAGCTCCCCGGAGCGGAATGCGTGACGGAGCGGTTCGCCTGGCTCGAGGCGTTCAAGCTGCTCAAGCATCCCTTCGTCCTCGTCCTCTGGCTCATCACCTTCATCGACGCCTTCGTCCACAACCTTTATTTCAACTGGACCGGGACGTTCCTCGGCGCGGCCCGCGAGGCTGGCGGCGTGGGCATCCCCGGCAACTGGATCATGCCCGTCATGAGCCTCGGCCAGGTCTCGGAGATCCTGACCATGGTCGTCCTGGGGCTGGTCCTGAAGAAGCTGGGCTGGCGGGCGACGATGCTCGTCGGCATCCTGGGCCACGCCGCCCGGTTCGCGGTCTACGCCTTCTTCCCCTCTCATCCCGGGATGATCATCGCCATCCAGATCCTGCACGGCGTCTGCTACGCGTTCTTCTTCGCCACGGTCTACATCTTCGTGGACACCTATTTCCCCAAGGACGTCCGCTCGTGCGCGCAGGGGCTGTTCAACGTGATGATCCTCGGCTTGGGCGTGCTGGCCGCCAACATGCTGGGCCCGGTGCTTCTGCAGTCCGTCTTCACGGCCGCCGGGGTCACGAACTTCCGGTCGATGTTCCTCCTCCCCTGCCTGACCGCGCTCGGCGCGGCCGTTCTGCTGGCGGTCGCCTTCCGGCCCCCGGCGATCAAGACAGAAGAAGGGACCGGGGCTGTGGCGGTGCCGGAAGTTTAGGAACTTATTTCGGATATTTCGTACGGGCCTGGCTCCGCGATGCTCGCTAGAGCCAAGCCGCTTTACTAAGATACCTCGCAGAAATCCGGCTCCGTGTATCTCCGCCGGATTTCTGCCCTTCGCTCGCTTCGTTCGCTACGGTCGGTGCTAGAACCCGGGGCTGATGCTCAGCTGGAGATGCCAGCCGCGCACCGGCCGATTGATCGGATAGACGTACTGCAGGCCCATGACGAGATAGCCGAAAAGGTTCGTCCGGATGCCGAAGCCGTAGCTGCTGATCGGCTTGCGGTCGCCGCCGAGGAACCAGGGTTTGACCAGCTTGGGATCCTCCCCCGTCAGGTTCCCTTCGGCGTCATAGGTATAGCCGCCCCACCAGTAGCTGGGGTTCGCGGCGTACGCGATGCCCGTATCGAAAAAGGCGAACGCCTCGAGCGGCCAGGCCCCGTAGAAGCCCTTGCCGACCCCGAAGATGCCGAGCAGGGGGAAGCGCAGCTCGGCGTTGGCCACGATCATGCGGCTGCCGTAGAGCCGGGTGAAATCGAAGGACTTTTCGGGGTGGGCGTTGTACTCCGAGAGCTCGGCGTTGCTGATGGATTCGTAGCCCCGGACGAGGTCCCAGTAGGCGATGTAAAGCGGGTAGAACCGCGTATCCTCGGAGTCCTTGCCGTAACGCCCGTAGTGCAGAGCCCGGAAGGCCAGGGTGAACGGCTTGACCGGCATGAAATATTTGCGGAAATCGGCCATAACGGTCGTGAAGTTGACCGAGCCGATGGCCGGCGACACGGCCAGGCCCATGTTCCCGCCGAGGATAGGGCTCGTGGCCCCGAAGATCCCGGTGTCATAGTAATAGCCGGCGCTCAGGTAGCCGAAGGTCAACGCCGGCGGCATGTCGTTCGGGTGGATCTTCTCGTAATCGACCAAGAAGCCGCTGACGTCGTAGATCCGCTCATAGGTCGTGTGGTTGAAATCCTGGATCCGCAAACCGCCGCTGAGCTGGAACCGGCTGACCTGGCTGAAGGGATAGGACCCGAACAGCGAGAGGTCGTAGTTGATGAGCCGGTAGACGTCCTCGACCTCGTGGTAAAAGCCATCGCCCCCCTGGGCCGGGTCGCTGTAGAAGAAATAATAATAAGGATAGGGATAGACGATCCTCTGGGCCGCGCCGCCCCAGTTGAGGCGTTTCCGGTTGTTGAGGTAGGCCACGACGCCCGAGGTGTCGATCAGCTGGGAGGCCGTGAACACGGACGTGATGACCGTGTGATAGCCCAGCATGTCGCTCCAATAGGCCGCGATCCCCCCGGCCCCGTAGGTGCCGTAGCGGTCGACGCCGACGGCGATGCTGGGCGGGGTCACGTAGTCGAGGGCCAGCTTGGACTTATAGGGGACCACGGCGAAGTTGGTGTCCTTGGGCAGGCCGAACAGGGGGTTCTTGAGCAGTCCCAGGAGCGAGCCTTCGGGCTCGGTCCGGGCCGGCAGGATGGCCGGGTTGCGTTCGAACTGGGCCAGGAAGGACTCCCCCTGCAGAATGGCCGGGTCGTCGATCGAGTAGATCGAGTACTGCCCGCCGGTATAGCCCGAAAAGACGACCCGCCCGGTCCCGTGGGCGACCGAGATGGCCGGGCTGAGGTCCGTGATCCCGGAGATCCCGGAGTAGAGGTTCGTCACTTCCGTGATCTTGGCCGAGGCCACGTCGATCCGGTAGAGGTCGGTCTTGCCGCTCTGGTCCGAAAGGAAATAGAGGGCCGAGGAATCGGCCGTCCACTGCGGATTGATGTTCTTGCCGTTGGGGAAGGCCAGGAGCTTCGTGATGCGGCCCGACTCGACGTCGAGGAGGGCCAGCTCGTAGTGCCCGACGTCGACCCACTCGAGGTTCGTGGAGAACCTCTCGGTGACGAAGGCGATGGTCTTGCCGTCCGGCGACCACACGGGTTGAAGATCGCCGTAGGGGTCCCGCGTCATCTGCTTGAGGACGTTGTGCGTCAGGTCGTAGATGAACAGGTCCGAGATGCCGCCGGCGATGCCGGCGAAGGTGACGAACTGGCCGTCGGGCGACCAGGAGGGGCTGAGGATCTCGGCCAGCTCGCCGAAGGGGATCTCCCGCTCGGTCTTGTCCCTTTTCATATCGACGATGGTCAGGACGGGCCGGCCCTTGGCCACGCCGGCGAAGATGAACTTCTGCCCGGTCGCGTCCCAGGCCCCGGCCGACTTGATGAACTGGATGCTCTCGAAATGGGGGTCGACGGCCGTCGAGACGAGCTTCCGCCGGATCTTGCCCGAATCGGCGTCGGCCAGATAGAGGTCGACCGAAAAGAGGTCCCGGCTGGACAGGAGGACCAGGTCCTTGCCGTCGGGGCTGATCGACGGGGCGATATTATAAGGATTGCTCTCGGTGCCCTTGAACAGCTGTTTGGCGATCTTGTCGGCCAGCTGGGTCTTCGCGAGCAGGGGACCATAGGCGTCCTGCATGGCCTTGTGCCAATCGTTCGAGAGCTGCTTGAGCTTGACGCCCAGCACGCTCTCGAGGATGACCTCGTAATCGCCGGCCCGGCCGACGGACTTCATCATCTTGCCGATGACCTCGTCGCCCCAGCGGCCGGCGATATAGGCCCACAGGGCCTGGCCCCAGCGGTAGGGGAAGTACTTGTAGGAATTGTCGAGCTTCTTGATCTGCGGCAGGTCCTTGCGCCGGACGGCCTCGCGCATCCACATCGACGTGTTCGGGTCGACCGGACCGATGGACAGGTACTCGGCCATGCCCTCGATGAACCACAGGGGGATGCGCAGGTTGGCGTCGGATCCCCGGGCCTGGTCGGAGTGACCCTGGGCCATGATGTCGTACTGGAAGGCATGCACGAGCTCGTGGCCGATGACGTGGTCCGTCTCGGCCAGCGAGGCCCCGTAGGGCAGGATGATGCGGCGCTTGAACGATTCCGTGACGCCGCCCGTCCCCTCCCCCAGGATCTCGTTGATCACGGTCGTCTGCTGGAACTCGGGACCGCTGCCGTACAGGATCAGCGGCTGGCGGCCCTTGAGCTCGTGGTTGAACATCCGGGAATAGCGCGCGTACCAGCGCTCGGCCATCTCCCCGGCCAGCTTGACGGTCTGCTCGTCCTGCAGATAGAAATAGACGTCAAAATGGCGGGTCTTCATGATCCGGAAATCGAACTTTTCGTACTGGACCTTGTTCCGGCCGTACCACTGGGCCCGAAGCCCCGGAGCGCTCACGCCGGCCAGGAGCCCGGCCAGGCTCAGTACGGCGACAAGTCTCACGACCGCGGGATGCCGCATGCGGGTCCTCCTTTGAGGGACATCTTGCCATTTTAGCGGAAGTTGGGAGGGATGGGAACTGCCTTCCCTGACGGGAGGTGGAAATGCGCGCATAGGTCGAAACTCCTTTCGACCCCTTTCCGTGGCGTATCTTAGCAGGAGCGCTGCTGTTTGTCTATAACGGCGTTAGAGCCTGCTTCGTTACGTCCCCCCGCCCTGCGGCGCGACGATCCAGTTGACCGCGGCTCGGGGTTTCCTGTAAGATGCGGGGCTAAGCATGACGACACAGATCTTCGGGATCCTGGCGGTCATGGTCATCGCCTATGCGGCGGCCAAGGCCGCCAAGCTCTCGGTCGAGCTTGGCATCTTCGCCGCGGCCGTGGCCGGCGGCCTGGCCGGAGCTTTCTTCAAGACCCCGGCGATCGGCGAGCTGGGCCGGCACCTGGTCGAGGGCTCGGCCACCTACCTCGACGTCATGCTCGTCTTCTTCACGGCCACGTTCTTCATGGCCATCGTCAACGAATCGGGGGGCGTCATCTACGCCGTCCGGGCGACCCTTCGGGCCTTCGGCCGCTGGCGGGTCCCGGCGCTCCTGGCCCTGATGATCATCGTCCTCATCCCCGGCGCGCTGACCGGCGCGGGCAGCGTCTCGCTCCTCGTCGTCGGCGCTCCGGTGGCCCTGGCCCTCGGGCGCCTGGGCATCCCGCCGAAGCGCGTGGCGGCCATCCTGTTCATCGTCGCCGGTCTGAGCGCGGCGGCCCCGCCGGTCAACATCTGGGCCATGATCCTCTGCGCCGGCACGGCCATCCCCTATGTCGGCTTCGAGTTCACGCTGGGCATCCCGGTCCTCATCCTGGGCGCCTTCACCGTCCTCGTCCTGGGCTTGAAACGGGACGCCGGGGCGGCCGCCGGGCCGCTGGAGCTGCCCGATCCTCCCCCGGGCATGACCTGGTGGCGCGTGGCCATCCCGTTCCTCGTGTTCTTCGGGCTCGTCGCGGCCTACCGGATCTGGCCCTTCGGGACGCCCATATTCGGCCTGGCGCTGGAGTTCGCGCTATCGGCCGTGGCCGCCGTGCTGGTCAGCCCGAAGAGGATCGCCGTCTTCGCCCTGGCCCGCAGCACCGTCAAAAGGCTCCTGCCCCTCCTCGCAACGACGGCCGTCGTCGGCATGCTCCAACAGATCATGACGGCGACAGGGGTCCGCGGCCTCATCTCGTTCGCCGTCATTTCGACGCCCCTCGTGCTCCTGTTCTTCCTCCTGCCGGTCATCATCCCCTTCTCCGAGGGCGTCCTGACCTATGGCGCGGCGGCCATCATCGGCATCCCCCTGATCTGGTTCCTGGACTCGATCGGGTTCCACGCCACCGTGGTCATCGCCGGTCTCAGCCTCCTCTGGCCCCTGGGCGACGGCCTGCCGCCGACGGCCCTCATCGGCCGGCTGAGCAATATGGTGTCCGGCTACGAGGGCTCATACAAGGACTTCCTCAAGGCCACCTGGCTGCCGTGGCTGGCCATCACCGCGGCGGCCATGGCCATGATCATCTTCAGCTCGAAGCTGGCCTTCCTGGTCAAGTGGAGCATGTAAGTCGTGAATAGCCAGGCTAGGAGCGAGGCGTTCCCGTGATCATGATCGCCTATTACATCATCACGGCCTTCCTCTTTGTCCTGGCCGCTTGGAATTTCGTCCGCGAAAAGGAGCGCCGGCAGGACCTCCTCCTCTATCTTCTTGTGATGGTCCCCCTGCTGCTCAGGCTGTTGCGGTGGAAGTGAGCGAGGGCGGCATGATCCGAGACACCGTCGAAAAATCGGCCCTGGCCGCCGCCGTGCTGGGCCTGGTCGTTTGGGGCGGCCTGCCCCTCGTCCGCCATCGGCACTTCGACGTGCCCATCGTCAAGGGGCCCGGGGTCACCGCGGTCCATCGGCTGAGCGAGTTCTCCCCCGGCCTCAAAGGCACTCTGGCCGACACCAACGTCTATGTCCTCGAGGGTCGGGAGCCCGGCGGAAGGCCCTGCTCATCGGCAACACGCATTCGAACGAGCCCGAGGGCATGCTCGCCGTCATCATCTTCCTCGAGAATGCCGTAGTCGAGAAGGGGACGCTTTATGTCATCCCCTTCTTCAACAACAGCGGCAGCCGGAACACCCGGGCCGGGGACGGCTACCCGCTCTATTTCGATGTCGCCACGGACTGGGGCGCCCAGCGCTTCCGCTTCGGCAACCGCGACGCCTCGCCCCTCGACCAGTGGCCCGACCCGGACGTCTACATCCACTACCCCGAGCGCCAGCTCCTGTCCTACATCGACGTCCGCAACACCAACCGGACCTGGCCGGGCCGCGCGAACGGGCCGCTCATGGAACGGGTGACCTTCGGGGCCATGGAGCTCATGCGCCGCGAGTCGATCGACGTGGCCATCGACACCCACGGGGCGGAGACCATGTTCCCCGTCACGAATTGCATTGTCGCCCCGGACAAGTCCGTCAAGATCGCCACGCTGGCGTCGCTGACGGTCAAGGCCGCGGAAGGCTTCGAGAACCACGTCGAGCCCTCTCCCGTCGGCTTCCGGGGCCTGTCCCACCGGGAGATCGGCGACTACGGGCCGGCCCTGCCGTTCCTGCTCGAGGCCCCCATCCCCTTCCTCGACCAGCCGACCGGGCCCAAGACGACAAAGCTCCTGCTCGATGGCAAGGACCCGTTCCTCCTCAGCCTGTCGAAAAAAAAGAAGCTGTTCGTGCCCTATGACGAAGGCGGCTGGCCGCTCGAGAAAAGGGTAGCAATACTGAACCGAACCAGTAGACTAGACATAAAACTACGTATTGCTCCATACCCACTCTTTTTTCTTTGTACGACAAAATTCCCATTTATCATCTTATAATTTCGTCTGCTTCGATTCTAACGAATGAGACCTTTAAATTATCTACGTTATTTTCGGTCATGATTCTTAATACAATAATTTTAACATTTTTCGTATATCTCATTGTAAACAGTATTCTAAAGGAAAAGATTGGGAGTGAGGTCTCCCAAAAAATAGGATTGCTGGCGGGACTGTTTATTTCAATCGGATCTACAAATTTTAATTTTTATTCGGTTCATTTGGTACCGTTTGTCTTTGCCTTTAATTATATTTTGATAACCGTTTACTTGTTGCTTAATCTGGACCGATTGAAAATATTCTATGCTCAAATAATTATTATCATTGAATTGTGCACTCTTATTTTATGTCATCCATTTCCGACGTTGTTAATGGAATTTATATTATTTATTAACGTTGTTTTACTAGTAGTCTCAAATAAATTAAATATCCCTCAATTCCGAGATGACTTAAAGCAAAAATTTTTTATTTATTTTTTGGTTCTTTTTACCATAGGAATGATAATTTATTGGTTGGATTTTACAAATTTATCTGATAGTATATTACGTCTATTTGATACGAATTTTGGCACATATGGCTTTAGAGATTTAGGGATGTATAAAAATATTTCACATCGACTGCTTAAACCCTTTATTGATCAATTGTGTGATATTTTTATTTTAGTCGTATTTTATGGATTATCATTATTGGGGATCTTTTTCCTTCTATCAGAAAAAATCAGAGATAAGAAAATTATTTTGTTCCTGGTATCTTCAGCAATATCATTTTGCATAGGTGTTATTGGATATTTTTTGTTCCTCGGAATTGAACCTGATAGGTGGATTCTTTATATCCAATTATTTTTTTCCGTTTTTGCGGCACTTGGATTATACATGCTTTTCATGAATATCAAAAATGAAAAAATGAAATATTTCGCTATTCTTATCATCATTTTCAGTTTTTCATTTTTTAGTATCATTATTTCCTCAATTGATAATCCTGCGTTTCATTCGACAACTGATATAAGATATACTTTTACTAATTCAGAATTAAGTGCTATTAATACATTGAATCTTTATTGGGATGGTTATTACGTCAGTGATAATTATTATTCAATCCTATATAGGTTCAACACTGAAAAATATACACCCAATACTTTGATTTCGATAGATAATGATATCTTTTTTAAAAAGTTCGATGAGACTAGTCAAAATTTAATTTTATTAAGGGACTATATAATTCATTATCCCTTCCAATCGGGATTTGGTATAGATAAGATAAACTATGATCCAAAAAATGAATATGAGATACATCACTTCTCCAAAATTTTTGACAGTAAATCGGTTTCAGGGTATATCTCATTATGATAAATACAGAATTT
>CAWECI010000029.1:0-10970 GCA_963807525.1 Candidatus Aminicenantota bacterium | reverse complement strand
ATGGTCGAGAACTCGTGGAGGACGCCCTGGATGCGGACCGAGGTGATGGCCGCCCCGGTGATCGAGGACAGCAGGATGCGCCGCAGGGCGTTGCCCACGGTCACGCCGTAGCCGCGCTCGAAGGGCTGGGCCTGGAAGCGCCCGTAGTGCGGCGTCAGCGTCTCGAAATCGCACTCCAGGAACTTCGGCCTCTGGAAATTCGTTCGTCATGGTCCTCCTTTGATCGTCTCCTTATCGGGCCCTTACTTGGAGTACAGCTCGACGACCAGGTGTTCCTCGACTGGGAGGGTGACGTCCGCGCGGGTCGGCAGGGCCAGCGACCCGGGCCTTCAGGTTCTCCCAGTCCACCTCGAGCCAGCCCGGGACGGTCTTGGACCGGTTCGAGGCCGACGACGGCCTTGGATGTCCTCGGTCTTGGCCGAGCGGGGCCGGAACGCGATGACGTCGCCCGGCTTGACCAGGGCGGACGGCGATGTTGACCCTGTGGTCGTTGAGCCGGAAGTGGCCGTGGCCGATGAGCTGGCGGGCGTGGGCCCGGGACAGGGCGAAGCCGCACAGGAACACCACGTTGTCCAGCCGCCGCTCCAGCATGGACAGGAGGTTCTCGCCGGTGACGCCCTTCTGCCGCTCGGCCCGCTCGAAGAAGAAGCGGAACTGCTTCTCGGACATGCCGTAATACCTCTTCAGCTTCTGCTTCTCCCGGAGCTGGATGGCGTATCCCAGCACCCGCTTGCGGGAGCGGCCATGCTGGCCCGGGCGCGTAGGCCCTCCGTTCGAGGGGGCACTTGTCCGTCAGGCACTTGGCGCCCTTGAAATAGAGCTTGTTCTTCTCGACGCGGCAGAGCCGGCAATCGGCTCCTTGATACTTCGCCATGGTGTCTCTCTCCTCAGACCCGCCGGCGGCGGCGGACGCGGCAGCCGTTATGCGGGATCGGGGTCACGTCCTTGATGGACTTGATCTCCAGGCCGGCGGCCTGCAGGGCCCGGATGGCCGACTCGCGGCCCGCGCCGGGCCCCTTGAGCCGGACGTCCACGTAGCGGACGCCGAACTCCCGGGCCTTGGTGGCCGCGTCCTTGGCCGCCAGCTGGGCGGCGAAGGGCGTGCCCTTCCGGGCGCCCTTGAAGCCCGACGTGCCGGCGCTGGCCCAGACAGACGGTCGCGCCGACGTTGTCGGTGATGGTGATGATGGTGTTGTTGAAGGTCGATTGGATGTGGGCCACCCCGAACCCGATCTCCTTGCGGACTTTTTTCTTCTTGGTTGTTCGTTTTTGGCGGCATGGCGGCGCCCCTCCTTACGCTTACGTCGCCTTTGAGCTTCTTGATGCGCTGTGCCCTTGGGGCCCTTGCGGGTCCGGGCGTTGGTCTTGGTCCGCTGGCCCCGGACGGGCAGTTTCCTCTTGTGGCGGAGGCCGCGGTAGCAGCCGATGTCGATCAGCCGCTTGATGTTCATGGCTGACTTCCTTGCGGAGGTCGCCCTCGATCTTCTCCCGCTTCTCGATGATCTGGCGGATCTTGTTGACCTCGTCCTCGGACAGGGCCTTGACCTTCTTGTTCTTGTCGATCTTGGCCTCTTCGAGGATCTTGTTGCGACTTGGACCGGCCGATGCCGTAGATGTAGGTCAGGCCGATCTCGATCCGCTTGTCCGGCGGAAGCGTGATGCCTGCGATGCGTGCCATGGGTGTACCTCGTCTATCCTTGTCTTTGTTTGTGCCGCGGGTTGGAGCAGATGACCCGCACGACGCCCCTGCGCCGGACGATCTTGCAGTTCCGGCAGATCTTCTTGACGGATGCTCTTGACTTTCATCGTTCCGTCCTTTATTTGAATCGATAGGTGATCCGGCCCTTGGTCAGGTCGTACGGCGACAGCTCCACCAGGACCCGGTCGCCCGGCAGGATGCGGATGAAGTGCTTGCGCATCTTGCCCGAGATGTGCGCCAGGATGACGATGCTTGTTCTGGCAGCTCGACCCGGAACATGGCGTTCGGCAGCGTCTCCAGGACGACCCCCTCGGTCTCGTACATGTCCTGCTTAGGCATGCGGGCTCTCCTTGGGGAGGCGCGTCCCCGGCCGGAGGGTCTCCGGCGTCCGGGCGCTCAGGATCTCCGGCCCGTTCTCGGTCATGGCCACGGTGTGCTCGTAGTGGGCGGCCAGGCTGCGGTCCCGGGTGATGGCCGTCCAGCCGTCCTCGAGGATCTCGACCTCGTGGCCGCCGGCCGCGATCATCGGCTCGATGGCCAGGGTCATGCCCGGCCGGATCTTGGGGCCCCGGCCCGGAGCCCCGAAATTGGGCACCTGAGGCTCTTCGTGGAGGGCCCGGCCGATGCCGTGCCCGACGAATTGGCGGATGACCGAGAAGCCCTCGCTCTCGACCGCCTGCTGGACCGCGGCCGAGATGTCGGATAGCCGGTTCCCCTCCTTCATCTGCTCGAGGCCCTTGAAGAAGGAGCGCTCGGCCGCGGCGATCAGCCGGAGGGCCTCGGCCGCGACCTTGCCGACCGGCGCGGTCAGGGCCGAATCGCTGTAGAACCCCTCGAACAGGACGCCGAAATCCAGGCTGACGATATCGCCTTCCTGGAGGATGCGGCCGGAGGGGATGCCGTGGATGACCTCTTCGTTGACCGAGATGCAGACCGAGGCGGGATAGCCCCGGTAGCCTTTGAAGGCGGGCACGGCGCCGAGCTCGCGGGTCCGCTTCTCGGCGTAGAGGTCGAGGTCGCGGGTCCGGATGCCGGGCCGGATGAGCGGCTCGAGCTCGCCGAGGACGGTGGCCACGATCCGGCTGCTCTGGCGCATGGCCTCGAGCTCCGTCGCCGACTTGAAGGTGATCATGGTCACGTCCCCGCCCCATCCCGGCGCCCGAGCAGGCTTTCGAGGACCCGTCGGACCTCGCCGATGACCGCCTCGGCCCCGCGGCTGCCGTCGATCACGTGAAGGCTGCCCTTGGCCGAATAGCGGGCGATGAGCGGCTCGGTCTTGGCCCGGTGCGTCTTCAGGCGCTCGCGGATGACATCAGGCGTATCGTCCTGGCGCTGGACGAGAGGCGTGCCGCAGACATCGCAGATCCCGGCCTTCTTCGGCGGCTTGTTGATCAGGTGGTAAATGGCCTCGCAGTTGGGGCAGGTCCGACGGTTGGCCAGGCGTTCAAGGACGACATCGTCCCGGACCTCGAGATCGAAGACGATCTCCGGCCCTTCCAGGCCCATGGCATCGAGGCTCGCGGCCTGGGACAGGTTCCGGGGGAAGCCGTCGAGCACATAGCCGTTCTGGCAGTCGGCCCGGGCCAGGCGCTCCCGGAGCAGGGCCAGCACGGTCGCGTCGTCGACGAGACCGCCTTTGCCCATCTGGGACGCGGCGACCAGGCCGAGCGGCGTCTTCTCCCGGACGGCCTCGCGGAGCAGATCTCCCGTGGAGATCTTGGGGAAGCCGTAGGCGTCGCGCAGGGCTTCGGCCACGGTCCCCTTCCCGCTCCCGGGCGCGCCGAGGAGGATGATCCTCATCCACGCCTCCCGCGGATCCGGCTGCGGCGCATGAAGCCGTCGTAGTGGCGCATGACCAGCTGGGCCTCGATCTGCTGCATCGTGTCCATGGCCACGCCGACGACGATCAGGATCGAAGTGCCGCCGAACAGGAAGTCGATGCCCAGGCCCTGGGTGATGAACTTGGGCAGGTTGGCCTCGAGCCAGGGCCCGATCCACGGCAGGGTCTGGACCTTGAACCCGGTGATCAGGAACTCCGGCAGGATGGCCACGGCGGCCAGGTAGATGGCCCCGGCCAGGGTGATCCGGCTAAGGACCTCGTCGATGAAGTCGGAGGTGTTCTTGCCCGGCCGGATGCCCGGGATGAAGCCGCCGTACTTGCGCAGGTTGTCGGCCACGTCGACGGGGTTGAAGATGATCGAGATGTAGAAGTAGGTGAAGAAGATGATGGCCGCGATGTAGACCAGGGTGTAGAGCGGCATGCCCAGCCCGAACTGGGCGGCGACCGCCTGCATCCACGGCACCTTGACCAGGTTGGCGATGGTGGCCGGGATGGTGATGACCGAGGCGGCGAAGATGATCGGGATGACACCGCCGGTGTTGACCCGGAGCGGCAGGTGCGTGCTCTGGCCGCCGTAGACCTTGCGGCCGACGACGCGCTTGGCGTAGGAGACGGGGATGCGGCGCTGGCCGCGCTCGACAAAGACGATGAAGGCGATGACGACGGTCATCAGGGCGCCCAGGAAGATCATCTTCAGGGGGTCCATGGCCCCGGTCCGCAGGTTGGAGACCATGTTGATCAGGCCGCTCGGGAAGCTGACGACGATGCCGGCGAAGATGATGAGCGAGATGCCGTTGCCGATGCCGCGCTCGGAGATCTGCTCGCCGAGCCACATGACGAAGACCGTCCCGGTCGACAGCGTGAGCACGGTCATCAGCTTGAAGCCCCAGCCGGGGTTGAGGACGATCGAGGCCCCGGCCGGCGTCCGGATGGCCTCCAGGAAGATGGAGATGCCGAACGCCTGGACGAGGCAGATGCCGATCGTGCCGTAGCGGGTGTACTGGGTGATCTTCTTGCGCCCCAGCTCGCCCTCCTTGGACAAGCGCTCGAGGTAGGGCCAGACGACGGTCAGCAGCTGGAGGATGATCGAGGCGGAGATATAGGGCATGATGCCCAGGGCGAAGATGGTCATCCGGGACATGTTCCGCCCGGAGAACAGGTCGACGAAGCCGAACAGGGAGTTCTTCTGGGAGGCCCAGAACTCCTGCAGCGCCGCCGCGTTGAGGCCAGGATTGGGGATCTGGCCGCCGATCCGGTAGACCGCGAGCAGCAGCAGGGTGAAGATGACCCGCTTGCGCAGCTCGGGGATGCTGAAGATGTTGCGGACGCTGTCTAACATCAGTCTTTCCCGATGACGACGGCCCGGCCGCCCTTGGCTTCGATCTTCTTCAGGGCCGAGCCGGAGAATTCGTGGGCCCGGATGGTCTTGGCCGCACTGAGCTCGCCCCGGCCGAGGACCTTGACCCGGCCGGTCGCGCTCGGGATGAGGCGGTGCTCGGCCATCTCGGAGGGCCCGATCTCGTCCTTGCGGAGCTTGGCCAGGCCGTCCAGGTTGACGATGGCGATCTCCACGCGGAAGATGTTGGTGAAGCCCCGCTTGGGGATGCGCCGCGTCAGGGGCATCTGGCCGCCCTCGAAGCCGCGCTTGCGGGAGTACCCGCTGCCCTGGAGCTGGCCCTTGCTGCCGGCGCCGGCGGTCTTGCCCCAGCCGGAGCCGGGGCCGCGGCCGATGCGCTTGCGGTCCTTCCGGGATCCCTTGGTCGGTTTGAGCTTGCTGAGGTTCATGGCTTCTCCACCGTTTCGACCTTGAGGGCCCAGCCGATCTTGGTGATCATGCCCTGGATGGCGGGCGTGTCCTTCAGGGTCGCGCTCGATTGGGGCTTGCGCAGGCCCAGCCCCTTGGCCGTGGCCCTCTGGTCGAGGGGCGTGCCGATGAGGCTGCGGACCAGCGTGACTTTGACGTAGCGGTCCCCCGCCGGGGCCGTGGCGGCCCGCTTCGGCGACTTCTTCACCTTGGTTGCGACGTCGGTCATAGCGCACCTTTCGCCTTTCCGCGGATCTTGGCCACGTCCTCCGGATTGCGGATGTGCCGGAGGGCGTCCAGCGTCGCGTTGGCCACGCTGATGGGGTTGTTGCTGCGGATGGACTTGGTCAGGATGTCCCGGATGCCGGCCAGCTGCATGATGACCCGGACGGCCCCGCCGGCGATGACGCCCGTGCCCTTCGAGGCCGGGCGCAGGACGACCAGGCCGGCGCCGTCGATGCCCTTGACGAGGTGCGGGATGGTCGTGTCGGCCAGCGGCACCCGGATCATGCTCTTGCGGGCCGCCTCGACGCCCTTGGCGATGGCCTGGGGCACTTCGCGGGCCTTGCCCTTGCCGATGCCGACCCGGCCGCGCTCATCGCCGACGGCGACGAGGGCCGAGAAGCTCAGGTTCTTGCCGCCCTTGACGACCTTGGTGACCCGGCGGATCGAAATGACCTGGTCCTTGAGCTCCATGCCCTCTTCGTCGAGGACCCCGACTTTTCTCTGGTGTCTGCGATCGTCCACGTTGCTCTCCTTGTGCGTCCGTCAGCTCAGAACTGGATGCCTTCCTTGCGGATGGCGTCCGCCAGGGTCTTGATGCGTCCGTGATAGGGATGGGTGCCGCGGTCGAAGACGACCTTCTCGATCTTGGCCGCCTTGAGCCGCTGCCCCACGATCTCGCCGAGCAGGGCGCAGGCGTCCTTGTTCTTGGTGCCCTTGGCCTTGGCCCGGAACTCCTTCTCCAGGGTCGAGGCGGTCAGGAGCACAGCCCCCTTCCGGTCGTCGATGACCTGGGTGTAGACGTAGGCGTTGCTCTTGAACACGTGGAGACGGGGCCGCTCAGGCGTGCCCTGGACCCGTTCGCGGATCCGCTTCCGGAGACGGTCGTCCCGGACCTTCCGTTCGGTTGTCTTGTCTTTAAGCACCGGTCACTCCCGCTTTGCGTTCTTTCTTGATGAGCCGCTCGCCGAGGTAGCGGACGCCCTTCTGCTTGTAGGGGTCCGGGATGCGCAGGCTCTTGATATCGTCGGCCACCTGGCCCACCTTCTGCCGGTCGATGCCCCGGACGGTGAGCAGGGTGGGCTTCTCGGCCACGATCTCGATCCCGGCCGGGATGTCATAGACGATCGGCCGGGAATAGCCCAGGTTGATCTCGAGCTTGCCCTTGTCGATCCGGGCCTTGTAGCCGACACCGACGATCTCGAGCTGCTTCACGTAGCCCTCGCTGACGCCGACCACGGCGTTGTGGGCCAGGGCCCGGCCCAGGCCGTGGTCGGCCCGGGCCTGCTTGGTGTCCTCCGACCGGGTCAGGACGAGGCGCCCGTCCTCGACGGCGGCCGCGACGCCCGGCCGGAGCGGCGTCGTGAGCTTGCCCTTCTTGCCCTCGAAGTCGATCCGGTCCGCATGGACGGTGACGTTGACGCCGGCCGGGATGGCGATGGGTTTCTTGCCGACTCTCGACATGATGCCCTCTCCCTTACCAGATGCTACAGAGGACTTCCCCGCCGGTCCCGGCGTCCTCGCAGGCCTTGCCCGTCAGGACGCCGCGGGACGTCGAGACGATGGCCACGCCCAGCCCGTCCAGGACCTTGGGGACGGACCCCTGGGTGCAGTAGATCCGGCAGCCCGGGGTGCTGACCCGCTTGAGGCCGCTGATGACGCTCCGGTTGTCCTCGGTGTATTTCAGGGTCACGTTGATGAGGCCCTGCTTTTTGTCGTCGATGACCTTGTAGTTCTTGATGTAGCCCTCGTCCTTGAGGATCTTGACGACCTCGATCCCCAGGCGGAACGCGGGGATGTTGACTTCCCGCTTCTTGGACTTCACCGCGTTGCGGATCCGGGTGAGCAGATCAGATAGAGAGTCCATGGCTGTTCCTTTCTCGATCTCACCAGGACGACTTGGTCACGCCCGGGATCTCGCCCCTGAGGGCCAGCTCGCGGAAGCAGAGGCGGCAGAGATCGAACTTCCGGTAATAGGCCCGGGGACGGCCGCACTTGCGGCAGCGGTGGCGGACCCGGATCGCGAATTTCGGCTGCCGGACCATCTTGGCCATGCGCGCAGTGGTTGCCATAGTGTCCTCGCTTCTCAGGCTTCCCGGAAGGGCATGCCCAGCCTCTTCAGGAGGGCCTGGGCTTCCCGGTCGGTCCGGGCCGTCGTGACGATGGTGATGTTCATGCCCCGGGGCCGCTCGACCTTGGTGTAGTCGATCTCGGGGAACACGAGCTGGTCGCGCATCCCCAGGGTGTAGTTGCCCCGGCCGTCGAAGGACGTCGCCGGGACGCCGCGGAAATCGCGGACCCGCGGCAGGACGATGTTGACCAGCCGGTCGAAGAACTCGTACATCCGCCGGTTGCGGAGGGTGACGTAGCAGGCGATGGGCTGGCCCTTCCTCAGCTTGAAGGCCGAGATCGACTTCTTGGCCCGCCCGACGCCCGGCAGCTGGCCGGTGATCTGGGCCAGCTCGGCCTTGGCCGTGTCGAGGAGCTTGACGTTCTGGATGGCGTCGCCGACGCCGACGTTGACGATGATCTTCTCCAGGCGCGGCACGGCCATGACGTTCTTGATGCCGAGCTCCTCCTGGAGCGCCGGGACCACTTCGGTCCGGTACTTGTCGTATAAGCGGCTCATGGACGGTTCCTCACTTTGCCCGTTCGATCATCGTCTCGCAGCGGTGGCAGAGCCGGACCGTGCTGCCGTCCTCGAGGCGGCGGGTCCGGGGCCGGACGCCCTGGGCGCACTCGGTGCAATAGAGCATGACGTTGGAGACCGCGATGGGGGCCTCCTTCTCCATGACCCCGCCCTGCTGGTTCCGGCCGCGGTCGGCCTTGACGAAGTGCTTGACGAAATTGACCCGTTCGACGATGACCCGGTTGGTCTCGGGGAAGAGCTTCAGGACCTTGCCCTGCTTGCCTTTGTCCTTGCCCCGGATGACGACGACGACGTCGTTCTTCTTGAGCGAGATCTTGGACATCAGAGGACCTCCGGCGCGAGCGAGATGATCTTCATGAACTTCCGCTCCCGGAGCTCGCGGCCGACCGGGCCGAAGACGCGGGTGCCGACCGGCTCGCCGGCCTTGTCGATGATGACCGCCGCGTTGTCCTCGAAGCGGATGTAGGAGCCGTCCTTGCGGCGGATCTCCTTGCGCGTCCGGACGACGACGGCCCGGATGACCTTGCCCTTCTGGATCTTGCTCTCGGGGTCGGCCTCCTTGACGGTCGCCGAGATGATGTCCCCGATCCGGGCGACATGGCCGACGCCGCCGCCGAGGGGCGTGATCGCCTGGATCCGGCGGGCGCCGGAATTGTCGGCCACCTTGAGCATCGTGCGCATCTGGATCATTGGGGTTCTCCCGTCTTGGGCTCGATCGGGTTGTCCACGATCGGGCTGGCCGTCAGCTCGGGCGTCAGGCCGATCACGGCCAGGACGCGCCAGCGCTTGGTCTTGCTGATCGGCCGCGTCTCGATGATCCGGACGATGTCACCGACCTTGCAGGTCTCGGCCTCGTCGTGGACGAGGAAGGTCTGTTTCCGCCGCATCGTCTTGCGGTACAGGGGGTGGCGGATCTGCCGCTCGACCTGGACCGTGACCGTCTTCTTCATCTTTTTAGCGATGACGGTCCCGACCTTGGTCGTCTTGCGGGCTTTGGTGGGCGTGTCCATGGGCTACTCCGTGGCCTTCGGGGACTCGTTCAGGAGAGTCTTGATCCGGGCGATGTCCCGCTTGATGTTCTTGATCTTCATCGGGCTGTCGAGCTGCCCGAGGGACTTCTGGAAGCGGAGCTTGAAGAGCTGATCGGTGAGCTCCGCCTCCCGGTGCTTCAGCTCGGCGGCCGACAGTTCCCTGATTTCCTTGATCTTCATCTGAGCTCCCTCGCTTCCCGAGAGATGAACCGCGTCTTGATCGGCAGCTTGTGGGCGGCCAGGCGCATGGCCTCCCGGGCCTCGGCCAGGTCGATGCCCTCGAGCTCGAAAAGGATCTTGCCCGGGCGGATGACGTCGACCCAGAATTCGGGGTCGCCCTTGCCCTTGCCCATGCGGACCTCGGTCGGCTTCTTGGTGACCGATTTCCAGGGGAAGGTGCGGATCCAGAGCTTGCCTTTGCGCTTCATGTGCCGGCTGATGGTGATGCGGCCGGCCTCGATCTGGCGGGAGGACAGCCAGCCGGGCTCGAGAGCCTGGAGGCCGAACTCGCCGAACGTCAGGGTGCCGCCGCGCAGGGCGGTGCCCCGCATGCGGCCCCGCTGCTGCTTGCGGTATTTGACTTTCGCGGGCATCAACATGGCTAGATCTCCTCGACTTCGGCCATCTGGGAGGTCATCTTGGGCTTCTCGACGTCGCCCCGGTAGACCCAGACCTTGATGCCGATCTGGCCGTAGGTCGTGAAGGCCTCGGTGAAGGCGAAGTCGATGTCGGCCTTCAGGGTCTGCAGGGGCAGCTGGCCCTTGAGGTACCACTCCGAGCGGGCGATCTCGACGCCGCCGAGCCGGCCGGCGCACATGACCTTGATGCCCTTGGCCCCCATCTTGAGGGCGAACTCGACGGCCTTGCGCATGGCCCGCCGGTAGGCGATCCGCTTCTCCAGCTGGACGGCGATGCTCTCGCCGATGAGCAGGGCGTTGAGCTCGGGCTTGTCGACCTCGCGGATGTCGACGTAGACGTCGCGCTTGGCGATCGTCTCGAGGTAGCTCTTGAGGCTCTCGATCTCTTTGCCGCCGCGGCCAATGATGATGCCGGGCCGGGCCGTGTGGATGATGACCCGGATCTTGGGGCCGACCCGCTCGACGTCGACGCCGGCGATGCCGGCGTGGAAGTACTTCTCCTTGACGGCCTTCTTCATCCGAAGGTCCTCATGGATGAGGCGGGGGTAGTCCGGGCCCTTGGCGAACCAGCGCGAGGACCAGGGCTTGTTGAAGCCGAGCCGGAATCCGTAAGGGTGCGTTTTCTGTCCCACGGTCATTTCCCCTTTTCGTTCAAGTAGATGTGGACATGGCTCGTCCGCTTCTGGATGCGGTAGGCCCGTCCCTGGGGCGCCGGGCGGATCCGCTTGGCGGTCGGGCCGCCGTTGATCTGGATCCGCGAGATGTACAGGGTGTCGACGTCGATGTTGGGCGACTTCTGCTGGGCGTTGGCGATCGCGGAGCGCAGGACCTTCCCGACGATGGCGCTGATCTTCTTCCGCTCGCTGAAGCGCAGGATGGTCAGGGCCTCGCCGACGTAGCGGTCGCGGACGAGGTCGGCCACGAGCCGGCCCTTCTGGGGGCTCATGCGCACGAACCGGGCCACGGCATGGGAGAGGGGGGCGGCGGCTGGCGTGCTCATGTCTTGCCCACCTTGAGCTGCTTGGCGGTCTTGGAGGTGTGACCCTTGAAGTGGCGCGTCGGCGAGAACTCGCCGAGCTTGTGCCC
>CAWECI010000028.1:0-32156 GCA_963807525.1 Candidatus Aminicenantota bacterium | reverse complement strand
GACGCCGTCCTCAGCCCAGCTTGAAGGAGGCCCGGTGCAAGCCCGTCGGCCCCCGTTCCTTCAACGCCCGGAGGTGCTCTTCCGTTCCGTAGCCCTTGTTCCGCGCCAGGCCATAGCCGTCGTACAGCGCGTCGAAGATCGTCATGAGCCCATCCCGGAAAACTTTGGCCACGATGGACGCCGCGGCGATCGACCGGCTGGTCCGGTCCCCCCGCGGGATGCCCATCTGGCGGTAATTTAACTCTTTTAGCGGGAACCCGTCAACCAACAGGACCTCGGGCCGCTCGGGCAGGCTCTCGATGGCCCGGATCATGGCCAGGCGGGAGGCCTCGTAGATGTTCACGGCGTCGATCTCGGTGGCCGAAGCCAGGCCGACGCCCACGCCGACGGCCTCCCGCAGCAGGGCGGAGGCCAGGGCGGAGCGCTTCGGGGCGGCCACGAGCTTGGAATCGTCGATGTCGCTGACCCAGGCCGGCGGCCGGCGGACGAGCCAGTCGGGCGGCAGGATGACGGCGGCAGCCACGACCGGGCCGAAGAGGGACCCCCGTCCCACTTCGTCGACGCCGGCGATCAGCCGCGCCCCGCCGCGGGCGAGCTCCTTCTCGAGGCGGAAGCTGGCCACAGAGCCCGTATTAGCCCTGGTCTTCTTTGAGGCGGGCCGCTTTGCCCTTGAGGTCGCGCAGGTAATAGAGCTTGGCCCGGCGGACGCTGGCCTTGCGCACGACCTCGATCGTCTTGATCATCTTGGAGTGGAGGGGAAAGACGCGCTCGACGCCGACGCCGAAGGAGACCTTGCGCACCGTGAAGGTGGCCCGGACCCCGCCGCCGCGCTTGCCGATGACGTCGCCGCGGAAGACCTGGATGCGCTCCTTGTCGCCTTCCCGGATGATGACGTGGACCTTGACGGTGTCGCCGACATTGAAGGGCGTGAGGTCCTTCTTGAGCTGTTTATCCTCGATCGCATCGATGAGGTTCATGTGTTCTTCCTTTCGTTCGGAATGTCCTTCACGGGCTTCCGGTTGTCCGGGGATTGGGCTTCGCGCCCGACGAGGTCCGGCCTCAGCCGGGCCGTTTTTTCCAAGGCTTTGGTCCGCCGCCAGTGCTCGATCTTCTTGTGGTCGCCGGAGAAGAGCACGGCCGGCACTTTGAGGCCGCGGAACTCGCGCGGCCGCGTGTACTGCGGATAGTCCAGGATGCCGTCGCTGAAGGAGTCGTTCCGCACCGACCCTTCCTTGCCGACGACCCCGGGCACGAACCGGGCCGCCGCGTCGATGACCACGGCCGCGGCCAGCTCGCCGCCCGACAGGACGTAATCGCCGATCGAGATCTCGCCGTCGACGAGGTCGTCGGCCACGCGCTCGTCGACGCCTTCGTAGCGCCCGCAGATGAGGATGACCTGACGCTCCGCGGCCAGCTCGCGCGCCAGTCCGGCGTCCAGGGTCCGCCCTTGGGGCGAGAGCAGATAGACCCTGGCCCCGGCGTCCTCGCGGACGGCCTCGACGGCGCGAAAGATCGGCTCGGGCTTCAAGACCATTCCTTCCAGGCCCCCGAAGGGCCGGTCATCGACCTGGCGGTGCTTGTCGGTGGTGAAATCCCGCAGGTCGTGCACCTCGACGCGGAGGATGTCCCGGTCCAGGGCCCTCTTGACGACCCCGCCCGAAAAGATGCCGGTGAACATCTCCGGGAAAATGGTGATTATATCAAATCTCATTCAAGTCCAAAAGGCCGTCGGGCGGGTCGATCACGACCTCGCGCGCCTCCGGGTCCACCTTGACGCAGATCGCCTCGATAAAGGGCACATAGACGTCCTCGTCCCCCCGTCTGACGACGAGGAGGGCGGGCCCGCCGGCCGCCAGCACAGCGGCGACCGTCCCGACCTCGGCCCCGCCCTGGGTCCGGACCCGGCAGCCGATGATCTGGAAGTCGTAAAAACGATCCCCGCCGAGCCCCCGGAAATCCGACTCGGCGGCATATATCTCGCGGCCGGCGAGCGCGTCGGCCGCCTCGAGGGTGTCGACACCCTTGAGCTTCAGGAAGTACGCGTTGCGGTCGAGGGTCAGCGACTCGACCTCGTAGGGTCTGAGATCGTGGTCCCGTTCCATGTAGACCGTCCGGCCCACGAACCCGGTCGGCCCCTTCTCGTTGAGCCGGAGCTTGATCCGGCCGTCCCGCCCCTGGCTCCGGGCGACCCTGCCGAGGGCGACGAGGTCAGCCCTTTTCAATGATCTCGAGATTGAAGCGCCTCTTCAGCTTCATCCCGGCGGCGCCCAGGATGATGCGGATGGCCCGCGCCGTCCGTCCCTGCTTCCCGATCACCTTGCCGAGGTCCTCCGGAGCGACTTTGAGCTCGAGGATGGTCGTCTGCTCGCCTTCGAGTAGGGACACCTGCACGCGATCGGGCTGGTCGACCAGGGCTTTGGCAATGAGCTCTACAAGTTCTTTCACGGGCAACCTCCTCCTTTATGCGGTCACATCATCAAGCGGGCTTCTTCACGGGCTTGGAAAGCCGGTCCAAAAGGGACTGGACCGTGCTCGAGGGGCGGACGCCCTTGGCGATCCACATCTTGGCCTTTGCGAGGTCCAGCTTGACCCCGGCGGGCTCGTCGAGCGGGGTGTAGGTGCCCAGGGTGTCGAGGGCCTGGCTCTGACGGGCCCTCTTGGAGTCCATCACCACGATCCGGTACGTCGGCTTCTTCTTGGTGCCAAATCTCATCAAGCGCATGGTTATCATTGTGGTTTCACTTCCCGTGGTAGAGGTAATTGTGCGCGAAAATGATAACGGAATCTAAGACCAAAGTCAACTGCCGAAAGGGCCCTGTCCCCCAGAGAGGACACCTCCTTCAGGCTTCCTATCGCGGGCATTCTCTGCTATCCTTAGCCCGGAAGGAGACCAGGGATGGCCAAGATCTACTATGTGGGCGATTGGGCGGTCCTGACCGGACCGGTTTTCGCGGAAACGCCGTTCTATCACTCCCCCAAGGGCCTGGACATCTTCAATTACGGCAAGTGGCTCAAGGAGGCCCTGGAATCCACCGGCAAGCACCAGGTCGAGTCCGTGCCGGCCTGGGATTTCTACAACCGGCTGGGGCCGGGCGATTACGAGCGCATCCTGGCCGAATACGACGTCCTCGTCTTCAGCGACGTCGACGCCAAGCTGTTCCAGCTGGCCCCGAACTTCTTCGAGCGCGAGAAGTTCGGCAAAGCCGTCCTGACCTTCCCGGACCGGATCCGCCTGACGGTCGAGGCCATCAAGGAAGGCCGGGCGGCCATGTTCCTGGGCGGCTGGTACTCCTTCACGGGCGAGCAGGGCAAGGGCGGCTGGGGCCGGACCCGGCTGCGCGAGGTCCTGCCGGTGCGCTGCCTCGAGCACGAGGATCTCATCGAGAGCACCGAGGGTTTCGACGCCGAGCTCACGGCCGCCGGCGAGCGGTTCTTCAAAGCGGTGAACTTCCGGACGATGCCGCCCATCCTGGGCTACAACAAGACGATCTCCGTCCCCGAGGGCCGGGTCCTGCTCGAGGTCCGGGACATGGGCGACCCCCTCCTGGCCATCCGCAACTGCGGCCGCGGCCGGGTCCTGGCCTACATGTCCGATCCCGCTCCCCACTGGGGCCTGAACTTCGTCTTCTGGGAGGACTATGCCGCTTTCTGGCTGGAGTGCGTCGAGCACCTCCTAGCCTGACTTATTCACAAAAACGCCCGTATTTGTCTCTTCTTCTATCGGGCGTTTTTGCCCTCCGGGCGAACGATCCGGCCCCATCTGCTTCGTTCTCGGGGATTCGCAGTACCAAAAAGTACAGCTTCACCCCTCGGGCCTCGCATCTGAGGCCGCCTCGATTCGTGACTAAATCAGGCTCGAAGGCCGCTAGAAACGGGCTATTTCGCGCCGTCGAGCATCTTCCGGACGGAAGCGCTCTTCATCATCCGCTGCATGTCCAGGAACTGTTTGACCAGCTGATTGATCTCGTGCACGGGCCGGCCGCTGCCCCGGGCGATGCGGGCCCGGCGGCTGCCGTTGAGGATCTTCGGGTTCCGCCGTTCCTCCGGCGTCATCGAATCGATGATGGCGCTGAAGTGGGCCATTTGGGCCTCGTCGACCTGGGCCTTGGCCAGGCCCTTGAACGGCCCGACTTGGGGCAGGTGGCCGAGCAGGTCGGCGAGCGAGCCCATCTTCTTCATCTGGGCGATCTGCTTCTTGAAATCCTCGAGGGTAAACTCCTGTTTCTGGAGTCTGCGGGCCATGTCCTCAGCTTCGGCCAGGTCGGCCGTCTCCTGGGCCTTCTCGATGAGCGACAGCATATCGCCCAGCCCGAGAATGCGCGAGGCCATGCGCTCGGGGTGGAAGACCTCGAGCTGGTCGGGCTTCTCGCCGACGCCGATGAACTTGATGGGCCGGCCCGTGGCGGAGACGATCGAGAGGGCCGCGCCGCCGCGGGCGTCGCCGTCGAGCTTGGTCAGGATGACCGCGCTGAGGCCGATGCGCTCTTCGAAGGCCTGGGCGCTGCGGACGGCATCCTGGCCGGTCATGGCGTCGCCGACATAGATCGTCTCGATGGGGTCGAGGATGTCCTTGACCAGGCGCAGCTCGGCCATGAGCTCGTCGTCGATGTGCAGGCGCCCCGCCGTATCGACAATGAGGGGATCGTGGCCCCGGCTCGCGGCATAGGCCTGAAGCTCCTTGAGGGCCTCTTTCGGGGCGGCCATGCGGGCCGGCGTCATCTCGTAGAAGGGGATGCCGAGACCCGCGGCGATCGTCCGCAGCTGGTCCTGGGCCGCCGGCCGCTTCAGGTCGAACGAGACGAGCAAGGGGTTCCGGCCGAGGCTGCGGACGTACCGGGCCAGCTTGCCGCAGGTCGTCGTCTTGCCGCTGCCCTGGAGACCGACGAGCACGAAGATGGACGGCGGGCGGCCGGCGAACTGGAGGGGCTTCTGGGCGCCGCCCAGGACCGCCGCGAGCTCGTCCCGGACGATCTTGATGACCTGCTGGGCCGGGTTGAGGCCGCTCAGGACCTCCTCGCCCATGGCCTTGTCCTTGATCCGGGCCTCGAAGTCCTTGACCACCTTATAGTTGACGTCGGCCTCGAGGAAGGCCAGGCGCATCATCTTGAGGGCCTCGGCCATGTTCCTCTCGGTGACCTTGACCTCGCCACGGAGGAACTTGACCATCCTCTCCAGGCGCCCCGACAGTTGGTCGAACATCGGCGATTGTCCCTCGGGCCATCTTAAGTGAAGGGTCCCCATCCGTCAAATCTTGAGGGGGGAATCGCGGCGAAGCGGGCAGCCGAGTCCGATTTGGAAAATTTTAGCCGGGGCGCGTGCCGGCCAAGGGGAGTTTCAGGGGAAACCGCCAAAACGTGTTTGAGCGAGGCTTAGCGCAAGCCGAGCGGAGAGGGCGGCGCCGGCGGGTTTTGGCGCCGAGGCAGGCGCACGTCCCGGCGTCTTCAAAATTTTCCTATGAGGAGGAGGCTGCCCGGGAGCCGCTTCTTGACAAAGAAGGGGGTTGCCATTAAGGTGGGGGGCATGAGCGACAAGAACACCAAGGGCTCCGGTCCGGCCGAAAGCCCCATAGGGGGCAAGATCGATTATGAGGAGATCCGCAAGCTCATCGCCCTTCTCGAGGAGAAGAACCTCTCGGTTTTCGAGCTCGAGGTCGAGGGTCTGAAGGTCAAGATCGCCCGGAGCGCCCCGGCGGCGGCGCCGGCCTCGGTCATGGCTTCGGCTCCGGCCCCTGCGCCCGCGGCGCCCGGGACTTCCGCCGAGGCCAGGGCCCAGATCATCGAGGCGGCCAAGGGGCTGCATCTGATCACTTCGCCCATGGTCGGCACCTTCTACCGGGCGCCCGACCCCACGTCCGCACCGTTCGTGGACATCGGGGACACGGTCAAGAAGGGCCAGACGCTCTGCATCATCGAGGCCATGAAGCTCATGAACGAGATCGAGGCGGACATCGACGGCACGATCGTCGAGATCTTCGCCGACAACGCCAAGCCGGTGGAGTTCGGGCAGAAGCTCTTCGCCATCCTGCCCCAGAGCTGAGGCCGAGGCCGATGTTCTCCAAGATCCTGATCGCCAACCGCGGAGAGATCGCGCTCCGCATCATCCGCTCCTGCCGCGAACTCGGCGTCAAGAGCGTCGCCGTCTATTCGGAGGTCGACCGCCAGTCGCTCCACACGCTTCTGGCCGACGAGAAGGTCTGCATCGGCCCGGCCAAGGCCTCCGAGAGCTACCTCAACGTCGCCAACATCCTGAGCGCCGTCGAGATCACCGGGGCCGACGCCATCCATCCCGGCTACGGCTTCCTGGCCGAGAACGCCAAGTTCGCCGAGATCTGCAAGACCCACGGCCTGGCTTTCATCGGGCCGCCGGCTTCGATCATCCGGCTTATGGGCGACAAGAACAAGGCCCGCCAGACCATGCGCAAGGCCGGCCTGCCCATCCTGCCGGGCAGCGACACCATCATCGACGACCTGACCGTGGCCAAGAAGACGGCCGCCAAGATCGGCTATCCCGTGATCATCAAGGCCGCGGCCGGGGGCGGCGGCAAGGGCATGCGCATCTGCCGCTCGGCGTCCCAGCTCGAGGACCAGTTCCCCATCGCCCAGGGCGAAGCCAAGGCCGCGTTCAGCGACTCCTCCCTCTACATCGAAAAATTCGTCTCCGGGGCCCGGCACATCGAGATCCAGGTCATCGGCGACCGAAAGGGCAAGGTGACGGCCTTCGGCGAGCGCGAATGCTCGGTCCAGCGCCGCTACCAGAAGCTGATCGAGGAGACACCCTCCCCGTTCATCGATTGGAAGACCCGCCGGCGCATGATCAAGGAGGTCGAGGACGCCGCCTCCGAGGTCGGCTACCAGAGCCTCGGCACGTTCGAGTTCCTGGTCGACGAAGATCACAAGTTCTATTTCATGGAGGCCAACGCCCGGGTCCAGGTCGAACACCCGATCACCGAGATGGTCTACGGCATCAACCTCATCAAGGCCCAGATCCGCATCGCCTCCGGCGAGAAGTACACGCCCCCCTACGCCCTCGAGATGCGGGGCCACGCCATCGAGTGCCGGATCAACGCCGAGGACCCGCTGACCTTCGCCCCTTCGCCTGGCAAGATCGATTTCCTCGTCCTGCCGGGCGGCGAGGGCATCCGCGTCGACTCGGCGGCCTACGGCGGCTGGGTCGTGCCCCCGAATTACGACTCCCTTTTGGCCAAGATCATCGCCTACGCCCCGAGCCGGGAACTGGCCATCGCCAAGATGCGGGCCGCCCTCGAGACGACCACGGTCGTGGGCATCAAGACGAACATCCCCCTCCATCTGGACATCCTGTCCGATCCGGATTTCGTGGCCGGGCACTACAATACCCAGTTCATGGATGAGCACCTGGCGGCCAAGAGCGCGGAAGAAGCGGTTTGAGCGGAGACCCGGCGTCAGGCCGGGCGGCGGACGATGACGACCGAGAACGCGCCCCCGTTGTCCTTGAGGACGTTCTCGTTGACGCCCAGGTAGATCCGGCCCTTGAACGGGGCCGTGAAGGTCCCGTCGGCCCCGACAACGAACAGAATGAAGACCTCGTCCGTCGTCTCGATCTTTGATTCCTCGTCCACCCGCTTGACCACCGTCTGGGCGAGCTTGCCGATCAGCGTGCCGAGGTTGGCGTTCGGCACGGGCTGGTCGACGGTGATGAGATCGATCCCGCCGGGGCCGCAGACGGCCTCGGGATTGCCCTTCTGCAGGTCGATCTCGCCGGTCGCCGCGAAGTGGAGCGCATCGCCGGCCGAGACATCGACGGCCGTGTCCACCCAGCCGGCGTCGCCCCCGACGGCGACCGTCTTCTCGAAGGGCGCTGCCGGGGTGGCCGGGACCTGGTCCTGAGGCCCGGGCCGGCCGGCCGCGAACAGGGCCGCCGCCAGGACCAGGGCGGCCACGGCCAGGCTTCCCCGGGCTCGGTTCCTAGCGGCCATGTTTCGTCTCCTTCAGTCCGGACCCGCCCAAGACCTCGAGGATCTGGCGGTGGATGAGCCCGTTGGTCGCGGCGATGGCCAGCGAACCCAGGGTGAACGGCCCGTCGGCGAAGTCCGTGACCCGGCCCCCAGCCTCGGAGACGACGAGCCCCCCGGCGGCCACGTCCCAGGGCTTGAGCTTGAGCTCCCAGAACCCGTCGAAGCGGCCGCAGGCGACGTAGGACAGGTCGATGGCCGCGGAACCGCACCGCCGGATGGCCTGGGCCCGGACGATGAACCGGGACCAGTGGTCGAGGTTGTTCTCCGGGCTCTGCCGGACGTCGTAGGGGAAGCCCGTCGCAAGCAGGGCCCGGTCGAGCTCGGCCACGGCCGAAACGCGGATCGCCGCGCCGTTCAGGAAGGCGCCCCGGCCCAGCTCGGCCCGGAACATCTCGTCCCGAACGGGATCATGGACGAAGCCGAGGACAAGCCGGCCGCCGCACTCGAGGGCGGCGGAGACGCAGAAGACCGGGAAGCCATGGGCGAAGTTGGTCGTCCCGTCCAAGGGGTCGATGACCCAGCGGCAATCGGAGCTGCCGGAGCGGTCCATCCCCTCTTCGGCCAGGAAGCCATGGGAGGGGAAGGCCTGGGACAGGCGGCCGACCAGGATGTCCTGGGCTCCCAGATCATAGGGGGTCACCAGGTCGACGGCCCCTTTGTAGTGGGCCTCGACGCCGCGGCCGAAGTGGGCCTTGAGGTATTGCCCGGCTTCCCGGACGGCGGCCTCCCCGACCCTGGCGAACTCCCTGAGATCATCCATGAGGCTATCTTATAGGGGAATGCCTGAGGGGGTCAACAAGGAAGGCCGTCGGGGTTTGTCACTGCTGGCCTGAACCACAAACCGGGATTTCCGTAGTATAATAGAGCATTAACGTTTGGATCATATCCGGAAAGGCTATCTCTCATGAGTGAAAAGGCGAGTTTCTTTAAGCGGCGCAAGAAGCCGTTGATCGTCCTGGCGGTCGTTGCTGTGCTGGGCATCATCGTCTTCGCCAACCTCCAGTCCCGCCGGGAAAAATCGGTCAAGGTCACCGTTGACAAGGTCAAGCGCCAGAACCTGACCGAGCTGGTCTCCGCGTCCGGCGAGATCAAGCCCAAGAAGAACATCAACATCAGCGCCCAGGTCCCCGGCCGCATCGTCAAGATCGGGGTCATCGAGGGCCAGGAGGTCAAGGCCGGCCAGTTCCTGCTCCAGCTCGACGCCACCCAGTACGAGGCCAACGCCGACCGGGACCGGAACTTCATCCGGGCCTCCAACGCCGACCTGATCCAGTCCCAAGCGCGGCTGCAACGGGACAAGAACTCCTTCGGCCGCCAGCAGAAGCTGTTCGACGACAACCTCATCTCCAAGGACCAGCTGGAGGCCGCCAAAGCCCAGTATGATGTCTCCGTGGCCCAGGCGAACGCCATCAGCTTCCAGATCAAGCAGGCCGAGGCCTCGCTGAAGAGCACCCTGGACAGCCTGGCCAAGACGACCTACACCTCCCCGATCGACGGCATCGTCACCAGCCTGCAGGTCGAGGAAGGCGAGACGGCCATCATCGGCACCATGAACAACCCGGGCACGGTCATGCTGACGATCGCCGACCTGTCGGTCATGGAGGTCGAGGTCCAGGTCGACGAGACCGACGTCATCGGCGTCGTTCTCGATCAGGACGCCGACGTCCGTGTCGACGCCCTGCCCGGCACGATCTTCAAAGGCAAGGTCACCGAGATCGGCAGCTCGGCCATCCAGAAGGCCAACGTCAGCACGACGACCCAGGAGTCCAAGGACTTCAAGGTCAAGGTCACTCTCGAAGACCCGTCCCACAGGCTCAAGCCGGGCCTGTCCGCCTCGGCCGACATCATCGTGGCCAAGCGGACCAACGTCCCGGCCGTGCCCATCTCGTCGCTCGTCCTGCGGGAGAAGCCGGCCGTCGACAAGAACGCCCCGGTCGCGGACCGCGAGGAAGAAGGCGTCTACACGGTCGAGGCCCAGCGGGTCAAGTTCGTGCCGGTCGGCAAGGGCATCACCGGCGGGATGATGATCGAGGTCACCTCGGGCGTCCAGGAAGGCCAGGAGATCGTCACCGGCCCGTACGCCTCCCTGCGCGAGCTCAAGGACGGCACCCTGATCAAGACCGAGGCGAAGAAAGAAGGCCCGGCGTCATGAGTCAGGCCGAGCCCATCATCATCCTGGCCGAGGACCTCTGGAAGGTCTACAAGCTCGACGAGCAGGAGGTCGAGGCCCTGCGCGGCGTGTCCCTGACCGTCGAGCGCAACGAGTTCGTGGCCATCATGGGTCCGTCCGGCTCGGGCAAGTCGACCTTGATGAACCTCATCGGCTGCCTCGACACGCCGAGCTCCGGCATCTACCGCCTCAACGGCAAGCTCGTCAGCGCCATGACCGAGGACGAGCTGGCCTTCATCCGCAACCGGGAGATCGGCTTCGTCTTCCAGGTCTTCAACCTCCTGCCCAAGGCCTCGGCCTTCAAGAACGTCGAGCTGCCGCTGATCTACGCCGGCATGAAGAAAGGCGAGCGCGAGGAGAAGGCCCGCCGGGCCCTCGAACGGGTCGAGATGAAGGCCCGCATGGCCCACAAGCCGGCCGAGCTCTCGGGCGGCGAGCGCCAGCGCGTGGCCGTCGCCCGGGCCCTGGTCAACGAGCCGTCGCTCCTCCTCGCCGACGAGCCGACGGGCAACCTCGATTCGCGCAACGGCCGGGAGATCCTCAACCTCTTCCACCGCATCCACGAGCAGGGCAACACCATCATCATGGTCACCCACGACCGCGAAGTCGCCGACCAGGCCCAGCGCATCATCCACATCCGCGACGGCCAGATCGAGAGCGACGAACGGAAAGGAGCCTAAGCCATGGACCTGTTCAAGCGGATCGAAGGCGTCTTTTTCAGCCCGAAGCCGGCGTTCGAGGGGCTGGCCGCGAAGCCGGTCTGGATCGATACGCTCGTCCTTGTCCTGGTCGCCCTCATCGCCTTCATCTTCGTCATCATGCCCTACGCGCAGAGGGACCAGGTCACGCTGATGAAGGACAACGCCGCGTCCCTCAAGGAGAGGTATGGGCGATAGACCAGCTACGCCCGGATGCTCGAACAGGCGCGAAAACCCCTCCAAAGCCGGGCAGATCGTCCAGACCTCCGTGCCGCCGCCCCTGTTCTTCCTCGCCGCGTTCCTGCTCCAGAGCCTGATCCTGCTCATCATCGGGCCGCTTCCATGTCCACGCAGGGCACGTTACGTCCAGGTGCTGTCGGCGCTCGTCCATGCCAGCCTGATCGACAAGCTGCTGGGCAACGCCGTTCGCTTGGCCGCTATCCCTGACCCGACATTCGGTCATGCAGACCTCCACCGGCCTGGCCCTGCTCTTCCCGAAAATGGAGATCACGTCGACGGCCTACATCCTGCTGGCCCAGATCGATTTCTTCCAGCTCTGGATGTTCGGCGTCCTGGCCTTCGGCCTGGCCGCCGTTTTCAAGATCCCGGTCAAGAAGGCCCTGGTCCTGTCCTACACCGTCTGGTTCCTGAAGGCCCTGGTCAATGTCGGCTTCGGTCTCATCGGCATGAGCTTCCTGCGCTGAAAACTCGGGGCAGCCGGGACAAGACCCGAAAAAATTACGGAATTTTCATATCCCGGGATCCCCGCCCGATTGACTTCATCTTGAGCGGCCGTTAGAGTAAGGCCATGGACGATTGGTTCACCTCGGAAGAGTTCGCCCATACGCCCTTGGCCCGCGTCCTGGCCGAGATCTGGCGGCAGGGCCTGAGCGGCTCGCTCTACGTGCGGGCGGGCGGCGTCCCGAAGTGCCTATCGTTCGAGCGCGGCTGCCTCGTTCTGGACTCCGTATCGTTCGAGGAGAAGGACTTCCTGCGCTTTCCTGCTGACCTCGGGCGCGACCGACCTGATCGCCCTGACCCGCGTCGAAGAGCAGGCCCAGAGAACAAGCGGATCGGCCCTGCGGGCCCTCGTCGAGCTGGACCTCGTCGAGCCCGAGCGCCTCTGGACGCTCCTCCGGGGTTACGCCCGCGAGGAGGCGCTGGCCCTCCTCCAGGGCGAAGGCGCCGAGCGCGAATTCCACACCCGCAGCGGCCCGCCGGCTCGCGTTTATATCGAGGCGATCGACGTCCCCGGTCTTCTGCTCGAGGGGGCCCGGCGGCTCAAGGAGGACGACCCGTCGCTCGAGGCCCTCCTGCCCGCGCCCGGAGAGATCGTGCGCCGGCTGCCAGCTTTCTCGACCGACGCGTTCGGGCTGTCGCTCGCCGAACGCTACGTCCTCGGCCTGCTGGACCCGCCCAAGACGTTGGAAGATCTCTGCGCGACGAGCGATGTCGGGTCGGCGGAGACCCGCCGGGCCCTGACCGCCCTGCTCCTGCTCGGCCTGGCCGGGACCGCCGGCCTCAAGCCGAAGACCGTCAAGCTGGCCGGGGACCTGGCCCTGGCCGGCATGGACCGCATCCTGGGCCTGTTCAACGCCAAGTGCGCCTTGCTGTTCAAGCACATCTCGAAGGAGGTCGGGCCGGTCGCCTTCAACCTCGTCGGCAAGGCCCTGGACGAGGTCCGCGGCCATCTCGACCCAGTCTTTCAGGCCGCCGAGCTCAGCCCCGACGGCCGCCTCGAGATCAAGTCGCCGATCCGGGTCAACGCCAACATCGTCGGTGACGACTGCCGGCGGTCGATGCTCCGGAGCATGGACGAGGTCCTGGCCGCCGAGGTCCTGGTCGTCAAGCGGACCCTCGGTCCGGAGCACGAGTCGGCGGTCGTCCGGGGCCTGGAGAAGCTCGGCGAGGCGTCATGAGACGCCGCCAGCTCTTCGCCCTCCTCGTCTTCGTTTCGCTTCTGGCCCTCTGGATCCTCATCGAAATTGGAACCTGAAGCCGCCGTCCTGGTCATCGTCCTCGGGCCGACCGCCGTCGGCAAGAGCCGCGTCGCCGTCGATCTCGCTTTGCGTTTCGACGGGGAGATCGTTAGCGGGGATTCCATCCAGGTCTACCGGGGTTTCGACATCGGCACCGACAAGCCGGGACCGGCCGAGCGGCGGGGCGTCACCCATCACCTGATCGACATCGTCGATCCCGAGGTCCAGTACACGGCCGCCGATTTCGTCCGCGACGCCTTGGCCGCGGCCGACGCGATCGCCGGGCGGGGCCGGCTGCCCATCGTCGCCGGGGGGACAGGGCTTTATCTCAAGGCCCTGATCGAGGGTCTCTTTCCCGGACCGGGCCGGGATCCCGCCGTCCGGGCGGCCCTCGAAGCCGAGGCCGCGGCGCACGGCCTGGACTCCCTCTTCCGCCGGCTCGAAGCCGTCGACCCGGCCTACGCCCGCAAGATCCGCGGCCGCGACCGCGTCCGGATCATCCGCGCCCTCGAGGTCCACATGACGACGGGGCGTCCCATATCCGACCACTTCCGGGACACGCGGCCGCCGGTCGAGGGCCGCGACGTCGTTCGTCTCGGTCTCGAGCTCGACCGGGCGACCCTGCGGCGGCGCATCGACGAGCGGGTCGAGCGGATGTTCGCCCGCGGCCTCGTCGACGAGGTGCGGGGCTTGCTTGACCGTGGCGTTCCCGAGGCCTGCCCCGCCTTCCGGGCCCTGGGCTACCGGAACATCCTCAAGCATCTCCGCGGCGAGATCGGCCGGGACGAGGCCGTGATCCTGACCCAGATCGAGACGCGCCAGTACGCCAAGCGGCAGATGACCTGGTTCCGGAAGATGGCCGGCGTGACCTGGTTTTCCCCTGATGACCAGGCCGGCCTTGAGCGCCACGTCCAAAACCGATTACAATAGAGCGCGGAGCATTATGGAACGCGCTATCCTCGTCCACGTCGCCACGACCAAGGCCGAACGCCAGGAAGCCGAGGAGTCCATGGCGGAGCTGGCCGGCCTGACCGTGGCCGCCGGGGCGGAGGTCGCCGGCCGGGTCTTTCAGGTCCGGCCCCGCCTGAACCCGCGCTGGCTGGTCGGCGAAGGCAAGGTCGCCGAGATCGGCCGCGAGGCCCGGCACCTCAAGGCCGCCCTGGTCATCTTCGATCACAACCTCAACGCCTCCCAGCAGAGGAATATCGAGGATGAGGTCAACGTCAAGGTCATCGACCGGGCCCAGCTCATTCTCGACATCTTCGCCCAGCGGGCCCGGACGAACGAAGGCAAGCTCCAGGTCGAGCTGGCCCAGCTGAGCTACCGGCTGCCGCGCCTGCGCGGCCGCGGTCTCAGCCTGATGCAGCAGGGCGCCGGGATCGGCACCCGGGGCCCGGGCGAAAAGAAGCTCGAGGTCGACCGGCGCCGCATCACCGACCGCATCACCAAGATCAAGCGGGAGATCGACTCGCTCGAAGCCCGCCGCTCGAGCCAGCGCGAGAGCCGGCGCAAAGGCCCCATCCCGACACTCTCTCTCGTCGGCTACACGAGCGCCGGCAAATCGACCCTGTTCAACCTGCTGACGAAGGAGCACCGCTACACCTCGTCGAACCTGTTCTCGACGCTCGACCCCCTGCTGCGGCGGGTGTCCTATCCCGACGGCGCGTTCTTCTTCCTCTCGGACACGGTCGGCTTCATCAAGAGGCTCCCGATGGAGCTGGTCACGTCCTTCCGGGCCACCCTCGAGGAGGTCCGCGAGGCGGACGGCATCTGCCACATTGTCGACGTCGCCTCGACCGCCTCGGAACGCCGGCTCGAGGCCGTCCAGACCACCCTGGCCGACATCGGCGTCACCGATGTCCCGGTGATCAAGGTCCTGAACAAGATCGACCTCCTGCCGGACGACGAGCGCCAGCTGCTGCTCCAGAGGAACCGCGATCCCGAGGCGCGGACGATCGCCGTCTCGGCGAAAACCGGGGAAGGCGTCCCCGACCTGCTGCGCCGCCTCCGGGAAGTCCTCTTCGGGGCTTACCGGACCTACTACATCAAGGTCCCCCGGGAGGACCGGGCGCTGACGGATACTCTGACCCGCCGTTCCCTCGTCCTTAAGAAGCGCGAGAGCGACGGCTTCGTCGAGTTCAAGGTCATGGCCGAACCCTCGGGGATCGTCAATTTCCTGCCCTATCTCGAGCAAGGAGCGGAGTCATGGTAAAGCGCGTCGCCGTCCTGGGTCTGACCCTGTTCGCGGCCTGGTCGTGCGCCACGGTGCCCCCGACGCCGCCGGCGTTCTATGTCGGGGACCTGCCGGCCGACGCCACGATACGGCTGAAGCTCGACGACCGCATCGCCGCCGTGGACGCCTGGGACGCGCTCAAGGCCGGGCGCCCCGAGCAGGCCAGGAAATACCTGATGAAGCTCGGCACGGCCAGCCCCATCCGCGAGGCCGGCCTGGCCTACGTCGATCTCCTCAGCGCCAACATCGTCGCCGCCGAGGCCCGGTTCAAGTCCTCGATCCAGGCGACGCCCGGCATGATCCCCTCCCACATCGGCCTGGCCCAGATCTACGAGGCCCGGCGGGAGCGGGACAAGACGCTGGCCGAGTACCAGGCCGTGCTCGAGCTCGATCCCGGCAACCGCTGGGCCGGGCCGCGCGCCGAGGCCCTGCGCGGCGAGCTCGTCAAGGAGTCGTCGGCCGCGGCCCGCGCGGCGCTGGCGGAAGGCAACCGGGAAACCGCGAAGAGGGAATTCCAGAAGGTCCTCTCGGTTGACCCCCAATCGACCGACGCCCACCTGGAGCTGGCCCGCATCTATCGCCAGGAAAAGAACAAGACCGAGGCCCTGGACCATTTCAAGGCGGCCATGGCCGCGGGGACCGGGGACAAGGCCCTGCTCCGGGAGTACGCCGAGTTCCTGGCCGAAGCGGGCGAGCTCGGGCAGAGCCTTGACGTCATGGAGAAGCTGGCCGCCGCCGCGCCCAAGGACGCGGCCGTCGGCAAGCGGATCGAGGAACTCCGGGCCAAGCTCGGGGTCTACGAGATCCCGAGCCAGTACGACGCCATCCCGTCCCTCGAGTCCGTGACCCGCGAGGACCTGGCCGCGCTCATCGGCGTCAAGTTCGAGAAGGACCTCCAGGCCCCCCCGGCCCGGACCGAGATCCTGGTGGACATCGCGACCTCCTGGGCCCAGCGCTACATCGTCCAGGTCGCCTCCCTCGAGATCATCCGGGCCTCGGTCAATCATACGTTCCAGCCCCGCCGGATCATCAACAGGGCCGAGCTGGCCGACGCGGCCGTGCGGCTCATCGCGGTCCTTCAGGAGCGCGGGGCCAAGTTCGTGCCGCTCGTCGAGACGCGGCGCATCCAGATCGCCGACGTGACCCCGGACAATCCCTACGACGCCTCTATCACCCAGGCCATCGGCTTCGAGATCATGACCCTGATGCCGGACCGGAAGTTCGAGCCCGAGCGGACCGTCTCGGGCGACGAAGCCATCCGAACACTCGACCTTATCCAGAAGCTCGCGAAATAGGATGCCCCTCCAATGAATGACCTGCCCCCCGCCGCGGAACTCACCGAGGCTCCGGCCGAACAGGCCCGGCGGTCCGAGCTGTTCACGCTGCCGAATCTCCTATCGCTCTCGCGCATCCTGCTGACGCCCGTGTTCATCGCGATGATGGTCCAGAAGAGGCCTTGGGCCTCGTTCATCGTCTTCCTCGCCGCCGGCGCGACCGATGCCCTGGACGGGTTCACGGCCCGCTGGCTGAAGCTGAGATCGACGGTCGGGCTGTGGCTCGACCCCCTCGGCGACAAGGTCCTGCTGACGGCGGCCTTTATCGTCCTGACGATCCCCGGCTTGGCTCAACCCAACACGCTGCCGCTCTGGTTGACCCTGGTCTGCGTCGGCCGCGACGTGGCCATCGGGCTCGGCGCCCTCGTCATCATCGTCTTGCGAGGGAAACGGAGCTTCCCGCCGACCCTGGCCGGGAAAGCCAGCACCGTCTGCCAGGTCTTTATGCTCTACGACCTGCTCTATGTGAACGCCATGGGCCGGACGCCCGCATCGCTCATCTGGCTCTACGCCCTGACGGCCTTCCTGGCGATCGGTTCGTTCGTCCAGTACGCCGCGATCGGCGTCCGCATGCTTCGTCGGGCCGAGGGCCGGCCCGCAGCCTGACAAAGCCCGGCTTTGTTTTCCGGGCCCGCCGTGGTAAGATGCCTCCGCTATTTTCGCGCGTGAGGTGCTTTTCATGATTTCCAACGGACCCTTCGACAAGCTGGCCAGCCGCATCGAGCAATACCGCGACGAGATGGTCGATCTCCAGATGAAGCTCTGCGCCATCCCGGCCATCGCCCCGTCGAGCGGCGGCGAGGGGGAGGCCAAGAAGGCCACGTTCCTCTGTGAGTGGCTCAAGGCCAACGGCTTCGTTGACATCGAAGTGGTCAAGGCCCCGGACCTCGACGCGCCGGTCGGCTACCGGCCGAACATCCTGGCTTACTACCGGGGCCGCAGCCAGGCCAAGACGATCTGGGTCATGACCCACATGGACGTCGTCCCGCCCGGCGAGATGGCCCTCTGGCGAGGCGACCCGTTCAAGGCCTGGGTCGAGAAGGGCCGCATCCACGGCCGCGGCGTCGAGGACAACCAGCAGGACTTGGTGGCCTCGCTCTTCGCGGTCAAGGCCCTCCAGGCCGAGGGGATCGTCCCGCCCTACGACATCGGCATCGCCCTGGCCGCCGACGAGGAGACGGGCAGCGTCAAGGGCATCGATTACGTCGTCCAGAACCACAAGTGCTTCCGCAAGCAGGACCTCATCATCGTCCCGGACGCCGGCAACGAGCATGGTACCATGATCGAAGTGGCCGAGAAGAGCCTGGTCTGGCTCAAGTTCAAGGTCCTCGGCAAGCAGGCCCACGGCTCGACGCCGGAGAAGGGCGTCAACGCCTTCAAAGCCGGGAGTTTCCTCATCGCCGCCCTGAACGACCTCTACAAGATCTACCCCGCCCGCGACCGGCTCTTCGACCCGCCGATCTCGACCTTCGAACCCACCAAGAAAGAGGCCAACGTCCCCAACGTCAACACCATCCCCGGGGAGGACGTGTTCTATACCGACATGCGCGTCCTGCCCAAGATCAAGGTCCAGGACGTCGAAAGGACCATCCGGGCGATCGCCGCCAAGATCGAGCAGAAGCTCAAGGTCAAGATCCGCATCGAGATCGTGCAGAAGGCCCCGGCGGCGCCGCCGACCCCCGTCCAGGCCCCCGTCGTCGTCGCACTCCAAAAGGCGGTCCGGGCCGTCTACAAGAAGAACGCCAAGGCCATGGGCATCGGCGGCGGCACCGTGGCCGCCATCTTCCGCCGGGCCGGCATCCCCGCCGCCTGCTGGTCCAGGCTCGACGAGACGGCTCACCAGCCGAACGAGTACTGCATCATCGAGAACATGGTCGGCGACGCCAAGGTCTTCGGCCACATTTTCCTTCAGGACTAGCCGGGACTGGTCACAAGAACGTCGGCTTTGGCTCTTCTTGTCCTTGGGGGAAACCCAACGTTCTGATGAAAGATCGAGGCGCCCTCAGGCCGGGCGTTTGACGCCTGCCAGCTCCGAAGGCGCTGCGGGATAGATCCTTTGCACGCGCTGGGCGATACGGACCGTGTTCAGGTGGATATCCACCGTGTCCTTGATGTCGAGCGCGTAGCCGCCGGCCAGAACGACGGCCACCGGGATGGCCAGGCTTCGCGCGCTCTCGATGACCAGCTTGTCCCGGTCCTTTAATCCCGCTTTAGTCAGGGCCAAGCCGCCCAGCTGGTCTTTCTCGTAGGGATCGGCGCCGGCGAGATAGATAATGAGGTCCGGCCGGAACTCCCTGTAAACCTTGGGGATGCGGGCCTTGAGCTCGGCCAGGTACTTGGCGTCGCCGTCACCGGCCCAGAGCCCGATGTCGACGGTGCTCTTGGCTTTCTCCTTGGGGTAGATGTCCATCTGATGGATGGACAGGGTGAAGATCTCCGTGTGGCCGGCCAGGGCCGCCGCCGTCCCGTTGCCCTGATGAAGGTCGCAATCGACGATCATGACCCGGTCCACAAGCCTATCGTGGATGACTTTGCGGGCGGCCACGGCGACGTCGTTGAGCAGGCAGAAGCCCTCGCCGTGATCGGGGAAGGCGTGGTGGAAGCCGCCGCCGATGTGGACGGCCAACCCGGATTCGATGGCTTTCCGGGCGGTGAGGATGGTCCCGCCGACGGACAGGAGGGCGAAGCGGACGATCTCGGGCGAGTAGCGGATCTCCAGGGCCTTGAGCTCGGCGACGCTCAGGCCGCCCGTCTTGACGTGCTTGAGATAGCGGGGGGTGTGGACGAGCAGGACGTCCTCGTCGGCGGCCAGCCGGGGCCGGAGGAAGTTCTCCTTCTTGGCCCCCATGGCCAGCAGGTTCTCATAGACGAGCCGGTACTTCTGGAGCGGAAAGACGTGCTTGCCGGACTCGACCATCCAATATTCGTTGCTGTAGATAAGCTGGAACGGGAAGCGCTTGCCGATGAGCACTTTGACGAGGTTCAGGAGATCGCCCATGCGGACTTCAAGATATCAGAAAACCAGGGCTGAAAAAAGGCCTTCTCCGGATTTCGGGAGGTCCCTCTCTCCGGCTTTGCTCGGGAATTGCCTCTAGCTCCCCGACCCCCGGGAACCAGTCGTCCGGTTCCCCCCGCTACGCGGGTCCCCTCTCCACGGACGGGGATCTTCGAGGCAAATTCCCTCGCCGCCTCGAGAGGGCTTCCCGCAAATCGAAAGATCAGCCCGAAAAAACTATCAGCTATTTCTGACCCGCTTCTTAGCCCTGGGGGCCTTCGTGGGCGACCCAGTGGCGGCCCTTTTAGCCGGCTTCTTGCCCGCCGGCTTGGGTGCATTCAAAATGGCTGCCCGGGCCGCCGCCAGCCGGGCGATGGGCACCCGGAACGGCGAGCAGCTGACGTAGTCCAGGCCGATGAGGTGGCAGAACTCGATCGAGGAGGGCTCGCCGCCGTGCTCGCCGCAGATGCCGAGCTTGATCGTCGGGCGCGTCGCCCGGCCCCTTTCGACGGCCATGCGCATAAGCTGGCCGACGCCGTCGCGGTCGAGGACCTCGAACGGGTCCTTGGGGTAGATCTCCATCTCGACGTAGGGGCGGAGGAAGCGGGCGGCATCGTCGCGGCTGACGCCGAGCGTCGTCTGGGTCAGGTCGTTCGTGCCGAAGCTGAAGAACTCGGCCACGGTGGCGATCTCGTCGGCGGTGATGGCCCCGCGCGGGATCTCGATCATGGTCCCAACGAGATAGTCGAACGTGACGCCCTGCTCCTTCATGACCGCCTCGGCCGTGGCCCGAACGATCTTCTCCTGGTTCTGGAGCTCCTTGACGTGGCCGACGAGCGGGATCATGACCTCGGGCACGACCGCGAGCTTCCTCTTCTTCAGGGACGCGGCGGCCTCGAAGATGGCCCGGGCCTGCATCTCGGTGATCTCGGGGTAGACGATGCCCAGGCGGCAGCCGCGGAAGCCGAGCATGGGGTTGAACTCGGCCAGGGAGTGGACGCGCTCGCGGACCTTCTCGTAGGGGATGCCCATCTGCGCGGCGATCTCGCGCTGGCCCTTTTCCTCGTGGGGCAGGAACTCGTGGAGCGGCGGGTCGATCGTCCGGATGGTCACCGGCCGTCCGGCCATGACCTCGAAAATGCCCTCGAAGTCCTTGCGCTGGAGCGGCAGGAGCTTGGCCAGGGCCGCCTTCCGCTGCTCGAGCGTGTCGGCCAGGATCATCTCCCGCATCGGGCCGATCTTGCCCTCGCCGAAGAACATGTGCTCGGTCCGGCAGAGGCCGATGCCCTCGGCCCCGAAGGCCACGGCGTTGGCGGATTGGTCGGGCTGGTCGGCGTTGGTCCGGATCTTGAGGGTCCGGTACTTGTCGGCCCAAGCCATGACCTTGGCGAAGGTCTTATAGACGGGCGCTTGGGCGGGCGCCAGGGTCTTTTCGATCAGGACCTGCAGCACCTCCGACGGCCGGGTGTCGATCTTGCCCTCGATGACCTCGCCGGTCGTGCCGTCGATCGAGATCCAGTCCCCCTCCTTGACGGCTTTGCCGCGGACGGTCATCGTGTGGGCGCCGTAATCGATGACGAGCTCGCCGCAGCCGGCGACGCAGACACGGCCCATCTGCCGGGCGACCAAGGCGGCGTGGGAGGTCATGCCGCCGCGGGCGGTCAGGATGCCTTCCGCGGCGTTCATGCCCTTGATGTCCTCAGGCGAGGTCTCGATGCGGGTCAGGATGACCTTCTCGCCGCGCTTGCCCCAGGCTTCGGCGTCGACGGAGTTGAAGACGACCCGGCCGGTGGCCGCGCCGGGACCGGCGTTGAGGCCTTTAGCCAGGAGCCGGCCGGCCTTGATGGCCGCGTCCTTCTCGGCGTGGTCGAAGATCGGCCGCAGGAGCTGGTTGAGCTGGTCGGGCTCGATCCGCGACAGGGCCTCTTTCTCGCTGATGAGCTTCTCGCCGACCATGTCGACAGCGATCCGGATGGCCGCGAAGGCGGTGCGCTTCCCGACCCGGCACTGGAGCATATAAAGCTTCCCCTGCTGGATGGTGAACTCGATGTCCATCATGTCGGCGTAGTGCTTCTCGAGGGTGTGGCGGATCTTCTCCAGCTGGGCGTAGGCCTTGGGATCGTCCTTCTTGAGCTCGGAGATGGGCTTGGGCGTGCGGATGCCGGCCACGACGTCCTCGCCCTGGGCATTCATCAGGTATTCGCCGTAAAAGACGTTCTCGCCGGTGGCCGCGTCGCGGGTGAAAGCGACGCCGGTGCCGGAGTCGTTCCCCATGTTGCCAAAGACCATGAGCTGGACGTTGACGGCCGTGCCCCAGGCCTCGGGGATGTCGTAGAGCTTGCGGTAGGCGATGGCCCGCTCGTTCATCCAGGAGCCGAAGACGGCGCCGATCGCGCCCCAGAGCTGCTTCTTGGGGTCGTCGGGGAATTCCTGGCCGGTTTTGGCCTTGATGGCGGCCTTGAACCGGGCGACGAGGTCCTTGAGGTCGGCGGCAGAGAGGTCGGTATCGGCCTTGACGCCGCGCTCGTGCTTCTTCTTCTCGATGATCTCCTCGAAGGGATCGATATCGTCCTTGTGGACGGGCTTGAGCCCGAGGACGACGTCGCCGTACATCTGGACGAAGCGGCGGTAGGAGTCGTAGACGAAGCGCTCGTTGCGGGTCTTGGCCGCCAGGGTCGCGGCGGTCTTGTCGTTGAGGCCGAGGTTGAGGATGGTGTCCATCATACCCGGCATGGAGGCCCGGGCGCCCGAGCGGACGGAGACGAGGAGTGGGCTCTTGGGGTCGCCGAACGCCTGGCCGACCGACTTCTCGAGCTTCTTGAGATTCTTCTCGACCTCGATATGGACGGACTCGGGGACGCGCTGGCGGTTCTTGTAGTAAAGGGCGCAGACCTCGGTCGAGATCGTGAACCCGGGCGGCACGGGCAGGCCGATCCCGGCCATCTCGGCCAGGTTGGCGCCCTTGCCGCCGAGGATGTCCTTCATCTTCATATTGCCTTCGGCGGCGCCGGCCCCGAAGAAATACACGTATTTCTTAGCCATCGGTCATCTCCTGATCATGGAAATATTTATGTAAATATACAGGGATTCTCCGATGATTTCAATGCGGAACCGACTGGCCAGCGCTAGTCCTAGAAGGGACTGTCCCGGGAGCCACAGAAGGCACCGGGTCTACGCATTACGCGCGATATCTGAAGGCGCGTAATCCGCGTAGACCCGGTGCCTTCTTTCTTGATCAGCACGCACAGGCCCAGATAGAGCATCGCCAGGTCCTCGAGGATGACGCTCAGGCCGGCCTTGCGGTCGACGGCCCCGAAGCAGCCGCACTCGATGTCGAGCCCGCGGACCATCGTCACGATGGTCAGGGCGATGAAGAAGACCAAGAGACCCGAGACGATCAAGGCCGCGCCGCGCTTCCAGGCGCCGAGGATGAGGAAAGCCCCGGCCAGGATCTCGAGCCAGGGCAGGACGATCGCGACGGCCAACGACAGCGAGGGCCCGACGATCTGATAATTGCGGATGTTCTGGGCGAAGCCGAGGGGCGCGGCCGCCTTGACGGCGCCCGCGTAAACGAACAGGGCGCCGAGGACGAGCCTGAAGGCGATGAGGACGGCCTTATTCCTGACCATGTCCCTTCTCCACCGGCAGGCCGGCCTTGGTCCATTCGTCGAACCCCCCGGTCATGACCCGGATATCCTGGAATCCTTCATCATGGAGCCGCTTGGCCAGGAGAAGGCTCGATTGGCAATCTCCGCCTTCGCAATACACGACGACAAGCTGGCCGCGCCGCAGATCCACGAGCGCCTGGGGCAGCGTCTTTTCGGCCTCGGCCACGGGGGCGCTCCGGGCGGCCGGGACGTGACCCTGGTCGTAGGCCGGGCTCCGGCGGGCATCGACAAAGACCGCCTCGCCCCCCCGCCAGAGGTCCTCCCCTTCGGCGGTCGTGATCAGGCGAAGCCCGGGATACTCGGCGGCCTGAACGAGCGTGTCCCGGAATTCGCCTCGGGCCAACCTCTTGAGGAGGGGGAAATGGATGATCGCGGCGACGAGAACGCTCAACGCGACAAGGGCCAGGGCCTGCCGCAGGACCCGCCAACCTTCGCGCATGGCGCGGCCGCCTCAGCCGTGGACGGCCAGGTACTTGGCGAGGCCGGCCTTGAAGACGCGGATGGCCTCGCGCAGCTCATCGCACGTTGATGACGTAGGCGATGCGGCACTCGTCCGTGCCCAGGCTCGGCGTCGAATAGAAGCCCGGCGCCGGGGCGATCATGACCGTCTTGCCGTCGAGCGAGAACTCCGACAGCAGCCAGACGGCGAAGTGCTCGATGTCCTTGACCGGCAGGCGGATGATGACGTAGAAGGCGCCCTGGGGCTTGCGGATGACGATGCCCGGGATGTCCTTCAGGCCGTCATAGAGGACGTTGCGGCGCCGGTCGTATTCGTCCCGCACCCCCTGGAAATAGCTCATCGGCATGTTGTAGGCGGCCAGGGCGGCCATCTGCTCGACCGACGGCGGGCAGAGCCGGGCCTGGGCGAACTTGAGGGCCGCCGCGTAGACGTCCTTGTTCCGGGTAATGATCATGCCGATCCGGGCGCCGCAGCAGCTGAAGCGCTTGGAGATGCTGTCGACGACGACGACGCGGTCCTTGATGTCGGGGTATTCGAGGATGCTCTTGTGCTTGAGGCCGTCGTAGATGAACTCCTTGTAGACCTCGTCGCCGACGAGGAAGAGATCGTGCTTCTTGACCAGCCCGACGACGCGGTCGAGCTCCTCGGGCGTGTAGACCGTCCCGGTCGGGTTGTTCGGCGAGCACAGCAGGATGGCCTTGGTCCGGGGCGTTATCAGGGCCTCGATCGCGGCCGCCGGCGGCAGGCGAAAGCCATTGTCGACGCTCAGGGGCAGGGGCACGATCTTCAATCCGGCGAAGGCGGCATAGCCGTTGTAGTTCGTGTAATAGGGCTCGGGGATGATGATCTCGTCGCCGACGTCGCCGAGGACCGAGAAGGTGAAGTGGATGGCCTCGGAGCCGCCGGTCGTGATCAGGACCTCGTCGGGATCGAGCGGGATGTTGTAGTTCCCGAAATAGCGGGTCACGGCCTGGCGCAGCTCGAGGAAGCCTTGAGCCGGTCCGTAGGCCAACACGGGCTGAGTCCAGTTGCGGAACGTCTCCAGGACCGGCCCCGGCATGGGGATGTCGGGGTCGCCGATGTTGATGATGGAAGACCTTGATCCCCTTGGCCTTGGCCGCGTCGGCATAGGGCTTGAGCTTGCGGATCGGAGAGGCCTGGATGTCGCGCCCGCGCTGGGAAACGTTCATGGCTGAGTCCTCCGTGGAGAGCAGTTAGGGGTCATTATAGGAAATTTAGCGGCCCAGGCGCAACGCTTAAAAAATGGGGACGTTTCTATTTTTTAATTTCATCCAGGATTCAACCATTAAAATAAAAAATAGAAACGTCCCCATTTTTTATCAGATGGCGAAACCGACGATCAGCTTGTAACAGACGTAGCGGAACCTCAGGTTCGCGAAGGGGTCCCAGACCGCCCCGAGACCGCTCCGGGTCAGGATGTCCGGATGCTCGCCCACCTCCCGGCCGCCGAAGGAAACGCCGGCACCGACCGTGAGCGAAGATTTCTTGATCAGGAACTCCCCGCCTGTGACCAGATGGACGATGTCCCAGTCCGTCAGCGCGAGGTTCGTCTCCGTCCCGGGCTTCTTCGCCGAAAGGTCGGTCGTGAAGCTGGCGTAGCCCTTGAAGCGAGATGAATAGAACCATTCGACCCCGACACCCCAGTTCAAGACCGACTCGAGTTCCTGGGTCACGTCGGTCGACAGGACCTCGCCCGTCGATTGGGCGGCGAAGGGCACCGCATCGATGACCGTGTAAGGCCGGACCCCGGCGAACCATTCCGCGCTCCCGTAGAGCCGCACCTTCTGGATCTTGAAGGTCACCCCGGCCGCGAGCGAGAACGGGGTCGCGTAGGTCACGGGCAAATGGTCCTGATAATTCGCGGCCAGATAGTCGTCCGCCACCTTGTCGCCGGTCATGTCCAACCCCGCCAGGGACGAGTTGACGCCCGATGCGCCCCGGCCGGCGATAGCCAGACTGGGCGAGGTCAGGGTCAGACCCAGGGTTAGGGTCTGGAAATCGCAGGCCAGGCCGACCTTCCAAATAGCGCGGACATGATAATAGTAATACTGGCGGGTGCCGAGGGCGGTCCCCAGGCTGTGCCCGTCGTTCTGGGCTTCGGCCAGTTCTTGAACGTTGGCTTGATGGGTGCGGTAAGCGATATATTGGGTGACGCCGATCCCGACGTGTTTCGAGACCTTGTAGGACCAGGTCAGCCCGAACCAGGCCTCGGAGAGCTTCTCGTCGAGCCTGAACTGCGTGACGTAATCCTCGAGGCCGGCATAAGCGGGCAGGACATCGGCCGTTCCCGCCGCCGAAGTCGAGAGTCCGAGCTTGAACGACTGCCGGGCGACGTAAGAGTACCCGAACCAGTGATCGTGGAGGCCGCGGATGCGGATGGTCCCGGCCAGCAAGATGGGCGCCGGCCCGAGATTGTAGCTGTTAAGCGGCACGCTGCCCGGCTGCGTCCCGGCCAGCGTGACCCGGGGATAGCGGAGCACGCTCGCGGCCATGATCTTCTGCGGTGCCTCGATCAGGCTCATGCCGCCCGGGTTGTAATAGGTCCCCGACAGGTCGAGGACGCTGCCGATGACGGCGCCGCCGAGGAGGGTGGCCCGCGAGCCGTACTGGTTGGTCCAGTAATGGGAGTCCTGGCCGAGAGCCCAAGGGGACAGGCCGAGGAGGGAAAGAACGGCCAGAAGAGCGAGCCTGGAGGTCCTCATCGGATGACGCAAATATCATAGTCCTTTTCCCCGGTGCGTCAAGGCGCCCGAGCCCGTCAGGGCCGAATTTTCTGATTGCCAATTGGGGGATCTTTCTGCTAGTTTAGGGGGGCGAAAAGAGGCCCGGAACCGTCATGACGATCGAGCGCCACGCCCGCCTCGGGGATGTCCAGATCTGGGGCGATTTCTTTCACTTCGTGGTCGAGGCGCCGGAGATCGGGCGAACGGCCCGCCCCGGGCAATTCGTCATGGTCAAGGTGGCCGACGGAGGATTTCCCCTTCTCCGCCGCCCGCTCGGCATCCATAACGCCAATGAGGTCGGGCTCGAGCTCTTTTTCAAGGTCGCCGGCCAGGGCACGGAGATCCTGTCCCGGAAAAAGCGCGGCGATCCGATCGATCTCATCGGCCCTCTCGGCCGGGGCTTCACCATCCCCGCCGGCGCGTCGGGCCGGACGGCCTATCTCGTCGGCGGCGGCCGGGGCATCGCCCCGCTCTATTTCCTGGCCCGCGAGCTCGGCCGGGCGGGGATGCGCCCCCTGGTCCTTTACGGCGGGCGCTGCCTGGCCGACATCCCCCTGCGGCAACGGTTCGAGGCCGCGGGGATCGATTTCCTCTGCTCGACCGACGACGGCAGCTTCGGCTTTACCGGCCTCGTCACCGAGCTGGCCGCACTCGAGCTCGAAAAGGACAAGCCGGCCATGATCTACGCCTGCGGGCCCGACCCGATGATGAAGGCCCTGGCCGCGATCGCCGCCCAGCACGGCGTCCCGGCCGAGTTCTCCCTCGAGTCCACCATGGGCTGCGGCATCGGCGCCTGCTGGGGCTGCGTCCACAGGATCAAGACCGAGAGCGGCGACGGCTGGGTCAAGATCTGCGAGGAAGGCCCGGTCTTCCCCGGGGAGCGCATCCTATGGCCGTGACGGCGAGGCCGGTCGATCTCGGCGTGGACCTCGGGTTCTTGAAGCTCCGCAATCCGGTCCTGACCGCCAGCGGCACGTTCGGCTACGGCCTCGAGTTCGAGCCCTACCTGGACCTGCGCCGGCTCGGCGGCATCGTCGTCAAGGGCCTCTATTACGGGCCGCGCGAGGGCAATCCCCCGCCTCGGCTGGTCGAGACCGCGAGCGGCCTGATCAACGCCATCGGGCTCCAGGGCGTCGGCGTCGAGGCCTTCGCCCGCCAGGTCCTGCCCAAGCTCCGGGCGATCGGCACCGCCCTCATCGTCAACGTCTGCGGCGCCGACGACGATGAGTACGCCCGGGTCATCGAGTTCCTCGACCGGCAGGACGGCATCGCCGCCTACGAGCTCAACATCTCCTGCCCCAACGTCAAAAAGGAAGGGGCCTGCCCGGCCCTGGAACCGCAAACGACCTTCGACCTGGTCCGGCGGATCAAGGCCGCCAGCCGCCGGCCGGTCATCACCAAGCTCTCGCCCAACGTCACCAGCATCGTCGAGATCGCCCAAGCGGCCGAGGCGGCGGGAACGGACGCGGTGGCGCTGGTCAACACGTTCCTGGCCATGGCCGTCGATCTGGAGACGCGCCGGCCCAAGCTCGGCAACGTCTATGGCGGGCTGAGCGGGCCGGCCATCAAGCCCATCGCCCTGCGCATGGTCCACCAGGTCGCCGCCCGCCTCAGGGTGCCGGTCATCGGCATGGGCGGCATCATGACCGGAACCGACGCGCTCGAGTTCCTGATGGCCGGGGCCGCCGCCGTCGAGGTCGGGACGGCCAGCTTCGTCGATCCCGATGCGGCCGTCCGGGTCATCGCCGGGATCGAGGCCTGGTGCCGGGCCCACGGCGTCGCGGCCGTCCGCGAGGTCATCGGCACGCTCAAGACGACCTGAACCAACGAAAGGACCTCCCCATGACCGTTTCGAACGCCGACCGCATCATCATCGCCCTCGACGTCCAGACGAAAGAGGACGGCATCGCCCTCGTCAGCCGGCTCAAGGACGCCCGGACCTTCAAGGTCGGGCTCGAGCTGTTCACCGCCGAGGGCCCGGCCCTGTTCCGCAAGCTCAAGGCCCTGCGCAAGGACATCTTCCTCGATCTCAAGCTCCACGACATCCCCAACACCGTGGCCGGCGCGGTCCGCTCGGCCTTCAAGCACGGCGTCCAGATGATGACCATCCACGCCTCGGGCGGACGGGAGATGATGGCCAAGGCGGCCGAGGCGGCCCGGGCGGCGGTCGAATCGGGCCAGGGCCCCAAACCCATCCTTCTCGGCGTCACGATCCTGACCAGTCTCAAAGGCCCGGATCTCGAGGACGTGGGCATGGGCTCGGACGTCGCCTCCCAGGTCCTCCGCCTGGCCGGGCTGGCCAAGGCCGCGGGCCTGGACGGCGTCGTCTGCTCGCCTCAGGAGATCGAGATCCTGCGGAAGGAATACGGCCGGGAGCTTCTCATCGTCACGCCGGGGATCCGGCCCGTCTGGGCGGCCGCGCAGGACCAGAAGAGGATCATGACCCCGGCCGAGGCCGTGGCCAAGGGCGCGGATTACCTGGTCATCGGGCGCCCCATCACCGGCGCCGCCTCGCCGAACGAGGCTTTCCTCCGGATCGTCGAGGAGCTGGGAATCGGCTGAGGGAATGGGAGGCCGCGGTCCCGGCGAGGGCCAAGGCTACATCGACCGGACGGCGAACGCCGTCTTGATGAGCCAGCTGACAAAATTGAGGACGATGATCACGACGACGGCCAGGGCCACATAGCCGAAGACCCGTTTCTTCGGCGTTTCCATCAGAGGCGCATCAAAGCCCAGGTACAGAAGGAAGAACCCATAGAGGCCGGCGATGATGCCCGGGGCCCAAAATCGGGGGATGATGCTAAAGACGCCAGCCAGCCAGACGGGAGTCATACTGTAAGCCGCAAGCTTGAGCGCGCCGGTCATGTTCTTGACCGAGGCGAAGGTCGGGGCCAGCTCGTCGATGACCAGAGCGAAAACGTAGATCGTGGCCAGGTCGAGAACATAGCTGACCACCGCGCTGATGAGGGCCCGTCCCACGGGCCAGTGCCCGACCATCGGGAGCTTCTCGATCAGGACCCTTTCCAGCAATTGAAAAACGGCGGGGATGGCGGCCAGCAGGAGGATGTAGGAGCGGAAGAGCCGGGCCGTCGTCGTGGGCTCGGACTTGATCCGGAGCCACTCCTCTTGGGGCCTTAAGAGGATCCCTTCGATTCTCTTGACGATGTCCATGGACCCTCCTCCCCGCTCAGGTGCCCCCCATGATATGTCAAGGCCGGCAGAGTGTCAACGAAGGCTTTTTCGGGGCCGGAAGAGGAGGATGGAGGCGCGGGTCGGACTCGAACCGACGGATAGAGGTTTTGCAGACCTCTCCCTTAGCCACTTGGGTACCGCGCCAGGTTCGTCATGGAGGCGGTGGAGCTGTTGGAGCGGGCGATGGGACTTGAACCCACGACCTTCTGCATGGCAAGCAGACGTTCTACCACTGAACTACGCCCGCCCGCTCGGCCCTCTCCCGAGGGACAGCACGCCTTAAACTAGCAGAATCAGGGGACAGTGTCAACCGGAACAGGGGTCAAATCTTCGACCTCATAAAACTCCTCCCGGCTGGTTCGGTTCGTCTGTTCCACGCCGCCGTTCTGTTTAGGCTGGTTTGGACGGTTGACGAACAGCAGGATCTCCTGGGCCCGACAGGCCTCTTCGAACTGGTCCATAAACTCCGAGCCTCCGTCGATCTGGATGGCCCGGATCTTAAAAGGAAACTTCTTTCGGAGATAATGGAGGAAGTTGGCGGCGGCGGTGCTCGTCTGCCGGCGGTAGACCCGGAAGCCGCCCCGCCGGCTGACTCTATCCCAGGCGCTGAACTGGAACCTCACTTCGTTGGGTAAGATCCGAACCTGAAGTGTATCAACCTGAACCAGGTCGCCCGGCGCTTCGACCAGATAGCCCTTCGGCTTGCGGACGGCGTACCGAGGCCTCCGACGACGCTTCCGGGCCAGCTTGGCCTGGCGAACGTTCTCCGGCTCGACCAACACCCCGCGGGCCTTCATCCGCCCCATGACCCGACCCACGGTCGAGGCTGAGACCTGGATCCCTTCCCGGCTCAGTAGCACGGCCAGCTTTGCCTTCCCCCAACGGGGGTACTGCTGGCGCTTCTCCAAGATCGCCTTCACGACACTCTCGGACGTCTCAGGCCGGCGCACCCCGTGCGGCCGCCGGGACCCCTCCTCCAGCGTCGTCAGATCCCCTGGATCGTACCGGTTCTTCCACCGGTAGAAGGTCTGCGGACTGATATCGAAGTGGCGGCAGGTCAGCCTGGCGTTCCGGGTCTTGGCGTAATAATCCATCCACCGAAGCCGTTTGCGGGCGTCTTCCGAGACCGTTGCCCGCTCAACCTGAGACCGGATGTACTCGGAGCCAGGGATCAGGGAGCCATACCTCTGGTTGGGTCGCAGATGCATAGTGCCTCATATCTTAGCCCAGAGGTGTCACTAATGTATCTGAACCTACACACCGGAGCGCGAGGCGTCAAAGAAAATGGGATCTTGTTCCCTGAGCGTGGCCGAGGGGCGTCATCAGGATGGCCTATAAGGCGAGCAATTTAGGCGGACACGCACGACGAAGTAATGTCCCCCTGATGACCCCTCAGCGGGCGGAGTTGATCTGGACCTCGGCGCCGATATCGACGGCGTCGCGGGCGCTCAGGATCTTGATCGTCGAGGTCGCGCCGCGGACGTCGATGATGATGGCGCTGGCGAAGGCCTCCCGCGGCAGGCCGGGGGCCGCCTGATGGAAAACGTTGAGCTGGTCGCCGATCTGCACGCAGTGCTGCCGGCCCATGTTGATCAGGGCCCACTGGCCCGAGCCCGAGATGTGAAAATCGTTCTCGATATAGATGACTTGGCCGTGCTTGCTGGCGTTGGGATCCATGTCCCCGAAGCCGCGGTCCTTGCCGATCTCGCCCTGCTCCTCCTCGAACGGGATGAGGAAATCGCCGACGAGGATCCGGCCGCAGCCCTTCTCGACGCGGGCCGAGGACATCCGGTCGTCCAGGCGGACGATCCGGGCCCGGCCGTGCCGTTCCATGACCGTGCCGATCTTCTCGACCTTGGCCCGCAGGCCGACCGTCATGAACAGCTGGCCCATCTCCAGGCCGTCGGCGGCCCCCTTGTTGAGGTAGATCAGGTCGCCGTCCTCGAAATGGCTCTTTTCGTTCTGCCGCTCCGCGCCGATGATCCGGATGTCCGGCAGAAGCTTGCCCTCTTCGTGCATGTAGAAGGAGCAGTTGAGGTCCGACTCGTTGATCAGCTGATAGGTCTCTTCGAAGATCTTCGCCTTCTTGATCTGCGATTCCTGGATCTCCTGGGCGAACGGCCGCCCCGGGATCAGGACGATCAGGCCGGCGAGGATGAGGACAAGACCCGCAGAAAACAAGGGTTTAGGTCTCATGGTCGCACCTCTTAGCCGATGGAGTTCCACCGCGGGGTATTATACGGACCGTTTCCCATGCCTGTCAACATGCAGTTAGCGCCCCGTTCCCCGATGGACAACTGGCCTCGATTCGAATAAAATGAATCAAACCGTAGGCTCCGCCAGTACCCCAAGCTGGAGGCGGCCAGCATCGTGGTGACCACGGTCTATGTGGGCGCCAGCGCGGACCTGGTGCGCGGCTTCGTCACCACCCCGCTGGAGCAGGCCATCGCCGCCGCCGACGGCATCGACTACATCGAATCGCAGAGCGTGCAGGGCCTGTCGACCATCAGCGTCCGCCTGAAGCTCAACTTCGACGGCGCCAAGGCCCTGGCCGACATCAGCACGCGCGTGAACCAGGTGCGGGCGGATCTTCCCCCCGAATCCGAGATACCGGCCATCAGCCTGCAGCCATCCGACGCCCAGACCGCCGCGATGTACCTGAGCTTCAACTCGACCATCCTGCAGGACAA
>CAWECI010000027.1:0-75184 GCA_963807525.1 Candidatus Aminicenantota bacterium | reverse complement strand
TGGCCGAGGCCGTGAGCCGGGCCCGGGCCAAGGTCCGGCCGGGCACCAAGATCGAGGTCGAGGCGGACAGCCTCCTCCAGGTCCGCGAGGCCCTCGCGGCCGGGGCCGATTGGATCATGCTCGACAACATGCCGCTCGAAACGATGAGCCAGGCCGTGGCCCTGGCCGGAGGGCGCGTGCCCCTCGAGGCCTCCGGCAACATGAGCCTCGACCGCGTCCGGGCCGTGGCCGAGACCGGGGTCGATTACATTTCGGTCGGGGCCCTGACCCACTCGGCCAGGGCCGTCGACATCAGCATGGACTTCGTCCGGTGAGGCCGCGATGAGCGCCCTCGACATCCGTGCCGATGTCCTGATCGTCGGCTGCGGCATCGCCGGAGCGGCCGCGGCCCTCGAGGCTGCCGACGCCGGTCTGGAGGTCGTGGTCATCACCAAGGACGCCCGGCCCGAGGAATCCAACACTTATTACGCCCAAGGCGGCATCGTCTCGTTCGCGCCCGACGACCAGCCCGAGCTGCTCAAGCGCGACATCCTCGAGGCGGGCGACGGGGTCGGCGACCCTCTGGCCGTGGATATCCTGGTCGCGGACGGCCCGCGCCTGGTCCAGGAAACGCTCATCGACAAGCTCAGGATCCCCTTCACCCGCAGCTCGCCCGAGAGCCTCGATTATGCCCTCGAAGCCGGGCACTCGCGGCGACGCATCCTCCACGTCGAGGACGCCACGGGCCGGACGATCGAGGACCGGTTCCTGCGGGCGCTCAAGAAGCACCCTCGCGTGACCCTCCTCGCGGGCCGGACGGCCGTCGATCTGCTGACCGTGCCGCACCATTCCAAGAACCCCGTCGCGTACTATCGGCAGCCCCAGGCGATCGGGGCCTATGTCCTCGAGAACGCCACGGGGGCGGTGGCGCGGATCTTCGCCCCATTCACCGTGCTGGCCACGGGCGGCTGCGGCTCGGTCTTCCTCCATACCTGCAACCCGCCCGGCGCCGACGGCTCGGGCTATGCCATGGCCTTGCGCGCCGGGGCCCGGATCGGCAACATGGAGTACATCCAATTCCATCCCACGGTCTTCATGCGCGAGTCGGGCGACGGGTTCCTGATCTCCGAGGCGGTCCGCGGCGAGGGAGCCAAGCTGAAGACGCGCGACGGCCAGACGTTCATGGAGAAGTACACCCCGCAGCGGGACCTGGCGCCGCGAGACGAAGTGTCCCGGGCCATCTACGAGGAGATGATCGTCACGAACACCGATCACGTCCTCCTCGACCTGGCCTCTTACGCCAAGCCGGACTTCATCCGCAAGCGCTTCCCGACGATCACCCGGACGTGTCTCGAGGACGGCGTCGATATCACCAAGCAGCCCATCCCGGTCGTCCCGGCGGCGCATTATTGCTGCGGCGGCGTCCTGGCCGACGGCTGGGGACGGACCTCGCTCCCCGGGCTCTATGCGGTCGGCGAGGTGGCCTGCACCGGCGTCCACGGGGCCAACCGCTTGGCTTCGACCTCGCTTCTCGAGGGTCTCGTGTGGGGCACGCGGGCGGCCCACGACATCGCCGTGCGCTTCGACGACTCGAGGCCTTACAAGGCCTCCGAGATCCACCGCTGGTACCACCCGAAGGACGAGGAGACCGTCGACCCGGCCTTGGTGTACCAGGATTGGCTGACCATCCGCTCGACCATGTGGAACTATGCCGGCGTCATTCGGACGCGCAAGCGCCTGGACCGGGCCAAGTCCGACCTCGAATACCTCAGCCACCGCATCGAGAAATTCTACCAGGCCGCCCGCGTCGAGCCGGCGCTCGTCGGGCTCCGCCATGGCATCCTGGTGGCCTTGATGATCACCCGGGCCGCCCTGGCCAACCCGGTCTCCCGCGGCGCCCATTATATAAAAAAATAATCCTCGACCACTGATCTCTCACCGGTCGCTCTATATTGAACAAGTTCCCCCCCCGTTTTCGCATTGCCGGCCCAATACGGTGGCGCGAATGTCTGTCCGGTCGCCCGAGGGTATCCACCCCGCGCAGGGGCTTTCCTGGAGGAGGCCGTGGGAGGGCGGAGCGGGCACGGTTCCTCGACCGAAGGGAGAGGAGAGCGAAGCCCGGAGGCGAAGCGAGCCGGCACGCTGGGACGGCGAGCGGCCGACGGAAGGAATGCCCCGAGCGTAGCAGGGTGGATGCCCTCGGGCATTCTAGTCCATGCCTGCTCCGATCACGGCCTTTGGAGGTATGGGGGAATTTGTTCTATAATGGATCATTATATTCGTTCGACGGAGACCATTATGGCCGATAAGTCCGAAGTGAAGGCGACGCTCAACCTGCCCCAGACCGCGTTCGCCATGAAGGCCTCCCTGGCCCAAAAGGAGCCGGAAACGATCAAGAGGTGGGAGGCCGAACGCCTCTACGAGAAGATCCTCGAGAAGCGTGCCGCCTCAGGCCGCCCCCTGTTCATCCTCCACGACGGCCCGCCCTATGCCAACGGCCACATCCATATGGGCACGGCGCTGAACAAGATCCTCAAGGATTTCATCGTCAAGTCCCGCTCGATGCTCGGCCATTATGCCCCCTATATCCCCGGCTGGGACTGCCACGGCCTGCCCATCGAGATCCACGTCGACCGGCAGCTCGGCGGCAAGAAGAAGGACATGCCGGTCATGTCCGTCCGCAAGGCCTGTCGGGACTACGCCGAGAAGTTCATTGACGTCCAGCGCGGGGAGTTCAAGCGCTTGGGTGTCATCGGGGCCTGGGATACTCCCTACTTGACCATGCACCCGGCCTACGAGGCCAAGGTCCTCGAATACCTGGGCGGCTTCTTTGATCATGGCGAGGTCTATAAAGGCAGGCGGCCCGTCCACTGGTGCATTCACGACCGGACCGCCCTGGCCGAGGCGGAGATCGAGTATAAGGACAAGACCTCTCCGTCGATCTACGTCCGCTTCGAGGTCTTATCCGACCTGGGAGCCAAATTCCCGGCCTTGGCCGGCCGCAAGGCCTACGTCGTGATCTGGACGACCACCCCATGGACCCTCCCGGCCAACCTGGCCATCGCCTTCCACCCGGACTACGAGTATGCCGCGGCCGAGGTCGACGGGGATGTCTACATCCTGGCCAAGCGGCTCCTTCCCGTCGTCGCCGAAGAGCTCGGCTGGCCGTCTCCGAAGGTCCTGGCCAGCTTTCCCGGCCGCGAGCTCGAGGGGCTCAAGGCCCGCCATCCGTTCATCGACCGGGAGTCGGTCTTCGTCCTCGCCGATTATGTCACGCTCGAGGACGGCACCGGCTGCGTCCACACCGCCCCTGGCCACGGCTATGACGATTACATGACCGGCCAGTCCTATGGCCTCGACATCTACACGCCCGTCGACGACGAGGGCCGCTTCACGCCCGACGTGCCGCGCTATGCCGGCCTCGAGGTCTTCGCAGCCAACGCCCGGATCACGGCGGACATGAAGCGCGACGGGACCCTCCTCAAAGAGACCCAGATCACGCACTCCTACCCGCACTGCTGGCGCTGCAAGAACCCGGTCATTTTCCGGGCCACCGAGCAGTGGTTCATCTCCATGGACAAGCACGGCCTTCGGCAAAAGTCCCGCCAGGCCATCGCCGCCGTGACCTGGATCCCCGAATGGGGCCGCGAGCGGATCGACGGCATGGTCGCCGGCCGCCCCGACTGGTGCATCTCGCGCCAGCGCTCCTGGGGCGTGCCCATCCCGGCCTTCAAGTGCAGGGGCTGCGGCGCTCCGCTGGCCGACGCCGCCGTCTGCCGCCACGTCGCCGGGATCTTCGGGCGGGAGGGCTCGGACGCTTGGTTCGTCCGCGATGTCGCGTCGCTCGTCCCGCCCGGCACGGTCTGCCCGATGTGCGCCGGGACGGAGTTCGAGAAGGAGTTCAACATCCTCGACGTCTGGTTCGAGTCCGGCTCGTCCCAGAACGTCCTCGAACGCGAGGCCGGCCATTCCTGGCCGTCCGACGTCTACATCGAGGGCCACGATCAGCACCGCGGCTGGTTCAACAGCTCGCTCCTCATCGGCGTCGACGTCAAGGGGGCCAGTCCCTTCCGGACCTGCATCACCCACGGCTTCATCCTCGACGAGCAGGGGAGGGCCATGTCGAAGTCGATGGGCAACGTCATCGACCCCGGCGAGGTCTGCAAGCGCTCCGGGGCCGAGATCGTCCGGCTCTGGGCGGCCATGCTCAATTATAAGGAGGACGCCCGCTTCGGCCCGGAGATCGAACAGCGGCTGGTCGAGGCCTACCGCAAGATCCGCAACACCTGGCGGTTCCTGCTCGGCAACGTTTCCGACTTCGTGCCGGCCCGCGATACCGTGGCCGAGCCCCACCTTCTCGACCTCGACCGTTGGATCCTGCACCGGTTCGAGGAGGTCCGGTCCCGGGTCGTCAGGTCCTACGAAGCTTATGAGTTCCACCCGATCGTCCACGACATCCTCGATTTTTTCACCGTCGACCTGAGCGCCTTCTACCTCGACGTCGTCAAGGACCGCGCCTACTGCTCGGCCAAGGCCTCGGCCGAGCGCCGCTCGGCCCAGACGGCCATGTTCACGATCCTGCGCGATTCGCTCCTGCTCCTGGCCCCGATCCTGTCATTCACGGCCGAGGAGGCCTGGGCCCACGTCCCGCATTTCGACGGCCAGGATCCGTCCGTCCATATGGGCGAGTTCCCCGGACCTTCGGACTGGCTGAGATCGGCAAATGACGGCTTCGCGGCCGATATGGAGCGCCTGCTCACGGTCCGCGAGAAGGCCCTCAAGGAGCTCGAGAAGGCCCGCGAATCGAAGCTCATCGGCAATTCGCTCGAGGCCCGCGTCACGCTCAAGGCCCCGGCCGCCGACGCCCCGTTCCTCCGGTCGCGTCAGGCCGACCTGGCCGCGCTGCTGATCGTTTCGCAGGTCGCGGTCGAGCCGATCTCGGGCGAGGACCTCGCCATCGAGGTGGCGAGGGCCGCCGGCGCCAAGTGCGAGCGCTGCTGGAGCTATTCGACCGGCGTGGGGACGGAGGCCGCGTGCCCGACGTTCTGCGAGCGCTGCGGCCGGGCGGTCCAGGCGATGCGATCATGACCAAGAACACGCCCTACCTCCTGCTCGCCGCCCTCCTCGTCCTCGCCGACCAGGCCACCAAGGCCGTTGTCGCCCGGTCGGTCGAGCTCTACAAGTCCGTCCCGGTCATCCCCGGCTTCTTCAACATCACCCGCATCCATAACAAGGGCGCCATCTTCGGCACGTTCTCGCAGACCGATAATACCCTCGTCTTCGCCCTGCTGACGGCCGCGTCCGTCGCCGCCCTGGCCTTCGTGGCCTATTTCTTCTTCAAGACGCCGTCGTCGGACCCCCTGATGAAGGTCGCCCTGACGCTGATCATGGCCGGGGCGGTGGGCAACCAGTTCGACCGGCTCGTCCGAGGCCATGTCATCGATTTCCTCGATTTCTACATCGGCACGGCGCACTGGCCGTTCTTCAACGTGGCCGATTCCTGCATCACCATCGGGGCCGGCCTGATGCTGGTCGCCCTCTTCAGGAGTAAACCCGCATGTTCCCCATCCTCTTGAAAATTGGCCCACTGACCATCCATACTTACGGCTTCCTCATGGCCGTCGGGGTCGCCCTCGGCCTCTGGTTCATCTACGCCCAGGCCAAGAAGGCCGGCATGGACGCGAATCGGGTCATGGACGCCGCCTTCTATACGATCATCGTCTCGCTCCTCGGCGCCAAGCTGATGCTCTTCATCGGCAACATCTCGTATTATGTCAGCTATCCCAAGGAGCTCTTTTCGCTGGCCCGCTCGGGGGGCGTCTTTCAGGGCGGCCTGGCCTTCGGCACGGTCTACGCCTTGTGGTACTTCCACCGCAAGAAGATCCCGACCTGGCGGACGGCCGACCTCATCGGGCCGGCCCTGGCCCTCGGCCACGGCTTCGGACGGATCGGCTGCTTCAGCGCCGGCTGCTGCTACGGCCGCGAATGCGCGGCGCCCTGGGCCGTCACCTTCACCAACCAGTACGCCGGACAGCTCACCGGCGTCCACCTGGGCACTCCGCTCCATCCGGTCCAGCTCTACGAGGCGGCCCTCAACTTCCTGAACTTCGCGGTCCTCTTCGTCATCCTCAAGAAGAAGAAGTTCGACGGCCAGGTCTTCGCCTTCTACATCATCAACTATTCGGTCATCCGGTTCTTCACCGAGTATTTCCGGGGCGACCACGGCGACAGCGTCTACTTCATCCGGGGCGCGACGCCCCTCGCCAGCCTGAGCCTGCCGCAGCTCTTCTGCCTGTTGGGGCTCATCGGCGGGGCCGTCCTCTTCGTCGTCCTCAAGCGGCGGGCGCGTGCCGACAGTTGATCTCGTCGTCGGGCCTGAAGTTGAAACGCGCGTCAGGCTCGACGTCTTTCTGGCCGACAAGATCGAAGGGCTGAGCCGGGCCCAGGTCCGCAAGGCCATCGACGCCGGCGGCGTCCGCGTCGGCTCCTTCACCCGGAAGGCCGGCTACAAGCTCAAACCGGGGGACCGTGTCCATGTCGCCTACGAGCCCCCCGAGCCGGAGCCGGCCCTGGCCCCGCAGTGCATCCCTCTCAAGTTCATCTTCGTCGACGACGACGTCATCGTTATCGACAAGCCGCCCCACCTGGTCGTCCATCCGGGGCCGGGCCACCCGTCGGGAACGCTGGTCAACGCCCTGCTCTATCATTTCCCGGAGATCGGCGCCGTCGGCAACGAGAACCGCCCCGGCATCGTCCACCGCCTGGACCAGGATACCTCGGGGGTCATGGTCGCGGCCCGATCCCCGCGGGCCTATGCTTCTCTCCACGACCAGTTCAAGCGCCGGCTGACGTGGAAGACCTATCTGGCCTTGGTCTGGGGCCGCATGTCGGACGTGAGCGGCAAGCTGAGCTGGCCGCTCGGCCGGCACCCCAAGGAAGGTGCGAGGATGTCCGTGCGGACCCACAGCCCCAAAAAGGCCGAGACCTTCTTTCAGGTCCAGAGGGCCTTCAAGGACACGACCCTGCTCGAGGTCAAGCCGGTGACGGGCCGGACCCATCAGATCCGCGTCCACTTAGCCGCGGCCGGGCACCCGGTCGTCGGCGACCCCGTCTACGGGCGAAAGCACGAGCCGCGGGAGTTCCCCCGGATCTTTCTCCACGCCCACACCCTGTCGTTCCTCCACCCTGGGACGGAGGAGCGTCTGACCTTCGCGTCGCCGCTGCCGCCGGACCTCGAGGAGGTCGTCTCGCGGGAGTTGGAGCTTCGCTGAGGAAGACGTCAACCCGGGCAGCCCCCTGTGGCCCGCCGCTCACTTCTTGGGGCGAAAGGGAACTTCCGGAGATAGGGCCGGGGTCAGCGGCGTCGCGGGCAGGATCTCCATATCGACCCTATGGACCCGGGTGACGCCGAGCCGGCGAAGCTTGTAATGCAGGGTCGTCGGCTTGATGCCCAGGATCTTGGCCGCGTTGTTCTGGTTGCCCTTCGTCATCTCGAGGACATGGACGATGATGTCCCGCTCGAGCCCGTTGAGGGCTTTTTTCAGACTGGTGCTTCCGGCCAGGAAATCCCTGCGGAGATAGATCTCGAACAGGTCCTGGGCCGAGGCGCTCACGGGGGCCTCGGGGCCCGGTTTCTCAGGGCGCGCCTTGCGCGCATCTGCAGACCGGCGGTCCATATGTTCCCTCCCTCACCTTTTTGTCAACAGCCCGTAGGATCTGCATCTTGCGCCGGGATGATAGACCACTCCGCCAGGGAATGCAAGGGGGAGCTTTCCGGGCCCCGGAGACCGGGCCTGGCCAGGGAGAAAGACGGAAAACGAGGTCTTCCTCTTGAGCCAGGAGGGTTTTTTGGGTAGAATAACCATTCCGTTCTTCCGAGAATCCCAGGAGGCTCGAGGATGAAAGACTATTCCGCTGAGAAGATCAGGAATATCGCCCTGGTCGGGCACGGTTCCTCCGGAAAGACGTCCCTGACGGCCGCGGCCCTGTTCGACACGGGGGCGACCAGCCGTCTGACCAAGGTCGACAAGGGCAACACGGTCACGGACTACGACCCCGACGAGATCGAGCGCAAGATCTCGATCAACGCCGCGCCTTGCTTCTGCGAATGGGCCGACCACAAGATCAACATCATCGACACGCCCGGCTACAGCAACTTCCTCTGGGACACCCGGGCCGCGCTTCGGGCGGTGGACGGCGCCGCCGTCCTGATCGACGCCGTGGCCGGGGTCGAGGTCGGGACGGAAAAAGTCTGGGAGATGATCGAGGAGCGCGGCTTGCCCCGCCTCATCGTCATCAACAAGATGGACCGGGAGAACGCCAACTTCGGCCGGGCCCTCGAATCGGTCCGCCAGTTCTTCGGCCGCCAGGCCGTGCCGGTCGAGCTGCCGATCGGCGAAGAAAAGAACTTCGCCGGGGTCGTCGACGTCGTCCACAAGAAGGCCTATTTCTTCGAGAAGGACGAGAGCGGCAAGATGAGCGAAGGGGCTATCCCGGCCAACCTCGCCGACGAGGTCGAGAACCGCAACAAGGAGCTCGTCGAGCTCGTGGCCGAGACCGACGATAAGCTCATGGACAAGTACTTCGAGAAGGGCGAGCTCGCGCCCGAGGAGTTCCAGGCCGGGCTCAAGAAGAGCATCCTCCAGCACCAGGTCTTCCCGGTCTTCGCCACGGCCGGCGCCGCCAACATCGGGGCCCAGACGTTCCTCGACGGGCGTTATCGCCTACCTGCCCTCCCCGGTCGAGGCCGGACCGGTCAAGGCTGCGATCAAGGGCGAGGAGACGACCCTCCCGCCCTCGGCCGAGGGCCCCTTCGCCGCCTTCGTCTTCAAGACCATCTCCGACCCTTACACGGGCCGGATCTCCCTCATGCGGGTCTTCTCGGGCCGGGTCAACCCGGACGGCACCGTGGTCAACGCCAGCCGTGACACCGACGAGAAGCTCGGCGGCCTCTTCTTCCTCCAGGGCAAGGAGCAGGTCGCGGCGGGCCAGGCCAAGGCCGGCGACATCGTGGCCACGGCCAAGCTCAAGGTCACCGCGACCGGCGACACGCTGAGCGCCAAGGGCTCCGGCATCCTCCTGCCGGAGATCGTCTTCCCGCTGCCGTCGATCTCCTTCGCCATCGAGCCCAAGACCCGGGCCGACGAGGACCGCATCTCTCAGGCCACCCACCGGATCACCGAAGAGGACCCGACGGTCCGCATCGAGCGCGACCCCAACACCTCGCAGCTCCTCATCTCGGGCAACGGCGAGCTCCACGTCCGCATCATCTCCGAGCGGCTGAAGAAGCGCTACAATGTCGACGTCGATCTCAAGCCGCCCAAGATCTCCTACCTCGAGACGATCAAGGGCAAGTCCGACGTCCAGGGCCGCCACAAGAAGCAGACCGGCGGCCGCGGCCAGTTCGGCGACGTCTGGGTCAAGTTCGAGCCGCTGCCTCGCGGCAGAGACTTCGAGTTCGAGGACAAGGTCTTCGGCGGGGCCATCCCTCGTAACTTTATCCCCTCGGTCGAGAAAGGCCTCCAGGAGGCCCGCAAGAAGGGCGTCCTGGCCGGCTATCCGACGGTCGATTTCAAGGCCATCCTCTATGACGGGTCGTATCACGATGTCGATTCGTCCGACATCGCCTTCAAGATCGCGGCCAATAAGGCCTACAAGAAGGGCATCCGCGAGGCCAAGCCGACCCTGCTCGAGCCGGTCATGAACGTCGAGATCTACACGCCCGAGGCCTACATGGGCGACATCATGGGCAATCTCAACGGCCGGCGCGGCCGGGTCCTGGGCATGGAGCAGAAGGGGACTATGCGCGTCCTCAAGGCCCAGGTGCCGATGTCGGAGATGCTCGATTTCGAGCCCACCCTGACCTCGATCACCGGCGGCCGCGGCTCCTTCCTCATGGAGTTCTCGCACTACGAGGAGGCGCCGGCGAACATCCAGCAGAAGATCATCGCCGAGGCGGTCAAGGAAGGCCGGGTCAAGCCGGAAGAAGAAGACTAGCGGAGTTCTCTCGCGTTGACAGGCCGGAAAGGCCGCGGGTATGATACTCGGGAATTCCCGCAGGAGGTCCCGATGAAGCTCCGCCAACACGCCGTCCCGTTCTTTGTTGTCGCCCTGACGCTCCTGGGCGCGGCCTTCCTCATGGCCCAAACGCAGACGATGCCCGGTCAGGCCCAGCCTCAGACCCCGGACAAGGCCCCGGCCGCGCCCAAGGCGGAAAAGCCCGACCCCACTCTGACCCTCAAGATCGGGGACCCGGCGCTCAAGGACAAGGTCATGGACCTCGGGATCGGGGCCATCCTGGCCGGCCGGACCGGGCGCCCGATCGGCTTCGAGCGGATGATCGACGAGATGCTGGCCGCCCGGATCGTCCACGTGGGCGAGACCCACAACTCGATGGCCATGCACGAGATCGAGCTCCAGGTCATCCGGGGCCTCTATGAGCGGGACCCTCATTTGGCCATCGGCCTCGAGATGGTGCCGGTGACGCTGCAGGAGGCGTTGAATAGGTGGACCGCCGGGATCCTGACCAGGGACGAGTTCCTGCGCGAGATCCGCTGGTACGTCACCTGGAACTTCAACTTCGGCTACTACGAGAAGATCTTCGACTTCGCCCGGGAGCACCGGCTGCCGATCTATGCCCTGAACGCCCCGCGCGAGGTCATCAACAAGATCCGGATGAGAGGCTGGGATGCCCTCTCGGACGTGGAGAAAGCGTTCTTCCCCGGGCCGCCCGACACGACGAACGCGGACCACCGGACGCTCATCCGGACGGTCTTCGAATCTTCCGAAATTCCGGAAGCCATGCGGGGCGCCGGATTGGACATGATGTTCGAGGGCCTCTACCGGGGCCAGTCGGCCTGGGACACGGTCATGGGGGCGAACGCGGTCCGGGCGGCCGGGGCCGAGGGCCGGCGCGTCGTCGTCTGCGTCGGCTCGGGGCACCTCCTCTACAATCTCGGCCTCAACCGGCGCGCCTATGAAATGTCCAAGAAGCCTTTCAAGACGGTCATCGCCGTGGAGATGCCGGCCGGGAAGAAAGATCTGCCGGTCTCCCGCGCTCTCGGTGATTACGTCTTCGGCCTGCCGACCATGGACAAGCCGGCCTTCCCGAACATCGGGCTGGGCTTTAAGAAGGTCGATAACCTCGAGAACCTGGTCATCGACGCCAAGCCGACGGAGGGCGCGTCGAGCCGGGCCGACTTCGAAAAGGGCGACATCGTCCTTTCGGTCGACGGCCGGGCCTATACCGACATCAACGAGCTGCGAATGGAGCTGGCCAAGCTGCGCTGCGGCGGCGAGATGAAGTTCAAGGTCCTGCGGGCCGGGGCGGTCAAGGACGTGTCGCTGAAGTGTGAACGGGCCGCGGCCGCCGAACCGGCCGAGAAGAAGTGACCGGGTCGAAGGGATGGGACCGTCCCCGGTCAGGGGACCGTCCCTCCTGAGGAGGGACATAATGAAGAGAACGAGCTTGGCCTTGATCTTGGCCGTCCCGATCCTGGGATTGATCGGAGTGGCCGGTCATACGGCGGCCCCACGGGGTCAATCCCTCTTGAAGACGCCGGCCGAAGAGAACGGCACGACGCGCTATACCCAGAACGAGGCCCTGATGGCGTTCCTGAGCGCGCTCGACGAGGTCTCGTCGGACGTCTCGGTCTCGATCGTCGGCCGTTCGCTGCCGGCGGATACCTATGGCGCCCAGGACCTCCCCCTCGTCCTCATCAGCAAGAATGGAGCCGCGGGGCCAAGCGGTCTCGACCGCGCCAAGCCGACCGTCCTCTTCACCGCGGCCCAGCATGGCAACGAGCAATCGGCCAAGGAGGCCGTCATCCGGCTCATCCGCGACCTGGCCCTGGGCGATCTCCATCCGCTCCTGGACAACGTCAATGTCGTGGCCATGCCCCAGACGAACCCCTACGGCAACTTCATGAACGTCCGCACGAACGAGCTCGACCTGGACATGAACCGCGACCACATCAAGATCGAGGCCGAAGGCGTGCGGGCCATCCACCGCGTTTTCATGGCCTACCGGCCCGAAGTGACCATCGACGTCCATGAGAAGGGCGACGACTATTATCGGGTCTCCATCGGCTGCGTCTCGAACGTCAACATCGGCCGCGACCTCCAGGACTTCTCTCGGAATGTGCTCCTGGCCGAGGTCGAGAAGAGCTTGGCCAAGAAGCGGGTGGCCTTCCACGAGTACCTGGTCACCGAGGACCTGGGCGTCGACACGTCGTCCGGGGCGGCCTACGCGTCCGGCCCCGCCGCTCCGCGCGAGGAGATGAAGCGTTACTCGACGACCGACCTCAACGACGGGCGGAACAGCCTCGGCATCTTCGAGACCCTGTCCTTTATCCAGGAAGGCGCGTCGCGTCACGATCTGGAGACCCTGGCCGAGCGGACGGCCTGGCAGTACCAGGGCCTGCGGGCCTTCCTCGAATCCTGCGCCGGGCACGGGCCCGAAATCCAGAAAATGGTCCATGGTGACCGCGAGCGCCTGCTCCAGAGGGCCGCGGCCCGGGCCGCCTCCGATCCGGTCCATCTCAGGATGAAGTTCGCCCGCGACCCGAAGGAGCCGGAGCTCCATCTCAAGGCGTTCGAAACGGTCGAATCGCCGATCCGCGGCATCCTCAAGGCCGACAAGAAAGCGGGGGAGACGCTCCTCGCCGATGACATCGAGCCGTATCGCGGGCCCCGGGACCGGAGGATCGTCGATGAGGTGGTCAAGAACTGGTTCCCGAACGTCGAGCCGACGCTTTCGGTCGCTCGGCCGCGCGGCTACATCATTCCCGGCGGCCCGGCTCGATATCGTCGAGACCTTGCTGGCCCTCGGGGTCGAGGTCGGGCTCGTGACCAACGGAGGCGTGGCCGACGCCGAGGTCTATGAGGTGACGGCGATCGTGCCCGCCAAGCTGGATTATCTGGCCCCCGAGAGGATCGACGTCGCGGCCCGCCCGGTCCGGGCGCCTGTCAACAAGGGGGATTTCTACGTCGATTGCGTCCAGCCGGCGGCCAACCTCATTCCCTCGCTGCTCGAGCCGCAGTCGGAGTTCGGCCTGATCCGCTATTGGAAGTACCAGCTCGCGCCCGCGGCCGGCGGGACCTTCGAGATCCTGCGCTTTGTGGGGGCGACGGCCCCGGCCGCCATTCCGTACAGGCCCTGGCGGCCCTGAAAGAAAAGATCCAAGAGGGACAGTCCCCCTGCGGGGACAGTCCCTAGCTCATCTTCTTGATGGCCTCGAGGAACTCGGGCGAGGGTTTGGGCCCGCTCAGAAGCTCGGTGGCCCTGAGCCGGTCTTCCTTGTGTCCCAGCTTCTGCAGGACCAGTCCGCCGAAGTAGCCGTAGGGCTGGCCCTCGTCCCAATATTTCAGCGTGTAGTCCCGGATCGCTTCGCGCAGGGCGGCGGCCTTGTCCTTCTCGCCCTGATGGTCGAAGGCGATGGCCATGAAGTAGTCCTGCAGGCGGGTATCCGGATGGAAGGGCGCGCCCGTGCCGAGCTTCTCCGGGTAGAGCTTGGACAGCTCGAGGGCCTGAATGGCCGCGGCCCAGTTCCCCGTCTTCAGCGCCGCGAGGCCGATCCCGACATGGGCCCGGACGTAGAGGCCGTAAATGTTGCTCGCGCCTTCGTAGGGAAGCGCGGCCACCCCGTCCAGGACCGTGGCCGCTTCGTGCGGCTCACCGGCGGCCAGCAGGGCTTCGACCAGGTCGATCTGGAGGGGGACCTCGCCGGTGAAATCGGCCGCCCCTTTGCGGGCCGAGCCCAAGGCCTCGTCCGTCCGGCCCTGTCGGAGGAAGAAGCCGGTCAGCGTGTGACGGGCCCGCCAGCCCGCGGCGTCGAGTTCGACGGCCTTGCGGTAGTCCGCGGCGGCCCGGGCGGCGTCCGCCCGTTCGAAGAACCCGCCCCTGGCCATATAGAACGGAGGGAAATCGGCGCTCTCGACCATCTCGAATAGATCCCTGGCCTCGTCGAGCCGGCCCTTGCCCCAGAGGATGAGCGCGAGATAGTACCTGGGTTTCCAATCGGACGGGCGGGCGGCCGCGGCCCAGGAGAAGACGGCGATCTCTTCCTCGCGGAAGGGGAGGACCAGGAACGGCGACGTTGCCGAGGCCTTGTCGAGAGCGGCCGCGCTCTCGGCCGGGGCGCCGTCCCGGAGGAGATAGGCCAGCGTGTAGAGGACCGTGGCTTGCGGCGGCGCCGCCCGCAGCGCCTCGACCGCGTCCGGCGTGAGACCAAGCCGGGCGTAGAACGCGGCCATCTCGAGCCAGGTCTCGTGCGGCAGCTCGTTGCGTATCAGGGCCCGGCAGGCGTCGAGGTCGGCGGTCTTCCGCGTCAGCAGGTAGCGTTCGAAGCGGCCGAGGTGATCGAGAGGGTCGATCTCGGCCAGACGGTCCAGCGTCGCCCGGGCTTCCGCCATCCGGCGGTCCAGCCGTTCGGCGACCGCTTGGATCTCTAGAGCGTTGACGTTCCCGGCGTCGGCCTCGAGGGCCTGGCGCGCCGCGTCCAGGGCACGAGGATAGTCCTTTTCGAGAATGCCGATCTCGGCCGCCTGGAGGCAGGCCACCGTCTTGAATTGAGGCGACCGCATGGCCCAGCCCAGGGTCTCTTTGGCGTCGACGAGACGGCCCAGGCGGCGGGCGGCGACCGCATAGACGTAATTCGCCTCGGGGTCGTACATGGCCACCGACAGGGCCCGGCCGGCGAGCTCGAGGGCCTTGGCCGGCTCGCCGCGGCGGGTGGTGAGCTCGGCGGCCCGGGCCAGGGCCCGGACGTGGAGCGGCTCCTCGCCGATCGCCGCCAGGTACTTCTCGAGGGCCTCGGGCAGGCGCCTCTCGCGCTCGAGCCCGCGGGCCTGAAGGAAGAGGGCCTCGGCCGAGCTCCCGGACGGCGCGCTGAAATGGAGCGGCCGTTCGAGATCGCCGGCCTGGCGGGCCGTCTCGTAAACGAGCTTGGCGCCGAGCCGGACTTCGATGGCGTCGGCCGCGGAGACGCCGGTCAGGGGGACTGTCTTCTTCCAGATCTGCTCCGGTCCGAGGATGACGCGTTCCTTGAAGACTTCGCGGCCGCCGGCGCTGACGGTCAGATCGTCGGCCACGGGCCGGAGGGCGAAGAGCCCGAGGCCGAGCGACTCGTCTGAGCGTGAGGCGCTGAGCACGGCGTGGGGCGAGGCCTTGGCCATCGGGCCGATGCCGCGGTAGGGGAACCAGAGCTCTCTCCAGTGGTCGGCCGAGCCCGGCGGAAAGTCGCCGTGGTCGGATTGATTGAGCAGGCGGCCGGCCTGGGGCTCGGTGTACTGCCCGTCCTTGTCGGTCAGGAGGTCGACCCAGATCTCGCCCGAACGGGACAGGTCCCAGATCCAGACCTTCCGGCCCGGCATGTCGGTGTATGCCGACCAGTGGCCGAAGCCGGCGTCGGACTTCTCGTACCAGCCGCCGTAGAAGTCCTCGTACTCGCCGACGGTGAAATAGCTCTTCGAGCCGGGCGTGGCGTTGTTCCGGTACCAGGAGCGGTCCCGGCCGTCGCGATCGACCGGCCAGGGCTCGAGCGGCACCGAATAATCGTGGCCGATGAACCACTGCCCGGGGAAGATGTACTTCAGGTCGTCGGCAGCCTTCACCGCGGCGCATGACCAGGCATAATAGGATTGGCTGAAGGGCGTCGGGTTGACCCAACGGGCCTGCGACTCGAAAACAGCGCCGTCCTTGGGCAGGGTGATGGCGACGCTCCAGCGGGTCCGGGAGGCCAGGTCCATGGTCCCGACGACGCAGGAGACGCCGCCGTCGGGATCGCGGCGCAGGATGTAATCAACGGGCGTCGCGGTCGACGGCGCGTGCCCGACGACCCCGAAGTTCCACTCGATGCCGCCCGATGTCCAGGGGCCGCGAAGCGCGATCTGGCGGAACTTGAGGACGTGGTTCCAGTAAAGAAAATCACGGCCGGTGGCGTTCTCCCTGGCGCCCCAGACCTTGCCGCCCGCCTGGGGCAGCACGGCGACCTCGATGGAGGCGTTCTTCAGCCGGACGACCGTCCAGGGCTTGTCGACGGGATCGGCCGTGAAGCGGTCGAAAATGAAATAGGGGTAGAGCCGCGCGCCCTGGCCTCCCATGGACGACCGGGCGAAGATGGGCACGGGATCGGGATCGGAGAACGGATAGGTCCTGATGGATTCGGTCTTCTCGGCGATAGTGGCGCCCGACGAGGCGGACTTGCAGGCAGGAAGGAGGGCGATGGCGAGAAGGACGAAGGTCAAAGCGCCGATCGCGAACAGGGGAAGGCGGGGTTCGTTGCGGCGAATTCTCGTCATCAGGGCCTCCTCGTCAGCCGTTCGTGTTCCTCCCTTAATATCCGCCCGACGGTTTTTTGTCAATTGCCCGGTCCCTTGAGGCCCGCCAGTTGGCCTGTCCTCTCCTTTGAACGATGAACGCCGACGCCCGGCTGCGAGGCGTATCGACCCAAGGACCCCGTAATGGAAAGGGGGCCCGCCGGAGGCGGGGGAAACCAGCTACGACGTTTCCGGGGTGCTGGGTCAAGGGTCGATATGCCGAGCGAAGCCGAGAGCCGGAGTTCGACCTCGGTAGGGTCAGATATTGATCCTGATGGGCAAAATGACCGTCGTGATCCCTTTCCAGCGCAGCTCCTGCTGGATGGCGAAGGCGGTCTCGTTGTGGAGGATCCGGTTGATGATGCCGGGCCGGCGAAAGACGGTCTGCCCGGCGAAGACCGTCGACTTGGGGAACTCCCGGGCCACCGTCTCGCAGACGGCCGAGGCGGTCTTGACCACGTCGATGCCCGTGTCCATCCGGGACTCGGCCGGGAAACCCAGGCGCCGGGCCAGGTCGACGTACTTTTTGAGCGAGTCCTTGGTGGCCTCACACATATGGCTGAGGCTCTCCGCCTCCCTGAAGGCGCCGGCGTCCACCTCGGCCACGGTCACGAACACGAAGTTTTTGTAGAGTCCGGGAAAGCCGCGGATGATGGACAGAAAGGTGTGGACGCCGAAGCCCGAATAGCCGTTGACGAGCTGGATGGCCGTCATGGCCTTGGGATCGGTCGGCTCGGCGTTGTAAGTGCCCTTGTGGGCGATGAAGGCCGTGAGCATGTCATCGAGCTCGCGCACGCCTTTGCGGACCCGGTTGTAGTGGCCCTTGATGAGATAGCAGAGCAGGATGACGATCGCGGTGATGACCAGCGTCAGCCAGCCGCCGCGGGCGAACTTCTCGAAGGTCGTGATGATCAGGATCGTCAGGCACAGGGTCAGACCGGTCAGATGGACGGGCAAGTGCTTCTTCCAGTGCGGCTCCCTCTTCCGGTTGCGGATGAAGAAGCGGGACATGCCCAGCTCGGAGAGCGAAAAGGTCAGGAAGACATTGATCGAGTACATGACGACGAGGGTCGAGATGCGGCCGTGAGAATAGATCAGGAGCAGGACGGCCGCCCCGCCCATGAGGACAACGCCGTTCTGCATGGTCAGGCGGTCGGAGAGCGAGGCGAAGCGGTGGGGGAACCAGTAATCGACGGCCATGTTGGAGACGACCCGGGGGCCGTCGACGAAGCCGGTCTGGGCGGCGACAAGGAGCAGGGCGCCCTCGGAGAAGATCGTGACCAGGGCGATGATGCCGCCGGCGCTCCAGCTGCCGAAGACCTGTCCGGCCAGGACGGCGTTGAGCGTCTTGCCCGCGATGGGCTGGACGCCCAGCAGGAGATAGCAGACGAAGATGCCTCCGGCCGTCACGGCCAGCGACGTGGACAGGTAGACCATGGTCCTCTTGCCGTTGTGGACCCGGGGCTCGCGCATGATCTGGAGGCCGTTCGAGACGGCCTCGATCCCGGTGAACGTCCCGCCGCCCATCGAGAAGGCGCGCAAGAACAGGAGGGCCAGGCCGCCAAAGCCGAGCGTGGCCAGCCCGGTCCGGTAGCCGGACGAGATCTGGCTGGCCACGGCCCCGATCTGCGGAATGTGCTTCAGGATGCCATACCCGAGCATCAGGGCGTGGGTCAGGACGAAGACGATAAAGATCGGCGCGAGCATGGTCACCGATTCCTTGATGCCGCGCAGGTTTATGACGACGAGAAAGACGATGGCCAGGATCTCGAACGGCGTCTTGAGCGGCTGATAGGCGACCGGGAAAAAGCTGAAGACGGCATCGCCGCACGCGACGATTGAAACAGTGATCGTTAGCATGTAGTCGACGAGGAGCGCGGCGCCGGAGACGACGCCGTATTTTTCGCCGAGCGTGTGGGTGGCAACGATGTAGCCGCCGCCGCCCGACGGGAAGTACTCGATGATCCGCGAATAGGCGTAGGAGATGATGAAGACCGTGAGCGCTGTGGCCAGGGCCAGTCCGACGGCCAGATAGGTGTGCTGGCCGAGCGTCCGGAACGCCTCTTCCGGCCCGTAGGACGCGGACGAGAGGCCGTCGCCGCCGAGACCGATCCAGGCCAGGATCGGGATCAGGGCCAGCTTGTGGAAGAGCGAAGGGTCCTTGATGTCGCGGGGTTTACCGACGAGGGCCTGCTTGATCCTGCCGCCGAACGAGACGTTCTTGTCGCTCAAATCAGGACCTAGGGGAGGAGTTGACGCATGTCTGGGGGATCAATGGCGGATCTTCTGACAGGCGGGTATTATAGGCGTTCTGCCGCGAAAATCAAGGGGGCCGGGGGCCGCGCAGCGCTAGGTCCTGCCTGACAGGACAGAGGCCACCGCCTCCCCGATCCGGGCCGGGTTCCGGACGACCCGGGCCCCGGCCGACTCGAGCAGCTCGATCTTCTGGGCAGCCGTGCCGTGAGCGGCCGACATGATGGCCCCGGCATGACCCATGCGCCGGCCGGGCGGAGCGGTCAGGCCGGCGATGTAGCCGATCAATGGCTTGGTGAAGCCCCGGCCCACGAGGGCGGCCGCCTCCTCCTCGGCCGAGCCGCCGATCTCGCCGATGAGCACCACGGCCTTGGTCTCGGGGTCGGCTTCGAACATCCGGAGGGCGTCGACGAACGACAGCCCGACGATGGGATCGCCGCCGATGCCGAGCGCCGTCGATTGACCCAGACCGTGAAGCGTCAGCTGGTTGACGGCCTCGTAGGTCAGCGTGCCGGAGCGGGAGACGACGCCGACCGGGCCGGGCTGGTGAATAGGTCCGGGCATGATTCCGATCTTGGTCTGGCCCGGCGAGATGATGCCGGGCGTGTTGGGGCCGATCAGCCGGGCCGGCCGTTCGCGGAGGAAGGCCTTGACCCGGGCCATGTCCAGCGCCGGGATGCCCTCGGTGATACAAACGACGAGCCCGATCCCGGCCTCGGCGGCTTCCATGATGGCGTCGGCGGCGGCGCGGGCCGGCACGAAGATGATGGAGACATCGATAGGCTCGGAACGGACGGCCGCGGCGACCGTATCGAAGACCGGCCGGCCGAGATGGCGGGCGCCGCCCTTGCCGGGGGTCACGCCAGCGCGGACGTCCGTGCCATAGTCGATCATGCTCTGGGTGTGGAAGGTGCCTTCATGTCCGGTCAGACCCTGAACGAGGACGTGCGTCGTCCTCCCGACGAGGATGCTCACCGCGGGCCTCCCGGAGCTTTGGCCAGACGGACGGCCTCGCGGGCCGCCCTCTCCATGTCCGGCTCCGAGACAAAAGGAAGGCCGGAGTCGGCCAGGATCTCGCGCCCGAGCTCGACGTTGGTGCCCTCCATCCGGATGACGACGGGGATCCGGACGCCTCTTTCGCGGGCGGCACGGACGATGCCTCGAGCGACGAGATCGCAGCGGACGATGCCGCCGAAGATGTTGACCAGGGCCGACCGGACCCCGGGGTCGGCGGCCAGGATGAGGAAGGCCTGTCGGACGCTGTCCTCCGATACCCCGCCGCCGACATCGAGGAAGTTGGCTGGCCGGCCGCCGGCGAGGGCGATGAGGTCCATGGTGGCCATGGCCAGGCCGGCGCCGTTGACCATGCAGCCCACGTCGCCGTCGAGGCGGACGAAGCTCAGCCCGGCCCGGGCGGCCTCGAGCTCTTCGGACGGTTCTTCATCCGGGTCGAGGAGGGCCTTGATATCGGGGTGGCGGAAGAGGCCGTTGTCGTCGAAGTCCATCTTGGCGTCGGCGGCGACGAGCTCGCCGGCCGTAGTGACGGCCAGGGGATTGATCTCGACGAGCGAAGCGTCGGTCTCCATGAACGTGCGGACGAGCCCGGCGAACAGGGCCCCGGCCCGGTCGAACGCGGCGCCCGAGAGCCCCAGTCCGAAGGCCGCGTTCCGGGCCTGAAACCCGAGCAGCCCGGCGGACGGAGAGACCGGCTGCCGGAGGATCAGGTCCGGCTCGGTGAGGGCCAGGGTCTCGATGTCGACGCCGCCCCGCGGTGAGGTCAGAAGAACTGGCCGGGCGGCTTCGCGGCTGAGCACGACCCCGACGTAGAGCTCACGGGCGATGGCGACGGGCTCCTCGACGAGGAGACGCCGGACGATCCGGCCTTGGGGACCGGTCTGGGGCGTGATCAGGGGCCGGCCCAACAGCCGGGAAGCCGCGGCGGCGGCAGCGGCGGGACCCTCAACCCTGAGGATGCCCCCCGCTTTGCCCCGCCCGCCGGCGTGGATCTGGGCCTTCAAGACGACCGGCCCGCCGAGCGATTCGGCCGCCGCCCGGGCCTCGGCCGGGGTCTCGACGACCTCGCCGCGCGGCACGGGCACGCCGAAGCCGGCCAGCAGCCGCTTGGCCTGATACTCGTGGATCCTCATCCCCTCAACGATAGCCTTTTTTATTGCGGCCGTAAAGAAAAGGCCGGGAACGATGCCGCTCCCGGCCTGAAAGATCAGAGGGCGACGCGTCCTAGAGCTTGGTCTCCTCGACGGTCTTCTGGACGACGCCGACGGTCTTCTGGAGCATGGCCTTCTCTTCGTCGCTGAGCTTGATCTCGTAGATCTTCTCCATGCCCTTGGCGCTGATCAGGCAGGGCACGCCGATGAACAGGCCCTTGATGCCGTACTCGCCTTCGCAGAGAGCCGCGCAGGGGAGGATGCGGCGCTTGTCCTTGAGGTAAGCCTCGGCGATGACGATGGCGCTCCAGGCCGGGCTGAAGAAGGCCGAGCCCTTGCCGAAGAGCTTGACGATCTCGGTCCCGGCCTCGCGGGTCCGCTGGGCCAGCTTGTCGATCTGCTCCTTGGTTGCGACGTCGGTCAGGGGCACGCCGCCGACCGTGGTCAGGCGCGGCAGGGGAACCATGTCCGGGCCGTGGCCGCCGAGGACCGTGCCGGCGACGTCGTTGACCGACACGCCGAGCTCCATGGCGACGAAGGCGCGCCAGCGGGCGGTGTCGAGGGTGCCGGCCATGCCGACGACCTGTGTCTTGGGGAAGCCCGTGAGCTTCGCGAAGGCATAGACCATGGCGTCGAGCGGGTTGGTGACGATGATGCAGAACGCCTTGGGCGCGTGTTGCTTCACGCCGGCCGCGACCTTGCCGATGATGTCGAGGTTGACGGCCAGGAGGTCTTCGCGGGTCATGCCGGCCTGGCGGGGCCTGCCGGCCGTGATGATGACGATGTCGGCCCCGGCGATATCCTTGTAGTCGGACGTGCCGGTGATGGCGGCGTCATAGTTGCCGTGGGGGGCCATCTCCATGAGGTCGAGGGCCTTGCCCTTGGCGGGATTCTCGAGCTCGGGGATGTCGAGGATGACGATGTCACCGAGCTCCTTCTGGGCCGCGAGCATGGCCAGGATCTGGCCGATCTGCCCGCCGCCGATGAGGGCGATCTTCTTGCGCATGATGTTCTCTCCTTAAATGTTCCGCCTGGTCTCAGCCCTTGACGTAGCCTTCCCAGGCCTCTTTGAGCTTCGGGTTCTTGACCCAGTCCATGACGTAGTCGGTGAAGGCCTCGCCGGTCGCTCCGGTCGAGCGGCCGGTGATGACCATCTTCTTCTCGTACTGGCCGGTGATGTCGAGGGCCATCTCGAGCTTCTTGCCGATCTCGACATAGCCGATGTGTCCCAGGAGCATGGCCGCGGCCCGGATCATGCTGCACGGATCGGCGTACTGGGCCCGGCCCTCGGTCACCATGCGGGGCGCGGAGCCGTGGATGGCTTCGAACATGGCGTATTGCTTGCCGATGTTGGCGCTGCCGGCCGTGCCGACGCCGCCCTGGAACTCGGCCGCCTCGTCGGTCAGGATGTCGCCGTAGAGATTGGGCAGGACCAGGACCTGGAAGTCGCGCCGGCGCTTCTCGTCGACCAGCTTGGCCGTCATGATGTCGATGTACCAGTCGTCGGCCTGGATGTTGGGATAGTCCTTGGCGATGCGGTAGAAGTTCTCCAGGAACCGGCCGTCGGTCGTCTTGACGACGTTGGCCTTGGTGACGCAGGTGACGCGGGTGCGGCCGTTCTTCTTCGCGTCCTCGAAGGCCAGCCGGCAGATGCGGTCGGCGCCGGGGGCCGTGATGAGCTTGAAGTCGATGGAGATGTCGGCGTCGACGTCGATGCCGTTGGAGCCGAGCGCGTAGAGATCTTCGGTGTTCTCGCGGAAGAACTTCCAGTCGATCCCTTGCTTGGGGATGCGGACGGGCCGGACGTTGGCGAAGAGGTCGAGCTCCTTGCGCATGGCCACGTTGCAGCTCTCGATGTTCGGCCAGGGATCGCCCTTGCGGGGGGTCGTCGTGGGGCCCTTGAGGGTGACCGGATACTTCTTGATCTCCTCGAGGACGTCGGCGGGGATGGCGCAGCCGTGGGCGGCCCGGTTCTCGATGGTCAGGCCCTCGATGTCGTTGACGATGACGCGGCCGGACTTGACCTCGTCCTTGAGCAGGAACTCGAGGACGCGCTTCGACTGGGCGGCGATGTAAACGCCGATGCCGTCGCCCGCCAGGATGCCGATCTTGAGCGGCGAGAGCTTCGTGTAATCGATCCAGCCCGGGGCGGCCTTGACCTTCTCCATCCGCTTCATCTGGGCTTCGAGGAGCTTGCCGAAATGCTCTTTGGCGCGGTTGATCGCGGCGATGTCCATACTGTCTTCCCTCCACATAAAAGATGGTGATTTTAGGACAAAAAAACAGGAAAGGAATTTTAGCGGTTTTCGCGTTCGAAAGCAAGGAATATCGGTCGTTTCCCTCGGAGGTCCATGTCATCCGCTCGGGGTATTCCTTCCGACGGCCGCTCGCCGGCCCGCTGCGCCCTCCCACGGCCTTCTCCAGGAACATCCCTGCGCGCGTGAACCTCCTCCGTCGACACCCTTTTATTCCCCGGATTTGGACGGGGAAGGTCTCGAAGATGGGTTTTGACAAGACTGGCGCAAAACCGATAGAGTAGACGGGCAAAATCGGACACAGGAGTGAACGATGCTCGAAGATTATTATGCCATGGAAAAAGAACGGGCCCAGGCGGGTCTGCCGCCGCTGCCCTTGACGCCGAAGCAGGTCGAGGAGGTCTGTAAGGGCCTGGAAACGGTCGGAAAGGACGCGGGGGCCGCGCTGAGGGGCCTGCTCGAGAACCGGGTCGCCCCGGGCGTCGACCCTGCGGCCAAGGTCAAGGCCGAGTGGCTGGCCGGGGTGGCCAACGGGACCGTCAGATCAGCCGCGGTCTCGCGACTGGATGCCGTCCACATCCTCGGCACGATGCTTGGCGGCTACAATGTCGACCCGCTCGTCGCGGCCCTGTCCGATCCGTCGATCGCTCCAGCCGCGGCCGAAGCCTTAAAGAAGATCGTCCTCGTCTACGGCCGCTTCGACACGATCGTCAAGCTGTCCGCCTCGAACACTCAGGCCAAGTCCGTCCTCGAGTCCTGGGCCGCGGGAGAGTGGTTCCTGTCCCGGCCGGCCTTCCCCGACAAGCTCGTGCTCAAGGTCTTCAAGGTCGACGGCGAGATCAATACCGACGACTTTTCGCCGGCCGGCGACGCGCCCACCCGGCCCGACATCCCCCTGCACGCGCAGTCCATGGGCCGCAAGCGTTTCCCGGGCGGCAACGAGACCATGAAGGAGTTCCGGGCGGCCGGCCATCGCGTGGCCTTTGTCGGCGATGTCGTCGGCACCGGCTCGAGCCGCAAGTCGGCCTGCAACTCCTTGATGTGGCACATCGGCGAAGACATTCCCTTCATCCCCAACAAGCGCCGGGCCGGAGTCGTCCTGGGCGGCCTGATCGCCCCGATCTTCTTCAACACCGCCGAGGATTCCGGCGGCCTGCCCCTCATGGCCGACGTGACCAAGATGAAGACCGGCGACTTGATCACCCTCGACTTCAAGGCCGGCCTCATCCTCGGCCCGGACGGAACTGAGATCTCCAAGCTGGCCATCAAGCCGCCGACCCTGAAAGACGAATTCCGGGCCGGCGGCCGCCTGACGCTGATCATCGGCCGCCAGCTCACGGCCAAAGCGCGCCAGACCCTGGGCCTGGGCGCAGCGCCGTTCTTCACCACGGTCGAGAACCCCAAGCCCAAGCCCAACCAGGGCTACACGCTGGCCCAGAAGATCGTCGGCCGGGCCTGCGGCCTTCCCGGCGTCCTGCCCGGAATGGCCTGCGAGCCGCACATGACCACGGTCGGCTCCCAGGACACGACCGGGCCCATGACGGCCGACGAGCTCAAAGAGCTGGCTTGCCTCGAATTCCAGGCCGACCTGTTCATGCAGTCCTTTTGTCACACCGCGGCCTATCCCAAGCCGGCCGACGTCAAGGTCCACCTGACGCTGCCGGCCTTCATGATCGCCCGCAAAGGAGTGGCGCTCAAGCCGGGCGACGGCGTCATCCACTCCTGGTTGAACCGGCTGATCCTGCCCGACACGGTCGGGCACGGGCGGCGATTCCCATACCCGGTTCCCGCTCGGCGTCTCGTTCCCGGCCGGGTCTGGCCTGGTCGCCTTCGCCGGTGCGCTCGGCTTCATGCCCCTGGACATGCCCGAGTCCGTCCTGGTCAAGTTCAGCGGCAAGCTCAATCCCGGCATCACCCTGCGTGACGCCGTCAACGCCATCCCATACTTCGCCATCAAGAAGGGGCTGCTCACGGTCGAGAAGAAGAACAAGAAGAACGCCTTCAACGGCTGTGTCCTCGAGATCGAGGGACTGGATGACCTGACCCCCGATCAGGCCTACGAGCTGACCGACGCCTCGGCCGAGCGCTCGGCCGCCGCCTGCGTCATCTCGCTCAGGAAGGAGAGGGTCGCGGAATACGTCAAGAGCGACGTCGCCCTCATGGAGGAGATGATCAAGGAGGGCTACCAGAGCGCCGAGACGCTGCGCCGCCGCATCGAAGCCTGCCGGGCCTGGCTGGCCGATCCCGTCCTGCTCGAGCGCGATCCCCACGCCGAATACAAGGCCGTCCTGGAGGTCGACCTGGGGGCCATCACCGAACCGATCGTGGCCTGCCCCAATGACCCCGACGACGTCAAGCTGCTCTCGGAGGTGGCCGGCGACAAGGTCCAGGAGGTCTTCATCGGCTCGTGCATGACCAACATCGGCCAATTCCGGGCGGCCGCCACCATCCTCGACAAGGCCGGGGTCCCCGCGGCCCGGATCTGGCTCACGCCGCCGACCAAGATGGATGCCGCCCAGCTCATGCGCGAGGGATTCTATGCGATCTTCATCGGCTTCGGCGGCCGGACCGAGATGCCCGGCTGCTCCCTCTGCATGGGCAACCAGGCCCGGGTCGCGGCCGGGACGACCGTCTTCTCGACCTCGACGCGGAACTTCGAGCACCGGCTCGGGGACAACACCCGGGTCTACCTCGGGTCCTCCGAGCTGGCCGCCCTGACGGCCCTCCTGGGACGCATTCCGACGGTCGCCGAATACATGGCCGTCATGAAAGATAAAGTCCTGCCCAAGGCGGACCAGATCTACCGCTATCTCGAGTTCCACAAGATGGGCGACTTCAGCCTGGGGTACGTCCGATGATCCGGCTCGCGGGCCGGAAGGTCCTGATCACGGGCGGGTCGCGCGGCATCGGCCGGGCCACGGCCCTGCTTTTCGCGGAGGCCGGGGCCGACGTCGCCATCAGCTACGTCAGCAACAAAAAGGCGGCCGACGACGTATGTGAAGGTGTGGAGAAACTCGGCCGCCGCGCCCTGGCCTATCAGGCCGAAATGGCCTCCCGGGCCGACATCGACCGCATGGTCGGCGACATTCTGGCCCGGTGGGGCGAGCTCGACACCCTGGTCAACAACGCCGGGATTTGGACCTATCTCGAGATGGGGGCCATGGACGAAGCCGCCCTCCACGAAACGATCGGCGTCAACGTCGACGGCGTCTTTTACGGCATCAACGCCGTCGTCCCGGCCATGAAAGCCCACGGCCGGGGGTGGATCATCAACGTGACCTCGACGGCCGGGGTCAGGGGAGAGGCCCTCCATTCCCATTACGCGGCCAGCAAGGGCGCCCTCCATGCCCTAACCAAGTCCCTGGCGGTGGAGCTGGCCCCCTACGGCATCCGGGTCAATTCGGTGGCTCCGGGATGGACCGACACCGACATGTGCACCGAGTCCTTCAGCCAGCCCGGCTTCCGGGAGAAGGTCCGCCAGTCCATCCCCCTGAAGCGGATCCCCCCCCCGGAAGACGTCGCCGGGCCCATCCTCTTCCTGGCCTCTGACCTGGCCAGGCACATCACAGGGGCCATTCTGGACGTCAACGGCGGTTCGGTCCTGTGCGGAGGGTGATTTGGCTAGCCAAAGAGGGGGGACCCCAGTTCCCCCTTTTTGAGTATTGACTCCCTTTGGCGAATTGTGGTACTTAAGGCGCGTCAAATGGCCAACAAACACCTATCCGTCATCATCGTCCCGCACACCAAGACGAGCACAAAGACCCTGTGCTTTTCGCGGAAGACCCTGAAAACACTGGCGGTTGGGGGGATCGTCCTGGGCGTCCTCCTGCTGGCTATGACGGTCGACTATGCCCGGATGAGCGTCATCCGGGCCCGCTACAAGGCCCTGCGGGCCGAGTCGGCCGAGCAGAAGACGACCATCGCGGGCTATGAGAAGTCCATTACGGAGCTTCAGGCCAAGATCTCGAACCTCGAGAGCTATACCAAGAAACTCAACATCATGGCCGGGCTGAAGTCGCCGGACGTCCTGACCGCCCCCGCCGGTGTCGGGGGCGGCGACCCCAGCAAGGACGGGCCCGAGGCCTATGTCGAGCCACCGGCCCAGGTGCCGGCCCCTGTCGGGCCCCAAGCCGTCGGGCCGGGCATGATCCAGAACCTGAGCCAGAAGGCCCAGAGCATCGAGACCAACCTGACCAGCTTATTGAACTACTTCGAGAGCGACAATCTCCGCCTGGCCTCGACGCCGTCCATCATGCCCACGGCCGGGTGGATCAGCTCGGTCTTCGGCCATCGGAACGACCCGTTCACCGGAGCCTGGACCATGCACTGGGGCATCGATATCTCGACCAACCTGGGCAATCCCATCATGGCCACGGCTGACGGCATCGTCATCAAGGTCGAGACGGACAAGTATCTGGGCAAGAACGTCACCATCAGCCACGGCAACGGCTATACGACGATCTACGGCCACATGAGCAACTTCGCCGTCAGGGCCGGCCAGAAGGTCAAACGGCGCGATATCATCGGCTATGTCGGCCAGACGGGGAAGGCGGCCGGTCCGCACGTCCACTATGAGGTTTGGAAGGACGGCAAGCGGATCGACCCTCGGAATTTCCTCCTCGAAGAATAAGGCTTCCTCACTGCGGTCCGTCTCCTCGGCTGCGCTCGGGACATCGCTCCTTGCCCCCGCCTACGGGGAGCGTAGTCTTCGGAGCGGACCTTAAAAGCGCGGCGGAGCGACTCGTAGCCGCGCTTTTAGGAGATATCTTCGTAAAGCTCTTTTCCGATATTTCGCAGAAATCCGCCTCCGTGAATGCTCCGGCGCATTTCTGCCCTCCGCTCGCTTTCGTTTCGCTCCGGTCGGTGCCTCGCCGCCTCGCGACGGACTTGCAAGGCTGGAGCTGAGGAATCCGCTCCGGCCGCGGGGATACATGAGGCAATATCCATCGTTGCCTCGAGAGGCAGGAGGAGAAGAATTAAGGTCTCAGATTCCTATTAGATCGCCGGGGACGATCCGCGTCCCCAAAGAGAAGGCATAGGCCGTCATCGGGCCCTTGCCCTCCGGCTGAAGTTCTTCGATGAGGTAGGATGTCGCGGCGCCGCAGGCGATCTCGAGTCCGGCCTTGCCGACCGAGGCCACGGAACCTGGAGGGTCGGCCCCGGCGGCCGGGCTGCCTTTAGAATGTCCGAACGCCCGGCCCCTCAGGATGTTCGCTCGGCGCCCCTTGATGAGGGTGAAGGCTCCGGGCCGGTCGGCGAGGGCGAGGACCTTGCGGTCGACGGCCGGGGCCATCTCGGTCCAGGCGATGAGGCCGTCCTCCTTGCGGATCTTCGGCGCCGGGGTCGCCAGAGCGTGGTCCTGCGGGACATGGGGGACCTCATCGAGGCGCCCCAGGGTCGCCAGGAGGAGTTTCGCGCCCAGATCAGCCAGGCGAGTTTCGAGGGCCGCAGCCGTCTGCCGAGGTTCGACCGCGACACGCTCCTGGGCCAGGATGTCCCCCTCGTCCATCCGGTCGTTGAGCTCGATGATCGTGACCCCGGACTCGACCTCGCCGTTCAGGATGGTCCACTGGACGGGCGCCGCGCCGCGATACTTGGGCAGGAGCGAGAAATGGACGTTGAGGGAATGATAGCGGGGGAAGAAGTGGACATCGTGGGGGATGATCTGGCCATAGGCCACGACGACGTTCACGTCGGGTTGGGCCGCCCGGATGCGCTCCGCGGCACCCGGATCGGCCCGGATGCGGCCGGGCTCGATCACCGGCAGGGATCTCCCGAGGGCCAGGGCTTTGACCGGAGACGGCGTGAGCCTGCGCCCGCGTCCCGCCGGCTTATCGGGCTGGGTGACGACAAGCGCCAGGTCATGCCCGGCGGCCAGAAGGGCTTCGAGGGAGGGGAGCGCGGCGGCCGGGCTCCCGAAAAAGACGATCCTCATGTCTTTTTGGCCGCGGCGGCGGTCTTCCGCAGCTTCTTCTTGATCAGCGTCCGCTTCAGGGGCGAGAGTTTTTCAACGAACAAGATGCCGTCGAGGTGGTCGATCTCGTGGCAGAGGGCCCGGGCGAGAAGGTCCTCGCCTTCGACGTCGACCGGCCGGCCCTTGATGTCCAGGCCGCGGACGACGACCTTGTAGGGCCGGACCACCTTCTCCTTGATATCCGGGACGGACAGGCAGCCCTCCTCGCAGACGGCTTGGCCTTCCGAGAGGACGATCGTCGGGTTGATCAGGACATGAAGGGCCTCTTTGTTCTCGCCGACCGAGAGGTCGACGACGACAACCCGCTTGTTGACGCCGACTTGGGGGGCGGCCAGCCCGACTCCGGGCGCGGCGTGGACCGTATCGACCATGTCCCGGGCCAGACCGACGATGTCCTCCGTGATCTCGGCGACCGGCTCGGAGACCCGGGTCAGGATCGGGTCGCCGATGATGAGGATCTCGCGCACCGCCATGCCCTCATTCTATCCGAAAATCCAGGTTTTAGGCAAAGCCCTGCAACGGCACGATGTAGAGCCCACCCTGGCCGGAAAATGAACTCGTCGCAGTTGAACAGCCAGGAACATGAAAGGGGCATGCCCGAGAATGCGGGCATGCCCCTCAACTCAATCTCAGATTACGGCTGAAGGAGGCGCTGGTTCGTCGGCCGCGCCCGCGTTCTTGAGCGGGATCTTGATCAGGTACCACCCGATCAGGACGAGGACGACCAGGCCGCCGACATAGAGGTCGACCACGCCGAAGTACTTGCCGCTCTTAAAGACCGACGGGATATCGAAGTGGATGATGTGCTGCAGGAAGAAGAACTTCCAGGCCGCTCGGACCAGGCCCATGAGACCCTCCCCGGCGATCAGTCCGGCCGCGAGCAGGATGCCGACGTTGGTCGTTCGGGCCGTCTGGGCGGCGTTGAACTTCCTCCTGGCCATGGCCTTGTCGACCAGGCCCTTGATCATGCCGCCGACGAAGATGGCGAAAGTCGTCTCGAGCGGCAGGTACATGCCGACCGCGACGAGCATGGGCGACCTGACCTGGACGAGGATGAAGGCGAAGCCCATGAGCATGCCGACGATGACAAGCGGCCAGGCCATCTCGCCGCCGACGATGCCCTTGGACAGGGCGGCCATGAGGCCGGCCTGGGGTGCGGGCAGGTCCTTGCTGCCGAAGGTGAAGGCGCCGTGCAGGAGCATGAGCGGGAAGTACATGACCAAGGAGGCGATGAGGACGCCCAGGATGTCGCCGACCTGCATCTTCCAGGGCGTGCCCCCGAGGATGTGGCCGACCTTGAGGTCCTGGAGCATCTCTCCGGCCACGGCCGAGGAGACGCAGACGACCGCGGCCACCCCGAGCACGGCGGCCACTCCGGAGGTCCCGGTCGCGCCGACGAGGACCATCAGCAGGGCCGCGATGATCAAGGTCGAGAGCGTCAAGCCGGAGATGGGGTTGTTGGACGAGCCGATCGTGCCGACGAGGTTGCCGGACACGGCGGCGAAGAAGAAGCCCGCGATGGCCATGACCACCGCGGCCAGGATGGCCGATCCGAACGACCTCGAGAAGGCGTTGTAGACGAAGATCATCAGGATGAAGGTCAGGGCCATGAGGACCATGACGACCTTCATGTTCAGGTCCTTCTCGATCCGCGAGACGACCTCGGCCTGGCCGGCGGCCTTCTTGACGTCGCCGATCGACCGCTTGAGGCCGGCGCCCAGGTTCTTGCGCATCTTGTAGAGGGTATAGCCGGCGCCGACGAGCATGCCGCCCACGGCGATCGGGCGGATGATGAACTTCCAGACGTTGGTGACCATGTCGAGCCAGCTGACATCGGCCGCGGCCACGCCCGGCCCGTAAAAGGTCGGGATGAGCTGGGGGCCGAGGAAGAACATCAGGAGCGGGGCGAACAGGCCCCAGGCCAGGACGCCGCCGGCGAAGTTGAGGGCGGCCAGGCGCGGGCCGATGATGTAGCCGACGCCGATGTAGGCGGGGAAGATGCCCGGCCCGGAGACGGCCACGGTCCCGCCGGTCCCGAGGGTCGGAGCGTCCTTGGCCGCGCCGAGGCGGACGAAGCTCGAGCCGATCCGTCCGACCTTGAGGATGAAATCCTTGCTGGCCGAGAAGATCTGGACGACGCCGAGGGAGTAGATCAGCGCGCCCAGGCCCATGGCCTGGAAGAGGAACTTCGAGCCCTGGCTGCCTTTCTGGCCGGCCTTGTGGATCTCGGCCGCGGCGACCGACTCGGGGAAGACGAGATCGGGGTCGTCGACCATGACCCGGCGCAGGAACGTGACGAACAGGATGCCGAGGAGGCCGCCGACGAACATCAGCAGCGTCGACTTGATGTAGGCGTCGAAGGTGTTGAAGTTCCCCCAGGCCCCGGAGATGATGAAGGCCGGGATGGTGAAGATGGCCCCGGCGGCGATCGACTCGCCGATGGAGCCCACCGTCCGGGCGATGTTCTCCTCGAGGATGGAGCCCTTCATGATCTTCAGGACGGCCATGCCGATGACGGCCGCCGGGTAGGTGGCGGCGATGGTCATGCCGGCCCTCAGGCCGAGGTAGGCGTTGGCCGCGCCGAGGACGACGCACATGACCAGGCCGATGAGGACGGCCCGGAGGGTGAACTCCCGCTGGTCGGTCTTTTCGGGGACGTAGGGTTGATGGCTCAAGGCGCGCTCCTTTCCGCGGATTCCGGCAAAATGTGCCCTATGTATATGGGAAGTCCGGCGCCAAAGTCAAGGGGCCGGGACCCAGGCGGGGTCGCCGGGGGCCCCCAAGTTGCGTCCCCGGGGGAATTGTGTTAAAAATGGCGGGACGGAGAGAGAGGCTTCATGAGCGTTATTAGCTGGCTGAAAGATCGGCTTTTCTGCGACCTAGCCATCGACCTGGGCACGGCCAACACCCTGGTGTTCCTCAAGGGCAAGGGGATCATCGTCCAGGAACCGTCCATCGTCGTCGTCAACAAGGCCTCGGGCAAGGTCGAGGCGGTCGGCTCGCGGGCCAAGGAGATGCTCGGCAAGACTCCGACGACGGTCATGGCCATCAAGCCCATGCGCGACGGCGTCATCGCCGATTTCGAGATCGCGGAGAAGATGCTCGACTATTTCATCAAGAAGGCCATGAACAACCGCGGCTTCCTCCTCCGTCCCCGGATCGTCATCGGCATCCCGACGGGGATCACCCAGGTCGAGCGCCGGGCCGTCAAGGACGTGGCCATGCGGGCCAAGGCCTCCGAGGTCTACCTGATCGAGCAGCCCATGTCGGCCGCGATCGGGGCCGACCTGCCGATCTCCGAACCGACGGGCAACATGATCGTCGACATCGGCGGCGGCACGACCGACATCGCCGTCATCTCGCTCGACGGCATCGTCTTCAACCACAGCATCCGGGTCGCCGGCAACGAGATGGACGACGCGGTCATCCACTACCTCAAGAAGAAGTACAACCTGCTCATCGGCGAGCGGACGGCCGAGATGGTCAAGATCCAGATCGGTTCGGCTTATCCGCTCGACGAGCCGATGACGATGGAGATCAAAGGCCGGGACCTGCGGGAAGGCATCCCGCGGACGATCGTCGTCGACGACCAGGAGATCCGCGAGGCCATCGAGGAGACGGTGGCGGCCATCGTCAACGCCATCCGGATCGCCCTCGAGCGGACGCCGCCGGAGCTCTCGGCGGACATCATCGACCGGGGCATCATCCTGACCGGCGGCGGGGCCCTGCTCAGGAACCTGGACAAGAGGATTCGCGAAGAGACCCAGCTGCCCGTCTTCATCACCGAGGACCCGCTGACGACCGTCGTCCTCGGGGCCGGCAAGATGCTCGACGACCTGGAGCTCCTGAAGAAGATCTCCCTCATCTGAGGGATCGGGCCGACCGGTGCGAGAGGATCCATGCTCCTTTGGGAGAGACGGCGAAATGCCCTGGTGCTCGCGGGCCTGATCGCCTTTCACGTCCTGCTCATCTCCATCCAGATCCCTCAGGGATCGCGGAAATCCTACTTTGAGCGGGGCGTGTTCTTCGTTTACGCGCCGGTCCAGAGACTGGCCGCCGCCACCGTCCGCGGCCTGGGGTCCCTGTGGTCCGGCTACTTTGACCTCCGCGGGGTCCGGCGCGAGAATCAGAAGCTCAAGCGCGAGAACTTCTTCCTCAACCAGGACATCCGTTTCCTCCAGGACCGGCTCGGCCTGGCCGGCACCGAGGCCGAGCTGAGGGCCAACCTGGCCGCCTATGAGAAGACCCTCGTGGCCGCCCGCGTCATCGGGGTCGACAGCGTGAACCCCCACCAATCGATCATCATCGACAAAGGCCGCCTGGACGGCCTGGACAAGGACATGGCCGTCTGCGACCGCTCGGGCGCCCTGGTCGGCCGGACGATCGCCCCGGTCGGGTTTAAGGAGGCCATGGTCCAGCTCGTCACCGATAAGGACAGCAGCGTCAGCGTCCGGTCGGCATCCGGCCCGCTGACCGGTTCGGTGATGGGCCTGGCCGCCCGCCTGTGCGAGCTCCGCTATGTCCTGGCCAGCGCCGGCGAGGGCAAGCCCGGCGACGAGCTCCTGACGACCGGCTTCGACAAGATCTATCCGGCCGGCATCCGGGTCGGCACGATCCAGAAGGTCGAACGGGACGAGGCCTCGCCCATCTTCCTGAAGATCGTCGTCAAACCCTATTTCGATTTCGGCACCCTCGACGTGGTGGCCGTGCTGACCAAGGGACCCGGAGACAGGCCATGAGGGAAACGGTCGCGACGGACGTCCTGCGGGCCTTCCTCGGGACCATGGCCGCGGTCTTCATCTACTCGATCGCCGGCGCCGGGGCGCCCGCCCTGATGGTCGTGTTCAACGCCTTCTCCATCGTCGTTCTCTATTTCGCGGTCCGCCGCGGCGAGATGTTCGGGGCCCTGCTGGGCACGATGTGCGGCCTGGCCCAGGACGCCTTCTCCCTCGGGGTCTTCGGCGTCGGCGGCCTGACCAAGACCCTGCTCGGCTTCTGGGCCGGCTATGTCTCGCGCCGGATCGATGTCGTCCCCTTTAGCCGCAACGCCCTGTTCGTGCTGGTCATGTCGGTCCTCGAGGTCGTCCTGTGGGTGCTGCTCACGGCGCTCGTCCGATTGAGGGCCGTCAACCTGGAAGGCGGCCTCCTCTTCGTCCAGCCCGTCGTCACGGCGGTCCTGGCCAGCTCGCTCTTCGCCCTGGAACGCTGGATCGCCCGGCGGAGCTCCCGAGGCGCCTGATGCCCCGCGACCGCATTTACGAGGACCTTTCGCTCGTCGAGCGGCGAGCCAAGATCGTTTTCGCGATCGTCGCGGGCCTGATCTTCCTGACCCTGGGTTATTATTGGAAGGTCCAGATCATCGACCATAAGAAATATGCCGCGATGGCCGATGCCAACCGGAGCCGCATGCGCGTGCTGGCCGCGCCCCGCGGCCTCATCCGGGACCGGAAGGGCGGCATCCTGGCCGACAACCGGGCCTCGTTCAAGGTTTCCCTCGTCCGCGAGAACGTCAAGAACGAGGCGGAATCCTTCGCCGCTGTCAGCCGCCTGCTCGGTCTTGATGAAGCGACGGTGCGGGCCCGCGTCGCGCTCCACAAGGACTTGCCGGCCTTCGAGCCCATCGTCATCGCCGACGGTCTGGGGCCCGAGCAAGTGGCCCCGATCGAGAGCCGCCGGCTCGAGCGCCCCGAGCTCGTCGTCGAGCCGGAGCCCCAGCGGTATTATCCGAACGGGGGACTGGCCGCCCACATCCTGGGCTATCTCCAGGAGCTGACGGCGGAGGAGATCCAGGCCCATCCGGAACGCAAGGTCCGGGTGGGCGAGCTGGTCGGCCGGACCGGCGTCGAACGCGTCTATGATGATGCCCTGCGGGGCCAGGACGGGACCGTCTATGAGGAGGTCGACAGCCTGGGCCGGTTCCGCCAGGAGACGGGGCACCAATATCCGGTCCAGGGGGACGACCTGATCCTGACCATCGATCCCGAGCTCCAGAGGGAGGCGGAGAACTCGCTCGCGGGGCGCGAAGGCGTGGTCGTGGCCCTCGACGCCGCTACGGGCGGCATCCTGGCCCTGGCCAGTTCCCCGACCTACGATCCGAACAAGTTCATCACCCGGTTCACGCCCCAGGAATGGACCGACCTCATGAGCGACACGAACTCGCCGCTCGAGAACCGGGCCATCCGGGGGCTCTACGCGCCGGGTTCGATCTTCAAGCTGGTCATGGGCCTGGCCGGGCTGGGCTTCGGCTATGTCACGGAGGACACCTCCGTTTACTGCTCCGGTTCGACCGAGATCTACGGCGCCGTGCGCCATTGCTGGTTCGCGCCCGGACACGGGGCCATGAACCTGGCGGCGGCCATCCAGAATTCCTGCAACATCTACTTCTACAGCCTCGGCCGGAGGATGAACATCGATACGATCGCGGTCGCCGCCGGGCGCCTGGGTCTCGGCCGCAAGACCGGGGTGGACCTGGTCGGTGAGAAGGACGGCCTGGTACCCAACCAGGAATGGAAGTTGAAGGCCCTCAAGACGCCGTGGTTCCCGGGCGAGACCATCTCCGTGTCCATCGGCCAAGGCCAGCTGGAGGTGACCCCCATACAGATCGCGGCCATGACCGCGCGGATCGCCAAGCGCGGCGCCTGGGTCTGGCCGCATCTCGTCGAGGGCGCCACGGGGCCTCTGGCGGACCCCGCGGCGGGTGAGCCGCCGCCCTCCGAGACCCTGCCCGCGTTCACTCCCTCGACCTACGAGGCCGTGATCGCCGGCATGTGGCGCTCGGCCAACGAAGGCGGGACGGGAGCCCAGGCCAAGGTCGAGGGCTTCGACGTTTGCGGCAAGACCGGCTCGACCCAGACCATCAGCCGCGAGGCGGCCGAGCGCCTGGCCTTGGCCGGCCATCCGGTCAAGACCCATTCCTGGTTCTCCGGGTTCGCGCCCCGGGTCAACCCCAAGATCGTGGTGACCGTGCTCGTCGAGTTCGGCGGCGGCGGCGGCGCCACGGCGGCCCCGGTCGCCGGGCGGCTCTTCGAGATCTACAAGAAGGAGCTCGAGCCGAAATGAGGCTGCTGATCGACCGCCGGCTGTTCGGAGAGATCGACTGGGTCCTTCTCGGGCTCATCCTGCTGCAGTCCCTGATCGGGGTCTTCTTCATCTACAGCGCGACGCATTTCATGCCGGGGGCCTATTACGTCCGGCAGCTCATCTGGATCGGCGTGTCCCTGACCGCCCTCTTTCTGGTCCTGGCCATCGACTACAAGTTCTTTGTCGCCCTGTCGGGCTATCTCTATGCCCTCGTGGTCGTGGTGCTCTTCGTGACGTTGATCTTTGCCCGGTGGGTGGCCGGGACCAAGAGCTGGATCACCCTGGGACTGATGCAGGCCCAACCCTCGGAGGTCGCCAAGATCGCCATGATCCTGGTCTTTGCCAAGCTGTTCGCCGACTACAAGAGCGCCTACGTGACGACCTCGACGACCCTGGGTGCCTTGGCGGTCGCGGCTCTGCCCCTCGCTCTCATCGTCGCCCAGCCGGACCTTGGGACGGCCATGACGTTCCTGGCCATCATCGGCGGGGCCTTCATCCTGGCCGGTCTCCGGAGGAAAGCCGTCATCCTGCTCGTCCTGGCCGCCGTCGTCATCGGCGTCGGGGGCTGGACGGTCGCCCTGAAGGATTACCAGAAAAAGAGGGTGACGACGCTCATCAACCCGGCCGGGGATCCGCGGGGCTCCGGCTATCAAGTGATCCAGTCGAAGATCGCCATCGGCTCGGGCGGTTTCGCCGGCAAGGGGTTCAAGAAGGGGACACAGAGCCAGCTCCGCTTCCTGCCGGCGCGCCAGACCGATTTCATCTTCTCGGTCATCGGCGAGGAGGCGGGGTTCCTCGGCGTCCTGATCGTGATGGGCCTCTATTTCGCCCTCTTGGCCCGCCTGTTCCTCTCCGTGGGCAAGGCCCGCGACCGGGCCGGCGTCTATATCTGCTTCACGGCCGCGCTGCTCATCTCGTTCCAGTTCCTGGTCAACATCCTGATGATCATCGGCCTCCTCCCGGTCGTCGGGATCACGCTGCCTTTCCTGAGCTACGGCGGATCGTCCCTCCTGACGAGCTATGTCGCCTGCGGCCTGGTCATGAACGTGAGGATGAGACGCTTTGCCAATGTTTGAGACGGACGAGCGGACCCGCCTGCTGACCCGCGTCGAGAAGCCGGGCCGCTACGTGGGGGGCGAGTGGAACGAGATCCGCAAGGACCCGGCCCGGGTCCGGACCAAGGTCGCGCTGGCCTTTCCCGACGTCTACGAGATCGGCATGTCCTACCTCGGCCAGAAGATCCTCTACGGCCTCCTCAACCGGGCCCGGGACGTCCTGGCCGAGCGCGTCTTCGCGCCCTGGCCCGACCTCGAGCGTGAGCTGCGGGCCTCGCGACAGCCGCTGACCAGTTTGGAAAACGGCCTGCCGCTCCGGGCCTTCGACATCGTCGGGTTCTCGCTCCTCTATGAGCTGAACTATACGAACGTCCTGACCATCCTCGATCTGGGCGGCATCCCCCTCCTGTCGGCGGACAGGGGAGAGGAGGCTCCTTTGGTCATCGCGGGCGGCCCGGCCGCGTTCAACCCCGAGCCCGTGGCCGACATCTTCGACCTGATCTTCCTGGGCGACGGCGAAGAAGGGTTCCCCGAGATCGTCCGCGAGACCGCGGACCTGCGACGGCGGGGCCTGCCCCGCCGCGAGCGCCTTCGCCGGCTGGCCCGGATCGAAGGCGTCTACGTTCCGTCCTTCTACCGGGCCGTTCCGACGGAAGGCTCCCCGCTCCTCGTGCCGGAACCCTTGGATGGAGCCGCCCCCGTCATCCGAAAACGCCAGGTCAAGGACTTCGCCCGGTCGTTCTTCCCCGAGAAGATCATCGTCCCCGGGCTTCGCGTCGTTTTCGACCGCGTGGCCATCGAGGCGGCCCGGGGCTGCCCTCAGAGCTGCCGGTTCTGCCAGGCCACGACGCTCTATTTTCCGCACCGGCCCAAGGACGCGGCCGTTATCCATCGCACGGCCCTGCGGAGCCTGCGGCAGACAGGCTACGAGGACCTGTCGCTTTCGGCCCTCTCGGTCGGCGACCATCCGCAGCTCGAGCCTCTGGTCCGGGCGCTCATGGACGAGCTGGCGGGGGCAAAGATCTCGCTCTCTCTCTCCTCGCTCAGGCCGGGCCGGCTGTCCCGCGAGCTTGTCGAGAGCATCCTCAAGGTCCGCAAGACCGGGTTCACGCTGGTCCCCGAAGCCGGGACCGATCGGCTGCGGGCCGTGATCGGAAAGGCCCTCGACGCCGCCGAGATCCGCGACGCCCTGACCTTCGCCTTCGAGGGCGGATGGCAGCTCATCAAGCTCTATGTCATGATCGGCCTGCCGACCGAGACCGAGGAGGACCTGGCCGGGATCGCGGCCCTCGTCCGCGACGCGCTCGACCTCGGCCGGTCCATCCTCCGGGCCACCCCCCGGATCCATGTCAGCGTGTCCTCGTTCATCCCCAAGCCCCACACACCGTTCCAGTGGCTGGGCATGGACGACGAATCGACGCTGGCGGCGAAGCAGGCCTTCGTGCGGGGCGAGCTGCGCCGCTTCCGGACGGTCGAGGTCAAGGCCCACGCCATCCCGACCTCGGTCCTCGAGGCTGTCTTCTCCCGCGGCGACCGGCGGCTTGGACCGGTGCTGATCGAGGCCTGGCGGCGGGGGGCCCGGTTCGACGCTTGGGACGACAAGCTGGACCAGCAGGCCTGGAACGACGCGTTCGCGGCCGTCGGGATCGATCGCCGTGACTATCTTCGGCCGCTGCCGCGAGAGGCGGTCCTGCCCTGGGACCACATCGACACCAGGGTTAAAAAGACACGGCTTCTCCAGGAGCTTGATGCGGCCCTGCGGGCCGAGCGGACCCCCGATTGCCTGGACCGGTCCTGCCCTGAGTGCGGCGGCTGCGACGAGCGGGCCTGGAGAAAGCCGGCCCCCCCGGCCAAAATGGCCCCGCCTCCGACCGTGCCGGTGGCGGCCGGGGAGCCCGCGGGTGCCCTCCTCCGCTATCGGGCTATCTACGCCAAGCGAGGCAAGGCGCGCTATCTCTCCCATATCGATCTCATCCACATCCTCCAAAGGAGCTTCCGGCGGGCCGGGATCGAGGTCCGCAAGACCCAGGGCTTCCATCCCAAGATGGAGTTCGCTTATGGGCCGGCGCTGCCTTTGGGCATGGAAGCATTGAAGGAGGTCCTGGAGTTCCGCTCGGAGCGCAAGATCAGCGAGGCCGACTTCCTGCGCCGGATGAACAAGAGCACGCCGGCCGGGATCCGGTTCTCCCAGCTCCGGCTCATCGAGCCGGGCGCACCCTCGCTCTATAAGGCCATGGACAGGCTCGTTTATTCCCTCGACCGGACCGGCGCAACACCGGGTCCCCGGCGCAGCGCCCGGGAGATCAGGACCGCCCTGGAACGGTTCAAGATCGAGCATGAGGCCCGGGCGCTGGACTTCCGGTTCGCCGGCCGGCGCCTCTTCCTGACCCTGCCGCCCGATCCGGCCAAGGGCGCCCGGGCCCAGGATATCGTCCACGAGGTCTTGGGGATCGAGGAACCGTCCTTCCTCATCCGGCGCGACGCCGTCAGCCTGAAAAATTGACAGTCCGGAGCGAATCCGCTACGATGCGCGTGAATTTTCCAGGGAGAAACGACCGTGATCGAATTTGAAATGACCGATGACCAGATCGCCCTTCGGGACATGGCCCACGAGTTTGCCGCGACCGAGATGCGGCCCAAAGCCGCGGCCTACGACCAGGGGCACACGTTCCCCGAGGACGTCATGCGCAAGGCCTTCGAGGTCGGGTTCCTAACCTGCACCGTGCCCGCCGAGTACGGCGGCGTCGGCCTCGGGGACCTCGATACGGCCATCGTCAGCGAAGAACTGGCCTGGGGCTGCGCGGGAATGTACACGACCATGATGGCCAATTCGTTGGCCTTCACGCCGCTCCTTCTCTTCGGGACCGACGAGCAGAAGAAGCGGCTCTTCGCCCCGTTCCTCAAGGACATGGCCTTCGCCTCTTATTGCCTGACCGAGCGGGAAGCGGGCTCCGACACCTCGGCCATCAAGACGACCGCCCGCAAGGACGGTCCGGATTACGTCATCAACGGATCCAAGTGCTTCATCACCAACGGCGGAGTGGCCAGTCTCTACATGGTCTTCGCCAACACGGCCCCGCAGAAGGGTCCCCGCGGCCTGAGCGTCATCGCCGTGCCCCGGGACACGCCGGGCCTGGCGATCGGCAAGGTCGAGGACAAGTTCGGCCACCGGGCCTCCAACACCACGGAGCTGTTCTTCGAAGACGTCCGGGTGCCGGCCGCCAACCTCATCGGGCGCGAGGGGCTCGGGTTCATTGTGGCCATGCGGACCTTCGACAAGACCCGGGCCGCGGTCGGCGCGGCCGGTGTCGGGATCGCCCGGGCCGCCCTCGAACACGCCATCGAATACTCCAAGACCCGGGTCCAGTTCGGCAAGCCCATCGCCACGTTCCAGGCCACGGCCTTCAAGCTGGCCCAGATGGCCATGGACGTCGAAGCGGCGCGCCTGGTCGTTTGGCGGGCCGCCTGGCTCATGGACAAAGGCAAACCGAACGGCAAGGAATCGGCCATGGCCAAGTGCCTGGGCTCGGACGTCGCCATGCGCAACGCCCTGGAAGCGCTGCAGATCTTCGGCGGCTACGGCTACATGAAGGACTATCCCATCGAGAAGCTGGTCCGGGACGCCAAGCTGCTGCAGATCTACGAGGGCACTAACGAGATCCAGCGCCTGGTGATCTCCCGCGAGGTCATCGGGCCCATCAAGGGCCGCTGAGCGGGCTGAGGCTCACAGTCCGAGGATGCGGACGAGGTCCGCTTCGACGGACTTCCGGGGGGTTTCGACGATGCGGCCGGCTTCCCGGCCGTCCACGATGATGATGAAGGTCGGCAGCTTGGAGACGTCCGTCCGGCCTTCGAGATAGGGGGCCCGCTTGGCCTTGTCCTCGGGGACGGCGATGTAGCGGGGCTGGAGCAGGGGAGTGTCGGCCAGATCGAGGATCTTGAAGAGGGCGCTGACGTGGGCCATGCTGTCCGAGCACCAGGTGCCGAAGAAGACCTCGATCCGGACTTCCCGGCTTAGGCCCTGGAGCTTGGCCAGAGCCTCCGGGTCCGGTTGATAGGATGCGACCAGGTCCTGCCAGGACGGCCTGAGGGCCAGGATGGCTTCGCGGTTGGTCGGACCGGCCAAATCCTGGCCGGCCGCAGAGGAGAGCGAGAGGGCGAGGCCGAGAAGGAAAAGAAGCGAAAAGGAAACTCGCGACCTGCTCACGGGGAGTGCCGCCCGGCCGGGCCGCTAGTTCTCGATGTATTCGGGGATCAGGGCCAGGGTTTCGACTCCCGCGCCGCGGGCGATGTCGATGACTTCCATGACCTTGGCGAAGGGCAGCTTGGCCAGGGCCCGGATGAAGATCGTCTTGTCCTGGCGCGTGCTGTAAACGCGGCGGAGCTCTTCGAGGAGGCCGCGGAGCTCGGTCGGCGTGCCGTTGATATCGACGACATCGGCGGCCTTCAGGGTCAGAACGATGAGGCCGGTGGGCTGGCCGCCGCCGCTCGAGGAGTCCGAGGTTTCCGGCAGCTTGATATCTATGCCCTTTTGAACGAGGGGAGTGATGACCATGAAGATGATGAGCAGAACGAGAAGCACGTCGCAAAGCGGAACGACGTTAGGCTCGGCTTTTGCCATAATGGCCTCCTTGGTACAACTCTAAGACAGCTATTTTAAGACAACGGGCGGGGCTTGTCAACGGCTTTTCAGCGCCCTATTTCAGGGTGTCGACGGCCTTGCGGTTGTTGCTCGTGTGGAAGACGAGCAGCGTCTTGCCCTCTCCGGCGGAGGAGCCGTAGGAGTAGCGGATATCCACGACGGCGTTGCCCAGCAGGGCTCCGATCTCGGCCCCGGCCCCGATCCGATCCGTGACCAGGACGGTGACGACCTTCTTGGACTTGACCTTGTACCCCAAGGTGCGCAGGGCGGTCTCGGATCTCTTGGCATCCGAGGTGATCAGATGGAAGTGCCCGCCGGCGTCGTCGGAGTAGACGTAAAAGGCCCTGACGTTGACCCCCGCGTTGGCCAGCGTCCCCAGGACGCGCCCGAAAATGCCCGGCTCGTCGGGGGTCGTGACGGTCAGCTCGGTCTCTTCATTCAGATGGGTCACGGTCGTTCTCCTGATCGAGGCGGCATTATAGCAGAATCCGGTCCGGCATAACAAATGGGCTTGTCTTTTTCGGGCCGGCCGGTACAATCGCAGAGGTGAGCCCCCACGAGGGACGGACCCGGGGGCTTCGGAGCATGGCCATGACCGACCGGACCCGGACGCGAACCGTTGCGGTCGCGATCGTTGACAACTCGATCGACCCCTCGATCTATAAGCCGGTCGAGCACTGGGGCCGCTATCTGGACGTGCCCTGGCAAGCCTTCACGGCCCGGAAGGGAGAGCTGCCGGAGCCGGCCGCGTTCAGCCACTTGATCCTGACGGGCTCCGAAGCCTCGATCATCGACCGCGAGCCCTGGGCCGAGGCCGAAGCGGCCATGGCCCGCGAGGCGGTGACCCGGGGGACGGCCGTTCTCGGGAGCTGCTGGGGGCATCAACTCCTGGCTTTTGCGCTGGCGGGCGATGACCATGTCCGGCAGGCCGCGAGCCCCGAGATCGGCTGGATCTCCATCCGCGTCGACCGGGCCAGCGACCTTCTGGGTCCGGCCGGGACCGCGTTCTATACGTTCTCGAGCCACTTCGACGAGGTCTTCGATCTGCCGGCCTCCTTCGAGGTCCTGGCCTCGACGGAGACCTGCGGCGTCGAGGCCTTCCACCTGGCCGAGCGCCCCGTTTGGGGCCTCCAGTGCCATCCGGAGATCGATGTCCCCACCGGCGCCCGCTTCCTCCGGGACCTCGTCGCCTGCGGGTTCAAGGGCCGGGAGGACCTGCGATCGGCGCTGCGGCAAGTCCCCCGCGATTCCGGGCTCATCCGCCGCATCGTCCGGACCTTTCTTGCCGCGGGTTAGCCAGCGGCGGCGGGACGAGGGGAAAGCGTTGATTTGGCTTGACAAAAAGGCCCTGGTCGACTATAAATCGTCTTAGAAGTATGCTTTTCCAGACCGAACCGAGAGGAGGATTCTTATCATGAAGCTGCGCAAGTTCGCTATCCTCTTCGTCGTGATGGGACTCGTCCTTTTCACGGCGATGTCATTCGCCCAAACCACTAAGCTGAAAAGGGTCGGGCTCTACACATTCTGCACGATCAAGGGCCAGGAGCCGACGCCGGCGACCATGAAGGGGTTGTTCGAAACCCGGGCGGCCGACATCAAGGCCGGCTTTGATCTGGCCGGGAACCCTGAGCTTTACCAGCCGTTCATGGACCAGATGAAGACCGCCGAGTGGCAGGATACGACCCTGCCCGTCGGCGACGTTCTGCCCTGGATGCTGTTCCGGTCCCACGACCAGGTCAAGGTTGCCCGGAACATCGAGTGGGCCGGCAAGGACCCGCTGCCGGTGTTCATCGTTCCCATCAAGAAGGACTGGAAACAATATGAGTTCGTCATCCCGAAAGGTTGCGGGAACATCGCGCTCAGCAGCAAGGTGACGGACCTGATCAAGCCGGCCGTCTGCAACCTGGTCGTCACCCCGGCCCGGGCCAACGCCAATGACCCGATCACCGTGGACATGAGCGGCTCGCAGAACGCCAAGTCGATGACCGTCGAGGTCTCGGACGCCCAGGGCAACAAGCTGGCCACCCAGGAGCTGACGCCCCAGTCGCCCAAGTGGCAGACGAAGTTCGACAAGCCTGGCGAGTACACTTTCAAGGGCGTGGCCACCGGCATGGACGACAAGCCGGCCAACTGCGTCAGCGTGGTCAAGGTCGCCATCAACTTCCCGCCCATCTGCAAGCTGTGGACGTCCTGCATGCCCTGTGAGGACTATGTGGGGCGGCCGATCACCTTCGACGCCTCCGGATCGAGCGACCCCGACGGCCAGATCGCCAAGGTCGTTTTCGAGCTCCTGGACGCGAGCGGCAACGTCATCGACACCTGCGTGACGACGCGCAAGCCCTGGACCTGGGAGAAGGTCTTCACCAAGGCCGGGACCTATACGATCAACGTGACCGTCTTCGACAATGACGGGGCCCAGTCGCCGGCTTCCGATCCCTGCCGGCTGACCTTCGAGGTGACCCAGAAGAAGCTCTTCTGGACGGTCGGCGGCGGTCTCGGCGTCTACGCCGGCAGCACAGCGGTCTACGGCTTCCTGCGGGCCGGCCTGTTCGCCTGGATCACGCCGGACAAGTGGAGCTTCACCCTGAGCGCCGGCGGCGGCTTGCCTTTCAAGGGCAGCCCGTGGAAAGCCGTCTTCACGGCCGACGCCCTCGTCAACGGCCACTTCGAGACCTTCTTCATCGGCACGGGCGTCGGGGTGAGCTCGGCGACGATGGCCAAGGACGCGAACCACAAGTTCGGCCTCGACCTGCCCATCCAGCTCGGCTTCGACGTCTTCGACAAGTACACGAGCAAGGGCCAGGTGTTCGCGGAGTTCCGGTGCCCGATCGGCCGGTCCTTCGACCAGAACTGGAAGTCGGGCCTCGGCTTCAGGTTCCTGTTCTAAGCCGCGCCGCAGACGCGATCTTCAAGGGCCGGGAAGCCCGTGCTCCCCGGCCTTTTTTCTTTCTTCCCGCCCCCTTGGCCCGTACGATCGACCCTTCCGATCCGTTCCTTGATCTGCCCGGCTCAAAATTCATCGAATCCTGGGGTTTCATTTCGGTTGTAGGGGATGAGAAGGCCGGGGGATGATCCGAGCGAGCAGGCATCGCGATCGGCAATAACTTTACGTTCATGATGGCGGTCGCCCATCAGTGAAAGAGGAGCACGCAGGGGCGATGCCCGGAGGAGGGCGTGGGAGGGGCGAAGCGGGCACGGATGTCAGGCGGGGCCTCATTCGGAAAATAGGGACGCTTCTATTTTTCCCGACCTGGGACTGCGAAAAATAGAAGCGTCCCCATTTTCCCGCCTCGTCTGACAGAGCAAGCCCCGGATACGAGCGGGTTTGGCGCGCCGGGCCAAACCCGCGACCCGGCGGAGTGGCGCGCCCCGAGTTGGGAATTTTGAACTGATGTGCGACCGCGGCCTTGCGGAACGGGGGATTAAGGAAAGGATCAGTCGGAGAGCTTGCCTAACTTGGCCAGCTCGTCGTTGTAGTACTTGCGGTAGAGGATCTCCCATTCGCGGGAACCCTCCTCGATGGGCTTCTTCTGGGACTGGATCTTTTCGATGGCCTTCTTGTCGATGGCTTCGTAGAGCCGCATTTCCTCTTCGATGGACTTGACGATGATCAGCCGGACCTCGTTCGGATCGTCCAGGAAATCGACCTGGTCGTCCTTTTCGAGGACGGTGAGGACTTGCCGGGAGAGGTAGTTGATCTTCTCGCGGGACAGCCGGTTGCTCACAGGACGATCCCCTTTTCCCGGGCCAGCTTCTTCTTGACCTCTTTGAACATGGCCTGGTACTCGATGTTCTCCCGGCGGATCTTCTCCATATGCTTGCTGAGCAGCTCGCGGACCTCCTGATCGAGGCGGTCCTCCTTCTGGAACTCGTCGACCAGCACGTTCGTCACCTCGTCGAGCAGACGGGGCCTGTCCTCGACAATGATCTTGCCTTCCTTGGCCAAATTGCGCAGGATCACCGAGGCCAAATGCTCGATCTGGTTCCTGTTGAGCCGCATAACCCCGTTACTTTACCTTACTTGCGGCCAAATTACAAGCCCCGGAGACGGGATTCAGGGGAGGACCAGGAAGGGATGAAGGGATCGATCGGCCGCCGGGCGGGCCAGGCCCAAGAGCTTCCCTGCGGATGACATGAGGCGGACGACACCGGCTTCTGCGGCCATCGGCTCGTCGAAGCCGGGATAGGGGACCGCGAGCTCACAGGGCCCGATGGATCGACCGTTCCGTACGAAGGCCTCGGCCTCCGGCCGGACCGTGAAGATCGGTGCCCAGGGGAGAAGGCTCTCAAGCGGCCTGATGAACCGGTCCGCTTCTCCTTGGGCGGCCGCAGTTTCGAAGGCTTCCAGGGTCACGGACTGATCGAGACCGTAGCAGCCGACCGACGTCCGCCTCAAGGCGGCCAGGTGGGCGCCGCAACCCAGCCTTTGGCCGAGATCGTGGGCCAACGAGCGGATGTACGTCCCGGCCGAACAGGCCACTTCAAAATCGACGTAGGGCGGAGCGTAGGCGCGCAGGTCGAAGCGGGCGATCCTGACCCGGACGGGCTTGAGCTCGAAGTCCTGCTCGGCCCGGGCCAGCTTATAGACGGGCCGGCCGCCGATCTTCTTGGCCGAGAAACGGGGCGGGGTCTGGAGGATCTCCCCCTCGAACTCCTTCATGGCGGAAAGGACCGCGTCGCGGTCGGGCCGCTCGGGACATTCCTCCGTGAGGGGGCGACCGGAGGCGTCGCGGGTGTCCGTGGCAAAGCCCAGGCGGATCCGCCCCTCGTAGTCCTTATCCTCCTTGGACAGGAAGGGGAAGAACCTCGTGGCCTGGCCGGAGGCGACGAGCAGCACGCCGGTCGCGTCCGGGTCGAGCGTTCCGCCGTGTCCGACCCGCCGCGTGCCCAGGGCCTTGCGGATGCGCTGGACCACGTCGTGGGAGGTGAGCCCGGGGGGCTTGTCGATGACGAGGAGGCCGTCCTGAGGCACGGTCGGCCCCGGCTTTCAGCGGGACGGTTCGGACGGCGCGTCCGGATCGCTCGCGAGGAGCCCTTCGACGAGCGCCGGCACGTCCTGGACGAGCCGGTCGTAAGGGCCATGGACCGTGAATCCCGAGGCGTGGATGTGGCCCCCGCCGCCGAAATGCTCGGCCACCCGGGCCGCGTTGGCCTTGCCCTTGGACCGCAGGCTGATCCGGAAGACCTCGGGGCCCATTTCTTTGAAGAACATGACCATTTCGACGCCCTTGATCGACCGGGCCAGGGTGGTCATGTCCTCGGTGTCGACGTCCTTGAGACGGAGGGCCTCCGTGTCGCGCTTGAACATACTGATGACCGCGATAGTGCCGTCCGCCCTCATGGTCAGGGTCGAGAGGACGCGGCCGAGCAGTTGGATCTTCTCCGGGGAATTGTTGTAGTAAAGCTTCTCTGCGACGCGCAGAGGGCTGGCCCCCAGGCGCGTCAGCTCCGTCGCCGCCGCCAAGGCCCGGGACGTCGTGTTGGAGAACTGGAATGAGCCGGTATCGGAGTCGATGGCGCAATAGAGGTTCTCCGCGATCTCGGGGGTCGGCGTGATGCCGAGCGGGCCGATGAGCTGGAAGACCATCTCGCCGACGGCCGGGGCTTGAGGGTCGATCCAGTTGATGTCGGCGTAGGGGGAGTTCGAATGATGATGGTCGATGTTGATCTTGAAGGCCCGGTCGAGGCCTTCCATGCCGGAGCGGGAGACGTCGGCGCACTCGAGTAGCACGACGGTGTCGAACTCGGCGGCCGGGATCTGACCGATCCGGACGCCGGCCAGATCGGGGAAACCGCTGAAGGGCCAGGGGGTGGGATCGTGGTTGATGATCGCTGCTTCGACGCCGAGGAGGCCGGCCATGAGCGTCAGGGCCCGGGCCGTGCACAGGGAATCGCCGTCCGGACGGAGGTGGGAGGCGACGGCGATCCTCCGCGAGGCCTTGATCCTCTCGGCGATCAGGACCCTCGGGTCAGCGGCCATGCTTCTTCGTCTCCTCGATGAGCTGGTCGATCCGGTCCTGGTGGTCCAGACCCGGATCCAGCTCGAAAAATAGCTCGGGATTATACTTCAACTTCACCCGCGTGGCAAGGGCCCGGCGCAAGGCGCCTTTGCCCCGCTCGATCCGCTCGAGCAGGCCCGGCGCGTCCCGGCCGCCGAAGACCGAGAGATAGACGCGGGCGACGAGCAGGTCGGGGGTGACCTCGACGCGGGTGACCGTCAAAAGGCCCGAATCGGCGTCCTGGAACTCGGCGAGAAGCAGCCGGCTGAGCTCGTTCCGGACGAGCTCCGCCACGCGGCGCGTCCGGATGCCTTTTTCAGGCATACCGGACCTCGTGTCCGGCGATCTCGGCCTCTTCGAGGTTGCGGGCGTCGGCCAGGACCCGGCCGAATATCTCCTCGACGACCGCGGCGTGGCTGTTGACCGTGACGAACCCGAGCCGGGTCCGCTGCCAGAGATCGTGGAACTCGAGCTCGGCCACGGCGACGTTATGACGGCGGACCCTGTCCTTGAAGCCGTGCAGGATGCGGCGCTTGTCCTTCAGGGACCGCGCGAAGGGGAAGAACAGGTCGAGCGTCAGGACGCCGACGATCATCGGAACCTCCCGCCCGGTCAGACGGGCTGGACCTTTTCGCGGACGAAGGCCTCGATGATGTCACCGGGCTGAAAGCCGTTAAAGCCGCCCACGCCGATGCCGCACTCGTAGTCCTTCTTGACCTCGGTGACGTTCTCCTTGAGGTGCTTGAGCGACGTGACCCGCCCCTGATGGAGGACCTCCTTGCCGCGCAGCACCCGGGCCTCGCCGTTGCGGGTGATCCGGCCGTCCTGGACGTAGCAGCCGGCGATCGCGCCGACCTTGGGGATCTGGAAGACCTTGCGGACTTCGGCCCGGCCCATGTACGTCTCCTTGATGACCGGCTCGAGGAGGCCGATGAGGGCCTTCTTGATGTCGTCGGTGAGCTGGTAGATGATCTTATAGCTCCGGATCTCGACGCCTTCCTTCTTGGCCAGGTCCTGGATCTTCGAGTCGGGCTTGACGTTGTAGCCGATGATGACGGCCTTGGACGCGGAGGCGAGAAGAACGTCGCCCTCGGTGATGTTGCCGGTGGCCGCGTGGACGATCCTGATCTTGACCTTTTCGGTGCTGAGCGGCGGCACGACATCCTGCAGGACCTCGAGAGAGCCCTGCACGTCGGCCTTGAGCACGATAGCCATCTCCTTGGCTTGGCCGCCCTCGATCCTCTTGAACAGGTCGTCCAGGGTCATGCCGCTCTCCCGGGCCCCCTCGGGCTTCTTGGCCAGGGTCCGGCGGAACTCGACCACGTGCCGGGCCGCTTCGGGGTCGTCCATGACCTGGAACGGATCGCCGGCGACGGGGACGTCGGCAAAGCCCATGATCTCCACGGGCACGGAGGGGCCGGCGCTCTTGAGGAGCTTGCCGCCGTCGTCGAACATGGCCCGGACCTTGCCCATGGTCAGGCCGGACACGAAGGCCTGGCCCTGCTGGAGCGTGCCTTGCTGGATGATGACCGTGGCCAGCGGCCCCTTCTGGCTGTCGAGCCGGGCTTCGAGGACGACGCCCTGGGCCGGGACCTTGGGATTGGCCTTGAGCTCGAGGATGTCGCTCAGGAGCAGGATCATCTCGAGCAGGTCGCCGATGTTCTTCTTCTCCTTGGCCGAGACCTCGACGCTGATCGTCTTGCCGCCCCAATCCTCGACCAGCAAGTTCTCCTTGGCCAGCTGCTGCTTGACCCGCTCGACGTTGGCCTCGGGCTTGTCGGTCTTGTTGATGGCCACGATAATGGGCACATTGGCCGCCCGGGCGTGGTCGATGGCTTCTTTCGTCTGGGGCATGATGCCGTCGTCGGCGGCGACCACCAGGACGACGATGTCCGTGGCCTTGGCACCGCGGGCCCGGAGGCGGGTGAAGGCCTCGTGACCCGGCGTGTCGATGAACGTGATGGTCCTGTTCTTGACGGCGACCCGGTAGGCGCCGATGTGCTGGGTGATGCCCCCGGATTCCTTGTCGACGAGGTTGGATAACCGGATGGCATCGAGCAAGGTCGTCTTGCCGTGGTCGACATGGCCCATGATGGTCACGACCGGCGAACGCGGCTGGAGCTCGGCGGCCCGCGCCTCGGCGAGCTGGCGCATGGCCTGGTCGAGACTGATGAATTCAGCGTCGAAATGCGTGGCCTTGCTGATGGCCGCGGACATCTCGGCGTCCATGAAATCGTTCAGGTCGGCGTTGAAGCCCTTGACGGCAAGCATCTCGAGAAGGTCCTTGGGCCGGATCTTCATGGCCTCGGCCGCGTCCTTGAGGATCCAGCCTTCGCGGAGGGCGATGGGCTGCCGCGGCTTCGGCGGGGCCGGCGGAGCCGCCGGCTTGGCCGGCGTCGCGGGAGCGGGCCGGGGGGTCGGAGCGGCTGCGGGCCTGGAGGGAGCGCCATGCGGCGCGCCAGTCCTGACCGGTCCTGCCGGCCTAGGCGCCGGGGCCGGAGGATGCCCGGCCCTGGCCGGCGCGGCAGGCCTTTGCGGCGCCGGGGCCGGAGCCGCCGGTTTGGGGGCCGCGGCCGGGGCCGGCCTGACCGGGGGCTTTTCGGGAACGTGGACCTCGGGCGCGGCAGGGTGCTGAGCCGCCTTGGCCGGGGCGGGTGCCGCCGGAGCGGGTTTGGCCGCGGCAACGAGCTTGGCGGGCGCGGGGGCCGGAGCAGGCGCCGCCGTCTTGGGGGCGGTCGGCTTCAAGGGCGGCGCGGCCTTGACGGCAATGGCGGGCTTGGCCGGGACCGCCGGGCTGGCCGCCGGGGCCGTCCCGGGCTTATGCGCGGCCGGTTTGGCCTGAGCCGGGGCCTCTTCGCCCGGCTTGACCGCCCTCTTCAGCGGGGGCGCCTTCCGGACGACGAGGACCGGCGGCTCGGGCTTGCCGGCTTTCTTGACCAGGGGTTTCTTGACGGGTTCACTCATGCGCATCTTCTTGTTTGATGGAGATTTTCCAGCCGACTAGATGGGAGGCCAGCTTGACGTTGATCCCTTTCTTGCCGATCGCCAGGGAGAGCTGGTCCTGGGGAACGAGGGCCAGCAGGGCCTTTTCGGTCCGGCTGACCATCTGGAGCCGCTCGACCTTGGCCGGGCTGAGGGCGGCCTTGGCGTAGGCCAAGAGATCAGGGGACCACAGGATGATGTCGACCTTCTCGCCTCCCAGCTCCTTGGAAATGGCCAGGATGCGGTTGCCCTTGACGCCGATGCAGGCGCCGACCGGATCGATGTCCCGCTCGTGGCTGACCACGGCCACCTTGGCCCTCTCGCCGGGCTGGCGGACGATGTCCTTGATCTCGATCGTCCTGTTGGCGATCTCGGGGATCTCGGTCTCCAGGAGGCGGGCCAGAAAGCGGGGAGAGGACCGGGAGACGAGGATCTGGGGCCCTTGGTAGCCCCTGACCGACCTGGGCGAGGACGGCTTTGACCAGATCGCCGCGGCGGACCTCTTCATTCGGGAGCTTCTCCCGCAGGGGCAGGGCAACCTCGGTCCCGGTGACCTCGAGGATGATGACCCCTTCCTCCACCCGGCGGACGACGCCGGTCACGATCTCCCCGATCCGGGGGGCGAACTCGCTGATGATCTTCTCCTGTTCGGCGTCCCGGACCTTCTGGAAGATGACCTGCTTGGCCGCCTGCGCGGCGATGCGGCCCAGGGTGTCGGCCGGAAGATCGACCTCGACGGTCTCGCCCTCCTTGATGTCGGGGCGGATGGCCCGGGCCTGGGCCAGGGAGATCTCCTCGGCCGGGTTCTTGGGCTTTTCGGTCGCTTTCTTGACGGCGAAGACCCGGAGCTCGCCCTTTTCGGGTTTGAACAGGACCTGGACGCTCTCTTTCTGAGAGAAGAACTTGGTGGAAGCGACCCGGAGGGACTCTTCAATCGCCTGGATGATGACGCGTGGCTCGACGCCGCGCTCTTTGCTGAGCTGCAAAATCGTATTCCAGACGTTGACTTTCATCCAGTGTTCTCAATTCCCGTTTTAGGGGGTTCAAGGACGTTGAATTATATCGGAATATTGCCTGGAGTGCAATGCGGCCCTGGGCAGGCCCCCAGGGACAGTCCCTCATTCGACCGCGCGGCCATGAAGGCTGTAGGGGCCGGAGCTGGTGACGCGGACCATGATGAAGCGGCCTGTCGGTTCGGCGCGGCCATCGAAGTTCACGACCAGGTTCCCGGCCGTCCGGCCCGAGACGCGTCCGGCGCCCTTGGGGCTGGGACCGGTGACCAGCGCCCTCAGGTCCTGCCCGACGAACGAGCGGAGGATCGTCGTCTGGATGGACTTCTGAAGCGATTGCAGGGCGATGAGCCGGCCGCGCTTGACCTCGAGCGGAACATCGTCAGGGACGGCCGCCGCGGCGGTCAGGGGGCGGGGCGAATAGCGGAAGGAGAAGATGCCGGCGAAGCGGACTTCCCGCAGGACCTCGCAGGTCGCCTCGAAATCCTCCTCTGTCTCGCCCGGAAAGCCGACGATGATGTCGGTCATGAGGAGGAGACCGGGCACGCGGCGCCTGAGGCGCTCGACCAGAGCGAGATATTCGTCCCGGGTGTAGCCCCTGTTCATGCGTTCGAGCACGCGGGTCGATCCGGACTGCAGGGGCAGATGAAGGGCGGGACAGACCTTCGGGCTCGCGGCCATGGCCTCGATGATGTCGGAGCCGAAGCTCTTGGGATGCGACGTGATGAAACGGACCCATTCGACGCCGGGCACATCGGCCGCGGCGGCCAAGAGGGCGGCGAAGTCTGCGCCCGTCCCGGGGTCGCGATAAGAGTTGACGTTTTGGCCGAGGAGCTGGACCTCGAGGGCGCCGGACGCCGCGGCGGCCCGCACCTCTTCGAGGATGCTCGGCAGGGGCCGGAATTTCTCGCGGCCGCGCGAGAAGGGCACGATGCAATAGGCGCAAAAGTTGTCGCAGCCCTCCATGACCGGCACGAAGGCGCTCCAGCGGGTCTCCCGGCGGGTCGCTGCCGCGCCGATCTCCCTCCAGTCCCGGCCGAGCTCGGTCCGGATGACGGGCGTTTCGGCGGCCCGGCCGACGATCTCGGCCAGATCGAGATAATTGTCCGGTCCGACGATGAAATCGACGGCCGGCAGCCTTTTGAGAAGGTCGTCCCGGCGGACCTGGGCGACGCATCCGGCCACGCCGAGCAGGAAGCGGCGTTTCTTCTTCAGGCGGGCCAGACGGCCGAGATAGGAATAGAGCTTCTCTTCGGACTTCTGCCGGACGGCGCAGGTGTTGACGACGACGATGTCCGCGTCCTCCGGACCGGCCGCTCGGTCCGCCCCGGCGCCGGCCAGGACCCCGGTGATATGCTCCGAGTCGTTCTCGTTCATCTGGCAGCCGAAGGTCCGGACAAAGACCTTCCGGCCGGCGAGGGAGACGCTCATGGGACGGTATTATACACGAAGCCGCCGGGCGGTCCGGGCCTCAGAGGAGTCGTCTTCGAGGATCTCGGCGGCGTCGCGGACGAAGTCCTCGCACTTCGTCTGATGGAGCTTGAGGGCGTCGACCGTCTTCTGGCCTTCGGGCGTGCTGAGGTCGCAGCCGAGGAGGTCCCGGCACTTGACATGAACGTGCCGGGCCGTGAAGAGGGCGATGAGCTCCTTGACCAGGGCGTATGTCCTGTCGCGGGCCGCCGTGTCCTCGGCCCGGGTCCGGCCATGCTTGAGGCCGATGACCAGGATGGCCCCGGTGAGGGCGCCGCACCAGTCCGCGGTCCGAGCGATGCCGCCGCCGAAACCCTGCGACAGGCGGAGCGCCGTCTCCTCGTCCAAGCCCGAAGTCGGCGGCGAAGGCCGCGGCCACGGCCTGGGAGCAGCTGAAGCCCCGGCGGAAGAAGCGACACCGCGCGGTCGGCCTTGCTCATGATTCGGGCTCCCTTCGCGGCCCCGCCGTCCAGCATCTCGCGGGCGATCTGCCGCGAGGCCTCGGTCAGGCGGCTCCCGGCGATCAGCCGGGCGATCTCCTCGACGCGCTCCTCGTGGTCGAGCTTGCGGACCCCGGTGAAGGTCCGTTCCTTCTCCACGCGCTTGGCGACGTTGAAATGGTGTGCCGCGGTCGAGGCGATCTGGGGCAGGTGGGTGATGCAGATGACCTGATGCCGGGCGGCCAGCTGGTTGAGCTTGCGGGCGATGAACTCGGCCGTCCTGCCGCCGATGCCGGCGTCGATCTCGTCGAAGATGAGGGTCTTCAGGCTTTCCTTGTCCTTGTCCGCGGCCTTGAGGGCGAGCATCATCCGCGACAGCTCGCCGCCGGAAGCGATGCGCCGCAGCGGCCGCAGCTCCTCGCCCGGGTTCGGGGAGAGCAGGAACTCGACGTCCTCCGCGCCCTGGTCGCGGACGGTCGCGGGATCATCCAGCGAGGGCGCGCGGGCCGTCAGACGGACCTCGAACCGGGCCTTGGCCATGCCGAGCAGCGCGATCTCCTTCTCGATCGTGCGCCCGAGCCGGTCGGCGGCCTTGCGGCGGGCGGCGCTGAGGCGGGCGGCCGCGCGGACGTAGCCGTCGAACTTCGCCCCGATGAGGGACTCGATCTCCTGGAGCCGCTCGCGGCCGGTCTCGAGCCCGGCCCGCTCCCGTTTCAGCCCGTCGGCCGTGGCCAGGACCGCATCGACGGTCCCGCCGTACTTGCGCTTGAGCTTCTCGATGACGCTGAGCCTCTCCTCGACCTCCTCGGCGTTCTCGGGGCCGGAGGCCCGCTTGTCCCGGAACCGGATGAGCGTGTCGGCCGCGTCCTGAAGAAGGATGGACGCGTCCTCGATCCCGGAACGGAAGCCGCCGAACGTCTCGTCGTAGGCGGCGAGGTCGCCGAGGACCGACTTCAACCGGGCCAGGCGGGTCACGAGCGAGTCCTCGCCGAGGTAGGCCACGTCCAGGGCCTTGTCGACGAGGCCGGCGATCTTCTCGGCGTTGCGCAGGAGCTCCCGCTCGCGCAGGAGGTCCTCGTCCTCGCCGGGCTTGAGCCCAGCGGCCTCGATCTCCTTGAGCTGGTAGGCGACGAAGTCGAGCCGCTGTTCGCGCTCCCTCTCCCGGCCCTCGAGATCTCGCTTCTCCTGGAGCAGGCGCCGGAGCTCCTGGGCCGCCCGGGCCGTGTCGTCCGGCAGACCGGTTTCCTCGAGGGTCTGGTCGAGGTAGGCCAAGTGGTTCTCGAGATGAAGCAGGAAGACGTGGTCGTTCTGGCCGTAGATGTCGATGAGCTGGGGTCCGAGCTCGCGCAGCCGGCGGACCGGGACCAGGACGCCGTTGACGAAGGCCTTGCCCGTTCCCTGGTCCGTGACCGAGCGCTGGATGAGAAGCTCGCCGTCCTCGGGCTCGGGCAGTCCCGCCAGGTCGACCGTCTGCCCGGTGACGTCGAAGACGGCCTCGACGAACGCCTCGGCCTTGCCCGTCCGGACCAGGTCGGGCGAGCCCTTGTCGCCGAGGATGAGGCGGATGGCGTCGATGATGATGGACTTGCCGGCGCCGGTCTCCCCGGTCAGGATGGAAAAGCCGGGCTCGAGCCCGATCTCGAGGTCCTCGATCGTGGCCAGGTTCCGGACCCGGAGCAGCTTGATCATGCCGGGCCGAGCGCTACCTCAGGATGGTGGGCACCAGGGCCCTGGCCATGTTGATGCGGCCGTAGCCGGCGTGGTCGTCCCGGCCCGGGAAGACGGACTTGTTGACGTCGTCCGCCGTGTACCGGATGACTTTCATCAGGTCGTCCACGGACAGGTCCGGCTTGGCGCTCCGGATGAGCGCGGCCAACCCGGCGACGTGAGGAGAAGCCATGGACGTTCCCGAAGCGAAGAGATAGGGCAGATAGCCGGAGCCGACGTACCATTGAGGCGCCGGAGCCAGGATCCAGACGCCGGGAGCGGCCACGTCCACCTCGGGCCCGTAGCTCGAGAAGCCCGCGATCGTGTCGGTGTAGTCGCTGGCGGCCACGGCCAGGACGTAGTTGTCGTAGGCGGCGGGGTAGGACACCCCGAGCGTCCCGCCGTTCCCCGCCGCCGCGACGATGACCACGCCCTTGTCATGGGCGTACTTGCAGGCGTCCTCGAGGAGCGGGTCGGCGACGTCGCCGCCCAGGCTGACGTTGATGACCTTGGCCCCGTTATCGGCCGCCCAGGTGATGCCGTCGATGATCCAGCTGTAGTAGCCCTCGCCGGTCGCGTCGGTGACCTTGACCGGCAGAATGCGGCAGTTCCAGGCCACGCCGGCGATGCCGACGTTGTTGTTCGTGTCCGCGGCGGCGATGCCGGCGACATGGGTGCCGTGCCAAACGTCGTCCGTCGCGTCGTCGTCATCGTTGGCGAAGTCGTGGCCCGTCGAGACGATCTTGTCGGCCAGGTCCGGATGGGTCATATCGACGCCCGTGTCCACAATGGCGATGATCGTGTTCGCGTCGCCCTTGACCGAGTCCCAGGCCGTCGTGGCCTTGATGTCCGCCCCGGCTGTCATCGGCAGCTGAAGGTCGGGGGAGATGTCGAGGATGCCGCCGCGGTTGCGGAGATTGTACTGGTAGTCTTGGAAGTAAGGGTCGTTCGGGACGTCGGCCAAACGGACCCTGTAGTCGGGCCGGGCCAGATCGATGTCGGGGTTGCGGCGGAGCATGAACAGGGTCTGGGCCACCGTGGCGCCCGCGGTCGTCCGGACGCTGTAAACGCCGCCGTGGCCGATCCTGCGGACCGCGGGGAAGCCGTAGGACCGCAGGACGGCTTCGGCGTAGGTCGCGTCAACGTCGGGCCGGAACCGGACCATGACCCGGTCGGAGGCGTAGCCGCGGCGGCCCAGGCGGAGCGGATTTCGTTCGGCTCGCAGCGGCCGCTGAGCGGCGCCGATCGATGATCGCGGGACGGCTTTGGTCTGACGGGGCACGCCGGCCGCTCCGCTGCCCAGCGAGGCCCAGAGGGCGATCAGAACGACGGCGGACCCGGCGGCGAGTCTCCCAAACGGCTTGGTCATGGCCCCCTCCTTGCCTCGGAGCTAGAACTTGTAAAGGATCCCGACGCTGGCCGCGCCGTCGACGCCGCCGGCATAGGGGAGGAACCCTACTTTGGCCTGGACGCCGATGTGCTCGGTCACTCGAGCGTCCGCCCCGAGGGCGACGCTGAACGAGAGATCGCCGCGAACGCGGCGGGCCTGGCTGCCGCTGAGGTCGCCGAGCGTTTCGGTCATATCGAACCCGGCGTGGAGCCAACGGGCCCAGACCTCGACGAAGGGCACGATCCGGCCGAAGGCGAGATACGAGACGCGGGGGCCGGCGGCGGCCTCCAGCCAGCTCGAATTCCCGGCCGCCTGGCCTTCGACGGCGAAATCCTGGAGCGTCCAAGTTTTCGACATGGCAAAAGAATAGACGATCCGGCCGGTCCCGCTGATCTCAAAGTCCGAAAAACGATGGATCGGGACGACCGCCTCGGCCCCCAGAAAGAAGCCCTTGAGGGTGGGCGAGCCCAGCTCCAGGGTCACCGGCAGCGCGCTGAAGGTCAGCGCCTTGAAATCCGTCAGGGACAGGCCCGCGCTCAGGCTGACCGTGGCGCCTTTCCCCAGGCGGAGGTCGGCCCGGGCCCCGATCAGGTTGGCCCGGATCTTGGCGGATCCCTCATCGCCGCTCCAAACGACGGTCCGGGAGAGGTTCTCGAAGCTCAATCCGGCCGCGACGGGCTCGATCTTGATCGCGGCCGCGTCTGCCCCTCCGGGAAGGCCGCCGATCGCAAAGACCGCGACCAGCGCCGCCAAGACCTCTCCGATCCTCCGTCTCCTGTGCCGCATGCGGAACCTCCACAACCCCCCGCGGGGGTTCAGCGCTTGACCTTGATCTTTACGGGCGGCTGCGGCGGCGCGGTTTTCCGCTGCTCGATCTCGGCCAGCCGCTGGCTCGCCGTTTTAGCCAGTTTCCGGCCCGAGTAGTCGCCGACGACCTTGCTGAAGAACGGGGAGGCCTGATCGTACTGCCGCAGCATGAAGTAGGAATCGCCGAGGTAGAAATAGACCTCGTCCATCCCCGTATAATTGGGATACAGGTTCATGATCTCGGTCATCCGGCTGATGACGGCCTTGTAGGCCCGGCGTTTGTAATAGCCGACGGCGATGTCGGCGTCGTGCGCGGCCAGCCTCTCCTCGCAGGTCTTGATCTTTTCCTGGGCGTCCTTGGCCTGGTCGCTGGCCGGATAATCGGTCAGCACCTTCTTGAACTCGGCCAGGGCCTGCGTGGTCTTGGACGGGTCGCGCCCGGGCTTGAGCATCTTCTTGTAAGAGGTCATGGCGATCTGGTACTGGGAATAGGCGGCTGACGGCGAATAGGGGTAGGCGCGGATGAACTCACGGTACTCGGCCGCGGCCAGGATCATCGAGCTGTCGTCGCCCTTCTTGAAATAGGCGTCGGCGATGAGGAGCTTGGCCCGCTGGGCATAGAAGCTCTTGGGGAACGAGTCGATGACCTGGCGCAGGTAGAGCAGCCCTTTTTCGATGTCCTTCTTGACCGTCGCCTCGCCGAGCTTGTAGAGGGCCTCGTCCGAGGAGGCCAGATCGGGCGTGAGCTCGATGGTCTTCTTGTGGCAAGCCGCGACAAGCCCGAGGAGAAGGGCCAGCAGGGGGATGAGCGCGGCGATCGTTCGCTTCGAGGCGGATGCTGTCATGCGGTCTTCCTTGCGATGTCTTTCAGGGCCCGGATGGCCGCGGCCGGGTCCGGGGAGGCGAAAATGGCCGAGCCGGCGACGACGATCTCCATGCCGGCCCGAATGATCTCAGCGGCGTTGTCGAGCTTGATGCCGCCGTCGACCTCGATGGGGATGACGCGGCCCCGGTCCCGGATCCATTGGCGGAGCCGCCGGATCTTGTCCAGGCACGAGGGGATGAAGGACTGACCGCCCCAGCCGGGATCGACCGACATGATCAGGACGTGGTCGAGCTCGTCGAGGACCTCCTCGAGCGCGCCGATCGGGGTGGCCGGGTTGAGGGCCGCGCCGGCCTTGCGGCCGAGGGAACGGATCAGGGTCAGGTCCTTGTGCAGGTGGGCCGTGGCCTCGACATGGAGGGAGATCCAGTCGGCGCCGGCCTCGTGGAACAACGGCACGAAGTCGCGGGGGTTCTCGACCATGAGGTGGACGTCGATGGGCAGCGCGGTCTCCCGGCGGATGGCCGCGACGAGCTGGGGGCCCAGGGTCAGGTTGGGCACGAAATGCCCGTCCATGATATCGACGTGAATGATGTCGGCGCCGGCCTGCTCGGCCAAGCGCACGGCCTCACCGAGCTTGGAAAAGTCGGCCGACAGGATCGACGGGGCGACGAGGACCATCAGCGGCTCACCTCGAACGAGATGCGGTTCCTCTTCTGGATGCGGTAGCCGTTCGGCGGGTCCTGCTTGATGATGATCCCCGCCGGGGCCCCCGGGTAATAGACGTAGCGGATGTCGGCCACCTTGAAGCCCGATCCATTGAGGCGGCTTATGGTGGAATCGGCCCGGAGCCCGATGAGGTCCGGCATGACGTAGCGACCGTCGAGCCCGCCCTGGCTGAGCAGGAGACCCACCGGGAAGCCCCGCTCGACGACGGTCCCGGGGGCCGGCCGCTGGTCCAGGATCTTCCCGGCCGGCAGGCGCGGCGTATGGACCTGGGTCATCTTGCCCTTGGTCAATCCGGCGGCCTGGAGCAGGGTCAGGCTCTCCTCGAGGGTCTTCTCGGCGAGGTCGGGCACCGTCACGGTGCCGCTGCCGGAGCTGAGATAGACCTGGACGATCCGCGTGACCCGGATCCTGGAGCCGGACGCCGGTTCCTGCCTGGCGATGAGCCCCTTCTCGATGCGATCGTTCGACTCGGTGCCCTTCTGGACCAAGGTCAGGTCCTTTTTCAGGAGCTCGGCGCGGGCCTGGGCCACGGGCTTGCCGACGAGATCGGGGACGGAGACGACCTCGCTCTTGAGCAAGACCTGGGAGAAGATGACCGCGCTCAGGAAGAACAGGATGAGGAAGAGGAGCGTGGAGACGGCCGCGCTATAAAGGAATCGTTTCGCCATGGATCGTGATCGCGCTCAGGATTCAACGCTTATTATTATCACATCTTCAGAACTTAGTAAACGGACCTTTGGTTCCCGGCCCGAGGCCCGATCCGTTGCGTAATCGCCGGCGCCGGAGATATAATGACACGCTCGGAGGCATTGCCATGACAGTCACATTATCCGATTTCCGCAGTGATACGGTGACCCGGCCGACGGAGAAGATGAGGAAAGCGATGGCCGAGGCCGTGGTCGGCGACGACGTGCTCGGCGACGACCCGACTGTCCAGGAGCTGGAGCGGCTGGCGGCGGAGACCATGGGCAAGGAGGCGGCCCTCTTCTGCCCGTCCGGGACGATGGCCAACTCGATCGCGGTCAAGATGTGGACGAACGCCCTCGAAGAGGTCATCGTCGAGGAGCGGTCCCACATCTACAATATGGAATCGACCCACATGACCTTCATCTCCGGCGTGACGCCGCGGCCGGTGAAGTCCGAGCGCGGGGCCATGGACCCCGCGGACGTCGAAGCCGCCATCCGCAAGCCGAACGTCCACACTCCTCAGACGACCTTGATCTGCCTCGAGAACACCCATAACAACTGGGGCGGCGCGGTCATCCCGGTGGAGAACTTCAAAGCCATGCGCCGGATCGCCAATGCTCACGGGCTGAAGGTCCACCTCGATGGCGCCCGGATCTTCAACGCCAGCGTGGCTTCGGGCGTGCCGGTCCGGCGCTTCGCCGACGAGGTCGATTCGGTCCAGTTCTGCCTGTCCAAGGGCCTGTCCGCGCCCGTCGGCTCGATGCTGGCGGGGCCCCGGGAGCGGATCGAGTTCGGGCGCCGGCTGCGCAAGGCGTTCGGAGGGGGTATGCGGCAGGTCGGCGTGCTGGCCGCGCCGGGCCTCATCGCCCTGACGGAGATGGTCGACCGGCTCAAGGACGACCATGCCCGGGCCAAGAAGCTGGCTCAAGGCATCAGCGGCCTGCCCGGGATCAAGATCGATCCCGGAACGGTCGAGACCGACATCGTCATTTTCGGCTTTGACCACCCGAAGCTCTCGTGTCCGGCCATGATCGACAGGATGAAAGAGAAAGGCATCCTGGCCCTGGCCGTGGCCGGCGGCATCCGCATGGTCACGCACAAGGATGTGGGAGATGCCGACGTCGACCGGGCCATCAAGGCATTCAAGGAGATTCTCTCCTGAGGCCCTAGGAGGGACAGCCCCCTCCGGGGACAGTCCCTCTTTGTTATAATGGAGTCATGCCCGGCCCCGTCGTCCGCGAGATCGAGGCCAAGTCCATCCTCAACGCCTCGAAGATCTACGATTACTGCGTCAATCCCTACACCGGCTGTCAAGTGGGTTGCGCCTACTGTTACGCCGCCCTGTTCATGCGGCGCTATAGCGGCCACAGTGAGCCTTGGGGCGAATTCGTCGACGCCAAGGTCAACGCCCCGGCCCTCCTGGCCAAGCAGATCGTCAAGGCCAAGCCCGGCACCATCTGGTTCGCCTCGGTATGCGACTGTTACCAGCCTCTCGAGGAGCGTTACGGCCTCACCCGCCGCTCGCTCGAGGTCCTTGTGGGCCGCGATTTCCCGGTCGTGATCCAAACCAAATCGGCGCGCGTCAGGCGCGACCTCGACATCATCAAGCGCATCCCCGACGTCGAGGTCGGCTTCAGCATCGCCAGCGACGATGAAAAAGTCATCCGGATGTTCGAAAGGATGTCATCGCCGGTGGCCGAACGGATCGAGGTGTTGAAGGAGTTCAAGGCCGCCGGTATCGCGACGTTCGCTTTCGCCGGCCCGCTCCTGCCCGGAAACCCCGAACGTCTGGCGGCGATCCTGGAAGGGGCGGTCGATCATGTCCTCATCGACCGGATGAACTATGTTCCCGCCGTGAAGGCTTTCTACGCTCGCCACGGCCTTCTCGACGCCCTGACCGACGAGTTCTTCCGCACCCAATCGGCGCGGCTGACCAGGGCCCTGACGGCCCGCGGCATCCGGGTCGAGCGCGTCTTCTAGGCGCTCAACCCAATCGCTCGGCCACGATCTGGGCGATGTCCCTGACCTCGATATCCTCCCGGCCCTTGTCCTTGAGACCGTCCCGTAGCATCGTCACGCAGAAGGGGCACGCCGCAGCGGTGAGCTCGGCGCCCGAGGCGATCACCTCGTCGACACGGAGGTGATTGATCCGCTGACCGAGGGATTCCTCCGTCCACATCAGCCCGCCACCCGCGCCGCAACAGAAGCTGTCGTCGCCGTGCCGCTTGAGCTCCCGGGGTTTGGCGCCGAGAGCGGCCCGGAGGACCTGGCGGGGCTCCCGGACGAGACCGTTATGCCGGCCCAGGTAGCACGGGTCATGGAAGGTGTAGGTCGCTGCCGCCGAAGGCTTGAGCGTGATCCGTCCTCCTTCGATCAGACGTCCGATGAGCTCGGCATGGGAGACGACCTCGACGGCCCGCAGCTGGGCTCTGTTCTCGTCGGTCAGGTCAGGGACGAGGTCGAGGAGTTTCGGATATTCGTGCTTGAGCGTGTTGTAGCCGTGCGGACAGATGGTCACGATCTTGCGCACGCCGTACTGCCTGAACAGGCCGAGGTTCTCCGCGGCCAGGCTCTGGAAGAGATATTCGTTCCCGAGCCTCCGGGCTGAATCGCCGCAGCACTTCTCCTCGGTCCCGAGGGTGCCGAACCTGACGCCCGCGGCTCGCAGGATCTTGACGAACGCGGCGGCAATGGCTTTTCCTCCGTCGTCATAGGCGCCAAGGCAGCCGACCCAAAAAAGGTATTCCGCGCCGGGAACGTCCTTGATGTGCCGGACCTCGAGCGGGTCGCCCCATTCAGCCCGCTTGGAGAAGCCGAGGCCCCAGGGATTGGAATTCGTCTCCATGTTGCGGAAGAAGGCGTTGAGCTCCGGAGGGAACCTGCTCTGCATCAGGACCTGGCCGCGCCGGGCCCCGACAATCTTGCGGATGTGCTCGATCTCGACCGGGCACTGCTTCTGGCAGGCCCCGCAGGTCGTGCAGGTCCAGATCTCGCCCTCCGTGAACGTGCCGGGAACGAGCTCGGCCAGATCGTCGCGCTTTTTCGCGACCAGGGCCTTGTCGCCGGCGAGGAGGGCCTTCTCCATGTTGAAGACGATCATCTTCGGCGAGAGAGGCTTGCCGCTGGCGAAGGCCGGGCAGGCGTCCTGGCATCGTCCGCACTCCATGCAGGCGAAGGCGTCGAGGTTGTCCTTCCAGGTGAAGTCGGCCGTCTTCTCGACGCCGAAGACCTCCGACTTCTCGAGGTCGAGGGGGGCCAGCTCGCCGCTCGGGGTCGAGCGCCGGAGAAAGACGTTGAAGGGGCCGGCGAACATATGCAGATACTTGGAGTGGGGGACATAGGCGATGAAGCCGTAGACGGCGACGACGTGGGCCCACCAGGCCGTCCTGAAGTGCGAGGCGATGGCTTCGGGCGTAAGGCCGGCCCGTCCTATGAAGCCGGCGAGCCAGGGGCCGAGGAAGGACCAGCGGGCGGTCTCGGGATGGGCGGCGACCGAGAAGGCCTCGAAATAGAGGAAGGTGGCCGTGGCCAGGGTGATCAGCAGATAGATGATCGCGGAGTCGCCCCTCGTCGTGGCGTAGGCCTTGGGCCGGATGACGAAGCGGCGGAAGGCCAGGAAGACGACGCCGGCCATGACCGTGAAAGCGGCGACATCGATCACGAACGAGAACAGGAGGCCGAATCCGCTGCGGCCGAAGAGATAGAACCCGCTGAAAAAGCCCTCGAGCGTGTGCGAGACCGTCATGGTGTCGAAGGTCAGCGCCCCGTAGAAGATGCCGACATGCATCAGCCCGGTGAAAAGGCGCTCGCTCCGCAGCGTACAGCGCTGGAGCAGGACCTTGGTCATGGCATGGACGAACCGCCGCCAGACGTCCCGGAACCGGTCCTCGGGCGCGCCGGCCAGGATGATCCGGATCCGGCGGAGGATCGGGACGAGGAACGCCGCCGCTGTCGCCAGGATCAGCAGCGTCAAGACGATCTTTTCCGGTGCCGTCAGCATGCCGGTCCTCCTTGCTCTCGTTCCGGCCCCTTTTTACCGATTCGCCTCTTTCCTGTCAAATTGGTCCGACTGACCTGGACGCCGGGGCTCTCTCAAACGCAGAATCCGAATGTCGAAGCGTGAGGGAGTGACGCGACCGCGGGGGTGGCGCCGAGGGAGGAACCGACCGGGCTTTGACTCCAGTTCCGGCATGTGCAAAAATACGCTGTTCTGTGCGGGAGAAGCCGCGCCCTAGAGAACTTCATGAATGTCCTCGTTCTGCTCGTCCTCGCCGCGGCCATCTTCGTCGTGGCCGGGCGCTTCTATGCCAAGTTCATCGCCAAGAGCATCGGCGAAGAGGCCGACCATCCGACCCCGGCCGTGACCGTGAACGACGGCCGGGATTATGTCCCGACCAAGCGCTTCGTCGTGTTCGCCCATCACTTCTCGGCCATCGCCGGCGCCGGCCCCATCCTCGGCCCGACCATGGCCATCCTGTACGGCTTCGTCCCGGCCTGGCTCTGGGTCGTTTTCGGCGGCATCTTCATCGGGGCCGTCCACGACTACACGACGCTGTTCATCAGCATGCGCGAAGGCGGCAAGTCCATGGCCGAGGTGGCCCGCAAGACCCTCGGCAGCAAGGGCTTCAACCTGTTCATTGCCTTCACCATCATCATGATCGTGCTCGTGACCTCCTCCTTCCTCAGCGCCACCTCGATCTCGCTGACCTCCCTCTGGCCGCTGGCCAAGATCGGCGTCCAGGAGGGTCACACCTTCCTCAAGACCGTCGTCCGCGACGGCGTCGCCATGGGCCGCATCGGCGGCATCGCCTCGATGTCCGTCATCGTCATCACCCTGTGCTCGCCGCTCCTCGGCTTCCTCCTCTACAAGAAGAACCTCAAGACCGCTTACGCCTACATCCTGGCGGCGGCCATCTGCGTCGGCTCCGTCCTTCTGGGCATCGCGTTCCCGGTGACCATGGCCCCGACGACCTGGATGATCGTCATCTCGGGCTATGTCCTCGTTGCGGCCGGCGTGCCGGTCTGGCTCATCCTCCAGCCCCGCGACTTCATCAACGTCCAGATCCTCTACGGCGGCATCGGGCTCATGATCGTCTCCCTCTTCAGCTGCGGCTTCCAGGGCCTCCGCGTGACCATGCCCCACTTCAACCTGGCGGAGGGGACGCTCAATCTGGGTTTCATCTGGCCGATGATGTTCATCACCATCGCCTGCGGCGCCATCTCCGGCTTCCATTGCCTCGTCGCCGGCGGCACGACCGGAAAGCAGCTGGCCAAGGAGCCGCACGCCCGCCATGTCGGCTACAACGCCATGCTCCTCGAATCTCTCCTCTCGGTCTGCGTCCTGCTGGCCCTCGGCGGCGTCATGGCCTTCACCGACTACAAGGCCATCGTCTGGCCGACCGACCCGGCCGTCAAGTCGAATCCCATCCTGGGCTTCTCGTTGGCCGCGGGCCGGCTCTTCCACCAGGGCCTGGGCATCCCGGTCGCCCTGGGCACGGTCTTCGGCATCCTGCTCGTCGAAGGCTTCGTCATCACCACCCTCGACGCCGCGGTGCGGCTCAACCGTTACCTCTTCGAGGAACTGTGGTCGATCGTCCTCAAGAAGGTCCCGGCCTTGCTCAAGCACTACTGGTTCAATTCGGGACTGTCCGTCGCGCTGATGTGGTGCCTGGCCTATTCGAACGCGTTCAACGCCCTCTGGCCGATCTTCGGCACGGCCAACCAGCTGCTGGCGGCCATGGCCTTGCTGACCGTCTCGGCGTGGCTCCTGCTGCGCAAGAAGAGCAACTGGTTCACGCTCATCCCGGCCGCCTTCATGGTGGCGACCACGCTCGTCTCCCTCGGCATCCTGCTCGTCGGCTATGTCCGGAAGGGGAACTATATCCTGATCGCCGCCGATGTGCTGCTGCTGGCCCTTTCGGTCGGCGTCGTGGCCCTGTCGGTGAAGACATTCCTGAAGCGGCCGCCGGCCGCGCTGCCGGCGCCGGGGGAGGCGGTATCCTGACCGGCGCCCCCGGGGGGCCGCGACCGGCTTGAATTGAAAGGGAAGATCATGGCAGACCCAAGAGACATCGTCATCATCGGGGCCGGCCCGGGGGGCTACCTGGCCGCCATGCGCGGCGCCCAGCTCAAGAAGAAGATCACGCTCATCGACCAGGACCGGGTCGGCGGCACCTGCATCAACTATGGCTGCATCCCGTCCAAGTACCTGCTCCACCAGACCAAGGTCCTCAAGGAAGCGACCGGGACCCGGACGATCGAAGGGCCGGTGGGGGACATCCGGCTGAACTGGGCCAAGGTCCAGCAGGGCCGTCAGGCCGTGGTCGATCAGCTGGTCAAGGGGTTGGTCTTCCTGCTCGAAAAGGGCCAGGTCGAGATCATCAAAGGCACGGCCACGCTGCGGCGGGACAAGACCGTCACCGTGCGGACAGTGAACGGGGAGAGGCGGCTCCTGGCGGACAAGGTCATCGTCGCGACCGGCAGCCGGGCGGCCGGCCTGCCCTTCCTCAAGGCCGACGGCAGGACGGTCATCACCAGCACGGAGGCCCTCGAGCTTCCGGAGATCCCGAAGAGCCTGTTGGTCATCGGGGCCGGGGCGATCGGGCTCGAGATGGGCACGATCTACAGACGCTTGGGCACCGACGTCGTCGTCCTTGAGATCCTGCCCCAGATCCTGCCGGGATCGGACAAGGAGGCCGTGAGCCGTCTCGAGCGGGCCCTCAAGAAGCAGGGCTTGAAGCTGTTCACGGAGATGAAGATCGAATCGGCCGAGGTGGCCGCGGACCAGGTCACCTTGCGGGGCGTCGGCCTCAAGACCCAGGCGCCCTTCGAATTCAAGGCCGAAAAGGTCCTCCTCTCGGCCGGCCGGAAACCGAACACCGATGCGCTCTTTGACGGGGAGCCGTTCCTGGACATGGACCGGGGCTTTCTCAGGGTCAACGCCCGGCTCGAGACGAACGTCCCCGGCATCTATGCCATCGGCGACGTCATCGGCGGTAAGCTCCTGGCCCACAAGGCCTATCATGAGGCCATCGTCGCGGTCGAGAACGCGTCGGGCCTGAGCCGGGTCGTCGACCTCGGCGCCCTGCCGGCGTCCGTCTATACCGAGCCGGAGTTCGCCACCGTCGGGCTGACGCAGGAGGAGGCCGTCGCGAAGGGCATCAAGGTCAAGTCCGGCGTTTTCCCTCTCCAGGCCAGCGGCCGGGCCATGACCATGGAGGCCGACCGACGGGCTGGTCAAAGTGCTCGCCGACGAGATCCGACAAAGTCCTCGGCGCCCATGTCGTGGCCCCGGGTGCTTCGGACCTGATGCCGGTGTTGACCATGGCCGTGGCCAAGGGGATGACGCTGCAGGAGCTCGACAGCATCATCTATATCCACCCGACGCTGTCGGAGATGATCGGCGAAGCGGCGCTCAAAGCCAACAACGAAGCGCTGCACATATTGAATTCCTAAGAGCGACCATCCCTGTTCGGGAACTGTCCCTCGCGCGGCCCGGGCGTTTGAAAATTCGCCGGCGATTGTACTACAATCGCCCGGCCTCGGGACATCATGCTTGAACTCGCGATCGCCTTCCTCGTTTTCGGCCTCCTCTCCGTGATCATGATCCTGGTCAACTTCGTTCTGGGCCCGCGACGGCCGAACCCGGCCCGTGAGAAGCCGTTCGAATGCGGCAGCCCGCCGCTCCAGCCGGGCATCGGCCCCGTGAACATCCCGTTCTTCCTGGTCGCCCTGCTCTTCCTCCTGCTCGACGTCGAGATCGTCTTTTTCTATCCGCTGGCCCTGGCCTTTCGCGGGCAGGGGTCCGGCGGCCTGGCCGCCCTCGGCGCGTTCATCGCCCCCTTGGCCGTCGGGTTCGCTTACGCCTGGAAGAAAGGGATCTTCCGCTGGTCATGAGCGGCTTCGATTTCCTCACGACGCGTCTCGAGACGGCCCTCGGCTGGGGCCGGAAATTCTCGCTTTTCCATTATCCCTTTATCACGGCCTGTTGCGGCATGGAGTACATGTCGACCGCCTGCGCGCACTTCGACATCGACCGGTTCGGCGCCGGTCTGACCCGTTTCTCTCCGCGCCAGGCCGATCTTCTGCTCGTCGTCGGGACGATCAGCCACAAGCTGGCCCCCGTTCTACGGACGGTCTACGACCAGATGCTCGAGCCCAAGTGGGTCATCGCCTTCGGCGCCTGCACGGTGAGCGGGGGCATCTACCAGAACTACGCCGTTGTCCAGGGCATCGACCGCATCATCCCGGTCGACGTTTACATCCCCGGCTGCCCGCCGCGGCCGGAAATGGTGCTTGACGGCCTGCTCAAGCTCCAGGACAAGATCCAGCACCAGAAACAGGATTGGCGATGGGCCAGGAAACCCTGATCGAGGCCATCCGGACCCGGCTCGGACCGGACCTGGAGGGCAGCGCCGATTCGTTCGGCGATCTCGTCCTTCTCCTCCGGGCCGGGTCCGTCCGCCCGGCCCTGGCCGCCCTGCGCGAGGCGCCGTTCGATTATGCCGTGCTGCTCGATCTGACCTGCGTCGATTTCGCCGCCTCCGAAGGGCGCTACGAGCTCGTCTACCACCTCTATTCGCTCTCCCGCAACGTCCGCCTGCGGCTCAAGGCGTCCGTCCCGGCCGCCGACCCGTCGGTCGCGACGCTCGTCGGGCTGTGGAAGAACGCCGAGTGGCTCGAGCGCGAGGTCTTCGACATGTTCGGCGTCCGCTTCGAAGGACATCCCGACCTCCGCCGGATCCTGACCTACGAGGGCTTCGAAGGCCACCCGCTGCGCAAGTCCTATCCCTGGCGGCTGGAGCAGCCGCGCATCCCGCTCAAGGACGACGTCTGAGATGGAGCCCCTGACCCGGATCCAGCGGCAGGCCCGTCCCGAAAGCATGCTCCTCAACATGGGGCCCTCCCACCCGGCCATGCACGGGACGGTCCGAGTCATGCTCGAGCTTGACGCCGAGAAGATCCTCAACGCCGAGGTCGAGGTCGGCTACCTTCACCGCGGCTTCGAGAAGACCTGCGAGAACAAGTCCTACTTCAACCTGCTCATCTACACGGACCGGCTCAACTATGTCTCGCCCCTCATCAACAACCTCGGCTACTGCATGACCGTGGAGAAGATGCTCGGGGCGCCGGTCCCTGAGAGGGCCCAGCTCATCCGCGTTCTCATGAGCGAGCTGTCGCGGATCTCGGACCACCTGACCTGCCTGGCCGCCATGGCCATGGAGAGCGGCGCCTTCACCGTCTTCCTCTACATGATGAAGGCCCGCGAATACCTCTGGGATACGATCGAGTTCACGACCGGGGCCCGGATGACGACCTCTTATATCCGGGTCGGCGGCGTCCGGGCCGACCTTCACGCGGACTGGCGGGGCTCGCTCGCGACGGCCGTCCGCGAGACCCGGAAGGTCCTCAAGGACGTCTCGGGCCTTCTCGACAAGAACAGCATCTTCGTCGGCCGGACCCGCGGCGTCGGGGTCATTTCGCGGGAGGACGCCCTGTCGTACGGCTGGACCGGACCCTGCCTGCGGTCCACGGGCATCCCTTATGATGTCCGCAAGGCCCATCCTTACCTCGTCTATGGGCGGCTGAGCTTCGAGGTCCCGGTCGGCGAGGCCGGCGACAATTACGACCGTTACAGCGTCCGGATGCGGGAGATGGAACAGAGCCTGAGGATCCTGGAGCAGGTCGCCGCGTTGATCCCCGACTCGGCGCCGCTCGGTCCCGGCCCGGCCCTCGAGCCCGAACAGGCCCTCCGCCGGTCGAGGACCGCGCGGGCGACGGCGCCCATCCGCCTGTCGCCCAACCTCGAAGGATCGGAGAAGGCCCGGCTGGCCGGCCTGGCGTGCCAGGAGCCGCCCGTGGCCGTGCCGGCCAAAGAGGACACCTACGCGAGCATGGAAGGGCTCATCAGCCATTTCCTGTTCTTCATGGCCGGCAAGGGCATCCGCCCACCCAAAGGGGAGGCCTATTTTTCGGTCGAGGGCGGCAACGGCGAGCTCGGCTTCTACATCGTTTCCGACGGCAGCGACAGGCCGTACCGTTTGCACCTGCGGGCGCCGTGCTTCCACATCGTCGCGGCGCTCGAGCAGCTCATCAAGGGGCGGCTCATCGCGGACGTCATCCCGACCTTCGGCTCGATGAACATGATCGGCGGGGAGCTGGACCGATGAGCTACGCTCCTTCGCCCGCCGCGCTCGACAGGATGGACCGGACGATCGCCCGATATCCCGAGCGGCCGGCCGCGCTTCTTCCGGTCCTCCACATCATCCAAGAGGAGGCCGGGTTCGTCTCCGGCGAGGCGGCGAGATGGGTGGCCGCCCGTCTGGGCCTGGAAGCGGTGCGCGTCCGCGAAGTCCTCTCGTTCTACACGATGTTCCGGACGGCGCCCGCCGGGAGGCACACCCTCCGGGTCTGCCGCAATCTGAGCTGTCATCTGGCCGGGGCCGAAGACCTGTTGTCCTTCATCCGCCAAAAGCTGGGCATCGGCCCTGACGAGACGACGCCCGACGGCGCCTTCACCCTGGTCACGGCCGAGTGCCTGGGACATTGCGACCACGCGCCGTGTCTTCAGATCGACGGCGTGGATCATGGCCCCGTGGGCCGCGAGGCCGCGGCCGCGTTGATCGAGGAGCTCCAAGCCCATGGTCGATAACAGCTCGCCGCTCCTGCCGTCCGACGACCGGTCCTGGCGGCTCGAGGCCTATCTCGCCCGAGGCGGCTATGAAGCGGCCCGCAAGGCCGTCACGACCATGACGGCCGAGGCCGTCGTTTGCGAGGTCCGCGACGCCGTCCTCCGCGGCCGGGGCGGGGCGGGCTTCCCGGCGGGAGTGAAATGGGGCTTCGTGCCGCGGGGCGTCGCCGGCCCGAAATACCTGTGCGTCAACGCCGACGAAGGCGAACCCGGCACGTTCAAGGATCGGCTGATCCTCATGCTGCGCCCCGCACCAGCTCCTGGAGGGCATGCTCATCGCCGCCTACGGCGTGGGCATCGGCTCCGCCTACATCTACGTCCGCGGCGAATACGCCCTGATCGCCGACCGTCTCCGGGCCGCCGTCGACGAGGCCCGGTCGGCCGGCTACCTGGGCCCCCGCGTTTTCGGGTCGGATTTCGGGCTCGAGGTCACCGTCCATCCCGGAGCCGGAGCCTATATCTGCGGCGAGGAAACGGCCCTTCTGGAATCGCTCGAAGGACGCCGCGGCCAGCCGCGGGTCAAGCCGCCCTTCCCGGCGACGGTCGGCCTGTTCCGCTCCCCGACGGTCATCAACAATGTCGAGACCCTGGCCACCGTCCCGCAGATCCTGGCCCGCGGCGCGGAGTGGTTCCGCGACCGCGGCCTGTCCCAGGACGGTGGGACGCGCCTCTTCGGCGTCAGCGGCGCGGTCCGCTACCCCGGCGTCTTTGAGCTGCCGATCGGCACGTCCCTGCGGGCGATCATCGAGATCTCGGCGGGAGGCCCGCCCGAGGGCCGCTCGATCAAGGCCGTCGTGCCGGGCGGCCTCTCCGCGCCCGTCCTCAGGCCGGAAGAGCTCGACGTGGCCATGGACTTCGATTCCCTGGCCAAGGCCGGCTCCATGCTCGGCTCGGCCGGGATCATCGTCGTTTCCGACGAAACGCCGATCCTCGACGTCCTCCTGGTCACGGCCCGCTTCTACGCCCACGAGTCCTGCGGCAAGTGCACGCCTTGCCGCATCGGCACGTCCTGGATCCTCAAGGTCGTCGAGCGGCTGAAGCGCTCGGGCGGCGGCCCCGACGACCTCGACCTCATCGTCCGGCTGGCCGACGGGATCAGGGGCAAGACCCTCTGCCCGCTGGGCGATGGCGCGGCCCTGCCCATCCGTGCCCTGGTCTCGAAATTCCGGGGCGAGCTCGAGCAGGCGGTGGCCCGGTGAGCGGGGCGAAACCAGTGACCCTGACGATCGACGGCCGCAAGGTCGTCGCCGACGAAGGGGCGAACGTCCTCGAGGCCGCGGCCCGGGCCGGCATCGACATCCCGCATTTCTGCTATCATCCCGGTCTCCAGGTCGAAGGCAGCTGCCGCATGTGCTTGGTCGAGATCGAGGGCCTGCCCAAGCTCGAGCTCTCGTGCTCCACCCCCGTTCGCGAAGGGCAGGTCGTCAAGACGGCCAGCGATCGGGTCCGGCAGGCGCGCCGCGACGTCCTGGAGTTCCTGCTGGCCGAACATCCGCTCGACTGCCCGATCTGCGACAAGGCGGGGGAGTGCCGCCTTCAGGATTACTATGACCTCCACGGCGGCTTCCCCGGGCGGATGGTCGAGCCGCGCCTGCGCCGGGCCAAGAAGGTGCCGATCGGCCAGGGACTGATCCTCGACCGGGAGCGCTGTGTCCTCTGCACGCGCTGCGTCCGGTTCCTCCGCCAGGTCACCGGAACCGGCGAGCTGGGCGTTTTCGAGCGCGGGCTCGTCACCGAGATCGGGATCTGCGAGGGGGCGCCGGTCGCCAACGGCTATTCCGGCAACCTGGTGGACATCTGCCCGGTCGGGGCCATCACGGCCGAAGATTTTCGGTTCCAGACCCGGGCCTGGTTCTTGGACCGGAAGCCCTCGGTCTGTCCTCATTGCAGCCGGGGTTGCGCCGTCGTCGTCGAGTCCGTCAAGGGCTATCCTCTCTCCCAAGGGGAGAGGCGGGTCTATCGCATCACCGCCGGGGAGAACCCGGCCGCGAACGGCTTCTGGATCTGCGACCTGGGCCGGGCCGGCCGCCATGAGATCGACGAGGGGCGTCAGACCCGGATCCTCAGAGGCGGGGAGCCCGCGGCCGGCGCATCCTGGCCGCAGGCGGCGGCCGAGATCGCGGCGAGGATACGGTCCCTCCCGGGCCCCGATCGCGGCGGCCGGATCTCGGTCGTTTTGAACAGCCGCCTGACCTGCGAGGAACTGGCCTTGGCCAAGGCCCTGTTCGCCACGGGATCGGGGTTCGACCGGATCTCCTTCGCCGACCCGAGACCAGGCCCGAGCGACAGCCTCCTGCTGACGGCGGAGCGGGCCCCGAACGGCCGGGGCGTCCTGGAGGCCGGATTCGCGCCCCGCCTGCCCTTGCTTCACGAGCTCGCGACTTCGAAGGTCGCCCTCATCTTCGGGACCGGCCTGGCCGCGCATTTCCCCGACGAGGCGGTGGCCGGAGCGTTGGCCGAGATCCCGTTCAAGGTCCTCTTCGCGGCCCACGCGGTGCCCTACGACCGGCTTGCCGACCTGGTCATTCCTGTCGCCGTTCCTGCTGAAAAATCAGGGACTTACGTCAATATCGAGGGCCTGCGGCAGACCTTCAGCCGGGCCGTCGAGCCTGGTCCCGGTGTCGTGCCCGAAGGCAGCATCCTGATCGCTCTGGCCCGCGCGCTCGGTTGCGATCCCGGAGGGTCCGATGGGCGCTGACGTCCTGATCATCGTGGCCAAGGTCGTCCTGACGCTGACCTGGACCCTGCTCCTGGCCTTGTTCCTGACCTGGGTCGAACGCAAGGAAAGCGCGATCATGCAGGACCGGATCGGGGCCAACCGGGCCTCGGTCTTTGGGCTGAGGCTGTTCGGGCTCTTCCAGCCCTTCGCCGACGCCATCAAGATGCTCTTCAAAGAGGACTTCGTCCCGAGCTTCGCCCAGAGGACCCTGCATTGGCTGGCGCCGGCGTTCTCGTTCCTGTTCGTCTCGGTCACCATGGTCGCGGTGCCGTTCGGCGACACCGTGCGTCTTTTCGGCCGGGACATCCCTCTTCAAGTCGTCGATCTCAACGCCGCGGTGCTCTTCGTCCTGGCCATGCTCAGCCTTGGCATCTACGGCATCCTGATCAGCGGCTGGGCCTCGTCGAATCGCTTCGCTCTGATCGGCATCCGCAAAAAAGTCTGCAAATCGCAAGCGAGCCGCCCCGCGCCCTCCGCAACTCTCGCCGACATGGGCGATTCACCGTTCCCGCGGCCTGCAAATCCTACAGCTCTCGCCATTCCGCAAACTCCCCTGGCTCGTCCACGGATTCAGCACGCGGCCCGGCGGCGTCAGCCCTCTCGATGGCCAGCCCGTCCTGAATCTAGGCTTCATGGAATGGGACACGCGCGAAAATGTCGCCGAGAACCGCCGCCTCCTGCAAGCCGCGCTCGGCGCTGAAGATTTCACGCTCTCGCCGCTCAAGCAAATCCACTCCGACGTGATCCACCTCTTCTCCGCGGCGCCCGGTCACGCATGCAAGGGCGACGCCTCCGCCACCAATCGCCCCGGCCTGCTCCTCGCCGTGCAAACCGCCGATTGCGTTCCGATCCTTCTCGTTGATCCCAAAAAACGCGCCGTCGCCGCGATTCATGCGGGTTGGAAGGGCACGCTCGCCCGCATCACCGAAAAAGCCGTCGGCCGCCTGCGCCTCGAATTTGGCAGCAAGGCCGCCGATCTCCTCGCCACTCTCGGCCCCGCCATCGGCCCCTGCTGTTACGAAGTCGGCGCGGAATTCGTCACCAAATTCACCGCGCAATTCGCCGATGCCCCCGGCTATTTCGATGAGCCGCGAACGGGCGATGAGCCTAATCCGCTGCAGTGGCTCAGCATGGCGCCCCCGGGCCACCAGCCCCCGCCGCTCAATGTCCACCTCAATCTTCCCAAAGCCAACCGCTCGCAACTCCTCGCCGCCGGCCTGCGCCCGCAAAATATTTTCCTCAGCGGCCTCTGCACCGCTTGCCACCCCGAGCTCTTCTTCAGCCACCGCCGCGAAAGCCGCCCATTCCGGCCGTCTCATGTCCGTGATTGGGATACGCGGGTAAGAAAAGGAGCTTTCTTCAAGGAAGGACTGCGAACTGAGAATTCTTGACCTCAATCAGCGCCAACTGTCCGCATGCGGCCATCACGTCGCGCCCGCGCGAATAGCGCACAAACGCCGGCACGCCGCGCTCCACCAGAATCCGCCGGAACTCCTCGATCTTCTCTTCGCTCGATTCCTTGTACGGCATTCCCCGGGATTCCACGGGATTAAATTCACTTTCACGCTCTTCAGCGGCGCCAGCAGCTTCACCACGCGCCGCGCATCTTCCGCCGCATCGTTCACGCCGCCCAGCATCACGTACTCAAACGTCAAATGCTCCCAATTGCGAAGCGGATATTCTGGCAAGCCTCCATCAGCGCTTTCAACGGATACTTGCGGTTGACGGGCATCAGCGCGTCGCGCTGCTCGTCATTCGAGCATTCAACGATATCGCCAGCTTCGGACGCACGTCTTCCTTCGCCAGCCGTTCCATCCCCGGCACAATGCCGCTCGTCGAGAGCGTCACATGCTTGGGCGACAATCCCACACCGTCTTCATTCAGTAGAATTCGCAGCGCCGCCATCACATCTCGAAATTCAGAAGCGGCCCGCCCTGTCCCATCAGCACCCATTCGTCCGCCCCGCCAATCCGCTTTCTTCCGCATCGTCGGGCGCAGAGCTTTCTGGTGT
>CAWECI010000026.1:0-48408 GCA_963807525.1 Candidatus Aminicenantota bacterium | reverse complement strand
AGCCCGCCGCCCAGCTCTCTCCCCCGTTTGGAGATGTGACCGTAAGTGACGGCACTATGGGCGCGGGCGTCACCGTTAGAACAGCCGACCGCGACACGCTGGCATAGGTCCCCGAGATCGTCGCTTGCGTTTCTGAGAGCACCGGGCTTGTCGTCACCGTGAACGTCGCCGTCATCGCCCCCTCGGCCACCGTCACGCTGGCTGGCGTTTGAGCCGCCGGAGCTGTGCTCGTAAGAGTCACCACTGCCCCCCCGGCGGGAGCTGGATAGTCCAGCATCACGGTCCCCGTGGATGAAGTTCCTCCCTGGACCGAAACCGGGTCCAAATTGACAGCGGTTAACGTTGCATCAGGGAACCCGTTCCAGCCTCCGAGCCGCGCCCAGAGGTACCAAGCTGCATAGGCTTTCAAATTGGCATTGAGGGGATAGGTGTGGGGCGAGTCGCAGTTATACCACTCCCCGGGATGGGCGTTCTGCCAGTTGACGGCCCAGTTGCTGTCCCAGTTTCCATCGCCGTTGCTGTCGTAATCGCAGGCGTCGGTGACCAGCTTGTCGCCGAAATAAGCGCCGTCGGGGTCGTAGCTTTCGATGTCGGCGAAGTCGTAGAGGATCTTGTTGTTCGCGCTGCAGTAGTCGCGGATCTGTTTGTTGCGAATGGGGACGTTCCCGGTGAGCGGCGACCCGTCGGTATGGCCAGTCATGTAAACGAACTTGACGTTAGGGAAATCGTTTTCAAGCCCGTTCATGAGATTGAGATACTGCTGGATTTCGGACTGCGTTCCGTCGACCTGGCCGCACCAGGACCAGATGATGACATTGATCGTCGGGTTCCGGCTCAGATAAGTTCGCGTTGCGCGTTCCCAAGCCGTACGGTCGGGGTTACCGAGATCAGCGGCGATCCCTAAGCCGCCAAAATCGCTATCCTAATCGCGCAGATCGAGAGCCCCGCCGGTGCCGCCCGAATTGAACGAGTAGAGACTCCCCTTCCAAGTCACGAGCCCGGCCATACCTCCCGTTAACTGACTTCCATGCGATGTGTGACCATAGGCGATATGGAGCGTCTGCTTTGCCTGGTTAATCCAGGCCGAAGGGATAGGCGCGAGCTTGGCATTGTTATGATTAACGATGATCGCGGGCCCGGAAGGGGCGGCCGCTGGCGGGATAGCGGCCCCGGTCCCCAGAAGTGCCAACAGGATAAAGGAGAATGATAATTTAGAGCTTCTCATGAGAGCCTCGTTCTCGGAATCGCCCAAAATCGCTTCCCGACCATTGACCCGCACCCCGGTTCTCATCCATTGTGTCAGCAACTTCTTGAACAAGCAAGTTTATTTCGCCGCCTCGAGGTCTCTGGCCCGGAAGCCCTTTTCGGGGCGCCAAAGGTCAGAAAAAGGGGGACATGATAGCTATTCCTATTTATTCGGCCGCGCCACGGACGGCCAAACCCGGGATCCAGCTCTTCGGCATCCACCGATCGGCGACGGGAATTCGGCCGCGGCCTCGAATAAATGCGGGACAAGGCCTTAGATCCCCCAATTCATGAAGGTCCTACGACGACGAACGGGGCCCAGAAGAAGGGGTGCCGGAATCTGGCGTCCTTGGCGTTCAGCAAGCTGAGCTTGGCCCGGCGAAGGGACAGTCGCGATATCCTCACCTTTGAGATAATGGGCATAAAACTGTTCCATGAGCAGCGCCGTCGATCGATCGTTGACCATCCATAAGCTGGCTATGACGGAGTGGGCCCCGGCATATAAGAACGCCCGCGTCAGTCCGACCATCCCCTCTCCACGGATTTCCTTGCCTAGGGCCGTTTCGCAAGCCGAGAGGACGACCAGATCCGCGTCCATCTTTAGATGGAAGATCTCATTCAGGCGCAGAAACCCATCATTGTCCTCAGACGCCGCGCCGGGGGCGAGCAATAGGCCGCTGAGTGCTGGGACTTGGTCGTCGACGAAACCGTGCGTGGCGAGATGAAGGATCTTGAACGGGCGGCCCGCTCCGGATTCAAGCACGCTCTCCTTGGCGTTTTCTCCGACGAAGATCTCCGTCTCCTTCTTATTCGACCGATAGAGCCTGCCTATAGATGACACCTCTTCTTCGGCGTAAGGCAACGGCTGGAGAGCGGCGCCCGCCCTTACATACGCCAAATGAGCCACGGCCTGTGGATTCTTATCGTCAACAACCGGATTCCCCAGGGCGAGAAGATCGACCGGTCTGACGGCCCCCGTCCTTTTGCGGGCCATGACTTCGGCCAGGACCGATGCGGAAGGAGCATACGAGACGGTGTAATATTCGAGGAGGTACTTGGGGACGCCCTTTCTCATATCCCTGACCAGAGCCTCAAAGGGGAGCCGCAACAGAAGGCCGTCCGGGATAATGACGAGTCGGGCTGAGGGGGGGACCGACCGAAGGGCTTCCTTCATCAGGACATCATAGATCTCCTTGCCGAGCCGGAAATCGAGATTATCTTTCCGCTGGGAGATTTGGGTCTGATAGTCATAGATCTTCTTGAAGACCTCATGTTCCCGCGGAAGAGTTCGGGCGTAGAGGACTTTATCCGCCGAAACGACCCATTGAAAGACGTCGTCAGCGCCGAGGAAGAACTCCACGAGATAGGTATTCTTGTCCAGGAGCCGCCGCTGGACCTCGGACAAGGTCAGAGGTTCCGGATAGGTGGTCGCGGCATACTCGGGGCTTTTCGTGCGGAGCTCGCGAATGAACTCCTGATATCGGGACTCGATGCCTCTGAGCTCCTTGTAGCTAGCCTCCCGGTCGGCAGGCTTCAGATCGGGGTCCTGGAGCTTCTGCTGGACATCCGTCAGCTGGACCTCCAGAGCTTTCTCGGCGCTATCGAGCTCTTGCGAAAGCCCCGAAGCGAGATCGACCTTGGTCTCGGCCAGGAGCTCAAGAAAAGCCCTCGACTTGGCCCTCTCAGCCAGATGATAGGCTTCCCCTATAGGGTCTCCCGGCGCGCCTTTATCGCGGAGCTTGAACAAGACTCGGATCAATCCCTCGTAGACGTCGATCGTGTTGCCCAGGAATCCGACCTTCTGCTCCTGGGTGACGAGCCTTCCCCTGATCCTATCGATGGTATCCACGGCGGTCTTATAGTGCCCAAGGGCCTCCTCGAGCCGCCCTTGCTTCTCATAGCTGTTGGCCAATCCCCATTCGGAATTCCAAATAAGCCTCGGAACTCCGATCTCGGTTCCGATCTCAAGGGCCTTTCTGTATTCCCCAATGGCCCGATCGTAATCTTTCAAGTCACGGGCGAGAATGCCGAGCATGAGATGCGCTTCCGAGATCGAAACCTTATTCCCGATCTTCTCGGCGCTGTCGAGGGCCTGGTTCAGATATTCTGCGGCCTTGTCGAATTGACCGTCTTCCTGATAATTGGACCCGATGTTGGCGAGGTGATCGAAGACGATCCTCTTATCTCCGATCTCTCTGGCGATCTCCAAGGCCCGGCCGAGGAACTCGTAGGACTTGGCCCTGTCGCCCGACTGCTTGTAGATAGCCCCCATCGTCCCGAGGATCCAGCCTTCGTATTTCTTGTTGCCGATCTCCTGCATGATCGCCAGGGCTTTCCCGAAATCGTCGAGCGCCTCCGCCGTGTTTCCCAGCTTCGAGGCGATGGCCCCGATATTGCCCAACATCCAGGCTGTGTCCCCCTTGTCCTGGAGCTCCTGGAAGATCTTGAGGGCCTGATGATAGGAGTCGAGCGCCTTGGGATAGTCCGATAGCTTCTCGAAGGCGGCTCCCATGTTCCCCGTCAACTGGGCTTTTCTGGGCTTGTCATCGAGAGCCCCCAGGATCTTCAACGCTTCTCCGTAGCTTTCGAGGGACTTCTGGACATTGCCCTGCCAGTCATGGATGGCCCCAATATTCGATAGGGCGCCAACCTGTTCGGACTTCTCGTCCAATTCCTTCATCACGGCCAGCTTATCCTGGAAAAACTTCATGGCCTCGGGAAGGTTGCCCGTCAGGGCGTGCTGCACGCCGATGTTCCCCAAGGCGATACCTTCGCTCCTCTTGTTGCCGATCTCCCTGGCGAGATCAAGGGCCTTCTTATCGTATGTAAGCGCATCCGGGTATTGGCCAAGAACGCTGTAAGCGGAACTGGCCCGGGTATAGAAATCGATCTTTAGGTCAGGATCCGCATCCGAGAATCTCTTCTCGCCATCCAGGGCCAGGGCCAGAAGGTCCTTGTTCCGGTCCTGAGCTTGGTAAATATCGCATTTCAGCCGAACATATAGCGGCTCGTTCGGATCAGCCTTGATGGCCTTCTCAACCAGTTCCAGGGCCTCATCCCAATTCCGCCGCTTGGAGCTCAGATAGGCCAGCCCGTAGATGGCGGCGGGATTCGCATTGTCTTTCTTCGATATGGCGGATATTAGGGCTTCCGCCTCGGCAAGACGCTTGAGTCGCTCGGACGAATTGACCAAGGCCTGGAAAAGACGGGGTGAGCGGGGCAAAAGGTCGACAGCCTTCCGGGCATTTTCAAGCGACTGTTGCCAGTCTTCCTGAAGGGCATAGTAGACCGAGAGCCCGTAAAAGGCCGCCGCGTCCATGCCCTTCTCGCCTGCGAGCTGGTCAAAAAACTTCTTGGCCCGGCCGGTCTCGTGAAGATAGCGAGAAACATCGACGATCTTCTGCGCGGCCGGGGCGAAGGCAGGATTTGTCCTGACGATCTTCTGCAGGGCCGTCAGGGCTTCTTCATATTGGTGGGAGCCGATGAGCCTGAGAGCGCCTGAATACGAGTCGACCGCGGCAACGGTCTTCACTTGGCTTTTGCCGGAATATGATCCCAAGCATGCCAGCAGTGCGAACACGGTGGCCAAGAATCGAACACCCATTCCGCATAAGGGACGTTCTTTCATGGATAGCTCCTCACCGAGAAATCCCCACGGGGAAGGATAGGACACGATTTCGGCCGATGTCAAGAACAGGCGGGCCGTTCCAAGGAATCTCCCAAACAAGCGTTTATTGACTAATCATCAGAGCATTGTTATATATTCGATTACTGACAGGCGGGGGCCCTTCACGTTGGATAGCGGGGGCCCGACCGGTCAGAGCAGGGCGATTCGGCTATGAAATCGAAAGTCCTTAGATCAAGGCGGCCCCGTTCGTTCGTATCGAAGAGATCCTTTGTCCGGGGGATCATTATCGGCATATCGATCAGCTTCCTGATCTCGATCCTGTCGTTCCTGGGACTGCTTAGCGGCTGGGAGAATCGGGCCTTCGATTTCATGATGTGGTGGCAGAAAGAGAAGAGATCCTCGGAGATCTTCCTTATCGAGATCGACAGCCAGGACTATAAGGACCTTTTCCATGCCGTGAGCCCGCTGTCACGCGAGATCCTGGCCCGCCTGATCGACAAGCTGTCGATGGCCGAGCCCCGAGCGATCTGTCTGGATATCAGTCTTCGTGACCGGACTGCTGAAGATCCCTATCTGGTCGAGACGCTCGACCGCCTCAAGAAGAGGGATATCCCTGTCGTTTTCGCCTCCTCGATCCAAGAGGTTGCCGACGACAGGAATATCAAATCGGTCTTCAGCCGTGATTTTCCCTATGCTTGCCCCGATAATGTCTTGTTCGGAGCCACGAATTTCCCTATCTCTGAGGACGGAACGATCCGGGAAATGCGGCTTCTCCAAAGGATGGACGACGGCCGTATATATCCATTCATCTCCCTCTCGATGATCGCCGCTAGCGAAAGAATATCCTGGTCGGCGTTTCAGGAGGAATTGGGAAGGGCGACCAGATCAACGAGCCTTGAATCGAGGGTTCCTCAAGATCTCCGGGACCTTATCGGAGCGGGCCTTCGGCATCAGCGTCAAAAGATCTATTTCATCGGGGATAAAACCAGCTTCAACGTCATCAAAATGTCCGATATAGACAGGATGCCCAAGGAATCTTTCCAGGCCGGCAGCATTTTCGCCCAGAAGATCCTGCTCGTCGGGGGGACTTTTTCGGAATCAAAGGATTTCTATCGCACCCCCAAAGGGATCATGTCGGGAGTCGAGATCATCGCCAATTCCGCCGAAGCCCTCTTGTCCTCGAAGCCGATCCGGCCTATCAATTACCTCCTGTCGCTGTTGTTCGAATTCGTAATTGTCCTCGTTCTTTCGTTCATGTTCCTCAGATTCCCTATTGGGAAAGCCACGGTCATCAGCGCGCTTTCTGTTGTCCCTCTGACGATCATCGGAAGCCAGGTTGCCTTTGCTTCGATGAACCGCTGGCTGGACTTTTTGCCTGTGGCCTTGGCCGTGGTCCTTCATGGAGAAGCCTCGCTCATCGAACATTATCGGAGCATGAAAAAGGAAATCCGGGATCTGAGATCGCAGCTCAGTCAGAAAGAGCAGGGACCGTCCGAAGGAGTGCCTTCGGCTCGGCCCTCCGAACCAGGTTTAGATCCTAAAAAAGGGGGGGAATGATATGAGAAAGATAGCCCTGCAGATTCAGGCCCTCCTGCTTATGCTCCTGATCCCGCTCGCCGCCGCTCCCCCCAAGAAAAACCCGTTGGCCACACTGACTGAGGTCACCGGGACCGTCGAGATCCAGAGAGGGCAGGTTTGGGAACGGCTCTATCCTCTTCAGCCTCTTTTTCCGGGGGACACCATCCGGGTTGGACAAGGCAGCCATGCGATCTTGATGTACTTCGGGGCGTCTTCGGAGAGTATCGAAGAGCCGCAATCCCCTTATGTTGTTACGGAGAAGAAGGCTAAAAGCGGTCAAAGGAATAACGTCAATAAGAAGATCGGCTTGATCGTACAGAAGCTGATACGGGGCGAGGAAGAAAGAACGTCTGTTCTGACGACACGATCCATGCTTTATAAGACAGAACGTCTCCGGGTCCTTCGCCCCGATGGAACGTCCGTTCTATTCTTATCGGATTTCATCAAGCTCCGGTGGTTGGGCGGCCTGCCGCCTTATCATCTAACCATTCTTAGCCTCGGCAAGCAGGGCCGGGAGACCACTGTGCTCGAGAAGGACGTGAAAGACATGAGCCTCGACATTCCCCTCAGCTTGCTGCCGGAAGACACCTATTTTCGATGGCAGGTGACATCCGGGGAGCAGCAGGGCTCGGGCACCTTTCATGTCTTGAGCCGGACGGCCTCGGAATCTATCGACGCCGAGCTCTCGGAGATCATGCAGCAGATCCCCGAACGGAATGCGGCCACACGGTACCTTGTCAAGTACGGCTATATGATCGACCATGCCTTGCTCTATGATGCCAACAAAGTCCTTATGGAGGCCAAGGAAAGATTTCCTGAAGACGAGACCTTCAAGAAACTATCGATCTATTAAGCGGACGCCCGTCAAGCCGCGTTCCCAGACCCGCAGGCCCTGCCGGCTCAGGTAGATCGGGATATTCTTGAAGATGGGGTTGGCGTCCTCGATGGCTTTGATCATCGCTCTCTTTGCGTTCGAGAGGTCGCCGCAGAGGAAGGTCAACGACCCTCCCTCCCCGCCGGCGCCGTTGACTTTCCAGCCGATGGCGCCGAATGAGCGGGCGATCTCGATCGCCCGGTCGGCGTCGGCGCTGACGAGCATCGGATGCAGGCGCCGCTGCGCTTCCGTGTTATCGATCATGGCCCGGCCCAGGGAGACGAAGTCGCCGGCGTAGAGGGCGTCCCGGGAGCGCGGGGCCGTCGCCCGCAACGGCTCGAGCTGGGGAGCCTCGGGACCGGCCTGTTCGAGCTCGCGGATGACCATCTGGTGGAGCTCCGACGAGCTGTGGGAATGTCCCAGGTAGACGAGGACGAGCCGCCTCTCGAGTTCCCACCAGATCGAGTTGGGGATGGCAATGGGCGACACCGAGGCGTGGGGGTAATCGAACATCTCGATGTAATTGATGCCGCCGTAGGCCGAACACAGCTGGTCCTGGATGCCGCACTGCTGCTTGAGGATCTCCGTCTCGATTCGCTGGGCCGTGAGAGCGACCTCATGGGGCGAGAGCTGTCCGGGCGTCAGGCGGTCCAGGGCCCCGATCAGGGCCACTGTCACGGCCGCCGACGTGCCGGTCGATCCGCCGCTCGGAGCTTCCGAGAAGATCGTCAGCTCGAAGGCCATGTCGCGCGGCACCTTCATGTATTCGATCGCGGCCTCGAGGAGCGGATGGCGGTCCCAGGATCCGTGATTCTGCGCCAGGGCGTACCGTTCCCCGAAGTTCTCGGCATTGATGACGATCCGGCCCTTTTGATGATGGTAGGGATAGACTTCGATCTGGACTTCGGCATAGGGATAAACGGCGATATTGAATATTCGGCCGTGGCCGGCGAACCAGGTGTCCGTCCAGCCCCCGTTGTCGCAGATCCGGATGGGCGCGACGCTATTGATGACGCGAAGCGGCCGGTCTCGCCTGGGCGCCATCGGGAATCCCCTGGCGCGTCAATGGCTCCCGAAGAGCTGGATCCCGACGCAGACGCAGACCTTCAGCCCGCCCAGCTTGATCGGCTGGGCCCCGGAGATGTCGGGGACTGCGTCGCTCACACTGGCCGAGAGGTAGCCGACCTTCAGCCCCAGGAAGAAGTTCTGCGCCTCGGGCATGAGATAGGCCCCGGCTTCCGCCATGAATCCCATCTTGCTCCCGGTGACCACGGTGTCGAGGGCCTCTTCGCGGAAGCTGATGGAGGCCACCCCGGCCCCTCCCTGGACGCATAGGAAGCTCGCAACGCGCTGCAGGTAGCTGAGGCCAGCGGTGAAGTAGCCCTGTTTGGACTTGGTCGCCAGGCCCAGATCGGGCGTCAGCCCTTTCCTCGCGAACTCGCCGTAGCTTCCCGTCACGCACAATCCTCCGATCGTCCGGATCGACAGGGCCCCTTCGGGGTAAAGCACATGGTTCCCATAGATGTCCTTGTAGGCGGCGTCCGCGGGGCTTATCAGGTTCGCTCCAAGGGACAAGAATATCCGGCTCTCGGCCGAGGCCGCCGTGAGGAGAATAAGAACACCGGCTAGAGTCAAGATCAGTTTTTTCATTGTCCTAACCTTTGCACCGCTATCAGATCGTGATGGCATTGGAGGCGCTTATGACGTTGCCTAGGGCGTCGAGCGCCAGGACCCGGTAAGTGTAGCTCGTCCCCGTCTCCAGGAACGTATCGTTATAGACAAATGGGGACGTGACCCCTGTGGCGCTGACGGTCCCAACGGTCGTCCAATTTCCCCCCGCGGCCATTCGGGAGATCGCGTAGCTCGCGACCTGGATCGAGTCGGGATTGGTCACCGTGACCGTGAGCTTCCCGTAGTCCCTCTGGATGATCCAGGCTTTTTCGGTGAGCCTTTGGGCCGAGAGGCCCAGGACCAGCGTGTTCGTGCCCTGCGAGACGGTCACGTCGATCGGGCTATGCGTGGCCCCCGCGGCCGTGACCCGGATCGTGCCGTTCCTCGGCGTGGAGGTCGTGCTCTCGGCGTAGTGGATAGTGATCGTCCCGTTCCCCGTCCCACTGGAGCCCGCGGTGATCGTCAGCCAATCCCCGCCCGCGGTGACCGCGGCCGTCCAGTTCATGGTCCCGCCGCCGGCGTTGCTCACGGCGAAGGTCGTGGTCCCCGCGATATAAGGAACGAACAGGCTCGTCGGATTGACGGACAGGTCGGGGCCCGGGGTGATGGTCAGGGCCACGGCGCGGAGCGTATTGCCGGAGGCGTTGGTTGTGTTGGTGAACGTGATCGTGTCGCCGTAGTCGCCGGCGGCCAGGGCGTTGGCACCCGAATTGATCGAGACCGTGACCGTGGTCGTCGCTCCGGCGCCCAGGGTCCCGGAGGCGCTCGAGAGCGTCACCCAGGACTGGGACTTGGCGGCCGTCCAGTTGATGGAGGTGCCCCCCGTGTTCTGGAGCGTGTAGGCCTGGCTCGACGGCGTGAACGGCCCGCCGAGCAAGCCGGACGAGGTGAGGCCCGTCCCCGGCGTGACAGCCAGGACGCCGGGCGCCGTTATCGTCAGGGAAACGGCCCGGGTCGTATTGCCCGTGCCGTTGGTCGTGTTCGTGAAGGTCAGCGTGTCGTTATAGGTCCCCACGCCGAGCGACATGGCCGTGCTGTTGATCAGGATGTCGACCGTGACCGACGCCCCCGCGGCCAGGGTCCCCGAGACCGAGTAGATCGACGTCCAGGCCTGCGTCTTCGCGGCCGTCCAGTCGATGCTCGAGCCGCCCGTGTTCTGGAGCGTGTAGGATTGGCTCGTCGGCGAGAAGGGCCCGCCGGTCGGCCCCGTGGACGTCAGTCCCGTGGCTGGCGTCACCGAGAGGACGCCCGGGGCGGCCACGGTCAGGGCCACAGGCCGGGTCGTGTTGCCCGAGCCGTTGGTCGTGTTGGTGACCGTCAACGTGTCGTTGTAGGTCCCGGCCGCGAGCGAGTTGGCGGCCGAGTTGATCGAGACCGTGACCGTGGTCGAGGCGCCAGCGGCCAGGGTCCCGGAGGCGGACGAGAGCGTCACCCAGGACTGGGTCTTCGCCGCCGTCCAGTTGATGGAGACGCCGCCCGTGTTCTGGAGCGTGTAGGCCTGGCTCGACGGCGTGAACGGGCCGCCGACCAAGCCGGACGACGTCAGGCCCGTCGCCGGCGTGACGGTCAGGGCGCCCGCCGCATACACCGTGAGGGCGACCGGCCGGGTCGTGTTGCCGTTCCCGTTGGTCACGTTGGCGAACGAGATCGTGTCGTTGAAGGTCCCGGCCGCCAGCGAATTGGCCGTCGCGTTGATCGAGACCGTGACCGTCGTCGTGGCGCCCGCGGTCAAGGTCCCGGAGGCGGCCGAGAGCGTCGTCCAGCCCTGGGTGTTGGCGGCGGTCCAGCTGATGCTCGAGCCGCCGGTATTCTGGAGCGTGTAGGCCTGGTTCGACGGCGAGAACGGGCCGCCGACAATCCCCGAGGACGTCAGGCCCGTGGCCGGCGTCACCGAGAGAACGCCCTGCGTCAACACCGTAAGGACGACAGCGCGGGTCGTGTTGCCCGTGCCATTGGTCGTGTTCGTGAAGGTCAGGGTGTCGTTATAGGTCCCGGCTGCGAGCGAGTTGGCCCCGGAGTTGATCAGGATGTCCACCGTCACCGAGGCGCCGGCGGCCAAGGTCCCCGAGGTCACGTAGAGCGACGTCCAGGACTGGGTCTTGGCGGCCGTCCAGTCGATGCTCGAGCCGCCGGTGTTCTGGAGCGTGTAGGATTGGCTCGACGGCGTGAACGGTCCGCCGATCGACCCCGAGGATGTGAGGCCGGTGGCCGGCGTCACCGAGAGAACGCCCGGCGCGGACACCGTCAGCGTCACGGCCCGGGTCGTGTTGCCCGTGCCGTTGGTCGTGTTCGTGATCGTCACGGTGTCGTGGTAGGTGCCGGCCGCGAGCGCGTTGGCCCCGGAATTGATCGAGACCGTGACCGTCGTCGTGGCCCCGCCGGCGAGGGTGCCGGAGGCCGACGAGAGCGTCACCCAGGACTGGGTCTTCGCGGCCGTCCAGTTGATGGACTGCCCGCCCGTGTTCTGGAGGGTGTAGGCCTGGTTGGAGGGCGCGAAGGGCCCGCCGACGATCCCCGAGGAGGTGAGGTCCGTGGCCGGCGTCACCGAAAGAGCGCCCGGCGTGCCCACGGTCAGGCTGACCGCGCGGGTCGTGTTGCCCGACCCGTTGGTGATGTTGGAAAAGATGATCGTGTCGTTGTAGGTGCCGGCGCCGAGCGCGTTGGCGCCCGAGTTGATCGAGACCGTGACCGTGGTCGAGGCGCCGCCGGTCAGCGTCCCGGAGGCGCTGGAGACCGTCGTCCAAGTCTGGCCGTTGGCGCAGGTCCAGTTGATCGACGAGGTGCCCGTGTTCTGGAGGGTATAGGCCTGGCTGGACGGCGAGAAGGGGCCGCCGACGATCCCCGACGACGTCAGGCCCGTGGCCGGCGTCACCGACAGGGCGCCAGGCGTCGTCACCGTCAGGGCGACGGCCCGGGTCGTGTTGCCCGTGCCGTTGGTTGTGTTCGTGAAGGTTAGGGTGTCGTTGTAGGTCCCGACAGCCAGCGAGTTGGCCGTGTTGTTGATCAGGATGTCCACGTTGACCGAGGCGCCGGCGGCCAGGGTCCCGGAGGTCACGTAGAGAGACGTCCAGGCCTGCGTTTTGGCCGCCGTCCAGTCGAGGCTCGTCCCGCCCGTGTTCTGGAGGGTGTAGGTCTGGCTCGACGGCGAGAACGGACCGCCGGCCGGCCCCGTCGACGTCAGGCCCGTGGCCGGCGTGACCGTGAGAACGCCCGGCGCGTTCACCGTCAGCGTGACGCCGCGGGTCGTGTTGCCGGTGTTGTTCGTCGTGTTGGTGAAGGTGACCGTGTCGTTGTAGGTCCCGGCCGTGAGCGAGTTGGCCCCGGAGTTGATCGAGACGGTGACCGTCGTCGTGGCCCCGCCGGCGAGGGTGCCGGACGCGGCCGAGAGCGTCGTCCAGGACTGGGTTTTGGCGGCCGTCCAGTTGATGGACTGCCCGCCCGTGTTCTGGAGCGTGTAGACCTGGTTCGAGGGCGCGAACGGGCCGCCGACCGTCCCGGACGATGTGAAGGTCGTGGCCGGAGTGACCGAGAGAGCGCCCGGCGTGCCCACGGTCAGGGTGACGCCCCGGGTCGTGCTGCCGCCCCCGTTGGTCGTGTTGGTGATCGCGATCGTGTCGGTATAGGTCCCGGCGGCCAGCGCGTTGGCCCCGGAGTTGATCGAGACCGTGACGGTCGTCGAGCCGCCGGCGACCAGCGTGCCGGAGCCGCTCGACACCGTCGTCCAGGTCTGGCCGTTCGTCGCGGTCCAGTTTATGGACGTGCCGCCCGTGTTCTGGAGGGTGTAGGCCTGGCTCGACGGCGAGAAGGGGCCGCCGATCGTTCCCGTCGACGTCAGGCCCGTGGCCGGCGTCACCGAGAGAACGCCGGGCGCGGTCACCGTCAGGGCGATGGCGCGGGTCGTATTGCCGGTCCCGTTCGTCGTGTTGGTGAAGGTCAGCGTGTCGCTATAGACTCCGGCGGCGAGCGAGTTGGCGTTGTTGTTGATGAGGATGTCCACGTTGACCGAGGCCCCGGCGGCCAGCGTCCCCGAGACGAGGTAGAGTGAGGTCCAGGTCTGGGTCTTCGCCGCCGTCCAGTCGATGCTCGATCCGCCCGTGTTCTGGAGGGTGTAGGTCTGGCTGTTGGGCGTGAACGGGCCGCCGACCGCGCCCGTGGAGGTCAGGCCCGCGGCCGGCGTGACCGAAAGAACGCCCGCCGCGGCCACCGTCAGGGCGACGGGACGGGTTGTGTTGCCTACCCCGTTGGTCGTGTTGGTAAAGGTCACCGTGTCGTTGTAGGCGCCGATGCCGAGCGAGTTGGCCCCCGAGTTGATCGAGACCGTGACCGTCGTCGAAGCGCCGGCGGCCAGGGTTCCGGAGGCGGCCGAGAGCGTTGTCCAGGTCTGGGTCTTCGCCGCCGTCCAGTCGAGGGACAGGGCCCCCGTGTTCTGCAGCTGGAAGGCCTGGCTCAACGGAGTGAAGGGGCCGCCGACAGGGCCAGAGGACGTCAGGCCGGTGAGCGGCGTCACCGTGAGGACGCCGGCCGCGGTGACGGTCAGGGAGACGACGCGGGAGGTGTTGCCCGTCCCATTGGTGGTGTTCGTGAAGCTCACGACGTCGGTATAGCTCCCGGTGGTCAGCGTGTTGGCGCCCGAGTTGATCGAGACCGTGACCGTGGTCGAGGCGCCGCCGGCCAGCGTCCCAGACGCCGAGGAAAGCGTCGTCCAGGTCTGGACGTTCGAGGCCGTCCAGTTGAGGGACGTGCCGCCCGTGTTCTGGAGCGTGTAGGCCTGGCTCGACGGCGAGAACGGGCCGCCGGCCGGCCCGGTGGAGGTCAAGGCCGTGGCCGGCGTGACCGAGAGAACGCCCGGGTTGCTCACGGTCAGGACGACCGCGCGGGTCGTGTTGCCCGTCCCGCTGGTCGTGTTGGTGAACGTAACGGTGTCGTTGTATATCCCGGCGGTGAGCGAGTTGGCCCCGGAGTTGATCGAGACCGTGACGGAGGTCGACTCGCCGCCGAGGAGGGTCCCGGACGCGCCCGAAAGCGTCGTCCAGGTCTGGGTCTTCGCCGCCGTCCAGCTGAGGGACGAGCCGCCGGTGTTCTGGATCATGTAGACCTGGCTCGACGGCGTGAACGGGCCGCCGACGGCGCCGGTCGACGCGAGGTCGGAGATCGGCGTCACCGTGAGGACGCCCGGCAGCGGCGAGATGTTCAGCGCGACCTGGCGGGTCGTGGTGCCGGCCTCGTTGGTCAGGTTGGCGATCGTCACCGTGTCGTTGTAGTTCCCGGGGCCGGCGGAGTTCGCCGCCGAGTTGATCGAGACGGTGAGCGTGACATTCGCACCGGCGGCCAGGGTCCCGACGTCGGTCGGAACGATCGTCACCCAGGCCTGGGTTTTCGTACAATGATAAGTCACGTCCTCGTCACCCGTGTTCGTGATCGTATAGGTCGCGGTCGACGGCGTGAACGGGCCGCCGACCACCCCCGAAGAGGAGAGGCCGGTGGCCGGCGTGACCGTGATGGGGCCGGGGGCCAGGATGTGGATGCCCCCGCTGTAGAAAACGTCCCCGTCGGAGGAGGTGTCCGTCCAGAGGAAGCCGGCGGTCCCGTCGCCCGTCCGGTCGGGCGTCGGAAGGACGACGGCCGATCCGACTGTGAGGGCCTCCCCGTCCTTTGGGTAGGCGAGTTCCTGCGTCCATGATCCCGGCGCGGAGCCGGTCGCCCTCAGGACGACGACCTTGTCGTTGGCCTCGACGTAGGAGGCGAAGAACCGGGCCGGGCTCGAGCCCTCCAGGCTGCGGACGTCGGGCGAGGTCTCGGCTGCGGCCGTGGCGGCCAAGGACCGGCCCCGCGTCCAACTCATGCCGGAATCGGGAGAATAGGCCATCCCGATGTCCCGGCTCTGATCGCGGCCCGCGCGCTCGTAGGCGACGATGACCGTGCCGCCGCGGGCGGCGATGGCCGGGCCGGCGGCCGCCCCGTCGGCGGCCACGGTCAGAGGATAGGGCTTCGACCAGGACGCGCCGAGGTCCCTGGAGGTTATGGCGGCGACGCCGGTCGATGAGCCCTGGCCATAGGAATAAGCGAGGTGCAGGGCGCCCTTGATGGGGTCGAAGGTCAGGGCCGTCACGACCTCCCCGGCGGCCGGCCAGGGGAACGAGGCGATGGTCGCGGCCCGGCTCCAGGACGCGCCGAGATCCGGGCTGACCCGGAATTTGATCAGGCCGGTCGAGCCCGAGTGCTCGGCATAGGCGACATAGACGTAGGGCGAGGCGTAGGCTTCGCGGTCCGTGGCGATCGAAGGGGCGCTCTGGTCGGAGAGGCCCAGATCGACGGGGATCACGGCGGCCGAGCTCAGCGCGGTGTCGAGGCGGGCGAAATAGATGTCGCGGTCCGCGGCGCTCCATTCCTTCACGTAGGCCACGCCGACCGTGTCGCCCGCGACCAGGCGGAGGGACGGGTGCGTCGCGGCCCGGCCGTCCCCCAGGATGAAGGACTGGGGCCAGGTCGAGCCCCCGTCCGTGCTCTTGCGGATCCGGATATACTGGGGAAGCTCACCGGTCCACTGTTCGGCCGAGGAATAGTACTCCCCCACCCCGGACGTCGAGACCCCGACGTCCGCGGAGGCGTTCTTCTCGTGCTCCGCCGTGGCGAAGACGGGATGGGCGTCGGTGGCCGCCACGACGAGCTTGCCCCCCCCGGAGGTCGCGGCGGAGCTGTCCGTCGGCAGGGCCGCGCCCGTCTTGAGCGCGTAGGCGGGGTCCACGGACGCTTCGGGGGGGAAGAGCTGCGCGAAGAGCAGCGCGGCCCCCTCGATGTCGCCGGCCTTGCGGAGGCGCGTCAACTGGCGAGCCAGCTTGGCGACGGTGTCGTCCTTCGGCTCGGCCGGCGATTGGACGACCGTCTTGTCCGTCGTGACGGTCTTCCCGGTCCGGCTCACGACCTCCTGGGCCCGCGGACTCGTCTGGAAGAGAACGAACATCGCCGCAAGAACGATCAGCCCGGATACGCGTTTTTTCAAAGAAGAATCCTCCATGCCCCTGCTCCTTTATCCCGCTTTTTCGACCCCAACTCCCCTGGGAGGAGCGCTCCGCTTGCCAGGGAGGCCCCCCCGAGTGGCATGGGGGAATACTAGTCCTGGAGGTTCATGGAAGTCAAGCGCCGCCTGGCGTCCGGCGCCGGGTCAGGACCGGGGGCCGGAGCGGTAGCCGAGGTACCATTCGACGAACTTGGGGATGCCGGCCGCTATGGAGGTGCGGGGCCGGAAGCCGAAGTCCCGCTCGATGTCCGAGGTATCGGCCCAGGTCACGGGCACATCCCCCGGCTGAAGGGGCAGAAGCTTGATGTCGGCCTTGCGGCCGAGCGACGTTTCGATGGCCCCGATGAGGTCCATCAGGCCGACGGGGGTGCCGTTGCCGATGTTGTAGACGCGGTAGGGGGCCTTGGACCGCGAGGGGTCGGGGTCGCGGCCGGACCAGGCGGGGTCCCCGGCGGGCGGGCGATCGAGGATCCGGACCACCCCCTCGACGATGTCGTCGATGTAGGTGAAGTCGCGGCGCATGTCGCCGAAATTGAAGACCTCGATGGGGTGGCCCGCGAGGATGGCCTTGATGAAGAGGAAGTAGGCCATGTCGGGGCGGCCCCAGGGGCCGTAGACCGTGAAGAAGCGGATCCCGGTCGTGGGCAGCGCGAACAGGTGGCTGTAGCTGTGGGCGACGAGCTCGTTGCTCTTCTTGCTGGCCGCGTAGAGGCTGACCGGGTGGTCGACGTTGTCGCGGGTCGAGAAGGGCAGCTTCTCGTTGAGGCCGTAGACGCTGGCGCTCGAAGCGTAGACGAAGTGGGCGATCTTGTGCTCGCGGGCGGCCTCGATGACGTTGGCGAAAGCGGCGAAGTTCGATTCCACGTAGGCGCGCGGATTGACCAGGCTGTAGCGCACGCCGGCCTGGGCGGCCAGGTGGCAGACGGCGTCGAAGCGCTCGGCCGCGAAGAGGCGGAGAAGGGCGTCGTTCTCGGCCAGGTCGAGCTTGACGAAGCGATAAGCGGGGGCGCTGGCGCTGGAGACGAGGGCCCCGGCGGCGACCCGGACGGGCTCGATGCCCGCGGCGGACAGGCGGGCGAGCTTGAGATCAACGTCGTAATAGTCGTTCAGGTTGTCGAGGCCGACGACCTCGTCGCCGCGTTCGACCAGGCGCCGGGCCAGGTGGAAACCGATGAACCCGGCCGCGCCCGTGACCAGGACCCTCATCGGCCGACGCCCTCGTAAACGAAGCCGAGGGCGGTCATGTCCTTGGGCTCGTAGACGTTCCGGAAGTCGAAGAAGTAGGCGCCGCGCATGATCTCCCGCAGGCGCGGCAGGTCGAGATGGCGGAACTGGTTCCACTCGGTCAGGATGACGATGGCGTCGGCGCCGCTCGCGGCGTCGTATTCGTCGCGGCACATCGCGAAGGCCTCGGACCCCATGTGGCGCGCCAAGGCGCCCTTGGCGGCGGTGGCCATCGCCGCCGGATCGTAGGCCCGGACCCGGCCGCCCTTGGACAGCAGGCCTTGGATGATCGACACGGACGGGGCGAAGCGCATGTCGTCGGTCTCGGGCTTGAAGGCCAGGCCCAGGACGGCGACGGTCTTGCCGCGCAGGTCCTGCATCCGCGCCTCGATCTTATCGACCATGCGCTGCTTCTGGGCCTCGTTGGCGCCGATCACCGCGGCGACGACGCTCATGCGCGCCCCCTTCTCGCGGCCGATGGCGACCAGGCCCAGGGTGTCCTTGGGCAGGCAGCTGCCGCCGTAGCCGGGGCCGGGGTGGAGGAAGTACTTGCCGATGCGGCCGTCGAGGCCCATGGCCCTGGCCACGTCGTGGACGTCGGCCCCGGAGGCGTCGCAGAGGTTGGCGATCTCGTTGATGAACGTGATCTTGGTGGCCAGGAAGGCGTTGGAGGCGTACTTGATGAGCTCGGCCGTCTCGAGCGTCGTGAAGATGAACGGCGTGTCGATGAGGTAGAGGACGTTGTAGATGTCGCGCATGAGGTCGGCGGCCTTCTGGTTCTCGGTGCCCACGACGACCCGGTCGGGGTGCATGAAGTCGCGGACGGCCGAGCCTTCGCGGAGGAACTCGGGGTTCGAGACGACGTCGAACTCGAGGCCGGCCAGGCCCCGGCGGTCGAGGATGCCGCGGACGAGCTCCTTGATGCGGCGGCCGGTGCCGACGGGGACGGTGCTCTTGTTGACGATGACCTTGTAGCCGGTCATGCGCTCGGCGACGGACTGGGCGGCGGCCAGGACGTGCTGCATGTCGACCGAGCCGTCCTCGCCGGGGGGCGTGCCGACGGCGATGAAGATGATGTTCGAGCCGGCGACGGCCTCGTCGATGTTGGAGGTGAAGCGCAGGCGGCCGGACTCGAGGTTCTTGGCCACCAGGGCGGGCAGGCCCGGCTCGTAGATGGGGATATTGCCCCGCCTCAGGCCTTCGATCTTGGCGTCCTCGACATCCATGCAGATGACGCGGATGCCGAACTCCGAGAGGCAGGTGCCCGTGACGAGCCCGACGTAGCCGGTCCCGATGATGGAGATCGAATTCATTTGAACCTCTTCGCGCTGATCTTGGATTCCGGCCCGCCCATTATAGACCAAAGGGCGCGGCCGGGGAATAAAAATGGGTGGCGTCATATCCGTTTCCTATTTTTCCGAGGGGGCGAGGCGGGCCGGAAAATAGGAAACGGATATGACGCCACCCATTTTCTTGCTGACAAGGGAGAAAGGATTGTAATATGAATGGGGCAAAGATGGCACCCAAGCGAGTTCTCCTCCTGGGTTTGATGTCACTGGCCCTGCCTTTGGCCTGTGGCAGGTCCAACGGCATATCCCGGGCGACAATGGAACAGATCCGTCAAGCCCAGGCCAGATGGTTGACGGTCGATGCCCATGTCGGAGCGGAGGTCACGGCTCGGGTCCTGTCCCAAATGAAGAAGGGCGGGCTCGATGCGGCGTTCTTCGTCGTCTCGGTCCCGCAGGGCGACCCGACCCCCGATGGCTACGCGCGGGCGCGGGCGACGACGCTGCGGGCCCTTGGGCGCCTCCGGCTGGGGATCGAAGAGCGATCGAACCTGATCGGCTTGGCCAGCTCTCCCAACGACGCCTATCGGCTCAAGAAGGAAGGCCGGCTCGCGGTCTATATCGGGCTCGAAAACGGTTACGCGATCGGCCCCGACGCGTCTTTGCTCGGGAAGTATCGCGACGAGGGCGTGTGCTACCTGAGCCTGTGCGGCAACAGGGATAACCTGATCTGTGATTCGGCCCTCGACCAGGCCGATCCGGAGGATCACGGACTGAGCGAATTCGGCAAAGAGGTCGTCGCCGAATGCAATCGGCTCGGCATGATCATCGATATCTCCAATTGCTCGAAAAACTCGATCTTCGACGTGCTGAAGGCAAGCCTGTCGCCGGTCATCGTTTCTCGGGCCGCAGCTTGGGCCATTTGTCGAGCCCCCGGCAATCTGACGGACGAGATGATCCGGGCCATCGCCGCCAAGGGAGGGGTGATCATGATCTGCCTGGATCCGGAACGGCTTGTCGCCGCATCTGGCTCCAGGGCCGCGACGGTCGCCGACGTCGTGGATCATATCGATCACGTCGTGAAGATCAGCGGAGACGAGGCCGTGGGGATCGGGTCCGGGTTCGGAAGCGGAGGAGGCATATCCGGCTGCGACTCGCCAAGGGAGATGCTGGGGTTGACCATCGAGCTGCTCCGACGGGGATATGGCGAGCATTCGGCAGAAGCCATCTGGGGGGGCAATGTCATGAGGGTGGTCAGGACGGCCCAAGACGGAGCGGGATCGGCCCCGAGCGGGAACCGGCATGCCCAATAGAAGGCCCGGGCCGGGGGCTTCGCTCGTTCTCTTCGCCCTGGCCTTCTTGGCTAATTCGCTCGCTGGGGAAGTCCGAGAGGTGCCGAGAGCCTATCCAACCATCAAGGCGGCGGCGAGCCATGCCGTGGACGGAGACATCGTCCTCGTCGACGACGGAACCTACCTCGAGAAGGACATCGAGATCTCGGCCAGGGTCCTGGTCAAGTCCAGGAACCTGTTCGGGGCCACGATCTACGGCTCGAGGAGGGACGAGACCTCGATCTTCACGATCAAGGGCCCGGCCAGGATCGAGGGGTTCATTCTCGAGAGCAGCTGGGTCGGGATCGAGCAGCGAGATAGCCCGGACGTCCGATGGACGGCCGAGAACCTGCTCATCGTCGGTTGCCACAAGGGAATTTCCATCGACGACCAGGCGGCCAACGTCGGCTCCGCGGATATCCGGCATGTCATCATCATGGGTTTGCCCGGGTCCGTGGGGATCTCCACGAATGACGCCCGGGACATGAACGTCTCCTCAACGTTGATCATGAATTGTCATTCCGCTTTGGACGGCTACGACCACATCTCATTCCGGGCCGAGAAGTTCGTGGCGCTGGACTGCGAGCTGGGCGTCAAAGAAGGCACGGGATATCGTCCCGTTCCTCCGGCCACAAGCCGGATCGAGATCGGTCGGGACGTCCGGGTGATGAATTCGGAGTCCCTGAACGATCGAAGCTCGGTGAGCGAGCTCAGGACGTTCATCCTGAGGGAAGTCCTTCAAGAAGGAGCAAGGACGCAGGGCCGGGAGCGGGCGACTTGCGAGGCCGCGGCCGACTTGATCCTCGCCGAGCGCCTTCAGTTCGGCGGGTCGTTATGGATCTGCCGCCCGGCTCTATGATTCGACCCTGGCCGCGGCCCAAGGGACTTTCAACGAGGAGCTCGCTTGGCAGGCTCTGTGGAGATCGGCGGTCAATGAAAAGGCCCGGGGCTCCCTCGAAAGAGCTGTGGAAAGGTGCCAGCGGGCCGTCGGACATCTCGAAAGATGGGCGACCGGGATCCCGGCAGGGATCTATGGCGGTCACTTCCTCGACGACAAGTCCCAGATTTTTGAGCTCCTGATAAGCCTCCTTTACAGGCGGCATAGCGCGGACCCTTCCGGGGGTTACGATCGCCAGGCCTTCCTGTATGCTGAGAAAGCCAAGTCCCTGGCCCGCCTTTTCCCGTCGAGAACCGAGGGGTATCGCCCCGGCAGGCCCCCGGCCGCGGACGGCGGACTGGACTTAGCACATAAGCGGCTGGCCGCCCTCCAATTCAGGCTGCAGGACCCTCGCCTTCCGGGCCGGGAAAAGGACAGGCTCATCGGCCTTCTCGAAACGGCCGAGGACGATCTTCAAGCCGCCCTGATCAAGGAAGACCTGGCCGCGCTCCGGGAACATCAACCTCTTCTGACGCCATCATCCTATGCTCTCGATTACGATAGCGCACGGCTGAAGCTCAAGGGAATGGCGGCCCTATCCTATTATATCGCCCAGGAACGCTCCTTTGCTTTTCTAGCGACCGAGACCCAGCTCCGGTTCGTGGAACTTCCCAGCGAATCCGAGATCGCGGCTAAGGTCGGCTCTTATCTCCGTTTTCTTCAGATGCCTGATGGGCAGGGATTTATCGGCGTCAGGGCGGGACAGATCGTCTACGACATGTTGCTGGGTCCGATCATGGGCTCGCAAAGGGATGCGCCCCGAAGGCTCCTCGTCGTCCCGGATGGCACGCTATTTTATCTGCCCTTTGAGGCGCTCGTTCCTGCCGGCGTTCAAGGTCGTGGCGGCAAGGACGGCAGCCAAGGGCGGTTCTGGACAGAATCGGTAGAGATCAGCTATGCGCCCTCGGTGACGCAGGGACTCGTCCGTGCCCTGGAGCCTATGCGGCCAGGGCTGGCGACACTCCTGGCTGTCGGGAACTCGGCCGGGATCGTATGCGATAATCGCTCGCGAAACCTGCGCCAGACTTTCTCGCCTCTCGCCTATGTCGACAAGGAGATCGGGGCTCTCGAGCATGCCTTCCCCTGGGGAAGGCAAGTGGTTCTTTTGAAGGGAGAAGCGACCGAGCGAAGACTCAAGGACGCCTTGGCGGATCGATACGACGTCGTCCACATAGCCACTCACGGCGTCATCGACGACACCTTGTGGTGGCGGTCGGCGCTGTTGCTCCAGCCGGACCCTGAACACGGTGAGGACGGCTTCCTGACGGCGGTCGAGATCGCCGACCTCGACCTTCGCTCCCGACTCGTCGTCCTATCGGGATGCGGCACGGGCCTGGGGCCGCTCTATCGCGGCGAAGGGATCCAAGGGTTCAGCAAAGCTTTTCTCCAGGCCGGGGCGGACAACCTGCTGGTCAGCCTCTGGAACGTCGACGACAAGACGACGGCCAGGTTCATGAGGGAATTTTACGGCTTTCTAGCCGATGGGAATCCGCCCTCACGCGCACTCGCCAGGGCGAAGCGGAGCATGATCCGGTCCGGGACCCACAATCCGTTCTATTGGGCTCCTTTCGTGCTGATCGGAGCTGCGGAGGATGGGCGACCAGGCTGAATCCGAGCGATCAGCCGCCGCTATTTGACTACGAACGACCCGGAGCGCGAGGCCAGCAACGTCCCGCTTCCGTCTCGTGCCGTGACCGACCAGACGTAAGTCCTGCCCTTGACAAGTCCCGACTTGATCTCGCGGGGGATGGCCGCTTCGGTGATCACGAACGTCGAGGTCGCATAGATCGGACGCAACGAATCATCGATCAGTTCGAGAATATAATTTTCGGCGCTTGTCACGGGTGTCCAGCGGAAGCTGGCGGGGACGTCGGAGATGGTCCCGGTCGGCGCGAGAAGGGTCAATCGCGGAAAGGGGCTTCGGACGCCCGAGTGCCCGCGGATCTGCCTGGCGACGAAATAAGTCCCTGAGGTGAGGACCATGACGAGGGCGATCAGGCCGAAGGCGAAGCGAATGCCGAACATCGTCCTCAAGGGCCAGTGACGCGCCGGAGGGGGGGGCGGGCTGGCGGCGCTGGAGGCGGTCCCGCCCATCCTCTGGAGGGCCGCTTCTCGGAGTTCCTCGACTCCACGGGCTTGATCGCGCGAATCAGCGAAGGCATCAACCTGCTGATGGAGGTCCCTTTTGACTTGACGAAGCACATTGAAGCGGAAAGAGCATCTCCGACAGGAGGCCAAATGGCGAAGGAGCTTCTCCGTCTCGCGAGGAGCCGCCTCGCCCATGAAGAGCCCGACGAGAGAGCTTTCCTTGGGGCAATGGGCTCTCATGTTCGCTTCAGCTCCAAGGGCGATGCGGGGGCCTTCTTGCGGCGGGCCAGGAGACGGCCGGAGCGCTCGGCCACCTTGTCCTTGACCTCGTCCAGGCCGCGATAGAGCAAGTGGCGCGCCGCGTTGAGGCTCTCGTCGAGATAGACGGCGATCTCCTCGAGGCTCAGCCCCTGGAGATGGAAGAGGACGGCCTTCTTCCGTCGCGGGGGCAGGTCGTCGATGGCCTTGGCCGTGAGGGCCAGGAGCTCCCGTTCCTCGAAAAGGCATTCGGGGGAGAGCGTGTCGACGAAGGATTCCAGGGGCGATTCCTGCGTCATGAAGACGTCATCGAGGCAGAGTGCCTGGCTGCGGCACGAAATGACGTCGAGGGCGGTTGAGTAGACCATCTTCCATACGTAGGACCGGAGATGGTCGATCTTTTTCCCGCGGGCGGCCATCTTCAGGATCTTGAGCTTGACGTCCTGGTCGATCTCCTCTTTCTCCTCTTCGGAAAGCCCGGGGAAATTGGCGAAGATGATCTTCTTGACGGAGAGCGAGATCTCGTCGAGGAAACGGCCGGCCTTGAGGGCGTCTTCGAGGTCCATCACCTTGGATGGCGGGATGATAGACCAATGCGAAACCGAAGTAAAGCCCTCGGCGAAAAGGTCCCCCTCAGTACTTCAGGGTGGTCGGATCAGACACGTACGGCACGCGGTCGAGGCCGGCCAGAATCTCGTTGCTGACGCTGGTCACGATCGAATCGATCATGCGGTCGACGAGCGTCCCGACATCGGCAAGTTCTTTCCGGGAGGTCATGAGCTGGTCCGTTTCTTTATCGACAGTGACCTGGTCGAGAGGACGAGGACCCGCAAAGCGGAGGTTGTCTCCGTAGAGGACATCGTCCCCTCCGGTTTCCTGGATTTGATGGTTGATGATTGTCGTGCCGGAGTTCGCCTCGATAATCCGGATAGCGCCTCCGAGGGCGAGCTTGACGCTATCGCGGAAAATGTCCAGGGTCCCTGTCTCCGTGCGATATTCGGTTCGAGTATCCTGTTTGCCGTTCTTGTCGGTATAGGGAACGAAATAGCGGAATTCGTATTGGCAGGTCGCCTTTTCTCGGGTCAGCCCGGCACGGTTTTCGCGGACCTGGTTCAGTTTTCCGATCACGTAGTAGTGGATCCCTTTGACCTTGAGAGGTACGCTGGCCTCGAAATCGAAGGCGCGTTCCGCGAGTCGTTGTTCTTGGGCGATGGACATGAGTTCAGCGCGATCGACAGTGGCCAGGAAGGGGCTGGCTTGGGACTGGACCCTAGAGCGGATGCCTTCGATGATCACGTCGCCGAGCGCCAGGCCGGCGATGCTGTTGCCCGTGGGGTTATCGATTCGGACGAACGCGATACGCCGGGTCGCCAGTTCCTTGGCCTGGGCCATTTTCGAAGCCAGGTCCGGGTAATTCGAGTCGGCTCGCGATGCTTTGACATAATCCTCGTAGGCCTTGCGGTGCTCGCCGATCCCAGAGAAGTGGTCACCCAGCGCCTTATAGATCGCGGCGGCCTTTTTCATGGAGTCCTTGTAGGCCGGGGTCGTTTCGCAGGCTTGAAGATAGGTCTCGGCAGCCCTCCGATAGGCGTTCGAGGCTTCAGAATCGGCAGCCATCCTATAGCAGGACTCCGAGATCTTATCGTAGGAGTCTCTGTAGGGAGATTTGAGCTTTAAGGCCGCCCGGTACTCTTCGATGGCCCGAGGGAAGTTCCGGCCGGAGAACAGGCCTTCGGCATTCTGGTATCGCAACTCGGCGGCAGATTCTCCGACCGAGGAGAGGGTGTTCCGAAAGTCGATGGTCATGAAGTTCGCGGCGTTATACCGACGGAGGGTCTCGACGAACTGCTCCAACTCCTTGTATTCGCGAAGGGCCCCCTCGAGATTGCCGCCGGTTTGATATTGCTCAGCAAGCTTGAGCTTCTGGTCATAGGCCGGCTGAGCGACCTGGCGGAGTTTATCGACCGTCTTCGTACTTTTGGGTTTCTTGGCCAGGGCATCAAGGTACGACTTTGCCGCCGTATAGTAATCACCTTGGGAAGCCGACTTGTCGCCCGATTTAGATATCTTCGCGGCCCTTTGGTCCCCGTTCCCGATCAAAACCACCAAAAGCAGGACGACAAGCAGAGAGCAGATTCTCTTGGCCACGTTATCCCTCCTTCGTTTGAATAGTGGTATTACAGGGCACATTAGGAAGAGCCCCTCCGGGCTTGGCTAGTCCCCAACCTGGTTGGGCCTGAACAGCGTTCATACAGGTCCCCGCATTATGTTGACGTCGAATCGCGCTTTCTTTCCCGACTAGCGGGAAAAGCCAGTGATTTTGAGGTCTACATATTGATGGGAACTAGGGGGTTCTCCAGCCTTCGTTCTGGGGGGCTTCGTCGAAAAGCAAAGTGCGTGGGGAGACATCTAATGAAAAAGAGCATCCCGTTTGTTGGGCTGGCCATCCTTCTGACGACGCTGCTATTTTCTGGCGACCAAAATAAGGATAAGAAGAAAACGAATCCTCCGCCCAAGAAACAAACGACTGTTCAGCCAAAACCCTCTTCGCCTTCTTCGCAGAAGCCTTCGCATACGCCACAATCCAAGCCCAACTCGGCCCCTCCACAGAAGCCTTCGCATACGTCGCAACCCAGACCCGACTCGCCTTCTTCGCAGAAGCCTTCGTATACGCCACAATCCAAGCCCAACTCGGCCCCTCCACAGAAGCCTTCGCATACGTCGCAACCCAGACCCGACTCGCCTTCTTCGCAGAAGCCTTCGTATACGCCGCAATCCAAGCCCAACTCGGCCCCTCCACAGAAGCCTTCGCATACGTCGCAACCCAGACCCGACTCGCCTTCTTCGCAGAAGCCTTCGTATACGCCACAATCCAAGCCCAACTCGGCCCCTCCACAGAAGCCTGCATTTACCCCACATGGCAATGCTGGACACCCTCGTGGGCCCGTTACGGAGAAATATATTTCGGCACATCCTAGCGTTGCCGCACGCCAGGTCAGCATCCGAGAGCTTCACAAAAGAATGAATGCACCCGTGAGCAGGGAATGGCACGTCAGGGCCCACGACCACTATCGTCAAGTGGAATTTGTTCGCTTTAGGAATCACGCGGTTCCGGTCAGGTATGAGCGGAGACACCTGGCTGTGTTGCACGGTCTACGGATCGTGCCGTATTCATATTATCAGCGACGCGCTATCTTCTATGAAACCTACGGATATGTCTTTCCCGAATACTATTACGCTTTGAGGCCGGCGTATGGGATATGGGATACGAGTTTCCTGGGATTTATGCTGTGGCGCCTTGCCTTCGACGACCAGTACACACTTATGTATTATTATCACATGAACGACCCAGACTTTATCGCGTGGCGTCAGGAAGTGGACGGGCTAGCTGCTGACAATGCGGAATTGCGAGAACAGCTGGCTGTCGCGGACGAGAGAGTCGCGGAGCTTCAGGGGACTCCGCCTGACGACGCGTATGTTCCTGACGATGCGGGCGATGTGGCCTTATCGCCCGACGTGATCGATAGGCTGGCGTCCGCATCGGAGATACACTGAATCACCCTAAAAAATGGGTGGCGTGATATCCGTTTCCTATTTTCCGAGGGGGCGAGGCGGGCCGGAAAATAGGAAACGGATATCACGCCACCCATTTTGACGGCAAGGGTCAGGCCGCGTTGATGTCGTTGATCATGAGCCGCAGGCGTGCCGGCGTCCTTGCGGTTGAAGGCCAGCGACAGGCGGGGCAGCTCGGGATATTCGGCGTCCTCCCCTTCCCCTTCGAGCGGCACGAGCGACTGCTCGATGCGGCCCTCGGTCAGGATCGACGAGTACGTGTCGTTGAGGCGCTCGAGCGTTTGGGGAGAGAGGGGCGAGTCGATGCGCAGGGCGAGCAGCGGCCCGACGTAGCGCATCGAATGATAGCGGCGGTAGAACCCGGTGATCTCCTCGACGGCTTCATCGACGCTGTCGGTGAGCTTGAACAGGTTCATGTCCTGTTCCTCGATCATGCCGTTGTGGAGGAGTTCGGCCTTGAGGTAGGTCCGCCAGTGCTGCCAGTAGGTGCCGCCGGGGGCGTCGAGCATGACGACCGGGACGAGGTTGTTCTTGCCGGTCTGGATCATGGTCATGGACTCGAAGCCCTCGTCCTGGGTGCCGAAGCCGCCGGGGAACAGGGCGATGGCCGAAGCCTCCTTGAGGAAGAGGATCTTGCGGGTGAAGAAATACTTGAAGGTGATGAGCTTGGCGTCGTCTGCGATGACGACGTTGGTCTTCTGCTCGTGGGGCAGGCGGATGGCCACGCCGAACGACGCGGCCCGGCCGGCCCCGCGCTGGCCCGCGCCCATGATGCCGTCGCCGGCGCCGGTGATGATCATCCAGCGGCGCTCGCGCATGCGGCGGGCGAAGGCTACGGCTTGGAGGAAGTCGGGATGGTCGGCGGGGGTGCGGCTCGAGCCGAAGATCGAGACCTTGCGGATGCCGTGGTAGGGGGCGAAGACTTTGAAGGCGTAGCGGAGCTCCTTGAAAGAGCTGGTCAGGAGCTTGAGGTCGCCGCGGCCGGCGCCGTCGCGGGCCAAGCGGGTGATCGCGACCATGAGGTCGGCGAGGACGTCGCGGTCGGGGCAGTCGGTGGCAAAGCGGGTCAGGAAATCGTCGATGGCGGCGTCGCGGGAGGCGGCCCAATCGCCGGGCGGGAGCGGACCCGGGACGGAGCAGGACTGGCCGGAAGGGCCGGTCGGAGCGGGCGGGTTAGATGGACTGGACGGGTTAGACGGGCTGGACGGGCTGGACGGGTCGGTTGTCCCAGGGGCTCTTTTGCTCATGGGGAGATTTTACCACAACGGGGTCATCAGGCCAGCGCGTCGATCTCGGCGATCTTGCGGGCCAGCCGGACGGCCGAGATGGGGAAGGCGGTCTTGATCTCGGGCGCGAACAGGGCCAGCTTGAATTCCTCGATCATCCAGCGCAGTTCCTCGATGGCCGCCCGTTTCTCCTCCGAAATGGGGGACGTGATACCCTGTCCCCTTTTTTCCGCGCGGGGCGCGCCGCCGGAATTCGGGGACACAATGCTAATTTCCGATTTTCGCAGCGAGGTTTCGAGGCGGCCGAGCTCGAAAAGATAGGGTTCGAGCTGGGCGACCTTGGCCTTGTCCTTGTCGGGCGCCAGGCGGGCCCGTTCCAGGCGGATCAGGAGGCCCTCGACGTAGCGCGGCAGGCGCACGAGGCGGGTGACGGGATAGATCTCGAGGAAAGTCTTGGGGACCAGGCGATCGAGGTCGGATGAAATGGCCTCCAGGTACTCCGGCTTGACGCGCTCGGCGAATCGGCTGAGCTCGTTGAGGCTCGTCGACCGGAGGCTTCGCGTCGCCGATCGCGGGCCGGAGCCGCCCGCGCCAGCGCCTCCGGCCTTGGCCAGCTCTGTCCGCAGCTTGGCCTGGAGCTCGACGATCTTAATGGCGGTCTGCGTCAGGGCATGGCCTTTCTCGAAGAGCGTCCGCGCCACCTCGGCTTCATAGGCCCGATACTCCGCTTCGGTGCGGATGTTCCGCTCGAATACGTCCCGGGCCAAGGCCGCTTCGATGGCCCGCTCGAGCGCTTCGCGGCCGCTGAAGTAGAGAGCCGCCCGGTCAAGCTCGGCCGGGATCTTGTGATAGCGACCGACGAAGGTCAGGTCCTTGGCGAACTTGCGCATCAGGAGGGCGCGGACGCCCTTCTTGTGGGCCGCCTCGGCTTCGGGGCGGGCCGGGAAGAGCCGGATCTCGATAGTCCCGAGCTCCGGTCCCCGGCGGGACCCGGGGATGCGGCGGATGCGGCACGCGCCCGGTCGGGAGAATGGGAAACGGGTATCATGTCCCCCATTTTCTTCGCCCTGTTCGCTGGTCGGGAAAATCGGGAAACGGATATCACGTCCACCAATTTTAAGGGCGGGGTAGGCGGTGAGAGACGAGCCGACGGCGATCTTCTCGGGCAGGTCGCCGAAGGTCCAGTCGGTCAGGCCGGACTTTTCCCAGGTCCGCCGGGCCTCCTGCCAGGCGGGCGATTCCATCTTCGACGGGGCTTGGTCGGCCGCGCCGAGCTTCTTGCGCAGGAGCTCGATGTCCCGGCCGGCGTCGATCACCCGCCCCGTCGCCGGCTCGACCACGGCCACCCGCATCCGCAGGTGCCGCGGCACGTCCGCGATGGCCCACTCGCGGGCCGGGATCTCGACCCCGAACCGCTTCTTGACGAAATCGGCCACGGCCCGGAAGAGCGGCACGTCCTCGGGGGCCCGGGGCATGTCCTGCGCGATCGTCTCGGCCTTCTCGCCGACGGGCACGAGCAGCTTGCGGTAGCGCTTCGGCAGGCCCTTGATGAGGGCCTCGATCTTGTCCCGGTACTGGCCGGCGACTCCCCACTCGAGGCGCGCGGGCGGGATCGCGGTCAGGAGCTCGGGCGGCACGGTCAGGGTCACGCCGTCGTCCTCTTCGCCCGGCGCGAACTTGTAGACGGCGCGGAACGGCCGGCCGGCGATCTCCACGTTGTCGGGGAAGCCCTGGACGGCCGCTTCGTCCGGGTGATAGTTGAGGAGCTCCTCCTCGTTGAGCCGCAGGAACGAATCGTCCCCGCCGCGGTCCCGGACGTCCCGGAGGAGCTTTCGGAGGGTCCTGACGTCCGCGATCCCGGGCAGCTTCTCGGAGTAGAATTTGGCGATCTCGCCCTCGGCGACCAAGATGTCGCGGCGGCGGAGCTTCTCCTCCATGCCCTCGACGCGGCGCTGAAGCTCCAGGTTGTGGACGAGGAACGGCGGCGGGTCGTCGATCTCGCCTTCGACGAGGCCGTTCATGACGAAGATCTCGTGGGCCTCGGCCGGGTTGACGCGGCCGTACGAGACACGGCGCTCGCGGACGATCTCGAGCCCGAAGAGCGTCACCCGCTCCTTGGCCGTGACCTCGCCGCGGGCCCGGTCCCAGACGGCGTCGGAGTAGGCCCGCTTGCAGAGCGTCCCGCCCAGCCGCTCGAGCCAGGCCGGGTCGATGCGGGCCACGGTCCGGGCGAAGAGGCGCGACGTCCGGACGACCTCGGTCGAGACGATCCAGCCGGCGCCCTTGCTGAAGAGCACCGAGCCCGGCCAGAGCGTGACCTCGCGGTTCTTGGCCGCCGCGTAGACGTTCTTCTCCTTGTGCGCGGCGATGTTCGAGAGATAGCCGCTGAGGATGGACCGGTGGATGGCCGCGTAAAGCGCCGGCGAAACATCCGTATGTAAAATCGGTGGCGTGATATCCGTTTCCCTATTTTCGTGGTCCGCGGGGCCGCGCCCTCTCCTCCTGCCCCTCCCCTGCCCCGGTCCGGTCTCGCGACCTTGCCTCCAGCTCCCTGAGCGCGCCCTCGATCTCGGCGTAAAGATAGGCCCACTCGCGCATCCGCGGGAACGACAGGAAGTTCTCGTGGCAGAACCGCCTCTTCTGGACGAGCGAGCCGAGCTTCTCGAAATCGCCGTGATAGCGGTTCCAGATGTTGAGCAGGACGAGGAAGTCCGAGTCCGGGTGCTTGAAGGCGGCATGGACCGCGTCGGCCTGCTGGGCCTTGTCCGGCGGCCGCTCGCGCGGGTCGCGGGTGCTCAGCGCCGCGGCCAGCACGCCGACCTCGGGCAGGCAGTTCTCCGCGCGGGCCTCGATCAGCATCCGCGACAGGCGCGGGTCGATCTGCATCCGGGCCATGGCCCGGCCCGTGTCCGTCAGCTCCCAGCGGGACGCGGCCTCCGGCGGTAAATTCGGAAAATAGTATTGTGTCCCCGATTTAATTTTACGGACGGCGCCGAGCTCGACCAGGGTATCGTAGCCGTCGTGGACCGCCTTCGACGCGGGTCGGTCGATGAACGGGAACTGGAGCGGGTCGCCGAGGCCGAGATCGGTCATGCGCAGGATGACCTCGGCCAGGTCCGACCGCAGGATCTCGGGCGAGGTGAACTCGTCGCGCGACTCGTAGTCGACCTGGCTGTAAAGGCGGACGCACAGCCCCGCCTTGACCCGGCCGCAGCGGCCCTTGCGCTGATCGGCCGAAGCCCGCGAGACCGGCGCGATCGGCAGGCTGTTGATGCGCGTCCCCGGCTGGTACTGGGCGATCCGGGCGACGCCGGTGTCGACGACGTAGCGGATGCCGGGGATGGTCAGCGAGGTCTCGGCGACGTTGGTGGCCACAACGATCTTGGGCAGCGTCACGGTATAGACGAGCCGCTGTTGCCCCGCCGGCAGGCGCGAGAAGAGCGGCAGCACCTTGACCGCCGGCCACTTGCGGCCCTCGAGCATGCGGCACGTTTCCAGGATGTCCTGCTCGGTCGGCATGAAGACCAGCACGTCGCCGGGCGGCTTCTCGCGCCGCAGGTACTCGACCGCTTCGACGGCCTGGTCGACGTAGTCCTTGTCCTCGGCTTCTTCGCGATCGGGCACGCGGTACTCGACCTCGACCGGGTACATCCGGCCGCTGACCTGGATGACCGGGGCGTTCTTGAAGGCCTTGGAGAATTTCTCGGTGTCAAGGGTCGCCGAGGTGATGACGAGCTTGAGGTCGGGCCGCTCATCGAGGAGGCGGCGCATGATGCCGAGCAGGAAATCGATATTGAGCGAGCGCTCGTGGGCCTCGTCGATGATGAGGGTGTCGTACTCGTGGAGTCCGTGGTCGCCCTGGGTCTCGGCGAGCAGGATGCCGTCGGTCATGACTTTGATGTAGCCGTCGCGCGAGGTCCGGTCCTGGAAGCGGATCTTGTAGCCGACCGACCGGCCGACGGGCTCGCCCAGCTCCTCGGCGATGCGGGCGGCGATGGTCATGGCGGCGAGCCGCCGCGGCTGAGTGACGCCGATGCGCCCGGCGATGCCGCGGCCGGCCTCGAGGCACATCTTCGGGATCTGGGTGCTCTTGCCGCAGCCCGTCTCCCCCGAGATGATGACGACGCGGCGGCGCGGCGAGCGCAGCGCGGCCACGATCTCCTCGGCCCGCGGCGTGATGGGCAGCTCCGGCGGGTAGGAGACGCGCGGCGCGCGGCGGGCCCGGTCGGCCAGCCAGGCCTCGAACCTCGCCCGGGCATCGGAGGTCTTGTTCATCGGGGGTATTTTACCCGACCTGGACCGTCGACGGGAAATCTCGATCGGAGCGTGCGCGTTGGCAGGCCGAGTGGTCCCGCTGGGAAGATGGCGTTCCCCCGCTCGGCAGAAAATAGGAAACGGGTATCATGTCCCCCATTTTCGTCCCCCATTTTCGAAAATGGGAAACGGATATCACGCCACCATTTGACAGGCGCGCCGGCGCCAGCCTATATTGCGGGCGCATGAGCCCGATGACGGACCGCGAGCGCGTCCTGACCCTGCTTGCGGGCGGCCGGCCCGACCGCGTCCCCTGGTTCGGCGACCTCGACTACTTGGCCACGGCGCTCATCGGGCGCGGCCAGCGGCCGGCGGACTTCAAGCCGAGCGATGCCTACATCGCATGGCACAGGGACCTCCGGGTCGGCTTCTATCTGCAAGGCTACTTCCCCTTCCGCACGATCATCGACGAAGGGCACGTGACCGAGTGGCGCGAGGGGACGGCCCGGCGCCGCCGCATCGAGACGCCGCGCGGCGCGTTGACCGAGACCTGGACCTGGCTCCCCGAGTCGTTCGCGGAGGCTCCGACCGAGCATCTGGTCAAATCGGCCGCGGACCTCGCCGCCTACCGGTGGCTCTTCGAGCACACGCGCTACGAGCCCGACTACGACTTCGCCGGGCGACGCGCCCGCCAGGTCGGCGACATGGGCCTGGTCCTGTGCTACCTGCCAAAAAGCCCGTTCATGCAGATGGTCACCCTCGACGCGGGGATCGCCGCGGTGGCTGAGATCGCCGCCGACCGGCCCGAGGAGCTGGCCGAAACGTTGGCCGTGGTCCGCGCCGCGCACGATCAGGCCGCGCTCCTGGCCGTCGCCAGCCCGGCCGAGGTCCTGATGATCCCCGAGAACCTCTCGTCCGAGGTCGTCGGGCCGAGGCTCTTCGAGCTCTACATGCGCGATTACAACGAGCACTGGTGCCGGAGGATCGCCGCGGCCGGCAAATATTCGTGCGTCCACCTGGACGGCACGCTCAAGGGGCTGCTCCGGCAGGTGGCCAGCGCGGGCTTCACCTTCATCGACGCCATGACGCCGGCCCCGGTCGGCGACCTCGAGGTCGAGCGCTGGGCGTCATTCTGCCCCGACTCGCCGCGGACGGTGTTCTGGGGCGGCCTGCCCGGGGTCTATTTTACGGACCATGTCCCCGAAGCCGAGTTCGAGCGGCACACGCGGGCGGTCCTGGAGGTCATGCGCTCGGAGCCCCGCTATGTCCTCGGCGTCGCCGACCAGGTCCCGCCCGACGGAGTCGAGCGCCGCATCCGCCGCGTCGCCGAGCTCGCCGACGAGTTCGGCCGCTACTGCTAAAGAGGGACAGTCCCCTGCGGGGACAGTCCCTTCGCTCGATCCGTCCGGTTCAGCCGGCGAGCTTCTTCAGCGAATCGAGCGCCGCCTCGACGTCCTCGTCCCGGTTGTTGAGATAGAACGAAGCGCGGATCGAGTTGAGTCCGCCCTCCCCCACCGGCCGGGCCTTGATCCGGTCCTTGGCCAGCTGCTCCATGATCTCCGTGTGCTTGTGGTCCTTCATCCTGAAGCCGATCATGAGCGTCCGGTAGGCCTCCTCCTCCGGCGAGAGCCGCTCGACGCCGGGGATCTCGCCGAGGCCCCGATAGAAGCGCTCGGCCAGCCCGCGGCAACGGGCGTTGATGCGGCCGACCCCGATCGTGTCGACGAGATCGAGGGCCGTGCCCAGCGAATAGAACAGGGCGTCGTTCTGGGTGCCGGACTCGAACCGCTCGGCCGTCTCCTTGAGCACGAACTCGCCCTTGGCGGCGTCGTAACGCGTCGAGGAGCCGCCGCCGACCGTGAGCGGCCGCAGCGCGTCGACCATCCCCGGCCGGACGTAGATGAACCCGGTGCGCTTGGGGCCCATGACCCACTTGTGCGTGCTGCAGGTGTAGAAATCGACGCCCGTCTCGGCGATGTCGAAGGGGGCGCAAACCGGGGCCTGGGCCCCGTCGAGGGCGAACCAGATGTTCTTGGCCCGGGCCAGGGCCGCGATATCGCGGACCGGGAAGAGCTGGCCCGTCGTGCACGTGACGTGGCTGAACATGATGAGCCGCGTCTTGGGCGTGATGAGCCGGGCGATGCGGTCGACGTTGCCCGCGGCCCGGACGATGTCGGGCTCGAACAGGCGGATGGCGATGCCGTCGCGCTGCATGCGGTAGAGCAGGGCGGAGTGGACGGCCACGTGCTCGTGGGTCGAGGTGATGACCTCGTCGCCGCGCTTGAGCGGCAGGCCGTTGACGATGACGTTGACGCCCTCGGTGGCGCCGCCGATGAGGCCGACGTCCTCCTTGCGGCAGGTCGGGCCGAGGAGCCGGGCCAGCTTGGTCTTGACGTCCTGCCACGGCTTCTCGTCATGGCCGGCGCTCGGAGCGCGCTCCTCGGCCTGGGTGAACTCGACGAGCGCGTTCAGCACCGGCGCGGGCGACGAGCCAAGGCCGCCGAAGTTGAGGTAGATCCAGCCGGGGTCGAGGATGAACTGGCCGCGGATGAGCTTCCAGAAGGCCTCGTCGTCGCCGGCGGCGGCCGCGGCCTGCCCGGCCAGGTCGGCCACGGACGACGCGGCCTTTGAGCGGAAGGCCCGCGGCGGCCGGCGTCACGGGAAGCGCGGGCTCAGGCGAGGCCGCTCCGGCCAGCGTCTTCATCAACGGCAGGCTGGCCAACCCGCCGGCCAGGCCCGCGGACATCTTGAGGAATTCTTTCCTGTTCATGAGGGTCCCTCCGATCATAAGGAGGGATTATTCCGGCGGGCGGGGATAAAGTCAATCGCGGCGGCCGGGTTTATTTCGACCGCTGGGGCCCGGCCGCGGCGTGGACCCGGATGGGCACGCCAACCGGCACGGAGACCCGGACCGGCAGGGGCATGATAAAGCCGGCCACGGACATCCTTTCGGCGCGCGTCCGATCGCGCTTCATCAATGCCGTGGCCAGCTGGGTGATCGTCGACGCTCCGGGTCTCAGCGAGATCCGGAGCGTCTCTATCCTCGAAGCTACGGGCCTTTTATCGCTCATCTTCAGTCTCCATCACTATAGACGGAACAGGGGGATAAAAAGTTGCAGGTCAGGCCCGGGGTCCCCGGCGGGCCAGCGCGGCCGTCCGGACGGCATAGAACACGCCGCCGGCCGCGATGGCGACGGCCCCCACGAGCCAGGACAGCTTGGGCAGGCTGAACATCAGGGCCAGGCACGACACGAACCCCAGCCCGGTGACCAGGCGCATGCCGCCCCGGAGGACCTTGAGGCCGCTGACGTTCAGGGCCGCGTAATAAAGGAGGACGGAGAAGCTGCTGATATAGGCGATGTGAGGCAGGTCCGAGGTGAACGCCAGGCCCAGCATGGCCGCGCCGCCGAGCAGGATGGCGTTCCGCGGCACGCCGCCCGCCGGCCGGGCCGCCCGACGAAGGCCGGCAGGTCCCCCGCCCGGGCCATGACCTGGGCCAGCCGGGAGATGCCCCAGATCGAGGCCAGGAGCACCGAGCTCGTCGCGGCCAGGCCGCCGAAGCCGACCAGGCCGGCGCCGAAACGGAGGCCCATGCCTCTGATCGCGTCGGCCAGGGGCGAGCCCGACCTGGCCAGGAGCGGCGCGCCCGCCCCGCCGACCGCCGCCAGGGCCACGACGAAGTAGATCGCCGTCGAGATCAGGATGGACAGGATGGTCGCCCGCGGCACGTTCCGGCGCGGGTCCTTGATCTCGTCGGCGACGACGGCCACGCGGGCGAAGCCCGCATAGGCGAAGAACATGGCCGCCGCGCCGGCCCACATGCCCTTGACGCCGAACGGCAGGACGGGGTGGAAGTTGGCGGCCCGGAAGTGGCGGAAGGCCTCGACCGCGAAAAAGAGAAGCACGGCGATCTTGACGACATCGAGGACATTGTTGAACCGGCTCGACTCCTTGGCCCCCAGGAGCTGGATCAGGACCGTGAGGACGATCACGGTGACGATGCCGGCCGCGGTGGGCAGCCGGGGAAAGAAAAACGACAGGTAGTGCCCGAAGCCGACGGCCACCGTCGCCCCGCCGATGACGTTCGAGAACAGCCAGGCCCAGCCGACCAGGAAGCCGGCCAGGTCGGAGATGGTCTCGCGGGTGAAGATGTAGACGCCGCCGCTGCGGGGATAGAGGCGGCTCAGCGAGGCCGTGGTGAGGCCGGTCAGGAGCGAGACCGCGGCGGCGAGCAGGACGGAGCCGACCAGGGCCGGGCCGGAGAGCGCCGCGGCCGCGCCGAGCACGACGAAGATGCCGGCGCCGATGATGGACCCGAGCGAGATGTTGACGGCGTCGAAAAGGGTCAGCGTCCCCGCGGGCACAGCACGGGGCTGCCCGCGCTCCTCGCCCGGCCTGACCGCTTCAGCGCCCATCCTCCTTATAAATATACGCCGGACGGAAGGGATTTCAAAAATGAGGCCGGCCCGGGGCTTACGGGCCAACGGCGGCGGGATCAGATCCAGAGGACCCGGTCGGCCCGGTCGGCGGGCCTCGCGGAGCGGCGGCCGCCCGCGCCCCGGGACGAGACCCCGAAGACCGAAGCCAGGACGAGCAGGAAAGACACCAGGCCGATGATCGTTCTTTTCATGACTAGAACCTGTAAAGATAGCTGACCTTGAAGAAGAAGCCGCGCTCCATCTCGTGCAGCCGGCTGCTCGGGACGAAGCCGTTCAGGCCCTCGTCCCATTCCTGTCTCTCGAAGGCCGAGCCGTAGCCGAGATAGATGACCGTGCCCGGGATATAGGTGAACGAGACGAGCCCGTCGAGGGTCATGCGCTTGTAGAAGTCGTTGTATTCGACGATGCCCCGGACGAACAGGTACTTGTTGAGTTGGAAGGTGTTGCGGCTCCGCAGGATCAGGTAGTCGTAGACCATGGTCCGGTCGAGCGACTTGTAGAAATCGACATAGCTCAGGCTGAGGGTGAAATCGAGCTGGGTGACGGGCTGGTAGGTCAGGCCGCCTTGCACGCTGATCCCATATCCCTGATACGGAGCGGCGGGATCATAATACGTCTTGCGGGACTGCCGGACGCGGGAAGAGATGTACAGCGATTTCGCCAGCTGCGACTCGAACTGGAAGCCATACCCGCTCTGGTCGAACCTTTGGCCGAGATAGACTTCGTTGGCGAGGAGCCCGTCGAACCGGACCATGGTGCTGCGGGGCAGGCGGAAGCGCAGCGTCACGAGGTTGACGGTCTCCCACGTGTGGTAGATCGTGTCATAGAGATGATAGCTCCAGTAGAAGGGCTCGATCCTCTGGAAGAACTTCGACTTGGGGAAGATGTTGTACATGGCGAAGGCCGAGACGCGCCGCAGCCCGGTCCTGAGAACGAAGCCGGAGTCGGCCTGGAAGCCCGGAGAGATGTCCTGGTAGCCGAGATCGACGACCCACTTCCGGTTGGAGAAGTTGTAATCCAGGCCCAAGGCGTGGTCGGCGCTGGCCGATTCGGCGCCGGGCGCCTTGGTCAGTGAGCCGAACAGGTGGAACGACGCGACCTGGCTCTGGCTCAGCCGGAAGCGGCCGTCGAAGCCCCCGACCTGGTTGTAAGAGGAGCCGGCCATACGGGAGGTGTAGAACGCGCCGATATACGCGTCGTCCCTGAGCGAGTGCTTGTAGCGGGCGATGGCGAAGTCCGGGTGGACGTCGGCCGTGTCTCCGGGCAGGTCGTCGTGGGCGTAGATCGCGGCCACGGTGTCGCGGGGCGAGACCTTGCCCGTCAGCCGGAAGCCGTAGTCCGGGTTGACGATGGAGCGGGTGTAGACGATCGACTGGAGCGGGCCCTCCTCGACGTTCCCCGCGAACCTCCACAGGTCGCTCCCTTCGAGGAAGAAGGGCCTCTTCTCCTCGTAATAGAGCGAGTAGCGCTGGTTGAAATCGATCTGCCCGGCATCGGCCTCGACCTGGCTGAAGTCCGGGTTGTAGGTGCCGTCGAGGGTCAGGTCCGAGGTCAGGCCGAACTTCCCGGTCAGGCTGGGGACCTCCTTGAGGGGGGTCCGCTCGGTCCGGACGATGTCGGGCCCGGTCCGCTCGTAGCGCCAATTGGTCGTGGCGGCCGGGATGAGCTCGATCAGGCGCTTGGAATGCAGCCCCGAGACCTCGAACCGCTGGGCCTGGCCCATGATCGAGCCGTAGTTCGGGTCGAGCGGCGGGTAGGTCGCCTGCTCGGACGTCCGGGTGAAGAAGCGGACGAACATGATCCGCCAAGTCTGGACCTTGCGGCCGGGGAAGCGGAGGCTCTGGAGCGGCACCCGGGCCTCGACGGTCCAGCCCTGATCGTCGATGCGGCCCTTGCTGTACCAGACGGCGTCGAAGCTGGTGTCCAAGTTGCCGTTGACGTCGATCATGCCGTCGCCCTGGATGCCGAGCGGGTTGACGATGAAGCTGAAGCCGCTCTGGGCGTCGTTGAAGGTGTCGAGCATGATGAAGACGACGTCGTCCTGGAAGATGGAATCCCGCTTGCTCATGACGGCCTTGATCTTGGACGGCTCGCTGTCGTAGCAGCGGAAGGCGAAATAGAAGTTCTCGGGATCGTAGGTGACGTAAGCTTCGGTCTTCTGGCTGGCCTCCTTGCCGAAGTCCGGCTTGAAGGTCTTGAAAGCGTCGTACTTGAGGGCCGACGCCCAGGCCGGATCGTCGAGGACGCCGTCGATGACGGGAGCCGCCTCGGCCTTGCCCAGGACGAGCGGCGCGGCCGCCGGCCGGCTGGAGGCGGACGAGGAAGAGGGCTTGGCCGGAGCGGCGGCCAAAGCCGGGATCAGGATCACGGCCGCCAGGAAAGCGGCGGCCAGTCCACATGTGTTTCGCATACCTCGTCATCGCGATCTCCGCAAACGCCCAGGATAGTCGGGTTTCATCACACAGGAATACGGCGCAGGCCCCCGAAAAGTTCCACCTATTTTCGCCTTTCTGGGCAGGAAAAGCTCCCCTCCCCGTCTAAAGAAGCAGAGGAGAAGGATCATGGCCCATCTGAAAGCCCGTCCGATGGTCATTCTCATGTCCGCCGCGCTGGTCGCGGCCGGAGCCCTGGGGGGCTGCAAGTCCAAGCCGCCGGCCGACGTCCCAGGCGAGTTCACCTATCACGGCGCGGCCATCCACCCGGCCGCGGTCAGCGCCCTTTACCATTCCTCGACCGGGCAGCTCGACCTGGCCGCCTTCAAGACCGATCTTCAGGCCCGCCAATGGGAGGACCAACCCGATTGGTGGGTGACCGACTACGCGGAAGACCCGGTCTCCGGGCGCTCGCCCTTTTTCGCCTACACCGCGTTCGCCGGTCCGGTCACGGGCGGGACCGAGCTCTATGTCCTCTCGGTCACGTTCAACTCGGAACAGCCCGCGGACGTCGACAACATCGTGCTGCTTCAGAAGAAGGGCAGCTGGCTGAGCCTGGTCCGGGTCTGGGGCGAGGGCAGCGCCTGCAACGGCGGCATCCTCAACCAGCGCCTGGAGAACGACAATTTCTTCTACTCGCGGGAGCTGACGCCGATCGACCTGCTCGACCTGGCCCGCGACACCCATTTCGACCTCACGGCCAACCAGGACCTCGAAGCGACGAGCGAAAGCTGTTTCGCGACGGCCAACTATGTTTACAGCCTGACCCAGGACGTCCGAGACCCTGAGCTCGGTCCGGCTCTACGGGGAGCCGGTCCAGGATGAGAAGGGCGTGACCGAGAGATACAAATCCCAGTCCTGCTTCAACCGCATCTTCAACGACTACGTCGCGCGCGGGCAGACCGTCCTGACGGCCAAGGACGTCGAGGATTTCGCCGCCAGGTTCAAATCGGATTGCCTGACGCCTGGCGCGGGAGAGAAGCCGGCCGCGCCCGCGCCGACGATCGACAAGTGACGGGACTGTCCCCGAACGGGGACTGTCCCTCAGGACCCGCCTAAGGCATCCGTTCGGACAGCAGGTCGGCGGCCGAAGCGTTCTCCTCGACCTGCTCGGGGCTCTTGGCGCCGGGGATGACCGCCGTCACGACCGGGTCCCGGAGGCACCAGGCCAGGGCCCAGCGCGCCCGTGAAACCCCCATGGGGAGCTCCTGCTCGGCCAATTGCCCGGCCAACAGCACCCGCCGACTGATCTCGCCGGGTCCCAAGGTCGACCGGTAGTCGTCCGGCCCGAATTTCGCGTCGGGCTCGTGCTTGCCGGTGAGAAGACCGCTGGCCAGCGGGACCCGGGCCAGAATGCCCAGGTTGTAGCGCCGGGCCGTAGGGAAGACGGCCGATTCGGCCCTGGCATCGAGGCGGTTGTAGAGGACCTGGAGGACGCCAAAGCCGCGGCCGAACGCTTCGCGGGTCTGGATCTCGCTTCCCGCGCCGCGGATGGAAACCCCGAGGTCGCGGACCATGCCGGCACGGCGGGCCTCTTCCAGGAACTCCCTCAGCCCGTCGTCGAGGAAGGCCTCGTCCGGGCCCGAATGGAACTGATAGAGGTCGATGCGGTCGGTCCGCAGGGCCCGCAGCGAGGCCACGAGCTGGGCCCGCACGGCGTCGGCCGCAAACCCGTCCGTCCGGCCCATGAAGCCGGTGAACTGGTGGCCGAACTTGGTGGCCACGATCCAGCGGTCCCGGCCGCGGCGCGAGAGATAGTCGCCGATCAGGCGCTCGGACAGGTGGTCCCCGTAGCACTCGGCCGTGTCGATGAGGTTGATGCCGGCCTCGGCGGCCCGGTCGAGGATGGCGTCGACCTCGGGCTGGGTGAAGCTCCGGCCCCATTCCCCGCCGAACTGCCAGCCGCCGAGCCCGACGACTGAGACCTTGAGACCCGTACGCCCTAGAGTACGATATTTCATGACAGCCCGCTTCCTTTTACCCTAGATATTAGTCGGAGGAAGGGATGGGCGTCAAGAAACCAAAATGATCTCCCGATGCAACCCTCGGCCCGGCTCCTCGGTTTAGAAGAACGTGGATGTTAAAAAAATAGCAGAACCCCTTGACAGCGTGCGCCAAGGGTGCTAATAATTTAGCATGCTAATTTTTTGGCACATCGGGGCCGGCCTGAGGCCGAGGAGCCGCGCATGAGGACCGACAAGAGCCTGAGCCGCCGGGAGCGGCAGATCATGGACATCGTCTACGAGATGAAAGAGGCCTCGGCCCAGCAGGTCCTGGAACGCCTGCCCGCGCCGCCGAGCTATTCGGCGGTCCGGGCGCTCCTGCGCGTCCTCGAGCAGAAAGGCCATCTGGTCCACCGTCAGGACGGCCCCCGGTACGTCTATGTCCCCCGCCTGCCCAAGGACAAGGCCCGCCGGAGCGCCCTGGCCCATCTCAGGCAGACGTTCTTCGACGGCTCCACGACCGACGTGGTCGCCGCGCTCCTGGACATCTCCGAGGCCGACCTCTCGGAGGAGGACTATGCGCGGTTGACCGAGCTCATCGACAAGGCCCGCAGGGAAGGACGCTGATATGCCCGACGCGGCGGCGATCGTCCCCCGTCTCATGGCCGGGTACGGGATCAAGACGGCCATCGTCCTGGCCCTGGTCCTGATCGCCGTTCCTGGCGGCGAAGAGGCGGTCCGCCGCTTTCCGCCATCTCCTGCTGTCGTCCGGGCTGATCGGGCTCCTGCTGCTGCCCCTGCTGAGTTGGGGCCCTCTCGGCTGGCGAACGTCGCTCGTCCCGGCCTGGATGTCGGACGGGACGGCCTCTCTCCAGGCCGTGCCGGACGCCGGGGTCAGGCTCGCAAAAACCGGGCCCGTCCCCTCCTCCGTAACCCAAGATGCCGGAACGAAGGCACGTGGACCCGCTCAGTCGCTGGCCGGGCCGGTCGCCGGCTCCCACGCCGCCGAGCCGGCCCAGGTCCTGATCGCCAGGCTCGCGCTCCGGAGGCCCGATGCGTCCGCGGCGTCAAGACCAAGCGACGGCCAGGCCGCCCCGGGCAAAGCGAGAGCGGAAGGGCGAGCCGCCGGGCTCGGCCGGGTCCTCGCGGCCGTCTGGGCGATCGGCCTTCTGGCGCTGCTCGTCCGGCTGGCCGCCGGGCTGGCCGGGGCGGTCCGGCTGACCGCCCAGGGGATGCCGCTCGAAGGCCCGGCCTGGCGGGCGCTCCTGGACCAATTCCTGGCCCTGGTGCCTCTCCGGCGCCCGATCCGCCTCCGCAGCCACCCGGTCGTCTCCGTCCCCATGACCTGGGGGTGGCGCAGGCCGGTGGTCCTTTTCCCCGAGGGGGCGGACGAGTGGTCCGCGGACGAGCGGTCCTCGGCCCTGTATCACGAGCTGTCCCACATCAAGCGGGCGGACTTCCTGATCATGCTGCTCGTCCGGACGAGCCTGGCCTTTTTCTGGTGGAACCCGCTCTGCTGGATCGTCTATCGCGAGCTTCGCAAGGAACAAGAGATCGCCTGTGACGAGCTGGCCCTCCGGGCCGGCCTCCGTCCGTCGACCTACGCCGCCAGCCTGCTGGCCTTCCGGCGCTCGGCCCGGCTCCGTTGGAACCCCTCGGCCGCGCTGCTCGGAATGCTGGGACGGACCTCGCTCGAGGACCGCCTGGCGGCCATCCTCAAACAAAAGCTGACATTCATGGAGGTCACAATGAGAACCAAGATCATGATCGCGCTGACCCTTGTCGCCGCCGTGGCGTTCATCGGGACCGCGCGTCCGGCCGACGGACGCGAGACCGGGGCGGCCCGGACGGTCCTCGCCGAAACGGCCCTGCCAGGGGCCGGGCCCGCGGCCGCGGCGCTCGAGGCCCAGGCCCCCGCCAAGACCGCGACGGAGGCGAAGCAGGAAAAGGCCAAGGAAAAGGAGAAGGTTAAGGAGGCCGAAAAGGCCGCATCGGAGAAGACCGCTGTCGAGAAGAAGATCGTGGTCGTCGGCAAGGACGGCGGCTCGTCGCCGATCGAGATCACCATCACCGAGGGCGACCAGGTCAAGAAGCTCCGCCTCGACAAGACGGTCACCCTCTCCAAAGACGCCGACGGCAACGTGGTCATCGTGACGGCCGATGGGAAGGAGCCGATCGTCGTGAAGGGCGAGCCGCTCCGCATTGAGATCCAAGGCGGCCGGCTGGAGCGCATCGATGAGGACGAGGACCTCGAGTCCGGCGAGCCGGCCCATTTCAAGATCATCAAGGACGGCGGCGAGAAGGGCGACCAGGTCATCAATTACATCGGGCCCGACGGCAAGGCCCACACGGTCCTTATCCGGCCGCGGCCCAAGGTGGCGACCGGATTCAGCCTGACCGAAGACGCCGAACCCGAGAAGGGCGTGGCCATCGTGCGTGAGAAACGGATGGAAGGCGAGCCGGCCGGCGAGTGGAAGATCAAGGAGGGTCGGCCCGCCAAGACCTTCGCCTTCTCGTCGGAGACGGCCGAGGATATGCTGGCGAAGGTCCAGGAGCTGCAGAAACAGGTCGAGGCCATCAAGGCCAAGAAGATGGACCTCACGGCCCTCGAGGAATCGCTGAAGAAGCTCGAGGCCGAGCTCAAGGGCCAGGAAGTGAAGTTCAAGACGTTCGAATACAAATTTGACCAGGAGCCCGGTGCGATCGTCCTCGGCAAGGAGGTCGGCGAGGAGCAGGGCAAATCGGTTACCGTTCATGTCTATGGAAAAGAAGGAAAAGAGAACCGCGAGTTCCGGACCGTCAAGGACAAGGCCACCTTCGAAGCCCGGGTCGACGGCGAGGGCCCTATCTCGATCGTCTTCGTCCGGAGCGGCCTGACCCGCCCGGATTTCGACCGGGCCACGGCCGAGCTGAAGAAGGCCTTGCCCGAAGGCGCCAAGATCTCGGACTCCGATTTCGACGAACACGACGGCACGATGAAGTTCACCATCGCCACGCCCGAAGGGAAGAAGATCGACAAGGACCTGGTCCAGAAGCTGGTCGAGATAATCGGCGCGGCGGCCAAACAGAAATAAGAGGGACAGTCCCCTGCGGGGACAGTCCCGTTCCCGCCCGATCTCGACGGAGAGCGAAACGAGGACCGCGCGAGCGTTGACCGGCCCATGGCGTTTCGATTAAGATGTCGAAAACGCCATGGCCGGGACGCCGCGCGATTTTTATGAGATCCAGAAGCGGGAGCGCCGCCGCAGCCTCCTTCTCTTCGCCGCCGTCCTCCTCTTCCACTTCGCGGCCCTGGGCCTGATCGGCCTGGCGCTCCTGGCCACCTTCGGCCTGCTCCTCGCTCCGGGCCTCCTCCTGTCGCCGGGCTTCTGGCCCCGCTTCCTCCTCTGCGACCTGGGCGTCGCGGCGGTGGCCGCCTTTTTCCATTTCCAGGACGCCCGCCGGAACGGCCCCCGCTTCATCCTGCGCCGTCTCCAGGCCGCCACTCCCGATGTGGCCGACCGCTACCACGTCCAGTTCCTCAACATCGTCGAGGAGATGCGCATCGCCGCCGGCCTGCCGCGCGTCAACGCCTACGTGCTGCCCTCCTTCGCCGTCAACTCGCTGGCCGTCATCGAAGAGGACGGCACGGCGGCCGTGGCCGTCACCGAAGGACTCCTGGCCGAGGGCACGCGCGACGAGCTCCAGGCGGTCGTGGCCCACGAGCTGGCCCACATCGCCCGGGGCGACGCGTTCTACCTGACCCTCGTCTGTTCGCTGGCCAACCTGTTCGAGCGGTTCAAGGAGGCCCTCGGCTCGGCCGCCGACGACGGCGCCTCCGGGGACGGGAGCCGCCGGAGCGCCGGCTTTCCTCCCATCCTCTTTTATGCGGCCGTGACCATCTCCGCGCTGGTCATGCGCCTCCTCAGCATGCTCGTCAGCCGCGAGCGGGAGCTCCTGGCCGACGGCGCCGCCGTCGAGCTCTGCCGCTCGCCCGAGGCCCTGGCCCGGATCATCTACAAGGCCCACATCAAGAATTCCTTCGTCGGGGACTTCACGCTCAGCTACGCCCCCCTCTTCATCGTCCGGCCCGACGCCCGGGACACCCCGGACACCCTGGCCGGCCGCATCTTCAGCTCGCATCCGCCGCTCATGACGCGGCTCGGGGCGCTGGGCGCGATGGTCCACAAGAAGCCGGAGGCGATCGTCGAGATGGTCGAGGCCGAGGAAAGGGAGCGCGAGGCGGCCCGCGGCGTCCTCCACTCCTACGAGGAGCTGCGGAAGGAACAGATGGAGCTGTTTCCCGCGGCCGCACCGGGGGCCGATGCGCCCCCTCCGGGGGACGTGCCCCGCGTCTGGATGCTGGCCGGCGCCGCCGGGAGGACCTGGGACGGGCCCTTCTCCATGGCTGAGCTCCTCTCCCAGCCGCGCTTCTCGGCCATCATGCGGGTCAAGAACACCCAGGAAGGCGTCGAGGCCCTGGCCCGCGAGTTCCCCCAGATCCGCCTGGCCCTGCACAACCTGGCCAGCCGAAAGCCGCTCGAGCCGGGGCGCCAGAACCTCTGCCCCCGCTGCCGCGTCCCGCTCGGCGAGACGTTCTATGAAGGGGTCAAGGTCGGGGTGTGCGGGCGCTGCGGCGGCCGGCTGGTCGACGCCGCGGGGGTGGACAAGATCGTGGCCCGGCGCGAAGTGGCGTTCTCCGAGGCGCTGCGGGACAAGGCCCGGCGCTTCCGCGAGTCGGCGACCCGGAACCCCCTGCGGCGCCAGAAGATCGAATCGGCGCTGGCGGCCGGCATCCCCTGCCCGTGCTGCGGCTACCGCCTGGCCGCGCGTCCGTACAACTACCAGTATTTCGTGCCCGTCGACAAATGCCTGTCGTGCGGCCAGATCTGGTTCGACGCCGACGAGCTCGAGGTCCTGCAGATCCTGATCGAAGAGCGGGCCTCGAAATAGCCCGGGCCTCAGTCGAAGATCTTCTCCAGCTCCTGATATTGCCGGTGGAGTTTCTGGACCGCCGGCTCGAGGGCCGCGCCGTCGGCCTTGGCGCCAAGCCCGGCCAGGGCCTCGGCGGCCTTGACGAGCTCCGCGGACGCCTTGGCGAAGGCCTCGGCCTTCGGCTGGAGGCGGGTTGGCAGCTTGGCCGCGGCCACGGCCTCGGCCTTGGCCTTGAGGTCGGGGGCGGCGGCCCGGACCGCGGCCCAGTCCTTGGCCGGAAGGTCCTTGTGGTAGACAACGTAGAGGGACTTGTGGAACTCGTCCATCTCCTTGAGCACGGGCCGGAGGATGCGGACGAGCATCTCGTACCTGGCGTGAAGGGCCTCGGCCGCGTCGAGCAGGGCCTTGTCGTCGGCGCCCTTGGCCGCGGCGTCATAGGCCTCGACGGCGGCGCGGAACTGACTCATGCCGGCGTCGTACTTGGCCTGCTTGTCGCGCAGGATGCCGGGCAGCTTGGCGGCGAAGACCTTGGCCGCGAGCTCGTTCACTTCGGGGACCAGGCTCTTGAGCATGGCGATATCTTTTTCGGGATAGGCCGTGTGCCAGATGGGATAGATGACTTCGTGAAAGGCGGCCAGCTCGGGCACCGTGCTCTCGGTCTCCTGGGCCGGCGCGAAGGCGGCGGCGGCGATGAGAACGAGCCCGATCGCGAGGGACAAGCGGAGCTTCATGACATCCTCCTGAGGTGATGGTCGAAGGGCGATTATAACCGAACGGCCTCAGATTTTGAACTCGCCGGTGTCGATCCATTCTTTCCTGAGCACCGACCAGAAGTCCTCGGCCAGGCCCTTGTCCACGTAAGCGTAAGGCAGCCAGCCGTAGCCCTGCTCGCCCCACGACCGGCCCCACGAGTTGCGGATGAGCAGGGCGCCGCGGGCCGGGCCCCCGCCGGAGGCGTTGGCGATGGTCATGGCGTCGTCGAAGCCCACGGCCACGACGGCGTGCCCGCCCTCGATCCGCTCGCGGCCGTGCGGCAGGGGGATGCGGCCGGTCGTCTCCGCCTGGTCGATCGAGCTGTAGACCGTGAACCCGAACATGGCCGGGTGCCCGGCCGCGAGATAGGTCTTGAGCCGCTCGAGAACCGAGGCGCGGGGCGCGCCGGCCGGGTCGTGTCGAAAATAGAGCAGCGTCCGGTAGCTCTGGGCGAAGGCGTAGCAGAAGGCCGGCGGCTCCCGGTCGAACTTGTCCTCGGCGTCGGTGTACGGCCAGTACGGCTCGGGCGGCACGCCGAAGATGACCATGGCCCCCATGGTCGTCCGCAGGTAGGCCCCGGAATCGCCTTTCGACTTCATCAGGCCGCGGGTCGCTTTATAAAGGAAGAGGCGCGAGGCCTCGACATGGCGGCCGAAGGCCTTGCGCTCGTAGTACTCGATCAGCCCGGCCCCGGCCTGGGCCGTGCACGAGCCCAGCTGGCCCTGGTCCTCGACCGGCGAGGCCCAGCGCCGCAGGTCGACGGCGGCCGGCAGCCCCGGCCCGCTCCGGCGGCCGGCGCCGGACAGGGTCACGCCGGTCGGGCCCAGGATGGCGTGGATGCCCGTCGTCTCCTCGGTGTAATCCCGGACATCCGGCAGGTCCGGGATCCAGCCCAATCCGCGTCTCTGCGTCTCGCTCATTTTTCCCTCCTTCAAAAGGTCTCTTTATGTGCGATTACGGAGATCTCGCCTTTCCGTTCGCCCGCCCCCCAGCGGGCAAGGCTGTGAGTTTAGGCGCCCGGAACGGCGAAATGACCCTCCGAGCCGGTCTTTTGGCCCCGGTACCCCTGGACGGGGGGGAAATCCTCCCCGGAATCACCGGAAGGGGTGATTGACCCTGTCGGGGGGTGAGAAAAAAATGGGTCCATGCGATACGGTTCGCCGGCCGAACGTGTGTCCGGAGGCGGAATGCCGTAGGAAGCAGGCATGAAAAAGATCCTGATCATCGATTACGACCAGAACTCGCTGACCTCTCTGCAGGGGACCTTCTCCGCGCAGGGCTACCAGGTCGTCACGGCGGCCGACGGCCAGACGGGCTGGGACAAGTACAACAAGGAATCCCCGGACCTCGTCCTGATGGAAGCCATGCTGCCCAAGGTGCACGGCTTCGAGCTCTGCCAGCGGATCACCTCCGAGCGGAACTCCCAGGCGACGGTCTTCATCATGACCGGCGTTTACAAGGACCGCGTTTACAGGACCGAGGCCCTGAGGACCTACGGCGCCTCGGAATATTTCGAAAAGCCGCTCAAGATGACCGAGCTTCTGGCCTCGGTCGAAGCCGTCCTCGGCAAGCCCGAGCCCAGGCCCGCGGAGGCCCGGCCGGCCCCGCAGCCGCAGGCCCCGTCGCCGGCCCCCGTGCCGGTCGCGGCCCAGACGGCCCACGCGCTCCGGGGGGAGACGGGCCCGGCGGAAACGCGCCGGCCGAAGAGCAAGTCCGACGACAGCATCTTCGACCTC
>CAWECI010000025.1:0-187451 GCA_963807525.1 Candidatus Aminicenantota bacterium | reverse complement strand
GAGTCCGTCTGGAAGACCATTTTCACATGCACATCCCATCAGGCAATGTGTAGTTCTGTCAATGTGTAAAAAAAAACATTTTCACGAACGGTTAAACTCGAACAGGTCTACAAATGAAAAGTGGGGAAGAAGAGTTACATTAATTTGAATAGGCAGTGCGGGCACAGGCGATACTCCGCCTTGGGGTCCGGCAGTCGTTTGTGGCAATTCGGACAGATTCTGAGCAACACCTGCTCGTCTTTCGGCAGGTCCCTTGAAGATCAGAAACTCTTGGGGATCGCGGGCCCCTTAACCCTGAAGAGTCCACATTCTGCGAAATGCTCTTCGCGCAGTCCCCGTGCCGTACTCTCGCAGGTAATCCATGTCGCCTGCAATGGTCTGCTGACATCCTCGAAAATGAAGTTGGGGGGGAGTTTTCGGGGTGGCGAATGTTTGCACGTGGATGACGGTGAAATTCCCGGAGCGTTCCAATCGGATCGGGGAATTAGCGCGTCATCCTTCACCTCCCCGGAAGGGGCACTTGGTTGGGAGCTTCCCGACCGCCTTCAACAGGTCCTTGTCGTTGTTCAGTGTCACCATGAGACGGTCCCAATTGATTTGATCTTTTGGATTGACCTTCTGCAATGCGTCCCGCGCCGCCTGAGTGTCGCTCGCCTTCCCCATGACGGATGCCGCGGCAACAACCGCCGTCACCCCGGGAAGCGCGCGGATACGGTTTGCCAGGGCTGTATCGTCCTCGGGGGGCTTCGTGCCTGGTGCCGTTGCGCGCGCCTGGAGGTGATACGAGCTGATCTCCACGATGTTCTCTATGAATCCCAACTGGAAGCCGTTCATGATCGCGAGCACCACGGTGAGGGTCATGACGCCTACGGCGATCCCGAGCACGGACAGGAGCGTGGAGGCGTTGCCCGTTCCCCGACGCTGCGTGCGGAAGTACCGTCCCGCAAGGAACAGCGAAAGCTTCACCTTCACGGGAATGTCCTTTCGCGCACAAGGATGCCGTTGCTCCCGCTGAAACTTTGGCCAGTGCGTCAAGACTGTTCGTGGCAATCGAAAGTTGTTCGCTGTCCTTGTGCGCGCTCTCCTTGACCTGCAGGAGCACGCGCTGCAAATTGGTCAGCGCTTCCATGACGGCCTGACCATCGGCCACCGTTTGTTGAACCTGCCGCTCCGCCGTTTCTTCGAGAGCTTTCGTCAGTTCTTTTAGAATGCGTTCGGCCTGACTGCTCTCGCCTTTTTGCGTTTTTTGCAGCGCGGCAATCTCGCGCAGAATCCGCGTCTCACTGGCCGCCAACTCGGACTGCGACGCCCCTTCCGGAACGTCTTCTTCTTTGCGCGGCGTCTCGCGTTTGGCTTCCGTTTCCGCAAGAATCAGCGTTTGCATCTGATCGCGCAGCCGCGCGACCGCGTTTTCCAATTCCTCTTCGACGCGCGGGCCCACTGATGCCAACGCCTGCGAAACTTGCTGATCTATTCTGTTCAGACGGTCGCTGTCATCGCGTTTGTCTCTTTGCAGGGCGGCTGTGAATTCCGCGTGATACTTTTCCAGTTCCCGCGCCACGGCCCGCTCCGTGTTCGACAGAAGTTCGCGCAGTTCATCGCCAAAATCTATCGTCACACCACTCGTTGCCGGGGCCGCGAGAGCCGGAGCGGAAACCGTGACCGGTTGCGCAACGCCGACCTCCGTATCCAATCGCTGGCAAAGACCTTCGAGCTGCGCGGTCAATCCGGTCAATCGTCCTTCAATTTCCGCAACCGCCCGCGCAACGGCCTCACGGCTGGCCGAGGTCTGCTCTTGCAGCAACCCGGCCTCGCTGCGCAAGGAGGATTCGAGTTGCTCGTGGGTTTGCAGCAAATCCTTGAGGACATCGGCGGAGCGCCCCTTGATCTGGTCGGCACCCGCTCGCATGGCCGTTTCAGAGGTCTTTGGCGCCTTCCAGCAATTTTGTCCCGGCAGGGGCGAATACTTCCCTCAGCCGATCCACTCCAACAGCGATCTGCTGGAGGCTGGCCTCGGACTTCTGCAGGTTCTCGATGGTGGACAAGAACCGCTTAAGTTCATCCCGAAAGGCAGGAACAAACTTTTGTTCCGTAAGCTCTTGCGTGAAAGTCTCGAGGAAACTCTGCAGCGGCTGGATCAGCTCGAAGATTGGAGGACGATTTGTTTGGCATACGGCTATTCCATGTGAGTACATCTATCCGTCATGCGTAGTGCAAGGTCAATACCAGTTGCTGTTGCCACTTCGCAACCCACCCCGAAACCGCCAAATATGCTACAGCTTGCAACATTGGCGTCCGATCCGCCCTCCCACAAATAGAGCGAAAGCAGTATATTGTCAATCACACGCTCCAAATCTTGCCGGCTCATCTCCAAACTGAATCACAGTCAAAACAACTAAATAGCTTCCATGAAGAAACGTATCTGGCTTATTGTGGTGGCGGCTTTCGTCGTTGTCATTGTCGTGAGTGCCATCATCGTTCAAAAGAACAAGAACAGGGTCCGCCGCACGGAGGTCACCATCGAGGCAGCGCAGATTCGCAATCTGGTCTTAACCGTGTCGGCCACCGGTGCCATTGAACCGGTCACACAGGTCAAGATTTCCGCCGAAATTCCGGGACGGATCACGGAACTGACCGTCAAGGAAGGCAATCATGTGGAGAAGGATCAGTTTTTGGTTCAACTTGATCCGGAAACCTACCGTGCCGCCTTGAAGTCGGCGACGTCTGGCCTCCGCTCGCGCGCGGGCAGAAAATGAAGGCCGATGCGGACTTACGCCGCATTAGCGGGCTTATCGAGAAAGGCATGGCTTCGCAGGCGGACTTGGATGCAGCGCAATCCGCCGCGGAACTCTATGCCGGGCAACTCGATCAAGCGGCCGCTGAAGAAAAGCAGGCGCGCGAGAATCTGTCCAAAACCACCATTCGCTCGCCGATGAGCGGCACGGTTTCGCAATTGAATAAGGAACAGGGCGAGATGACTTTGGGTTCTCAATTTCAGGCGGACGTCATTTTGGTGGTGGCCGATCTGTCCAAAATGCAGGTGCGTGCGCAGGTGGATGAAAATGACATCGTCGGCGTCAAGGTGGGGGACAGTTCGTCCGTCGAGATTGATGCGTTTCCCGATACGACGTTTCGCGGCATCGTCGCCGAAATTTCGCAGTCTGCGTCCACCAAATCTCTGACCTGGGATCAGCAGGGCAAGAACTTCGATGTCAAAGTAGCGATCATAGATACCGTCAAAGGTATTCGGCCCGGCATGTTGTCCACCGTAGATATTGCCACGGATAAGCGGGACAGTGTGCTTTCGGTTTCGCTGCAATGTGTGGCCGTGCGTGACAGAGTGAAGGCAAGGCCGTCGAACTCAAGGAAAAAGAGCAGCCCAAATCGTCCCGCGAACTCGCCGCGCAAGCGCGGACGGGAGCCGCCGACACGTCGCACGCTCAACCTCGCGCCAGTCTCGAAGAAGGCGTGTTCGTGCTGGCGAAAGATTCCGTGGTTTGGCATCCCGTGCGCACGGGTTTGTCCTCGGATCGTCAAATCGAAATCATCAAGGGCATTCAGCCCGGTGATAGCGTCGTCAACGGCCCGTACCGTGTGCTCGCCCGCGAGTTGACCAACGGCTCCAAAGTGATGATGCGCAAACCGTCGCAGCAAGGGCCGCAGAAGAAGTAACGAACTGAAACCATGAGGCTGAGACACTTTATCTGCACTTTCGAGTATAAGTATATGCGCGCATCATACTATGTCATTCTATCGCTGCTGCTTGGTTTATCTGGGTGGGCACACCCCCCCGCGAATAAGGCGGATTTGCTGCGCACCATCGAACAGCAGAACCGCGAAAGCAGCCGGTTGTTCAAAGAGCAGAAGTATGATGTAGGAATCCAAATTCTTCAACAGTTGTGCGCCACTCCGGGCGTTCGTGAAATGGAAGATGTTTACCCGGCTCTTCTCCATAATTTGGCCTGCGGACTTGCACTGTCGGGACAGAAGGATAAGGCGGTAATCGAGATCGCACATTCTGTTGACGCAGGATTTTCCGATCTTGACCTGATCGAGAAGGACACGGATCTCACATTCCTCCGCAATGATCCTCGTTTTCAACAAACGGTCGCTAAGCTCAAAGCCGAAAACTCCAGATGGAACGATTCCGCGCTGAGCGTGCCCTTCCGACCGACGCTGAGCGAAGACGAGAAAATTGCCGGACTTTCTAAAACGTGGCTGGAAATCAAGAACAACTTCGCCTATTTCGACCGGATTCCCGGTTTGAGCACGGACAGCCTTTTTCTAACATACATTCCGAAAGTCCGGAGCGCGCCGAGCACCCGCGACTACTATTCCTTACTGATGGAATTTTGCACGCAATTCCACGATGGGCACACAATGGTGGACGTGCCTAATGAATTGTTCCTGGACATGTATTCGCGACCCCCTCTGGACACGCGACTCGTGGAAGAAAAAGTGCTGATAACGGCATTACTAAATGATAGTCTGCAAAAGAATGGTTTGCAGGTTGGGATGGAACTCACCTCCATAGATGGTATTCCGGTTGGACAGTACGCCAAACAAAACGTTGTGCCGTTCATCAGCGCATCCACGTCCCAGAGCTTGTCAGCTTCGGTTTACGAACTCTATCTTCTTTGTGGACCCAAAGACCAACCAGTTCAACTCGAATTGAAAGATGGGAAAGGTCGGACGGTTGCGAAGAGCGTGCCGCGCAGCTATCACCGTATTCTCAGTTACAAGCAGCCCGTCGAGTTCAAACAGTTACCGGGCAATATTGCGTACGTAGCCCTCAACACCTTTGGTTCGTCCACCGTAACGGCTGCATTCGATTCGTTGTTTCCACTGATCAGCAAGAGCAGCGCGTTGATCATAGACGTTCGTCGCAATACCGGCGGCAATTCCGATGTGGCCTTAAATATCTTGGGTTACTTGACGGACAAGCCCTTTTCGATTTTCGCCACAAAGGAGCGCGACTACCGTCCGTTCCGACGCGCGATGGGCCGTTCGACGCCGTGGATCACGCAAGAGAATGACCCATGGCCGCCAAATGGCGGCAAATATTTCGATAAGCCGGTCATTGTTTTGACAAGTGCGCTCACGGCATCCGCGGCCGATGACTTCTGCATGGTCTTCGATGCCATGCAGCGCGGAACTCTCATCGGCGAACCCACAGCTGGTGCCACGGGCCAGCCGCTGAATTTCTCCTTGCCCGGCGGTGGCTTTGGGCGCGTCTGCACAATCCACTGCACATATCCCGACGGCAAGGAATACTTCGGCGTCGGCGTTCAACCGCACCTCGCCGTACATCCCACAGTATCTGATGTGCGCGCAGGAAAGGACACGGTTCTGCGTGCTGCACAAACATATCTTGAAACGAAGCTTCGGAAATAGTCTGCTATGAAACAAAACGGCAGCAACGGTCTCAGCCCCAACGGCAAGCTCATCGAGATTAATCGCCTCGTTAAAACCTACAAAGTCGGCAGCGAGGAAGTGCACGCGCTGTGCGGCATTGATCTCTTGATTGACAGAGCAAGTATATCGCCATCATGGGCCCGTCGGGTTCCGGCAAGTCCACGCTCATGAATCTGCTCGGCTGCCTTGATTCGCCGACGTCGGGCGATTACTTTCTGGCGGGCGACAATGTCTCACGCTTGAATGACGGCCAGCTGGCGGAAATCCGCAATCACCGCATCGGATTTATTTTTCAAACGTTCAATCTGCTGCCGCGCGCTAATGCCCTGCACAACGTGGAACTTCCGCTCGTTTATGCCGGTATGCGCGCGTCCGAGCGCCGCCGCCGCGCCAAAGAAGCGTTGGCCGCCGTCGGACTCGAAGATCGGATGCACCACAAACCGAACGAACTCTCCGGCGGTCAGCGGCAGCGTGTGGCCGTGGCACGGGCATTGGTCACGAATCCTTCGATTATTCTCGCCGACGAGCCCACGGGCAATCTGGATACGAAAACCGGCGAAGAAATCATGAATCTCTTCCGCCGCATTCACGAACAAGGCAACACCGTCGTGCTGGTGACGCACGAGGAAGACATTGCGCGGCATACCAAGCGCATCGTGCGTCTGCGGGACGGACTCATCGAATCCGACGAACGGCGGAGAGACTGAGCGTGCTGCGTTTTCTGTTCGACCTCCCCGAGGACCTCGACCGCCTGAGCCGGGAGATCCCCAAGACCCGCAGGCCCACGGCTCCCCGCCCCGATCCGGCCGCCGAACAACGGTTCGACGCCATCGCGGACCAGCTGCTCAAGACCGTCATCGTCGAATCGTCGGCGGCCAAGACGGTCCAGCCCAAGCCGTCCGGCGGCAACGGCAACGGCAACGGCGGCGGCGCCGAGATCGATCAGTTCCTGAAATCGGCCCTGGCCGGTTTCGATCTGAACAAGGAAAAGGTCAAGACGGCCAGGCCCGCGCCCCAGCCGCCGGCGCCGGCGCCGGTCAAGGAAAAACCGGCCGCCCCGCCGGTCCGGACGGCGGCCCCGGAGCCGAAACCGACGCCGCCCCCGGCGCCGCGCATGCCGGAAAAGCCGTTCACGCCCCCGCCGGCGCCGAAGGCCCCCGAAAGAGCGTTCACGCCGCCGCCGTCGTCGACCGATATGAAGAGGACCCTGACGCCGGGCGACCCCGGATCGGATGTCTCGCCCTTCTTCACGCCGGGCCCGGCCAGGCCGGTCGAGAAGGCGGAGAAAAGGGCCGCCCCCGCGCCGGCCCACCGGGAGGCCCCCCGGCCGGAACCGGTCCGGCCCGAACCCGAAAAGCGCCCGGTCGAGCGGCCTCAGCCGGCCCCGGCCGTGACCAGCGCCGAAGAGACCCGCGTTCTTGCCGCCTCGACGATCTTCCAGGACGCCGTCGAGCCGAGAGAGAAGAAGGGCTTCCCGGCGCTCGCCGCCGTCGGCATCACCGTCGTCGCGATCGCGGCGGTCGGGTTCATCTTCCTGCGGCCCAAGCGACACGCTCCCGCCCCGCCCGCGCCGCAGCAGCAGACGGCGGAGACGACGACGGCCGTGAACACTCCCACCCAGCCGGTCGAACCGCCCCCCGCTCCCGTCACCAAGCCCGCGCCGGCGAAGCAGAGGCCCCAGCCGCAGGCCAAGCCCGCCGAGCAGCCCGGGGCTTCGGCCATCATGCCGGCCCAGGAAACGGCCCCGGCGTTGCCGTTGCCCGGCGGCCGGGCCGACAACGGCGCGGCCTCCCCGAAGACGAACCCGGGGACGAATCCCGCGGGCCCCGGCCCGTCGTCCTCCAAGACGGAGGAGGCGGTCCCGCCGGCGGTCAAGTCCGAGGCGCCGCCGCCCCAGACCCAGGCCGCCGGCACGGCGCCGGCGACGGAAGCGGCGGCTCCTTTGGTCAGCGGGCCCGCGCCGACCCCCGCCCATGAGGGCGACCTGGTCGAGCTCGGGGCCGTGTCCGAGCTGCCGAAGGTCCTCAAAAAGGTCGACCCGGCCTACCCGCCGGCCGCCCAGCGCGTCGGCCGCGAGGGCAACATCACCGTGAACGCGCTCATCGACGAAAAGGGCAACGTCATCGATACCGGCATCCTCAAGGGCATCCAGGACGACAAGGGCCTGGGCAAGGCCGCCGAGACCGCCCTGAGGAAATGGAAGTTCCAGCCGGCCGTCAAGGACGGCGTGGCCGTCAAGGTCTGGAAGCCGTTCGTCATCGCATTCAAGGCCGACGTGAACCCGGCCAAGTGAGGTATAAAGGAGCCGAACGATGGGTCTCAGCAAAGAACAAGAGGATCTCTACAAAAAGACGATGGCCGAGGTGAAGCACCAGCTGGAGCATCTCGACGAGGAGGTCGAGAAGGAGCTTCAGAAGGTCCGCAAGCGCCTGGCCGAGCTGCAGGAATCGAAGAAGTCCCTCAAGATGGTCTATGAGGGCACGGCCAAACTCCTGGGCCTCGAGCTCGAATCCGAGGAAGAAACGACCGACGAGGCGGCCACCCTGGCCAAGATGTGAGGCCCGGCCCGCCCGGTCGTCCGGCGCGGCCCGCAGCGGCGGCCTCTCCCCCTCCCCCATTTTTTCCCTCCCGATAATTGACGGCCCCCCCGGGTCCTGGTGTAAAATCTGCTATGCCATGTTCGTTCTGCTTGGGATCTTCTTCGGCCTGCTGGCCTCGGTCCCCCTCGGCCCCATCAACTTTTTCGTCGTGTCCCAGATCCCTCAAGCGGGACATGCTCCACGGCCTCCTGGCCGGCCTGACGGCCGCCACCCTCGACGCGACCTTCTGCTTCATCGCCCTGGCCGGGTTCTTCCAGATCAAGCTGAACCTGCCGCACTACTCCATGTCCGTGCTCAAGATCGTCGCGGCGGTGATCATCCTGCTCCTGGCCCGCAAGCTCATCAAGGACTCCAGGCGGTTCGAGATCCCCCAGGACCGGGACAAGGTCCCGTCCGCCTCGCCCAAGCCGATCCTCGGCGTCATCCTTCTCTACGTCACCAACCCGACGCTCTACATGTTCTGGATCTTCGTGGCCGGGGTCGTGACCGGGCACAACCTGCTCGGCAGCAATCTCGTCACCTACGGCACCTGGACGGCGGTCGGCTTCGCCGTGGTCGTCGGGCTGAGCTCGTTCGCCTGGTACTTCGGGTTGGTCCGGTTCGTCTGCTATCACCAGAGCCGGATCCACCAGAAGACCTTCCGCAAGATCCTTTATTATCTCGGCCTGGCCCTGATCGCGGTCGCCATCTATACGATCGTGTCGGTCTTCCTCTGAGGTCCATGACCAAGCGCGAGCGGGTCGAGACGACCTACGCCTTCGAGCCTGCGGACAAGATCCCCTTCGTCCCCGCCATCTATGAACACAAGGCCGCGCCTGATCGGCCGGTCGCCGTCGGAGGTCTGCACGAGCCTGGACCTCCTCCTCGAGGCCCTCGACCGGGAGCTCGAGATCTACGACCCGGACCTCCTGACGGTCGGCCTGGACGTCTACAACGTCGAGGCGGAGGCGGTCGGCTGCGAAGTCCGCTACTTCGGGGAATCCCCGGACGTCCCGGCCGTGGCCGGGCCCGTCCTGGAAGGGCCCCGGGGCCTGGACCGGCTCGCGGCGGCCCGATCCGACCCAGCACGGCCGCATGCCGCTCCTCGTCGAAGCGGCCGCGCGGATGGCCGAGGCCAAGGGCCGCGACTTGATCGTCCGGGGCGCCGTGACCGGGCCGTTCTCCCTGGCCTGCGCCCTGGCCGGCACGGAAGCTGTCCTCGTCGCCACTCTGGAAGAGCCGGCCTTCGTCCGGGAGCTCCTGGACTTCGCCGCGCAAGTCTCGATCGATTTCGGGACGGCCTTTCTGGCCCAAGGCGTCGAGCCCGTCCTGTTCGATTCCAAGGCCTCGCCCGGCGCGGCCTCGCCCCGGGTCTTCCGCGAGTTCGTCAGGCCCGTTTACCGGGACCGTGTCCTGCCCGAGCTGTTGCGGGCCGGGGCCCAGACCCTGCCCCTCATCATCGGCGGCGACACGACCCCGATCCTCGAAGACCTCATCGCCACGGGGGCCGGGCAGCTTCTCTGCGACGCCGGGGCCGATCTGGGGACATTCCTGGCGCGGTGCGGGGCGGAGAGGCGGGCGCTGCGGGTTTCGGTCGACGCCAAGCTCGTCCACCGGGGCCGGCCGGAGGAGATCCGGGAGGCGGCCCGGGGCCTTCTCACCGAGTGCGCGGGCCGGCCGGGCATCCTCTTCGGCTGCGGCGTCGTCGCCTACGACTGCGATCCCGGCAACGTGATCGCCCTGCGCCAAGCCCGGGACGAGTTCAGCCGGTCCTAGCGCGGGCCGGCGTCGCGATCTCCCGGACGAGCGCTGGCCCCTGCGTTTTGGCCAGGGCGGCGACGTCGCGCGCGCGCACGGCCGTCGTCGTCCCGACGCCGGTCGTGCAGACCGCGCCGCAGGCCGAGGCGTAGACCAGGATCCTGGTCCATTCCCCGACGGTCAGCTCGTCCGGCCGGCGGCCGCGGGCCAGCCGGGCGTAGGCCTTCAGGATGACACCGGCCGAGAACGCGTCACCCGCGCCGGTGGGATCGACGACCTTGACCTTGAACGCCGGGAGCCGCAGAACCGAGCCGGCCACGGCGGCCACGGCGCCCTGCCCGCCTAACGTCACCAGGACGTTGGCGGCCCCGAGCCGGCGGATCGCGGCGGCGGCCTGGACGGGGTCCCGCCCTCCGGCCAGGGCCCCGGCCTCGTCGGCGTTGCAGTGAAAGACGTCCGTGTGGGGCAGGACCCGGCGCAGAAAGGCCCAGGACTTGCGGTAGGGGCTGACGACATCGACGAAGGTCATGGCCCCGAGCTGCCGCGCCCGCCGCAGGACCGCCGGGAGCTCGCGGTCGAAGCGGCCGAGGAGGCCGACCCCGCCGGCATAATAGACCAGGGGCCGGTGGCGCTCGAGCAGCCGCAGGACCGGCGCCGCGGTCATCTCGACGTTGGCGCCGGGGTCGGCGTGATAGCGGCGGTCCTCGCCGCGGGCCACCAGGATGAGGTCGAGCGAAGTCGGCGCCCGGCGGGAGACGACCGGGTCGACCCGGATGCCCAGCCCGCCCAGGTGGTCGGCCAGGAACTGGCCGAAGATATCGCGGCCGACCGGGTAGACGACGCGCAGCCGGGACCGCGCCAGGCCCAGGCGGACGAGGTCCGACGAGACGTTGCAGGCGTGACCGCCGATCGACGGCCGCACCGAGCAGAAGGCCAGCTCGCCGGGCCTGGCCACGCGGTCGAGGCCGCTGCCGATCAGATCGACGAGGGCGATGCCGCTAACGAGGACCACGACGGCCTCCTTCCGGGACTAGGCGAAATGCATCTTGAGCTGGCCGACCCGGCGGCCGATGTCGATCCGGCCGCGGCACTGGGCCACGCAGCGTTCGCAGGAGACGCAGGCGTCGAGCCCCCGGCCCGGCGGCAGGCCGGCCAGCGTTTCCCGGGCCTGGAAGAGGTTGGGATAGCGCAGGTACATATGGGCCCGCATCAGCGCCGGCGTCTCGGCCCCGGCCGGGCAGGTGCCGCGGCAGGCGCCGCACTGGACGCAGTGGGCCATGGCCAGACGGATCTTCCGGTCGGCCAGGAAGGCCTTCTCCTTCTCGTTGAGGGCGAGGTCCCGGGCGACCGAGACGTCCTCCTCGAGCTCCCGGAAGGTCGTGAAGCCGGGGACGGCGCAGGTCAGCGACTCGTTGCGCAGGACCCACTTGAGCACCGCGGTCTGGACGACGGAGTCGCCGTAAAGGGCCTGCTGGCCGGGCGGCACCATGTCCCGGTACCAGGACTGCATGCACTGGGTCTTCATGGCGACGAGGCCGATCCCCTTGGCCTTGGCGGCGGCGAGAGAGCTCTTCAGCCGCTCGTCGTCCTGCATGGCGTAGTTGTAGGCCACGAGCAGGACGTCGTAGAAGTTCTGGGCTTGGGCCTTATCGAGGCATTCGGCCATGTTCGAATGGCACGAGAAGCCGACGAACCGGGCCTTCTTCTGGTCCTTGGCGGCGGCCAAGGCCTCGAGGAACCCGGGCCGGTCGATGTCGTCGACCGTGCTGACGTCGTGGATATAGAGGATGTCGACGTAGTCCGTCTTGAGGCGGCGCAGGCTGCCCTCGAAGACCTTGGTAAAGGCGTCCTTGAGGTCCTTCCCGGAAAGGGCGCCCCTCTGTTCCCGCGGGATGGCCACCTTGGTGGCGATGACGGCCTGGGACCGGGCCTTGAGGTCCTGCAGCACGGAGCCGATCATCTCTTCGTTCTTGCCGCGCCAGTATCCAGCCGCGGTGTCGAAATGGCGGATGCCCAATTCGTAGGCCCGCCGGACGAGCTCGGGGTTGTCGGCGTTCATGACCCCCATGTTGACGATCGGGAGGACGAGGCCCGTCCGGCCTAGGGTCCGGGTGAGCAGGGGCCGGTCGGCCGCGGCCGGCGTAGCGGCCGCCGGCCCGGGCCCCGGCGCCTTGGCGCGGCCCATGAACGTGACCGCGCCGGCGCCGGCCAGCGTGCGGGACAGAAAATCCCTACGATTCAAGGTCGGACGGATCTTGGCCATGAGGCTCCTTTCCATCTGGTCCGGGGGCACGTATCTCCGGAACATGCCCTTCTATTTTATACAAGTGCGGCCCGGGATGACAATTGGCCAGGGTGAACCTTGCGAGGCCGGCCAGCGTATGAATGAGCGAGGAGACAAAACCATGGCCAAATTCTTCTTGTGGCTCATCCTGCTTCTGCTGTGCTGGCCGTTGGCCATTCTGGCCCTGCTGCTCTACCCGATCGTCTGGCTGCTGCTCCTCCCCTTCCGCCTCCTGGGCATCACGGTGACCGCCGTGTTCGAGTTGTTGAAGGCGATCATCATGCTGCCGGCCCGGCTGCTCCGGGGACCCCGCCGGGCCTGACGCGGGGTCTCGGGGGGCCGGTTGCGTTCGGCCCCGATAAATCTCTATAATCCCTGCCGATGGAAGTCCGGGAGCATTTCTATTCGGACGATCCGGCCCGCGGGCCCGCCGACGGCAGAACGACCCTGCGCGACGTCGACTATTTTTTCCTGGGGAACGGCCTTATCCAGGCGGCCGTCCAGGTCGCTCCGGCCGGAGACGGCACGCCGGCCGGCCTGCTCCTGATGGACCCCGAGCGCCTCGGTCCCAAACGGGCCGCGTTGAGCTTCGACCCGGAAACGGGGATCGCCGCGACCGCGGTGAGTCTCACGGACGGCCGAACGACGTACGGCCCTCGCCCGGGCTCGGTCCGGGCCTCCTGGGTCCGCGGCGCGGTCGATCCGCGGGTCGAGCTGGCCTGGGCGAGCGGGCCCTATCGCGTCCGGGAGGTCTTTTTCTGCCCCGACGAGACTTCGGCCAGGCTGGTGCGCGCTGTGACCGTGGCCCGGACCGCGGCCGGCGCGGCCAGGGTCCGGCTCGGCACCGGGCTCAAGCGACGGAGGGTCGAGGCCGAAGTCCGCTTCCGCGGGCGGACCGCTACGCCCGTCGTCTTCGAATATCGCTTGGCGAAGCGCGGCGGCGGGTCCTTCGCGGCCGTCCGCCTCGGACCGGCCCGGGCCAGCGAGGCGCCGGCCCCGGCCGCGGCATACTGGAAGGCCACGGCCGGCGTCCGTTTTCACGACCCCCTGCTCGACCGTTTCTTCGCCGCCGCGAAGTTCCAGCTCCGGGCCGCGGTCTCGGCCTCGGGCCGCCTGGACGGCAGCATCTGGCAATACAACCTCGAATGGGTCCGCGACCAGGCCTTTAACGCCCTGGCCCTGGCCATGTCCGGCCAGCCCGAGGCCGCCCGGACGATCTTCGCCCGCCTGCTGCGCGATTTCGTCAGCGACGAAGGCGCGACCATGGATTCGAGCCGGCAGCGGCCGCTCGCGGAGAGCGAGGTCGACCAGAACGGGATCCTCCTTCTCGCCCTGGAATCCTATGTCGATTGGACGGGCGACGAGGACCTCGTCCGGGCCAACTGGGACAAGATCAGGAAGATCGCCGCGTTCCCCTTGCGGCCGGAGTTCCGGCACGCCCTTTCCGGACTGATCGTCAACCGCCGCGAATTCTGGGAGCGTCACGACATCTACGGCATCCGGCCGGGGATGGAGCTGGCCCACCAGCTGTTCGTGGCCAAAGGCCTTCTCGCGGCCGGCCGCCTGGCCGGGCGATCCGGCCGGACCCGCGAGTCCGACGAATGGACCCAGGCCGCGCTGGACCTGCGCCGGGCCATGCTCAAGGACCCGCGGTTCGCCCTGGTCGACGCCGGGGCGTTCATCAAGCGCCGCGGCCTTGACGGGCAGGTGCAACGCGCGATCGAGCCCGATCCGGCCTCGACCCTGCCGCGCGAGGCGCCGCTCTTCGGGCCGGGCCGGCACTGGCTCGACCCCGACACCTCGTCCGTCCTGCCGATCGCCTGGGAGCTCGTCGACCCGGCCGGCCGCCTGGCCGCGAAGACCCTGGCCTCGATGGAAAGGCTCTGGGACCAGCGCTGGTCCGGCGGCGGCTACGGCCGCTACAACGTGACCTCCGAGCCCGACTCGCCCGGGCCCTGGCCTTTCGCCTCCTTGTTCGTGGCCCGGGCCGCCCTCGAAGCGGGCGACCCGGCCAAGGCCCGGCGCGTCCTGGACTGGCTTGGGCGCCTCGGCGGCGCCCGGGCCGCGTCGTGGTTCGAGTTCTACGGCCCGCGGCCGGTCCCGCCCTATCCGCAGGTCGGGATCATCCCCTGGACCTGGGCCGAGCTCCTGTTCCTCTTCATCCACCACATGCTCGGCGTCAGGCCCCGTGGGAACGCCCTGAACCTGCGGCCCATGCTCGTTCCCGGCGTCGACCGCATGGAGGCCGACCTGCTCGTTCGCGGCGGGCGGCTCCGTCTCGAGGTCCGCCGGGCCCGCCGCGGCGAAGAGCCCGGCTTCACCTGCGGCCCCCGCCGCGCGCCCTACCATCGCTACGGCCTGGGGCTCGAGCTGCCGCCCCGGCTCGACCGCCTGGACGTCAAAGCCGTCATTCCCTGAGAGAGGACGCCATGCCCGCACGAAGGATCCATCTGGTCTCGAATGCCCACCTCGATCCCGTCTGGCTCTGGGAATGGCCGGAGGGCGCCGGCGAGGCCCTGTCCACGTTCCGTCAGGCGGCGGAGTTCTGCGAGACGCGCCGCGGCTACGTCTTCTGCCACAACGAGGCCGTGCTCTACGCCTGGATCGAGGAGTACGAACCGGCGCTCTTCCGCCGCATCCGCGGGCTCGTGCGGCAGAAGAAGTGGCACATCATGGGCGGCTGGTACGTGCAGCCCGACTGCAACATGCCGAGCGGCGAGTCGTTCGTCCGCCAGGCCCTCCTCGGCCGGCGCTATTTCGCCGAGAAGTTCGGGGTCGAGCCGCGGACGGCGGTCAACCTCGACCCGTTCGGGCACACCCGGGGCCTCGTCCAGATCCTGGCCAAGAGCGGCTATACCGCCTATCTCTGCTGCCGGCCCGGCAACCGCGAGTGTCCCCTGCCGAGCGACGAGTTCGTCTGGGTGGGCTACGACGGCTCGGAGGTCCTGGCCAACCGGGCCTCGGCCCATTACTGCTCGGTCGGCGGCCGGGAGCGCGAACGGCTGGAAAAGTGGCTGGACGAGAACCCGGCCGGCGACCTGGCCATCCATCTCTGGGGCATCGGGAACCACGGCGGCGGCCCGTCGCGGAAGGACCTCGACGACCTGGACGCGCTGGCCCAGGCGCGTCCCGATCTCGAGCTCGTCCATTCGACCCCCGACGCCTACTTCGAGGAGCTCGAGCGGCGGCGCGCCTCTCTGCCCCGCCGGGACAAGGACCTGAACCCCTGGGCCGTCGGCTGCTACACCTCGATGTCGAGGGTCAAGCAGGGCCACCGCCGCCTCGAGAACGAGCTCTACTCGACCGAGAAGATGGTCACAACGGCCTGGCTCCAGGGGCTCATGCCCTATCCCGGGGAGGACCTCGGCGCGGTCATGCGCGACCTGGCCTTCGTCGAGTTCCACGACATCCTGCCCGGCTCGTCCATCCCGGCCGGGGAGCAAGGGGCGTTGCGGCAGATCGGCCACGGGCTCGAGACCCTGTCCCGGCTCAAGGCCCGGGCTTTCTTCGCCCTGGCCGCGGGCGAGCCAAAAGCCGGGGCCGGCGAGATCCCCATTTTCGTCTTCAATCCCCAGGCCTATCCGGTCCGGGCCGTCGTCGAATGCGAGTTCGAGCCCTGGGAGCCGAACTTCGAAACGACGCGCTGGGAGCCGCGGGTTTATGCCCGGGGCCGGGGGGTGCCTTGCCAGGCCGAGAAAGAAGAGAGCAACCTCAGCCTCGAATGGCGCAAGCGCGTTGTCTTCGAGGCCGAGCTCGCCCCCGGCCGGCTCAACCGGTTCTCCTGCCGTCTCGAGAGCGCTTCGTCCGAGAGGACCTGGTCGCCGGCCGAGTTCAAAGACGGTCTCATCACCGTGGCGACGCCGGACCTCACCGCCGCGGTCAACGCACGGACCGGCTTGCTCGACGTCTATCAGGCGGGCGGGCTCGATCTTCTCGAGCCGGGCGCCTTCGCGCCGCTCGTCATCCGCGACAACGCCGATCCCTGGGGCATGAAGGTCCGCAGCTTCCGGGCCGTGGCCGGACGGTTCGAGCTGGCCACGCCCGAGCAAGCGGCGCGGCTCTGCGGCATCCGCGAGGGCGGCCTCGATCCTGTCCGCGTCATCGAGGACGGCCAGGTCCGGGCCGTCGTCGAAGCCATCCTGGCTTACGGCGACTCGCGCCTCGTTCTCCGCTACAAGGTCCCCAAGCGCGGCCCGGAGATCGAGCTCGAGGCCCGCGTCCTCTGGCTCGAGCGGGACACCATGCTCAAGCTCGGCCTGCGGCCCAAGCTGACCGGGACCCGGTTCATGGGTCAGGTGGCCTACGGCGCCGACGAGCTGCCATCCAACGGCGACGAGGCGGTGTCCCAGAAATGGCTGGCCATCACGTCCGAAGCCCAGGGGGCGGCCCTGACCGTGGTCAACGACGGCATCTACGGCTCCGACTGGGACGGCGTGGACCTGCGGCTGTCCCTGCTCCGGTCGCCGGCCTATGCCGCCGACACGTGGGAGGACCGCCTGGCCGTGGCCCAGGACAGGTTCCTGCCCCGGCAGGATATCGGCGAACGGTGCTTCCGCTTCTGGCTCAAGGGCGGACCGGCCGCCGAGCGCCTGGCCGAGATCGACCGTGAGGCGCTGGCCCACAATGAACGGCCTTATGTCCTGGCGTATTTCCCGCCGGGCGCGGGAAAGAAAGCCGGGACCGGCATCGCCGTCGACGGGGCCGCGGTCGAGGTCACGGCCTTCAAGAGATCGGAGGACGGCCGGGACGTTGTCGTCAGGCTCTTCGAGCCGACGGGCCGGCCACGCCGGGCCGTGGTCAAGATCCCGGCGGCCGGGGCGCGGGCGACGGTCCGACTCAAGGGCTTCGAGATCAAGACCCTGCGCTTCGACCGGCGGAAGCGGAAGTTCGCGGAGACCGATCTTCTCGAACGGCGGCCCAAGGGACGATGACATCCAAAGAGCGGGTCAAGGCGACGCTCGAAGGCCGGGTCCCGGACCGCGTGCCTTACGCCGAGTTCGCCGTGGACTTCGATACGGTCGAGCGGCTGCTCGGCCACGAGACCTATTTGCGGGCCAAGGCCAGGTCCCAGATCGCGTTTTGGGAGGGCCGCCATGACGAGGTGGCCCAGAGCTGGCTCGAGGACCACATCGCCCTGCAGAGGAAGCTGCCGCTCGACATCGTGACCTTCCCCATGGCGACCTGGGAGCTGCCGCCCGAGACCGGGGAGCCCCCGCCGCGCCGGATCGACGCCGCGACCTGGGAGGACCGGGACGGCCGCGTCTTCCGGCTGTCCGAGGCCACCCAGGACATCACCTGCGTCCATGATCCGGTCCGCGACGCCCACGTCTTCACGGCGGCCGAGTTCGAGGGGCCGGAGGGAGAGCCGCCGCGCCGCGACGAGCGGTCCTGGAAGATCCTGGACACCGTCATCCAGACATTCAAGGCCGAGAAGTACATCTGCGGCCCGTCGGGCGGCTCGGTCGGCATCGTGCTTCTCGGCGGAATGGAGCGGGGATTGCTCGAGCTCGGGGCCAATCCGGAAGCGGTCCGGGCGGCCACCCGGGCCCTCGTCCGCCGCCAGAACGCGGCCGACGAGGTCTTCATCCACCCGGACTCCGACGCCGTGATGTGGGCCGAGGACCTCGGCTACAAGACCGGGCCGCTCATCGGGCCGGCCATGTTCCGGGACCTCTTCCTCGAGGCCAACAAGGAGCGGGCCCGCAGCGTCAAGGTCAAGCACGGCAAGAGGATCTTCAAGCACTGCTGCGGCAACGTGAACCTGCTTCTCGATTTCTTCATCGAGATCGGCTTCGACGCCTACCAATCCATCCAACCGACCGCGGGCATGGACATCTGCCGGTTGAAGAAGGATTACGGCGACCGGATCACGCTGTGGGGCGGGGTCGCGGTCGAGCACCTGGTCGGCGGCACGCCCGCCGAAGTCCGGGCCGACGTGCGGCGGGCCATGGCCTGCGCCAAGCCGGGCGGCCGCTTCATCCTCGGCGCCAGCCACAGCGTCGCGGTCGGCACGCGCTACGACAATTACATGGCCCTGCTGGACGAGCACTCCAAACTGTGTCAGTATTGACCCGGAAACCCGGATGATGCCTGAACCCGTTTCGTTGGTCTTGGTCGGGGTCGGAGGCATGGGCGCCGTCTACCTCGAAGCGCTGCTGGCCCGGAAGGACGAGGGCCTGTTCCGGATCGCCGGGGCCGTCGATCCCCAACCCAACCGCTGCAAGCAGTACGTCGAGATGCGGGCCATGGGCGTGCCCTGCTTCATCAGCCTGCCGGATTTCTACCGGAACCGGAAGGCCGACCTGGCCGTCCTGTCCTCCCCCATCCAGATGCACATGACCCAGACGACGTTCGCCCTGTCAAGAGGCAGCCACGTCCTGTGCGAGAAGCCCGCGGCGGCCACGATCCAGGAGGTCCGCGGGGCGATCGAGGCGGAGAGGGCCGCGGGCCGATGGGTGGCCGTGGGCTATCAATGGTCGTTCAGCCCGGCCGTACAGGCGCTCAAAGCGGACATCCGGGCCGGGGTCTTCGGCGCGGCCCGGCGCTTCAAGTGCCTCTATCTCTGGCCGCGCGACGAAGGCTATTACGCGCGGAACGACTGGGCCGGGCGGCGCCGGGACGGCGAGGGCGCCTGGGTCCTCGACAGCCCGGTCCAGAACGCCATGGCCCACGACCTCCACAACATGTTCTATGTCCTCGGCCGGGAGACGCACACGAGCGCCCGGCCGGCCGAGGTCGAGGCCGAGCTCTACCGGGCCAACGCCATCGAGAACTTCGACACGGCGGCGGCCCGGATAAGGACCGAGGACGGCGTGGAGATGCTGTTCCTCGTCAGCCACGCCTCCGACGAGGACCGCGGGCCGGTCGTGTCGTACGAGTTCGAGAAGGGCATCGTCCGGTGCGACAGCCGGACCTCGGGCCTGTGGGCCGAGTTCGCGGACGGCGCGCGCAAGGATTACGGCGTCCCGGACGCCGAGCCCATGAACAAGCTCTGGCAGTCGGTGGACGGGGCGCGCGCGGAGGGGGCCCGGCCGCTCTGCGGGCTGGAGGCGGCGGCCAGCCAAACGCTCTGCATGAACGGCATCCAGGACTCGATGCCCGAGGTCCGCCCCTTCCCGGAGGACCTCGTCCGGATCGTGGAAGGGCCCGGGGCCCGGCGGCTCGAGGTCCAGACGCCGGGGGCGCGGCGGCGGGTCGTCGAGGGTCTCGACGAGGCCTTGGGCGCCTGCTACGAGAGCTGGAAGCTGCCGTCCGAAATGGGGATCGCCTGGAGCGCCAAGGGAACGGCCGTCGACCTCCGGTCGTACGGCTCATTCCCGTCGGAATAAGAGGGCCGGAGCGCGAGGGGGGCATGGTCATCCGCATCGAGAAGATCGTCTACCCCGGGCGGCGTCTGGGCCTGGTCAACGGCAAGGTCGTCTTCACGGACCGCGGGCTGCCGGGGGAGACGGTCGATATCGACATCTTCAAGGACCGCCGCAGCTATGCCGAGGCCCGGACGACCCGGGTCCTCGAGACTTCGCCGGCCCGGGTCGAGCCGCGCTGCGCCCATTATCTGGCCTGCTCGCCCTACCAGGACATGGACTACGGGCTGGAGATCGAGATCAAGAGGGCGCAGATCACCGAGATCCTGTCGCGCGAGCTGAAGCTGCGCCTGGCGCCCATCCGGATGCGGCCGTCGCCCGAGGTCTGGGGCTACCGGAACAAGATCGGGCTGAAGGTGGCGCGGGAGCTCGGCCGGGCCGAGTTGGCCTACCATCAGCCGCACGAGCAGGAGGAGTTCGTCGCCGTCGACCGGTGCTATCTCGTGCCCGACCGCATGAACGACCTGATGGCCGCCCTGATCGAAGCGATCAACGGGGCGTCCCTGCAGACGGTCGAAGGGATCGAGATCCGGAGCAGCCGGTCGACCGGCGAATCGCTCCTGCTCTGCGAGCTCGCCTCGGGGGACGAAAAGGGCGCCGTGGCCGAGGCGCTGAAGGGGCTGCGGCGGCCGTTCGCCCTGGCGGGAGCGGTGGCCGCGATCAAGGACGGCAACCGCGTCGAGGACGTCGTCCTGTTCGGGCGCGGCTACATCGAAGAGAAAGCCGGCGGTCTCGTCTTCCGCGTCGGGGCAAGGTCCTTCTTCCAGGTCAATCTCAGCATCCTGGAGAGCGTCTTCGAGGACGTGGTGGGGGCCGCGGGCTTGATCAAGGATGAGGTCGTGGCCGACCTCTACTGCGGGCTGGGCACCTTCGGCATGGTCCTGGCCAAGCGGGCCCGCGACGTGTTCGGGGTGGAATCCGACCCCGATAACATCTCGTTTCTCAAGAAGAACCTGGAGCTCAACGGCATCGGCAACTTCGCGGTCTGCGAAGGCACGGCCGAGGCGTGGCTGTCCGAGATCCTGGAGCGGGCGCCGGCGACCATCATCCTGGACCCGCCGCGCCGCGGGATCTTCCCGGAGACGATCGAACGGCTGGTGGCCGACCCCGTGCCCCGGATCGTCTATCTGTCGTGCAACCCGACGACGCTGGCCCGCGACCTGAAGGCCTTCCTGGCGGCCTACGAGCTCACGGACGTGCGGGCCTACGACTTCTTTCCGCACACGCCGCACATCGAGGCCCTGGCCATCCTCGACCGCCGCGAGCCCACCATAGAAGTGGTGGCGTGATATCCGTTACCCATTTTTTCTAGGCCGGCCCTTCAGGCGAAGCGCTAGAATTCGTCCCGTGAGTTTCTCAAGCTTCTTGACGAATTCATCACTTCCGAGAGGCCGCCCCGTGAGCTCATGCCGCTGGAACTCATCGACCTGCTCGGGTGTATCGCGTTGACCCAAATAAGTTGACCAATTGGGGACGGATTTCTGAAGGGGGAACGGAGAAAGAAGCGGATGAGGACCTCCTACGATATGGGGCCGTGCGCTTGACCATGGATACGTCTCGGCACGTTGGACCAAGCCCCCTCGAACGGGATTCCGTTCGACGTATCTCACGGCTGCATAGCAATGCCGCTCATCGAGCGGATAGGAAATATACCTGCCTTGCCACAGGTGACCCTTCCAGTTCTCCCTTGTATTTATGACCAGCGAATATTTGCGCAGCGCGGTTCCGAGTCCGCGGGAGAAGCTATCCTTGGACTTGGGGACTGCGACAAGATGAAAGTGGTTATCCATCAGGCAGTACGCCCAAATGGAGATGCCGTGCTTATGGGCTGCCCGGCCAAGAAGGATCAGGAAGAAGGCCCGATCTTCATCGGAGAAGAAAACCCTCTGACGCCTGTTCCCGCGCTGGATAACGTGGTGGGGACATCCAGGAACGATGAGCCGAGCAAATTTGACCAAAGCCACGCCCTCATAACGAGAGACGTTGGCTCCGACCGCAAATTCTCAGGATGGGGAAATAAATGGGTAACGGATATCACGCCACCATTTAATGCCAGAGGAGGACGTCGGCGGGGCGGAGGGGATTCGCGCCGAGGACGATCCGGGCGCCGGCCTCGACCGGGACCTCGAAGGGACGCGACGAATAGTTGACCGCGACGAAGAAGCCGTCGCGCCACTCGACGTAGACGCCCGGGGGATAGGCCGCCGGCCGGGCCCCCGCCCGCTCATAGACCAGCCGCAGCACGTCCCTTTCGAGCGAGCCGTCGATCGATTCGGCGCCGATATAGGTCACGGTGCCGCGGCCGAGCCGCCGGCTCACGACGGCCGCTTTCCCGGCATAGAACTGATCGGCGTAGACGGCGAGCGTCTCCGTCGCCCCGAGCGGCCTGAGCACGTCCGCCCACGTCCTCCAGCCGTAGCCTTGGCCGCCCATGCGCACGGTCCCTCGGTCGCCGTCGAGGAGACAATCGAAGAGCTCGACCTCGGCCCCCATGAGGGGCGCGACCAGGCCGGCCCAGGGCTTCTCCGGCAGCTGCCCGGTCTTGGTCTTCTGGCCCGTCCGGCAGGTCAGGACGAGGTGCCCGCCGTTCTCGACATAGCGCGTCCATTTCGCGACCAGGGCCTCGTCGACGAGCTGATAGGCCGGCGCGACGAGGAACGGATAGGCCGAAAAATCGTCCGCCTCGCCGACGTAATCGACCGGCGCGCCGGCGGCCTTGATCGCGGCCATGACCTTGAAGCGATGGTCCCAGGTGTTCCAAAGGGCCGTCTGCTTGTGGGTCTCGAGGTCCCACAGGACGTCGTGGCTCCACAGATAGGCCGTCCGCCGGGCGGCGATCCGCTCGGGCATCTTGGCGGCCGGATCGTAGAGGCGGCGCAGCTCCTTCATCTCGCGGATGACCCGGGCGAACTCCAGCCCGCCCCGCGACGGCGTGACCCCGTCCGGGCCGACGATCCCGGCGTGATAGAGCTCGCTGCCGTAGAGCGGTTGACGGAACCGGTACGTGCAGGCGAACGACAAGCCGCCGCCGAAGGCGTGCCACAGCCACATGCGCACGGCCCCGGGCTCGGGCTGGGGATTGATGCGGGCCCAGTTGACCTGGCCCGGCTGCAGCTCCATGACCCCGGTGACCCCCTTGAAGGACCGGAAGTAATCGACGGCCATGGCCAGCCGGTGGGGATCGCCGAGACGGAAACCGAGCTCGCCCAGGTTCTTCTCGCCCCGCACCGGATACATCGTGAACGAGATGAAATCGAGGCGATCGGCTCGCCGCGGATCGGCCGATTCCGTGACGTTCATGTAGTTCGTCGTGATCCACTGCTCGGGCCGCACGAGCGCCCGCAGGACGTCGTACTGCATGTGGAGGTAGTCGGCCTGGGTGTCGGCGGTGAAGCGATGGAAATCGAGGACGGCGTGGGGGCTCAGGGCGTCCTCCCCGAACAGCCCCTCGTTGGGGATCAGGACCTGGGCGAAGGAGTCGTACCGGGTGCTCCAGAACGCGCCGCCCCAGGCCTCGTTCAGCTTAGCGATCGTGCCGTACCGGCGCTCGAGCCAGGCCTGGAACTTGAGCCGGGCGGCCGGGCTGTAATCGGCCGGAGCGTAGGGCTCGTTGTCGAGCTGCCAGCCCCAGACGCGGGGGTCCCGCCCGTAGCGGCGGCCGAGCTCGGTGACGATCCGCTTCGAATAGCGGACAAAGACGTCGTCCGCGAGCGACCCGTTGGCCCGGGTGCCGTGCTCCAGGCGGCGGCCGTCCGCGCCGACGAGGTAGATCTCCGGGTATTTCTCGCCCAGCCAGGCCGGCGGGCAGGGCGTCGGCGTACACAGGATGACCTTGAGTCCGGCCTTGGCCGCCAGGTCGACCGCCCGGTCGAGCCAGGCGAAATCGAACCGGCCGTCGGAGGGCTCGAGAAAGGCCCAGGCGAACTCGCCGAAATGGGTGAATTCAAAGCCCATTTCGGCCATCTTGCCGAGGTCCCGTTGCCACTCCGACTCGGGCCATTGCTCGGGATAATAGTAGGCGCCGATGGTCATCAGATCGGCCTTGGCAAAAAAGCGTTGGGCCGAGGACGGCGCCGCGGGGGCTGGCCCGGTCGTGGTTTGGATCGGGGCGGCCGGCCGGGTCGCGGGCGCAAGCGCCAGCGCCAGAACCACCGGGACCGCCGGAACGAGGGCGAGCCAAGCCTTGTTCTTCATGTCCTGCTCCTTGCCGGGCTGCGCTTCTCGAGGAAGCGACCAGCCAGCTGGCCGCACGCGGCGGCGATGTCGGCCCCCTTCGACGACCGGACCGTGGCCCCGACCTTGCGCTCGTCGAGCCAGCGCTTGAACCGGGCCACATCGGCGTCGGTCGGGGCCTCGAAGTCCGTCCCCTCGACGGGGCTGTAGGCGATCAGGTTGACCTTGGCCCGCAGGCGCCGGGCGATGCCCGCCAGGCCGTCGGCGTCGTCGAGCGAATCGTTGAGGCCGCGGATGAGGATGTACTCGAGCGTGAGCATGCGTCCGCCCGACCGCACATAGTGCTCGGCCGCGGCAACGAGCGCTTCGAGGGGGAAGCGCCGGTTGATCGGCATCAGCCGGTCGCGCAGGCGGTCGGTCACGGCATGCAGGGAGACGGAGACGTTGATCTGGAGATCGAGGGACTCGAGCCGCTTGAACGCGTCGACGAAGCCGGCCGTGGACACGGTGATGCGGCGGGCGGCGATGGCCAGCCCTTCGGGGGCGTTCATGATGCGGATGGCCTTCTCGACGTTCGCCCAGTTATCGAGCGGCTCGCCCATCCCCATGAAGACGTAGTTGGTGAGCGGCCGGCCGAGGGCACGCTCCAGGAACAGGACCTGGCCGAGGATCTCCGAGGGGGCGAGGTTCCGCTTGAAGCCGTGGCGGCCGCTGGCGCAGAAGGCGCAGGCGAACTTGCAGCCGACCTGGGTCGAGAGGCAGACCGTCAGGCGCGGGCCGGCCGGGATGAGCACCGATTCGACATGTTCGCCGTCGCAGAAGCGGAAGAGGAACCTCGTCGTGCCGTCGGGCGAGGAGCGCTGTTCGGCGAGCGCGATGGCCGAGAGCGCGAACGTCGCGGCCAGCTTCTCGCGCAGGGGCTTGGGCAGGCTCGTCATCGCGTCCCAGGCCGTCGCCCGCTTCTTGTAGAGCCAATCGAAGATCTGGGCCGCGCGGTAAGGCCTCTCCCCCATCCGCTCGAGCTCGGCCTTCAGCTCTCCGAGGGGCTCATCGATCGCGGATGTCGCTCACACGGATGTTCACCATGAGCCAGAGCAGGACGACGATGACGGCGACGATGAGCCAGCAGCCGCCGAAGCCGATGAGGTCGAAGGCCTTCGGTTTCATGATCTCCCAGTTCGATCCGGGCCTGAGCTTGCGGGCCTCGATCTCGTCATAATGATCGACGGCGTGGCGCAAGGCGCTCTCCTCCGCTTCGGGCGTCGGCTGGACGGGCGTGTGGACCTTGGCGAAGAACCGGTCGAGGTCCGCCTTGGGCACGGGCCGGGAGAAGACGCTGAACAGGAATAGGAGCAGGAACGGGAACAGGGCGTCGAAGCCGAACCGGACCGCGCTCAGCTGGGCCTTGGAGAAGCCCGAGAAATCGACACCCAGGCCGCTCAGGACCCAGACCTCGGCCTGGAACCGTCCGATGCCGATCTTGGGCGAGGCCGGGTCCTTGGGGTCGCTTAGTGCGACCTTCTCAAAGAAGATGCCCTCGGGCGGATTGACGCGGGCCTTCTCGGATGGCCTCGCCGACGGCCGAGGCCCGGCCGGCCTCGACGTCCTCGCGGACGGCCCGGGTCGTGATGGTCACGGTCTGGGCCTGGGTCTCCCGGAGGAACGCCGGCCTCGTCCGGGCCCAGGTCGAGCGACTGGAAGACGTTGGGGATGAGGGCGTAGATCGTGAAGCAGATGACGACCTGGGCGATGACCGCGCTCTTGCCGAGCCGGCGCCACAGGAAGCCCAGCCAGATCGCGGCGCCGAAGATGGCCGGCAGCGAGATGAAATACTTGAAGAGGTCGAGCAGGTTGCCGATGAACAAGGCCACGCCGACGCCGCCAAGCAGGGTCACGCCGATGGCGACGCGGCCGACCGTGATCAGATGGCGGTCCGATTTCGGCTTGACGAAGGGCTGGTAGAGGTTGCGGATGAACAAGGCCGAATACGATACGCTCGAGCCGGCCAGGCTGGACATCTTGGCCGACAGGACGCCGGCCATCATCAGGCCGATGGCGCCGGGAAAGAGGAGGTCCATGGTCATGTGGCCCCAGATAAGGTCGGGGTCGTGGAGCTGCCCGGAATAGAGGGCGATGGCCAGGAGGCCGGTCAGGGCCCAGAAGATCATGATGAAGCGCTTGAAGAACATGCCGCCGATCATGCCGACCCGGGCGGTCATCTCGTCCTTGGCCGAGCCGGCCGTCTGCATGCCCGTGGCCACGGCGATGATGGAGACGAGGTTGGCCAGGACCATGGCCAGGATCGTGTACCAGGCGTATTCGCTCGTGGCCGCCGAGCCGAAGAGCTTGAACATGAAATCCGGGACGGCGGCATGGAGCCCGGCGAACCCACCGACGCGATGCAGCGCGATGGGGATGAGCAGCAGCGAAAAGGTCGTCAGCAGGAAGCCCTGGATGACGTCGGTGATGGCCGCAGCCAGGAAGCCGCCCATCATCGTGTAGATGGCCACGATGACCGTATAGACGAGATAGATCGAGACGGAATCGGTGTAAGAGATGAAGGCCTTGAGCTCGCCCTTCTTCTGGCGCTCGCCGAGCTCGGCCAGGCGGGCCGTCTCGGCCGGCGCGAGCCCGGTCTTGTCGGCCCGGACCTGGAGGGCGCGGTACTCGGCGAAAAGGTCGACACTCTGTTTCTCCGCGACCGTGTACTTGACGGCCGGCTTGGGCGTCAGGGCCATCATGGTCTTGGCCGCGACCATGTAGCCGACGCCGTTGCCGAGGAAGGCCATGAACAGGGTGAAGACGGCGAAGGCGGCGCCGAGGAAACGGCTCTTGAACCGCTCCGTGAAAAAGTCCCCGATCGTCACCAGCCGGACCCGGCGGAAGAAAGCCGTCGTGAACCAGTAGAACGGCGTCAAGAAGAGGACCAGGTACTGGATCCACATGCCGCCGATGCCCTGGCGGTAGATCTCGCGCGAGACGACGATGGCCTGGTCGGCGTTGGTCGAGGTGCCGAGGTTGAGGAAGAACTGGTAGAACTTGCCTAGGCGCCGTCCGGCGACGTAGAAGTCCTCGGTCGTCTTGGTCTTGCGGGAGGCCCGCCAGCCGAGGTAGAGAACGAAGAGAATGAAGGCCACGACGATGGCAAAATCGATGACATGCAGACCGAGGATCGTCATATTAAATCGGGGACATGATACCCGTTTCCTATTTTTATCTTTGCGGGTTTCGGGAATTCAGGGGACACGATCCCTTTTCGAGAGAAAAGGGTCATGTCCCCGGATTCGCGCGTGCGTTCCCGGAAATAGGAAACGGGTATCATGTCCCCCATTAAAAGTTGCCGGAATATTTGAACCAGAGGTCGTCGCCCAGCTTCCAGTAGGCCGCGACGGCCTTGGCGGCCAGGTCCTGCGAGTAGCGGGTCAGGAGCTCGCGCGCTTTCTTGGGGTCCGTCTGAAAGAGGGCGGCCGCCTGTTCCTCGAATTTGGCCTGGTCGGCGAAGGCCTTGTCCTCGATGGGCTTCCAGACGGCCTCGATGTCCTTGGACATCTCCTGCCAGCGGAAGTTGGCCAGGCGGCTGACGGTCCGGAAGGCCCACCAGGCGCAGTCGCGGCTGAAGGCCCACCGGCCGTCGACCATATAGGCCGTCGGCATCTGCGCCATCCCGATATAGAACGGCAGGTGCGGGGTCGCGGCCGGATTGTCGTAGCCGAGCCAGACGACGCCGCCGATCGGCCCGGGCAGCCAGTCGCGCGACTGGGTGATCTGCAGATAGGTCGAGGCCGGCGAGCAGATCGTCCGCTCGCGCTTGAGACGGAACAGGGCCAGCGTGTCGCCGTTCATGAACGGGGTCGCGACCGGGCTCTTGACCGTCTCCCCTTTCCGGTTGACCGCCGTCAGGGTCCGGGTCATGTCGAACTCGGTCCCGCCGTAGGTGTCGCGGAAGATGGCCAGGAGGTCGGCCACGTTGACCTTCTTGTCGGGCTTGACCGAGAACGGGTAGTTCTCGGACTCGGGGTTGAGCCGGAGCGACGGCGCGAGCAGGCTCAGGACCCGCCACTCGCGGCGGCGGCAGTAGAGGCTCGTCCGCGAGTCGGGGTCATAGGCGTAGGTGAACTCGAACGGCTTGCCGCTCGCCTTCGACCAGTAGCCCATCTCCTCGGCCAGCGACGTGACGTTCGCGGAGGCCATGAAGAAGTCGGCCCGGGCCAGGTCGATCTCGCGGATCCGGCCGGCGTTGGCCGAGCAGCCGATCTCGTCGTCGGGGACGCGCTCCGCCGCCCACACGGCGCCCTTCTTGCCCTTGCCCGGGCCGTGGATCTCGAACTGCCAGACCTCCTTGGGATCGGCGAAGGTGAGGCACTCGCCCCAGTCGTTGTAGCCATAAACCTTGGTCAGCTCGTCGGCGACGCGGATGGCGTCCCGGGCCGTCCGGGCCCGCTCGAGCACGAGCCGGTAGAGCTCCGGCGCGTCGATGATGCCGTTCTCGCTCATGAGCTCGCGGCGGCTGCCGATCGTGGTCTCGCCGATGGCCAGCTGGTGCTCGTTCATGATGGGGTAGGCGGCGTTGAGATAGGCGTAGGTCTCGGCGACCTGGGGGATCTCGCCCGTCACCAGGCGATCGTGATCGGTCGGGCCCTTGGCCCGCTTGGGCTCGTAATAGACCTTGGCCATCTCGCCCGCCTTGTGCTTCAGGTTGGGGACGATGGTCATCCAGGTCCGGTCGGAGCCGGAATCGCAGGAATGCGAGGTCATGGTCGAGCCGTCGGACGAGGCCAGCCGGCCGACCAGGATGCTGGTGCAGGAATCGAATTCCGGCGTCTCGGTCCGCCCGGGGACCGGCCGGAGCCCCTGGGCCGCCGGCACGGCCGACAAGGCCAGAACGACCAGCCCCAGGACCAGGAACGGGATAGATCTCGGCTTGCTCATCGCGCGTCTCCTTAGGCGCGTTTATAGCACGCCGTCATTACGCTGGTCAATCCGGACGCAGGCCGCCATAGGACCGCGGAAGGGGCCGGTCAGCCAAGACGGGGTCAAACCTCAGTAGTGTCCCAACGTTCGGTTTAAGACTATCTCTATCATTATTAGTTTATCAATAGACTAGCCGGGTTTTGGGCCGGAATCGATTTGAATTGTAATTGCCCGAAATGCTCATACTTCCTCAGCTCTAACCAGAGAAGGAGTGGGCTAATGAATTCTGGAAAAACCATTTTCTCCCAACTGATGGACTTTTTGCCCATCTACGAGAGTTTCGGCACTCGCGTCGAGCGCTACCATGGCAATTACAAAATCAAAACCTTTTCCTGCTTGGACCAGTTCCTCTGCATGGCCTTTGCCCAGCTCACCTATCGCGAAAGTCTCCGCGATATCGAAGCCTGTCTTACGGGGCACGCAAACAGAAACTCTATCATATGGGCATCCGCGGAAAAGTCTCACGCAATACGCTGGCTCACGCCAACCAATCCCGCGATTGGCGTATCTATGCCGACTTCGCCCAAGTCTTAATGCATCCAAGCCCGTCATCTATATGCCGACGAAAATTTTGGTGTCGAGCTTCAACAGAACCGTCTATGCCTTCGATGCCACTACGATCGACCTTTGCCTCTCGCTTTTCCCCTGGGCCAGATTCCGTCGGCACAAAGGCGCGATCAAGCTCCACACCCTCCTGGATTTACGCGGCAGTATTCCGATTTTGATCTACGTAACCAACGGGAAAAACGCACGAGGTCAATTTTCTCGACGACCTCCTCATCGAATCCGGTGCTATTTACCTTTTCGACCGGGGCTATCCTCGACTTTGCCCGCGTCTCTACGCATCTGCATCAGTCCCTGAGGCCTTCTTCATCATCCGGGCCAAAAGCAATTTTCGGTTCCGGAGGATCTACTCCCATCCGCGTCGACAAATCAAAAGGAGTACAAGCCGATCAAATCATCGCCCTCCACGGCTTCTATGCCCGGAGAGATTATCCCGAGCGGCTCCGAAGGATCCGTGACTTCGACGCCCAGAAACAGAAAGCGGCTTGATCTTTCTTGACCAACAACTTTCACGTTGCCGTCGATTTCTGATTGCCGAACTGTTTCGCTGCCGGTGGAAGATCGAATTGTTCTTCAAATGGATCAAGCAACATCTCCGCATTAAAGTCATTCTTACGGAACCTCCGAGAATGCTGTCAAAGACCCAAATCTGGATTGCCGATCTCGGTCTATCTTCTTGTTGCCATCATCAAAAAGAAACTGAAAATCGGACCGAAGTCTTTACACAATTCTCCAGATCCTGAGCGTGACCCTTTTTGAAAAAGTCGCCACTTATCTCAATTCCTTAATGACTTCAGCCAAACCTAAACCACCCCGAGATACTCTTCTAACCAACTGAATCTATTTAACTAACGTTGGGACACTACTGGGTCAAACCTACCTTTTGCCAAAATGTAATTAAAGGTAGGTTTGACCCCATCTTGCGGCCAAGACAGTCCTCCTATAGGATGGCAGGCATGTTGGATCCGCTTGGATCGCCGCACGGGCTCGGGGAAACGCTGGCCGCTTCTTCGGCCCTCGCCTGGGCCATCGCCGTGGTCCTCTTTCGCGTCAGCGGGCGGCGCATCCACCCGATCGCCCTGAACCTGGGCAAGACGGTCCTGGCTCTGGCGGCCATCGTCGCGACGCTCCTCATCCTGGGCCAGCCCATCTTCCCGGCCGTGCCCGCGTCGACGACCTGGCTGCTTCTCGCGAGCGGGGTCCTCGGCATCGCCGTCTCGGACACGCTGTTCTTCTACGCCCTCAACCGGCTCGGGGCCGGCCTGACCGCGATCGTCGATTGTTTCTACAGTCCCTTCGTCATCGCCCTGTCGTTCGCCCTGCTCGGCGAGCGGCTGACCTTCATCCAGCTGGCCGGGGCCGGGCTCGTCGTCTCCGCCATCCTGACCCTGGCCAAAGAAGGGAAGCTCGAAAAGATCGGACGGAAGGACCTCGCCTGGGGCATCCTTTACGGCATCCTGGCGATGTTCTTCGTCGCCTTCGGCATCGTCATGGTCAAGCCCGTGCTGGGCTCGGTCTCGGTCTTCTGGTCAACCTTCGTCCGCCTGGCCGGCGGGGCGGCGGCCCTGGCCGTCCTGACGCCCTTCCTGAGGAACCGGAGGGCCCTGCTGGCCCCTCTCCTCGAACGGCGCAACCTGCCGGTCCTCATCCCGGCGGCCTTCTTCGGGTCCTATCTTTCGCTGATCCTGTGGATGGGCGGCATGACGTACGTCAAGGCCTCGGTCGCCGCGGTCCTCAATCAGCTCAACACGATCTTCATCGTCATCATCGCGGCGATCTTCCTCAAGGAACGCTTGACGGGTTGGAAGCTCCTGGCGGTCGGCCTGGCCTTGATCGGGGCCTATCTGGCGTCACGGCCGTTCTGACCCCGCGGGCCCCCGGGGCGGACATGTGCCCGCCCGAACAAGCAGGGACGTCGGGTCGCTGAGGCCTAGCGGCCTTCGGCGGCCAGCTTGACGTCGATCCAGAAGGCGTGCTCCTTCGTTCTCGGATCGTGCCTCAGCATGGCCCCGCTGTCCCTGGCCTCATCGTTCCGCGGGTTGGCGAGGCTGTCGCCGGTCGAGGTGCGCGCGCCGGACAGGCCGCTCGGGGCCATCATGTTCCGCTTCATCTCGTCCGTCAGGCCGCCCCAATCGAAGCCGATCTTGACGGCGCCGCCCGCCTCGACGCCCAAGCCGCCGGGCTGGTTGGTGCGGCTGAGGGGAATGCGGCATTCGTACACCAGGCCCTGGGCCCGGGCCGCATGGAAGAGGGGCGGCTCGGTCTTGACGGCCGGATCGGTCGGCGCCGGGACCTTCTTGGGGTTGATGACGTCGGCCTCGAACAGGATATAGTCCTTCTTTTGCCGGAGCTCGGCCTGGCGGGCCTCGGTCAGGGTCTCGCCCTGTTTTTCCAGGCTGGCGATCAGCGCCTCGGCGGTCACGCTCTTCTTCAGAAAGTGCACGCCGCGATCCTTGCTCTTCTTGTCCGCGGCGCCATAGTAGATCTTCAAGCCCGTGGCCTCGATCGTCGAGGCCGCCTCGGGCGTCTTGAACACGAAGAGGATATAGAGGTTCTGGCCGTCGTTGACGAGGGCGTATTCGGCCTTGGAGTCCTTGTCGGTCAGCATGGGGACGCCCTGCCAATCCTGGCCTTGGGCGTCGATCTTGACCGGCGCGGAGGTCCACGCACTGCTCACCAAGGTATCGTTGGGGAACGCGGGGACGGCCAGCGCGGCCGCCGCCGCCAGGACCAAAAAGGCCCAGCGCATCGTTCGTGTCATATGTGACCTCCTCAGGCCCGAGGGGACCGCCGGTCCTCCCGGCTATCTTCGAATTATATCACTCTGCCGTCAAAAGGGCTCGTCCCAGGCTTCGAACACCGCCGCCACGTTCTCGGGCCTGGCGCCGATGCCGAACTCGCACTGGGCGATGACCCCGCCCCGGCGCCAGAGGGCCCGCCGCACCGTGCAGACCGCCGCCCGGACCTCGGCCGGCGTGCCGTACGGCAGGAGGTGCTGCCGGTCGACCTCGCCCCAGAAGGTCAGCCGCCCGGCGAAGCGCGCCCCGATCCCGTCGATGTCCATGGTGAAGAGCTGGGAGTTCAGCGCGTCGAGGCCGATCTCCACGAGGTCCGGCAGGATGGCCTCGATGTGCCCGTCCGAGTGCATGAAAGCGTACTTGCCGTGGCGGTGGGCCATCTCGACATAGTCCCGGTAGAGCGGCTTGAACAGCTCCCGCCACAGGGCGGGCGCGACGAGAAGCGAGCCCTGTCCGCCCCAGTCGTCGGCGAAAACAAGGGCGTCGACATCTGTCGAGGCCCAGATCGCCATTTCCTCGAGATAGAACGCGTGGACCTTCTCGAGGAGGCGCTCGAGCCCGGCCGGCCGCTCGGCCAGGTCCACATAGAGGTTCTCCGGGCCGCGCAGGAACTGGACGAGCTCGAACGGGCGGGACCAGGTCTTGGCCAGCACGAAGGCCTCCGAGGCCTCGCAAAATCGGTCGACCTGACCGGTGTCGACGCTCAGCCGCTCGCGGGGCACCCGGACGGCGTCGAGATCGTCCCAGCTGCGGAGGACGGGCTCCTTGACCTGGCCGATGATGCCGCGCTGCTTGTTCTCGAAGCGGCAGCCCCATTCATCGACGAAGAGCCCGGGCTCGTATTCCTGCCCGCTCGTCCGCAGCGGCTCGCGCAGGAACGCGGGACAGGTCACGATGTCGTCAGGGAACCTCCGGGCGATCCCGGCCAGCTCCCGGGGCCAGGTCCATTGGGCCCAGGGCAGGGTCCAGAGCTGGCGCGGCACTCGCTCCGGGCCGCGGAGCTCGAGGCTGGCGACGACCAGCTCGCGAGAGGTCATCAGGCGGCGATGAGGCGGCTGATCTCCTCGACGGCGGAGGCGGCGTCGGGGGCGTAGCCGCTGGCGTGGATCTGGTCGGCATAATCTTTGGTGACCGGCGCGCCGCCGATGACGATCGGGACCTTGAGCCCGGCCTTCTCGACGGCCTCGATGACCGTCTTCATCTGGACCATGGTCGTCGTCAGCAGGGCCGACAGGGCGATGACGCTGGCTTGGTTCGCCCTGGCCGCCTCCAGGTATTTCTCGGGCGCGACGTCGACGCCCAGGTCGACGATCTTGTAGCCGTTGCCGCGAAGCATCATGGCCACCAGGTTCTTGCCGATGTCGTGGAGATCGCCCTTGACCGTGCCGATCACGACGACGCCGCGCGGCTTGACCCCGGCTTTGGCCAGGTGCGGCTCGAGCTTGGCCAGGCCCGCGTTCATGGCCCGGGCGGCGACGAGGACCTCGGGGATGAAGACCTCGTTGGCCTTGAACTGGACGCCGAGCCGCGCCATGCCCGGGATCAGGCCTTCGTTCAGGATTGTGCCGGCCGGTATCCCGGCGGCCAGGGCCTGGTCGACGAGCGCTTCGACTTCGGCCTTCTTGCCGGCGATCAGGGCGTCCTGCATCTTGTTCAGCATCTCGACTCTCCTCCGGAAAAATGCGCGGCCTTGCGGGCCTTTATCAGAGAACGAACGGAAAGCTCAGAAAGACCTGGATGACCGAGTTCCGGCCGGAGCCCGTCGCCGACGGGGCGGCCCGGACGTTCAGGAGCCCGGCCTCATAGCGGACGTGGAGGATCAGGCCCAGGCCCCGCCGGGGCTTGGCCATGGTCCAGGACGCTTCGACGGCCAGCCCGGCATCCGTCGTCTTGTACTGGCTCGTGACATCGCGCGAGAACCTCAGCGATTGGTCGGTCGTGGGCTCGCTCCGGAAGATCTCCCGGGCGGTGCTGAGCAGGGCGACATAAGGCCCGGCGCCGAGATGGAACCGGCCCAGACGGTAGGTCACGAGGACCGGGAAGTCCACGTAGTCCAGGGCGAGCTCCGAAGACGCCGGGTCGGCAAAGAACGGATCGAGCCCCGGGTCGCCGGTCGTGCCCAGGGGAATGTCCGAAACGCCCTTGCGCAGGAAGGGGGTGATCTCGGGCACGAGGGAGAAGCGGTCGCTCAGCCGGATGGTCGCGGTGAGACCGAAGCTGACGCCGCCGGTGTGCCGCATATCGACGGCTCCCGTCAAGTGCGAGAAGTTGAGCCCGAACTTGAGGCTGAAAAAGAGCTTCGGGGTGGCCGCCTTGTCCCCGGCGATCTCCGCGACCAGCGACGACTGGCCGCGGGCCGCGGCCGGGATGAGCGCCAAAAGCAGCGCCAGGGCCGCAAAAGTCCGTCTCATGGGACGGTAGGATATCCCAAGGCCCCCGTTTTTTCAAGCCGGTACATCTGGCCTGAATTATTCACGAATCGAGGCGGCCCCAGATGGGAGGCCGAGGGGTGAAGCTGTACTCTTTGGTACTGCGAATCCCCGAGAACGAAGCAGATGGGGTCGGATCGGTTCGCCCGCAGGGTAAAAACGCCTGATCAGAGTGAGACAAAGAAATATGGGCGTTTTTATGAATAAAGCAGGCTGGTCAAGGGTCCTTGAAAACTGATAGAATGAGGACCGCCGGACGGGGACATGAAAGCGCTCAGGGTCGGAATCGACAGCTACAGCCTGAAGCCCCTCGATCTGTCGCCGTTCGAGCTTATCGAGTGGGCGGTCCTGAACGGGGCCGACGGGGTCCAATTCTCCGAGGTCAACGTGCCGCCCGGCACGGTCATCGACAAGACCTTCCTGCAGGAGCTCGGCGGCTTCGCCCGGGAGAACCGCCTGTACCTCGAGTGGGGCGGGGGCGAACACATCCCCGTCGACCTCGCCACCGGCCGGCCGAAAGATATCGCCGCGATCAACCGGCGCGCCGCAGAGCAGGCCCGCCAGTTGGGCGCCGCGACGGTCCGCTCCTGCTCGGGCGGGCTGATGCGCTGGGCCAAGGACGCCCGGCCGACCCAGGAGCTCCTCCGGCTCATGGCCGCCTCGCTCGGCGAGCAGAGGCCGATGCTGCGGGACCTGGGCGTCATCCTGGCGATCGAGACCCACTTCGAGTTCACCTCCTTCGAGCTGCTGCGCCTCTTCGACATGTGCGGGGCGGCGCCCGGCGAAGGGCTGGGCATCTGCCTGGACACGATGAACCTTCTGACCATGCTCGAGGACCCGGTCCTGGCTTCGCGCCGGCTCCTGCCCTGGGTCGTGACCACCCACGTCAAGGACGGCGGCCTGAAGCTCGGGCCCGACGGCTTCGTCTCGTTCACGGCCGAGGCCGGCAAGGGGGTGATCGATCTTCCGGCCATCATCGAGACGCTCGCGGCGGCCCACCCGCATCTGACGCTGACCGTCGAGGACCACGGCGGCGACTTCGCCATCCCGGTCGCCGATCCCGACTTCCTGGCCCGTTTCCCGGACCTGGCCGTGCCCGAGCTCGTTCGGCTCGTCGGCCTCGGCGTCAAGACCCAGGCGCTGCTCGACGCCGGGAAGCTCTCCGTTCTGGCCCGGGACCGCTGGCCGGCGGTCTGCGAGCCCCGGGTCAAGCGCGACCTCCAGGCCGTGCGGCGCATGGCCGCCGGCCCCAGGACATAGAGTGGCGACGCACGAGAGATTCCGGCTGCGGGGAGCGGGCGATCTCCGCGTCGAGGCCGAGCGTCTCGGACTCGACATCCCTTACCAGGACGAGATCTCGATCCTCCTCGACCGGGCCCTCTTCGGCGGGCGCGAGGTCCCCAACAGGCTGGCCGTCCTGCCCATGGAGGGGGCGGACGCCGAGGCCTCGGGTGCACCCTCCGATCTGACGCGGCGCCGCTACCGGCGGGCGGCGGCCGGAGGGGCCGGCCTGATCTGGTGCGAGGCCGCCGCCGTCCGGCCGGGCGGCCGCTCGAACCCGAACCAGCTGATGGTGACCGAAGGAACGCAGGGGGGGTTCGCCCGGCTCGTCGAGGAGACCCGGGACGCGGCCCGCAGAGAATGGGGCGCCGGTCACAACCCCCTCCTCCTTCTCCAGCTGACGCATTCGGGCCGGTTCGCCAAGCCCGAGGGATTACCCCGGCCGATCATCGTCCAGCACAACCCCCACCTCGATCCCCTCCACGAGCTGCCGCCCGACGCTCTGGTCGTTTCCGACGGCGAGCTGGCGGCCATCCGGGACGATTTCGTCGAGGCCGCCGGCCTGGCCGCGGCGGCGGGGTTCGACGGCGTCGATATCAAGGCCTGTCACGGCTATCTCGTTTCGGAGACGCTGGCCGCGCGCAGCCGCGAGGGCAGCCGCTACGGCGGTCCCTTCGAGAACAGGGCCCGGCTGCTGCTGGAGATCGTCCGGCACATCCGCGAGGAAGCGCCCGGGATCCTGGTCACCAGCCGGATCTCCGCGACGGACTGTCTCCCCTTCCCGTACGGGTTCGGCATGGACGCCGATGACCCGGACCGGATCGACCTCACGGAAACCAAGGCCCTCGTGGCCTTGCTGGCCCGGGCGGGCGTCTGGTTCCTGGCCTTGTCCCTCGGCATCCCGGCCTGGAGGTCCCACTACGGGCGGCCGTTCGACGAACCCGTCCCCGGCGGCCCGCTTCCGGACGAGCACCCGCTCGAAGGCGTGGCCCGCCATCTCCGGATCGCCACCGAGATCCAGCGGTCGTCGCCCTGGACCCCGGTCGTGGGGGCCGGGTATTCCTGGCTCCGCACCCTCGGCCCCGGGGTCGCCGCGGCCATGGTCTCGGCCGGACGCAGCGCCGCGTTCGGGCTCGGCCGGGGCGCCCTCGCCTATCCGGACTTCGCGGCCGATCTCATCCGCCACGGCCGTCTCTCGCCAAAGAAGGTCTGCACGACGTGCTCCCTCTGTTCGCACCTCCTGCGCCGCCAGAGACACGTCGGCTGCGCCGTGCGGGACCCGGAATACGGCAAGGCCGCGGCGAAAGGACACAACGGATGAACAAGGCCGAGAGGACCTGGCTCGTGATCACGGGCACGTCCTTCGTTATTATCCTGGCCGCCATCGCGGCCTATTCCCTCCTGGCCCGTCCCTTTTTCGCCAATTGGGGAACGACGCCGCAGGAGCGGACGCGGGCCGTGCTCGGTGACGACGCCTGGATCGGCGGCGTCGTCACCGGCACCCGGGCCATCACCGTCAAAGCGCCGCCGACGAAGGTTTGGGAATGGCTTATCCAGATCGGCCAGGACCGGGCCGGTTTCTACAGCCACACCTGGCTCGAGAACCTGACCCTCGCGGACATCCACAATACTTATGCGATCCGGCCGGAGTGGCAGACGCGGCAGGCCAAGGACCTCGTCCGCGGCGTCAAGCCGGATTATCTGTTCGGCCTGCCAAAAAAAACGTTCTTGCCGGGCTGGAAGGTCGCCTTCGTGGCGCCCGGCGAGTCCCTGACGCTCAGGAACTGGGGCACGTTCGCCCTCGAGCCGACGGCCGACGGGGGGACGCGGTTCTACGCCCGAAGCCGGGGCGGTCCGCCGCCCGGGATCATAGGGCGCCTGTTCAGTTTCTGGCTCCTCGAACCGGCCCATTTCGTCATGGAGAGGACGATGATGGTCAGGATCGAGAGGCTGGCGGAAGGACGGCGGCCCGGTCCCCCCGGCTGGCTCGAGGCCGTGGCCACCTTCGGATTCGCTGCCGCGGCGTTGGGGGCGGCCCTCTTGATCACCCTGAGGAAGCGCCGGGGGCTGTGGCTGTTCGTCCCCGCGATCTACGCCGGCCTGATCATCAAGGAAACGGCCGACCTGCGCGCGGCGTTGGCCGGTTTCCTGGCCCTGACCCTCATCCTCGTCGGCGTCCTCTTTTTCAAGAGAAGCTGGTGGATCTATTTCGGGTTCCTGTGGATCATCACCTGCGGCGTGCTCTTCTTCGCGACCGACGCCTGGACCGTCTTCGGCCTCGTGTTCCTGGCCGCGACGGCGCTCCTGGCCTCCCCGGCGCTGAAAGGACGAACGATCCGATGAGATCGGGCCAGGTCCGGATCGGCGGGCGGGCCTTCCCGGTCCACTCCCTGAACACGCTCATCATCGGCAGCGGGGCGGCCGGGCTCAACGCGGCCGTCCGTCTGCACGAGCTCGGGCAGACCGACATCGCCATCGTCACCGAGCGGCTCGGAACGGGAGCTTCGGCCGAATCCGGCTCCGACAAGCAGACCTACTACAAGCTCTCGCTGGCCGGCGACGTGCCCGATTCCGCCGCCGACATGGCTTGCGACCTGGCCGCCGGCGGCTCCATGCACGGCGATATCGCTCTCGTCGAAGCCCAGGGTTCGCTCGAGGCCTTTTTCCACCTCGTCGGCCTGGGTGTGCCGTTCCCTCACGATCGCTTCGGCGCCTATGTCGGCTACAAGACCGACCACGATCCGCGCCAGCGGGCCACCTCGGCCGGGCCGCTGACCTCCAAGCTCATGTTCGAAGCCCTGGCCCGGGAGGTCAAGCGGCGGAGGATCCGGACCTTCGACGGACACGCGGTGATCGCCCTGCTCACATCCGGCCGGGGGGTGGCCAAGAAGGCGATCGGCGCCCTGGCCCTCGATACCCGGAAGCTCGGACGGCCGGACCGCGGTTTCGTCCTTTTCAACGCGGCGAATGTCGTCGCGGCCACGGGCGGCCCGGGGGGCCTGTATGAGCATTCGGTCTATCCGGAGAGCCAGGCCGGGTCGCACGGGCTGCTCTTCGAGGCGGGCGCCGTGGCCCAGAACCTGACCGAATCCCAGTTCGGCCTGGCTTCGACCAAGTTCCGCTGGAACGTCTCCGGAAGCTACCAGCAGGCGGTGCCCCGCTATATCTCGACCGACGCCGCGGGCAAGGACCCGCGGGAGTTCCTCAACGATTACTTCTCGGACATGGGCGCCTTGGCCACGGCCGTCTTCCTCAAAGGCTACCAGTGGCCGTTCGACCCGCGGCGGGCCGTCGACGGCGGATCGTCGCTCATCGACCTCATCGTCTATAACGAGACCGTGGTCAAAGGCCGCCGGGTCTTCCTCGATTTCCGGAGCGACGCCCGCGGCGACGGCCGCCTCCGGCCGTTCGAGCCGAAACAGCTCGGCCCCGAGGCCGCGGCCTATCTCGAGAAGTCGGACGCGCTGCGGCCGACGCCGATCGCGCGCCTGATCCGGATGAACCCTCCGGCCGTCGAGCTCTACCGGGCCCACGGCATCGACCTTCGCCGCGAGCCGCTGGAGATCGCCGTCTGCGCCCAGCACAACAACGGCGGTTTCCGGGGCTCGATCTGGTGGGAGTCCAGCCTCCGCGGACTCTTCCCGGTCGGCGAGCTCTGCGGCACCCACGGCGTGACCAGGCCGGGCGGCTCGGCGCTCAACGCCGGGCAGGTCGGCGCCGCCCGGGCCGCGCTGTTCATCTCGCGCCAGCGCGCCGGGGGGCCCCTGCCGGAACCCGACTTCGCCCGGGCCGCGGCCCCGCTCGTCCTCGGGAAGTGGCGTCAGGCCGAGGCCATGCTCGATCTCCGGTCGAACGCCCTGACCCCGGAGGCCTGCCTGGCGGAAGTGCGGCGGCGCATGTCGGCCTGCGGCGCGGTCGTCCGGAACCCGGGCCAGGTGCGCCTCGAAAAGACGCGGGCCCGCGGGCTGTGGCTCAGGGCCCGACGGGACATCGGCGTCGCCTCGGCCCGCGACCTGCCCCGAGGCTTCCAGGCTCTGGGCCTGGCCCTGACCCAGGCCGTCTATCTCGAAGCCATCGACGAGTACCTCGGGCGCGGCGGGAAGAGCCGGGGGTCCTATCTCGTTCCCGACACGGCCGGGACGATCCCCCACTCCATGCTCGGGACGCCGTGGGCCTTTTCGCTGGCCGCGCCGGCGGACTTCGTCTCCTCGCACATTCTCGAGATCCGCGTGGACGGCCAGGGACTGCCCGAGAAGAGATGGGTCCCGGTGCGGCCGATCCCCCACCCGGAAGGCTGGTTCGAATCCGTTTGGGCCGATTATCGGAATGACCGGACCATCGTCGAGGAGGAATGAGCGTGAGCCCGAAGAAACAACCGGCCGCGCCGGCCGCGGTGGTCACCGGAGCCGGCCGCGGCATCGGCCGGGGCATCGTTATGGCCTTGGCCCGGGAAGGCTTCGACATCGTCGGCATCGACATCGAATTCGATCCCGGAAATGGGACCAAGGGACTCTTCGAGGTCAAGGCCCGGGTCGAGGAGCTCGGCGGCCGCTTCCTTCCCGTCGCCGGCGACATCTCCCGCATCGACGATCACGACCGCATGCTCGCCGCCGCCTACGGCGTCTGCGGCCGGATCGACGTCCTGGTCAACAATGCCGGCGTCGCGCCGCTCCGGCGGACGGACATCCTGGAGACGGGCCCGGAGAGCTACGACCGGCTCATGGCCGTCAACGCCCGGGGGCCGTTCTTCCTGACCCAGAACGCGGCCCGGAGAATGGCCGCCCAGAAACCGGTCAAGGACGGCCGGCGCCCAGCCATCATCTTTATCACGTCGATCTCGGCCGCCTGGTCGTCCGTCTCGCGGCCCGAGTACTGCGTCTCGAAAGCGGCCCTGAGCATGACCGCGACCCTGTTCGCCGACGCCCTGGCCGGCCGGGGGATCGATGTCTTCGAGGTGCGCCCCGGCATCATCGCCACGGGCATGACCGCGGCGGTCAAGGCCAAGTACGACAAGCTCATCGCCGCGGGTCTCATCCCGCAGGGGCGCTGGGGCAAGCCCGAAGACGTGGGCCGGGCGGTGGCGGCCCTGGCGCGCGGCGACTTCGGCTATTCGACCGGGGCGGCGATCGAGGTCAGCGGCGGCATGGGCATCCGCCGTCTCTGATCCGGGCCTTTTTACAGACCCGGACCGTTCTGATATCCTAGTGCCTGGCGGAGGGAACAATGAGAGAGCACAAGAACCAGGGCCGCATCTTTTGGGGCCTCCTGCTGATCCTTCTGGGCGTCCTCTTCCTGCTGGACCAGATGGGCCGCGTGGATTTCGGCGACCTCGTCGGCCGCTATTGGCCGGTTCTCTTCATCCTCATCGGCGTCTCCATCCTGTTCAGCAACAACTTCCGGAACGTGGGCTCGGCCGTCTTCTTCATCCTGTTCGGCACGTTCTTCCTGCTTCTTAGGCTGAGGATCTTCGACCGGGCGGTCTGGCACTACGTCTGGCCGCTGGCCATCATCGCCGTCGGGTTGTGGGTCCTGTTGCGGCCGGCCTGGCATCCGGACAAAAAAAAACTACCTGAGATGACCGCCGGGGACGATCTTTCCGTCAACCAGGTCTTCTCGGGCCAGGTCCACAGGATCGAATCCCAGAACTTCCGCGGCGGCAAGGCCGACATCGTCTTCGGCTCGGCCGACATCGATCTGCGGAACGCCCGGCTTGCCGGCGGACAGGCCACGCTCGTCCTGTCCGTCGTCTTCGGCAGCATCACGGTCTTCGTGCCCCGCGACTGGCAGGTCGCCCTCCAGGGCACCCCGGTGCTCGGCTCGATCGAGAACCACAAGCCGGCGGCCGAAGGGGCGACGTCGGCGACGCTGACTATCCACGGATCGGCCGTGCTCGGCTCGATCGAAGTCAAAGGGTAGGCGACATGCGAAAAGGCCTGTTCTGGACCCTGGCCGTCGTCGTCACCCTGGCCTCGGCGGTCTATCAGCGCGTCACGGGGCCGACCTACCCGATCAGGGGCCAGGCCGCGGTCGGCGGCGTGGACATCAAGTACCGACTGCCGCGCAGCGCCGACACCGGAGCGGACGCCAAGCTGGCCCTGCTGGCGCCGGCGCCGATCGAAGGCCGGGTCGAGTGGCAGCGGGTCGGGACGACGGACGCGTGGGCGGGCTCGGCGCTCATCCGGCAAGACGACCGGCTCGTCGGGAGCCTCCCTCAGCAGCCGGCCGCCGGCAAGATCGCCTATCGGATCGTCCTGACGAACGCGGGCGAATCGAAGACGGTGACCGGCGAGGCCCCGGCGGTCGTTCGCTTCAAGGACCCGGTCCCGCTGGGCCTCCTGATCCCCCATGCCCTGGTCATGTTCGCCGGCATGCTCCTGGCGACAGCGGCGGGCCTGGCCGCGATCGACAAGAAGAGGGACCCGCGCCGGCTGACGCTCTGGACGCTCGCTTTTCTTTTCCTCGGCGGCTTCGTGCTCGGGCCCCTGGTCCAGAAGTTCGCCTTCGGCGTCGCCTGGGCCGGCTTCCCGGCGGGCATGGACCTGACCGACAACAAGACGCTCATCGCGTTCCTGTTCTGGGTCGCGGCCTGGATCGCCGGCCGCAAGGGCAAGCCGGTCCGGCCGCTGGTCATCGCGGCCTCGCTCGTCACGCTCATCGTCTTTCTGATCCCCCACAGCCTGCTCGGATCCGAGTATAAATATACCCCGAAGGGATGAGCCGGAGAGTTCTGGACGGGCAGGCGTCCCGCACCGGCCAAGGAGCCGCCCATGAAGAAGATCTTGCCCGCGGGTCTCGCCCTTCTCGCCATCGCTGCCATGGGAGCGTGGGCCCAGATCAAGGTGCCAGGCGAGGTCGCATCCGTTTTCGCCAAGAATTGCCTGGACTGTCACCACGGCAAGTTCCCCCCGCGCGGCCTGAGCTGGGAAGCGAAGAAGATCGAGGCGGCGATCGACGCCCCGAGCCGGGAGGTTCCCTCGCTGAAGATCATCGACACGGCCGCGCCCGAGTCGAGCTACGTCCTGAAGAAGGTCCGCGGCGAGAAGGGCATCAAAGGCGACAGGATGCCTCCGACCAAGGCTCTGGGCCCGGCCTCAATCAAGGTCCTCGAGGATTGGATCCTGAGCCTGAAGAAAGTCGGCGGGCCCTCCCCTACTTGAGCTGGAAGCGGACGGTCACGGTGAAGACGATAGGCACGGCCTTGCCGTCGATGATCGTCGGCTCGTAGACCCACTGCTTGACCGCGTCGATGGCCGCCTGGTCGAGCAGCGGGATGGAACGCAAGATCATGGCGTCCACGATCTTGCCGGTCTCATCGGCCTTGACGCTCAGGATGACCACGCCCTGGACACCGGCGACACGGGCCACCTCGGGATAGACCGGCGCGACCTCCTTGATGAGCTTAGGGGGTTGGATCTCGCCTGCGGCTTTGACCGCGCCGGCCGCAAACTTCTCGATGGTCTTGGCCTGGTCCCCTTCCTTGAGCATGAACCGGACCGTCACCGTGAAGATAACCTGGCGGGCCTTGCCATTGATGATCAGGGGTTCGTATTTCCACTGCTTGACGGCGTCGATCGCGGCCTGGTCGAGGAGCGGGATGGAGCGCAGGATCCGGGCATCGACGACGGTGCCCTGCTCGTCGGCCTTGGCTTCGAGGATGACGATCCCTTCAACTTGTCCCTGGCGGGCCTTGAGGGGATAAACGGGGGCGACCTCTTTGATGAGCCTGGGCGGCTTGATATCGCCGACGGCCCGGACAGCGTCGCCTTCGAATTCCTTATAGGCTTGGATATCAAGGGCGCCGAAAGTGACCGAGGAGACTCCGCCTTCAACCCCACCCTGGACACCGCCCTTGACCCCGCCGGAGACCCCACCTTGGACGCCGCCGAGGACCCCCCCGACCACCCCGCCGACCTCGGGCTTCTTCTCATCCAGGGCGAACCGCACGGTCACGGTAAAGGTCACAGGCTCGGGCTTGCCCTCGACGACCATCGGCTCATAGACCCACTGGCGGAGCGCGTCGATGGCCGCTTGGTCGAGAAGCGGGATCGAGCGCAGGATCCTGACGTTCGCGACCCGTCCATAAGTATCGGTCGTGGCCTCGAGGATGACGATGCCCTCCACCTTGGATTGCCGAGCGATCTCCGGATAGATAGGATCGACCTGCTTGACGAGCTTAGGCGGCATGACCTTGGCTCCGGATTTCAGGACCCCGGGGACGACGCCGCCTGTAGGCTCACCGACAACGCCACCGACCACTCCGCCAAGGACCCCTCCCCAGGCGGAGATCCTCAACGTGATGAAATAGGGCTTGTCCTGTGTGTTCTCGAAGCCGAACACAGCCGCGCTCTTGTCCGGCAGGGAGAACTCCGTGTCCAGAAGATTCGTCTTTTGTTCTCCGGCCTGCTCGTACACCTCGATCCGGAACTGGTTCTTATCGATCAGCCGTCCCGGGGTCACCAGGACCAGGTATTCCTGGCCGTTCAGGCGGAACATATGGAGGGCCTTCTCGGACTTGCCCTTCTCCCAAACGAGCGGCGCTTCGGTCATCAGGCCTAGCCCCTTAAGGTTGTAGAGCTTCTTGATCTGCGCCTCGACCTGGACGTCCTCGGGGGTATCGAAGTTTATGAAGTTCTGGAATTTCAGGAATGAGGCCGTGACCGGCTTGGACGGCTGGCCCGGCGCTTCCCGGCTGCCTTCGAGGATCCTCATCTTGAGCTCGAACATCGTCGCGGATCCCTTCAAGGCCTGTCCCGGGCTATTTTCGGCTCGGGCCACGGTCGAGCCCAGAGCCGAAAGGCCCAGAACGACGATCCCCAAGATCATGAGGTCTTTCATCGTTTTCATGTCACTCCTCCTTTTCAGGGAGCCTTCGAAGCCCAGACAAAGACGGTATCCGTCCCCTGGGGCTGATAGACGAAAGTCTGGGCGGGCGCGCCGCCCACGTTGACATAGTCGAGCTCGAAGCGCGGAGTCGAGGCCGCGAGGGCCGCGCCGGACGTCGATCGTTCGACTTGACGGAGAAGCCAGAAGCCAGAAAGGGTCACGGCCAGGACCATGGCCGGCACAGCCGCCCAGCGCCAGACATAAGATCCCCGTCCCATCGTCGGTTCGGCGACGACCGGGGCCCGACCGGCGCGCCGGGAGATCGACGGCCAGAGGCGGTCGATGGCGCCGAGGTCGGACGGCCGGACGAGCAGGCTCAGGGCCTCATCCCGGCTGAGCAGCCGGGCCTGGCAGCCGGGACACCGCTCGATATGGGCCCGGATGAGCCAGTCCCGGAACCGCGGCACCGGGACGGCGCGATAGAGGAGATCAACCGTGTTGCAGAAGTCCATGATCATTCTCCAGGAGGGCCTTGACCTTGCGGCGGGCGTTGAAGAGGTTGACGCGGGCTGTGGAGGCTGAGCACGACAGGACCTCGGCGATATCCTTGGCCGCGTAGCCCTCGTTGGCCCACAGGCAGAGCGCCGTCCGCTCGCGCGGCGACAGGGTCTCGAGCAGCTTCGACGGCAGGGGGGCAGGCGATCCCGGGCCGGGATCCTCCCGCTCAGAGGCCGCGGCCTCCGCGGACGCGGCCCGGACGGCGAATTCCCTGAACCGCCTGCGCTTTCTGAGCGTGTCGAGCGATCTCCTGTAGGCGATGGTCAGGAGCCAGGTCTTGAAGCTCCGCTCCCGGTCGTAGCGGTCGAGATGCCGGAAGGTCTGGAGGAATGTCTCCTGGCAGACGTCCTCGGCATCCTCCCTGTTGGCCAGGACATTGAGAGCGACCGAAAGCACCAGCGTCCCATAGGCGTCGACCATCGCTTTCTCCGCGGCGAGGCTCCCCCGCAGACAGCCCTCGATGATGTCCTTTTCGTCCACGGGAGGCCTTGTCCCTTGTTCCATCGGAGATTACGCCCGTCCCTTATAACGCGTTTAGGCCTTCTCGAGCCTGTCCCCTATTCCTACAACTTTATTCTTAGCGTATCACGGGAAATGGGGACGCTTCTATTTTTCCAGAGTCCTCTGAAGGGAAAAATAGAAGCGTCCCCATTTTCTTCCGATCCGACCAATCTAAGGCGAGGAAGGATAGTCGAGCTCGATTTGGAAAAGTTTAGCCGAAGCGCGCGGCGGGCGAGGGAAGTTTCAGGGGTCTTCAAACTTTCCCCATGAGAGCGCGACTATTCTTCCGAGCCGACTTTGACATGGAGCGGCTGTCTTTGCTAGATTCGAACGGACATGAGCACCCGCGATCCCTCCCAGTCCCCCGGGCGGCGGGCCCGCCGGCCGGCCGCATCCACAGGTCATGACGGCGAGGACCGTTACCGGGCCCTCGTCGAACAGCTCCCGGTCGGGGTCTACCGGACGACGCCGGGAGGCCGGATCGTCGAGGCCAACGCCGTCTTGGCCCGCATGCTCGGCTTCGAGGACCCCAAAGATCTCCACTCGCACGAGGTCAGGGAGTTCTACGTTCGCCCCGAGGACCGGCGGGAGCACATGGCCAAGCTGAAGGAGCAATCGACGGCCGTCCAGGAGTACGAGCTCCGCCAGCGGGACGGCAAGAAGCTCTGGGTCCGCGACCACAGCCGCCGGATCTGCGGCCCCGACGGGGTGACCCGCCATTTCGACGGGATCCTCCTCGACATCACGGACCGGAAGACGACCGAGCGGCGGCTGCAGCTGGCCCTGCGGAAGCTGCAGCTGAGCAACGAGAAGCTCGAGGGCCTGTCGCTGACCGACCATCTGACCGGGCTCAACAACCGCCGCGGCTTCTATTCCTTCGGCCTCCAGCAGATGAAGATCGCCAAGCGCATCAAGAACGACAACTACCTGGTCTTTCTGGACATCGACAACCTCAAGGAGGTCAACGACACGTACGGCCACGCCGTCGGCGATCTCCTCTTGAAAGGCGTGGCCATGATCCTCCGGACGACCCTGCGCGAATCCGACGTCATCGGGCGCATCGGCGGCGACGAGTTCGCCGTCCTGGCCATGCGCTCGAAGGGGCAGGGCGAGCGCGGGCTGCCGGCCCGCATCGACGAAGGCGTCGCGGCCTTCCACCTCAAGGACTATCCGCGCTTGAGGCTGTCGATCAGCATGGGCCTGGTGCGCATCGATCCCCAGAAATACCAGCAGCTCGATGACTTCCTGTCCCACGCCGATTTCTTGATGTATCAGGAAAAACGAAAAAAGGAACGACAAGGAACACCCCTATGAGCAAACTCCGCAACGTTCTCCTCCTCCTCGTCATCGCTTGTCTCTTCGCCGGCCTCCTCCTCGCCGCCCAGGACAAGGCCGGCGACAAACCGGCCGGCCCGCGCCCCGTCGCGCTCCAGGACATCCTGGCCTGGAAGTCGATCGGCGCGGCCGAGCTCTCCCCCGACGGGACCTGGTTCATGTACCGGACGAGCCCGCTCGAGGGAGAGAGCGAGATCGTCGTGCGCCAGGTCGCCGGGACGAAGGAATACCGGTTCCCGATCGGCGAGGCGCCGCGCTACGGCGCGCCCCTGCGGACGGGTTTCTCCGCGGATTCGAAATGGGCCGCGTTCCTGTCCTACCCGGGCTCCAAGGACATGAAGGCCCTGCGCAAGGACAAGAAGAGGGTCCAGACGACGGCCGTGCTGGTCGACCTGGCCACGGGGGCCAAGACCGAATTCGAGAAGGTCCGCGGACTGGACTTCTCGGGCGAAAACCCGGGCTATGCGGCCCTCCATCGCTACGCCCCGGAGAGCCAGGACAAGGAAAAGGACAAGTGGACGGGCTCGGACCTCCTGCTTCGCGAGCTCGCTTCGGGAAAAGAGGTCAATATCGGCAACGTCGCCGAATACGCGTTCGACAAGCCGGGCGCCCACTTGGCCCTGGTCATCGACGCCTTGGGCCAGGCGGGCAACGGCCTCGAGCTCCGGGACATGCGCTCCGGCTCGGTCGTCTCCCTGGACGACGACAAGGCCTCGTACAAATCCCTGGCCTGGTCGGAAAAGGGCGAAGCCCTGGCCGTCCTCAAAGGCAAGGAAGACAAGGCCTTCGAGGACAAGCTCTGGAGCGTCGTCGCCTTCAGCGGCTTCAAGGACCCCGCGGGGCCCCGCAAGATCGTCTACGACCCGGCCGCCGACAAGACCTTCCCGGCCGGGATGGCCGTCAGCCCGGACCGGGCGCCCGAGTGGACCGAGAGCTTCGACGCCGTTCTCTTCGGCATCCACGAGGCCAAGAAGAAGAAGGACGCCGAGGCCAAGGGACCGGACGCCGCCAAGACCGGTCCGGAGGGCCCGGCCGCGGCCGGCTCCGAAGAACGACGAGATCGCCGACGAGGACATGCCCGACCTGGTCATCTGGCATGGCCAGGACAAGCGCCTCCAGTCCGAGCAGCAGGTGGAGGAGCACGCGGACAAATCTTCAGCTATCTGGCCGAATACCGGGTCGACGAAAAAAAATTCATCCGGCTGGCCGACGACGACGTCCGCGAGGTCGAGCCCGCGCCCAAGGACCGGTTCGCCATCGGCCAGGACGTCCGGGCCTACGAGCTCGACGGCAACCTCGACGGCCGCAACTACTCGGACGTCTATGTCATCGACATGAAGACGGGCAAGCGGACGCTGGCCCTGAAGAAGTGCCGCTACATGTTCATGCCGCTCTTCGACGGGGCCCACTTCCTCTATTACGACGACGGCCATTTCTACACCTTCGACATGGCGGCCGAGCATTCGATCAACATCACCAAGGACGTGCCGGCCTCGTTCGTCAACGAGGAGGACGACCACAACGTCGTCAAGCCGCCCGACTATCCGGTCGGCTGGACCAAGGACGGCCTGAACGTGCTCCTCTCGGACGGCTGGGACGTCTGGAACGTCCCCGTCGGCGGGACCGGCAAGGCCGTCAACCTGACCGGGAACGGCTTCAAGGACAAGCTCCGCTACCGGCGGCCTGCGCCTCGATCCCGAGGAGAAGGCCATCGACCTCGCCCAGCCCCAGTACTTCGGCGTCTACGGCGAATGGACGAAGAAGGCGGGCTTCGCCCGGCTCGACAAGGGCCGGACGGCCCCGACCCTTCTCCTCTGGGACGACGCCGGCTTCGGCGGCCTGATGAAGGCCAAGAAGGCCGACGTCTATCTCTACACCCGCGACACCTACAAGGACTATCCCGATTACTACGCCGCGGACGCCGGGCTCGGGAACGGCCGGCGCCTGACCGAGGCCAACCCCCAGCAGAAGGACTTCCTGTGGTCGAGCGGGTCCATGCTCCTCGACTACAAGACGGATCCCAAGAGCGGCCTGGACAAGCCGCTCCAGGCCGCCCTCTTCCTGCCCGCCAACTACGAGAAGGGCAAGAGTTACCCGACGATCGTCTATTTCTACGAGAAGATGTCCCAGCAGCTCAACCGGTACGCCCAGCCCTCCGCCAACGGCTTCAACAAGTCGGTCTACACGAGCAACGGCTACGCCGTGCTCATGCCGGACATCACCTACAAGATCAACGACCCGGGCATGTCGGCCGTCTGGTGCGTCCTGCCGGCGATCGACGCGGCCGTGGCCGCGGGCGTCGTCGACCGCTCCAAGGTCGGGCTCCAGGGCCACTCCTGGGGCGGCTACCAGACGGCGTTCCTCGTCACCCAGGCCGACTTCGCCGCGGCCGTGGCCGGGGCGCCGCTGACCAACATGATCAGCATGTACAGCTCGATCTACTTCAACTCCGGCTCGGCCAACCAGCCCATCTTCGAATCGAGCCAGGGCCGGTTCAAGGGCGGCTACTGGGACAACCTCGAGGCCTACCAGCGCAACTCGCCGGTCTACTACGCCGAGCGGGTCAAGCACGCCGCTCATCATCCTGCACAACGACAAGGACGGCGCGGTCGTCTGGAACCAGGGCATCGAATACTACAACACGCTGCGCCGGCTCAAGAAGCCGGTCGTCATGCTCGAATACGTCGGCGAGAACCACGGCCTGCAGAAGCCGGCCAACCAGAAGGACTACACCGTGCGGATGAAGGAGTTCTTCGACCACTACCTCATGGGCAAGCCGGCGCCGGACTGGTAGACCGACGGCGTCCCCTACCTCGAGCTCAAGGACTATCTCAAGGAACGGGCCAAGGGCTTGAGGCCGGCCGAAACCGCCCCGAAGAAGGACGCCGCGCAGAAATCCAACTAGGGGAAAAGGCGCCTGCGGGCCAGCCTGATGGGGTGAGATCGGAAGGCTGGCTGGTGAGGCGCCAAGGTTTCAAAGGAAAAGGAAGCGGGGCTAAGGAGGATCCCTCTCCAGCCAGCGTTTTCATTATAGGGCCGCTTTTTTGGTCTTGTCAATCCTAAAGTGTCCAATTTAGGAAATTTCCCGGGCCGGATCAGGGGGCGGGGGCGGGGGGGCAACTTGCTTTTTAGCCGGCCTAATGTATACTATTTTAGTAGGAATTCAGGGAACGGAGACGTGAGTGCCCCTCAGGGTCAAGATCGTCATCTTCGCGGCGGCGACGCTCCTCGGCTTCGCCGGCTGGCGGGCCCTTAACGCCCTCGCCGGCACGGACCCGCGGCTCGTCGTCCACGCCTCCCGGGAAGGACGCCAGATGGCTCAGAAAATCAGGAAGTCCGAAAAGGAATGGAAGGCCGCCTTGACCCCGGAACGGTTCGAGGTCATGCGAAAGTGCAATACGGAAAGGCCGTTCACCGGCCGATACAACGATTTCTGGGATAAGGGCGTCTATGTCTGCGCCGGTTGCGGCACGCCCCTTTTCCGTTCCGAGGCCAAGTACGAGCACGGCACCGGCTGGCCGAGCTTCACGGCCCCGGCCGACGAGAAGAACCTGGAATACAAGGACGATTATTCGCTGCTGGCGAAAAGGATCGAGGTCCGCTGCGCGGTCTGCGGCGCTCATCTGGGCCACGTTTTCGATGACGGCCCCGAGCCGACCTTCGTTCACTATTGCGTGAATTCGGCCTCGCTCGACTTCAAACCCGAGGCGGCGGCCTCCGACGCCGCGGCCGCCCCCAAGACGGCGACGGCGGCGACTGAGGTCGCGACCTTCGCCGCCGGCTGTTTCTGGGGAGTCGAGCACAAGCTGGGTCAGATACCCGGCGTCGTGTCCACCGTCGTCGGGTACACGGGGGGACATACGGTCGCGCCGACCTACGAAGAGGTCTGCACCGACAAAACGGGCCACGCCGAGGCCGTCCAGGTCACCTTCGACCCGGCCAAGATCAGCTATGCCGATCTCGTCAGGCGCTTCTTCGAGCTCCACGACCCGACTCAGGTCAACAGGCAGGGACCCGACCGCGGCACCCAGTACCGGTCGGCCATCTTCTATCACGGCGAGGCCCAGAAGGAAGCGGCCCTGAAGGTCAGGGACGAAGTCTCGAAGTCGGGTCGTTTCAAGAAGCGCCTGGCCACCGAGCTTGTCCCGGCCTCTGCGTTCTACAAGGCCGAAGAATACCATCAGAAGTATTTCGAAAAGCACGGCTTCGTCTGCGACTGAAAAGCCCCCCATCGGGTGTCCTCAAAATGTGACACTTTCTCCCGTACTCCCCTGCATCCTGGCACGAATCTTGAAGTGGGGGGAGGCAGCCGGGAGGGTCCAAAATGACCGAGATCCGAAAAGGGCGTGTTTCCAGGCGGGAAGGCCCCGATCAGGCAGGGGCGCCTGGCGGACAGATGTTCCGGGATGTAAAGTTTTTTCTTGACAGGCGGGACCGGAGAGGGTATCCTCCGCGCTTCTTGTCCGGAAATCCCGCCCTCCGAGGGTGAAACGGTTTCCCCCTCGACCCCGTTAAGATACCGGAGTTTATGGGCTGGGAAAATGAACAAAACGCCCCGGAGACGGAACGAAAAGTCAGGCATTGTAGTTTTCCTATAAGATTAATAGATAAAGGGAGACGAACATGGCTACCGAATATAAATACAAGGACGGCGAAGAGCTCCTCGGGATCATGCCGGGCACTTCGGGGAAGATCTTCGGAGACGACGAGGATCCTTTCTCCGGCGCCGATGCCGAAGCCCTGAGGGAACGCCTCGGCGAGCCCGGGAACGGGCACGGCCGCGGCAAAGGCCTCACGTCCCCGGAGGACATCGAGCAGACCGCCGACCTGGTCAAGATCTACCTGCGCGAGATGGGCAGCATTCTGCTCCTGTCGCGGGAGCAGGAGATCAGCCTGGCCCGGCGCATGGAGCGGGGCGAGAAGGCCATCCTGAAGGCCCTCGTCAAGACGCCCTACACCCTCGACGAGCTGGTGGCTCTGGAGGCCCTGCTCAAGAGGACGCCCGAGGCCTTCGTCAAGTATTTCAACATGGCCGAGGACAGCTTCACGGAGGACAGCCTCGAAGACCGGCGGGCCGAGGTCCTGGAGAGGGTCCACAAGATCCGGGCCGTCTGCGGCCGCCTGATGAAGGTCCGGCCCCTGGTCCGCAACCGCTTCGCCCGCGGCCGGCTGGCCGTCCGGATCGTCCGGATGGCCCGCGAGCTCGAGCTCAAGCCCGAATACCAGGACAGGACCGTTCAGACCGTGCAGCTGCGCCTCAGGGAGAGCCTCAGGACGGACCCCAAGCAGGCCCGCCAGATCCACAAGTCCATCCTGCAGGCCATCCAGTCGGGACGCCGGACCCGCGAGCGGGCCAAGGGCGATCTTGTATCGGCCAACCTGCGGCTGGTCGTGTCGATCGCCAAGAAGTACCAGGGGCGCGGACTGCAGCTCCTCGACCTCATCCAGGAAGGCAACATCGGCCTGATGCGGGCCGCGGAGAAGTTCGACTACCGCCGCGGCCACAAGTTCTCGACGTACGCGACCTGGTGGATCCGCCAGTCGATCACCCGGGCCATCGCCGACCAGGGACGCACGATCCGCATCCCCGTTCACCTGACGGAGACCATCCACCGGCTCAAGAAGATCTCCCAGACCTCGGTCCAGGAAAGCGGCAAGCTGCCCAACCCCGAGGAGCTGGCGAGGAAGATGAACCTGCCCGTCAACAAGGTCCTGGAGATGCTCTACAGCTCGCAGGACCCCGTCTCGATCGAGACGCCCCTCGGGGAGAACGGCGAGGGCTCTCTCGGCGACCTGCTCGAGGACAAGGCCTTTCCCTCTCCTCCGGACACCGTCATCCACATCAATCTCCGCGAGCAGATCGAAGCGGCCCTGCGCACCCTGCCGGAGCGGGAGACCCTCGTCCTGCGGATGCGCTACGGGCTCGGGGACGGACGGGAATACACGCTCGAAGAGGTGGGCCAGCATTTCAAGCTGACCCGCGAGCGGATCCGCCAGATCGAGCTGAAGGCCCTCAAGGCCCTGCAGCTCTCGGGTCCGGGCCAGAAGCTCAAATCCTTCTGATCCCGGGGACGCGGCCGGGTCCCGAGGCCCGCGTTGAACGGGCCGGCGCGTTCTGTTAGGCTAGACGTCTTTCCTGCTCCGGTGCCCTCATGACCTACGAGAAGATCGGCTTCATCGCGCCCTCGACCTGCCTCTCGCCCAAGGAGAAGCCGTTGCTCGACCGGACGGCCCGGCATCTCAAGAAGGCGCTCGGCGTCCGGACCGTCTATCAGAGCCCCCACCTTTACTCGAGCGACGCCGAGATCGACCATGTGACCGCGCCGGTCGAGGCCCGGGCCGCTGTCTTCAAGGAGTCCATCCGCGAGCTCGACCTGATCATCTCGGTCGCCGGGGGGACGGGCGCCGAGGACCTGGTCCGCAAGATCGACGCCAAGGACCTGCGCGTCATCCGGGCCCGGCGGCCCCTGTTCATCGGCTTCTCCGATTTCACCTTCCTGCTGAACGAGATCTACTACGCCTGCCGCGTGCCGGTCATCTACTTCCCGTCGCTCAAGGTCGGCAAGGGCGATTTCCGGAGCCTCCTGGCCCTCATCAACGGCGAGGAGATCCACTACAAGGGCTCGATCTGGCTGACCCCTCCCCCGCCCCGGAAGCTCTCCGGCATCCCGATCGGCGGCAATCTCTCGACCTTCGTCAACTTCCTCAACCGGGGCCAGCCGCCCCAGTTCAGCTGGCGGCGGCACGTCCTGTTCTTCGAGGATATCCAGGTCGACGTCGAGGACCTGCACCGGCTCCTGGCGGCCCTGCGCCGTCACAACGTTTTCGCCGGGATCAAGGGCATCGTCATCGGCTCGGTCACGCCGCCGGGAAAGCCGCCGGTCCCGAAGAGAACCCAGCGCGAGGCCGTCCGGTTCATCCGGACCTATCTCGCCGACGTCATCCGCGACCGCCGCAAGCAGGGCTATCCTCTGCCCATCCTGACGGTCACGAACTTCGGCCACGACATCAAGCGCAACCTGATGGCCGTGCCGATCGGCGGCCGGGTCACCATCTCCCGCTCCAAGCGCATCACCTTCCGGCTCAACAGGCACTCGCCCCGCAACGGTCAGGCCGCCTAGGCCAGCTCCAAAATAGAAGCCGCGGCCCATCCCCATGGGAAGTTCGATATGAGGCGGCGAGGGATGTCGATCCAAGGCCCCCGTAATGGAAAGGGGGCCCGGCCGGAGGCTGGGGGAAACCAGCTACAAGGTTTCCTGGGCGCGGGGGCAAGGATCGATATCCCGAGCACAGCCGGTCGGAGAACTTCCCAGATTCTAGGGCAACCTATTTCCTGAGGTAGACGAGCGCCTGCATGCCGGCCACGCAGCCTTCGCCGGCGGCGGTCACGACCTGCAGCCCGCCGCAGGTGATGTCCCCGGCCGCGAAAACGCCGGGGATGTTCGTGCCCTGGAACCGGTCCACGGTGACGCACTGCTTGTGGTCGAGGGCCACGCCCGCCCGTTCGAACAGCGGGCCGGAGGGGATCTCGCGGAAGATGAAGACGGCCGCCACGGCCAGCGTCTCCGATCCGGCCGGCGATTCGACGACGATGGTCTCGACCCTGTCCCCGCCGCGGATCTCCTTGACCTTGGCCTCCCGCAGGATGGTCACGCCCCGGCCTTCGAGGGCCCGGGCCGCGGGCGAGTCCGGCGCTTGGCCTTTGCCGCCGGGCACCCACAGGACCATGCATCCGAGGGCCTGCAGAGCGTGGACCTCCTCCAGCGCCTCCTCGGAATCGCCGACGGCGGCCACGGTCAGGCCCTTGAACAACGGTCCGTCGCACGTGGCGCAGTAGCTCACGCCCTGGCCGACGAGCTCGCCCTCGCCGGCGATGAGGCGCGCCTTCGGGACGGGCCGGCCGGTGGCCAGGATGACGGCCCCGCACTCGATGATCTCTTTCTTGGTCGTCACGTACTTGGGGCTGCCGTCGAGCGCCAGGGCGATGGCCTCGCCGGGGAGGACCTCGGCCCCGAGCGCGACCGCCTGGCGCCGGAACAGGTCCAGCAGCTCGACGCTGCCGATCGAGGGGAAGCCGGGGTAGTTCTCGATCGTATAGGGAATGGACATCCGGGAGGTCCCCCGGCCCTCGAGGATGAGGGCCTTTTTTCCGGCTCGGGCGACATAGAGGCCGGCCGTCAGCCCGGCCGGGCCGGCCCCGGCGATGAGGACGTCGGTCTTGAGGGATTTGATGGTCATGGACCCTCCGCGAAGCGAGGCGCGCGGCGGCGCGCTCAGTCGGCCAGCCGGCCGCTATCGCCGACCTTCCAGGTGCTGGAGGTCAGCACGTAAAGGACGGTCCGGCGGATCTCCCGTCCGTCCGCGGTCTTGATCCAGAGCTCCGCGACGGCCCAATCATCGAGGCCCTTGAACTGCATCTCGAGGACCGAGACGCTGGCGCCGGCAAGCTTGGCGCCGCGGAACCTCTTGAGGGCGGCGGCGCTGCGGCCGAAGCTGCGGAACTGGAGGGGCAGGAGGCCGTTCTCTTCGGCATCCGTCTTGACGAACTGCTCGAGCTCGGTCGCGGGCTGGTAGGCCTCGTCCATGGTCACCCAAGCGACGCCGGCCGTCGGGTCTTTGGCCTGGCCGGAGCCAAGGGCCTTGATCAGGAAATAGCCGCCGATGACGACGGCGTCGAAGATCAGGAAGATGATCAGGAAACGGAGCGTTTTACTCATCGGATCCTCCGGTCGGAGCCGGCGCCGGGGCGGCCGGACGGGACTTGTCCATGGCCGCGGCCTCGGCGAGGAGCAGCCGGAAGCGGTCCGAGAGGATGGTCCGCGATTTCCGGAACAGGGTCCGCGTGCGCCGCTCCTCCTGGCCCGACAGGCCGCCGAAGACCTCCTGTTCCCGGTCCTCGGGGCCCCTCTTGAAGAACTCCTCGAACTTGGCCTCGGCCAGGATGCCCCGGCCCCGCAGGGTCCGCAGCATGGCCCGCGTGCTGACGCCGAAATAACGCTTGAGGAAGAGGACATCATCGAAGGTCAGGGACCGGGACCGAAGGTCCTTCTCGATGAGCTCGGCCAGCTTCCCGGGCGGCACGAGAAAGCGCGAGGCGAAGGTCTGGGCGGACTGTTCCCGCGGCGGGTAGAGCGAGACGTACTCGTCCACGACGACGTCGGGATTGTCGAAGATGGGGCTGTCGGCCCGGTCCATGAGGTAGTGGCCGTACAGGTGCGCGGCGATGAGCGTCTGTAGCCCGGGCGGCTCGTTGGCGTTGATCAGGGCGAAGGCGGCCTTGCGCTCCTGGTCATAAACGAAAAGGCCGGCGATGCGGGCCTCATCGGGGAGCGTCTGGCGGACGATCCGGCAGCCGTTGACCTCGCAGAGGGCCAGGACGTCGCGGATGGGCTCGTTGCCCAGTCCGAGACGGCGGCGCTCCTCCTCGGCCAGCCGCTCCGGGGAGATCCGGGCATAGGACGGGGCCAGATCGAGCCGGCGGCCGGTCGTCTCCTCGAGCTCGAGATAGCGCTCGCAGGTCGCCCGGAACTTCTGCAGGTCCTTGCGGACCCGGTCGTCGGATTCGGCCCGGTCGAACAGGGCCTCGAAGGCCGGCCGCCGGTCTTCGAAGAAATAGGAGACGTTCTTGTTGAGGAACCCGGCCACTTTCTGGAGGGTCTCGAAGCTCGGCGTCCGCTTGCCGGACTCGAGCAGGGAGATGTACTCGGACGAAAGCCCCAAGGCCTTGGCGAACGCGCCCTGGCTCAGGTTAACCTCCTCGCGGGCCTTCTTAAGGCGTGTCCCGAGAAGCTTGTCCATGGCAGCGCACCCCTGGGCGGCGTCGGCAAGATAACATGCGGTTAGGGGTTTGTCAACCGCGGCCCTGGCAAAAAAAGATTGACAATTCATAGGTTGCCCTTAGAATGAAAAGCAAAACCGAGGGACGATAATGGCCGAAAACAACATCCTCGACATCTTCCCGGGCATTTCGAAGAGCATCTGCAACAGCGTCCTCGACCAAGTCCAGGACGGGGTGGCCTGGCTCGATCCGCAGCGCCAGGTCGTCTTCTGGAACAAGGCGGCCGAACAGATCACGGGCCGCGAGACGGCCGCCGTTCTGGGGACCAAGTGCCATGAGGAGCCCCCCCTGTTCGTGGACCCCGGCGGGGTCAACGTCTGCCGGGACAAATGCCCCGTGGCCATGACCCTGCAGGACGGGGCGCCGCGCACCCTCGAGGTCTATCTCCAGCGCAAAGAGGGTTTCCGGGTGCCGGCCAGCTTGCGGATTATCCCTGTGTTCAATGACGAGGGCCAGGTCCTGGGCGCCGTCGAGACCTTCAGCGGCAGCGCGCCGAAGATCACCCTGCCGCTCGGGCTGCCCGAGCTCGAGAAGATGGGGCTCGTCGAGACCGAGACCGGGGTCCCGTCCAAGCAGTACCTGGACATGACCCTGGCCACGCGGCTGCAGGAGTTCCAGAAATACGGCCTGTCGTTCGGCCTGATCTACGTCGACATCGACAATTACGGCAAGATCCTCGAAAAGCACGGCCGGTTCAACGCCGGCAAGATCGTCCGGACCGTCGCCCGGACCCTCCAGAAGAACATCCGGTTCTTCGACATCGTCGGACGCTGGAGCACCGAGGAGTTCCTCATCATCCTGCTCAACATCGACGAAGGGCGTCTGGACATCGTCGCCAACAAGCTGCGCCTCCTCGTCGCCGAGTCGTACATCACGACCGAGACCGGGATGCTCAACGCCACGGTGTCCATGGGCGCGAGCCTCGTCCTGCGCTACGACACGGTCGAATCCCTGATCAAGCGCGGCGAGCAGCTCATGATGCACAGCAAGTGGCTGGGCCGGAACCGGGTCAGCATGAGCTTCGTTCAGAAAGACATGGTCTGACGCCGGGACAGAAGGGCCCCCTTCCCCGGGGGGGTGCGAAGAAGGGGGCCGAGAAGTAAGGAGGGTTAGAAAGAGGCCGGATTCCGTGTTTTGAGGGCGTTGATCTCGGCGTCGAAGCGGACTTCGCTGTTCTCGCCGGTCAGGCTCAGCCGGAGCCCGGTATCGCCCACGGCCCATTCCGAGGACAGGCTCAGGCTGCCGGTCGTGACCGCCTGGCCCAGGTTCTCGCCTTTCCCGGCGTAGGCCCAGTCCTTCCAGACGACGTTGTTATAGCGGGGCTGGCCGATCTTGCCGTTCAGGAACTCCCGGATCCTGTTGTAATCCGCGACGTAGCGGTCCTTGTTCGCGTAGCGTTCGAGGAGGTGCAGGCGCAGCGAGGCCAGCTTGCGGTCGATCAGGACATAGGTCACCAGGCAGCGCTTGCCCAGGACCAGCCGCTGATAGCGCAGGAACACCATGTCGCCCGACAGGTCGCGGCTGAGGGGCCGGCCCTCGGCCCGCAGGATGATCTCCTCTTTCCTGCCCCATTCGATCCTGGGCAGGACGCGGGCGGTCAGGTCGAACTCGGCCGGGTCGGCGACCTCCGCGGCGGGCGTCAGATCGACCACCCTGAGGGTCGAGTTCAGCTTGCGGACGCAGGTATCCAGGACATAGCCGGTCAGCGTCCGGCCGGACTTGGACGACGTGAAGAGGACGTAGTACCAGTTGGTCCTGAACTTCATGGCGCTCGACTGCTTGACGACGGCGCCGCGAGGCAGCACCTCGACGACGGGGCTGCGGTCGCTCGGCTCGAGATGGATCGCCACGTTCTCGGCCGTCACCTCGAGCCGGACGATGATCTCGGCCCGGGCCGCCAGGGGGACGAGAAGGCCGATCCCCAGAAGGGCCAGGACCAGGCGGGCTTTAGAGACCTTCATCGCTGTTCCCATCACTCTCGATTGCCAGTATCGGACAGGCCCCGCGGGTTGGCAATCGCCCAGGGTGATGATTGCTAGGGGGGAAGAGCCTCACCCCGAAGGGGTAATCATTTCAGCTGGAACCGGACGGTGACGGTGAAGACGACCGGCCGGGGCCGGCCGTTGATGATCATGGGCTCGTAGACCCACTGCCGCACCGCGTCGATGGCCGCCTGGTCCAGGAGCGGGATCGAGCGCAGGACCTTGACGCTCGTCACCCGGCCGTAGACGTCCGTCGTCGCCTCGACGATGACGATGCCCTCCACCCGGGCCTGCCGGGCGATCTCCGGGTAGACCGGCGCCACCTCCCGCACGAGCTTCGGCGGCTTGACGTCGCCGATGGCCCGCACCGGCGCCTCGACCTCGCCGACGACGCCGCCCAGGACGCCGCCCACAACGCCTCCGAGAACGCCGCCGACGACGCCGCCCTCGACGCCGCCTTCGACACCGCCCTCGACGCCGACGTCGGAGAGCGTTTCCTCAGCGATCTGTTCGGGGATCTCGACGGGGGCCACCAGGCGGCCGGCCTCGGTCGGCGCGGCGGCCTGGACGCGCTTGATCCGGGCGCTTTGCGCCGACGCTTTCCGCTTGGCCGGCGGCGGCGGAGGCGGCGGGGGCGGCGGCGGGGGCGCCAGGAACGCGCTATAGACCTCGACCGTCGGCAGCTGCCCCATCTTGAGAAGGGGCAGCATGATGAGCAGGATCAGAACGACCGCATGGCCGATGACGGACAGCGGCAGGAGCAGGGCCCTCTGCCGTGTCCGCGGTTCCGGCTGGAAGAATGAGTCTTTGAACATCTTGTCCTCCGCAACTTGGGGTGCGGGGGCTCCGGCCAGCTCGCGGGCGATCCCGGCCCGGACCCGTCCGGGGAAAGAGTCCCAGTAGTCCCTGTCCTGAGGTCCCGTCGGAGGCGTCTCGGCGAGTTTCGAAAGACGGCGGATGAACTCGAGGTCCCGCCGGCAGTCCGGGCAGCGCTTGAGATGCTTCTCCACCCGCGGCCGGTCGGCCGGCCGGAGCTCGCCATCGGCGTAGGCCCCGATGAGTTCCTGGAGTTTGCGGTGTCTCATCTCAAGCTCCCCTTCCGAGGGAATCCGCGAGAAGCTCTTTCAGCTTCTGGCGGGCCCGGTTCAGCCGCGACATGACGGTGCCGAGCGGCAGTCCGAGGGTCCTTCCGATCTCCTCGTAGCTCAGGCTCTCATGGAATCTCAGGACGAAGACGCTTCTCTGGTCGGCGGGAAGGGAATCCACCGCCCAGTCGAGCCTGGCCTGGAATTCGGCGCTTTCGAGCCGATCCACGGGATCGTCGGTCGCCGGGGCCGGCGGCAGGCGCCGGCCGTCGGCCGGGCCGTCCTCGAGGGACCTTTCCCGGCCCCGGGTCTTGAGGTAGTTCAGCCCGGTGTTGACGGCGATCCTCCGAAGCCAGGGATAGAGCGGCCATTGGGCGTCGAAGCGGGCCAGCGCGAAATAAGCTTTGATGAACGTTTCCTGGGCCAGGTCGTCCGCCGACTGGTGCGCGCCGGTCAGACGGCGGCACAGGGCGTAGACCCGTTGCTGGTATCTCCGGACCAGGCTCTCGTAAGCGTCCATGTCTCCCTGCTGGGCTTTCCGGACGAGGACGGCATCCTCCGGTTGCTCGTTCGCTCTCGTCGGAGCTCCCATGTCTCATACACCTGGTCGCGGGAATTATTCCTTGCCGTTCATCATAGCATTTTTCGGGGCCAAGAGCTCGCGATGGAGTCGGTCCCGGCTCTCCAGGAGGCGGCGGTGCTCGAGGGGGTGAAAGCGCTTCAGCTCGGCGCCGGTCATCCGGCCGTTGAGCCAGACCCCGCTCATCGGGAAGATCTCGGGATCGAGGTGGGCCGTGTACATGTGCCAGACGAGGATGGCCACAAAAGCCAGGATGGCTTCGTAGCCGTGGACGACGACGAAGACCTGATGGAGCCAGAGCGGGAAGAGCGACAGGGACAGGCTCGGGAGCCACATCAAGGCGCCCGTGACGATCATGACGGCCGAGCCCCAGATGAGCGCCCAGTACTCGAACTTCTGCGCGAAGCTGTAGCGGTCGAACTCGGGCCGCGGCGCCAGGGGACGGAAAACGGCCAGGGCGTCGCGCGTATCCTGGCGGCGCCATTTCCGGTCCCGCAGGTTCTGCCTGCCGCGGGGGGTGAAGAACGTGTAGGCCAGCTGCCAAACGAGGTCGAGGATGAGGAGGACGGCCGCGGCCCGGTGGACAAGACCGCGCACGGTGAAAGTCGCGGCCCGGCCGGCGAGGAGCCGGATGACCTCAATGTCTTCCGAGAGAACGGGGAGTCCGGACAGGATGAGAAGAACGAACGAGGCCATCAGAAGGCCATGCTGCCAGCGCTCGGTCAGGGTCATGCGGACGAAGACCTCGTCGTCGGGAATGAGAATTCCGGGATCGACGGCCGGCGCCCTCATGGCCGCCTCCGGGAACGAATGAGGTCGGCGGCGATATAAGCCAGGAAAAAGGCGCCCATGATAGCGATCAGGGCCTTATAGAGGATCCGGACCACTCCGGCCGGAGTCCGCCCGGCGGCCCCGCCGAGTTCGTGGACCCGGCCCCGGGCGAAATTCGGGCCGGCACCGGGGTGGCATCGACCGCAGGTCGCCGGGCGGCTGGCGGGAGTGACGGTCGAGCGAGGGTCCGACGATGGAAGAATATCATGGCCGCCGTGGCAGTCCCTGCAGAGCACCGGGGCGGCCTCCAGCCGGGGACTCCAGGTGTCATGGACGCCGCCCGTCGTGGTCCGCGCGTAATCCGCATGGCAGTCCGCGCACCTCACGGCCGCGAGGCCCTTGGCATGGGGGAGCTGCTTCACATCTTTGAGCTCGCGATGGCAGTCGACGCAATTGACGCCGGCCTGGCCGTGGACCGAAGCGTCATAGACGTTCCCGTCAACATAGACCGTCTGCCCCGACTCGGACTTGAGCCCGGGGCGGGCATGGCAATGGAGACAGGTCGCGTCCTCTTGGGGAACGGGCGACGAAGAGACCGGAGCGACGGCGGCAAGGAGCCCGGCGAACAGGAGGGCGGCGAGCGGGCTCGCCTTCGCGGTTTCGTTCATCCGGGCGGATTCACTTGCCGGGGATCGGGTGCTTGATCTTGGCCCAGGAAGCCTCGAAATCGAACTTGATGCCGTGGGCGTCGGCATGGCACGTCAGGCACTGGGCCTTGATGGCGTCCGGGCCGCCATAGAGGATGAGGCCGTTCGCCGCGGCCTTGGCCCGGTCCTGCATGACGGGGAGTTTCCGGTAGGCGCTGCCTGGGCCGTGGCAAACTTCACAGGTGACGCCCTCCTCCTTGATCTCGGGGGCCTTGTCGAAGAGCGGAACATGGCATTTGAGGCACTGCGGACTTTCGGCCGGCTTATCGACGCCCATGGACTTCGCGGCCTCCGCGGCCTTGGGCGACTGCAGGGCCTCAAAGGACTTGGAGTGCCGGCTGTTCTGCCAGATCTTATATTGCGCGCCGCGCGCGTCCGCCTTGTGGCATAGGGCGCACTTCTGGGCGCCGACATACGTGGAGTTCTGTCCGGGCAGGGCGGCCGCCAGGACAAGGGCGAGGATAGCGACGGGAGCCGCGAGGGCAGGGACGCCTGGGATCTTCTTCATCGGTTCCTCTACGTCCTCATGCTAGCCGAAGGCCCGAGACCTGTCAAAAGCCGTTCGGGCCGTCCTCAGGCGTAAGAATGCAGGCCGGCGAGCAGATAGTTGACGCCGAAGTAGGTGAACAGCGCGGCCAAGAAGCCGATGATGGCGACGAGAGCCGATCTCTTGCCCTTCCAGCCCATGACGATCCGCGTATGGAGATAGAGGGCGAAGACGAACCAGGTGATCAGGCTCCAGACCTCCTTCGGGTCCCATGACCAATAGCTGCCCCAGGCCCGGTAGGCCCAGACCATGCCGAAGATGAGCCCGCCCAGGGTGAAGAGCGGGAAACCGACGGCTACGGCTCTGTAAGCCAAGGCGTCGAGTCGGGCCTTCTTCTCCTCGACGTTGACGGCCCGGATCCTAAGCCAGGGCAGATGGCGCCTCAGGAAATCGACGGCGGGGGCCGCGATAAAAAGCAGGCTGGCCACGAAAGCCACGGCAAAAAAGGCCTCCCCGAGCATGGTCACGGAGACGTGGAGCCACAGCCAGTAGCTCTGAAGGGCCGGGACGAGCGGCGTCGCCTCCTTGGGCATGAGGGGGGACGAGGCCAAGGCGACCAGGGCCACGACGATGAGCATGAGGTAGGGCCCCAGCCGCGACACGCGCGCGGACCGGCCGAAGACGACCAGGGCCAACACGATGGCCCAGGAGAGGAACGAGAGCGATTCGAACATGTTCGTGAACGGCGCGTGACCGCTCGCCACGGTCCTCAGCACCAGGGCGGCGGTATGAAAGAGAAAGCCGATAACGGCCAGGACAAGCCCGCCGCCGGCCCACCTATCGCGCCGGGCGAAGAGGGCCGCGAAATAGACGAGCAGCGCGAGAACGTAGGCGACGAAGGCGATCGTGAACAGCGTCGATTCGGTCATTCCGGCCTCCGGATGGATTCGAAGATCTTATCGAATTCGGCTTGGAACGATTCCCGGCTTTTCGAGGCTTGCCCGCCGGCGGCCAGATCGACCCGCTCCGGAGACGCCTCGAGGACGATCCGGATCTCGCGGGGCGGCCAATAGAAGGCCAGGAAGAAGCCAACGGAGATGAGCGCGCAGCCGATCCAGATCAGGGTCGCCCCCGGGTCCCGGGCCGCTTCGAGGACGGAATAGGGGCTCGGGGTATATTCTTTCAGGACGACGGCGACCTTCGGGGCGTTGCGGCCGGCCGCCGCGCCTGTCCCATGTCCCTGCCCGAACTCGGGGAACTTGGCGAAGACCCAGCCGGAAAAAACGCGCTCCTCCCCTTTCCAGGCTTCGACGAGGGCGGCCGGGTTGTTGGGATCTTCGGACCGGCTCTGGACCTGGTTCCCCTCGCCAAGGATAAAATCGGGGACGAAGCGGCGGATGGCGATCAGGGTGACGTCGGGGTCGTCGACGGGGGCTCGCTCGCCGACCCTGAGCGAGACCGCGCGGGAGAAGGCCGGGTCGCCCGGCTTCTTGAGCTCGAGGACGCAGCGGGCCAGGTCCCAATCGAGGCCATAGCCCTGCTGGTAGAACGTGACGCCCCGGTACTTCAGGGGCCTGTTGACCTCGATGGTCCCGGTCTTGACCGGCGCGCCGCCGTCGACGATGGTCACCGTGCTCTTCCAATCTTTGATCTCGCCGCCCGGGTAATATTCGGTCTCGAACGTGTCCAGGCGCAGCGTGAACGAGGTTTGGGGCACGGGGGCCGACTGGCCGCCGGCCAGGGCCAACGGCGACTTCCGGCTGGCCAGGCCGCTGGTGAGGCCGCCGGCGAGGATCACCAGGAGGCCCAGGTGGACCATGTCCGAGCCGAACCACCCCAGCCGCCGCTTGCGGGCCTGGAGGAGGGCCTTCCCCTCGCCCGTCGATCGATTCATGGCGTAGCGGTGGCCCCTGAGCTCCCTCTCGACCTTCCCGCGCGCCGCCTCAAGGCCGAGCGGCAGCCGGAACCGGCAACTCGAGCGCATCGAGCATACGGACTTGGGATCGAAGTCGGGGACCGGGCGGAAGGCGCGCCGCCATTTGGGGCCGAACCTGGTCACGGTGCAGACGATCGTGTTCGCGGCGAACAGGAGGAGAAGGACCAGGAACCAGACGGAGCGATAGAGGGCGGTCAGGCGGAGGGCCGTGAACAGGCCGGCCAGGACGCCGTAGCGGGAGGTGTACTCAGCGGCGCTGCGGCCCTGCGGGATGAGCGTGCCGATGACCGAGGCGACGGTCAGGAGGATGATCAGGACGATGGCCAGCTTGATCGAGGACAAGAATTTCCACACGGATCTCATGAGCGCTCCCTGGATCGCGCGGCCAGGCCGCGAAAAACCCTATCAATAGTATCGGATTTGACCCCCGGTGGCAACGCCGCCCGAAGCGGGGCGCGACAAGGTCCTTGAACAAGAGGCCCGCAATTCCGTATTATGAGCTGGGGAGATCAATAACAAGGCCAACGTCGGGAGGTCCCAATGACCGTTCATTTCATGGAACCGCTCAGCCATGCCTGGAACCGGATGAAGATCGCGCTGTTCAAGCCGTTCGACCTCCACAAGTGGTTCGTCGTCGGCTTCAACGCCTTCCTGGCCGGGCTCTTTGGGGTCTGGAACAGCGGCAGCGGGGCCCGCTTCGGCCAGCACGGGAACTTCAGGGACGCCGTCTATTTCCCGCATACGGCCTGGACCTGGCTGATGGCGCATCCGCTCTGGTCCTACCTCATTCTCTTCGGGGCCGTGGTCATGATCGCCCTGTACGTCGTCCTGACCTGGGCGGGCGCCAGGGGCACGTTCATGCTCATGGACAACGTCGTCAAGAACAGTGTCGAGGTCGCCAAGCCCTGGCGGGAGTACCGGAAGGAAGGCAACTCCCTGTTCGTGTGGCGGCTCCTGCTGGCGATCGGCGCGTTCGTTACGTTCGGGGCGGTCATCGCCGTTTTCTTCGCCCGCGGCACCGCGCTCTATGAGGCCGACATCAGCCCGGCGCTGCCCATCGGTTTCATCATCGGATTGGGGCTGGTGATGTTCGGGCTGATCGTCATCTGGGGCTACATTCACCTCTTCCTCAGGGATTTCGTCGCCGCCCTGATGTACCGCGACCGGATCACGTGCGGCCAGGCTTGGAAGAGCTTCCTGCGCGCGTTCGGCAAGGCCCCCTTTCACTTCATCGGCTACGGCGTCCTCATCTTCTTCCTCGTCATCGCCTTCATTATCGCCGTCGCCGCGGCCGGTCTTCTCACCTGCTGCATCGGCTTTATCCTGCTGGCTATCCCGTACATCAGCACGGTCGTGACCCTTCCTGTGTGGTACGCCTACCGCGGGTTCAGCCTCGAGTTCCTGGCTCAGCTCGGCCCGGAATACGACGCCTTCAAGCGGCAGGCACAGGACGCGGTGCCGGCGCCGGTCGCTCCTGCTGTCTGATCTCTGAGGGGCTGTCCCGGCACGGGGGGCAGGCCCTCCGGATCGGCTCAGGAGACTTTATATGTCACGAACTGGAATCCGGCTTGGATCCCTGTATCGCCGGTGATCTCGCCGATATAAATAACCAGCGCGCCGTTATCTTCCCATGTCGCCGGAAGATAGATCCCCCCATTGCCTTCGGCGGTCACGAAAGTGATATAAGGTCCCCGTTGATAGGAGACTCCGGCGATATGAATGTAATACCGGCCGGTCGTCTGGTTCCATTCCGCGGTGAAATTGCCGCTCGTCGCGCTGATCGAGCCATCGTACTGGACAAAGCCAAAGGCGACGGGATTGCCCAGCGCCTTGGCGAGGGGCTGGATGTTGGCGACGGCTTTGACGGGCAGGAGCTTATGGGCGGGCTTGACGGCGGTCCGAACCTGTCCGGCGGACCCGTGATCGCCGGCCCCGACCAGGCTGGCGGCGGCGAAGAGAGCCGCCCCGAAGACGATCGCCCCGACGACGGACACTGCAGCAGAACGGGATTTGAGCATGGTACCTCCTCGAAGATCCTCAGGTGCTTCGAACCGAGGAGGATTCTAACGGGTTAGGGTCCCGTTCGCAACTTCTATCGCCAGTAGCCCTTATGCCAGGCCCACCGCTGGCCGCGCTGTTCCCAGCGGCCGTCGACCCAAGCCCGGCCGCGCCGGGCCCTGGCCCAGTAGCCGGAGTGCCAGCGATAGCCGCCTCCGCTCCAGGTCCAGTAGCCGGATATCCAGACATAGCCGGGACCGGGCCGTCCGATCGCGGCCTCCGCCCGGAGCGCCGGCGGGCCGATCGTCGGGTAGACGATGCAGTCGGCCAGAAGCGCTGCCAAGACCCCCAAAAGAACGACGAACGCGATCTTCTTCATCGGATCCACCCCCTTATTCCATTAATAGCCCATTATTCGGTTTTTTCAACCGGGAGAAGGTCCAAGCCCCCGTTTATCTTATACCGCTCGCCTTGAGGGCCATCAGGTCACGGACCTGGCGGACGATCTCGCGGACCGTCGCCTCGACGATGACCTTCCCCTTTTCCGGGTTAGCCAGGGTTGGGTCGCCATAGATGCCGGTCGCGCTGTATGTGCCCTTCCCCTGGAGATCGCGAGTGAGGCCATGACGGCCGGGCCGGGGGTCGTAATCCTTGACCGCCTTGGACATGTCCACGATCTCGGGCGCGATATAGAGCATCATCGAGGTCTCGTTCTCGTCGGCATGAGTGCCGCCCTCCTGTTTCAGGAGCCCGGCGGGCAGCGCGCCGTCCGCCTCGAGGACGTTGAGGGAGCGGAGGAAGATGCCTAGGGCGGCCAGCTCTTTCGACGCTTCGGCCAGCGGCCCGATCGTCGAGACGCCGGTGTTGAGACAGTAAAACTTGTCGCGCCCGTAGCCGTGCATGGACTTGCAGATATCCATGACGAAGTTCTTGAAGGTCTCGGCCCCGATCGAGACTGAGCCCGGATACTCGAGGAAGGCGGGGTAATATCCGTAGGGCACCGTCGGCAGGACGGCGACGGGGACCTCGTCCGCGACGCGCTTCATCAGGTATTCGGCGAGGACATAGTCGTTCTTGAGCGGCAGATGGGGGCCGTGTTCTTTCGAGCGGGCGCCGAGCGCGAAGAGGACGACATCATGTTCCTTGAGCGCTTTTTCCGCCTGGACCCAGGTCAGGTTCTCCAGGAACACGGACCCGGGGGCCTGGGCAGGCAGCGGCTCCTTCGTCCCCGGCTCGACGAGGCGTCCGTATTTCTTGAGAATGGCCCTCAAGCGATCGTGTGGAATGGCGTAAACGACGCGGCCGTTGATGCCCTCCATCGTTTCCGCGGCGACCATGGCATTGACGATGGCTTCCTCGGTGGCCTGGACGGTCGCGGTGAACAGGGGATTGATCCAGTCGTTGGGCAGCATATCGACCTTGACCGGATCGGAGCTTCCCGCCGCGCCCGGGTTGGCCGTCGAAAAGGCGATGAAGATGTCGCCCGAGCTGTTGCTGCCGATGCCGCCGGTCCGGCCGATCCCGAGGGAGGCCCTCTCGGCTATGCGCTTGAGCTGGTGGGGCAGGAGCGGCGCGTCGGTGGCGATGACGACGATGATCGACCCGGCGTCTCCTTCCCCGCCATGCGGCATGAGGTCCGGGATCTCCTTGCCGACGGGGACGCCGGCGATCGTCAACTGGTCCCTGCCGCCGTAGTTCGCCTGGACGAGGACGCCGACCGTATAGGAGGCCCGGCCGATCATGACCTTTCGCGAGGACGTGCCGGTGCCGCCCTTGAAGCGGTGGACGATCATGCCCGTGCCGCCGCCGACGTTCCCTTCGGCCACCGGCCCGGACTTGGCGCCGTCGAGGGCCTGATAGACGTGTTCCGGTTTAACGTGGAAGCCGTTGATATCATTGAGGTCCCCGTCCCAGGTTTCGGCGACGACAGGCAGGGACCAGGTCGGGAACCTGTCCCCCATCCGCGCCAGCTGCCAGGCGATGACCGCGTCGTGGACGACGCCGACGCTGTGGGTGTTCGTGATCAGAACGGGGCCCTCCAGAAAGCCCGATTCGTCGAGCCAGGTCGTGCCCGTCATCTCGCCGTTGCCGTTGAGCGTGAACCAGGCCGCGAAGACCTGGTTCAGCCTTCCTTTTCCGCGAGGGATGACGGCGGTCACGCCCGTCCGCACCGGTCCTTGGCCGACGACGAGAGGTCCTTTGCCGGAGATGAGCGTGGTCATCCCGACCTCGACGCCCGCGACGTCGGTGATGGCGTTATAGGCGCCCGGCGTGCCGTCGAAGGGGATGCCCAAGTCGCGGGCCCGGGGCTTGGTTTGTCCCGAAGCCGCGATCGCGACGACCAAGACAAGGCTTAATGCCAGAGCCGCTTTCTGCTTCCCCATGGAGATCTCCTTCCGGGTGCTCCCTGCCACAATGTAGCACCTGGGCAGGGACGACTCAATATCCCGCGGGATCGATGCGGCGAGCGCGCCCTAGATCCAGTGCCTGGTCTTGGCCAGCGCCCACAGCAGGCCTGTCAGGACAAAGAAAACCGCGATCCCGCTGATCGGGTTCGAGGCGATGCTCATCCATATCGAGATCACGAGGACCAGGACAATTCCAATGCCGATCACGGTCTTCCGTTTAGACATTGGCCCTCGCATCTCGACCTCGCCCAGGCCATTCTACTAAGAGGCGGCAGGCCCCTCGTCCCCAGATCACGAGCGCTTTCATGGACAACTTGCAGCCGGCTTCGAGGGCAGCAAGGCCAGCCTCTTCCTTGCATCCTCCACCTCGGGCAGGCTGGGATCGGCGTCTTTCCAGAGGTCAAGGAACTTCCGGTAGCGCTCGGCGGCCTTGGCCTTCTGGCCCTTCTGTTCGTAGAGCAAGCCCAGCCGGTAATGGTATTTCGGATGGATGAGGAATTGGGCCTCGTTCTTCGGGTCGAACGTGGTCAGCCGCTCGTATTCGGCGATAGCCTTGTCCAGATCGCCCCTGGCCGCATAGGCTCTGGCGCGGGCATCATTAAGGAAGGGAATATTGTAGGACATCAGATAAAGGAAGATGCTCGTGCCGATGAACGTCGGCAGCGGCCGGGGCGGCGTCCTCTCCAGGCTTCCGACGGCCTCATCGATGCGCCCATGAGCCAGTTCCACCTCGGTTCGAAGCCGCTTCGCCCCGTATTCCAGGGCTCTTTGAGCGTTGTCGTCGATCATGCTCGTTCCTGCCTGGACGAGAGGGTTCCGGGGGACCAAGGCCTTGACCTTGGGGATGAGCGCCTCCATATCCTCCAAGCACTGCTCCGCCCGGTCCGCATCTCCCGATCCGCATTCGATATGCCCGAGCGCTTCGTCATACAGAGCATCAGAATAGGCCGTATATTGCGGCATTTCCCTTGAGCAAAAAGCCCGATAGTCCGCGAGAGACTTCCGGCTCAGATCGTACTCATGCCGATCGAGATATAGCCAGACGCGGAGCCGCATGATCTCGGCCACCTCGCCTTTTCTCCCCATCGCCTCGAGCATCTCCGCGGCCCGCTTGAGGTCGCTCAGACAACCTACCGAGTCGCCAAGCCAACACCCGTAGAATCCCTTCCACCAATAGATCAGCGGCCTTTGCTGAGGCGTACAGACCCCGAGGAGCCCGTCCCACTGTCTCAGGGCTCCCCCATAATCCTCTTCGAGCGCATAGATATACTGGAGGACCGAAACGGACCAGTTCGTATCCGGCCATTTCTCAAGCAGCTGCAAGAACCCGGCTTTTGCCTCGGCGACCTTCCCGGCCCGGAAATAGGCCTGGGCCAGGGAATCCCAAGCGTTGCGATTCTCCGGCGCGACGGCCGTTTCCCTTCGCAGGAGTTCCAGGCCTTTGTCGAATTCTTTCCGTTCCACGTACATCAACCCGAGAGCGTTCAGGCTTGCTGTCGAATTGGGGTCGAGATCGAGCGCGATCTGATACTCGGCCATAGCTTTCGTCGGGTCCGACGTCTCGTACAACCAGCCCAGCCAGATATGGGCCGACTTCTCCTTGGGAAACTTCGCCGCGAACTCCTGGACGATGGCTAGCTCTTTCTCGCTGTCTGTTTCAATGGCTTGGGCGTAGCTGGCTTCGATTTGAAGCCTTTCCTTTTCCGGGGCATTCTTGGAAAGGGCATGTGCCCTTTCGATGGCCAGGAAGGAGGCCGGCTCGTCGCCGTCTCCATAATATGCGCTCGCCAGTTGCCCAAAGGCGTCAGCGAAATCCGGATCGATCCGGACGGCCTTCTCCAAGGATTCGCGGGCCCGAGCGTAGAGGTGATTATCGAGGTCCCTTGACCCCAGCAGGTAATACTTGTAGGCCTCCGCCGACTTCGTGCCGAAGCCCTCGACTGACCTCAGGCTGGCGTCGAGCCTGTCTTTGGCAATACCCAGGCTCGTCGAGATCTGGCGGCTCAGATCATCGACCTGATTCAGGAAAAGGCTCTCCGGCCCCGCCCCCTGGGCCTTGGCCGTCCCGAGGAGCCGCTTGGTCCTGACATCAAGGACTTTCACGTCCGTCATGAATGTGCCGCCGGCCTTGAAAAAACTGCCAGTGACCAGCGCCTTCACTCCGACCTTGCGGCAGGCCTCGAACCCGATCTCGTCGTCGATAAACTCCGCGCCGTCCTTGCCGATCTGCTTCAGGATATCCTCGAGGCGCTCGGAGCTCATCACATAGAAGCTCTGCGTTTGTTCCAGGCTCGTGATCAGGAGGCTGGGGATCATCTTGCGATAGATATCGAGCGCTGCGTCACCCGTCTGGTTCTCGAAGCTGATGATGGCGACGGAGTTCTCGAGCGCCGTAGGGCCCCCTGCGCTCCCGCGGAAGAGATATCTCAAGACGACGGCGCCGAGGACGACGATGCCGAGCAGAGCGAAGGCGACCATGAACAGCCGCCGGGTTTTCACTTTCGCCTGCAGGTCGCCCCGTTCGAGACACTTATCGTTTCGCCAGGCGTCCAGCTCGCCGGTGTAGGCGAAAACCCTGGCCCTGGGCGAACCGTCGAGTCGATGGACGGGAAGACCGAGCTCTCGCTCCCAGTTCTGGCAGGTTCTGATATTGCGTTTGAGGTAGGCAGAGATCTCTTTCCAGGAATCGAGTTGGTCCCCTTTTTCCATCAGCGATGCGATTCTAGAGCCTTCGGAGGGAAGAAGTCAATGAAAGAGAGAGCAGGACCCGCGTTATTGCCGGCCCCCTAACATTGTGCCTTCGGCGCTTAATGAAGCCGAAATCCCGTCTCAGGAAGACGGGAGAGTCAGGCGGAACAGGCCGGTGCGGGCGATCCCGTCCTCCTGCCCGGCCAAATAGGATTCATGATGTTGGCCAGGATCACGAGAAGGGCACAGCCGATGACGTTGAACCAGAGATAAGGGATCTTCGTAAAGAAGAAACAGGCCAGCACGGTGAATTCGGCGATGACCGCGGCCACGAAGGTCGCGTTGCCGCCGATCCTCTTGAAATAGAAGGCGATGAGGAATATCCCGAGGATCGTCCCGTAAAACAGGGACCCCATGATGTTCACGGCTTCGATCAAGGAGCCGAGGTGGTTCGCGAATTGGGCGAACGCGATGGCATAGAGCCCCCAAAAAACCGTGGCCGCCTTCGACGCGCGGACATAGTGCCGGTCTGGGGCGTTGCGCCTTATAAGACGCTTGTAGATGTCGATCACGGTGACGGAAGCCAGGGCGCTGAGCTCGGCGGAGGACGCCGACATCGACGCCGAGAGGATAGCGGCCAGGATCAGTCCGACCAGTCCGACCGGGAGATAGCGGGTCACGAAGCTCAGGAAAATGTAGTTCGTATCGTTCGTCTCGGCCAGGGGATCGTTCTTCTTGACGAGGTCGATGGCGTCCCGCCGGAGGCCGGATTCCGATTCTTTTACCAGCCGGAGCTTCTCCATGGCCTCGGCCTCGTCCCCTTTATTGTGGTTATCGATGGCCGTCAGCATCCGCCGGAGTTGGTCCTGCTTCTCCCCGCTCAGGCCTCGATAGTCCGCCTCGAGCTTCGTATAGGCTGCCGCGTAGGCCCCGTTCTTGACATGGGCCGTTTCGACTGGGTTGAAGAACAGCGGCGGCGTCACAAACTGGTAAAAAACGAAGATCATGGCGCCGATGAAGAGGATGACGAACTGCATGGGGACCTTGACCACGCCGTTGGCGAGGAGCCCCATGCGGCTTTGGGCGACGGACCGTCCGGCCAGGTAGCGCTGGACCTGAGATTGATCCGTCCCGAAGTATGACAGGGCTACGAAGGCCCCGCCGATGAGGCCCGACCAAAAATTGTATCGGTCCGCCCAGTTGAAGGTGAAATTGACGACATTCAGCTTGCCCAGCTTTCCGGCCAGATGGACGGCGCTCGAAAATGAAATGTCGGGCGGCAGCCGGCGGAAGATCATGAAGAACGCCGCGCCCATGCCCACCGTCACGATGGCCATCTGCAGAAGATGCGTCTTATTGACGGCCTCAGTCCCCCCGCGGCCGTATAGAGGACGACCAGGCCCCCGATCATGAAGATCGTCAGGCGGAAATCCCAGCCGAGGATAACGGAGATGATCAGGGCCGGGGCCAGGATCGTGAATCCGGCCGCGAGCCCCCGCTGGATGAGGAAGAGGAGGCTCCCCAGGGCCCGGTTCTTCAGGTCAAACCTCTGCTCCAGGAATTCATACGCCGTGTACACCTTGAGCTTATGGAACAGCGGAACGGCCGTGATCGAGAGGATGACCATGGCAATGGGCAAGCCGAAATAGAACTGGACGAACCGCATGCCATCGACGTAGGCCTGGCCGGGCATGGAAAGGAAGGTTATGGCGCTGGCCTGGGTGGCCATGATGGAAACGGTGACGCCGTACCAGGGAGTCGATTTGTTGGCCAGGAAATAGCCCGGCATGTCCTTTTTCCCTCGGGTCTTCCAGACTCCGTAGGCGGCTACGAACAGGAGGAATGACGTCAGGACGATCCAGTCCAGGGAATGCATACGCTAGGATCTCAGGATTTCTTCATAAAAGGCTTCATAAAGCGGAATGATCCGGTCGGCGTCAAAGAATTGCTCGGCCCGCTTCCGGGCCTGCGCCCTGAAAAGGGCGTGCCTCGCCGGGTCGCCGAGAAGGGCCACGGCACTCGCCGCCATCTCCGCGATGTCGCCGACGGGGAACAGGTACCCTGTCTCCCCGTGCATGATGACCTCGGGCAGGCCCCCGATCGCGGTGCCGATCACCGGGACGCCGCAGTTCATGGCCTCGAGGGCGGTGAGGCCGAAGCTTTCCTGCTCGCTCGGCAGGAGGAACAGATCGGCACAGAGAAAGAGGGCCTCGAGCTGGTCCTGTTCACCCATGAACTGGACGTCGGCGTTGAGCTTCAGCTCCCGAACGAGCTGCTGGATGAACAGCCGCTCCGGCCCGTCGCCGATCAGGATGAGCTTGGCCGGGACGCGCTCGCGGACCCTGGCGAAGATGCGGACAACGTCCGCGATCCGTTTCACAGGACGGAAATTGGACGCGTGCATCAGGATCTTCTCCCCCTTCGGCGCCAGCGTCTCCCGTGAGCACAGGTCGCGATTCTGCGCCGGCCTGGCGATCTCGACAAAGTTGGGGATGACCCGGATCTCGCGGCGGATGTCGAATTCCTCGACCGTGCGCTGCATGAGGTAGCGGGAAACGGCCGTGACGCCGTCGGATTGATCGATGGCGAACTTGACCACCCGGGCAAAGGACGGGTCGGCGCCGACGAGGGTGATGTCCGTGCCGTGGAGGGTCGTGATGGTCTTCAAGCACTCAGAATTGAGGATCTGCCTGGCCAGGTAGGCGCTGGCGGCATGAGGCACGGCGTAATGGGCGTGGATGATGTCGAGGCCGCGCGTCTCCGCGATCTCGACCAGCTTGGTGACCAGGCTCAATTCGTACGGCGGATACTTGAACAGCGGATATGTCGTAACCTCGATCTCGTGGACGAAAATATTCCGGTAAAACGTGCGCAGTCGGAACGGCGTGGCATAGCTGATGATATGGATCTCGTGGCCCTTCTTGGCCAGGCCGATGGCCAGCTCCGAGGCCACGACCCCGCTCCCGCCGTGCGTCGGATAGCAGACGATCCCGATCTTCATGGCGGACCTCATGGGATCGTCCATAGGTACTCGGGTCCGAAGAATCCGACGGGGTCCTCCACTCCGATGGCCTCCCTGACCAGAAAGGGCTCGCCGAACTTGGCGCCGATCTGGGCGCCGTAGTGCCTGGCCCGGATCTCGATGGAGTCCAGGAATTCGGGCCGGCCGATGAGCGTTCCGTCGCTCCCGGGTTCGGCCTGGCCGGGACGGTGGAATTGGGATCCATAGGCCCGGACGGCCCTCATCTTCACGTCGTGCACGCCGGAGATATCGACAATAAAGGAGGGGGTGAACTCAAACCGAGTCTGATAATAGATGATCTTATAGGGCCGGAAGGGCGGCTCATCCGTTTCGATCTTCCTCAATCCCGAGAGGTAGGCCGCCTGGCGCACAAGATGCGAGGCCTGCTCGTGGTCCGGGTGACGGTCGACCCAATAGGGCGCGAAAACGATTTTCGGCTTATGGGCGCGCAGAACGCCGATGATCTTGAGCTTGTTCTCCCACGTCACCTCGACCCGCCCGTCGGGGATGTCCAACATCCGATGGACCTTCAGGCCCAGGATCGTCGCGGCGTTCGTGAACTCCCGGCCCCGGATCTCGGCACTGCCCTGCGTCGCCATCTCCCCCCGGGTCAGCACAACAACGCCCGTGCTGTGGCCCAGTCCCGACAGTTTGACCAGCGTGCCGCCGCAGCCGAGTTCCACGTCATCAGCGTGGGCCCCAAACGCCAGAGCGTCCAAATCCATAGCCGTCTCCTTTTCGGACAGGATCCTTCACATCACGAGGAATTGGTGATCGACCGCATCGATATCGATGGCCTGGTCAAGCTGATCGATGAACCGGGAGCCGTATTTGATCAAATACGGCACGATATTGAAGACCCTTTCCTGAAGACGCTGGTACGGGTAAAGGCTGTCGACGGCCTTTCGGAGCTGCTGGACCGCGATGTCATTTCGTTTTCTGGCCGCCTGCTGGACCTTTTTTTGCATGAAATCCAGCTGCTGGGTCATTCTCCCCTTGGCCAGATCGACGGATGGGGCCAGGCCGGCATCGAAGGCCAGGATCTCCGCTTTCAGGGAAGCGTAGTCCCGCTCGAAGTCGTCGCGGACGCGGAGTAGGGTCCGGCCCACGGAATCTGGGATCTCCTCCTTGGCGATGGCCCCGATCGCGCCGGCGGCGTTGCGCCAGAGGTCGGGGACGCTCAAATGGTATTTCTTCAGGATATGGTCGATCTTCCTTTCTACGATGGTGACGCTTTTCCGCGGATAGATCACCGGCATCGGCAGTCCGAAGGTCTCGTAAACGCCTTTCAGCTGGCCGAAATAGGCGATCTCGGACGGACCGCCGATGTAGGCAACGGTCGGCAGGACGGAGTCCTGGTACAAAGGACGAAGAAGGACATTCGGGCTGAACAGGAAGGGCCGTTCCCCGGCCAACCGGAGAAGTGCCTCCTTCGATTCGAGCGACGGCTGCCCCTTGATCGCGAAGATGCCGTCTTTCCACTGGATGGTCTGGCGCTCCCCCTCCGTGTAGAACTGGTTGAGGATCCCTTCGTGGAGGGGGACCTGCGCCTCGTAGCCGGCCTGGCGCAGCCGCTCGGATGCCACAACAGCTTGCCGGGTCGAAGGCGACTCGTCTGCGATCTCGCGGCAAAAGACGTCGCGCCCCATCTCTTTCAGGCGGGGATGGCTGGCGTCGACAAGGACGAGGCCGCGGGACTTGAACAGGCGCGTCATCCAGCGGGCGAACGCTTCGACGTAGGAGCGGCCGGGCTGGTAGGCTTCGCTCAAGGAGCCCAGGATGTCCGCCTTGAACTCGGTGTCCGGGGTCAGAGCCTTCAGCCGCTCGAGGCAATCGCTGATATCCGGCGGCAAGAGGACCTTCGAAACGGGGACCTTCGTTTCGCGCGAAGCCACCTCACAGCGGATCTCGCGGAGCTTGTTGTCCCTGTCCATCAGGGCGATATGATCGATCTCGGCGAGATCATGATCGTCGGAGGCCATCCAAAAGACCGGCACCATGCTGCCGAGACCGCGACGCTCGAGCGCGTCCGCAAGTTTGATCGCGGTCATCGCCTTGTGGATCGTGTAGAGCGGCCCGGAAAAGAGCCCGACCTGCTGTCCCGTGACCACGGCGCCGGCTTTGTCCCCGACGAACTTCCCGATTGCGTCGAGAGTTTCGGTCCCGCAGCCGTAGCTCCTGTTCTGTTCGGTCAGGACCGCGGCCAGGTCTTCCCGGACGATAGGACGCAAACGGGATCGTTCGGCCTGACGCTCGAAGGCGGCGGGGTCCCGGAAGTCGCCGTTATAAAACTCCTGCACCTTGTCAAAGGCGTAGATATAGTCCTCGGCCAGGCGCGGGAGATGCATGAGGCGCGTCGGAGCCGTCATCTACCTGAATGCCTTGGTGAAAATATAGAAGAGAAGGATCTGGAGGGCCAGATTCAACAGGACGGCTGCGTACAGGCGTCCCCACGACGAGAAGAAAGGAGGCCGCTCCCGCTCGCCCTCAGTTCTTTCCGTCGGGTGGTTTTCCAGTGGTTTTCCCCGCCGAAATGATGTTGGCGAAAAGCCGATACGCGCCCGGCACGCCGGCCGGCAGCTGCCGGAACCAGGCATAGCCGGTGTAGATGAAGATCCCTTTCCCGTAGTGGGTGTAGAGCAGGCCGCCCTTCTTGTCGGGCTCGTCGGGATCGTGGCAGGCGAGGACTGTCTCATATCGTTCGTCCCACTGGGAGGCGAAATTCAGGCCCCGCTCCTGGATCCAGCCCTCGAAATCCGCGGGCGTGATCTTGTTGGGAAGGTTGAGGAGCGGATGATCGGGAGCCAGAAAGACGACCGGCGCGGTTTCGACGCTCACCCGGTCCCTCCCGATCGTGAAGGGATAAGGGCCGATGCGGTCGGCCAGCGAGCCGGAGGCCACGTTATACTGGACGACGAGCGTCCCGCCGCGCTCGACGTACTGGAGAAGCCTCTCATTCGCGAGCTTGAGGACGTCCCGCGTGTTATAGGCCCTGACCCCGGCGATGATGGCGTCAAAGGGAGAGAGGTCCGCGTTTTCGACCATGTCGTCGCCGAGCTCGAGGACGTCATAGCCGAGATTTCGAAGGGCGTTGGGGATCTCGTCCCCCGCCCCCATGATGTAGCCGATCCTCTTCCCGTCCGTTTTGATGTCCAGCTTGACGACCTTGAACCGGCTCTCTGGGAAATAGACCTGGCGGCGAATGTGAGGGTAGGAGATCTCGACCAGCTCCCGGCTGATCGTCTCGCCTCCGACCTCGGCTTCCGCCACGAGGTCGCTCTCGTCGGCGGCCTTCGGCGGGGTCACGTCAAACGCGACCTCGCACTCTTCATATTTGCCGGCCAGTGAAAAAGACAGGCTGGCCGGGCTGACTTTCCACCGGTCCGGCCCCTTGAGCCGGATTTCACCGGCCACGTTCGGGGATTGACTCTTCAGCCGGAGCTTGATCCTCTTGGAACTAAGGCCGGCGAAGATCTGGACCTTATCGTCGATCTTGATCGTCAGGCGCGGCCGGACCTCGAAGGGCCGCAGGAGCTCGCCGTTGACCTGGTCCGTCCAGCGGAAGGCCAGGGGGAGGGAATATTCCAGGAGATGGCCGTCGGCGGTGAGCGTGATCTTGGCGACGATGGCAGGCGGGTTTTCAGCGAGTCCGATGAGATTCTGGTCTCCGACCGAAAAGAGACCCTCCTGATGAGCGGCGTCCAGCCAATAGGGCTGAGACAGCGGAAAATCCCTGGGGATCCTGAGGGTGTCTTCGATGACCGCGGGCTCGTTGTCATTGAGGGTCCGGTCGAGGATCGTCTCCGGCCCCAGTTTCGGGAAGCTCAGGCTGTGGATGGCGAAGGGCTTGTCGGACCGGTTGATGATCGTCGTTTTGACATGGATCTCGTCCCCCGGCGCTGCGGCGAAATCACCGGCCATGGCCTCCATCCAGATCCCGCCACAGGCCTGGATGACGCGGGCCAATTCCTCTTTCTTGAGACGGACCCAATTCTCGTCGGGGAGCTTGGCCAATTCTCCATAGACAGCCAGCAGGCCGGGGATGGACTTTGATGGACGCTCCGGATCGAACGACTTCGAGGTTTCGGCGAGGAGGACACCCACCTTGTGTCCGCCAGGGACGCGGTCCCAAGTGACGTCGATCCCCTCGAAAAGGCCGTTCTTCGCCGGCTCCCCGGCCAGGAGATCGAAATATTCGTACTGGGTGCCGCGTCGCGCGGCCGAGCCGAATCCCTGGCTCTTATGTTGGGAACGGCCCTCCGCGGCCATCTCGTTATAGGATTTCCCCAGCAGCGGATTGTATTCGCCCGTGTCGAGCCGCAACATGTTCCGGGTTTCGTCCTTGGCCTGGGGAAAACCGTTCCAGAACAGCCGCCTGGCCTTCCATGGCGACACATACTTCAGTTGTTCCGGGAATCTCGCCGGGTCAGCGGCGGCGGCGAAGGCCTCTTGGGCCAGGATCGCGGACGCCCGGTGGTGGCCATGGCCGCCGGCGTTGTCCGGGGTAAAGCGGGTGATGATCACGTCCGGCCGGAACTTCCGGATCACCCAGACGATGTCCGACAGGACTCTTTCTTTTCCCCAAAACTCGAATGTCTCCTCGGCCGTTTTGGAATAGCCGAAATCGACGGCGCGCGTGAAGTACTGTTCGGCTCCGTCGATCCGGCGGGCCGACAGGAGCTCCTGGGTCCGGATGATGCCGATCTCGGCGCCCTGCTCGGGGCCGATCAGATTCTGGCCGCCTTCGCCGCGCGTAAGGGACAGGTAGGCCGTCCGGAATTTTAGCCCCTTCGAGAAATAAGACAGGACGGCCGTGTTTTCATCGTCCGGGTGGGCGGCCACGTAGAGGACGCTGCCGAGGACGTCGAGCTTGTGAAGCGCGATCTCGAGATCGGCGGAACCGACGATCCCGGCCGGCTGGGCCAGCCCGTGAATGCTGGGAAACAGGGCCAATCCCACGGCCATGGTGATGAGCTTCTTGAGGATAGTCCCGTTCATCGGCCGCAACGCGTGCGCGCCCCAGTTAAGCCGTTCCGGGAGACCCTGCTGCAGCTATTTCGCGACCTGGATCTTGAAGGGGACTTTCAGCTGTTCCCAGTGGAGGTAGGCGGTCGCCGATGTCCCGGCCAGATCATCGAACCCGAACATCAACCACTCCTGGTGGGGGGCTATGACGGGAGTGACCGTGACGCGGAGGGCATCCTCGGCCTGGTCGTAGGCGAAGCTTCCCCAGTCGGCGTTCTTCTTGCTGAAGATGATCGTCCATTCCTTTTCGCCGGGGATCATATGGAGGCCGTACTTCCCGGCCGGAAGAGGCTTCCCCTCGACGAGGACGTCCTTCTTGAATTCAATGGTCGTGTTCTCGTTGGCGCCGGCCCTCCAGGGAAAGGGCTTGTTCTTGGAATATTGATTTCCAGGGGTCATGCCGTATGGGACCAGGCCGCCCCAGATCTTCCGGCCCTTGACCCCGGGCCGGCTGTAATCGATGGTGATATCGCAATCCGTTCCCAACCTTTGCATCACGCTAGCTTTGAGGCTTGCCGCCACTTTAGGCCCCTGGGCGGATGATGGGGAAGGCAGAGCTAAGACGAGAGCCAGGACCAGGATAACACCGATGGCCAGGCCAAAACGCTTCATGATTTCCTCCCTCGAAAATTTGCGATGTCTTTTAACTATTATAGCCGAATTGGGGTTTTTAAGAAGAATTCCTGGAGTTTCCATGGAGGTCAGTATTCCAGGTTCATCCGGCGCAGAAGATCCCTGAAGCGCGGATCGTCCCGGATGTCGTCAAATATGGGATCCACGCTGATATAAGGCATGTTGGGATCATGAGCTTGATAAGCCTTCTCCAGCCAGTCGAGGGCTTCATCCTTCATCCCGGCCCGGGTATAGAGCGTGCCGATCTGCCAGGCCGGCACATAGGCTGTCCGCGCCCGCGCCGCCAGTGTCTCGGCCACACGCTGCAAAGCTCTCGGGTAACCGCCTTCTTTGAAGCCGCGCGCCAGGGCCTCCTCAGCCGCTTCATCCCCCCTCGCGGCATACGACGCTTTCCACGCTTCAATCGCTTCAGGGTACATGCGTTTCATGTGGTAGGCGGACCGGAGAGTTGACAACGCGATGGGGTCGTTCGGCGAGGTTTTGAGCGTTTCGCGGATCACGGCGATGACGTCGTCATACCGGTGCGCGTACATCAGGTCCATGGCGTAATGACCCCGGAACAACGCATTGAGAGGATCCAATTCGAGGGCCCGCTGGATTTGCGTCATCGCCTCCTCGGGGCGCTTCAGGATGTTCAATAAATGCGAGATACTGGCGCGTGGCCCCGGGAGGTTGGGATTGAGTTCAATCGCCCGACGGTACTCCGCCTCCCCGCCTTCCCAATCCCAATCTGTCCATGTTCTGATGCCCGCCAGAGTTTCATGAACTTCCGCGAGCATGCTGTCGAGCTCCAGGGCCTTTGCGGCGGCCGCCTTCGCTTTCGGCGCCGATTCGCGGGTTGGAACAAAGCCCTGTTGCTGGCGCCCGATCCAAACGCTGGCAATTCCCGCATAGGCTTGGGCGTAGCCGGGGTCCTTGGCCAAGGCCAATTCGAAATACTGAAGCGCGCTGTCGAGGTCCGGTCGGGTGAGCTTGTACCAGTGAAACTGGCCTTGGAGATAGGCCTGGTAGGCCTCGGGATTGACCTGGTGGACGGCCGCCAGACGCGTTTCTTCCTGCGGGGCCAGCTTGACCTGCATCTTGCCTGCGATCGTTCGCGCCATTTCGCTATACATGACAAGCACGTCGGCCATGGCCCGGTCGTAGGTCTGGTTCCAGATGTTTCGCTCTTCGGGCAGGGCCTTGATCAGCTCCACCCGGATCCGCACTCTGTCGCCGACCCGATGCACGGTCCCCTCGACGACGGCCTTCACGTTAAGCTCGCGGGCGATCTCCGGCACGGGTATCTTCAGCGCCTTGTATTTCATGACCGACGTGCGGGAGATCACGCGCAAGGAGCCGATCTGGGCCAGCTGCCCGATCAGCTCATCGGTGGCGCCGTCGACGAAGTATTCCTGGCCGGGGTCACCCGTGAGGTTTTCGATGGGCAGGACGGCGATCGAATCGAAGGCCTGGCCGCGTTTGGGGAAGATGAGAAGCCACGCGACGATGGCCAGAATCGATATTCCCGCCATCGCCGGGTAGGCGAAGACCTTCTTGAGCCCCAGGAACCGGCCGCGGAGGAACATGGAGGAGGCCCGGACCGGCTGCAAGCCCGCCACGACCGATTGGAGGTCCTCGACCAGCTCGTCCATGCTCTGGTATCGGTCAATGGGATCCTTGGACAAGGCCTTGAAGACGATATTCTCCAGGCCCGCAGGGAGGTCTTTCCGGCGCCCGCCCAGGCGTTCCGGCTCCTGGTTAAGGATCGAATGGATCAACGTCCGCTCGTAATCCCCTTTAAACGGGAGGATCCCCGAGAGCATCTCGTAGAGGACAACTCCCAGCGACCAGATGTCGGTGCGCTGGTCGACGGCTTCGCCTTTCGCCTGCTCCGGAGACATGTAGGCGACCGTGCCCACGGTCGTTCCCTCGCGGGTCAGCTTGATCTGGCCGGCGAGCTTGGCCAGGCCGAAGTCTAAGATCTTCACCACACCGTCGGACGTGATGATCATGTTGGCCGGCTTGATGTCGCGGTGGACAATGCCTTTCTGGTGGGCTTTGGCCAGGCCCGTGGCCGCCTGGACGGCGATGTCCAGGGCTTCCTCCTGCTTCAGGAGACCTTGCTTGATCTTTTCCCTCAGGCTCTTCCCTTCATAGAAGGCCATGGCGATGTACATCCGATCGTCTGCGGCCTCTCCGATCTCATGAATGTTGCAGATGTTGGAGTGGTCGAGGGCCGACGCAGCCCGAGCCTCGTGGACGAACCGCTCTCTCGCTTCGGGATCGGCCGTCCACTGCGCCGGGAGGAATTTGAGGGCGACGGTGCGCTGAAGGACGATGTCTTCGGCCTTGTAGACGATCCCCATTCCGCCCCGGCCGATCTCGTCGACGATCCGGTACTTCCCGGCGATGAGGGTGCCCTTTGAAAGCGCATGGGCAGGAATTTGAATAGTTTTCGTCAAGGAGTCGATGGGCGTGCTATCCTGGCCTAGGAGCGCGGCGCAGCTGCCGCAGAACCGGGACGTATCGGGATTATCGGCGTGACACTGGGGGCATTTCATGGCCCGATGACTTTCCGGCTTGGCGCAAGGATAACGCCGCCCGGGAGGGAAGTCAACGTGAGGAACGCCACTGCCGTTGGGGAAGCATGGCTGGAGCCAGCGAGAGGGATCGAACCTCCGACCTGCTGATTACGAACCAACTGGCCTAGCTTCTCAACCTGCTTATAATAAATGTATTTTGGTGGTGCGCCCAATCGCCTGTGCTCAGATTGTGCTCACCTGCGGCGCCGCTGATACTCCCCTTTTATCAAACGAGTTTGAAGGCACCCGCAAGGCGGGGCGCACGCGCGGCTCTGATGCCGACCGTAGGATTGTGATATACTGAGTTGTCTGTGTAATCCCGAGTGGCTCAACTTCCAACCACGAAACACTCGGCCCCGGTCTGGTCTGTCCACGGCAAAGGCGGTAATTTCGGAGGGATTGCCTCTCTTCGCTTATTGGCCAAGGGACCGGAACTGGGGGCGGATTCGAGCATCGCCCTGGCCACCGGGAGTGTTCGCGCCCTTCTTGAGTGGCTTGGATGATGAATGGGCAATTCTGGCAAGAACAGTAAGGAGGTTTCAGCATCATGGCAAAAATAAGCTTAACGGCCTCAGCATACAGGGTGGCGAGGGGAAAGGCGGAGATCGCGAGAGAGGCAAAATGGCAGAAGACCGCGAAGCTAACGACAAAGAAGCGTCTGGAATCGAAGAAGCGCGAGCCGACAGAAAAGGGCATCGAAGGAAGCGGAAACCGAGATCAGAAAATAGCCAAGGGAGCGGAGGATCCCAAAAGTTTAAGCCAAGGAAAAGCCACCGAGCTTATTGGGCCCGAGGCTCCGGATGATAAAAAAGGTCGATAGATGACATTTGAGTTCTTATAAAGCCTGTTAATATCGGCATCCTTCAGGCGAATTGGCCAGCAGCCCAGCCCGAAGACCACGCCCACTGCAAATTGTATCCTCCCAGTTCGCCCGTCACATCCAGCACTTCCCCCGCGATAAACAAGCCGGGCATTTTTTTGGATTCCATGGTTTTGGAGGAGACTTCGTCTGTGTCCACCCCCCCGCCCGTCACTTCGGCGGCGCCGTATCCGTCCTTTTTTTGAGGCGTCACCTGCCAATCGTGCAATCGTTCCGCGGCCGATCTGAATTCTTTTTCAGAGGTCCGGTTCAAGGGCTTGGAAGGGAAATAGAGCCCGCACCATTTTTTAGCGAACCGTTTCGGCAAAAACGAGGCGAGAAAAGTGCTCATCTCCGTTTTTTCTCTCCGATGGATCATCAATTCCCGATAGATATCGCTTTCGGGAAACAGATCGATCGAGATCGCCTGGCCTTCTTTCCAATGCGAAGATATTTGCAGAATGGCGGGCCCGCTCAATCCTCGGTGCGTGAAAAGAATATTTTCCCGATAACGATGGCGTCCGCATTTCACGATCGTATCGAAAGCGAGTCCCGACAAGTCCCTGAAACTATTTTGATCGTTTTCGCTCCACAAAAGTGGGACCAAAGCGGGAACAGGTTCGATGACATTCATCCCGAATTGCCGGGCGAGTTGGTAACCTAAGGGCGTGGCCCCGATCTTCGGCCTAGCGAGGCCTCCGGTCGCGATCACAAGCGATTCAGACTCAAAATGGCCCTGGCTGGAAACAACTTCAAACAGCTCTCTTTTTGAAACTGCCAATATTCGGCAATGGAGTTGGGTCTCGACTTTCGCCCGGGCGCATTCGTCTTGAAACATTTTCACGATCCATCCTGCCCCGTCCCGGGTGAAAAGCTGGCCCCATTTTCTTTCAACGATCCGGATCTTGTGGCGCTCGAGGAGCGCCATCATGTCCTGCGGTGTGAAACGGGAAAGAGCGGATCTCGCGAAGTGCGGGTTCGACGAAACAAAATGGGTCCCGTCCGAAAAGCGGTTCGTGAAGTTGCAGGCGCCACCTCCCGAGATCCGGATCTTATTCCCGATGGTCCCGGTGTGTTCGAGTAGGACGACCGACCGGCCCCGCTTTCCGCACTCGACGGCGCAAAAAAGACCCGCGGCGCCCGCACCGATGATTACCACGTCCTTCTTCATGACAGCCATTATACCAATCTTGCCTTGGGAATTGGGGTCGAGTCCAGCGGAGATCTGCTACCCGGATCTGCTTTGGCTCGGGGTCTAAGTCCCTGATTTTGGCGCGCTAAATGGAGAAAATCGATGGAGCCAGCGAGAGGGATCGAACCTCCGACCTGCTGATTACGAATCAGCTGCTCTACCGACTGAGCTACGCTGGCTTGGGAGGCCTAAGTAAGTTAAACGAAACGGGGTTCCCTGTCAAATTAGGGGGTACACGGAGGGGGCGCACGCCCGAGGGATCTCGTCAGCTCTCAGACAAGAGGGACAGTCCCCCTCCGGGGACAGTCCCTCAGTCCCCATTCGGGGACAGTCCCTCCTCAGTCTCCCGAGGAGACGATCGTTCAGTCCGGCGTCAGTTCTTCAAGACGAAGGTGACGGTCACGGTGAAAGTCACCGGCCGCGGACGGCCGTTGAGGAGCAGGGGCTCGTAGACCCACTGCCGGACGGCGTCGATGGCGGCCTGGTCGAGAAGCGGCAGCGAACGGAGGACCCTGACAGCGACAACCCGGCCATAAATGTCGGTCGTGGCTTCGAGGATGACGACCCCCTGCTGGTGGGCCTGCCGGGCCAGTTCGGGGTACCCGGGCTCGACGCGCCGGATGAGCCGCGGCGACTTGACGTCACCGACGGCGCGGACGGGAGGTTCGGCGGGCTTGCCGACCAGCTGGTAAAGGTCGGCCCCCAGCAGGTTGGCGGTGACGCCCTCCCCTGCCCCATAATCGACGCCGCCCGGGATCCCATTTTCCGCGCCGCCCGCCCCGAAGCTTTCCTCGACGATCCCTTGAGGTATCTCAACGGGGGCCAGCCGCCAGGACTCGCCCGAAGAGATCGCCATATGGCGGGCCTTGATGCGCGCCCCGGGGTTGCCGGTTCTCGCCTTCGGCGGCGGCAGCGGCGTCGTCGGAAGCGCCGGCACGACGATCACGTCCGAAATGTCGACCTTCGGCAGATCGCCGAGGCGCAACAGAGGCAGCATCACGAGGAGCGTCAGGGCCAGGGCGTGGGCCAGCGTCGCGATCGGCAAGGCCGCCGCCCGCGTCCGCCAATTCCGGTCCGGGACGAACAGGGCATCTTGGAACATCTTCGCCTCCTTTCCGGAGAATCTCGGGAGCTTGCGCTTCCATACTGAATACAATTCAGGGGCGCTCTTATTCCCAAGACAAGAGGGACAGTCCCCTCCGGGGACAGCCCCTATTCCAAAAAGGGGGCGATTCGCTTACAATAGCCCTCTCGCTCGGCCCAGGGGGTCGGGCCGACTCGACTGAAAGCGCCTTTTTATCATGAGCATGATCATCAAGAAGCTCGAGCTTCAGGGATTCAAATCCTTCGCCGAGCGCACCAAGATCGTCTTCCACCCCGGCATCACGGCCATCGTCGGCCCCAACGGCACGGGCAAGTCCAATCTCGTCGATGCCATGCTTTGGTCTCTCGGCGGCCGCCGCCAGAAGGTCGTCCGCGGCGATCGGACCGAGGAGGTCATCTTCTCGGGCAACGCCAAGCGCCCGGCCCTGTCCATGGCCGACTCCGTCCTGAGCCTGGCCGGCGACGATGAAGAGATGACCATCTCCCACCGGGCCTTCCGCTCCGGCGAAAACGAATACCGGATGAACGGCAAGACCGTCCGTCTCAAGGACATCCAGGACGAGCTCTGGAAGCACGCCATCGGGGCCTCCGATTATTTCGTCATCGAGCAGGGCTCGATCGGCAATTTCGTCACCTCCAAGCCGAACGAGAAGCGGGTGTTCATCGAGGAAGCCGCGGGCACGGCCTACTACAAGGACAAGAAGCGCCAGGCCCAATCGAAGCTCGACAGCACCGAACAGAATCTCATCCGCCTCGAGGACATCATCATCGAGGTCGAGAAGGCCAAGAACTCCCTCCAGCGCCAGGCCCAGGCCGCCAACCGCTACCGGCGCCTGCGCGAGCGCATCCGCGAGCTGACCTCGCATCATTACCAACGGAAGCTCGTCGTGCTCGAAAGGTCCCAGCAGGAGGCCGCGGCCCTCTACGACGCCGGCCTGAAGCGTGAGACCGACGCAACGGCCCTCCTCAAGAGCGAGGAAAGGGACGCCGCCGCCCGCCGCAAGGAGCTCTGGGAGCTGGAAAGAGCCCTCAAGGACGGTCAGGAACGCGTCTTCGGGCTCAAGTCCCGGGCCGCCCGGATCGAGAGCGACATCGAGCGCGAGTCCAAGCGCATCGAGTTCTTCGAGGACAAGAAGAAGCGGGCCCAGAGCGACCGCAACGAGCTCCTCGAGGACGTGCTCTACCTCACCCGGGAGATCGAAGAGCTCCGGGGCCGGCTGGGCGGCCACGAAGGGTCGCTCGCGGCCAGCCGGTCCGAGGCGTCGATCGCCGAGACGGACCTCGCCGCCGCCCGCGAAGCGCGCCTCTTCGCCGGCCGCGAGGTCGAACGCCTGAGAGGGTTCTACCTCCAGACGATCCAGGCCCTGACCGAGATCAAGAACGAGAACGTCAAGACCGAGAAGGAGCTCGAGCTCCTCGCCCGCCAGGACGAGAAGCTGGCCGCCCAGTTCGCGGAGCAAGACACGTCCCTCGTCGAGAGCGCCGGCCGCACGGCCGCCCTCGAGCGCGACATCGCCGAGGTCCGGGCCCTGCGCGAGGCCCTGGTCAGCCGGGCCGAGGACTTCAAGACGGGCCTCGGCGCGGCCCAGAACGCCGCCGAGGAGGCCCGCCGGCGGCTGGAAGCCCTCAAGTCGAAGCGCGACGAAACGGCCTATCATCTCCAAGCCCTGCGCCGGATCGACGAGAAGGCCCGCGAGGACAGCCCGGCCGACGTGCCGGGCGGCCTCGGCATCCTGGCCGATCTCATCCGGACGAGCCCCGAGAACGCCGTCCTGTTCGATGCGTTCTGGCGCGAAGGCGCCCGGTCCCGGGTCATCCCGGCCGAGGAGCTCGTCGGCGGATTGCCGGCGGGCCTGCGGGGCAATTACCTGCTCGTCCCAGCCGCGGCCCGGCCCGCGGTTCCGGCCGAGGTCCTGGCGCGCCCCGGGGTCATCGGGCTTCTCAAGAGCCTCATCGAGCCTGATGAGCGGCTCAAGGGCCGCCTGGCTGGCCTCGAGGACGCCGTCATCGTCCGGGACGCGGGCGAGGCGGTCAAGGCCTGGATCGACCATCCGGAGCTCAACTATCTGACGCCGGCGGGCGACCTGCTCCTGGCTTCGGGGCTCCTCAAGCTGGGCCAAAAGGCCGAAGGCGCCGTCGCCCTCGCTTCCGAGATCCGACGGCTCGAGGCCGAGGCGGCGCGCCTGGAGTCCGAGTCCCTGCCGGTCGCGGCCGAGATCGAAGAAAGATCGAAGGCCGTCGCGGCCGTCGAGCGGGATTTGGCCGCCGTCCGCGATGAGCTCGAACGGACCGAACGCATCATCCAGGACCGCGAGCGCGAGCACCGGTACGGGCTCGGCGACGGCGAGAAGATCCGCGCCACGCGGTCGATCCTCGGCCGGGAGATCGAGGTCCTCCGCGGCGAAAAGCAGCGGCTCGAGGAGGTCCTTCGGGGCACCGGCGAAGGGCTGACCCGGCTCGAGGCCGAAGTCCTTTCGCTGAGACAGGAGATCGAAGGCCAGGAACACGACCAGGCGGGATTCGCCGCCCGGGAGGCGGCCCTCGAACGGCGCTTCTTCGAGGCCAAGTCCGGGCTTGACGTCGTCCAGGAGAGGATGAACGGCCTCGGCGACCAGATCCGGACCGCCGAGAAGCGCAAGGAAGCCGCGACCTCCAAGATCCAAACGCTCGAAAACGACATCCTGAAGGGCGACGAGGACCAGGCCCGCCTGCGCGAGGAGATCGCCGCCCTGCGGGAGAGCGGCCGGACGCTGGCCGAGGAGAGGGCCGCGGCCGAGACCGGGCTCGAAGCGACCGAAGGCCGTCTCGACGACGCCCGCAAGGCGCTCGAAGGCCTCGAGGCGGCCGTCCAGAAAAGCCGTGAGGCCGAAGAAGAGGCCAAGAACGAGCGCATCCGCCACGAGATCCGCAAGGCCGAGGTCGAGCGCGACCTGGTCAACCTCGACGAGATGTGCTGGCAGGAGCTCAAGAAGACCATCGCCGAGCTCCGGGCCGAGGCCCAGACCGTCGCGCCGATCGGCGCCCCCTCCCCCGCCGCCGAAGAGGCCGAAGCCGAGGACCTTGGCGAGGAGGAGATCGGGGAGAACGGGGCCGACGAGGCTGGCAGCGACGAGGGCCAGCCCGCGGCCGAAGCCGCGGCGCCGGCCGAGGCCGGGGCCGAAGCGCCTCAGGCCGTCAAGACCCGCCGGACCCTCAAGAAATGGCGGCCCCTGGCCGAGATGACCGACGAGGACGTGGAGAAGGAGCTCGAGGAAGCGCGGGAGGCCATCGCCCGCTTCAAGGCCGTCAACCTGATGGCCGAGGAGGAGTTCGCCGAGCAGAAGAAGCGCTTCGAGTTCCTGACCCAGCAGCGGCAGGACCTCCGCGATTCGATCACCTCGACGGTCGAGGCCATCAAGAAGATCGACGAGGAGAGCAAGGACCAGTTCGCCAAGGCCCTCGAGCAGGTCAACAAGAATTTCGCCGAGCTCTTCACGGCCCTCTTCAAGGGCGGCAACGCCGAGGTCAAGCTGCTCGAGCCGGACAACCCGCTCGAGAGCGGCGTCGAGATCGTGGCCCAGCCGCCGGGCAAGCGCGTCCAGAACCTGTCGCTCCTCTCGGGCGGCGAGAAGTCCCTGACCTCGCTGGCGTTCCTCTTCGCCCTGTTCCGCTACCGGCCCTCGCCCTTCTGCTTCCTGGACGAGGTCGACGCGGCCCTCGACGACGTCAACCTGGCCCGCTTCCTCGACTTGATGAAGACGATCAAGCACCAGACCCAGTTCATCATCATCACCCACAACTACAAGACGATGGAAGTGGCCGACTACATCTACGGCACGACCATGGCCGAGCCGAACATGACCCGGCTGCTATCGGTCAAGCTCGAGCGGAAGGGCGGCGAGCTGCCGCCCGATCTCCAAGTCTGAGGCCGGACCGGTCCGGCCCGAAGGAGGGCGGATGTCGACCTACCTCATCATCATCCTCGCGTATCTCATCGCGCTCACGGTCCTCAACTTCATCCGGTCCCGGCGGATCAAGAGCCAGGAACAGTTCATGGTGGCCGGACGGAGCCTCAAGTGGCAGGTCATGGTCTTCACCCTGATCTGCACCTGGATCGGCTCGGGCACGTTCATCAGCGGGGCCGAGTTCGCCTCCAAGGCCGGGTTCTCCGCCTTGTGGCTCGCCGGCGGCGCCTGGGTCGGGATCATCCTGATCTACTTCCTGGCCGCCAAGATCCACACCTTCGGGCAATACACGGTCGGCGACGTCCTCGAGGTCCGCTACGGGCCGGCGGCGCGGCTGTTCGGGGCCGTCGCCCTGATCCTGTCCTTCGTCTCGATCGTCTCCTACCAGTTCGTGGCCGGCGGCTTCATCCTCAACGTCATCACCGACGGCAAGATCTCCGAGGCCAACGGCACGATCATCGCGGCCGGGTTCGTCATCCTCTTCACCGCCCTGGGCGGCATGGTCGCGATCGCCTACACGGACCTCCCGAACGGCATCATCATCGTCCTGGCCTGCCTGCTGGCCGTGCCCTTCGTCATCACGGCCTCGGGCGGCCTGCCGGCGGCCAAGGCCGCGCTCCCGTCCGGCTACTTCGCGGTGGTCAACAGCCAGTTCGGCGTCCATCCTTGGCTCAAAGCCATCGGCTACTTCCTCTCGACGATGTTCCTGCTGCTGGGCGTCCAGAGCATGTACCAGAAGTTCTACAGCGCCAAGTCGGGCCGGGACGCCAAGAAGGCCGTGGCCTGGTGGACGGTCGGCACGATCTTCGTCGAGACCATCGTCGTCGTCATCGCCGTCTTCGCCTTCAGCAAGCTCAAGGGCCAGATCGACCTGAGCGTGCCCAAGGCCGGAGGCAAGGTCGTGCTGATGGCCGCGAAGCAGCTCGTGCCCTTCCCGGTCGGCGTGCTGCTCCTCGGCGCGGCCTGCGCGGTCGTCATTTCGACCGGCATGAACTACCTTCTATCGCCCTCGACGACGCTCGTGCGCGATATCTACCAGCGCTTCATGAAGAAGGACGCCGATCCCAAGAAGATGGTCGCGTTGCAGAAGGTCCTGATCGTGGCCATCGGCGTCATCGCCTATTTGCTGGCCACCCAGCTCAAGTCGGTCTTGGAGATGAGCTTCTTTGCCTACACGATCTACGGTGTCGCGATCACGCCCGCGCTCATCGCCGCCCTGGCCTGGAAACGCGTGACCAAGGCCGGCGGCCTGGCTTCGATCATCACCGGGACCGTGGTCTGCTTGGCCTTCTTCATCCTGTCCAAGATCCCCGGCGTGCCGGCGCCCGACGGCGACCCGTGGGGCATCCCGCTCATCTACCCGGCCCTCATCGCGTCGCTCGGCGCCCTCGTGATCGTCAGCCTGTCGACGCCGAAGCCCAAGCCGGAGGAATTGGAAAGGTTCTTCCCCAAGAAGGACGCGGCTGGGGACGCCTGCCCCGGCCCCGTCGAGCCCTAAAGAAGAGATGAATCCGGACGGGGTCAGACCTATACCTTTTAACTTTCTCTTTATTGGCCCGCGCCACTTGTCGCCCTCGATAGCGGGAAAAGTTAAAAGGTATAGGTCTGACCCCGTCTTGGAGGGACGATGAAGCCCGGCGTCGTCATTGACCGGCGCTACATGGACCATGACATGGGCGCGGCCCACGTGGAGTCGCCGGCCCGCATCGAGGTCCTGTTGCGGCTCCTCGAAACCGACCCTCCCGTTTCCTTCACCGCGATCCCGCCCCGGCCGGCCACCGAAGAGGAGCTCGGCTGGGTCCACGAGCGGGGCTACATCGATCTCGTCCGCTCCACGGCCGGGAAGACCGTGCCGATGGACGCCGATACGACCGCCGGCCCCATGACGTGGGAGACGGCCCGGCTCGCCGCCGGAGGCTTCCTCGAATCGCTCGATCGGGTCATGGACGGGGCCGTGCCCAACGCGATCGCCCTGGTCCGGCCGCCCGGCCATCATGCCGAGGCGTCGCGAGCCATGGGCTTCTGCTTCTTCAACAACGCCGCGATCGGCGCCGAGCATCTCCTCCGCCGGCACGGCCTGCGCCGCGTCCTCGTCGTCGATTGGGACCTTCACCACGGCAACGGCACCGAGCACGCCTTCTATGAGCGGCGGGACGTGATGTACGTCTCGACCCACCAGTCGCCGCTCTACCCGGGCACCGGGGCGGCCCGCTTCTTCGGCCACGGCGAAGGCCACGGCTACAACCTGAACATCCCTCTGCTGGCAGGCAAGACCGACGCCGACTTCCTCTACATCTTCGAGAAGGTCCTGGCCCCGATCGCGGCGGAGTACCAGCCGGAGTTCATCATCTCCAGCGCTGGGTTCGACATCGCGGCCGGCGATCCGCTCGGCGGCATGGCCGTGACTGCGGCGGGCTTCGGCCGTCTGGCCCGGGCCTTGACGGACATGGCCGCCCGGACCGCCTCCGGCCGTTTGGCCCTGGTGCTCGAGGGCGGTTATGACCTGCCGTCCCTCGGCCATGGCGTCATGGAGGTCCTGAAGGCTCTGGCGGGCAAAAAGACCGTCCCGGTCAGATCAAGAGGGACAGTCCCCTCCGGGGACAGTCCCCAAAAAACACCCTCCGGGGACGATCCCGTTGAGAAGATGTCCCCGTCCCTCATGGTCGAGCTCGAAGAGCCGCTGCGGACCTTCCGGAGGCGCTGGCCAATCCCCGACGCCTGAACCTCCCCAGGTGTCCTCGCCTCGCGGCACCGTCCCTTTTTAAGGACAAATTCCCGCCTTATTTCCCCTGGTCCCCAGGCAGGGGCATTGGCATGATATTTGCACAAGGCGCATAATGGATAGAGGAGTAAGGACCATGAAGAAACATCTCGCCCTGATCGCGGCCGGGATCCTCTTGGTGGCGGCGGGCGCCTTCGCGCAGGAAACGCAACAGGCGACCCCGCAGGTGCCCACCCCGCAGAACACCCAGGAGATCAAGGACGCGAAATACACCAACGATTCGGTCGGCCGCCTGAGCTTTATCGAGGGCAAGGGCTTCGTCCAGAGGGCCTCGGACCTCGGCTATGAAGAGGCGGCCCTGAACATGCCCATCAGCGAGGGCGACCGCATCGGCACGTCGGAAGGCCGGCTGGAGATCCATTTCGGCCGGGGCAATTACATCCGGCTCGACGAGAACAGCAAGGTCGACATCCTGAACCTGCCCAAGAAGGAAGACGACGTGGCCCGCATCCGGGTCTGGTCCGGGAACGTCTACCTGATCGTCGGCACGCTGAAAAAGGAGAAGGCCATCGAGCTCCACACGGCCGACTCCTCCTTCTATGTCCTCGACCGCGGCGTCTACCGCGTCAACGTGCGGGAGAACAAGGACACCGAGATCCTGGTCTATCAAGGCCTCATCGAGGTCGCCGGCGAGGACGGATCGACCCTGCTCAAGGCGGCCCAGAAGCTCGAGATCTCCGAGGGCCGCCTGGCCTCCAAGCCCTCGAGCTTCATCGCCGTGGCCGACGACGCTTTCGACAAGTTCAACGCCTCCCGCGCCTCGGTGACCGGGCGGGAATACGCCAAGGGCAAGCTGCCCGAGGAGCTCTCGGATTACGAGGGCGATCTCGACAATAACGGTCATTGGACCTACCTCGCCCCTTACGGCAACGTCTGGATCCCGAACGGCGTCGACCAGGACTGGCGTCCCTACTATAACGGCCGCTGGAGCTGGCTGCCCCTGTCCGGCTGGACCTGGTGGCCCTACGAGCCCTGGGGTTGGGCGACCTTCCACTACGGCCGCTGGCACTGGGGCCTCGACCTCGGCTGGTACTGGATCCCCATGACCATGTGGGGCCCGGCCTGGGTCGATTGGTGGTGGGACGACTTCTACTTCGGCTGGGCGCCGCTCAGCTATTGGGGCTACCCCGGGGTCATCATGGACGGCATGTACTACGGCCATTATTACGGGGGCTATTACCCTTACGGATCGCGGGCCCTGACGGTCGTGCGCCGCGATCATCTCAAGGACCCGCACATCTCCGCCAACGCCCTGCGCGGCGACCAGCTCAAGGGCCTGACCAGGATGAGCCTGACCAGCCGGAGCCTCAGCTTGCGGCCGGCCGGCACGAAGATCTCGGTCGAGCCGATCAACGGCAACCGGGTCATGCTCCGTAACGACCGGTCGACCGGATTCGCTCGGGCCGGCGGAGGGACGGCCTCCGGAACGGCCAGCCCCGCCGGGACCACCGGGACGACCGGGCCGCGGGCCATCCGCAAGCCCGACGCACCGGCTTCCGGAAGCCAGGGGCAGGGCTCAAAGGGCGGCACGACCGCCAAGCCCGCGAGCGTCAAGAGCCCGGACAAGGGCGGGCGCTCTTCGGGTTCCTCCGGATCGACCCGGTCCGGGAGCTCCGGCGGGCGCAACATCCGCAAGCGAGACGACAGCCCGGCGACCTCGGAAAGCTCCGTCGGAAGCTACCGGAGCGATCCGTCGATCTCCGGGACGAGTTCCCGCGTCGGTTCGACGCGGACGGCTTACGGCTATCCCTCCTCCCCCAGCATCAAGGCGCCTTCATCCTTCGGCGACGGCGGGACCGGCCGGTCCCGGACCTATGGCGGCCCGACGTCACGGCCGTATTCGGGAAGCTACACCGGGCGGTCCTCCTCCTCGGGGCGCTCGAGCGGCACCAGTGGCCGGTCGAGCGGCTCCCGGAGCGGTTCGTCCTCGGGACGTTCGAGCGGCAGCTCCTCGCGGGGCAGCTCTTCGAGAAGTTCGGGGTCGTCGTCCCGGGGCTCGTCGTCCTCGGGCTCGCACGGCGGCGGAGGCGTCCACAGAAAGTAACTAACTAAGCAACCCCTTTCCATCGGGGGCGTCCCTCTCCTCCAGGCCGGTATGGGGAGGGGCGCCCATTTTTTTATTCATGAAAAAGCCGTGTTTCCCTCTCGGGGCGTCGATGGGCGTCGCCTCGAAGATCCCCGTCAAAGCTATTCTTCACGATATCTCGCAGAAATCCCCCTCCGTGTATCTCCGGGGAATTTCTGCCCTTCGCTCGCTTCGTTCGCTTCGGTCGGCGGGTGGGGCCAGATCTAGGGTAAGGGCAGGTGCTCTTCGGTCGCCTTGTCGTTCGAATAATAGTCGAGGACGCGCAGGTGGTCGGCCAGCGTGCAATATCGCGACGGTTCGGTCCCGGGCACGAACACTTCGCGGAAGGGATACCGGCAGGCCGGCGTGGCCAGCAGGCCCGTCTTGCGGTCGATGTCGACGAAGACGAGGTTCGCGGGGACCTCGAAATCGGGCGGCGTGAAGTCGACGATCCCGTCGGCCTGGGCCTTCTTACGGGCATCGTCGATGACCCGGGTGAAGAAGTCCTGCCAGATGGGCAGGGCCGCGGCCGCGCCGGTCTGGCGTTCGCCCAAGGGAATGGGCTTGTCATGCCCGACCCAGACGCCGGCGACGAGGTCGGGCGAAAAGCCGATGAACCAGGCGTCGGAGTACTTGTCGGTCGTCCCGGTCTTGCCGGCCAGCGGCCAGTTCAGGACCGAGGCAGCGGCGGCCGTGCCGCCCTCGCCCTCGACGACGCCCCGCATCAGATAGGTCATCATGTAGGCGGTCTGCGGCGAGATGACCTCTTGGGGATCGACCCGGGTCTCCTCGAGGACGTTGCCTTCCTTGTCCTCGATCCGGGTGATGAAATAGGGCTTGAACCGGACGCCCTTGTCCGGGAAGACCGTGTAGCCCGAGACCATCTCGAGGAGCGTGACCTCGAAGGACCCCAGGCTGAGCGAGAGATACGGGTAGAGGGGCGAGGTTAGGCCGAAGCGGCGGCAATAGTCGACGCCGACCTGCGGCGAGATGAAGTCGAGCAGCTTGGCCGTGACGACGTTGCGCGACTGCTCGAGGCCGGTCCGGAGCGTGACGGCGCCCTTGTATCTGCGGTCGTAGTTCTTGGGCGACCAGGGCTCGTTGTTCCAGCGGTCGATGAAAGTGACCGGCTCGTCGGCGATGACGCTGGCCGGGGTGAAGCCGTGTTCGAGGGCGGCCGTGTAAAGAAAGGGCTTGATGGACGAACCAGTTTGCCGCGGGGCCTGGACGGCCCGGTCGAACTGGCTGTCGCGGAAGGAGTAGCCGCCAACCAGGGCCCGGATCTGCCCGGTCTTCGGATCGATGGCCAAGAAGGCGCCGTTGCGCAGGGGCTTCTGCGTGAGCGAGACCTTCGCATCGCGGCCGGTCTCGTCGACCGACAGGACCACGACCTGGATGACATCGCCCTTCTTGACCAGGGCGTCGAGCCGGCTGGCCTTGGTCCAGCCGATATCCTTGGGGGTCACGTGCCCGGTCGCGTTCTTGAGCCGGACCGTGGCGTCATTGCGGGAGGCCGAGAGCACGATGGCGTCGTAGACCTCGCCGGGCTCCACCGCCTGGTTCTCCCAGCTCAGGAGCCAATGCTCCTCTAAGGCGGCCTTGGGGTTGGCCACGAGACCCTTCTGGGCCTCCGGGGAGGCCGAAAGGAGATTCGGCTTGTCGGCCCGCCAGCCGTGGAGGCCGTTCTCCGTTATCCGCAGCCCGTTCTGGAGGGCCTTCTCGGCGTAGCGCTGGAGGGTCGGGTCCAGGGTCGTGTAGACCTTGAGCCCGGCCCGGTACAGGCCGTCGTAGCCGTAGGTCTTTTCGATGTACTGGCGGACCTCTTCCAGGAAATAGGCGGCGAACTCGGCGCTCGTCCGGCGCAGAGGCAGGACCTCCATGGGCTTCTGCTTCGCCGCCTCGCCCTCGGCCTTGGTCAGGTAGCCCTCGGCGACCATGCGGTTGAAGACATGGTTGCGGCGGTTCAGCGTCCCCGCCTTGTTCAGATAAGGCGAATACATGGACGGGCCCCGGAAGATCCCGGCGATGAGGGCGCATTCCTCGAGGTTGAGCTCCGAGACGTCCTTGCCGAAGAAGAGGTTGGCCGCGGCCTGGACGCCGTAGACGCCGTGGCCCAGGAAGAAATGGTTGCAGTAAAGCTCGAGGATCCTCTCCTTGGAATAGAGCTTCTCGATCTGGCGGGAGAGGTAGAGCTCCTTGAGCTTGCGGCGGAGGCTGACTTCCCGGTAGAGGAAGAGCGAGCGGGCCAGCTGCTGGGTGATCGTGCTGCCGCCCTCGGGGCGCCGGCCGCCCAGGATCTTGAACATGTCATAGAGGGCGGCCCGGACGATGCCTCTCATGTCAACGCCGCCGTGGCGGAAGAAGCTCGGGTCCTCGGTGGCGATGATGGCGTTGATCAGGGTCTTGGGGATCTTGTCGTAGGCTACCTCGACCCGGCGCTCCTCGGCGAACTCTCTGATGCGTTGTCCGGAGGCGTCGTAGACCGAGGTGATGAGCTTGGGCTGGAAGGTGTCGATGTCGGTGACGTTGGGCAGGTTGTCCTTGATCGCGACATAGGACCCCAGGATCGCGCCCAAGCCGAGGGCCAGGCCGGCCACGAGGACGATCAGGATGGCCCGGAGGACCGTCCTGCGCTTTGAATTTCCGGACCTTGAGCTTCAGGCTGGGGACTTCATGGCGTTAGTAGGCCATCATAGCAAAACGCCCCTGGAATCTCAAAGGGACTGTCCCCGGAGGGGACTGTCGCTCTGGCTTGCGAAGGGACTGTCACCGGAGGGGACTGTCCCTCTTGGCATCCTGCATCTCGAAAAGAGAAAGAGGGACAGTCCCGGTTCCGGGACAGTCCCTATAAGAGGGGCGCGACGTGGGACCAGATGGCGCGGCCGACGGCGCGCTTGTCGCCGCGACCGTCGATATGGACGAAGCGGGGGCCCCTGAAGCCGGCGAAGATGCGGGCCACGCGAACGAGGTAGTCCTGGCGCTCGAAGAGCGCGTCGCGCGTCTTCCGGCCGGCGATCCGGCTCAAGCCAGAGGCCGCGGCGACGTCGAGGAAGAGGACGAGGTCTGGCTTGACGGCAAAAGTTTCGTTCAGGCAGCGGATCCGGCCAGGGTCGATGCCCTTGGCTCCCTGGTAGGCGATCGTCGAGAAATAGTAGCGGTCCAGGACGACGATCTTCCCGGCGGCGAGGGCCGGCCTGAGATCCTTGGCGACGTGCTCCCGCCGGTCCTTGACGAAGAGATCGAGCTCCTGCTCCGGCGTCAGCGAATCGGCCCGGAGGGCGTGCCGCTTGATCTCGCGGCCCCATCGCCCTCGGGTCGGCTCGCGGGAAAAGACGGCCTCGAAGCCCCGCCGCCGGAGGCGGCGGAGAAGCGACCGGGCCTGGGTCGTCTTGCCGGAGCCGTCGATCCCTTCCAGGACGATGAGCAGGCCGCGGCGCTTAGCGGGCATGGCGGCGCCATGATAGCAAAAATCGGGGAAAATGGGGACGTTTCTATTTTCCCAGGGTCACCGGTTGGGGAAAATAGAAACGTCCCCATTTTCCGAGACGTCCCCGCTTTCCGCAACCATCCCCGGGCCGGCCGAGTTTTGGGAAGACCTGGGAAAATTGAATTTTCAGGCCTGATATGATAGTTTTGAAAGGTCATTTTCGGAGGATTCCCATGAAGAAATACGTCTGGATAGCCCTCTCGAGCTTTACTCTCGGCCTGCTCCTGGCGGGCTATATCTTCCTCTATCGGCCCGAGAAGGCCGCCGCTCCCGCGGATGTCTTCGCCAAAGCCGCGGCCTCGGCGGCCACCTCGTCCCCAAACCTGTTCGCCTCGGCCCTGCCCCAGGACAAGGCCCCCATGGACTTCGTCACCATCGCCGAGAAGATCGGCCCGGCCGTCGTCCAGATCGTGTCCGACCGCCGGGAGACATCCCAGTCCCCGGATATCGGCGGGGACTGGCCGTTCGGGGACGATTTCTTCAACCGCATCTTCCCCCAGCCGCGCCAGAGCCAGCCGGAATCGAGCACGGTCCAAGTCAGCGGCACCGGCTTTTTCATCAGCCCCGACGGCTACATCCTGACCAACAACCACATGGTCGAAAAGGATAAGACGACGCGGGTCACCGTGACCACGACGGCCGGCGACGACTACGACGCCAAGATCGTCGGGACCGACCCGCGCACGGACCTGGCCCTGCTCAAGATCAACGCCAAGAACATGCCCTTCGCCGAGCTCGGCGATTCCGCCGCCGTCAAGGTCGGCGAATGGGTCCTGGCCATCGGCAATCCTCTGGGCATGGACAACACCGTGACGGCCGGCATCGTCAGCTACAAGGGCCGGTCGATCGACACCCAGAGCTACCAGGACTTCATCCAGACCGACGCGGCCATCAACCGCGGCAACAGCGGCGGCCCGCTCATCAACATGAAGGGCGAGGTCATCGGCATCACCTCGAGCATCCTGACCTCCGGCTTCGCCGGCGGCGGCGGCAGCATCGGCATCGGCTTCGCCATCCCCTCCAACATCGCCAAGAAGGTCGTCGTCCAGCTCAAGGACAAGGGCCGGGTCATCCGCGGCCGCCTCGGGCGTCCAGATCCGGGACCTGACCGAGGGCATGGTCAAGCAGTGGAACCTCAAGTCCAAGACCGGGGCCGTCGTCAACTCGGTCGAGCCCGATTCGCCGGCGGAAAAGGCCAAGATCAAACAGTACGACGTCATCGTCCGGGTCAACGGCCAGCCGGTCAAGAACAGCGACGAGCTGCGCTTCAAGATCGCCGACATCCAGCCGGGCAACAAGGTCGACCTGAGCATCATCCGCGACGGCAAGGAGATGACGGTCACGGCCATCGTCGACGAGCTCGAGCCCGTGCGCGAAAAGGGCCAGGTCGCGAGCCAGGAAAAGGACATCGGCGTCTCCGTCATCGCCCTGACCGCCGAGCACGGCCCGCCGCTACGGCCTACCGCACGACCGAGGGCCTCTTGATCACCGAGGTCCGCCAGGGCAGCGAGGCCGACCGCGAGAACCTCCAGGCCGGCATGATCATCCTCGAGGTCAACCGCAAGAAGATGACCTCGGTCGCGGACTTCGAGGACATCCTGAAGAAGACGGCCAGCGGCGACGAGGTCGTCCTCCTCATCCGCCAGGAGACCGAAGGGAAGTCCCAGGACTTCATCGTCACCGTCAAAGTGCGTTGATGCGGATCGTCAAGGTCCACGGGCTCGGCAACGACTTCCTGTTAACCGAGTCCGGAGCGGGCCTATCCCCGGCCGCGGCCGGGGACCTGGCCCGGCGGATCTGCGAGCGCCACACCGGCGTCGGCGCGGACGGACTCATCCTGCTGGGTCTCGAGCGGACGGATCCCGCCGAGGTCCGTTTCCGGGTCTTCAACGCCGACGGCAGCGAGGCCGAGATCTCCGGCAACGGCCTGCGCTGCGCGGCCGCCTATCTCGCCTGGTGCGGCGCAGTCCAGACGCCGCGGATCCTCTTCCACACGGCCGCCGGCGACCGGCCGGCCCAGGTCCTGTCCTCCCAGGGCCCCCGGTTCGAGGTCCGGATCGGCCTCGGCGTGCCGGGCCTCGCGGCCAAGGACATCCCGTTCGACGACGGCCGGAGCCTCGACCGCGTGGCCGACTATCCCCTCTTCGTTGTCAAGAAGACGTTCCCGGTCACATGCCTGTCCATGGGCAATCCCCACTGCTCCCTCTTTTTCGACGAGCTGCCGCCTCGCGGCGAATGGCACGCGATCGGCGCCGGCATCGAAACCCACCCCTTCTTTCCCAAGCGGACGAACGTGGAGTTCATCCGGGTTCTGAGCCGCTCGGAGATCGAGGTCCGTTTCTGGGAGCGCGGCGTCGGCGAGACCCTGGCCTCGGGGACGGGCTCGGCGGCCGCGGCGGCCGCGGCCATGACCAAGGGGTTGGTTGACAGAACGGTCACCGTGCGCACGGCGCTCGGGAGCTTGAAGATCGAGTGGCCCGAGGGCGGCGAGCTCTTCCAGACCGGACCGGCCGAGGTCGCGTTTTCCGGAGACTATCCCGCCGCCTGAGCGCCCGCGCGGCGCCCCCCCGATCACCCGGAAAAATGCTCGAAGCCCCTGGGGCGAAGGACCGTCTTCCTGTTCTTCGCGGTGATCAGCCGGACCGTCCGGCCGGAGGTCACGCGGCCGATCCTGGTGAGCCGGTTCGTCCGGGCCAGAGCCTCGATCGCCGCGACCTTGGCCGGCCGGACCGTGAACAGCAGCTCGAAATCCTCTCCCCCGTTGAGGGCCATGTCCAGTGGGTCCCGGGCGAACCGGGCCAGGGCCGGCGAGATCGGGACCCGGGCCGCTTCGACCTCGGCGCCGGTGCCGCTTTCCTCGCAGATATGCCTCAGATCGACCGACAGGCCGTCGGAAAGGTCGATCATGGCCGAGGCCAGCCGCCGGCGGGCCAGCAGGGCGCCGAGCTTCAGCCGAGGTTCGGGGTCCAGGAAGGCCGCGAGCAGGGGCTCGACGGGCTTGGCCACCCCGGAGATGCCTCCCTTTTCGAGCAGCCGCAGACCCCCGGCCGCGTCGCCGAGCGTGCCGGAGACGAAGATCGCGTCGCCGGGCTTGGCGCCGGACCGGGTCACGTGAAAGCGGGACTCGCCCGTCACGGTCACCGCGATCATGATCTCGCGGGACTGGGACAGGTCTCCCCCGACCAGGGCCACGCCCGCGGCGCGGGCGGCGCTGCGCAGTCCGGCCATGAATTGCCGCAGCCAGCTCTCCTCGACGTCGCCCGGCAGGGCCAGACCGACGAGCGCGTGCAGCGGCCGCCCGCCCATGGCGGCGATATCGGACAGGTTGACGTTCAGGGCCTTGCGGCCGAGCAGGCGCGGCGGATGATCGTCCCGCCGGAAATCCTCGTCCTCGACCAGGATGTCCATCGTCACGAGGAGACGCTCCGGGCCCCGGACCAGGGCCGCGTCGTCCCCGATGCCCAGCAGGACATCGGACCGCTTTTCGGCGAAGGCGCGCCGAATGCGCGAGATGACGCGCCGTTCGCCCAGGTGCCTCAGCCGCATTCGTCTTCCCCCGGAATCCCCGGAAGGTACCGGGCTTACGCATTACGCGTCTTCTCCGGATCTTGCGTAATGCGTAAACCCGGTACCTTCTTTCATGTCCCGGTTTTCCGCCGCCCTTTTGCGACCGCCTTTTTCCCGACCCGGACGAGCGGGCCGACCATGGCTTCCTTGATGACCTCCCGGACGTCCTCGACGAAGATGAATTCGATGTCGCGGATGACCTTCTTCGGGATCTCGTAGAGGTCCTTCTTGTTGGCCGTAGGCATGATCATCTTCCTGACCCCCGCGCGTTGCGCGGCCAGGACCTTCTCCTTGATGCCGCCGACGGGCAAGACGTTCCCCCGCAGCGTGATCTCGCCGGTCATGGCCACGTCCCGCTTGACCTTGTGGCCCGAGCACACCGAGAGGAAGGCGGTGGCGATGGTCACGCCCGCCGACGGGCCGTCCTTGGGGATGGCCCCCTCCGGGAAGTGGACGTGGAAGTCGTTCTGGTAGAAGATCCGGCTGTCGATGCCGAACTCGGCGGCGTGGGCCCGGGCGTAGCTGAGCGCGGCTTGGGCCGACTCCTTCATGACGTCGCCCAGCGAACCGGTGAGCTGCAGGTTGCCCTTGCCCGGCATCTTCGTCGATTCGACGAACATGATCTCGCCGCCGACGGCGGTCCAGGCCACGCCGGTCGCGATCCCGACCTCGTCCTTCTTCAGAAGCTGGTCCCTGAAGACCTTGGGCGGACCGAGGTAGCGTTCGATCGACTGGGCCGTGACCACGGTCGGGCCCTTCTTGCCCTCGGCCGCCTTGCGGGCGACCTTGCGGCAGACCGAGGCGATCTCGCGCTCGAGATTGCGGACACCCGCTTCCCGGGTGTAAAGCGCGATGATCTTCTTGAGCCCGCCGGCCGTGAAGGAGATGAGCTTCGGGGTCAGCGCGTTCTCGGCGACCTGCTTGGGGACGAGGTGGCGCAGGGCGATCTGCAGCTTTTCCTCCTCCGTATAGCCGGGCAGCTCCAGCACTTCCATGCGGTCCCGGAAGGCGGGCTGGATGGGGTCGAGAAGGTTGGCCGTGGTGATGAACATGACCTTCGAGAGATCGAAGGGGACGCCCAGATAGTGGTCGCGGAACTGGTTGTTCTGCTCGGGATCGAGGACCTCAAGCAGGGCCGATGACGGATCGCCCCGGAAGTCGGCCCCGATCTTGTCGACCTCGTCCATCATGAACACGGGGTTCTCCGTGCCGGCCCGGCGGATGCTCTGGATGATGCGGCCGGGCATGGCCCCGACGTAGGTCCGGCGGTGGCCGCGGATCTCGGCCTCGTCGTGGACGCCGCCGAGGGAGATGCGGACGAACCGGCGCCCCAGGGCCCGGGCGATGGACTTGCCGAGAGAGGTCTTGCCCACCCCGGGGGGACCGACGAAACAGAGGATCGGGCCCTTGGTCGTCTTGGAGAGCTTGCGCACGCCCAGGTACTCGAGGATGCGCTCCTTGACCTTGTCCAGGCCGTAGTGGTCCTCGTCGAGGATAGCCTTGGCCTTGACCAGGTCGAGGGTGTCGGTCGTGGACTTGTTCCACGGCAGCATGAACATCCAGTCGAGGTAGTTCCGGACGACCGAGGTCTCGGCCGATTCCGGGTGCATCTGCTGCAGCCGGCTGATCTGCTTCTCGAGCTCCTCCTTGACCTCGTCGGGGACGCGGATCTTGCGCAGCTTCTCCTGGTAGACCCGGATCTCTTCCTGGATCTCGTTGCCCTCGCCGAGCTCCTTCTGGATGGCCTTCATCTGCTGGCGCAGGAAATACTGCTTCTGGAGCTTGTCCATCTCGCCCTTGGCCTCGGTTGAGATCTTGGACTGGACGTCGAGGAGCTCCAGCTCGCGGGTCAGGAGCTCGAAGACCTTCTTCAGGCGCTGCATGGGGTCGGTGATCTCCAGGATGCCCTGGGCGTCCTCGACCTTGAGCTCGAGGTTCGAGGCGGTCAGGTCGGCCAGGCGTCCCGGCTCCTCGACGTTCGAGGCGATGATCAGGACCTCGGGGGGCAGGTTTTTCCCGAGCGAGGCGGCCCGCTCGAGCCCGGACCGGACGTTGCGGATGAGGGCTTCCGTCTCGAGGTTCTTCTCCGGCTTCTCGGGCTCCTCGATGACCTTGACCTCGGCCGTGATGTGGGCGCCGTCCTCCTCAAAACCTTCGAGCCGGGCCCGGACCAGCCCCTGGGCCAGGATGCGCACTCGGCCGTCGGGCAGCTTCAGCATGCGCATGATCAGGGCCACGGTCCCGATGTCGTAGACATCCTCGCGCTTGGGGTCCTCGACCTCCATGTCCTTCTGGGTCAGGAGGAGGATCATCCGGTTGGTCGATAAGGAGACGTCGATCGCGGCCTTGGACTTCTCTCTCCCGACGAAGAGCGGGGCGATCATGTACGGGAAGATGACGACGTCCCGCAGCAGCAAGACCGGGAGCTTGGGCGGGACCTGGAGCTTCTGGGACTGCTCCTCGAGAAGGCTCTCCATTTCACCGCCGTTCTTGTCATCGATGCTGGCCATGAGAGTTCTCCAATCGGGCTTAGCCGGCGCCGCGCCGGACCTTGATCTCGACGTCCCGCCGCTTCCGGGGCGGCTTCTGCAGAATGATGGTCAGGACGCCCTTCTCGAGCCCGGCGAAGGCCTGGCCGGGATCGAACGCGCCGGGCACCACGACATCCCGCCGAAAGGCGCCGTACTCCCGCTCGAGGCGCGTGTAGCGCGAGCCGTGGGGCGTGTCCAGCTCGCGCTTGAAGCCGGTGACCTCGAGCCGGCTCGCGAAGAGCAGGACCTTGATGTCCTCGCCGTCCACGCCGGGCAGTTCCATCTCGACGATGTATTCGGTCGGCGTCTCGTAAATGTCGATGGCCGGGATGGTCACCTCGCCGGGGGCGGGCAGGCGCGGCTCGCTCATCCGCCTGGCCAGGGCCGTCGTGTGGACGCGCGGGACGGCCTTGGCGGGTCGGGCAACGGGCTTGATGCGACGGACCATGGCGGACGGCGGGGGCTATTTTTCCTTCATGAGGTCCTCGAGCTCCCGGCGGAACTCGGCGACGTCGCCGAACTCGCGGTAGACCGAGGCGAACCTCACGTAGGCGACCTTATCCAGCTCCTTGAGCCGGTCCATGACCAGCTGGCCGATCTCGGCCACGCCGATCTCCTTGTCCGGCCGCTCCTGGAGCAGGGACTCGATCTCTTCGGCGATCTCCTCGAGCTGGCTGATCTGGATCGGCCGCTTCTCGCAGGCCTTCATCATCCCCCGGAGGAGCTTCTGGGTGTCGAAGGGCTGGCGGGAGCCGTCCTTCTTGACGACCATGTAGGGGATCTCCTCGATCTTCTCGTAGGTGGTGAACCGGCGGTGGCAGGACAGGCATTCGCGGCGCCGCCGGATCGAGATCCCCTTCTTGCTCTCCCGGGAATCGATGACCTTGCTTTCGAGGAAACCGCAGTAGGAGCACCTCATCGGATTTCGCTCTCTCCCAACTTCCTGAGCTGGAGGACGGTCAGCCCCTCCCGCGCCAATATAGCATATCCCAGGGCGCAAGTCACGGCGAGCTGGACGGCGTGGAAGGCCAGGGTGATGCCCGCGGCCGGGCCGGCCGCGAGCCCCAGGACCAGGACCATGCCGAGCTTGCTGAAGTAGTCGAAGCCGCCGACCATGCCCGGCGTCGGGATGGAGGCGCCGACCGCGGTCAGGAACACGTAGGGAATGACCAGGAAGTACGGCAGGTGGACGTAATAGGCGGCGAAAAAAACCCAATAGAAGAGCGTGATGCCGAGCCAGACGACCAGCGACATCACGGAATAAAGGGCCAGCTGGCTCCGCGTCCGGAAGAAGCGCAGCCCGTCGATGAACTCGACGACGAGTTTCAGGGCGGCCAGCCGGGCCTTCTCAGACAACGGACGGAGGAGGAAGGCGATGACCCTCAGGGCCCGCTCCCTGTAAAAATAGAGTAGAAGGACGACCACGAGCGCGCCCGCGGCGATGGCGATGCCGACCGTCCCGAGGAACGTCAGACGCCGGCCGGCCTCCTCGCCGATCGGCCAGGACGCCGCGAAAAGGGGCCGCGAGATCAGGAACAGGCCCAAGAGCAGGCACATGGTGGCCATGTCGAACAGGCGCTCGACCACGACCGTGCCGATCGTGAAGCCCGGTCTCAGGCCCTCCTTCCGGGCCAGGTATAAGGGCTTGACCAGCTCGCCGAGGCGGCCAGGAAAGATGAAAGTGACGGTGAAGCCGATGACGTTGGCCGCGACGAGGTTCCGGAAGCGGACGTCGATCTTCTCCCGGGCCACGAGGACGTGCCAGCGCGCCGCCCGAAAGACGAAATGGGAGGCCGAGAGCAGGACCGCCAGAAGGAAGAGGGGGATGCTGACGTGCGTGATCTGGGCCGGGACATCCTTCCAGTCGACGCTGCGCCCGAAGAAATAGAGCAGGGCCAGGGTCAGGACGAGACCGAGGACGATCTTTAGGACGTTGGACTTCACGGGAGGGCATCTTACCATGAAGGCTGGGGCCCCTCAACTGGGGGGAATGGGATCGTGTCCCCTATTTTCGATATCGACTTTCCCTGACGATTTTCGACTTGAATTTCCCCGCCGATTTCTTTAAGATAGTCCTCCCTGCTGGGAAGTCGTCCAACGGCAGGACTCATGACTCTGGATCATGCAATCAAGGTTCGAATCCTTGCTTCCCAGCCAACTCCCCTTCTCCCTTTTGCTCCCGAGAATTCAACGATTTGCGATAAGACCCGACTCTCTCTTTCGTTTTCAGTCCGAAACCGTAACTTAGCGGCGCTTCCAGTCCGTTTGGGCACGCCATGGTCACACGGCGAGTTTGAGGGAGAGTGCTAGGAACTAGGGGACCCTCTGGCTACGTTCGAATCACCCGGGCGCGCTTTTATTTTCCCCTCTGTTGACTCAAGAAGATCAGCGAGTTGGATGCTGTGGTATGGCTCACTTCTTCTTTTCTAAATTTAGCGTAAGTTCAGCGCCAAGTTGTCTAAAGAAACTCAAGCTATCTGCCGCGTCCCAGACTTCGACAATTTTCCCATTTTCAATCCGTTCTATGGCAATACCGCTTATCTCTATCTTCTTTCGCACATCCCGTAAACCCAAGTCAGCCCCTGTATATGTTCCTTTAGCAGTATACCTAATTGTTACCTTGTCTCCCTTTGCAATCGTTTCTTCAACGATTATGGCAACATCAGAATACGATGCCGAGAGATTCTTACAGGATTCAAGCGCCATTTCATAGGTTTGGGTACGGGTGGTGTTATCGGGTACGATGTTATCATGTAAATACCCAACATAATCGGGAGAAAAGATACCCTTTAGGGCAGCGACATCTCCCCTTTGAAACGCATCCGCACAGCGAAGCGCCAGGGCCTTGTTTTGCCCCTCAACGGCGGCTTGAGCCCTGTACTTTTCCAATTCTGCCATAGCCGCCTTGTCTTGGCAGTTGATGACGAAACAAAGAAGAAGGACCAACGGAACAACCCGGAGATACTTTTTCATCATTCCCTCCCTGGTCTTGATAACTAAATAAGACCTCAACTGGCAATGAAAGTCAAAGCAGGTACCGCTCCTCTTTGGCACGCCACAGACAAATGGCGGGCAAAGAGGGAAGGTCTAGAAAAAAAAATGGGGGTCGGACTCCGGACCCGAAGGTTGGGGGTTCAATTCCCCTCACCCACCCCAACCCACCCTTTTTTAGCTCAGCCCGATAAGTGCTGGTGGGTCAGCTATATCTATAGTCTGCCTTGGCGCTGACAACTTCCAGCTCCCCCATATGATCACCGAGATTATTGGGACAAGCATTAGCCTCCCAGACACACCGGAAGCCGCGAACCAGAAAATTTCGGGCCCATATCTGAATTGATGGGACGGATCACTAGCGTAATTAAACGCATATAATGCGGAATCGGCAACCGTCACAATCAGCGCAACCAGGATCGGGACGTATTCTTCAGAATAAGCCCAGCGGGAATATAAAAACCCTAAAGAGACAGTCAGCAGAACATGGAATGAAATAATAAGAAGGGTCGAGATACTCAATCGACTATTTACCAGAGCACCCAATGCAAACCTCCCCACCAGGAAGACGATGAAGAGGATGGCCGATCTCCTATGAAAAAAGCCTGCGCGACCGCCACCAGATTCAGTCAGGAGAGGAGGGTCATGCCTATGCCGCTTTCGATGGCATACAAACAGGATAAGCCGGATGACTATGAATAGCAGCGCCGAAACCGAGAGGGCTATTAGTGCTTGCAAGACGGAATCGGACGGGCCGGCAGGATTAGTCGAAGCGATTCCTGCAGCTATCAAGAACACACTAAAGCTGGCCAAAATCGTCAAGACTAGCCGACCGTCCATTCCCTTCACTTTGCCCTCACAAGCGCACAATGATTTTATCCAAAAGGACCCACCGGAGTAAAGCGCGGGATGGTCTGAGGGAATGACTCCCTATTTGGGCCCAGCGACCCGGACATGTTGCTGAAGTGCCTGAATCTCGGATTCGATTGACTTATACCGAATACCGTTAATGAATGCGCTAATGGTCGGGTCCAATCCCTTGATACTTATCCACCCTCCCCTCTTGGCTCCCGAGGTTTCAACGGCTTGCGATAAGACCCGACTCTCATCGTTTTCGGTCCGAAACCGTAATTTAGCGGCGCTTTCAGCCTATTTGGGCACGCCACAGACAAATTGTAGACAAATAGGGAGAGGTCCGGAAAAAGAGGATAGGCTCTTACCTATCGCCAAGTCTGTGAGCGAAAATAGCTCTTGACAATGTGCTCTACTATGCTATATCAGTATAGCAATGGAAAGACTGGAGGAATTTCGCCAAATCAAGATAGACGCCAAGTCTGCTGTCCCGGCGTATGAGCAGATCAAGCGGGCCATCAAGCTAGCCATCCTATCGGGGCGGTGGGAAAACGGAAAGCAACTCATGACGCTTAGGGAAATGGCCCTTAAGCTCATGGTCAATCCTAACACAATCATCAAAGTTTATTGGCAGCTCGAAAATGAAGGCTACATTTATTCGCGGCCTGGTGCCGGATATTACGTCAAACTCGACCCAGCTAGATTTCGCAAGGGCAGCCCTGAACTTTTCAGGGCGGTTACGGAGGAATATATTTCGAAGGCCTTGGAGCTCGGTTACTCAGCGGAACAAATACTCCGGGAGGTCGCCGCGATGACAAATATCGGCACCCCCGTCCGCCAGGAGAAAGGAACACGGAAATGATCGATATTAGGGGAGCGTCCTTTAGTTATGGAAAAACTGGGGTTTTCAGGGATCTTAGCCTCAGCATCCCCGAAGGCCAAGTCTGTCTTATCACAGGCATCAACGGTGTCGGCAAGAGCACGCTCTTGCGCCTCATGGCCGGCGTCCTGAGGCCAGATAATGGGAAAATCAGTTACGATACTAAACTGGGTGCCGATCCCCGGCGGAAGATCGGCTTCGTCTCTGATGCTTTGAGCCTTTATGAGAGCTTGACTATCGCCGAGGCCATCGGATTTCATAAGTCGGTTTATGGTCTCTCCTCATTTGATGATTCACTCGTCCGGCATACGAAGATCGGCTATGGTCAAAAGGTTCGCGAACTTTCGATTGGCCAGAGGACCATCTTTCATCTGAACCTCATCCTCTCCCTAGAGCCAGCGGTGCTGTTGATCGACGAGATCATCCACTCGATTGACGCATACCTCCGAAGAGTCTTCCTTGAGCAGATCGTCCAGATCCTCTCCAAACGCCGCGTGACGGTGGTCATGGTCAATGTGAATTTCCACGATATTGAGCACCTGATCGAACGAGTCATTCTCCTGAAATCAGGCGAAATCGCTGTCGATGAGAATATTGAAGACCTCAAGTCCAAGGTGAAGAGGATTGTTGCCAGAAACCGGCCAGATTCTCTGAACGTGCTCTCCCAAATTGACTACTCGGAGCATTCTGAGTTCTTCGTCTACCCTTTTGACAACGGTCTCCGAGGGACGATCGAGGGTGACATAATTGATCTAAATCTCACGGAAATCGTCTCGGCTTTCATAGGAGGCGAATATGATTAGAAAAGAAGTCCGGGATGCTCTGAAGAGGTTTGTTGAGAGCTTGGTGGTCCTTGCCGTTATCCCTTTTATGTATATAGGAGATAGGCTGGTCTTTAAAGTGGGGCTCGACTACGCCAGCCTTATTAATACAGGGTTCATTCTTACGCTCGTCATATATTCCATTTATGCCGGGGCGACGATCTTTCAAACGGAGAGAAAAGATCGGGCGTTCGAGTATCTGTTCTCACTGCCGGTGACTCGAAGGAAGGTCATCCTGGCAAAGATCCTGCCTCGTTTCGGACTTCTCATGGTATTGGGCTTAGCGGCGACGATTATCGTCGGCCGAACCCTTCTTGCCGATGCGGGCATCACGATTCTTGTCCTATTTTTCAGCTCGATCTTCTTGAGCATCGGGGTCTTCTCCATCGCTATCAACGTCTTCGGCGTCGTACTTATGTACCTTATCTTTTTCCAAGGAGGGCACACCTTCGGTTACCTCCTTTCAAGGCTCGGAGGGAACTTCGCCAGTCACTTAGGCTCGCTTGTTCCACAGTTGGTTTCCGCCGCAGTTCTTCTCGTTCCTTTCGGTATGGCCTTCTGGTTGACCTTTAAGAAGATGGACGCCAGGCCCCTTAAGCTTCAGATGGGGACGTATTATTCCATAACGCTGCCGGTACTATTTGTGCTCGTTTTGCTCATCATGTTCTTTTTCAGAGGCTCAGAGGCTTGGCTTCTAGGCCGGTAGCCCATCGCGAGCAACGGAACTGGAGTCGTTCATGATCTGGATCATGCAATCAAGGTTCGAATCCTCGCTCCCCAGCCATCTCCCCTTCTCCCTTTTGCCCTGAGAATTCGGCGATATGCCATAAAGGCCAACTCTCTCTTTCTTATCAGTCCGGAACCGTAACCAGGGGCAAGTTTTCTAATTAGCGGCCCCGAAGTCATCCCTCGTGAAATTATGTCAACTCCGCTATCTCGGCCTTAAGATAAGGTTTTGCGTACCGGTCCCGAGGGGTTATAATGATCTTGTTAGATGGAGACCGGAGGATGGGTCAACCGGTTGATGACCTGTTCGGTTTCGTATCGCGGCGTTCATGGCCGTATAGATGCACTTCCCGTTGTCTAAGCTATTTCCGAAATCTAAGAGCACGATTCGCGAGCTCTGTCATCCTGTCACTCACCCTCCATCTCACGATTCTTGGCCTATTGGTGATTTCCCAATATGCCACTCAACGGCCTCTGAAGCCTAATCAAGTCAGCCGGAGCAAGGAAGCTGTCAAGCAGGCCGTGGCAAGCATGCAGCTTGATCCACAGGAGGCAAAGGTATTGAAAGAAGCTTTAGCCACGCTCAATGACGACCTTTACGATTACATCTTCGAGCACTCTCCCCAGCTCGACCCTCGCCTCGGCCAACGGGAACAGACGGAAATCTTCCGCTCTCTTATGCGGGCTTCTCTCGGGCAACTCAAGGAAAGACGCTCCGGGCTGTCGGCGTTGGATAATCCCCCCTGGGGGCTATCGCTGGGGACAGATCTTCAGGGTCCCATTAAAACGGAGAGCGGAGACACTCTCTATCCTCTTAAGACGTCTCCCGACGAGCGGCCCGTCCTTTATCGAACCGGTTCTGCCACTCTAAAAAGGCTCGCGTCCCTAAGGTCGGAAAATGAAGAGCCGAGCAAGAGGAGCCACGTCGACGAGGTCGAGATCCCCACTGACACGGGCTTCACCCGGGTCCCCGAGGAATACTATTACAGGAGTTGCCCTTATGAGGGCATGATCGCCCTCGGCGCGAGCGTCTTCTTTACCGTGTCGGGCTTCCCAAAGCTTGAGATCCCGGCTAAGTCAGCATCTTCCAGGGAGGCGGACGCTTCGGGCAGCCGCCCGAATTCGGCCGATATTCCCGGTCCGCCGGACGCCATCAAGATCGTCTATATGCCGTCATCGTCGAAGCGTGAGGGACCGACCGCCGCGGAAAAGCTCCCCGAGCTGCCCGGGCTCTCCGAGAAGAATATCCCGAAGATCCTGGACGACCTGATGGAGCTCGACGACGGAGAACAAGTCCGGGTGTTCATGGAGAGATACCTGGTCGGCCGGGACCTCAACGACCCCATTCTGGCCCAACTCACTCGGCGTTTCCTTTACGAGAACCTCGCCGGAGCCTTCAACTTGGGAAATCGGGTTTCAACGGCGTTCGACTTCCTTGAGGAGCTCTTTTATGTCAAGACGACGCAGAGCGACCTCATCTCCTATGGGCTTAAGAACTTTACCAGCCGCACAGGGATCGAGATCCTATTTTTCCTAGCCTCGCTCTACGACTTCGAACGCCGGGCCCTGGCCTATCTTACCGATTCGGTCTATGAGATAGAGGACGTGCTCGCAGGTCACTTCGGGGGCCGAGCCGAGGTCTTCGACAGACGGGCAAAAGCCTTTGTACTCGGCGGGATCCACCGTGATCTCGCTTCGGCCCTCGGACATCGCGGCCTTGAAAGAATTGATGCTGTTCTCCAGGATTATGTTGATGAGCAGGAACGGATCTACCGGCTTCTGATCGAGCAAGGCGGCAAGACCGGGAGCCGGGCCAGATATGCGATGGGCGGCCTCTTTTGGGACAACCGCATGGAGGCGCAGGCCCTCAAGGAATGGCAAGCCATCGATCCCTCATTCGAGACGCCCACGCTGAGCGAGCTCCGCTGGATCATGCACCTGTCCTATGCCCAAGACCTTACCTGGTCAAGGATTAATGCCCTCTTAGAGGGAGAGTCGACAAAGAACTCAAAGGCCGCGCTTGATCGTTGGACGAAGTTCCATCATTGGGAGAAGCGCACAGTGAAGCTCAAGAACACAAATAAATAATATGGGGGATTCGGAATACTCTGTGAGTTGTCGATGACGCGGCGGAGCAGTTTGTCTGTTTGATTGTCTGGCAACTGAGCACAGCCTTTGCCCAAGAGAGGCAGGGACCCCCGGGACCACTGGAGCGGACCGGTTCAATTCATTGATATTTCCGACACCCTGGCATACAATGAGTCCGGTTATGTCCTTCCCGATAGACCCCCCGAGCCCATTTGACAAAAACGCCGCGGAAAAAAATGAGGTCGTCTGGGCGCTAAAAGAGCGCGTCAAGGAGTTGAGCGCGCTCCACGGAGCGGCCCGCGTCCTCGAGCGCGCGGGAAGACCGCCGGCCATGATCTTAGAGGAGATCGTCGCCCTCTTGCCTCCGGCTTGGCAATATCCGGAGATTACCGCCGCCAAGATAAGCCTCGGCGACGCCGAAACGGCGACGCCCAACTTCCGCCGGACCCCCTGGTCGCAGACCGCCGCCTTCTCTGCCGGTGAAGGGGTCGAGGGCCTGATCGAGGTCGTTTACCTTGAGGACAGACCGGTGATTTTCGAAGGGCCTTTCTTGAAAGAGGAACGGGCGCTCATTCAATCGCTGGCCCAGATGCTGGCATCTTATTTCGAGCGCCAGGCGGCCGAGGAAAAGGCCAGGAACGCCTACAAAGATCTGGAATGTCAGGTCCAGGACCGGACCGCTGATCTCGAGCGGATAAACCAGACCCTTCGGGACGAGATCTCCGAGCGTATGAGGGCGGAGGAGGCCATCAGGCATTCCCAAGCCCAGCTCAGGCGCCTAGCGTCGGAATTGACCCTGGCGGAAGAGCGGGAACGCCGGGCCATCGCCTCCGACCTTCATGATCATATCGGCCAGGCATTGGCCGTGATCCGGGCTCGCCTCCGGCAGATGCAGAGCACGGCCATGTTCAGCGGCATGGAAAAAGACATCGAAGATACGCTGGCACTCTTGGACCAGACCATCCAGAGCGCCCGGACCCTGACCTTCGAGATCAGCCCACCCGTGCTCTATGATCTGGGCCTGGGACCGGCCCTGCAGTGGCTTTGCCGGCAGTTTCAAAAAAAGCACGGGCTCCGGGCCGAGATGACATCCGAGGGATCGGGGCCGTCCATCCCCGACGACATCCAGATCACCATATTCCGCTCGGTCCAAGAGCTTCTCTTGAACGCCGCCAAGCATGCCAGGGCCTCGTCCGTGCGGGTCCACCTGGCCCAGCTGCCGGCGGCGCTCAGGGTCGAGGTCCGGGACGACGGTGAGGGTTTTGACGCCTCGCGCGAAGCGGCGTCGATGGACGATCACGGAGGGTTTGGCTTATTCAGCATCAGGGAGCGTCTGAGGATCCTGGGCGGCGCCCTCGGCGTTTCTTCCTCACCGGGCCGGGGGGCCGCGTTCACTCTGGATGTGCCTCTTGCCGGAGGCGTCGGGACTGGGGAAGCACCATGATCGTCCGCATTCTCCTCGCCGACGACCATAAGATCATCGTGGACGGCCTGCGCAGCCTTCTCGAAAAAAACGACGCCTTTAAAGTGATCGGACAGGCCTCTGATGGGCTGTCTGCGGTCCGCTTGGCCGCGGAGCTCTCTCCTGACCTCGTCATCATGGACATCTCCTTGCCCGGGCTGAACGGCATCGATGCCACCCGTCGAATTCTGGAGGCGAATCCCCGGGTGAAGGTCATCGCCCTTTCCATGCACAAGGACGGCCGCTACATCGCCGAGGCGCTCAAGAACGGAGCGGTGGGCTACTTATTGAAAGAATCGGCCTTCGATGAGCTCACCGCCGCCATCCGCACCGTCATGAAAGGAGCGAGCTACCTGAGCACGGCCATAGCCGACCTGGTGATAAAGGACTATATCCGTCACCTCGAGAAGACGGACTCCGGGGTCTTTTCCGTGCTGACCCCCCGGGAGCGGGAAGTCCTTCAATCGCTGTCCGAAGGTCTGTCCACCAAACAAATAGCGGCCCGCCTTGGGGTCAGCGTCAAGACCGTGGAAACCTACCGGGTCCAGATCATGGAGAAGCTGGATATCCACAGCGTCGCCGAGCTCACCAAGTACGCCATCCGGGAAGGCATCACCTCCCTTTAGGGCTCGGGCCCGGCCGTATCTCCCGGCCGGGGTGTCAGGGTTTTCGAAGCGACAACCTCCGTTTTCCCCGATTGCCTCCCCTACCGGTCCGGCCCTATATTTCAAATGCCTTCCTGAGCGCCCCCGGCGCATCTTATGAGGAGGTGTTTGAGATGTTCGACACGGGCAACACGGGATTCATGCTTCTGGCGACCAGCCTGGTCATGCTCATGACTCCGGGCCTGGCGTTCTTTTATGGAGGCCTTGTCGGCCGGAAAAACGTACTGGCGATCATGATCCAGAGCTTCTTGTCCATGGGCTGGACCTCGGTCATCTGGTTCACGGTCGGCTACTCGATGTGTTTTTCCGGCGACGTCGGCGGCATCATCGGGAATTTCAAGATGGCCTTCCTGCACGGGGTGACGCCTGAGATGGTTCTATCTCCCGCCAACAACATCCCGCTCCTCGTATTCATCGCCTATCAGATGATGTTCGCGATCATCACCCCGGCCCTGATCACGGGCGCCTTCGCCAACCGGGTCCGCTTCACGGCCTACATGGTGTTCCTGACGGTCTGGCTGCTTTTCGTCTATTTTCCGGCCGTCCATATGATCTGGGGCGGAGGGCTTCTCCAGAAATGGGGCGTCCTGGACTTCGCGGGAGGGATCGTCGTCCATGCCATAGCCGGCATGGCGGCTTTGGCCGCCGTCTTCTTCGTCGGCCGGCGCAAGGTCAGCGAGAAAGGCCCTCACAGCATTCCCCTGGTCGCGCTCGGCACCGGGCTGCTGTGGTTCGGGTGGTACGGATTCAACGCCGGGAGCGAGCTCCGCGTCGACCATATTACGTCGCTGGCGTTCCTCAACACGGACACCGCCGCCTCGTTCGCCGCCGTCACCTGGCTGCTCATGGCCTGGGTCTTCGAGAAAAAGCCCAAGTTTTTGGGATTGCTGACGGGTTCCATCGCCGGCCTCGCGACCATCACTCCGGCCGCCGGCTACGTCACCGTCCCCGTCTCGGCCCTGATCGGCATCTCCGCCGGGATCATCTGCTACGCGGCGATATCCTGGAAGAACAAGATGGGTTGGGACGACGCCCTGGATGTCTGGGGCGTCCACGGGGTCGGAGGCACGCTCGGCATCCTGCTCCTCGGGGTTTTCGCCACCATGAAGGTCAACCCGGGAGGGGCCAATGGCCTGCTCTTGGGCGGGACCTCCTTTTTCCTCAAACAGGCCGTGGCCGTGCTCGGCTTCAGCGCCTATGCGTTCATTTTTACCTATGTCGCGCTGTTCCTCATCAATAAGATCACCAAGGTCAGGATCACGGCCGAAGAGGAGAACATGGGCCTGGATACGGTCCTCCACGGGGAAGAAGCGTATATGCCCGATTGATCTTGACCAGGAGTCTATAGACGGGGCCACCATGAAGGCACCTAAGCGGCTGGGCTCGGCCGGCCTGGCGCTCCTCGCGTCGCTCGCTCTGAACGTTGCCCTGTCAGGCGAGACGGGTCCGGAGGCGGTAACGGGGAGCTTGTCTCTCGGAACCTTCAACCGCTACATCTTCCGGGGATACCGGCTCGGCCGGGACAGCATCGTTTTCGAGCCCGCTCTATCGGTGTCCTACCGGGGATTCTCGGCCGCATTCTGGGGCAACATCGACATGAGGGAAAAGGCCACGCCCTGTTTCGTTCCGGACAGGCCCGGCCGGAAGAGCTTTAATGAAACCGACCTGACGCTCTCTTATACGCACAGTTTAGGAAGGTTCGGCCTAACGGCCGGCTTCATTTATTACGGAACGAAATACACGGCCGAAACGCAGGAGCTTTACGTGGGTGCCAGCCTGGCCGTCCCGGGAAAGCCGACCCTGACGATCTACCGGGACATCGACGCGTATCCGGGAACCTATTTCCTTTTGTCCCTGGCCCATTCCGTGGCCTTGAAAAGGGGGATAACCCTCGACCTCGGCGCGTCGGCCGCTTATTTTTCGGGGTCGGCCGATTATTGGAGGACCTACCTGCCTAGCGCCGGAGGCTACGCGGGAGAAAAGTACCGGGCGTTCCACGATGGCGTGATCAAGGCCGGGCTGACGATCCCCTTGGCCAAGAACCTCGGCCTACAGGCCGGAACCCAATTCTGCTTCCCTCTTTCGGCGGCAGCCAGGAGGACGATTGAAGGACATTCGTATAACATCAATGGCCATCTCGCGAGCGTCCTGGTATTCGGGACGACTCTGACGTTCGGCTTCTGACCGGAGCGGCGCATGGGCGGATGATCCCGAATCGAACAATGGTCTAACGTTCTACGGAGAAGAGGAGAAGGGCCCTTGTGTGGGATCGCGGGCATCTTATCGTCGGGACCATCGGCCAATCCGGAGCCTCAGCCTTTGATCCGCATGCTGTCCAGCATGCACTATCGGGGCCCGGACGAAAACGGGATCTACCTCGATGATAAGATCGGCCTAGGACAGGTGCGGCTGAGCATCATCGACCTGGCCAGCGGCCGCCAACCGATAAGCAATGAGGACGGGACGATCTGGATCGTCTTCAACGGAGAAATATTCAATTATCTCGAACTCCGGGAGGAATTGGAGAGCCGCGGACATCGTTTTTCGACGAAGTCCGATACCGAGGTGATCATTCACCTTTATGAGGAACGCGGCGAGGAGATGGCCTCCGAACTGAACGGCCAATGGGCCATTGCGCTCTGGGATTCAAAAAAAGAGCTTCTCATGCTCTCCCGGGATCGCGTCGGGATACGCCCGCTTTATCATGCTTCGGAAAATGATCGCTTCTATTTCGCGTCCGAAATGAAAGCCATTTTCGCGGGTTCTTCAATATCCCCCCGCATCGATCCGCCAGCTATGGACCAAGTCTTCACGTTCTGGTCGACCTTGCCGGGGCGGACCCCTTTCCAGGGCATCGAGGAGCTCGAACCAGGAACTACGATGCTCATTGAAAAGGGGAAAAGGCGCGCCCGCCGATATTGGGACTTGCCCTTTTTCCCGCCTTCAGAACACTCCCGGGATTCGCCGGAAGACATGGCCCGGAACATCAGGGACCTTTTTATAGACTCCATTAGGATCCGCCAAAGAGCCGATGTCCCTGTCGGGGCCTATTTGAGCGGCGGCCTCGATTCATCGGCCGTCAGCGCCGTCATCGCGCGCGAGATCAATCCTCATCTAAAAACATTCGGCGTCCGTTTCGAAGAGGAAGGCTATGACGAAGGCGACCATCAAAGCGAAATGGCCCGTTATCTCGGCTGTGAACACCACGACATCGTCGCGGATCACCGGACCATCGGGGACGCCTTTGAAGACGTCATCTGGCATTGTGAAAAGCCCTTGCTGAGGACGGCCCCTGTTCCCCTGTTCCTTCTTTCCAAACTCGTGGCCGATAACGGAATCAAGGTCGTCCAGACGGGAGAAGGATCGGATGAGTTTTTTGGCGGCTACGATATTTTTAAGGAAACCCGGATCCGGGCTTTTTGCGCCCGGCAGCCCCGGTCTCATTGCCGGCCGCGATTATTCACGCGGCTTTATCCGGACATCTTCCGCGACCCAGAATCCCGGCGAGCCCTTCCCTATTTTTTCGCCCAGGACATCGACAAGTCCGCCGATCCTTTCTTTTCTCACAAGGTCCGCTGGAGGAACACGTCCCGCGTCAAGCAGTTCTATTCTCCTGACTTCGCGGCTCGTTTGGACGGCTATGATGCCATCGGTCAAGCCCTCGATCTTTTGCCGCCGGATTTCAGCGATCTTGATGCACTCTCTAAAGCTCAGTATCTGGAGGCCCGCATATTCTTGAGCAATTACCTGCTTTCGTCGCAGGGGGACCGAGTGGCCATGGCCCACTCCATTGAGATCCGGATGCCTTTCCTCGATAAGCGGCTGATCGAGTTTGCGGGCCGCATCCCGTCCACCTGGAAGATCCTTGGCTTGAACGAAAAGTTCATATTGAAGAAGGCCTTGAAGGGGATCATTCCCGAGTCCGTGCGAACGCGGACGAAGCACCCTTATCGAGCCCCGGTTCACAGAAGCTTGCTGCACTTCGCCGGCACCGAATATGGCCGTCATGTCTTGTCTGAATCGGAAATCAAGCGCCAGGCCGTTTTCGACCCCGGAAAGGTCTTCTCCCTGATGGAGAAGGCAAAGTCCAGGGAAAGGGTCAGCGAGGTTGAGGCCATGGCAATGGCGGGTATCGCCTCTACGCAGATCCTCGGTGATCGCTTTTCGAGGACTTCCTTTGATCAAGTTGCATCATGCAAAGTGCATTTCTTCGTCGATAAAAGGAATCAACGTGATTCAGCTTGAACCCTCTTTTTCCGGCTCGTCCTCGTCATGCCTGATCGGGCCGGAAGGCCCGTGAGCCGTTAAGCGATCGGCGACTGGGAAAGCTTCTCCAAGAGCTTGTTCACGGCCTGGCGGCCGATCTTGCGTGGCAAGCTCCCGCGAAAACCGCCCGATTCCAGGGCCATTTGCCTGGGAAGCATAAAAAGAGCCATCGCCCTCACAAAAAGGTTGATGGGTATCCAAGCCTCCAGATGGACCTTCGATCCCTCCTGAGAGATAGCCAGCCTGACCGGCGCCGTCCAGAAGCCATGGCCTTTCTGGAACAGCCGGGCGGGGCCGGTCCCATCGATAAGCCGGAAGCCGTTCTCCGCCGCCCAGGCGTCGACGATCGGCCGGGCGTCGCCGGAAAGATCGAAATCCCTAATGGTTAGAGGATTCATGTCTGCCCTCCCCTATCATTCCTTGGAGCTGAGATGGATTGTAAGATCCGGACGGGTCTCAGTCAATAGGATATGCAGGTCAGCGCGGGACCGGCGTCTTGGCGGGGCGTTGCGGCCGCTTGGCCAGCAGAAGATTATCGATCTGGGTGCGCCAGTGATAGCCGAACTTGAAGGGCAGGGGCGCCACGGCCGCGCCGTCCGCCTCGTAGGCCTGCTTGAGGTCCGACTGCTCGACGTTGTTGCTGAAATCCTTGATCGGCGCCGCGTACTGCCCGAACAGCTTGATCTCCCAGCCGCCGTTCTTGAAGTACCGATACGGCACGGCCGAATCATCCTGGAGGACATAGAGGCTGCGGTCCAGGATGAGGTCCCTCAAGATCGAGAAATCGGTGTACTGAAGGAGGTAGGAGCCGGACTTGACGAAGGTCGTCGTCCCTTCCAGCCCGGCGAAATACTTGTGGAGAGGCGAGCCCGCCGGAAAGGCCTTGTTCTCGATATCGCAGGAGAAATAGACGACGCTGCGGACCTCGGGGTCGCCGGACTTTCGGTAAGCGATCCGGGCGCCGTAGGGTCGGTGGGGCAGGGACGTCAGACGCTCGTACGGCATCTCCTTCCAGCCGCCTTGCCCGTCCGGGGTTAGGCGAGTGACCTCAACCACGGAGTACCCACCCCGAGCCAGAAAGAAGGCGATGATCGATAGGGCCCCATCGACCTTGCCCCGCCCGTAGACGTCGGTCATGTCCTTGGTGATGAAGTAGCCCCGTTTGAAGAATTCCGCGATGAGAAAGCTCATGTCGGCGAAGTAGGCTTCCCGCCATGCTGGCGAGGCGCCCTCGAGATCGGGGAGGTTCCCGACCTGCTCGAGGCCGAGCAGTACTGTCTCCCTGGCTTCGGGAAAAAGCGTGTAGGCGGTGACGAAATCAGGCCCGCCGAACGGATAGAAGAGCGACTGCGTCCCGGCCCTGGCGTCACGGAGCTCGGTCCAGGCCCAGTTCTTCATGGGGCCAAGGACCGTGCCGTCGAAATTGGCCCATTCTCGGCCGGCCAGCTCCGCGAACGCGGACCAGGAGGCCTCCTCGGGCCAGGGCCGACCGGCCGGGTCCGGCAACCCCCCGATGTGATAGAACAGGCGGTCGAGCCCGGACTCGGCCTTTTGAGGCCTCAGAACCTCGGCCTGAGCCGCGGGAGGCGAGCTCGCCTGAGGACCGGGCCCCGCCGGCTTCTGGCACCCGGGGATCGCGACAGAAAGGAATAAAAGAAGGAGGAGGGACGCCGTCCCCCCTTTTAATGCCCGTTCGCTTTTCGTTTTGCCCATAACGATGGGCTATTATCCACGTTTTTGGGCCAAAAGCAAAGCGCTATCTTAGGCATGGGCGACCGATCGTTTTTGGACGAACCTGGCGTTCAGGCAATCGCTGCAGAGCCGGTTGAACTCCGCCGTGCGCCGGCGGGGAAATCCCGTCCCGCCGGAATTCAAGACCTCGCGGACGTCCTCGAGACAGCTCTTGGGGTCGACGATCGACGTCGAGCAGATCTCGAAGAGCCGTACGACTTCCTCGCCTGAATCGGCCCAGTACCACTTTTCGCAGTCGCCGCACTCCATTAGCACGCGCGAGGCGGACGGACCCCCCGGGCCCGTCCGCGCTTGGCCAACGGGGACCACGTTCCGATTCCAGCAGAACGGGCATCTCCCATCCACGGCACCCTCCTCCTTACTTGGCTTCGGTCACTTTCGTAGAGGCGACTCGTTTCCCGAGCAAAAATCCCAGGGCCAGCGAAACCAGGATCAAGACCCTCAATCCGTTGGCGCTCCTGATCTTCATTTTCATGGCTTTTCTCCCGGCGGGCTGGATCTGGGTCGGACGATCGCCATCCAGCACCTCCTCTCTGACACGACTTCTCGCGAACGCCCCCTAACTTACAAGAAACGTGCCAGCCTCGCAGCCGACCCTGGGCAGGGAGAAAGTCCTCGAAACCCGGGGCGGCCGTGAGCCCTCGACTCCTATCGGGCCGCCTGGAATCCAAATCGGCGAGAATGCGTCCTGTCGAGCGGGAATGAGCGGTCCGGGACCTAGAGCTTCGGCTGCAGGACCTGACGGATGATGAGGGCGATCTCCTTCAACGAGAAGGGTTTCCAGAGAAAGGCCCGGATGCCGAGGGCCGCGGCCTGGCCTTCGCTCAAGCCTTCGCTGAAGCCCGTGCAGAGGATGATCGGCAAGGCCGGCCGGAGCTTGAGGACCTCCGTCGCCAGCTCGCCGCCGGTCATTCGGGGCATGGTCTGGTCCAGGATCATCAGATCATAGGCCGTGGGGTCGCGTCGGAAGGTTTCCAGGGCCTCGACGGGGTCGGTAAAGGCGGTGACCCGATACCCTAAGTGTCCCAGCAGCCTGCTCATAGCCTTGGCCTGGAGGATCTCGTCGTCGACGAACAGCACCCGCTCGCTCCCGGTAGGGACGTCGACGGAGTTTTCCGAGAAGCCCCGGGCGGGCGGGGTGATCCGGGGAAGAAGGATCGTGAATTTCGTGCCCCGGCCGGGCTCGCTCGACACCGCGATGGCCCCGTCGTGGGACTTGACAATGCCGTGGACAACGCTCAATCCCAGGCCCGACCCCTCGCCGGATTTCTTGGTCGTGAAGAAGGGCTCGAAGATCCGGTCCAGGATCGCCGGGGGCATGCCGGGCCCCGTGTCCGACGCGGTCAGGCGCAGATAGGCGCCGGGCTTCAGGCCGATGAACCGAGCGGCGTCCTCGGCGTCGAGCGTGACCTCGGCCAACCTGACCTCGAAAGTCCCGCAGCGGTCGCGCATCGCGTGGGCGGCGTTGCTGCCCAGGTTCATCAGGACCTGGCCGATCTGGGTGGGATCGGCCAGCGCGTAGGCGGAGGGAACGTCGATCTTTTCGGCGATGGTGATCGTCTTGGGCATGGAGATGCGGAGGAGCTTGAGGGATTCCCTGATGACGGCGGCGATGTCCACGGGACGGCGGTCTTGGTCTTTCTGCCGAGCGAAGGCCAGGATCTGCCCGACCATGTCCCGGCCGCGGCGGGCGGCGTCCAGGATCTGGGACAAGCGCCTGGCCTCCGGGCTGCCCGCCTTCGCCGCCGCCAGCATCAGCTCCGCGTTGATCTGGATCGGCAGCAGGAGGCTGTTGAAATCGTGGGCGATGCCCCCGGCGAGCGTGCCCAGCGCCTCCATCTTCTGCCACTGGCTAAGCCGGCCCTCGATCAGCGCTTCCCTTGTGACGTCCCGTTCGATGGCCACGCCTTCGACAAGACGGCCCGAGGCATCCAGGATGGGATAGACGGTCATGGACAGCTCGCGGACCTGGTTGGCGGCCCCACGCACCGTGAGGCTCCAGGCCCGCGAGGACCCGAGGGCCTCGGCCAGCCAGGCCTTCTGTTCGTCCTTCTCGATCCCCAGGATCTCGACGATCGACCTGGCCAAGACCTTGTCTCGGGGCATCCCATGGTGGGTCGAAAAGGCCTGGTTGGCAAAGAGGATGCGGCCCCGCACGTCCAGGATGGCCACCCCCTCGGCGATCTGCTCGATGGCTTCGGCCAGCCAAATGGCTTGTCCGAGCGAGCCTCTGATCCCGGGGCCTCCGGCGGAGGTTTCAGCCACGCCGCTCATTTCCGGCCCCTTTGGGGACTTTCCTCCCGTCCGGAGGGCCCGCCCCGGCCATCGGCTTTGTCCTCCGGGACAAGAGGGGTCGCCTCCGCCAGGAATATTCCGGCCGGCTCTCCGCATCCCCTGGTCAAGAAGAACAAGTTCATGGCACTCGCTCGGGGCAGGCATTCGCCCTAAGGCCAAAACTTTAACCAAGATTCGTGCCAAGACCGCGGCCCCTCCAGGCAGGGTCCAGGCGAAGGGCTGACAGGAAAGGATGATCCTGAAGCCTATTGGGACCGGCGGAGCGCGGAAAAACTCAACCGGAGGGCTTGAGCCCGTATTTCTTCAGGAGGGTATAGAGCCGGGACCGGGACAGGCCCGAGATCCGGCAGGCCTCTCCGACCTCGCCGTTCGTCCGGCGCATCAGGGAAGCCAGGTAGTCCTTCTCGATCCTGGCCAGCTCCGCCTCCCGGAAATCCTTGAGGTTGAGGGAGGTGTCGGCTGCGGCCGACGGGCCCGGCAAGAGACCCGGCGCCGGGGTCCGCTTCTGGAGGACGGCCGCCCGGGCCAGATGGATGCGGATATGGTCGGGCAGATGCTTCGGGAAGAGGACGGGCTCCTCCTTGGCGCTGATGACGGCTTTCTCCAGGGCCTGAATGAGCTCGCGGGTGTTCCCGGGCCATTCGTAAGCCAAAAGAGTGTCGAGGAAATCGGGGGTATAGCCCTTGACGGGCAGTTCGTACTGCTCGCAGAAGCGGACGATGTAATGGAGCATGAGCTCCTTGATGTCCTCTTTCATCTCCCGCAACGACGGCAACTCGAGGACCAGCGTCCGCAGCCGGAACAACAGGTCCTCGCGGAACCCTCCGGACTTGGTGAGATCCTCGAGGTGCCGGTTCGTGGCGGCGACCAGGCGGAAGTCGCTGGTGACCTCCTGGCCGCCCCCGACCGGCCGGAACCGCTTCTCCTGGAGAACGCGCAGGAAGGCCTTCTGGATGGAGATGGAGAGCTCGCCGATCTCGTCGAGAAAGAGGGTGCCGCCGTCGGCCTGCCGGACCAGCCCGTCCCGCGGCTTGTCGGCGCCGGTAAAGGCGCCCCGGACGTGGCCGAAGAGCGTGCTCTCGACCAGCGTTTCAGGCAGGGCGGCGCAATCGACCACGACGAAGCTCCGGTTGGACCGGCCGCTGTTCCTGTGGATGGCCTGGGCGAACAGCTCCTTGCCCGTCCCCGTCTCCCCCGTGACCAGGACGTTGGCCTCGCTCTTCGACGCCTGGGCCAGGATATCAAGACAGGCCCTGAGCTTGGGGCTCGTCCCGACGATGCCTTCGACGTTGAGGGCCACCGGCTGGGAGGAGGCGCGCTTCTTCTCCCGGTACTGGAGGGCCCGCTCGATGCAGAGCATGACGGGCTTGACGGAGAGCGGTTTCTCGATGTAATCCCAGGCCCCCTTCTTGATGGCCAGCTCGGCCCCGTCGGGATCGCCGAACCCGGTGACGATGATGACCTCGGGCGCGGAGGCCGAAGCGCGGATCTCGGGCAGGATGTCGAGGCCGGACCCGTCGGGCATGCGGACATCGCAGAAGACCAGGTCAAAGGGCTCGTGCGGGATATGCTCCCGGGCCGCGCTGATGGACCCTGCCTCGGAGGCTTCATGGCCCATCTTCTTGACGATGCGGGCCAGAGAGTCCCTGGCGAGAGGGTCGTCGTCGACGATCAGGACTTTAGCCATGGGGGCACTCTAGACTGACGGAGATTATAGTCAGGAGCGCCCCGGCGTGTCAAACGGAAGGCAGCCCCGGACCCGCCAGGAGGGAGGTCCGGGGCCGCCTGGAAGACGACGCGCTAGTGCCTTCTCACGGCCTTGGGGGCCGCGGCCGTGTCGATGATCCGTCCCTCCGACTTGTAATCGACGGTCCCGAGCGACTGCATGTAGCTTCTGACCGCGGCATATTCGAAGATGGGCGGGTCCGGATCGAACCTCTGGAGCTGGCCCCCGACCAGGGCGTTCAGGAAATCGAAGACCTGGTCGGTCATCCCGACGAAGTAATACGGGCGGCCGCTCGCGAGGATCGGGGTCCCGCCGATCTCGACGGACATCGGGTCCAACTGGCTGATCTGGCCCAGGTATTGGGACGGGGGCAGGCTCGAATCATAGGCGAACGTCAGGCCCGAGGCCTGAATGCTGAGCGAAGCGGCCAGTGAATATTCCAGCCCCCCGAGGATCAATTCGGGCGGCAGGGCCGTGATGACGACCTTGAAGCCGAGCCCCGAGGCCGGATCGTAGCCGTAGGGCACCGCCCGCATGATGTCGTTGCCGACGATCCGTCCGGCCGGGATCCCGAACTCCGTGTAGCCGAGGGCGTCCAGGACGCAATCGACCGGGGGAACGCCGGAGGCGGACTGAAGGGCGGTCCTCATCGCGTCGGTCACAAGGTCGGCCAGGGCCGCGTCCCGACGGTTCCCGAACGCGGGCGGATCGTGGGCGATATTCCGGACCGCCGTGGCGACCGTATCCGCATAGACGTTCCCGAAGATGCTGAAGCGCGGGTCCTGGAGGATCCCGGCGCGCAGCGCCGCCAGCTGGGCATTGACGGCCGGGTCGGGCATGACGGTCTTGTCGACCTGATGGACCTGCCATTTCAGGAGCTTGACCCCGCCGGCATCGACCTTCACTTGGAGCTCGCCCAGGAACCGGCCATGGCTTCCGGCCTGCACGATGATCTTCCCGTTCCGGATCACCGCCTTGTTGAACAGCTCGTGGCTGTGCCCGCCGACGATGATATCGATGCCCTCGACGCTGTCCGCGAGGTCCATGTCGCCGGAGGTCCCCAGGTGGGACAGACAGATGATGACCCGGCAGCCTTGGCCTTTGAGGGCTTGGACCTGGGCGGCCGCGACGCCGGGGATGTCGCCGGAGAACAGGGGGACAACGTCCGGACTGTAATTCACCGGGTCTTCGGTGAGCAGCCCGAAGATGCCGATCTTGACGCCGCCGATGGTCTTGATGATCCTCTTCTGGATAATGCCGGAAAGGACCGGGACGTTCGACAGGTCGAAGTTGGAGTTGAGCAGGGGCAGGGTGACCGGATCGCTCTGGGCCAGCGTCCCCGTGACGATCCCCGTCAGGGCATCGAGCCCCAGATCGAACTCGTGGTTGCCGAGCTCCATGGCGTCATAGAGCCGTTCCATGATCTTGAGCTCGGGATAGCCCAGGTACTCGTTGAACTCGAAGCTGCCGACGAAGACGTCCCCGGCGTTGAGGGCCAGGACATCCCTTTTGGCCGTCCTGATCCGTTTGATCAGCGTGGCCATCCGGGCGATGCCGGCATAGTCGCGGTCGAAGCCGAACGGGGTCCGGAAATCGTCGCACCAGGTGACGATGTGGTCAGCCAGCCGCCCCGCGAACGGCGCCGGATAGGGCTGGTGCGTGAACGGCAGCATGGCCGAATGGGTGTCGTTCGTGTGCAGGATGGTCAGGATCTTGGCCTGCTGGGCCGAGCCCAGGACGGCCAAGCCCAGGACCAGGGCCAGAACGGCAAGAATCTTCCCCGCAGTCCTTTTCATGGTTCCTCCTTATAGTCCGAGATCCACCCTCAAGGAAGGATGGGGAAATGACCGTTCCGTCATGGACCTAACGTAAGGAAACCCCACTCCCGAGTTGTCAAGATTATGTTAAGAATGCGCGAATAAGATGTCAAGGGTGGTTTTGGGGGGGCCGGCCAGGGGGGAACAAGGAAAAGGGGCTCAGCCGAGGTCGACGGCGTGGGTCCCGGCCTCGATCCGGACGACATGCACCTTGGGAGGCCGCCCGGTCTCCGCCTCATATTCGCGGCTGACCCGGGTCTCGAACTCGGGCACGGCCCCGGCCTCGACCAGGCTGATCGTGCAGCCGCCGAAGCCGGCTCCCATCATCCGCGAACCCAGGACGCCCGGGACCCGGCGGGCCGCCTCGACCAGGGCGTTGAGCTCGGCCGAGGAGACCTCGTAGTCGTCCCGCAGCCCGGCGTGGGACAGGTTCATCAGGCCGCCGAAGACGGCGAAATCGTTGCGGGCCAGGGCGGCGCAGGCCTCCGTGACCCGGATGTTCTCGCGCACGACGTACTCGCAGCGCTTATAGACGACGGGGTCGAGCTCGGCCCGATGGTCGCGCAGAAGGTCCAGGGTGACGTCCCTCAGGGAGCGGACCGAGGGGTCGTGGGCCCCGAGGACCTTGACGCCGGCTTCGCACTGCCCGCGCCGGACGTTGTACTCCGAGGAGGCCAGCTCGCGCCGCACCAGGGTGTCGCTGATGACCACGCGGAGGTCGTCGCGCTCGAACGGAACGGCCTCGAACTCGAGGGTGCGGCAATCGATCTTCAGGAGGCTCCGGGCGCGGCCGAAGATGTTGATGAACTGGTCCATGATGCCGCAGCGCACGCCGACGAACTCGTTCTCGGCCTTCTGGGCCATCCGGACCAGGGTCAGGCTGTCCAGGCCCAAGCCGAACAGGGCGTTGACGGCGAAGGCCAGGCCGCCCTCGATCGCCGCCGACGAGGACATGCCGGCGCCGATCGGGATGTCGCCGCCGAAGACGCAGTTGAGGCCCCGGATGGGGTGCCCGGCCTTGACGAACTGGTCGAGGACGCCCTGGAGATAATCGGGCCAGCGCAGCGGGGACCGGTGGAACTGACCCGACTCGAAGCGGAACTCCTGGTCGAAATCGCGGGAGACGAAATGACACAGGCCGTCGGACCGCGGCGCGACGGCGAAGACCACGGCCTTGTCCGTCGCTCCCGGAAGGACGAACCCCTCGTTGTAGTCGGTGTGCTCGCCGATGAGATTGACCCGGCCCGGCGAAACGACGAGCCGGGGCTTCCCCGGGAAATGGCGGCGGAAGCGTTCGGCGACGGCGGAAACGAGCGGGTCCATGGTCTCTCCTTCAGGCCGGAGTCTATCACGAGACGGATGAGGAGGAAAGGCTTCAGACGCCGAAGCTCATCTTCTGGCGGATCTCGGCCGCCTTCCGCTCGGCCGGCGCGACGACTTCCGCCCCGAAACGCGCGGCCAGGTCGTGGGGATCGCGGAAACCCCAGAAGGGCAGGACCCAGCGGTATTTCTGGTAATGGCTCTCGATCGCCTCGGAGGGATCCTCGGCCTGGCCGATCGGCTGGATGGGGAGGGACGGCAAGAAGTGGACGACCGCGTCGAGTGTCTCCGCGACGCGCAGGTCTCCGGTCAGGTCGGCCACGACGAAGCGGGACATCCGGCCGAGCGTCTTGACCATCTCGTTCTTGTCCCCCGGGCCCGGCTGATGGAAATCCAGGACGAGCGGCGAATAGCCGGCCTGCCGGAGCGCTCCCTTGATCGCGGCCAGAACGTCCTGACGCTCCGGCGGGAAGCGGCCGATGACGAGGACCGTGTTCAGGGTGATGTCGAAGACGTCCTGGCGGGACCGCTCGTTGTGGAGGAGCAGCCCGACGAGCTGGGCCGTCTGCAGGCTGTCGACGGACAGGACCGGCTGCTGGGCCGGCATGATATCGAGGTCGCGCTGGCGCGTGCCGGCCAGGTTGACATCCCAGCACGAGGTGCCGTGGACGGCGCAGCCGTCGAGGACCGCACCCTCCAAGTTCGTCCGGAGCAGGGTGGCAAAGCAGAGGTTGGCGTTGGCCGCATTGGCGGACCGGAGGTTCGTCCCCTCGAGGACCGCCTCCTGTAAATTGGCGCCCTGCAGGTCGGCCCCGGTGAGGTCGGCCTCGGTGAGGTCGGCCTTGAAGAACGAGGCTCCCCTGAGAATGGCCTTGTTCAAGCGGGCCCGGAAGAGGGAGGCCTGGCCGAGGCTGGCCCCGTTGAGGCAGGCGCCGATGAGCGACGCGCCGCTCAGGTTCGACCGGACCAGGAACGCGCCGCTGAGATCGGCGCTGTTCAGATTGGCCCCGGCGAGGTCGGCCTGGCTGAGGTTGGCTTTGAAGAGGGAGGCCTTGCTGAGGTCGGCCTGGCTCAGGTCGGCGCGGAAGAGCTTGGCCCGGGCCAGGTTGGCGCCGCCCAGGTTCACCCCCCCGAGACGGGCCCCGGAGAGATCGGCCTTGGCCAGGTTGGCCCCGGCCAGGTTGAGCTCGGACAGGTCGGCGCCCGCAAGGTCGGGGATGACGCGGGTGTTCTTCCGGCGCCAGTCGTTCCAGTGATCGATCCGGTCCCTGACGAGATCGATGTGCCCCGCATTCGCCATTAGCAACATTCTAGGGGGTTTGGCGAGGCGGTGTCAACCCGTCGGGGACTGTCCCTCCGGGAGTTTATCGGAGGACAAGATGAATGACCATGATCTCCGAAGCACCCACCGTGCGCACGGGCGGGCCCCAGCCTTGGACCCCGCTGGTGACGAACAGGTGGGCGCCGCCCCTCTCGAGATGCCCCCAGCTCAGGTCGTATTGGAGGGCGGTGATGAAGTTGACCGGAAAGATCTGGCCGTGGTGGGTGTGGCCCGAAAGCTGGACATCCACGCCGGCGGCCCGGGCCTGGTCGAATTCCTTCGGTCGATGGACAAGCAAGAGGACCGGCAGGTCGGGCCGGGCGCTTTTCAGAAGCTCGGCCACCGTCTCTCGGTTCCTCGAACGGGAGTCCCGGCGGCCCGCGACAACGAGCGAACCTCCGACGGCGACGGCCTCGTCCTGGAGAAGACGGATCCCCGAGCGCTCGAGGAAGCCGCCCAGCCCGGCGCCGTGATAGCCTTCGTGGTTTCCGGGCACGGCCAAGATGCCGTAGCGGGCGCTCATGCGGCGGAAGGCCCGCTCATAGCGGCCGGTGTTCTCGTCCCGGCGGTCGCCCTCCAGGAGGTCGCCGCCGAGGAGGATCAGGTCCGGTTTCCGGGCGTTGACCTTGTCGCTGAGCTCGTCGAGGAGCCGGTTCGGGACGAGGTCCCGCAGGTGCAGATCGGACATGAAGACGATGGTCATCTCCCCGGCCGGAGCCGAGCGGCGTGGGATCTCGACCCGGTACTCATGGACCCGGAGGATGCGGTGGTTGACGGCGCCCAGGACGACAACGACGAACGGGATGGCCACAGAAACGACGAGCCGACCGGTCCTGAACCGCGGCGTCCGGACCGTCTCCCGGGAAACGGCCCCGGTGAGCCGAAGCAGGCCGGTCAGGCCGTCCACGGCGAGAACGGTCAGGATGAGATAAAGGAGAAGCGGCAGCATGCAGTACCCGAGGAAAATGAGCGCGGACAAGCCCCGGCCCCCGGTCCGATGAGACAGCGCTTCGGCCACCGGGTAGCCGGCGGCGATAAGGACGAACAGGACCGTCCAGAGGTTCTTGAGGAGCCGGGACCCGAAGAGCGACCGGACCCGGAGGCCGGCATAAAGGGCCAGAGGAAGGGATAGAAGGATCTCATTCTGAAGATACATGCCCGGCCATTATATCATCAGGATCGCGAACAAGGGCCACACCCTGATTCAGGTCGCAGAAATCCTCCTCCGTGTATCTCCGGGGGATTTCTGCCTTCCGCTCGCTGACGCTCGCGTCAGTCGGAAGCAGCGCCACGGGGATTCGAACCCCGGTCTGATGGCTGAGAACCACCTGTCCTGGGCCTCTAGACGATGGCGCCGCAGAGGGGCTAGAAAATACCAGAATCCCCCTGGACTGTCAACCCGCCGGGAGCGGGTCCGCCGGGAGAATCGATCGGGCCGTTACTATCGGTTGAGCTTCTCGACCCACGCCGCAGCCCTGTCCCTATAGGACGGATCGGCACCCGACCCGGCCAGTTCGGCGTAGACCTTGAGGGCCTCGTCGGGCCGGCCGAGAAGGCGAAGGTCCGTGGCCAGGAAGAAGAACGCCTGGTCCCGCAGGGACGTCTCCCCGCTTTGCAGGACCCGGGCATAGAGCCCCACGGCGCTCCATCGGTCCCCATCCAAGTCCCCGGCGCGGGCGAGGTTCATCATGATCGTCGGCTGGTCCGGGGCGATCTCGAGGGCCTTGGCAAAGGCCAGAACGGCCTTGTGGGGATCGAATTCGATATAATTCAACCCGGCAACGAGGTAACTCAACGCGCTCGGGGAATCGTCCACGCCGGACAGGAACTCGAGGCCTCCGGTCGCGGGATCGCGGACCGTCGTATAGACCTTTCGGTCCGGGAACAGGGCCACGAGCTTTTCGTTCTCTTCCGGCGACAGATAGAGGGCCCAGATATGACGGCTGGTCCGATAGCCGCGGAGGTTGCGGGTCAGATAGGTGTTTTTCAGGTCCCGGTGGTCGCGGAGAAAGATCAGGGAGGGGGCCTCGACCGGAGGAGCACTCAGAAGGCGGGAGACCTGGATCAGGCTCGGGGTCTGGGCCTTCACGGCCTTCACCAGGCGCGGCCATGTGCCCGCGGCCGTGAACAGGACCGTCGACAGGATGAGAGCGCTCACGAGAGACCCGGCCCCGGCCAGGCGCCTCCGGGCCAGCGCGTCCCGGATATGGAGGACTCCGGCCGCGGCGGGGATGAGGGCCAGGATATACAGCGGAAGATAATAGCGGGGCCCGTACTCGAACCCTGCCAGGGTGTAATACCCCGCATAAAGCGCCATCGAGCCGGCCACCGGCACGAGGAAGAGCCAGGCCGGCCGGCGTCCCTTGGCGGCGATCGAAACCAGGATGAACAAGCCCAGGAAAGGAACGCCCCAGACGCCCGCCCGCATCACGGAATACAGCGTGTGCCAGGCCCCTCTCAGGAGCGTGTGGCCGTTGGCGCCGAAACCCCAGGCGTCTTCGGCCAGGTATTTTTGATAGCCGAAAACGAAGGGATGCCCGTTCTGGACCAGATTGACGGCCATGAGCAAGCCGAGCCCGGCCATGAAAAAGGCGATGATGACGGCGGCCGTGCCGGCGGTCCGCCGCTTGGCCCCGGCCTTGAGGAATTCGTAGCCGAGGAGCGGCAGCGTCCCCAGGAGCAGGACGCCGCCGTCGGCCGGACGGACCAGGAGGAGAAAGGCCAGGGCCAGCCCGGCTAGGACAGAGGGAGTCCGACGCCGGGTCTCGACGGCCCTGAGCAGGAAGTAGATATAGAGGAGATCCAGGAAGGCGTTGGCCGAGTGGGGAAAGAGGGTCCCAGAGAGAATGATGACGAACGGGGTCACGAGGCCCCATAACGCGGCCAAACATCCGGCTTCGGGGCCGAAGAGGACCTCCCCGATGAGGAAGAGCAAGACGACGGAGAGCGCCGCGAGAAGCGGATTCAGCAGGACCTGCAGGCGGACGGCGCGGCCCGCCGCCAGCAGAAGGGGCCAACCCACGGTCACCTTGCTGTACCAACGGCCGTCGTTGACGATGCTCCAAGTCTGGAAATGATCGCGCATCGGCGGCGATTCGAGAGTGAGCTTCCCCGCGGCAAGCTGGTCCGCGCCGAAAAGATAGCAGAATTCGTCGCCGACGGCGGGATAGTGACCGATGACCAAAAAGTGCCCGGCCAGGCCGGCGGCCAGGGTCAGGCCAAAAAGCCCAGCCAGGAAAGCCTTCCGGGCGCCAGGCCGGGCCAGGAACCCGAAGAGGCTCCGATCGGTCTTTCCCAGCCGCGACAGGCCCTGGGCGATGAGCAGCAGCGCGGGCAAGAGCAGGACGAACACGGGCAGGAGGTTCTCCGCGGCGAAGGCCTTGACATACGCTCCGGCCACGGACCTGATCACGGGCCAGTCCTCAGCCACCCCGTTCAGGAGGTTCGAGGCGGACAGCGACGCGGTGGTGAGGTCCGTGAAAGAGGATGGCTTGGCCAGGGTCAGCCAAACGGCGGCGGCGAGCAGCAGGATCCCCGCGATGAGCCAGACCGCCCCGACCCGGCGCTTCGGGGCCGGCCGGCTCGGCATCTCCGGCGCGAGGCTCGCCGGCGGAGCCCCGGACGGCCCGGGGCGGCGCCTGGGTCGGCCCTTCGTCACCTCCGCCCCGCCAGCAGCATCTTCGCCGCCGTCTCCCCGCCGTTGATGCGGTAGAGCATGGGCAGGGGCCGGTCCAAACCCTCGACGAACTCCGGCGCGTCCTCCCATCGGTAGTTGAGGATGTTGGCGTAGTCGGAAAGATGCTGCCAACGGCGGCGCGGCAGGCCGGCGACCATATGAAAATGGTTGGCCGGCATGCCCATCTTGGCCAAGCTGGCCGGGACATGGTCGAAGGTGAGAAAGGTGTGCGGCCACGTGTAATCGGAGGCGTGGCAGACCTTCTCGGCCAGCGCCGCGGGGAGCTCGACCGACTGGGCCTCGTCCTGGACCATGGTGAAGAGACCGGAGAGGTCGGAGAAGGCGATGCGTCCGGCCAGGCCCTTGATCCCCTTCGGCGAGAGGTAGCTCACCGAGAAGCCGAGCCCGGGGAAATAGAACTCGACGGCCTTGAACAGGAACCACCGGCGGCCGAAATCGAGCGAGGCCGAACCGGAATTGTTGCCGTCGATGAAGCCCCGCTCCATCCAGGGTTCCCCGGCGAGCTTCTTGAGGTCCAGGCCGAGGGCCCGGGCGTTCTTCTCGATCTCCCAGGGCTCGTAGACCTTGCGGAAATCCATGAACAGCGTCGGCTGGCCCCCGGCGAGATAGCAATAGGCGATCATCGTGAGCAGGGCCTGGATGTCGTTCTCGGTGGCGAACGGGACGACCATCTTCTTGCCGGTGTGGTCCTCGGTCGAGTTGAAGAGCGATTCGGCGATGTCCGCCGTCGAAAGCGGCAGGCCGCGGCGGTCGGAGCCCCAGCCGAGCTGGTTCGTCCAGCCGCCCCCGATGGCGTTGACGTCGCGCATGTAGTTGCGGAGGATGAGGTAGAGGGCCAGACCCTCGTCGAGCTTGGCCTTGTCGGCGGCGCCTCAGGGCCGGCGGCTTGGGGGCCTTCCCCGTGAGGACAGGATGCCCGTGCCGGACGATGTCCTCGGAATTGGCGTAGATGCGGTCCTTGAACTTGACGTTGACGATCCAGTCGTGGAGGGCCTTGAGCTCCTCGGGATCGTAGCCGCCTTTCTTGCGGACCATGTCGGCGAAGAGCTTCATCGATTCGCGGGTGCTCTCCAGGCCGAAGAAACGGCGGGCCGCATGGACGTGGTTGAGGGCCGTCTCCATCTGCATGGAGTCGGTGTCGATCGAGACATAGCGCCGGCCCCGGAGGGCCACGCGCGTCAGCATGGCGTAGGCGAGATCGACGATCTCCTCCTGCGTCCCGGCGTCGAACTCGGGATGAAGCCCGGTCTCGGGCATGGAGCCGATGACCATGGGGCAGAGCCGGCCGGTCTGGGCGTAGGCGCCGACGAGGGCATCGATGCCGACGACGCCCGGCTTGGGCGCGTTGTTGCCGCCGACGCACGCCAGCGGGGTGGACGGCGGAAAATGGGCCGTCAGGGCCATGGCCGTCTTGCCGGGAAAGAACCAGGTGTCGGGGACGACGAGGATGGCCTCGACGCCGGCGTCCTTCATCTCCCGGGCCCCGAGGTCGGCCGTGGACTCGCTGTCGACGAGCTGCGAGCAGGTGAAGATGTTGGGGGCGGCGCCGTCGGGCAGGCGCAGGCGCTTGGCCAGCAGCCCGGCCGTCATCTGGCCGATATTGAAGGCCCGGTCGCGCGATCCCTTGTCGATGCGGGGATCGCAGGGCACAAAAATGCCCAAGGTGGGCAGGCCGCCTTTTTTCTTTCCCGAATAGGGCATGACGTCCTCCAAATGAACGATTTCAGCCTGGATAATTCACGAGCCGAGTTTACGAATTGTCCAGGCTAGATGTATTCGATCGTGGCCGGTGGCTTGGCCGTGAGCTCGTAGGCGACGCGGGTGACCTGGGGCAGCTCCGTCGTGATCCGCTGGGTGATCTTCATCAGCGTGGGCCAGGGCAGGGCCGAGGGCTCGGCCGTCATGGCGTCCCTGCTCTCGACCGAGCGGACGATGATGATGTGGCCGAACAGGCGCTCGCCTTTGACGAGCCCGGTGCCCTTGTCCTCGAGCAGGACGGCGAAGGCCTGGAACGGCTTGTGGGCGGCCACTTCCTCTTCGACGATCGTGGTCGCGGCCCGGACGAGATCGACCCGCTCGGGCGTCACTTCGCCGATGATGCGGGTGGCCAGGGCCGGCCCGGGGAAGGGCATGCGGTTCCAGATCGACTCGGGCAGGCCGAGCTCCTTGGCCACCAGCCGGACCTCGTGCTTGAACAGCTCCTTGAGCGGCTCGATGACCTTGAAGCCGAAGCCCTTCTCCGGATCGATGCCGATCTGCTCGAGGATATTGTGCTGGGTCTTGACCCCCCTCTGGGTCTCGATGATGTCGGCGGCGATCGTGCCCTGGATGAGGAAACGGGCCTTGCTCTTGAGGACCTCCTTGCCGAAGGAGCTGTAGAACGCGTAGCGGAAAGCCTTGCGCTTCTCCTCCGGATCGGCCTTGCCCTTGAGCGCGGCAAAATATTCTTTCCGCTTGTCGGCGACGTCCACGGCGATGCCGAGGCCGGCGAAGACATTGGCGATCTCCAGCGGCTCGCCGGCCCGCATCAGGCCATGGTCGATGAAGACCGATTTGAGCTGCGGGCCAAGGGCCCGGTGGGCCAGGACCGTGCAGGCGGAGCTGTCGACGCCGCCGGACAGGGCCGAGATGGCCTTGCTGGAGCCGACGGACTTTTTGATCTCGTCGACCTGGGTTTCGATGAACTTTTTGACGTTCATGGGGCCTCCCTCCTCCGATGTCGCCTCATGATAACAGAAGGGGTCAAACCTACGCAATGCCAGTACGGAACTGGCATTGCGTAGGTTTGACCCCTTCTTGAGGCTGGCCTCACCCCCTTGCGAGAGGGGATTTCACCTCGGCAACCGCCGCTTCCGGCGATTGACCGCCGCAGGGCGCAGACAGAGAATGGGGCCAACGCAAGGAGGGCCCCATCCAAGGCTATTGCGAAAGACGGGGCAGGAACGGGGATTCCTCTCCAGGCCCTCCTTGCTTCCTTTCTCACGCGAGCGAGCGGCAGAAGCCCGGCTGAGCACTCGAAGCCGTTGTCCTGCGAAATATCATGCTACCTTCGTCAAGGTGTTGGCTCATCTCTGGGGCGGCGTTTCCTCGGTGACGATCTTCTCGATCTCGCCCAGGGCCGTCTTCAGCACGGCGCCGATCCGAGGCAGCTTGTCGGCGGACATCCGCCGGACCCGTTGACCGAGCACCCGTCCGATCTCGCCGTATTCGCGCATGACCTCGCGGAATTGGACCCCGAATTCGGAGCCCAGATCATGCCAATGGCTGCGGACATGGTCCCTGATATCGTTGACCGTGCCGGCCTGGGCGTCCAGGAATTTGAGGCCCTCTTCGGTGACGGTATAGATCTTCTTGCCGTCCTGCTCGATCCCGGTCACGTAGCCCATATCTTCGAGATATTGGAGGGTGGGATAGACGGTCCCGGGGCTCGGGGAATAGAAGCCGTGAGATCTCGATTCGAGCTCGCGGATGATCTCGTAGCCATGCCGGGGCTTGTCCTTGAGAAGGTCGAGGATGAGATACTTGAAGTCGCCTTTGTGGAACATGCGCTCCGGTCCCCAACCCCTGAAATCGTGCCTGTTGAACATAACAGCCTCCTAAGATAACGATAATTAAGATATATCTAAGTTATATCTTAATATATCTTTTTAATTTGTCAAGAGATGATCCCGGCGGCGGGCTGTCCCCGATTGAAAACCAGGCGGCGGCGCTGTTATGATGTGGGGCCTGGCAAACCCCGATGACGATGCGACGAACCGGAGCCCTTCTGTCCCTTGTGACCGCGGCCGCCAAGCCTTCGGGGGCGGACTGGCTCAGGGGTTACAGCCGCACTCTCTCGGGCGCCGAGCTCACCTATCATTCCCCCTATCCCGACATCTCGTCCGCCCTCATCAGCCGGGCTTCGGACGGGTCCATGGCCGTCGAATGGGAGACCGAGCCCGTGCCGGCCGACTGGGCCGGCGGCCCGGCGACGTTCGTCTGGCTGGCCGGCCACGCGACGGGCAAGGGCGGCCACCGGTTCGATCTCGCCGTCGATGGCCGGGCGGCGCTGAGCTTTAACACCTCCGCCGACTCGTCCCGCCGGGACTGGCGAGAGACCGGGGCGTCGGGGATCGCCCTGTCGTTCCAAACGGTCATGGTCGACCAGTTCGATGAGCTCTTCGGGTTCATGTGGCTCGAGGTCCCGGCCGGTCTCATCCGCGCGGGACGGCCGGTCACGGTCCGCGTGACGGGAGAGGCGGCGGGCTCGAACGACTGGTTCATGGTCTTTCGCGATGATCTCCGCCGCGACGTCTGGGCCCGGAGCGAACAGGCCCTGGTCCGCAAGGAGGGCGGACGTCTCTTCCAGATCGTCCGGGTCGAGGTCAGCCACCTGGCCCCGCCTGCCGGAGCCGTCGTCTCCTGCGGCGGCGAAAAGGCCAGGCTCGAGCTCAAGCTGGGCTACAACGCTCTCGAGTTCCTCATCCCGGCGGTCGAGCGCGAGGCGCGCGTCGCCGTCGAAGTGGTCCTCGACGACGGATCGGTCCGCCGCGGCGAGCTCCCGGTCAAGCCCGTCGTCCCCCGCGAGATCTGGCTCCTCCCCCACTCCCACGTCGACATCGGCTACTCCGACCCGCAGCCGGTCGTCGAAAAGAACCACTGGCGCTATTACCGCGAGGCCATCGGGCTCGCGGAGCGGACGGCCGGCTATCCGGAAGGCGCCCGGTTCAAGTGGAACACCGAGCAGGCCTGGGCCGTGGAGACCTATTTCCGCCAGGCTTCCGAACGAGAGAAGGCGGCCTTTCTCGAGGCCATCCGGCGCGGCTGGATCGGGCTCCAGGCGACGCTGGCCGGCGTGCTGACCGGGCTCTGTCATCCCGAGGAGTTCTTTCCTCTGACCCGATTCGCCCGCGACCTCGGACGCATGGCCGGTCGGCCTGTCGATTCGGTCATGGTCACCGACATCCCGAGCCAGTCCTGGTCCCTGGTCCCGGCCCTGGCCCTGGCCGGGATCAAATACGTCTCGAGCGGTCCGAACTACATGCCCAGCCTATTCGACGGGGGCGATCGGGTCGGCTGGGCCCTCAAGACATGGGGCGACCGGCCGTTCTATTGGCTCTCGCCGTCCGGCCGGGAGAGAGTTCTTTTCTGGATGGCCGGCCGCGGGTATTCCTGGTTCCACGGCCTGAACATGGGTTCGCTGGCCCAAGCTCCGGCTTATCGGATCTTCGAATACATGGAAGAGCTCGAGGCCAAGGGCTATCCCTACGGCATGGTCCAGGTGCGCTATACGGTCGGCGGCGACAACGGCCCGCCCGACCCGGAGCTGGCCGATGGCGTCCGCCGCTGGAACGAGAAGTACGCCTCGCCCCGGATGGTCATCGCCACGGCCTCCGAGATGTTCGCCGAGTTCGAGCGGCGCTACGGAGCGTCGGTCCCTGAAGTGCGAGGCGATTTCACCGGCTATTGGGAAGACGGGGCGGCTTCGACGGCCAAGGAAACGGCCGCGGCCCGCGTCGCGGCCGGCCGTCTCGTGCAGGCCGAAGCGTTGTGGTCCATTCGGGGCCGGGCCGGCTTCCCGGACGGCCGGGACGAAGAGGCCTGGCGCCAGGTCGTCCTTTTCAGCGAGCACACGTGGGGCGCGTCCGATAGCGTTTCGAACCCGGACGGGGACGGGCCGCGGGCCCAATGGGAATACAAGAAAGCCTTCGCCGACGAGGCCGCGCGGCTGTCGGTCCGGCTTCTCGAGGAGGCGGCGGGCGGTCCCGTCCGCTCGCCGGGAGCGGAAAACGCCGTCGCGTTCGACGTCGTCAACACCTGTTCGTGGGACCGGACGGACCTGGTCGTCGTGCCGGCCGGCCAGAGCGGCCGGGGCGAGCTCGTCCGGGACGCCGCGGGCGTGATCGTTCCGTCTCAGCGGCTCAGGGACGGCCGTCTGGCCTTCCTGGCGGCGGGCGTCTCCGGCTTCGGGGCCAAGCGCTATGTCGTGGGCCAAGGCCGGGTCGGCGCCGGCGGATCGGCCCGCTGCGGTCCCGACGAGATCCATTCCCATAAGATCAGGGCGGCCGTCGAGCCCGCGACGGGGGCGGTCGGGAGCCTGCGCTGGAAGGACGGCCAGGGACGGGAGCTCGTGGACGGCAGCGAATGGCCCGGCCTGGCCCATTATCTCTATGTTCCGGGTCTCGACCCGAAGGCGGCCCGAACGGTCTCGGAGGTCCGGGTCAGGCCCGGCGAGACGGGCCCGCTGGTGGCCTCGCTCATCGTCGAATCGGCGGCGCCCGGGGCCAGGAGCCTCTGCCGCGAGTACCGGGTCATCGACGGCCTGGCGCGGCTCGAGATCGCCGTCACGATCGACAAGGAGAAGGTCCGGGACAAGGAAAGCGTCCACCTCGCCTTTCCCTTCGCCGTTCCGAACGGGACGGTCCGCGTCGACGCCGGCTGGGGCTTCGTCCGTCCCGGGGTGGACCAGATCCCCGGCGCCTGCCGCGACTTCTTCTGCGCCCGGGACAGCGTCGACATCTCGGATCGCGACGTGGGTTTGACCTGGACCTCGCTCGACGCTCCGCTCGTCGAGATCGGCGGCCTCACCGACGAGACGCCCCGGCGCGGCGAACGGCGGGCCTGGCGCGAGGAGCCGATCCCGTCCTCGCGCGTCTTTTCCTACGCCATGAATAATTATTGGCACACGAATTACAAAGCCGACCAGGAAGGGCCGGTGACGCTCCGCTATGTCGTAGCCCCCCACCGGGGCGCCGACACGGCGGCCGCCAAGAGGCTGGGCTTGGAAGCGGCCGCGCCGCTCATCCCCGTCCCGGCCGACCCGGCCTCGCCGCCGCCCTGCTTCCCCCTTGTCGTCACGAACCCGGACGTCGTGGCCACCCGCCTGAGACCCGCCGCGGACGGTCGGGCCTGGTTGCTGCGGCTCTTCAACGCCTCATCCCAGCCCCAGACGCTGGCCCTGCGGGGGGAAGCGCCCGACCGGGGCCGCGTCTTCGTCAGCGATATCGATGGGGCTCCCGGCCCTCGCCTCGCGGTCCCGCTCGAACTGCCTGCATATGGGATCCTGACCCTCGTTATTAAGAGATGAGGACTGTCCCTCTTTTATGGGGGGGGCCTCCCCAGGGGAACGTTTGGCCGGCCGCGCGGGTTTCGATATAATATAAGGACTCTCGCTATCGGAGGCGTCATGACCATCCAGCCGACTCGAGCCCTTCGTCCCGCCCTTAAGCTCGCCGCGGCCGCCGCTCTCCTGGCCGCCCTGTTCGCCCTGCCGCCGTCGGGCTGGGCCCAGTACATGAACCCGATGCAGGAACGGCCCGAGCCCCGGGCCAAGATGGGCCCCGTCTTCGACCGCAGTGTCAGCCTCGGCGAACTTTGGTACATTCAGTCCTCCGAGAAGGTCAAGGGCCCGGGCGAGCAGATCTCCAAGCCGGGGTTCAAGATCGACACTTGGTATCCCGCCGTGGTGCCTTCGTCCGTTCTCGGCACGCTGGTCGAGAACAACGTTTATCAGGACATCTTCTTCGACAAGAACCTGGACAAGGTGCCCACGGCCCCGTTCGAGGTGTCGTGGTGGTATCGCAAGGAGTTCACCGTTCCCGGCGGACCGGGCCTGACCCATACGTGGCTCGAGTTCGACGGCATCAACTATCGGGCCAACATCTGGCTCAACGGCCAGAAGATCGGCGACGCCGGGCAGATCTTCGGCGCCTACCGGCGCTTTACGATCGACGTCACGGCGCACGTCAAGCGGACGGAGAAGAACGTCCTGGCGGTCGAGGTCTTCCCGCCGAAGCCCGGCGAGCCGACGATCGGCTGGGTCGATTGGAGCCCGGAGCCGCCCGACAAGGCCATGGGCCTGTTCCGCGACATCCGGGTCCGCGCGACCGGCGACGTCTCGATCGAGAACCCCTTTGTCATCACCAAGCTCGACCTGGCCGCGTTCAAAGAGGCCCGCCTGACCGTGACGGCGGATCTCGTGAACCACGCCGACCGGGACCTGACGGGCACCCTCGAGGGCCGGATCGGCGGCACGAGCTTTTCGCGCGAGGTGACCCTGCTGCGGGGCGAGACGAAAAAGATCGAGCTCGCGCCGGAGACGACCCCCGAGCTCGTCATCAAGGACCCGCGGGTCTGGTGGACGCACGACCTGGGCAAGCCTGAGCTCTATTTGCTCGGCCTGTCCTTCACCCTCAAGGGCGCCGAGAAAGCCGGCGCGCCGGCCGCCCCGCCCGACAAGACCCAGGAGAAGGGCGAAAAGCCCGAAAAGACGGAGCTTCGCCGCATGCCCGGGACGCCGCGCGTCATGCCGTCCGATTCCCGGGCCGTCCGGTTCGGCATCCGCGAGATCTCGGACTACCGCACCGAGGCCGGCTTCCGCGGCTTCAAGCTGAACGGACGCAAGATCCTCATCCGCGGCGGCGGCTGGGCCGACGACATGCTCCTCGACGCCAAGCCCCGCAAGCTCCGGGCCCAGATCCTCTACGCCCGGCAGGCCAACCTCAACGCGCTCCGGCTCGAGGGCTTCTGGGGGACGGGTCAGGACTTCTACAACCTCTGCGACGAGAACGGCATCCTGATCATGGTCGGCTGGAGCTGCCACTGGGAATGGACCGACTACCTGGGCCGCCCGGCCGACGAGCCTTACGGCGGCATCGTCACCCCGGAGCTCATGGACCTCGTGGCCGCCTCCTGGAAGGACCAGATCCTGTGGCTGCGCAACCATCCGTCCATCTTCGCCTGGGCCGAGGGCAGCGACATGATCCCCCATCCTGACCTCGAAAAGCGCTACATCGAGATCATGAAGGAGATCGACCCGACCCGGCCGACGCTCGTCTCGACCAAGGACAAGACGAGCACGATCACCGGCCCCTCCGGCGTCAAGATGCGCGGGCCCTATGACTACGTCCCGCCGGTCTACTGGTACGTCGACACGGAGAACGGCGGCGCTTACGGCTTCAACACCGAGACCGGGCCCGGGCCGCAGGTCCCTCCCCTCGAGAGCCTGCGCAAGATGATCCCGGAGGACAAGCTCTGGCCCATCAACGACGTCTGGAACTTCCATTGCAGCCGCGGCATGTTCAAGGACCTCGGCCGCTACAACCAGGCCCTGGAGAAAAGGCTCGGGCCGGCCAAGGACCTCGAGGACTACCTGCGCAAGGCCCAGTTCCTGAACTACGAGGCCATGCGGGCCATGTTCGAGGCCTTCGTCGCCAACAAGTACAAGGCGACGGGGGTCATCCAGTGGATGTACAACTCGGCCTGGCCCAAGCTCTGGTGGCAGCTCTACGACTATTCCCTCCAGCCGACGGGGGCCTTCTACGGCGCCCGCAAGGCCGGCGAGCCGGTCCACATCCTCTACAACTACGGCAACCAGGAGATCGTCGCCGTCAGCAGCGCGGCCGAGCCGGCGCCGAAGCTCCGGGCGGCCATCCGGGTCCTCGACTTCGGCCTGAAGGAGGTCATCGCCAAATCGGTCGATTTCGGGCTCCTGGCCGACGAGGTCAAGACGATCGACGTGCTGCGGCTGCCGGCGGGCCTGTCCCCGACCTACTTCCTGGACCTCCGCGTCTTCAAGGATAAGAACACGCTCGTCGACGCCAACTTCTACTGCCTGTCGACGAAGCCGGAGACGCTCGACGAAGCCAACTCCACCTGGTACGTCACGCCGATCAAGGATTTCGCCGATCTGACCGCTCTCAACGCCCTCAAGACGGTGACCCTCAAGGTCAAGGACAGATCGTCCACGGAAGGGCCGATGACCAAGATCACGGTCGAGCTCGCGAACCCCTCGGACGACCTGGCCCTGATGATCGAGATGCGGGTCGTCCGTGACGTCTCCGGCGAGATCGTTCTGCCCGTTTATTTCGATGACAACTACGTCACGCTGCTCCCGAAGGAGACGCGGAAGATCTCGGTGATGTTCTCGACCGAGGACCTCGGCGGCGAGCTGCCGGTGGTCAAGGTCCGGGGCTGGAACGTCGTGGCTTCCGAGAAATGACGTCCGTCCGAAAGCGCCGGGGCGGCGCCGCGGCCGGTTCCCGGCCGATCGCCCTGGCCCTGGCGCTGGCGGCGGCCGTTCTCGCCGCGCCGTCCTGCCGGGCCGCCCGGGGCCGGGCGCCTTCGCCAAGGACCACGACGGCATTATCCGCGGCGACGCATCGGTCCGGCGCCTGGCCTTGATCTTCACCGGCGGGTCGTTCGGGGAGGGCGGCGAGTCCATCCGCAAGGTCCTCCGCGACAGGGCCGTCAAGGCGGGCTTTTTCTTCACCGGGGATTTCTATCGGGCCCCCGAATTCGAAGGTCTCATCCGGGGCCTCGCCGCCGACGGCCATTATCTGGGGCCTCACTCCGACAAGCACCTGCTCTATTGCCCCTGGGACGACCGGGACAAGACGCTCGTCACGCAAGCGGAATTCCGGGCCGACCTCGAGGCCAATTTCCGCGAGATGGGCCGGTTCGGCATCGCCCGCGAGAAGGGCCACCTCTTCATCCCGCCGTACGAATGGTACAACCGGACGATCGCCGCCTGGGCCCGGGAGCTCGATCTCGTCCTCTTCAATTTCACCCCGGGCACATCGTCGAACGCCGACTATACGACCCCCGACATGCCGGAATACCTCGCGTCGCAGGCGATCTACGACCGCGTCCTGGCCTACGAGAAGAAGGACCCCCACGGCCTCGACGGCTTCATCCTGCTCATCCACATCGGGACGGACCCCGCCCGCACCGATAAATTCTATTTGAGGCTGGGCGACTTGATCGACGAACTCAAGAAAAGGGGTTACGAGTTCGTCCGCATCGACAAGATGCTGGGCTCGATTTAACTCCCTCTTAGCGCTCCGGGCTGAAAAGAACCGGGGGGAGTGCGGGGCACTCCCCTCTCAAAAGTTCTCACTCTGCTTAGAACGTGAACTCGAGGCCCGCCCGATACTTGCGGGGAGCCACGATGCCAGTGATCTGGCCGACTTGGTCGACTCCTTCGACGAACTTGGTATAAGCGTTGGTCACGTCTTGGGAATTGAAGAGATTGAAGACGTCTAAAATGAAAGACGTCTTCACCCGGCCCAGCCGGAAACTCTTCTCGAGGCGCAGGTCGAGGATCTTCAGGGCCGGCATATAGAGCGGCTTGGTGGGATCCTGGGCGATGATCTGGTTCCCGCCCGTGGTCAGCACGGCGTGGGCCAAAGCCTCCGTATCGTCGAGATCGGTCAGCGTGGTGATCAAGTCCGGGATCTGCGTGAGGACCCAAACCGGACGGCCCGTGTGCAAACGGAAGCGCAGGGCCACATCGAGCTCGATCCCGGGGATGGTGTAGTTGCCGTTGATCTTGAATTCGAAACGCGGGGTGAAGGGCAGGGGGCCGATCATGTTGTTGACCAGCTGGTTGACCCCGGCGACCCAGTGATCGCTCCAGATGTTGCTGCCTTCGAGGTTATAGTCCTCGTCCTGGCGCTTATTGCGGCCCGCCGGGCCGCTCGAATGATTCCAGAGGAGCGATCCAAACAGCTGCCAGCGGTCGGAGTAGCGCTTGGAGAAGGTCAGCTGCAGGCCCTGGAACAGGCGCCGGGGCTTATGGCCATCCCAGGCCGGAAGGTTCATCCAGACGATGTCATGGTTCTGGCCGACCCATTGGATATCGCCGCCTTGCCCGTTGGTGATGACCCCGTCCCCGTTGTAGTCATCGAGGATGATGCTCCAGAGGGTGACCGTCTGGCCGTTGACGACCTCCGTCTTCGGTTCGTAGTCCCAAGGCTGGCCGGTGACCTTATTGATCGGCCACTCCACGATCATGTCCCTCGTGTCCCGGTTGATGTACGTCAGGGCCAAGGAGAAATTGGGGAAGATCTCGCGCTCCAGGCTGATCGTGAACTGATCGGTGTGCTGGTTTTTCAGGCCGGGACTGACCTTCAGCGACCAAGGATTCAAAGTGGGATCGTAGATCGCGAAGGTATTGCGATAGTCCAGCTCGCCGCCTGAATTGGAGGTCACGACGGCGTTGATCGGCGTCAGCGTCCCGTCCTGGATGCCATTCAGCAGGTAGCGCGTGGCGTTCATGGTCTCCGCATCGAAGAGAACGCCGTCCCCATTCGCGTCCAGGTCATCCCAGGGGATGAGGTAGTACTGGGTGGTGCTATAGGTCCGGTCTTGGTCGGGACCGCCGGACCCGAAGCTCTCGACGCCGAGCGGCGTGTAATACCTGCCGTAGCTGGCCCGCAGGGCTGTCTTCCCGTCCTTGGTCAATTGGTAGGTCAGGCCCAACCGCGGCGAGAAGCACTTGAAGTCGAACAGGTTCCCCGAACCCTGGCGGGTCCGGACAATGTCGAGCGAGCCGGCGAAGCCCTCGGGCGTCGAGGGCTGTAGGTAGATCGCGCCCTGGCCGAACTTGGCGGTCATGAGGTCGTACCGCACGCCGATGTTGAAGGTCAGGCGCTTGGTGGGGGTCCATTGGTCGTCAAAAAAGAACCCTACGGAGTCGGCCGTGCGGACAGTCTTCCGCGGGGCCGCGTAATACGTATTGACATTCATGACCAGGCCGTCCTGGCCGGCGATGCCATAATAATAGTTCTGCGCGTCGATGCTGGAATACGTGTAGCCGGCGATGTAGCCGAACTGGTAATAGCCCATGAGGCCCAGGTCCTCGCTCGTGTCCGGGTTGGTCAGGTTCTTGGAGAAGAAATTCCCAATGAGGTCGTTCTTGCGGCCGCGGGTGTACTGGACCCCGAACTTGATGTCATGCTCGCCCAGGAAATTCTCGGCGTAATGGGACAGGTCCGCTTGGATCGTGGACCGGCTCGAGACGTTCCCATAGAAGGCTTCGAAAGCGCCGCCGGCCGCGCCGTCGGTCGGCAGGGCCTTCCACCAATTGATCAGTCCCGGAAAGGTCGCGTGTCCGCTCGGGAGCGCGGGCCGGCCATCGACCATGAAGCCGAGGAATTTCGCCGACAGGAACGTCGTGGTCGAGGGGAACCATTGCCACTGGGCAGAGAGGGACTGGCTCTTGGTCTTGTTGTCGTATTCCATGCTCTGGTCCCAATTGAGGGTCCCGTCGGTCGTGCCGCCGCTGTTGTTGTCCTCGTAGTGGTAGGCGACCCAGGCCCGATGGTTCTTCAACGGATTGGCTGAGATCTTGATGTCGGCGTAGCGCCCGTTCCAGTGGGACAGCGGCGTCCAATTCAACAGCTTCTCCTTGTTGCCGAGGAGGTTCCCGGCCGCGAAGAACCAGAGCTTGTCCTTGATCACGGGGCCGCCCAACGTCAGGTCCAGCTCCCAGTCCCGCTTCGGGTAGAAATCGAACGTCGTTCCTGGGGCCACGAACAGCCAATCGCGCCCTAGACTGTTGGCGGACGGAACCCCGGTCTTCGGGACGCCCACCTGGCTGTACAGGCTCAGGGAACCCGAGAGGGTGTTGGACCCCGATTTGGTCACGACGTCGATGGCCGCGCCCGAGAAGTTCCCGAATTCCGCCTTGGAACCCAGGGAGATGACCCGGACCTCCTGGATGGTGTTGTAGTTGACGTTGATCATGGAGCCGAAGCCCGCGCCGGACGGGTTGGTCGTATCGACGCCGTTGACCAGGAAGATGTTCCCCTGCCCCGATTCCCCGTAGGCCGTGGGACTCGACTGCATGGCCGCGCCCGTGTCGAACATGCCCGGAGTCGTGAGGGACAGGTCGTACCACGAATCGCGGCTCGTAGGCAGCTTGGCCAGCATGTCCTGGTTGATCTTGGAGTCGATCGTGGAGGTCTTGACATCGATCACGGGGGACGCGACGGTGACGGTCACCGTTTCCTCGATCTTCCCGGCCGGCAGGACGAGGTTGACCGTGATCGTCGTCCCGACCGGCAGGATGACATGGTCCTCCTTCATGGTCTTGAAACCGGGCAGGCTGGCCGTGATCGAATAGGTCCCGGCCGGCATGGCCAGGAACACGAACGCCCCTTTGGCCGTGGTGACGGCGGTCTTCTTGCCCATGAGTTTCGGACCCTCGATCTGGACGGACACGCCGGGCAGGGCTTCGCCCTGATCATCGGTGATCGTGCCCAGAATCTTCCCCTCGAGGACGGACTGGGCCCGGGCCGCAGTCACGGTCAGGCCCGCGAGACCGAAGATCAGGACAAATGACAGAGCTAGGATCTTCTTGAGCCGTTCCATTTTTCCTCCTCCCGAGGTGAACCCTCGATCGCGCCGATCCGCGAAAACTCTGGCTCTGATTTTTCTTTAAGTCGGCCCCCTTTGTCAAGCCTCTTTACTTCTTGATCTGCTCCTTCACACGGGCTATGAGATCGTCCAGGAACTTGACCTTTTCGGGGTCGGCGGCGTATCCGGCTTTGGCTTTTTCCAGGTACTCGGCGGCCTTGGGGAAATTGGCTTGATTGATGTAGCACCGGCCCATCATTTCGAGGGCGGCCGGATCGTCCGGCTTCAGGGCCAGCGTCTTGGCAAAGGAGGCCAGCGCCTCGTCGATCCGGTTCAGGCCGAAAAGGACCAGGCCCGTATCATAGAGGTTGTCGGGATTGGAGGGATCGAGCTCGGAGGCTTTCCGGTAGCTTTCGAGGGCCTTCTCCGGCTCGTTCTGCTGCTGATAGCAGACGCCGAGATAATAATGGGCCGCCGGGAAGGCCGGGGTCAATTCGACGACCTGGAGGAGCGGCGGCAGCGCCGCGGCGAACTCCTTTTTCTTGAGATGGGCCAACCCCAGGAGATAGAGCGCGTTGGTGTCCTTGGGGCTCTTTTCGAGGATCGCTTCCAGTTTAACGATCGCGGCGTCATAATCGCCTTGCCGGACCTTCTCGGCCGCTTCCTTGTCGCCCGCGGCCGCCTCTTTCAGGCGCGCGGACTCCAGAGCGAATTCCTGGGTGGCGAGGATGACGGGCGGGACCTCGAATCTCACCATCCGCTCCTGAGGCCGTTCGAAATTCCATTCGTCCTTCTTCTCGGCGAACCCGGCTTTCTTGAAGACGACCCGGTAGCGCCCGTGCGACAGGCCGGCGAACTTGAAGGCGCCGTCCTTTTTCGTCCTCTCGGTGAAGTTCAGGTTCGTCTGGACGTCGACGAGGGTGACCTCCACCCCTTCGAGGGGCGCCTTCTGCGTGTCCAGGACCTTGCCGGTGACGTAATATTCACGGTACTGGCCGAAGCCCCGACCCACGACGACAAGGACCGGGAGAAGGACAAGGACGCTCCGCCATCGACGGATCCGGTCGTTCATGGGTTACTCCTTCTTGGACCTGTAGGCGTTGGCTTTCCTCAAGGCGTCGTTCATCTTGCCCGGCTCCCCGCTTCGGTTATAGACGTCAGCGAGGAGAAAAAAGCCGAAGGCCTTGAGCTCGGACGTCTGGGCGAACGAAAGACCTTTTTCGATGAGGTCCCTAATTCCGTCGAGCGGCCCCGGCTCGAGGAGGAGGCCCCGGGCAAGAAACAGGTATCCTTCGGCTCGCCGGGGAGCCACCTCGACGACCTTACGCATGCAGTCCATGTATCCGGAACGGTCGCCGAGCCGAAGCAGGACCTTGCCCAGGTTGAACCGGGCCTGGAATTCCTGGGGGAATAGGGACAGCTCTTGGGTGTAGGCGGCCCGGGCCTCTTCGAGCCGGCCCTGCTCTTCGCAGAGCAGCCCGAGATCGTAGTTGGCGCGGGGGAATCTCGGAGCTTCCCGGATGATGTCCTTCAGGAGGGCCTCGGCCCGGTCGAACTGCTTGACCCCTATCAGGCTGGCCGCCAGGTTGAAGCGGTTGCGGGTCAGCTTCGGCTGGAGCTCGACCGCCTTTTCCAGATAAGGAAGGGCGTGGACATGGTCGTCCTGACCGGCATAGGTCTCGCCGATCAGCATGTATGCTTCGACGTTGTTCTCGTCGACGGAAAGGGTTCGCCGGCAGAGGGCGATGGCATCCTCGCTCTTCCCGTCCCCGACCAGGATATCGGCCAAGGCGATGAGGGCCTGGATGTTCTCGGGATCCTCCCGGAGGATGAAGTCGAGATGGGCCTTGGCCTCGTCCCGCCGTCCCCGGTGGACATCGCAGGTCGCGAGGAGGAGCAGGCCCTGGGTGATCGTCGGATCGTCTTTGAGAGCGGTTTCGAGGAGGCCCGCCGCGGCGTCATACTGCTCGGTCATGATCATCGCGCCGGCCTGGGTCACGGCCTCGAAGATCGCCAGCTTGTCCTTGGGATCGGCGAGTGGCTTGGAGCGGTCCCCGGACCGGCTCCTACGGCCGACGGGCGCGCCGATGTATCCCAGGGCCGACAATCGCTCCATCGTCTCTTTGTCCAGATTCGCCGCCTGCGGCTTCGGGGCGTCCCGGCTTGTCTCCTCCATGAGGCGGTCCAGCTCGCTCTTCATCGTCCGGGCGAGATCGGCCCGCCGCGGGGAAAGATCCGTCCCTTCGTCCGGGTCCCGGTGAATGTCATAAAGCTCTGGCCTGGGGGCATCGATGAATTGGAACCCTGCCGTCCGCAGGGAATGCAGGGGGCTCCAGCCGAACTGGAGGTCCGGCACCAGGGATTCCGAATAGGCCTGGCCCTCCCGTCCCTTCCCCGGCCGCAACATCGCGGGCAGAAGGGAACGTCCTTGCATCTGAGGCAAGGCCGGGAGCCGGGCGAGATCTAAAAGGGTCGGGGCCACGTCGACCGAGCTGACTTGGGCGGCCACGCGGCGGCCTTGAAGTTCGGGGAAAGGCGTGACGATGAGGAACGGCACGTGGACGACGGAGTCATAGATGAAGAACCCGTGTGTGGCCTCGCCATGGCTTCCCAGCCCCTCCCCGTGGTCGCCGATGAGGAGGAGGACCGTGGTCTTGGCCAGGCCGTTCGCCGCCAGCCAGGCCACGCACCGGCCGATCTGCGCATCCATGAACGCGATCTCGCCGTCATAGAGGCCCGTGAGCCCGCGCCCGCGGAATTCGCTGGCATAGGGCTCTGGCGGCTCATAGGGGATATGGGGATCGTAGAGATGGATCCAGGCAAAGAACGGGTCCCGGCGGTGCTCCCCGAGCCAGGCCAGCGCGGCATCCATGACTTGATCGCCGGGTCTCTGGATCGCGCCCAGGTCGAGATGTTTGTACTTCTTCAGGTCGAACCGGTCGTCGTAATGCTGGAAGCCCTGCTTCAATCCCCATCGCCCGTCGAGGACAAAGGCCCCGATGAAGGCTCCCGTCTGATACCCGCGGGCGGCGAAGATCTCCGCCAGGGTCGTCTGCTCGTCCCCGAGCGCGGTGTTCCCGTTGAGCCGGACCCCATGGTAGGTCGGATACAGGCCGGTCATGATCGTGCAATGCGCCGGAAGGGTCAGCGGGACGGCTGTCGCCGCTTGTTCGAACAGGACGCCGCGAGCGGCCAGAGCATCGATGGTCGGGGTCTGGGCCTCGCCATAGCCGTAGCACCCGAGGTGGTCGGCCCTCGTCGTGTCGAGAGAGAAGAGGATGATGTTGGGCTTTTCGACGCCGAGGGACGACCAGCGCCGGGCGACCGTCCGCGCCGGATCTCCCGCGGGATGGAGAACGAACCACAGCCCGGCGGCGAACGCGAGCGCCGCCACGGTGAGCACCGCGATCTTGGGCTTCATGACTGTCCGCCAGAGCGGCCTCCAAGGATAACGCGGCTGGAGGCCATTTTCAAGCGCGGCGGGCGCGGGAGGCCGGGGTCACTTCTTCTTCAGGGACTCGACCAGCGACCGGACCTGGCCCTGGTCCGGATTAAGCTCGAGCGATTTCGTCCAGGCTTTGAGCGCTTCGGCGGTGTTCCCCATTTGATACTGGCACATCCCGAGATCGTTCAGGATGTCGATGTTCGCGCCGAACCGGGTGAGATAGGACGCGTAGTGCTTTGCCGCCTCCTCGTATTGCCTTAGGGCGTGGCAGGCCTGGCCGAGAAGGGCGGGGACCTGAGGAGCCGGCGCCGCCTCGCCCGCCCAGGGCGCCAGGATGTCCTTCACTCGCTGATATTCCTTGAGCAGATAGAGGGCCTGGGCGAACGAGATCGCCACATCGGCCCGTCCGGGCGCCTGGGCATGGGCCTCGGCCAGGCGGGCCCGAGCTGGCGCGAGGTCGCCCCGGTTGAGCAGCTGCAGACCCGTGGCGTAGAGGCTGTCCGCGTCGCCGGGAGACTTGGTGACGCTGGAGACGACGAGCGGGCGGGGCACGGCCGGGGCGAGAGAGACCTCGAAGTTCTCCTTGCTGCCAGCGACCTCGTTCCCCTGCCCGTCGACGAGCGTCACTCTGACCTGGTAATAGCCGGGAGGGAAATCCTTGAGGGGCTGGACGTCCAAGATGCTGCCGGCGGGCCCCACGGTCGCGGCCTTCGCCGTCCGCGACAAAAAGGGCTTGTCCTCTTTCAGGAAGTCCGTGCGGATCGCGCCTGCGGTCTTCAGGCCATCGGTGATCCCAAAGACCTGGAAGAAGAGGACGAGGGAATCGCCGGTCCCAAACGTCTTGCGGGCCTGACAGAGCAGCTGATCATCGCCGACCTTGAAGGGCACGCGTTCGCCGGCCGCGGCCGGTTTGGTCTGGAGGCCGTAAGCCAAGAGAAGCGGACCCATCCGGACGGACTCGCCGGGACTGGGCACGACCAAGGTTTTCGCCGTCCCCGTAAATTCTTTGGACAGGACGTTCTTGAGGAGGAGGTCGAAATTGTAGGTGCCGGGGACGAGCGGAAAGACGTCCTGGATGGAGAGCGATTTCGCTTTCAAGTCTTCGAGCTCAGACGCCTTCAGGGCGAAGGGGAAGTCCTTATCGAATTGGTAGATCGTTTTCCCCGCCGCGTCCGAGACCCGCCCGTTCAGCTTGAAATGGATGTCGTACTTCCCGTCGATCTCCTCGGCCGTGATCTTGTCCGGCTCGATGGTGTAATGGACGAAGCCCGCCCCCGCGGCGTCGCGGATGACCTGGACCTGGACGTCGCTCGAGATATAGTTGGCCGTATACTCGACCTCGACGGAATCCTTGTATCTCAGGATGGCGTCGGCGTAGTCGGTCCGGACTTCCTTCTCCGCGATCGCGAAGATCTTGGCGATGAGCCGGTCGGAGGCCAGCGACCCGATCCCGGCCGAGGTCCCTTCATTGGGGACGAGGCTCAGGCTTTGGCGGGCCAGGTTCGGCTCGAGATTCTGCAGGGCCCTGTAAGCCCGCTGGTCGTCGGTCATGGCGCGGCTGGAGGACAGGCTATCGTAGGCCGACAAGGGATCGGCGATGAGGGCCTGCGGCCCGTCCGCGGACGGCGAGTAAAGGACGTAGTCGCCGGTCCCGTGACGTTTGAAGAAGATGACGTTGAAGCCGGCGGGCAAGCCGAGCGATTCATCGCCCAGATAGAACCAGATCTCCGCAGGATAGACCCCGTTGACGTTCGAGTAGGACTCGATGTTCTTGGGCTCCCCGAGCAGGATATAGATGCGGCCGCGGTCGGTCCTCCAGCCCGGCAGCGGAGTCGACCGGCCGAACGTCGAGTTGGCGTAGCTCACGCGGCGGTGGTATTCCTCCTCGAACTCGTTCCGCGGCGTCTCCGGCAGCGGATCGCGGTGCTTCCAGAAGGCCTCGATGAAGATGTCGCGCTCCCGGTCCGTCCGGAGCTCGAGGAAGACCTGCCGCTCATGCCGGGTGATGATATAGACGACCTCCTCGTCGAGCCACTTTTTAAAGCGCTCGGGCAAGGCGGTCTTGGCCTGGCCGAAAGACGGCGGTGCGGCCAGGGCCAGAAGCAGGGCCATGGCCCAGAGCCGGGCGGATCTCACTCGAACCTCATCATACCAATCTAGCCGATTCGCACCCGCCGAGCAATCCTGGACGCCCCGCCAGCGCCTTACTTGTTCTGTACCGGCTTTTCCGCATTTTTTCTGAGAACCTCATAAAGGGCCCAGACGGCGCCCGGCCGCATGTACTTCATGGCCCGGAAGGTCTTCTCGCCGTACTTCCCGGCCGGATCGTTCCAGAGGGTTTCGTCGGGGTCGAGATAGGCCTCCGGCGTCTTGAAGAAATAACCCTGTCCATAGGGACTATAGACGACCTGATAGACGCCGTAAGCGGTGTGAAGGCCCTCGGCCGGGAGACCGTGGAGAACGAGGTCGGCGGCGAAGGCGTAAGCCGTGCCGACCCAGACCTCGTCGCCCTGCTGGCTGCGGAGCTGGCCGCCGTCGGCCTTGCGGCCGTTGACCGCGCCCATGACGCCGCCGCCGAAGCCGAGAACGTTCTTGTCGTAGATCGTCCGCAGGGCCCGGGCCGCGTCCGCAGGCGGCACGATCGGGTCCCGGCCGTCGTCCTCGAGCCCGAGCATGTCCGCGTACCAGACGCCGAACAGCTGGTCGGTCATGATGTCGTCCTTCGTCGCGTCGATATGAAAGTAGCCGGCCCTCTCGTCCCAGAGCTTGCGCAGAGAGGCCCGGCCGTTTTCGAGCCAACCCCTGTATTTAACTAGGATCTCGCGGATATCCAAGTCCCCGGCCCGGACGAGGCCGCGCGAGGCCAGCGTCTCGCCCATGCGGACCGTGGCTTTGAGCCCGGCCAGCCATAGCAGCCCGACGTAGGCGCTCTCCCCTTTCATCCGCCAGGTGTCATAGGTCTGGTCGGGGATGCCCTCGGCGAGCGGGACGTGGCTGATCCTGTCACCGAAGCGGGCCTCCAGCGTGTCCAGGGCCAGGACCGAGGCCTGGAACATCTTCATCAGGAAGCCGATGTCGATGCCGCCGGTGGCCAGGAAGTCCCGGTAGGCGCGAAGCGGGAATTTCGGGTTGATGTCCTTCCAGTAGTTGGCGTTCTGCCAATCAAAGGCGTTCAGGATCGTCCACGGGCGCTTGCGCGGCGAGCCGACGTCGTGGGGGACCATGCCGGCCTGCTTGATCGTGTTCCAGTAATAGTCCTTCTTGTCGGCTGGGACTTCGTTCGGGAACACGGTCGCGTATTGGAAGGCCCGGTAGGAGGCGTCCTCGAGCGGGATGGTCCCGGCGAGATAGCTCATGTGGGTCGTCTCGAGCTCCGGCCAGAGGCGCAGGACGTGCCAGCAATAGGAATCGACGTCGGTCGTCCCGTACATGAGGTAGTCCGCGCTCTCGAGATAGGTGTGAAGGTTGGTCGCCGCGTCCCAGATGCTGGTCTCCACGAGGACGTAGAGCTCGTTGAGCAGGGCCTGCCGGAACCAGTCCGGAAGGGCGGGGTTTGTCAGGCTCGGCTTCTGCCAGGCGTCGATGGCCTGTTCCCACTCCCCCGCCCGGACCAGGGCCTCGGCAGCGATGCGGAAGGCGCTCAGGCCGCCGTCGCCGAAGAAGTCCGTGTATTTCTTCTTGTGCTTGGCCCCGGCCTCGAACTCGTAGTACGGCAGGTCCCAGGCGACGGCGAAGGGCACTTCGAGACGCTCGCCCGGCTTGAGGGTGAAGGTGACGGCCACGGCCGCGCCCGTCTCCTGGCCCGGCCCCGCGGGCGAGGAGGTCCGGGACGTCTCGAGCGTCCCGTCCGCGGCGAACTTCGCCCAGACGTCGGTGCCGTCGCCGCGCGGGTCGAAGGCGGGTTGGATGAGGACCCGGGACTTGTCCGGGCTCTCCAGGGCGGCGATGGCCATGGACCCGGACATGGCGTTCCCCGTCCGGACGTTCTGGCCCTGCCGGCGGAACAAGACGCCCTTGGCCCGGCCGTCCTGCACGGTCTCGTTCAAGTTCCCGGCGCTGCGGCGGTCCCAGACGAAGGAGGCCTGGGGCGCCTGGCCGGCCGCCGGGCGGGCCTCGACCGGCTCCCAGCCGACCATGTTCTCCCAGGTCAGGAGAATGCTGACCTGGGCCGGCTGCTGGGTCGGATTCTGGGCGATCCATTTATAGATGGCGACGGGATAGCTCGTCTCCCTATAGTTGCCCGACAGGATCGGCGAGAACTGAACGACGGCCAGCCTGACGGGCAGGTCGGCGTTCTCTTCGTACGAGAAGCCGGACTTGGGGAAGAGGGCGAAATAGTCGCCCCGGCCGACGGGATAGCTCCAGGCCCAGGCGCCCAGGCCGGCGGCGGCGGGCGGGGCGGTCGTGGAGAGGGTCTTGGCGACCGTCCGGCCGCCGGACCTGACGAAGACATGGAACTGGTCGGCCCAGACCGTGTCCTCGACCATCCAGCCGAGCTTGAGGAACCAGGTCGAGAAATTGCCGTTCATGAGCCGCTCGAAGCCGCCGGCGCCGAGGCCGCCGACCGGACAGCCGGAGCCTTCGGCCCGGGCCTCGATATCGCCCGGCGCGATGGCGTGGCCGAACTTCTCGAGCCGCGTGCCGATGGGCCGGTCGAACGCGGCCTGCGGGAAGCCGGCCAGGTTCGAGGCCGCGTAGTTCATGGCCGTGAGGGCGAACCTGACCAGGTCCTTGGAGGTCCTGGCGCCGGCCGCGCGGGCCTCGGCGAAGATCTTTTCCAAGCGGCCGCCGATCTCCCGGCCGGCCTCGTCGGTGACGCCCTTTTCGGCCAGGAGCTGGGCGTATTTTTGGCTGAGCTCCTTTTGCGCCGCAGCGGTCGCGGCGTCCTGGGCAAAGGCCATCGCGCCGAAGACGAAGAGGAAACCCGCGACGAGCGGGAAAAGGGACCGGGATCCGTTCCGTGGCCTCATGATGCGCTCTCCTTCCGCGCCGGCCGGCCCGCCCTCAGTCTGCCGACGAGGGTCAGGCCGACGATCATGGCGCAGTTGACGACCGGGAGAAAGAAATGGGGACGTTTCTATTTTTTTTATTCATCTTCGTCCATCATGAAAAAAATAAATAGAAACGTCCCCATTTTATCTACCATTTAATATGCACGACCCAGACCTCGGCCGGCTGGAGGGTCTTTTCGACGACGACGCGGTCCCCGTCGCGCCCGGTTCCCACGGCCTGACCCATTTCGAGGTCTGCGGCAACGGGCTTGGCGGCCGAGGTCAATACGCCGAACTTGGCGGTGACCGGTCTGTCGCCGCGGTTGAATCCGAAGAGGAGGGCGTAACCGTCGCCCTGGAGCAGGCGGGCCTCGACGACGGCGTCCGGCGCCGAGGCACTGACCCGGACGGCCGGCGCGATCTTGAGCCAGTCGGCTAGCCCGGCGAAGAACTTGCCATTGTTGGGGTTCTTGAAGTGATGGTAGGCCGAGCCGAGGAACGAGCCGGCGATGATGGCCCTCCCCTTCCCGAAGGGCGCGGCCACGACGGCCGGCCGCCCGTCCGGGAAGACGGCCACGACGCGGCTCGATTTGCCGAAGACGTCCAGGCTTTCCTCGAAGAACAGGCTGTCGAGCCTGTCGCCCGGCTTGAGCAGTGGGAAGGCCTCGTCGGCGGCCTTGATCTCGACGACGCCGGTCTTGGCGAGCGGCGTCAGCTCGAGCTCGCGGCAGCCGAAGACCTGGTCGAGCCCGCCGCCCGGGACGATCGGGCTCGAGGCCCCCTTCTCGTCGACCCAGCCGCAGCGGGCCTCGGTGAGAAGCGTGCCGCCCGCGCGGACGTACTCGACCAGGGCCTGGACGTGCGGCCGGGACATCATGACCGGGTACGGGGCGATGATGAGCTTATAGCCCGCGGCCCGCGGCGTGCCCAAGTCGCGGACGTGGAGGAAGTCGACCGGGATGTTTCTCTCGAAAAAAGCCCGGTGGACGCCCTGCAGCGATTCGCTCAGGTTGTTGACGCCGATCGTCTGGCCTTCGCCGGTGTAGGCCTGCTGGCCGCCGACCATGTGCGAGAGCGGATCATAAAGGATGGCGATCTGGGCCGGGGCCGGCCGGGCCTTGAGGAAGAGGTCCTGGTTGGCGGTGACCACCCGGGCGATCCGGCCGCCGGCCTCAGCCCGCTCGGTGACCTTGCCGTCGAGCTCGACCAGGCCGTAGCCGCCGGCCTCGTAGCCCGTGCTCATCGGGTAATAGGCGTAGATGTTGACCGCCCGGGCGCCGTAGGCGATCGTGCTCCACATCCAGTCGCGCGTGTCGGCCGCCACCACGGGATAGCTCATCTTCATGCCGAAGACGCCGTAGCCGGCCTGGAGCTCGCCGATATAGAAGCCGCCGTTCCCGATCCCCATGGACCGGACGAAGTCGAGCCCCGAGGAGCGGTAGAAGGGCGACCACGGCCGGACCGTCCAGGCATGCTTGGGGTAGATCGAGGCGCCGTAGAAATCGACGCTGTCGGACATCTTCCGGTCGTCGGGTGTCCCCGACCAGTCGGGCCGGGTGAAGATGCCGGGCGCCGCCGAGTGGCTGGTGACGACCGTGTCCGGCATTACCGACTTGACGGCCGCGGCTTTGAGGGCCAGGTCCTCGGCCAGCTTGTCGGAGATGAATTCCTTCCAGTCGATGTAGTCGGTAAACGTCAGGATGGTGCCGTAGCGAGGCGGTTGGACCTCGTCCCACGACCGCAGGGTCCGGTACCAGGCCTTGTCGAGGGCCTCGACGGTGCCGTATTTCTTCCGCAGCCAGTCCCGGAAGCGGTCCTGCGTCGAATGGCAGTAGCAGAACTGGACCGAGTTGAGGTCGCCGACGTAATAGACCTCGGCCCAATTGATGATGTGGGGCTCGCTCCACAGGTCCCAGCCGTAGAAGGCCGGCTTGCCCTTGACGGCCCGGGCCGCGGCCTTGAAGAAATCGAGGACCTTCTCCTGGACGCCGTCGTGGTCGAAGCAGAACCCGGGCGAGGCCTGCGATTCGACGGCCACCCCGTTCGAGGAAACGAACTTGGCGTCGGGGTATTTCCGGCCGACCCAGTCGGGGGCCGAGTCGATGTAGACCTGGGCGATGACCCGCAGCCCGGCCTCGCCGGCCAGATCGGTGAGGAGCTCGAGGGCCGAGAAGTCGTATCGCCCTTCGTTCTTTTCGCAGGCCGTCCACTCGATCCAGGTCCGGACCGTGTTGAAGCCCAGCCGCTTGATCTGTTCGATGTCCTTCTTCCAGACCTCGCGCGATTGAGGGGTCACGGTCTCGAGCATGGGCGCCCGGGCCTTGCCGCCCGCGTACCAGACGGAGACGGGGAAAAAGCCCTGGGTCTTATCGGGGACGGCCGCACCGGCGGGCGCGGTCCCGGAGCCGCAAAGCAGCGGAGCGGCGGCCAGGAGCAGGGCCAGCATCATCGCGATGGGCCCGGCGTGTCTCATCGTGATCACCTCTCAGAATAGGATCGTCAATCGCGCCCGGTCGAAGCCCCGAAAGACTTCCCGACGACTTCCAAGAGCTCGGAGGCGCCGGACCGGAAGTCCCCGCTGAGCTCCCAGATGATGACCCCGGCCGAGCCCTTGTCCTTGACGTATTGGCACTTGAGCCCGACCGAGCTCATGTCGTCGTAGGAGATGACCATGCCGCCGTCGTTCCGGCGCATGTAAGGGACCTGGGCCTCGCTGTCCCAGACGCGGGACCAGGACGGACCCGAGAGGGACATGACGGCCGTGTAATCCCAGCCCTGGCTCGCGGTGAAGGCCCGGCCCATGCCGCCGCAATCGAAGGACCGGCCGAAGAACGGCACCCCGATGAGGAGCTTGGCCAGCGGGACTTGGCGGCTCCGGGCGTAAATGAACGTACCGTCGACCGAGCCGCAGGCGTCCCACGAGGGCGTATAGAGCGGAGAATTGTGGCCCGCGTGGTCGGACCAGTTGCCATGATAATCGTAAGTCATGAAACCGATGAAGTCGAAGTCGTCGGCCAGGCGTTCGTAATCGATCCAGCGGCCGTAGTACTTATCCGACGGGGTGGCTGTGGTCAGAAGGAGGGGCGGGGACTGAGCCTTGAAGGCGGCGCTGAGGGCCTCAACGAAGAGGCTGAAATCGGACTTCTGTTGATCGTTCGAGACGAACTCCCAATCGATGTCGACGCCGTCATACGCATGGGACTTGCAGAAGCCGACGAGCTGGCCGATGAACCGGGCCCGGTTCTCGGCCGTCGAGGCCATGCCCGGGAAGCCGTCGCAGTTGCCCCAGCCGCCGAGGCTGAGGATCATCTTGACGCCGCTCGCGTGAGCGGCGGCGTTGAGCTCCGGGTAAAGGAAGCCGTCGGGTACGACCAGGTTGCCGGAGGCGTCGGGCCAGGCAAAGGCGTGGGCGATGTGGGTCAGATATCGGTAGGCGATCTGGGTATGATCGAGCACGGCCCGGTTCGAGGTCCGATAGTAGCCCATGACGACCTTATTAGGGCGGATCGGCTCGGAGGGGATCTGAGAAACCTGGCAGCCGGCCAGAACGATGACCAGCGGAAGGAAGGGCACGGCCGCGGCGGAGGGCAAGGATATCCGGCGTCGCGGGCGGAACATGATCTGTCTCAGACGCCTATTCTTATCTTATCGGCGCTTTTTTTCAATGGACCAGGCGCTGGAGAAGGGCTTGTTTCTCAGGCGACTTGGCCAGCGCGTCCCAGGACCAAAGGACGACGCCCTTGGAGGGAGGTTTGAGGGCCTGCTCGAGTGCGGCCCGGAATTCGTCGGGGGAGAGCTTGTCCTCGATGTAGGCTTCCGAGACCTGGATGCTCGGAAGGACCGCGGCGCCCTTGGTCTCCGCGGAGATGCCGGCGACGACGTCGTGGACCCAGGCCGGTGTTCGGCGGACCATGTGGTGATAGGTCATGGGCGAGATGAAATCGACGAGCGGGGCCAGGAGGGCGAAGTCCTGTCCGGCCACGGACCGGATCGCCCCCCCGAAATCGTCGCGGCGCCAGGGCACGGCGTGGAGATTGATCTTGACCGACGGCTTGGCCTCGCGGGCGGCCCTGGCCAGGCGCGTGACCGCGTTGACGGTCCGTTCGCACTTCCAATCGGCCCACGCGGCGGCATGGTTCTCGAGGATCCATTTCGCCTGGTCGGCGGTCCGGGTGAGGTAGGCGGGAACATGGACGTCGAACTCATTCTGGAAAAGGCGCAGGCAGAGCGGGCAGAAACATGTCTGGGGCAAGGACCCTGGTGCCCGATCCGGGGCGACCTTCTCCCAGAAGACAAAAAAGCGGATGAAGTCCAGGCTCACGACGTCGGGATCGCCTGCCGCGACGAGGTCCCGGAGATGGCCGATCCGGCGTTCGAGATATTCGTCGCCCTTGGTCGGGCAGACGAACTCCACCCATTCGTCGCGGGCCGGGGCGCCGGAGGCGGTGACGGCCGCGATCTCCGGGTTCTCTTTGATGGCCTCGGGGCTCTGGAAGACGGGATAGATGAGGAAGAGAGCCAGGCCGGCAGTCCGGGCCAGGGTCCGGAAATCCGCGTTCATGAGAAGCGTCTCGCTGACGAACAGAGTATTGATCCCGAGTTCGCGCCACTTGGAGAAGAGCCCTCCGAAGGGCGGCGAGGCTTCGTAGATCTTGACCCCGACGATGGGGCGCGAGGCGACGGTGGGGGCCGCAGCGGCTTGAGTCGCGGCGGCGGACCGGTCTCCCTTGACGCAGGCGGGGGCCAGGAGCGAGATGAGGACCGCGAAAGCTGGTAGGGCAGCGATCGGAGCGTGTTTCAAGATCCCTCCCGGGGAGTACCGGTCACCCCATCTCCGGCAGGCAGAACGAGATCGAGCGCCGCTCGTCGCAGCCCGGGCAGCGGAGCGAGGCTTCGAGCTTCTCGCACTTGAGCCCCTTTTCGGTCCGCAGGTCGGTCGACCATTTGCCGCCGCAGGCGCCGCACGAAACGGGCAGGACCAGGGTCACCTTGGCCCGGCGGCCCCGGCCCGCGGTCGGCACCTCGACGGCCCGGATGCGGAAGTCGATGCCCTGCGCCTCTTTGAGCTCGGCCAGATAGGACTTGTAGAACTTCAGGGTGTCGGCAGATTTCTTGACGGCCAGGCGCCGGGCCGCCGCGGTCCGCATGTTGGCCGGGAGCACGGTCGCGTAGGTCAGTTCCTTGCTGAGATAATCCATGGCCGCCGACTCCAGGTTGCGGCCGCGCAGCGTCGATTTAACGAAAAAATTGGCCACCCCGAGATAGCCGAACTTGGACAGGAAATCGGCGTCATGGACGATGTCGGCCAAGCGGCTGCGGCTGGCGCCGGCCTGATAGAGCGAGCGGAGGGCCCGGACGACGTGGCCGGTATCGGCCATCTTCAAGCCGGCCTCCTCCAGCGTAGCCCGGGCCAGGCGGGCCCCCTCCTCCTCTTCGGGCTTGTCGTCGGCATGATAGCGGCCGCCGGCGAACTTGCCCGAATCATGGAAGAGGGCGACCAGAGCGGCCAGATCGGGGTCTTCCTTCTCGGCCTTGGCCAAGCGAAAGGACTGGGACGCGACGAGGACCGTGTGCTCCCACAGGAAGCCCGGCTTGCCGTCCTTCTTTTTCGAGAACTTCTTCTCCGCCTCCTCGATCGTCCGGCGGACGCGCTCCACGAGACCCGGCGAGAGAGCGGTCAAGGAGCGATAGAAATCCTGCTGCTTGAGAAGCATGGGGTGTGGCCATCATTATGTCCACGCGCTGGAGCCAAGTCAAGTTAGCTTGCTCAGTCGGGATTCCTCCCTCGGCGTCACCCCCGGCTGTGCTCGGCGCTCCAAAGGGCTCATCGGCATCAGCGCCTGCGCGCAGGCGGGGGGCCCCCACGCCGTTGCGTCATCCCTCCTTCGCATCGCGGCGATTCAGATATAAGTACCTCGTCAACTTTTTGATCAGGCGATACGACGGACAAATGATGGCCGGGTGAGAAAAGAAGCAGAAGGGGCCGCGTGCGCAGCGCCTTCACCGCTTTATGCTCATTCCGACGACACCCCTCATCCCTCTTTCCGCGGCCTTGCGGCGTCAACGCGCGACGGTCCCCCGCGAGTTCGGATTGAAAAGCCGAACCAGGGGACATATGATGGCCTGGTGAGCGAGAAGATAAGGTGCGGAGGGAAGCCGCTCACGGCGATCGTGCTCGCGGGCGGGCAGGGTCGCCGCATGAAGGCCGACAAGGCCGGGTTGGACGTCGCCGGCCGGACGCTCCTCGAACATGTCCTCGCCCAGGTCGAACCGCTGTTCGACGAGACCGTGGTCAGCCTATCGCCCGGCCAAACGTTGCCGTTCCGGCCGAAGACGGCTCTTCGCGTGGTCGAGGACGATGTTGCCGGACTCGGTCCGCTGGCCGGCATTCTGGCCGGCCTCCGGGCGGCGCGGAACGACGCCTGCTTGGTCATCGCCTGCGATATCCCGGACGTCGACGTGCCGTTGCTGGAAGCGCTGGCCTGGTCGACCTGCGGATCCGAGATCACGGTGCCGGTCGGTCCCTCGGGCCTTTACGAGCCGCTCTTCGCCCTCTACCGGAAGTCCGTCATCCCGCAGATCGAGTCCCTGCTCGCCGGCGGGGAGCGCAGCGTCCTGCCGCTCTTCGACCGCTGCCGGACCGTCGTCGTCGAGTTCGATGACCCGGGCCGCCTCCGCAACCTCAACACCCGCGCGGATTACGAGGCCTATATCCGGTCGATACGGGCCAAGAAAGCGGCGGGCCGCGGCGTGAATAAGGGGCGGAAGGGGCCTCGCGCCGTCAGGCTTTGAACGGCCGGAGGTCCGGGCCGCCGGGTGGCGGGACAAGCCCGTAATAATGGAACCGGCCGGCGACCTCGCCGGCCAGAAGGAGAAGGAGCGCCAGCAGCAGGGCCGGGCTCGTGCCCCGCTCGGCCATGATGTCGTTGGCGCCCGACACCCTATCGATCGCGACCAGGACCATTCCGGCGAAGAGAAGCCAGAGCCGGGCCCGATGCAGGAGACGCGGCGGAGCGTCGTCGGGCCGAAGGGACGGGGCGGGCCGAAAACCGCGCCACCCATGCCTGGGGGCGGCGCAGGCGACGAACAAGATCTCCCCGGCCAGGACGACGAGAGCCACCGCCGCGAGGTCGATCCCGAACACCCCCGGGCCGGCCACGACCCGGACGAGGAACTCCGCCGAGACGGCGCCCGCCGCCAGGGTCGTCGACACAAATGCCAATGGCGTATAGATCCGTCTCCAGACGGGCAGCGACGGCAGCATGTACAGCTTGATCATGCTCAGCAGGAAGAGTCCCCCGGCCAGGCCGGCGAGCGCCAGCAGGAGCCATTGGAGCCGGAGGCCCGGATTGTGAAACGCCCCGAGCCAGGCGCTCGCCGCGACGAGAGCCGTGAAAACGAGCTCGAACAGGATCTCGCGGCTGAGCCACGAGGTCCGCAGGTTGCCGAGCGCGCGCCGGGCCCGGAAGGGATGGCGGAGGTGAAAGAACGAGACCCCGGCGGCCAGGAGCATGAGCAGGGCCACAGCGCCGAGGACGGCCAGCCCGGCCACGCGCCAGCCATAGGCGGGCACCCGGCCTCGGACCAGGAACGGCAGGTGGAAGGACCAGAACAGGCCGACCGCCGTCTGTCCCAGAACGGTGAAGGCGACGAGCGGCCACTCCCTGAGCATCGAGGGCTAGACTTCTTCCCAGTTGGCCACTTCGGCGCCCCGTTCGGCGGCCTTGGCCGAGTCGCGATGGGGCTTGATGACGAGGGCCGGCTCGGTCTGCGCGGGGTCGGGCAGGGGGACGATCTGGCGGACATCGCCGTATTTCTTGCGGAGCTCCGTCGAGGTCGCCGAAATCGAGGGCCCGCTGCGGGCAGGCGGCGACGCAGGCCGGCGCGCCCCCGGCGTCGATCGCGTCGTAGCAGAAGTGGCACTTCGACACGGTGTTCGTCCGGGCGTCGAAGCGGAGGGCGGTGTAGGGGCAGGCCCACTCGCAGTAGCGGCAGCCGATGCAGGCGCCGGTGTCGATGAGGACGATGCCGTCCTCGCGCTTGGAGATGGCCTTGACCGGGCAGGCCTAGGCCGCAGACCGGCTTCTCGCAGTGGTTGCAGGCCATGGAGAGGTTGTAGGCGACGACCGACGGGCACCCAGACCTCGCCCTTCTTCTCCCAGCCGCCGCCGGTGACTTCGTAGACGCGCCGCCAGAGCACGCCGGGCGGCAAGGTCGTTGCGGTCCTTGCAGGCGACCTGGCAGGCCTTGCAGCCGCGTGCAGGCCGAGGCGTCGAAGAAGAAGCGCGTACTGACGTCGACCATCTCAGGCCGCCTCCGCCTTCTCGACCTGGACCATGATCGTGTGCTGGGCGTTGCCGAAGGCGAGCGGCGTCCAGCGCTCCGAGGACAGGACGTTGACCGAGCCGCGGCGGTCCACGCCGTCGTTGTCCGGCGTCCACCAGGCGCCCTGGGGCAGGGCCACGACGCCGGGCATGATGCGCGGCGTCACCCGGCAGGGGACGACCGTCGCGCCGCGGTCGTTCCAGACCCGGACCGCGTCGCCGTTCCGGATCTTCCGCGCGCCGCGGCGTCGACGGGATTGATGAACAGCCGCTGGGGGAAGGCCTCGCTCGAGCCAGTCGACGTTGTCCAGGGTCGAGTGGACGCGGGCCAGGGTAGTGGTGGCCGATGACCTGAGAGCGGGATATTTCGCCGCCTCGGGGCCGAACGGGCTCTCCCATTCCTGGATGTACTTGGGGACGGCCGGGATCTCGTCCGGCCGGCCCATGTCGTGGAGGCGCTTGGAGAAGATCTCGATCTTGCCCGACGGCGTCGGCAGCGGGTGGCGCTTCGGGGTCGCGCCGGAAATCGGCGAAGGCCACGGCCGGCTTGGTCACGGGGACGGAGTAGACGCCGGCGTTCGACCGCTCGAGCTCGTCGAGCGTGGGCAGGCCGGGGAAGCGCGTCTGGCGGTAGCGGTCGAGCGACCAGGCCACCCAGTCGCGCTCGGTCCGGCCCTCGGTGTAGGCCTCGCCGAGCCCGAGCCGGGCCGCGATCTCGGCGCCGATGCGGTAGTCGCTCTTCGTCTCGCCGGGCGGCTCGACGATCTTGGGCATGAGCAGGACCTCGTCGCCGTACTTCCAGCCGTCCTCGACGCCCCAGGTCTCGAACTGGGTGCAGGCCGGGAGGAGGATGTCGGCGAAGCGGGCCGTGGGGGTCAGGAAGTTGTCCTGGACGACGAGGAACTCGACCTGCTTCTCGTCGGCGCAGGATGCGGGCCGTCCGGTTGATGTTGCCGTGCTGGTTGACGAGGCAGTTGCAGGCCACGGCCCAGATGCACTTGATGTCGGTGTCGAGCTTCGTCGGCGCCCCGGACGCCGTCGGCCGGCGCCCATGCTCCTTGCCGCGGAGGACCGCCTCGGTCCAGAGGAAGCTCGGGATCCTGGCCTTGACCGGGTTCGTCCCCGGTCGGGAAGACGAGCCAGAGCGGGCCCGCCGTCGGGGGCCTGGAGGGCGATGCCGCCGGCCCAGCCGCCGGGAACGCCGACGTTGCCGGTGATGCGCGGCCAGGACGCAGCCGGCCCGGACGACCTGCTCGCCGTAGGCCCGCCGCTGCATGCCGTAGCCCTGGTAGAGGACGCCGGGCTTGGTCGTGGCGTATTCGCGGGCGAGGCGGGCGATCGTCTCGCGCGGGACGCCGCATGATCGCCTCGGCCCACTCGGGCGTCTTGGGCGACGCCGTCGCGCGTCGCCGAGGATGTAGTCCTTGTAGCTCTCGGCGCCCTCCGCCCCGGGCGGCATCTGCGACGCGTCGAAGCCGACGCAGTGGGTCCGGACGAAGGCGGCGTCGTAGAGGCTCTCGGTGATCATGACGTAGGCCATGGCCGACATCATGGCCGCGTCCGTGCCCGGGCGGATGGGCACCCACTCGTCGGCCAGGGCCACGGCGCTCAGCGTCATCCGCGGGTCGATGCAGACGACGCGGGCGCCCTTCTCGCGGGCCTTGCGGACGAAGATACTCGCTGTTCGTGCCGTCGCGCATCTCGGCCGGGTTCCAGCTCCACATCAGGATGTACTTGGAGTTGAGCCAGTCCTGGCGCTGGTTGCCGGTGACGCTCGTGCCGTAGACGGTCGGCGTGGCCGCGGAGATGGCGGCCCAGGAATAGCTGTTGTAGAAGCCGAGCGAGCCGCCGAAGAGGTTCATCAGCCGCTCGGCCGTCTGCCGGCCGTTGAGTCTGGTTGTAGCTGCCCGTGCCGTAGGGGACGTAGAAGGCCTGCGTTGCCGTAGGCGGCCTTGATGCGCCGGAATCTCGGCCGCGATCTTGTCGAGGGCCTCGTCCCAGGAGATGCGGGCGAACTTCCCCTCGCCCCTCTTCCCGACCCGCTTCATCGGGTACTGCAGGCGGTCGGGGTGATACTGGCGGCGGCGGTAGGCCCGGCCGCGGACGCAGGCCCGGAGCTGGGGATCGGCGACGGTGTCGCCCGGGCGGTCGTCGGTGTCGATGCGGACGATGCGTCCCGTCCCGGACGTAGACGCTTGAGCAGGCAGCGGCCGCCGCAGTTGTGGGAGGGGCAGCCCGTCCGGACCATGCGCTCCTCGGCCGGGGCCTGCTCGACGAGCGCGTGGCGGGGGTCGCGGCGACGGAACCCGGCGGCCAGCGATCTCGAAGACGCGGCCGCCGAGCCGACGAGAGCGCTCCAGCGCAGGAAACCGCGCCGGCTCATGGTCGACGTTTCGATGGGCTTTTTGAGAGGACGCGTCATGGGCGTCCCGTCTTGGCCTGTCCCCAGACGGGGACTGTCCCTCTTTCTCGGCTAATAAGACGGACGCAGATGGCCCCGGCCAGGGCTTCGAGCAGGATGGCCTGGATCGGGTTGATCAGGGACGGGAGGTCCGTGCCGGGGACGAAGAGATCGAGGAGCTTGAGCGAGGCGGCGACGACGCCGGCCAGAAAAACGGCGCCGGCCGCGTTCGAGCGGGTCCGCGACGCCACGCGTCCCATGACCATCACGGCCCACGAGACCATGACCAGGCCCGGCAGTCCGGGGATATGGGCCAGATGAAGGACGTGTCCGAGCCCGGCTTCGCCAAGGCCCCAGAGCGCGCCGTAAAAGAAGGCCGTCCCGAGCGGCCCCGGTCCGAACCCGCCGCGTTTGATCATCCTGTTCATTCTATCAGGATGACCGGACCCGTCAAGGCGCCGGGACCGAGGGCAGAACGAGCGCGGATCAGCCGACCTGCGTCGTCAGGAAGATCTGCAGGCCCATCTGGTGGATCTGGTCCTGGATCTCCTCGATGCCGTCGATATGGCCGTCCTCGTCCCGGAGAATGGATTCGAGGATCTCCCGGGTGGCGAAGTCCTTGACGCTGCCGGCCAGGACGATCGCCTCGTTGTAGCTCTTGATGGCCCCTTCTTCGAACTTGTGGTCGCTGGCGAACATCTTCGGGATGTCGGCGCCGATGGCCAGCGGCCGGAGATCGCTGACGACGGGCGCGCCTTCGAGGAAGAGGATGCGGCCGATGAGCTTCTCGGCGTGCTTCATCTCGACGATGGCCCGGCCTTCGATCAACTTGTGGAGCTTGTCGTAACCCCAGTTGTCGCACATCTCCGAGTGGACCATGTACTGGTTGATGGCCGTCAGTTCGTCGGCGAGCAGGGAATTGAGGGTCTTGATGAGTTTGGGATCGCCTTTCATGATCGTCCTCCTTTTACAAAAACCCCGGGCCCGATCACCCGGGAAATCTATTTTAGGCCACTCCCGGGGCAAAGGCAAACGCGTCCGGGCCAGGGGCGAGCCCCCGCTCGACGAAAGGCTGGAGAAAAGGGCCCCGGTTCGGATAGAATAGCGTCTCTCAAGGAGGGACACATGAGACGCTCGGTTCTCTTGATCGCCGTCCTCGTCGCGGCGATGGTCCTGGCTTCGTGCGCGCCCGGCCCCAACACGGCCGAAAAGACGCCCAACGCCGAGGGCCATACGGCCGGGTTCCTGCTCGGCATCTGGCACGGGCTCATCTCGCCGATCACCTTCGTCATCTCCATCTTCACCAGGAACGTCCGGATCTACGAGGTCCACAACAACGGGACCTGGTACAATTTCGGCTTCGTCATCGGCGCCGGGTTGTTCCTGAGCGGGGGCATCCTGGGCCGGAAAAAGAAGCGAGGCTGAGCCTCCGGAAACTCCCATTTCCCGATAAGGTTCGCGGGTTGACAGCACCTCGGCCCCCCGGTACATTGGAATGGGGTGCGAGTTAGCGGACGGACGGAAAGCGCTGATCTGAAAAAGGGGGACGTGCGCCCCCTCTGCCCTTTGCTCCCTGCCGCGGGCCAAAGCCCGGACCGCCATCGCACTGACGCGCATCCCGAGATCCCCGCTGAATAAAAAGGAGTAGAGCTATGGACATCACGGCCAACCAGACGCTGGACGCCAGCGGACTTGCCGTGCCCCATGCCCATCATCAAAACGAAGAAGGCCGTCGACGGCATGAAGGTCGGCGAGGTCCTCAAGATGATCTCCACCGACCCCGGCTCCGTCAGCGACGTGAAGGCCTGGGCCGGCAAGACCGGCCATGAGCTGCTGGGCCACGAGGAGACCGAAGGCAAGTACGTGTTCTACATCAAGAAGGCGAAGTGAGACCGGAAGGAGAGGGACATGGCTGAAGACACAACCAAGAGACTGGCTATCATCGCTGCTGCACGGCACCCTGGACACCGCCTACCCGCCGTTCATCCTGGCGACCGCGGCCGCCGCCATGGACATGGAGGTGGCGATCTTTTTCACCTTCTACGGCCTGCAGATCCTGAAAAAGGGCCGGATCGACAAGCTCAAGGTGCCGCCCATCGCCAACCCGGCCATGCCCGTGCCGATGCCCAACATCATCGGCATGCTGCCGGGCATGACCGCGATGGCCACGGCCATGATGAACTACTGGATGAAGAAGGCCAAGGTCGCCAAGCTCAGCGAGCTGCTGGAGACGGCCAAGGAGCTGGGCGTCAGGCTCATCGCCTGCCAGATGACCATGGACGTCATGGGCATCAAGAAAGAGGATCTCATCGACGGCCTGGAGATCGGCGGGGCGGCGACCTTCCTGGAGTTCGCCAGCCACAACGCGATCACGCTGACGTTCTGAGCAGTGAGGCGATGATGGATGCGGACAAAGTCCTGATCATGATGACCAGCGGCCCCGAAACGCCCCGCCGCTGCGCCACGCCGTTCTTCATGGCCACCCTGGCGGCGGCCATGGATTACGACGTGACGATGTTCTTCACTATCGACGGAACGCTGCTCCTGAAAAAAGGGCTGGCGGCGACGGTCTTCCCCAAGGCCGGCGGCAAGTCCGTCGAGGCTTTCCTCAACGAGGCGCTCGAAGCCGGCGTCAAGATGACCGCCTGCACGGCCTCCACGGAGCTCCACGGCCTGGTCCCGGAGGACCTGATCGACGGCGTCAAGATGGTCGGCGGGGCGTCCTTCTGGCAGATGGCGGAGGAGGCCAAGACCGTAGTCTCGTTCTGAACAGAAGGACCGTCAAGGGAGGAGGGAGAATCATGGGCAAGATCCGCGGCTGCGAACTTCCGGAGGACCTTTTCTATTTCGCCGAGAAGCACGTCTGGGCCAAGCCCATGGACGGCGGGGTCGTCCGGGTCGGGATGACGACCGTCGCCGGCAAGCTCGCGGGCGGCAAGCTCAATGCCGTCACCGTCCGGGCCAAGAACATCGGCGCCGAGATCCCGGCCGGCAAGAGCGTCGCCACCATCGAGAGCAGCAAGTACGTGGGCCCGGTGCCGGCCCCGATCACGGGGGTCCTCAAACGGGCCAACGACAAGCTCGCCGCCGACCCGAACCTGGCCATCAAGGATCCCTACGGGGAGGGCTGGATCGCCGAGCTCGAGGCCACCCGCTGGGAGACCGAGAAGACCGGCCTCTTGACCGGCCCGGCCGGCCTTGAGGCCTACCAGGCCAAGCTCGAAGCCGAGAACATTTCCTGCGAATGACGGGCCGCCCGTCATGGAGGGGGAACGCCATGGGTGAGAAAACCATCTATCAGCATCTTCGGGATGAGGGTTTGTCGCGGCGTGACTTCATGAAGTTCTGCGGCATCGTCTCCGGAATGATGGGGCTCGAGCTCGTTCCCGGGGTCAAAGCCTTCGGGGCATCGGCCTCGCGCGACGGGGCCCGGATGGTGGCGGACGCCCTGATGTCCAAGCCGCGCCTGCCCCTGATCTGGCTGGAGCTCCAGGACTGCGCCGGCTGCACGGAGGCCATCTCGAGGTCGCAGTCGCCCAGCCTGGTGAACCTGGTCCTGAATAAGATCGCCGTGGATTATCAGGAGACCCTGATGGCCGCCGCCGGCTTCCAGGCGGAGCAGGCCAAGCGGGACAGCATGAAAAAGTACCACGGTCAGTATGTCCTCGTCGTCGAAGGCTCTCCGACGATCGGCGCTGACGGGGTCTACTGCACGGTCGGCGGACGCAGCAACCTGGACATCCTCAGGGAAGCGGCCGACGGCGCCGCGGCCATCATCGCCACGGGCAACTGCGCGACGTTCGGCGGCATCCCCAGGGCCCGGCCGAACCCGACCGGAGCGCGCGGCGTGTCCGAGATCATCAAGGACAAGCCGATCGTCAACATCCCCGGCTGCCCGGCCATCCCGGAGGTCACGACGGGGACGATCGCCTATGTCCTGGTCATGGGCAAGTTGCCGAAGACGGACGCGCTGTTGACGGCCGCTGACCTTCTATGGCCATACGATCCACGACCACTGCCTGCGCCGGCCCTTCTACGAAGCCGGGAAGTTCGCCGAGTCCTTCGACGGCGAAGGCGCCCGCGAGGGCGAGTGCCTCTACAAGCTCGGGTGCAAGGGGCCGACCACCTACAACGCCTGCTCCTCGCTCAAGTGGATGCAGGGCCTGTCCTTTCCCGTGCAGTCCGGCCATCCGTGCCTGGGCTGCTCGGAACCGCGATTCTGGGACGGCGGCGGGTTCTACCAGGGCCAGTCCGCCCCGCTGATCAGGCCGACGATCGCGGCGGCCGGGATCGCGGCCGGCGCCGGGGCCGCCCTCGGCATCGCGCTGGCCGGGGCCGATACAAGTCCGCAAGAGCAAGGCCGGGAAGCCGGAGCCTTCGCCGGACAAAGAACGCCCGGAATAGGAGGACGCCATGGACTGGACCGCACTCCTTCGATTCTTGCGCGGGCCGTTTTTCGCCGCCTCCCTCCTGATCTTCATCGGCGGCATGGCCTATCGGCTGGTCCGCACCGTTCTGCTGGGCTGGTCGCGGGACCGGGTCGAGAGCCGGGGCAGCAAGATCACCGGCGTCGTCAAGAGCTACCTGAAGGGCTTTCTCGTCCTGCCCTTCATCCCCTGGGTCAAGCGGACCTTCGTCAAGAACACCCTGACCTATGTCGCCGGGGGCCTGTTCCATCTTGGCGCTGTTCGCGGTCATCTTTTTCGGGACGCCGCACATGCTCGTCTGGAAGAGCCTGATCGGCTTCGGCTGGCCGACGCTGCCGCTGCCGATCGCCGACTGGCTGGCCGCGGTCGGCATCCTGTCGCTCATCGCCCTGCTCATCAACCGGCTCACCCACCCGGTCCTGAAGCTCATCACCAGGACGCCCGACTGGCTGAACTGGGCCCTGGTCTTCCTGCCCTTCGCGACGGGCTACGCGATGACCCACCACCTGTTCCTCCGCTACGAGGTCCTGTTCAGCCTGCACATGCTCACCGTGGACGTCGCTGCTCATCTGGATCCCGCTCGGCCGGATCTCCCACTTCATGTTCTACTTCTTCTCGCGGACGATCCAGGGGGCCCAGGCCGGCAAGCGGGCGGTCAACCCTTGACGGGAGGCGAGCACCATGAAAACGCCATCCGCCATGAACGCTTATGTCAAGGAGATCGGCGGCTGGGCCGCGACCCAGCTGGAGGCCTGCACGCGCTGCGGGCTGTGCGCCGACGCCTGCCACTTCTATCAGGCGACGGGCAACCCGGAATACGCGCCGGTCTGGAAGATCGAGCTGCTGCGGCGGGCCTACGAGCAGCGCTTCACGGTGGCCGGGCGGCTCAAGCTGGCCGTCGGCCTCGAGAAGCCCATCACGGACGAGGACCTGGCCCACTGGAGCACGATCGTCTACGAGGCCTGCACGCTCTGCAACAAATGCGCCATGGTCTGTCCCATGGGCATCCAGCTCGGCCCGCTCATCCACGACGTCCGGGCCGGACTGGCCGCCGCTGGCCTCGTCCCGCGCCGACCTGGCCGCGGCGGCCGCGAAGCAGAAGGACATCGGCAGCCCCCTGGGCGTGACCGACAAGGCCTGGGCCGAGCGCATGGAGTGGATCGGCGACGAGTGGGAGGTCAAGATCCCGGTGGACGTCAAGGGGGCCGAGACGCTGGTCGTCTTCACCTCCATCGAGATGATGAAGTTCCCGGACAACATCGCCGCCATCGCCAAGATCATGGACAAGGCCGGCGAGAAGTGGACGGTCAGCTCCAAGGGGCGCGAGGTCGTCAACTTCGGCTACTTCGAGGCCGACGAGGAGCTGACCAAGCTCTTCCTGGCCCGCGTCTTCGATGCGGCCAAGGAGCTCGGCGTCAAGCGCATCATGATCAGCGAGTGCGGCCACGCCTACGACGCCTTCCGCTGGACGGCGGCCAACATCATGGAGGTCCCCCGGGGCGTCGAGGTCACCCACATCATCCGGATGATGTACGACTTCTGGAAAGCCGGGCCGGATCCGACTGAAAAAGGGGGCCTACGACGACGCGACGATCACCTTCCATGATTCCTGCAAGATCCAGCGGCGGGGCGGGCATCATCAAGGAGCCGCGCGAGATCCTGAAATGGCTGGCGCCCAAGGCCTTCAAGGAGATGACCCCGAACAAGGAGCAGGCCCTCTGCTGCGGCGGCGGAGGCGGGGTCATCTCCATCCAGGAGGCCGACCCCCTGCGTTTCGCCGTCTTCGGGATGAAGATCGACCAGATGAAGGCGATCGGGGCCGAATCGGTCACGCATGGTCTGCAGCAACTGCCGCCTGCAGTTCGTCGAAGGGGTCGCCCACTTCAACTCCGACGTCAAGGTCCGGGGCCTGACCGAGATGGTCGCCCAGGCCCTGGAGTAAGGGCCGTGGTGAAGAACGATCGAGGATGAAAGGGAGGGGTTCACATGGCATCTTTCACGCTCACCCCTGTCGAAAAGGGCATCCTGCGCTGCCGGCATTCCGGCGCGTTCACGCCGGAGGACATCCAGTCCCTGGCCGCTTTCCTGCGCGAGTACTCGGGCAAGCTCCTGATCGACCTGACGGGAGCCGACGTCGAAGGAGTGCTCGCGCCACATCCAGCATTTCCGGCCGATGATGCCGGTCGCGGCCATGTTCGGCGCGCCGATCGACCCGGAGATCCTGGTCATCGACCAGAGCTATTACGCCAACGACGTCCGCTTCTTCAAGACCGAAGAAGAAGCCCTGTCCTGGCTTCGGAACCAATAGGAGATCCCGCATGAGCCCGCGAATCGTCGTCGACCCCATCACCCGCATCGAAGGACACCTGCGCATCGAGGCCGGCCTGGACGCTACGAACACGATCACGGAGGCCTATTCGTCAGGCACCATGGTCCGCGGCATCGAGAAGATCCTCATCGGCCGCGACCCCCGGGACGCCTGGGCCTTCACCCAGCGGGCCTGCGGCGTCTGCACGACCGTCCACGCCATCGCCTCGATCCGCGCCGTCGAGGACGCCCTCGGACATCAAGATCCCGAAGGCGGCCAACATCCTCCGGAACATGATCATCGCCCAGCAGTACATCCACGACCATGTCATGCACTTCTACATCCTCCATGCCCTGGATTTCGTGGACGTTGTCAGCGCCCTGAAGGCCGATCCCAAGAAGACCTCCGAGATCCAGCAGTCCATCTCCGCCTGGCCGAACTCCTCGCCGGCCTATTTCGCCGGCGTCCAGAAGAAGGTCAAAGATATCGTCGAGAGCGGCCAGCTGTCCCTCTTCTCCAACGCCTACTGGGGCCATCCGGCCTACAAGCTGCCCCCGGAGATCAACCTCCTGGCCGTGGCCCACTACCTGGAATGCATCGACTGGCAGTCCCAGGTCGTCAAGATCCATACCATCCTCGGCGGCAAGAACCCCCACCCCAACTTCCTCGTCGGCGGCGTGCCCATGCCCATCGACATGAACAGCGACCAGGCCCTGAACGCGGAACGCTTGTCGATCATCGCCGATTCGATCAAGAAGCTCAACGACTTCATCGACATGGTCTACCTGCCCGACCTCCTGGCCGTCGCCCCCTACTACCTCGAGTATGCCTCCCTCGGCGAGGGCCTGGGCAATTTCCTGACCTGGGGCGAGTTCCCGATGGGAGACGCGGACGACCTGGCGAAGTTCGTCGTGCCGCGGGCGGCCATCCTGGGCCGCGATATCAAGAATGTCATCGTCCCCGATCCCGCGCGACGCCGCCAAGATGAAGGAGTTCATCACCCATTCCTGGTACAGCTACCGGGAGGGCGACGACGCCGGGCTCTTTCCCTGGCAGGGGGAGACCGTCTTCAATTACACCGGCCCCAAGCCGCCGTACGAGCAGCTCAACGTCGAGGGGAAATATTCCTGGGTCAAGGCGCCGCGCTGGAACGAGAAGGCCATGGAGGTCGGCCCGCTGGCCCGGGTCCTGGTCATGTACGCGACCGGGCACGAAGGCACGGTGGCCCTGGCCAACGCCGTGCTCAAGAAGCTCGAGGCGCCCGTTTCGGTCCTCTTCTCGACGCTGGGGCGCACGGCCGCCCGGGCCATCGAGACCAAGATCTTCGGGGACCTGCTGACGCAGCTCTACGACGAGCTCGTCGCCGAGATCAAGGCCGGGCGGACCCAGACCTTCAACGGCGAGAAATGGGAACCCCGGACCTGGCCCGGGCACGCGGAGGGCTTCGGGTTCATGGAGGCGCCGCGGGGCGCCCTGGGGCATTGGATCGTCATCGACGGGGGCAAGATCAAGAACTATCAAATGGTCGTGCCGACGACCTGGAACGGCTCGCCGCGCGACCACAAGAACCAGCCGGGCGCTTACGAAGCGTCCTTGGTCGGCACGAAGATGGCCAACCCGGAGCAGCCCCTCGAGATCCTGCGGACGATCCATTCGTTCGACCCCTGCCTGGCCTGCGCCATCCACATGGTTGACGCGAACGGGCGCTCGCTGGGGGAGGTCGGCACGGGCTTTAACGTCGTTTGCCGGCCCTGAGCACGCGGATGCTGGGATCGCCGACTGTGAGGCCAAGGCCCATCGTGTTGACGCGGGGCGGAAATGCCTGATGCGGCCCGCCGGGTCGTTCTCGGCCTGGGCAACACGCTGAACCGGGACGAGGGGCTCGGCGTGCACTGCCTCGAGCCGCTCCGGGAGCGGCTGAAGGACCGGCCTGAGATCGAGGTCCTGGACGGCGGCGTCCTGGGGATGGACCTCCTGCCTCTCGTCGAGGCCTGCAGCCACCTGCTCATCCTGGACGCTGTCGACGCCGGACGGCCGCCGGCGACCATCGTCGAGCTCGGCGGCTCGGAAATCCCTCTATTTTCGCGGCTCAAGCTCTCCTGGCACCAGGTGAGCTTCCAGGAAGTCCTGCAGTTCGCCGACGTCCGCGGCCGGCTTCCCGCGCATCTCCATCTCGTCGGCGCTCAGCCGGCCGACGTCTCCACGGGCTACGGGCTGAGCCCAGCGATCGAGCTTCTCGTCCCGGACATCCTCGACCGGGCCGTCGCGGTCCTGGGACGATGGGGGCTGGCCTAGAATGCGAACGGTCCGGCTGCTCGAGCTGGGGCAGGTCCCGCCCGCGCGGTCGCAGGCGTGCTACCATGCGGCTGCCTACGTCCTGGACGAGCGGACGCCCGACACGGTCATCTTGGTCAGCCCAGCGGATCCCTACGTCTGCGTCGGGTTCCACCAGGAGGTCGACCGCGAGGTCGACCGGGCCTACTGCCGGGAGCACGGCCTGCCCGTCCTGCGCCGCGAGGTCGGCGGGGGCGCCGTCTATCTCGACCGGGACCAGGTCTTCGTCCAGTGGGTCTTTCGTCCGGCCTCGCTCCCGGCCGGGGTCGAGGCCCGCTATCGCCTCTTCGTCGAGCCGCTCGTCCGGGCTTATCGCGCGCTCGGCGTCGAGGCCGTCCATCGGCCCGTCAACGACATCCATGTCCGGGGCCGCAAGATCGGCGGCACGGGCGCGGCCCGGATCGGCCGAGCCGAGGTCGTCGTGGGCAGCCTGATGTTCGATTTCGACCGGGAGGCCATGGCCCGCGTCCTCAAGCTGTCATCCGAGAAGATGAGGGACAAGGTCTTCCAAGGGCTCCAGGATTATATGACGACCCTGCGGGACGAGCTGGGCCGCATGCCCGGCCGCGACGAGGTCGTCGATCTTTACCGACGAGAGCTCGCGGCGGTCCTCGAGGCCGAGCTCGTCGCCGGGGAATGGACCGCGGCGGAAGAAGCCAGGGCCCGGGAGCTCGACCGGGCCCTCGGCGCGGAGGAATGGCTCGCCGAGAAGGGAGCCGTCCGCCCCGGAGGCGTCAAGATCCACGAGGACGTCCACATCCGCGAGTCGGCCTATAAGGCCGCGGGCGGGCTTATCCGCGTCACGGCCAGGCTTAGGGACGGCCACATCGATGACGTGACGATCTCGGGGGATTTCACGGTCTATCCCCGCGAGACGGTCGCGGCCATCGAAAAGGCCCTGCGGGGGTCCCCGGCGGACCGGCCGTCCGTTCTGGCCGTCGTCGAGGACAGATACCGGGCCCTGGGCGTGCAATCGCCGGGTCTCTCCCCGGACGACTGGGCCGAGGCCGTGGCGCTCGCGGCGCGCGGCGTGGCGTGAACGAGGGCTGGCGGCAACGGGCCTCGGCGTCCAGGAACCGATGCTCGAGTCGGCGCGGACTCTCCCGCCCTTGACTTATGAATATATATTCATTATAATAATCGGTGTCGTTAGCCATGGAAAAAAAGATCGCCGTCCTCGGTCTGGCCGCCAACATCGTTCTCGCCGCCGGCAAGATCGCCGCCGGCCTCGCGGCCCGGTCGACGGCCGTTCTGGCCGAAGGGCTGCATTCCGGCATGGATGTCCTCGCCTCGGGCATCGGCCTGATCGGGATCGCGGCCAGCCGGAAGCCCGAGGACAAGGGCCATCCCTATGGGCATTACAAGGCCGAGGTCCTGGCCGGCCTGTTCATCACGATCATCTTATTCCTAACGGCCGTCTGGATCATTCTGGAAGCGGCCCTCTCGTTCGCCTCCCCGCGGAAACCCATCGTCGGCATCGTCTCCCTGGGCGCGATGGCCTTCTCGGCCTTGGCCAACGAGGTCATGGCCCGCCTGAAGATCCGGGCCGGCCGGAAGCACGACAGCCTCAGTCTGCTCAGCGACGGCGTGCACTCGCGGCTCGACGTCTTCACCTCCCTGGCCGTCGTGGGCGGGTTGTTCCTCACAAGGTGGTTCGTCCACGCCGACGCCGTGATGGCCATTCTGATCGGTCTTTACATCCTTCGGGAGTCGTTCATCCTCGGGCGCAAGGCGACCGATTCGCTGATCGACGCTTCGGCCGGCGAGGTGATCGACAGCCGGATCAGGGGCATCGTCGAGGCCCGGCAGATCCCTCTCTCCGCCCTGCGCACGCAGAAGCGGGGCCCGACGATCACGGCCAATCTCGAGATCGATCTGCCCGCCGTGCTGACGATCGAGGAGGCGACGCGGACGGCCGACCTTCTCAAAGAAGACCTCATGAAGGGCATCAGCAACCTGACCTATGTCGCCGTCCAGATCAGGAGCCGCGCCATCTCGACATCGTCCTTTCAGCCCGGCCCGGGGCTGGGATGGCGCTTGGGCTGGCCGGGCCGGGGGATCCACCGGGACGGCGAAAAATGCTTCTGCCCCGCATGCGGGGCCGAGACGCCTCATGAGAGGGGGACGCCGTGTTCGTCGTCGCGATGCCCCCGCTGCGGCGGCCCGCTGACAAGGAAGACCTGACATGCCCAGGCCTAAACACTGCCGCAGAGTCTGTTGCGCCCCTGGCCTGACCTATTTCAAGCCGGCTGGGATCCGGCTCATCGATCTCGAAGAAACGGTCCTGACCGTCGACGAGTTCGAGGCCGTCAGGCTGAAAGACCTCGAGGGCTTGGAGCAGGAGACGGCGGCGCAGAAGATGGCTGTCTCCCAGCCGACGTTCCATCGGATCCTCGCCTCGGCGCGAACGAAGATCGCCGACGCCATCGTCAACGGCAAAGCGATCCGGATCGACGGCGGCGTCTATCAAGTGAACGGAAAGGAGAAATCATGAAAATATGTGTTCCCACAGCCACCGCTGAAGGCGCGAAGGCTCCGGCCTACGGCCACTTCGGCAGCGCGCCCCACTTCACCATCGTCGACATCGCCACAGGGTCCTATGAGGTCGTCGATAACTCCAACCAGCACCACGCCCATGGGATGTGCCACCCCTTGGCTGTGCTCGAGGGCCGGAAGATCGACGCCGTGGTCTGCGCCGGCATCGGCGCCAGGGCTTTACAGAGGCTCAACGAAGGCGGTATAAGGGTCTACCGGACGATCCCGGGAACGGTCGAGGAGGTCGTCGGGAAACTCGGGACGGGCGAGCTCGAGGAGATGACCATCGAGAACTCCTGCGCCGGCCACGGCTGCCACTGACGGGTTCCGGCCTCACGGCGCCCCCATACGGAAGTAGGTCCGAGACATCATCGGCCCCCTGAGGAGATCATTTGGGTCACACGAGAAGCAAGAGTCCCTACACTAACGTCATTCATGCCGGGCAGGCGCCCGACCCTGTGACCGGCGCCGTTTCCGTCCCCATCTACCAATCGTCGACATTCGCCTTCACGAGCGCCGAACAGGGAGCCGCCCGCTTCGCCGGCGAGGAGAGCGGCTACATCTACACCCGCCTCGGCAACCCGACGACCAAAGCCCTGGAGGACGCCGTCGCCATTCTCGAGAACGGCTACGGCGGGCTGGCCACGGCGTCGGGCATGGCCGCGGTGACCACGGTCTACACGACCGTTCTCGAAAAAGACGCCCACGTGATCGCGACGGCAGCCGTTTACGGGGCGTCCCGTACGGTCCTCGAGAGCGAATTCTCCCGTTTCGGCGTCGCGGCCGATTTCGTCGACACCTCGGACCTCGAAGCCATCCGGGAGCGCCTGACGCCGCGGACCAAGCTGCTTTATATCGAAACGCCGGCCAATCCGACTTTGCGTCTGACGGACATCCAGGCCTGCGCGGCCCTGGCCCGTGAGCGCGGGCTCGTCCTGGCCGTGGACAACACTTTCTCCTCCCCCATCCTCCAGAATCCGCTCGACCTCGGCGCGGACATCGTCATCCACAGCCTGACGAAGTTCATCAACGGCCACAGCGACGTCGTGGGCGGGATGATCGTCGCCCGGGAGGAAGGCCTGTTCAAGCGGCTGCGCAAGGTCCTCCAGCTCATGGGCGGGACCATGGACCCCCACCAGGCCTGGCTCGTGCTCAGAGGCCTCAAAACGCTGGCCCTGCGGGTGGAGAAAGCCCAGGACAATGCGATGAGGGTGGCCCGCTTCCTCGAATCCCATCCGAAGGTCCGTTGGGTCAAATATCCCGGCCTGCCCAGTCACCCCCAGCACGAACTGGCGGGGGTCCAGATGAAGGGCTACGGGACCATGCTCAGCTTCGGTCTCGAAGGCGGGTTCGAAGCCGGACGCCGGATGATGAACGCGGTCAAGCTCTGCGCCCTGGCCGTGTCGCTGGGCAGCGTCGAGAGCCTGATCCAGCACCCGGCCTCGATGACCCATGCCGGCGTCCCGCGCCGGCACCGGGAGGAGGCCGGGATCACCGACGACCTCGTCCGGCTCTCGGTCGGGTGCGAGGGCTCCGAGGATATCGAAGCCGACCTCGCCCAGGCTCTGGATGCTTTATGATCGGTGTCGCGGCGGTCCTCTTCATCGCGGCCTTCGTCCGCTCGGCCCTGGGCTTCGGCGACGCGGTCGTGGCCATGCCGGTCCTGGCCATGATATTGGGGCTGCGCACGGCGACGCCCCTCGTCGCCTTCGTCGGCCCGACGATCTCGATCCTCATCCTGGCCGCGGACTGGCGCAAGGTCGAGTTCCGCGCGGCCGGCCGGCTCATCATCGCCACGATCGTCGGCATCCCGTTCGGCATCTACGGCCTCAGCCGGCTGCCGGAAACGCCGCTCAAGATGGCCTTGGGCGCGGTCATCCTGGCCTACGGACTGATGGGTCTGTCCCGGCCGGGAGCACGGATGACGGCCGAGCCCAGGCGTTTTCCCTGGCTCATCGGCTGGGTGGCCGGGGTCCTCGGCGGCGCCTACAACACCAACGGTCCGCCGATCGTCGCCTACGGGATGCTCCGCGGCTGGCCGCCCGAATCGTTCCGGGCCACGCTCCAGGGCTATTTCTTGCCGACCGGGTTGGCCATCGTGGCCGGGCACGGCCTGGCGGGGCTATGGACTCCGGCCGTCTTCCGGACCTATCTGATCGCGCTGCCCGGGATCGTGATCGGGGTCGTCCTCGGAGGCCTGCTGAACAAACGCGTCTCGCATGAGCTGTTCACCAAGCTCGTCTATGCTTCGCTTGGGCTCATGGGCGCGGCCATGCTAATTCGTGAGCTGCTTTAAGACGGGGTCAAACCTATAGCTTTTTTGTTTTTGCTTTTCGAAGATATTTACCAAGATCGCGGCTTCGAGCGCTCAGCCACGATCTTGTAGGTCGCTCCGAAGACTCCGCTACCCGCCGTAGGTTTGACCCCTTCTTTTCTTTACTTCAGCTCGACGGTTTTCGCCGGGCCGTAATAGATGCCGTTGAAGAGGAGCTTGAAGGTCCCGTGGGGCTGGCCCCGGAAGGCGATCTCCGGTCCATAGAGAAAGAGCTTCCCCTGGCCGACGGACGCTTCGGCGACCTGGACGCTGCCTCGGAGATAAGTCTCGCCCCAGGCCCAGCCGCTCCGTAGGAGCTTGCCCTCGTCGAACCAGGCCACGGGCTTGACGCCCTTGCGCTCGGCGTCCGGCTCGAGCGTCCAGGCCGGGGTGTTGTCGAAGAAGACGTCGACCGTATCCGGCAGGCCGTGGGCCAGGGGGTCGGTGTTATCGACGCGGGCCCGCAGCAGCGATCCCGGAACGTAGAACTTCGCGGCTGGCAACGGCACGTCGGCGCCCTCGGGCGACTTTTCGACCAGGGCATTGCCCAGCGGCAGCCCGAAATGCTCGGCCAGGACGGTCGCGGAGTCGAGGGCGAGGATCGTCCCGCCGGCTTCGACGAACTGGCGCAGCAGAGGCACCGTCTTCTCGGCCGTGATCCTTCCGACCCGGGCCTTGAATTCGTCGGGGACGTTGGCCGGCGGCGGGGCCTGGAGTTCCCGCCCGGCCGGGGCCGCGGCCAGCTGACGCGGGATGGAGCCGCCGACGAAGATCAAGACGTCGAACCTGTCGTTCAACGCCCCAGCGTCGAGCGCCGGCGCGAAGACGAGCACATAGGGGAACTCGAACTGCTCGAGAAGCCAGCGGATCCAACCGGAGGCCATCGAGCCGCCGTACGCGTCCCAGAGCCCGATCCGAAGCGGTCTCAGCTCGAACGCCTGTCCCTTGGGGACGGCCGCGATCGCTTCGATCGAGAGGCCCAGGTCCTTGGCCGCCCGAGCCAGGATGCCGGCCGCGCCGCTCGAGGCGGGCACCCAGATCGCCCCCGGACCGTAGGACCGGCCGCCGGCCTCGAGCGCGTCCTTCAGCCAAAAGACCTTCTCGCCGGCCTTGAGCAGCCGGTTGACGGCCACGAACATATCGTTGACGCGGTGGTCGAGGAGATAGCCGGCGGCGCCTGTCGCCGCCTCGAACCGGCCGGCCGGCGGCTTGATCACTCCCGGCAGGGCCTCGAACGGACCGCTGAAGCCGTCGAGCAGCCGGTCGAACGAGACCCCCATCTGGTAGGCCAGCGTCCAGCCGGCGGCGTCATACGGGGGCGTCGGCGCGGCGCCCGGGTACGGGAAATCGTTGGGGTGGTCCTGGGGTTCGAACATGGTCAGGATGTGCGGCCGGAAGGCCTGGGCCGTCGAGATCACGTAGGATCCTCGGGGATAGGTCTTCCCGCCGGCCGCGAAATCGGCCTTGGCCCGCTCGACCGTGACCCCGCTCTCGATCAGGGCGTTGACGAACTTGGTCGCGGTCGGGAAATCGGGCTGGTCCGAGGGAATGACATAGCCGCGCGGGTCACGAGTGGCCTTGTCGAAGATGGCCTGGTAGTACTTGAGTTCCGCGGTCGCGGATCCGGCCGAAGCCGCCCTCGGCGCGACCGCCTCCCGCGGCCCCTGCTCCCCGGCCCGGCCCCTGGTTCGAACCCCGGTCCTTGTCGATCGCGGCCTGCACCGCGGCGACCGTGTCGGGAACGATGGTCCACGAGTCCCGGCTCCCTGCCTCGATGGCGTGCTTGCCCATGAGGTAGCGGCGGTAGAGGAAATCCTCGCGGTTCTTGGAGGCGACGTCGAGGATGGCCAGGTCGGCCGTGATCATGTAGTCGATGGACTGCCGGAAGTGCCACTTCTGCGGCGCGACCGGAAAGGGATAGTCCTGCTTGGGCAGCAGCCGGTCCGGGATGAAGGGGATGTCCACGGGCGTCGGGCTGCCGATGGCCTCGGTCAGGATGCCGATCTGGTTGTGGAAGTAGCTGGTGCTGCGCAGGCCGCCGTTCCACCAGGTCGAATAGCCCGAGCCCGAGCGCATGGTCGCGCCGGGCTTGCCCTCGGTGACGAAGCGGTTGTGCATGGCCGCGGCCACGAGGTCGATGCCCATGGGGACGAGCGGGTCGAAGACGTAATTGAACGGATCGCGGAACGGCGGGGCGAAGAGGACCGTGCCGGCCGGGCCGGTCTGGTGCTGGTTGTAGACGATCTGCGGGTGCCACTCGATGAACAGCTGCCGGCTGACGGCCTTGGTCTCCGGCTGGGTATTCATGTAGAAGTCGCGGTTGTTGTCGTGGCCGATGTACTTCTGGTAGAGGACGGGGACGCCGGCCATGGACCGCTTGAGCGGGTCCTTCTCGCGCATGTACCAGTCGGCGACGAGGTCGAGGCCGTCGGGATTGACCGGGACGGCGAGGAGGATGACGTCGTCGAGGAGGCGCTGGGTCTCGGGGTCATTGGCGCTCACCATCCGCCAGGCGAGCTCGACGAGCTGCTGCGAGCCGAGGATCTCGGTGGCGTGGAGGCCGCCGTCGATCCAGACGACGGCCTTGCCGTCGGCGGCCAGCCGGTGCGCGTCCGCGTCGGTCAGGCCCTTGGCCAGGGCCAGCCGCCTGGCGATGTCCTTGTAGCGCCCGAGATGGGCCATGTTCGCCGGCGAGGTGATGATGGCCATGACCATGGTCCGGCCTTCGGCCGTCCGGCCGATATCGACGAGGGTCAGTCGGTCGGATTGGGCGTCGAGCTTCTTCCAGTACGCGACGAGCTGCTTGTAGTTGATGAGCTGGTAATCGTCGCCGACGGCGAACCCGAACTCTTCCTTCGGGCTCGTGACCCTGGCCGCCGACAGGGGCAGCCGCAAGGCCCCGAGGGCGAGGGCGATCGCCGCGACGGCCAGCACGATCCGGGCAACGGGATAACTGCGGGATGTCTGAAACACGCCAAGCCTCCTCGATCGAACGGTGAGGTCGCTATATATCAAAGGACCGGAGAAAGTGTCAAAAGGGGGGCCGCCCGCTCGGGCCTCACCAGAGGCCGGGGACGATCAGAAAGCGGACGTCCTGTTTGTACTCCGAGTACCACAGCAGGTCCCTGGTCAGCATCCGGTCCTCGAGGAACGTTCGGCCGACGAGGAGGAAGGCCGCCAACACTTGGGGGATGAACGCCAGATAGGAACCCAGGATGATCGGCGTCGAAAGGCCGAACAGCAGGCCGCCGAGGTAGCCGGGGTGGCGGCAGAGGCGATACGGGCCCTGGCGACAGACCGTCTGGCCCCGGTCGGATTGGATACGGGCGACGCTCGAAAAGAAGGGATTGACCGTTTTGGCCCACAGGAACAGGGACTGGCCGATGATAAAGAGGGCCAAGGCGGCGGCGTAAAGGAAGATGTTGGGCGGGTGGCTCAAGTGCCGGTGACCGACATCGATCCCGGCGACCACGAGAGCCCCCAGATAGAGCGGCGTCGAAAGCAGAAGGTAACCCTTGTCCCACCAGCGCACGCCTCGTCCCGGCCGGAGCCGTTCGGCCGCCAGCGAGGGATTGCGGCGCAGGCTGAGGCACCTCAGGGCGACGAAACCGACATTGACGCCGAAATAGACCCAGCCTTCCCAGTAGTCGAGCCGGCCCGCGGAGAGGAAGAGCAGTCCCGCCGCCGCGGTCGTCCCCGCGACATAACGAAAGAGGAGTGACCAACCGGGTCGCATGTTGAAGCCATTATCCGCGAGCCGGCGGAGAGATGCAAGGCCGTGGCGGCGAATTCAACATTCGGCCCGCTAAAGCGACTAATATCACGGCTTTTCGCGTCGTTATAAAAGAGGAGGTTCATCCGATGTCGCTCAAGCGTTGTCTTCGACCCGCCCTCATCCTGACCCTGGCTGTTCTCGTCCTCGCTCCCGCGGGCTTCGGCCAGACCCGCCGCCACGACCTCTCGCTCTCGTACGGCGTCCTCTCCAGCTTGAAGCCGGCGGCCGCATTGGTCTCCAGGATCAACAGGTCCGATGAGGTCCCGTTACTGGCCGACACGCCGCGAAAATCGGTGCCTCCCCCCGCGGTGGAAACCAGTCCCAGGCCGAATGTCGAATCGATCTCCGAACAAGTCCACCTGCTGGCTCGCCGAGGTTCGCCACAGCCGATCCCGGGGTCTTTGACTTGGCCGAAAACGGCGTCACGCCTGCGAGCGGCAAGCTCGCCGGTCTGGCTGATGTGCAGGCTCGGTTCGGCCAGCCAGTGCCGACGATGAATTCAGTGCCTTTGTAGTTGGTAAGCGTGGCCGGGTTCGCGTTGATCGCCGACAACAGGTCCTGGGGCCTCGCAACGCTGACGCCGCCCATGCCGCCCGAGGCCGGCATCATCGTGTTTTGCAGTTCGACGCCGAACGACTGGGCGTGTGCCCAAGACCCCGCGGCCAGCCACATGGCGACCGCGGCGATCCAGCCGATCCGATTGCTGCCTATCATGAGCCCCACCCTCTGCGTTGCCAGACATCCCGGAAGGGGATCCCCACAGATCCCCTACGCTGAACGGTCGGCAAAGGTGTATTCCCGGCGTCAAAGAAACCGCTGTTCTCGACTCAGGCGGGAAAACCATAACAGTTCGCCTGTCTTTCCATCGGCGGATCGAGCGCCATGCCGGTGTGAGCGTCTTATTTGTGGGTACACGCCCTCGTGGGTACCACGCCAGCGTCGTTTTCCGTAGCCCAGCCATTTATGGCTGGGAATCCTGGGCCCCTAGCGCCCACCACCGGCTCCCTTCGGGTCTGCCGGTGGCAGACCCGAAGGGGACGGGTGATTGACGTCTTGCATTTGCGGACCCAGCCATGAATGGCTGGGCTACGGAAACCCCCGAGTAATTCCACCTACTTTCGAGACGCTCACACGCCACGCCGGGCGTGCGTGTTGGCAAGCCATCGTGGTGCGTCGCAGGTTCAACTTCCGCAGAAGTTCGTTGCCAGGCTATAATCGAAGATCTTGTGGGCCGAAATCGACGTCGGCCTATTCATGCAAGGCAAAGTTTGGTTCCTGCTATCCAGGTTTTCCATGCGCGTGCTGGCCATTGGCGACGTACACGGCTGCCTGAGGGCATGGGATGTGCTGCTGGCCGTAGTTGCTCCCACCGAGAGCGATTGGATCGTGACGCTGGGAGACTACATTGATCGAGGGCCCGATTCGTGCGGAGTGCTCGACCGGCTACTCGAGTTGCACCGCGGTGGGCGGTTGATCGCACTCAGCGGTAACCACGAAGAAATGCTGCTGGGAGTGCGCGAAGATTTCAGCACCCTGCCGGCGTGGCTGGAGTTCGGCGGGCGGGAAACGCTGGATAGTTATGCGCGGGCTGGATTCGGGTCCGATCTGCAAGCCATCCCGGAGAATCATTGGTCCTTCCTGCAGGAGGTTTGCGTCGATCGCTTCGAGACCGAAACACATTTCTTTGTCCACGGCAACGTCGACCCGCGCTTGCCGCTGAGCCAACAGCCAACCGAGATCCTGCACTGGCAGAAGTTTTCGAATCCGCCGCCGCACTGTTCGGGCAAGATCATGGTTTGCGGCCACACACACCAGCGGAGCGGCCTGCCGCGAAACTTGGGACACGCCGTTTGTATCGACACCTGGGCCTACGGCAATGGTTGGCTCACTTGCCTGGACTGCGGTTCGGGCCAAATCTGGCAGGCGAATCAGCAAGGCCAAACACGGACGGCCGTGCTCGACGACTTTCTCGAGCCCCCGGCGCGTGGCTTCAAGTCGTGATCCGCTCGCGCTGCACGCTTGCGTACTGGGGACTGCGGCCTGCCTGGATCTCAAGGTTCTGGCAAGAAGGACACGATCAAATACGGATCGAGGCTCCTCCGTTCGACGACGATAGTCTGGCCCTGGATCATGTCGCTCAACGGGCTGGCGAGAAAGAGCGCCGCGTCGGCTACGTCGCCAGTTTCCAGGATTCGATTGCCCACGAGGGTGTGTTGGCTGCGCGCGTCGAGCATCTCCCGCGCGCGGGAAGTTGGCGAGTCGAGTCTGTTTCAACCAAACCGGCCTCGAGTACGTTGACGTTGACGCCGCGATCGCCAAGTTCCAGGGCGAAGTGGCGGACCAGGCTCGCCAGGGCTGCTTTCGATGCCCCGATCAGACCGTAGGCCGGCAAAGCACGATGAGAACCATGGCTTGATAACGCGATGACCTTGGCGCGGCGCTGGGGACGCTCGAGCAACGGCACGGCTGCCTGCAAGAGGTTGATCAGTGCGAGCGCATTGATACTCATGGCGGCCTCAAAGTTTTTGGCCGTGGCCTTGAGTAATGGCCGGAAGCCCCCGCTGGCGGCGTTGCTGATCAGAATGTCGAGCCGGCCAAATTGCTCATTGATCATGCCGATCATCGCTTCGACGTCTTCGCGCTCGCTGACGTCGGCCCGCACGATCGCCGTCTTGCGGCCCAGAGCCGCGATTTCGCGGGAGGTTTGTTCGGCGGCGGCCTGGGATGTCACGAAGTTGACGATTACATCAGCGCCGGCTTCCGCCAATCGCAGGGCGCAGGCGCGGCCAATTCCTCGTGAAAGCGCCGGTTACCAATGCCACGCGGCCCGACAGGTCGAACATGATTACCCTTTTTTCTTGGGTTCACGATGCGCGGAACGGCTCGATGCACGAGAACTGGTCTCGATAGCCGGTGCAGCGCGGAGGCCGCTGCCGACGCCAGCCGTCCATAACAATAATGCCGCCGAAGTCGTGAGGCAGCCAAACTGTCAGCAGCACGAGCATCACCGCAAAAATCGCCGAACTCATGCCTGCACAAAAGAAGCTGACATTCATGGATGGAGTCTTGGGCCGCCCGTAAAAAATAAAAGTCCGCCGACAGCAACACGGCAACCAGGCAAAGCACGCCCAATATGCCGAATCGTAGATCCATGAGAATGTACGCATTATCGACGAATCGCAGGAACTCCAAGGTCTGCTTGTCCTCGGGCCCGAACGGAACACGCACCGGAAACCCTGTCGTGCGGTCAGTCCCAAACCCCAGGAAGCCGGCACGCCGCATCACCCGCAGGTAGACCTTCCAGATCAACAGCCTGTGCACGGTGCCGTTGTATTCGACCTGCTGGCCGTTGACGAGAATCTTCGGGTTATGCTCGATGTTGGCCTCACCCGACCAGAAGTAGAGCCCGCTGAGCACGGTTTCGTATCGCACGGCCGCCAAAAGCAAGACGCACTCGCCGGCCGCCAGCAATCCCTTTCGCCAACCGGGCAACATGAGCAAGCCGGTTTTCATATTCAACGGTCACCTGTGATTTGCTGTCGGGCCGCAGGTACTTCACGAGTTTTTTTTTTCTTCTCGCGCTTTTGTGAGGGCCTCCATGAGCCTGTGGGCAAGATGAATGGAAAGCGGCATGAAGGTTTTCGTTTCGTCGCAGGCATAGCCGAACATCATCCCCGGATCTGCGGCGCCTTGTTCTTTGTGAAGGCCCTGT
>CAWECI010000024.1:0-150953 GCA_963807525.1 Candidatus Aminicenantota bacterium | reverse complement strand
CTCATTATTAATCACTGTTGTCATCAATCTACCAACAACCACAATTACTCATTAATTATAATTATTATTATTATTATTATATTATTATTATTATTATTATTATTATTAATTACTTATTATTAATTATATTAATCACTATATCATCAATTATTCTTACCTACTATACCATTATATCACTATCAATTACTACCATCTACTATTAATTATACTACTAACATTACTACTTATTACTTATTAATCTACTATAATCTATTTATCAACCAATCAACTACATCAACTACTTAATTAATTAACTACCCTATTACTTACTACTTAATTATTCACTATTATTATCATGTCACTATTATCATACCACCTACTATTATATTAACTACTACTTTATATTACTCAACCACCAATCAACTACCTACTCCAATCACTATCATTATTATTATTAATTAATGATTATTATTACTATAACTACTCATTATTATTATTAAAATTATTCAATTATTATTATTAATCATTATTAATTCTTACTCAACCACTAAATTCATCAATTATTCAACTACCTTATTACCCACTTATTATTATTATTATTATTATTATTATTATTATTATTATTATTATTATTATATTATTATATTATTATTATTATTATATTATCTATTATTATTATTATTATTATTATTATTAACTACTCCAATAATATTATCATTATTATTACTATTATTATTACTATTATTATTATACACACCATACCAATTATTATTATTAATATCATCTTTATTATTATTACTATTATTATTATTATTATTATTAATCAAACCAACTACTCCAACCACCAATCATCATTATTATTATTATTATGTGTCATTATTAATTCGATCAGATCGATCGATGTATTGCTCGATGAAGGTGACCAAGAGGAAGGGCACGGCCAGGCTGAGGAAATTGCCGAGCCACTTGCCGGCGAGGACTCGGGCCCGCGAGACGGGGCCGCTGAGCAGGAGCTTCAGCGTCCCCTGCTCCCGCTCCCGGCTGATCTGGTCGAATCCGAAGAGCAGGGCCACGAGCGACAGCACGACGCGGACGACGTAAAGGAAATCGGGGGCGGGGAAGAACGCGTAGATGATGTTGCCGGAGGATTGGCCGGCCCGGACGTCGACGCCGATGACGCTGATCTCGAACGACCGGGTCATGGCGTTCTCGAGGCCCTTGGCGAAGATCGACAGCGGATTGGGCGGACGACGACGATGGGTCGCCGGGCTTGGGCCGGACGATCTGGTAATCGGCCACCCGCTCGGCGAAATCGCGGTGCATGATGAACAGGCTCGTGGCCACGAGCAGGACCGATGAGGAGGAGGACGACGAAGAACTTGTAGCTGAGGAGGTTGGAGACGATCTCTTTGCGGGCGATGGTCCCGATCATCGTTCTCATCTCTACTATCGTAGCGCAGGAACGCGACGTAGGCCGCGGCGAAGAACAGCAGCCCGTAGATCCCCAGGAGCGCCAGGTCGATCCCAGACCGCGGCCAGCCGCGTCTCGAGCGTGACGGCGACGGGCGGGAACTTCGGCGCGGGCGCCCCCTGTCGATGTTCGCCCCGCCGTAGGCCATGTTCCCGAACCGGTGCATCTGCATCTTCGGCTCGAGCTCCCGGTCGAGCAGTCCGCTTGAACCGGGCCCGCGTCTCGCGCCAGGCGCGCTCCTCGGTGAAACCTGTGCCGGCCAGCTCGGTCAGGACGTGGACGAGGCAGCTGACGGGCGACAGCCGGCGACCGTCCGGGCCACGGCGGCCTGGCGGCCCCTTGCGCAGCTCGAATTCGGCGTCGACCTGGTCGAGCTCGTCGTTCGAGCCTGGCCCGCGATTCGTCGTTCAGCTTGTCCTGGGCCTTCTCGTAGGCCTCGACGGCCGGGTTCTTGCTCCTTCGGCTGGCCTTGAAGTACTGGTCCATGGACATGTCCTTGATGCCCGGCGTCGACTTGAGCAGTTTCTCGACGGTCTTCTCGCCCCTCGCTCTGGCTCTGGAGCCGGACGCGGGCTCTTCTCGAGGTCGACGACCTGCTGGGACTTGACCGGGCAGAGAAGCTTGGCGACGACGACGCTCCCCTTGGGCAGGATCATGGCCAGAGCGACCCAGACCGAGAGCAGGGTGACCATGGCCGACGCCGAGCTCCGGCTGAGCGTCGAGACGAGCAAGCCCAGGTTGCAGGAAGACGAGGAGGAAGAGAAGGGACACGCCGACCCCGAGGCGAACGGCGCCAAGGTCCCGGGCTCGGCGCAGGGTTCGAAGCCCAGACGCCACGGCGACCAGGACGCCGGCCGCCATCCCGGCCAGGAAGGCGGCGGCGAGGAGCAAGGCCGGGCCGCCATCTTGGCCGTGATGACCGTGGGCCGCGGCACGGCGTTGGCCATGACCTGGGCCAGGGTCCGCCGCTCCTTCTCTCCGGCCACGGCGTTGAAGGTGAAGATCATGGCCAGGACCGCCAGGACCGTCGTGACGATGAACGCCAGGTCGAGCCGGCCGAAGAGGACAGCGAAAGGGTTGTCGAGCCGCCGCGTGTTGTTGAACTGGACCTGGACGCCCTCCTCGCTGATGTAGCCGAGGGTTTCGACCGAAGTCGGCAGGACCGCTTCGACCCCGCCCGAAAGAAGGGCCAGGGGCGACGGCGGCCGGAAAGCCGCGCCGCCGCTTCGCATGAGGTCGACACGGTCGCGTGCGTCTGCTCGTAGTCTCGCGCACGGTCTCGTCATAGAGCCTGCCGGCGGTCGGCGTAGTCCTTCTGGCTCACGGTGAAGCCCAGAGGGATGATGACCAGGCACAGGACCAGGGCCAGGAGGAAGCGGTAGTTCTGGATGTTCTCGAGCGAGCTCCTTGCGGAAGAGGATCCTGAACATGGCGCTCTCCTCCTACCTCGCGTCGTAGCGCAGGAAGGCGGCGAACGCCCCGGCGAAGAAGACGCAGATTGAAGAGAACGAGGAGGACGAGGTCCGGCAGGATGTCCCGGACGATGCCGTCCTCCGGCGTCGGCACGTACGCGAAGCACCGGAGCGGCGGCTCTGGATCTGCCTCGTTCGATATGCCTATGCCGCCGACCAGCCGCTCATGACGGATACCGTCCTGCTTGTTAAAGATCTCCCGGTTGAGGACCTCCTCGAACTGGCGGACCTGCGTGCCGAACTGCTCGTACTCGAGCCATCCCGTCCGGCTGAGCTCGGCCAGCGGCCGGACGAACAAGCTCACAGGCGAGAGCCGGGCGATATCAGCGGTCAGACGCGTCTGGACCTCCGCCGCTCCTCGACGTCGCGGTCGAGCGTCCGCCAGCTCTCCTCGAGGCTGGCCTGGTACCGGCTGCGGATCTCGTCCTGCTTCTTCATGCCCTCCTTGAAGGCCGGGCTTTCCCAGTCCTGCGGGCATCGGCGTCGCGCAACAGCTGGTCGATCTCGGCGTCGCGCGCCTTTTCGATGTTCCTCCGGATCTGGGCCTTCTCCAGGGCCAGGCGGGCCTCGGATTTGACGGGATGGAGGACCTGGGCCGCGGCCGAGCCCAGCGCGCGGGTAGACGCCGTAGAGGAAGACCCAGGCCAGGAGGAGGGTGATCGAGAGCCGGGACCGCCTGCTTGGTCAGGGCCGAAACGAGCAGGCCGAGGTTGAAGAACGCGCCGATGAAGAGGACGGAAAAGAACGACCGCCAGGCCGAGCGACGTCCAGGCGCCTCCCAGCGCGGCGAGGGCCGTCCCTGGATCTCGAGGATGATCAGGCTCAGGGCCAGGGCCAGGAGGAACGGGACGACGAGGACGAGGCAGTTGGCCGCCGCCTTGGCCAGGATGATCTTGGCCCGCGGCACGCGGTTGCTGAGGATCTGCCGCGAGCGTGCCCTGTTCCTTCTCGCCGGCGATGGCGCCGTAAGTCAGGATGATGGCCAGGAAGCTCATGACGACGCCGACGATGAAGATGAGGTCGAGCGGGCCGTAGAAGAACTCATAGAGGTTGTCGCGGCCCTGGTTGTTGCCGAGCCGCATGCCGGCCGGCGGCTCCGTACGCCTGTACTGGGTCTCGGCGATGTTGGGCAGGACGAGCTCGAGGCCGAGCGAGAGGAAGCTCAGCGGCGAGGGCGGGGCGAAGGCCTTGGCCCCCTCCTTGTAGAGGATGTCGCTGGATCGTCTTGGTCTCCTCCTGGTAGATCCGGACCGCCTCCCGGTAATTCTGTAGGCGGGTCTGATAATCCTTGAGGCTGACCTCGACGCCGAGGGGGATGAGGACGAGACAGAGGACGAGGATGACCCAGAAGCGGCGGCTGGCGAAGGCTTCTAGTATTTCTTTAAAGAAGAGAGTTTTCAGCATGTCTGTCTGTTCCGCCCTTGGCTCACCTCACGTCGGTCCTTAGGAAGGCCGAAAAGGCGAGGCCGGCCAGGAGGATGTTCCAGACCAGCAGGCCCGCGATGTCCCACAGACTGGCATGGAGGCCGTCGAGGAGCGACGGCCTCCTCTCGGAGAACCGGGGAAAATCGGACTTGTCTCCCTGGTATTCCTGAGGGAAGGGAGATCCGAGGTAGATTTCTTTGCCGTTGAGAGTCACGCTGGTCGAATAACTCCACGGAGACGTGCCGACGACCTGCCCTACCTTTTTCATGATGTAGTCATCGTAGATTCGGGAAAAGTTGCGGACGTCCTGAAGGAATCTCGCGTCAGCCGCCGGTCCGGTCTCGGCGATGTCGTCGGCTGAGTATTGGAAAAGGGCGGCCGGGGAAACACGCGATATCTTCCTGCGCGAGATCGGCCCTCTGCTGCATCGCCTTATCGTAGTCGTCATACAGCTTGCGAACGCGCTCTTGTCCCTCTGAGAAGGCCCGATCGGCCTCCGCAAGGACATCCTTCTCCGTTTTTAGCTCGCCTTTTTGGGCCCTGTCCCTCACGCGTTCTATCCGGTCCCAGACTTCTTTCTGGATCGTCGGCCCGACGAGCTTGGCCATCTGGTACTCGCTCGGCGCCTTCGCGAACTTTTCGGCCAGGAGGCTGGACGCGTCAGGAATAATGAAGGCAAAGATTATCCAGAAGGCGAGCAAAACGAGCAGGACCAGGGAGGAACGCAGGATGAGCGACGAGAAAAAGAGGCTGAGAAAAGCGAAGAGAGAAAGGTAGGCCAGGCTGAGGAATAGGAAAACGACTACATGCAGAAGGCTGCCGAGGCCGAGGGCAGATGGGAGGAAGAGACCGATGATGATGAGGCTGACGACGAGGCCGATGAGAAAAGGAACCATGGCGCTGGCTAGGATGGCCAGGTATTTCGCTGCCAGGAGGTTGACCCGGCCGACCGGATTGGATAGGACCAATCGAAGCGTGCCCCGTTCTTTTTCTCCGGACACGGCTTCGAATCCAAGAAGGATGACGTACAGACTGAAGACCATTTTAATGATGAAGGCCCAGTCGAGTTCCGGGACTTCGGGCATCTTGAAGTTCCGGGGCCGGCGGGCATGGCCGAGAGACCCTGCTTTGGACCCAGAAGGTACCCGGGCGGACTGCTTTTTTCTCCCCCTTCGGCCACAAACACGAGTGGGCTCGGCGCCTTGAAAAGTGACGTTCCCACCGTGCTGGGATGCTGGTCCTCCTGCGCGACGTGAAGGCGATAGTCGGAATTGAGCCGGCTGTACTGCTGGACGAATACTATTCCGTTAGCCGCGAAGAGAATGAGGCCCGCCGCGAGCAGAACGGAAAACTGGACGCTTTTAAGGTGGTCCAGGAGTTCTCTCTGAAAAATCGTCTTCATCGCGTCACCGCACGTCTTTCCTCAGGAAGGCCGTGTAGGCCAGGGCGAAAAAGGCTAGGCTAAGGAAGGCCAGGAGCAGCCATGGCAGCCATGTCGCGGCCAGGGCTTCGCCCGCCGATCCTCCGACCACTCGAAATTCGAGGGCGGCGCCTTTTTATAAGCGTCACGGTCCACGTACATGAGCCTGGCCCGCGCGGCATGCTGCTGCCAGTAGTGATAGACCTCCCGCATGAACCGCTCGTACTCGGTCATTCCCGTCCTGGCGTAACGCTCGGCCGCCTGGTCGAAAAGAACGGCCGGAGAGAGGCTCGAGATCGTCCGGGCCAGGATCATCTGAGAGGTGAGCTTGCGGCCGAACTCTTCGTCGACCTGGTGGTTCGAATCGGCCCTCAAGGTTTCGAGCTCGATACTCCGCACGCGATCTCCTTGCTCACCTCCCCCCTTGTGCACGCCCTGGTTGAAAGCTTCATCGACCTTTTTCTCTTCCGCCTCGTAGGGTTGGAAGGCCGCCGCTTTCTGTTTTGCGAGTTGCTCCTGGGGAAGCTTCGTGAGGTTGTCGGCAGCGATGACACCCAGATTGGGATAGATGACGATGAGGAAGACCCAGGCCTGGAGCAGGATCATCAGGGAACCGCGGCCTGTTGACCAGGACGGAGACAAAGAGGCTGATCGCGTAGAAAACGGTCAGATAGAGGGCGGCGAGGCCCATGAAACCAGGAGACGGGTCCAATCGGCGGCCCGAACTCGATAAAAGAATGGGAGAGGACGATGATCAGGGACACGAGGGCCGAGACGAGGAGCGAGCCCGATGATGACGAACCATCCGCCCAGGAACTTCCCGAGCAGGAGCTTGTCTCTCGGCACCCGGTTGGACAGGGTCAATTTCAGGGTGCCGCCGATTTCTCCTCGGACACGGCGTTATAGGCGATGAATACGACCAGCAGGCTCAGCACAACCCGGACGATGAAGGCGAAATCGACGGCCGCGAAGCCCGAAATGAACCGGATGTGCTGGCTTGCTCCCTCGCCCATGTAACCCGTCGTGCGGCGGGGATTCCAAGATAGGTGAGCGTGATGCTGTTGCCGAGCTTCCGGTCCTTGCCTTGGATGAGGGTGCTGAGGACCTGGGGCGGCCGGTAGAGATGATGTAGAAGATGTCGCTCTTCATCTCCTCACGGGCGGCCTGGTAGTCCTGCTGGCGCGCCTTGTAGTCCTGGACGTTGATGACCGTGCTGCCGGCCGCCAGGGCCGAGCGTGATCCCGAGCCCGATCAGGAACTTGGCCGATTTCAGGTACTCGAGGATTTCGCGCTTGATGATCGTTTTCAGCATCGTTGACCATCCTTAAATCGCGACACTGTTCATCACCTCACGTCGTATTTCAGGAACCGGACGTAGGCGAAGGCGAACGGGGCGATCAGCCAGAAGGCAGCGAGAGGAGGCTCCGCACATTCGCCTTGAACGTCTCCCCCATCGAGGCCGGCGCGATCGCGAACTTCGGCAGCTTCGTGGCGTCGACGGGCGTGGCCTGAGAAGCCCATCGACATCCGGCCGCCCTCGTGGATCATCAGCGTCCGCTTGACCTTGCTGAAGAGCTCGTTGTCGAGGGCCTTCTGGTGCGACCGGACGGCCTCGAGGTACTTGGCCGCGCTCGAGCTCGCCCGTGCCGCAGACGTCGGCGATGAACCGGGCGAAGGCGGCGCTCGGCGAGATCGAGCGACAGGTTGACGGCCAGGTTCGAGCTGGCGGCGCCTCTCCTGGAGGTAGGTCTCGTCGATGGCCGCGAGCTGCTGGGCTTTGCTCTCGCGGGCCCGCTGCTGGATGTCGTCCCGGAGCGGGTCCCACTTCTTCCTCTCCGGCGAGTTCTGATTGTCCGCCGCGCCTCCGGCGGCACCGAGCCGAAGATGAGATCGTATTGGCGGCCGAGCTCCTTGGCCGTGTCCGTGTCGAGCGAGCGGACGAGGAGCGATTTCTGGAGCGAGACCTCGGTTTCGGTCCGGACCGGGATGGATCGAGGCGGGCGACCATGTCGCCGAGCTTGGGGATGACCAGCTGGAAGGCCGCCCAGATGATGAGGATGGCGACGAGCGACGTCCGGGCCTTGGCCGCGCTGGCCGAGACGGCGATGCCGATCGTGAAGTAGATCAGGACGAAGAGCGACGTGGCCAGGAAGACGATCAGGACCCGGGCCGCGGTGTCGCCGCGCGAAGAGCGGGAAAGGCGCCGAGCATGAGCACGACCGCGCCCAGGAGGAAGGCCAGCAGGAACGGGACCCAGAGCGCCAGAAACCCGCCGCCGATCTTGCCGACGAGCATGGTGTCGCGCGGCAGGCTGTTGGCCAGCATGGCCCGCAGCGTCCCCGACTCCTTCTCGCCCGAGATCATGTCCGAGGCGAAGAGCAGGGCGATCAGGCTGATGACCATCTGGACGAGGAAGACGAAATCGACCTTGCCCTGGACCGAGAGGATCGACTCGTCGTCGCTCGCCGATTCGCCCGGGCTTGAAGCCGTCCTGGGTGAACTCGTAATAGCGGGGCAGGGTGCTTTCGAAGCCCTGGGTGAAGACCGAGAGCGGGCGCCGGGCGGCCGGAAGCCCTTGATGGCCACCGTCCCGGCCATGACGTCCTGGATCTTGAGGGCCGCGGCCGCCTCGTCGGCCAGGCGCACCTGCTCGCTGTAATCCCGGACCCGCTTGGCGTAGTCGGCCTGGTTGACGGACATGCCCAGCGGGATGAGGAGGAGGCAGATGACGGCGAAGAGCGGGAACCGGTAGCTGAAGATCGTCTCCAGCAGCTCTTTCTTGACGATCGTTTTCAGCATGGCGTCGGCCCGGCGCTCGCGGCGTCAGGCCGCAGCTGGCGGTCAGCGGCTCGGATTTCATGTAGTCGATGTAGATCTTGACCAGGTCCTCGTACTGGAGCTCCTCGCGGGTCCGCTCCATGACCAGGCGGCCTTCCTTCATGATCCCGACGCGGTCGCCGATCTCCTTGGCCCGGAAGATGTCGTGGGTGGACATCAGGATGGCCTTGCCCTCGTTCCTGAGCTCGGCCAGGATCTCCAGGAACTCCTCGGCGGCCTTGGGGTCGAGGCCCGAGGTCGGCTCGTCGAGCAGGATGGCCGGCGCGTCCTTGATGATGGCGATCGAGATGCCGAGCTTCTGGCGCATGCCCTTGGAGAAGTTCTTGACCCGCTGCTCGAAGGCCTTCTCCTGGAGCGAGACCCGGCGCATGACCTGGTAATAGTCGCTCCTTGGTCAGGCTCGGTCTTGCCGCCGAGCTTGGCGAAGAAGTCGAGGTTCTGGCGGGCCGTGAAGTTGCCGTAGAGCATGACGTTCTCGGAGACGAAGGCGACGTACTTCTTGGCCTCGAGCGGGTCCTTGGTGACGTCGATGCCGTTGATGAAGCACGTCCCCGTCGTCGGCGGGATGAAGTTCAGGAAGAGGTTGATCGTCGTCGTCTTGCCCGCGCCGTTGGCCCCGAGCAGGCAGTAGACCTCGCCCGGCGCGACCTCCAGGTTCAGGTGGTCCAGGGCCAGGACGCCGTCCTCGTAGCGCTTGGACAGGTCCGTCGGCCTTCAGGATGGGTTTTTGAGTCGCCATTCTTGCCTCCTTATCGGTCATGGTGATGGTCGTCATGGCGCGTTTGTCCTAGCGCACGTCGTACCGCGTGAACGAAAAATAGGCGGCGGCGAAAAAAATCAGGTTGAAGAGCACGAGCAGGACGATGTCGGGCGCGGTGGCCCGCAGCGTCTCCTCGAAGGCCGGGAACGGATAGCGGAACGCCGGATAATCGATCTTGCCGCCCGGGCGCGAATCCCCGCCCATTGCCGCCTGGATCGCTGCCGTCGTCGGACGTCGAAAGTATCGCTGAACTGGTACTTGAACAGGGCCTGGAGAGCTGGAGGTAATGGGTCTGGAGGCTTCGCGTAGAAGTTCTCGAGGTCGGCGACCCCGGTGTGGCAGAAATCCAGGGCCGCCTGGGTGTAGGCCGAAGCCGGCGACAGGCGGGCGATGTTGAGGCTGAGGGCCCGCCGGGCGGCCTTCTCCTGCTCGTAATCGGCGTCGAACTTCTGGAGGGTCTGGGCCAGCCGGTCCTCAAAGGCCTTGGCCACGGGGCCCGCGCGCCTTGGTGTAGGCGTCCCAGTCCCATTTGCCCTGCCCCTGGGCGCTGAGGTACTTCTCCATGAGCGGGGCCAGGGCCTTGCCCTTCTCCTTCTCGATCTGGTTCCGGAGCTGGGTCCGGTTGGCTTTCATGGCCTCCTCGCTCTGGACATGGCGGATGAGGCCGGCGATCGGCTCGCTCGTCTTCGGGATGACGAAGGTCAGGAAGATCCAGACGAAGAAGCTGGCCAGCAGGGCCAGGCTGGTCCGGTGGGTCCGGGTGGAAATGAGCAGGCCCAGCGAGAACAGGGCCGCGAGATAGAGTACCGAGAGAACCCCCAGGGCGGCCAGCCGGGCCAGGTTCCCGGCCTCGAAGAGCGGGAAGCCCTCGAGGAGCAGGATGAGCAGGCCGAGGACCGTGCTGACGGCGAAAGGAATGAGCAGCACGCTGAAGCCGCCCAGGAACTTGCCGCTGATGACCGAGCTCCGCGTGGCCGGGTTCGACAGGACGAGCTTGAGTGTCCCGGTCTCCTTTTCCCCGCTGACCAGCGAGCCGGCGTAGAGGATCGGCGAACAGCCCCAGGAGGAAGCTGACGATGACCACGAAATCGAGCTTGCCGTTGATGTTGCTCAGGACCTCGTTCTGGGCCTGGGAGCCCTTGGGGTCGGTCTGGTATTTGGAGAAGGTGACGCTTTTCGGCAGGACGCTCTCGAGGCCGATGCCGAACGTGCTCAGGACGCTGGGCTGCCGGAAGACCGTGGTCGTGGCCTTGGCCTCCCTCTGCGAGGCGTCGTATTCCCGGTAGGCGTTCTTGTAGCCGGCGTAGTTCAGGACCAGGCTCGACGGGATGAGGACCAGACAGAGCAGCGAGACGATCAGGAACTTCGGGCTCAGGATCTGGTCCAGGATCTCTTTGCGGACGACCGTTCTTAGCATCGCGCCTCCCCAATCCGGTGACACACGGAGCGGACCGCTTCAGCGTCCGGCCCTCGCCAATCTATACTCGCGTCGAGCGCTTTTTGTTGTGCGCCACCGAATAATTATCGCCGGGTCAGCTTGATGCCGAAAACGACGATGCCGACGAGCAGCCCGACCAGGAGCAGCACCAAAGCTCCGATGCCGATGACGTTGGCCTTGGACGAGATGTGGATGCGGACGATCTTGTCCTCGGACTCGACCCGGCGGTTGTCGGCCAGGGCGTCCGTCCGGATCTTCGGCTCGTAATCGCCGACGGAGACGCCGTCGGGCGGCAGGAACTTGATCTTGACCACCTCGTCCTTGTTCTGCTCCAGGGTCGGCAGGAGGTCGGGCGTGATCTCGACCCGCCAGTTGAGCGGCAGGTCGCAGAAGACGCGGACGTTGTTGAGCTTGCGCGTGCCGGTGTTGCGGATGGTCACGTCCATGCTGATCGTGTCGCCGACCTTGATCTCGTGGTAGAGGTTGACGGCCTGGACCTCGACCTTGGGCACGCCGCGGGGGATGAGCTCGAGCTTGACGTAGCCGGCCTTGAGGCTGTCGATGGCGTCCGACTTGAGCCCGGAGGCCGCGGCCGGCGTGGCCTCGAGCGCGCGGAGCTTGTCCGTCTGCTCGTTGTCGAGGGCCAGGACGAAGAACTCCATCGGCTTATCGAGGATGACCCGCTCGTCCGGGTTCTTGGGCAGGAAGAGCTTGAGCTGGAGCTTGAGGCTGGTGATGCCCTCGCTGAACTTGATCTGTGACAGCCGGGCGCTCGTCGTCGGGTCGCTGAACTCGTAGGTGATCTGCGTCGGCAGGTTGATCGCCTCGAGCTTGAAGACGTTGGCCTCGCCGCTGAACTTCTCGAGCGACAGGTCGTAGGTGGCCGTGCTCTCGAGGTCGGCCTCCTGGGAGAACTGGGCCGAATTGACCGTGACCATGTTGGCGCTGATGCCCTTCTGGAGGAAGACCGAGGTCTTCTCGTCCTTGCCCGAGTAGGAGACGTTGACCTCCAGGTTCTCGACGTCCTTGAGCAGCTGGAAGGTGACCTCGCGCTCGGACTCGATGGGCAGCGAAGCGACGACCCGCTCGTAGGGGTCGGAGATGATCTTGCCCTCGGACTGGAGCGAGACGTAGACGTCCTTGATCTCCTTCATGAAGTCGAGAGGAAAGATGTCCTCGGCGTTGATCTTGAGGTTGGCCAGCTCTTTCAGCTCCTTCGAGGTGTAGCGGAGCGAGACCCGGACGAACTTCTTGCCGCTGCGGTCCTGGAACTTGACGGCGCTGGCGACGGAGATGCGGGCCTCGCTGCCCATGAAGTTGATCAGGGCCTGCTGGAACTTGACCTTGGCCTGGAGATAGGCGGTCTCCCGCTGCTTGTAGTCCGCCTCCGACGTCAGGCCGTCTTTCTTGAGCTCGACGTAGCGAAGATAGTCCGCCTCGCTCTGGGCGTAGGCCAGCTGGGCGCTTTTGAGCTCGAGGAGCTTCATGCTCTGGGATTCCTGGGTCTGGGCGGCGGCAAAGGACAGACAAACAAGGGTTGCCGCGAGGATGGCGAGTAGCCGGATGATCTTCATCGACGAGCCTCCATGGATCGGCCTATCATAGCTCAAATCGGCACCAAAAAACGACCCCGGGGTGCTAAAATTCCACCCGGGCCTAATTTATATACGTATAAAGCGGCCTCCGCGTTACGCCGAGGAACGTTTTTTGTTGCCCTGCGTAATATAATAGACACCGGTATTCTACTGTTCGGAGGACGCTATGACCATCAGACGGACATCCGTTGCTCTTCTCGCCCTGGCCCTGCTTGGCGGGACCGCCTTCAGCCAGGCCCCCCAGCCCCAGGCTCAGCCCCAGGGCCTGAACCTGACCCTCGAGGACTCGATCGTCCGGGCCCTCAAGAACAACCTCAACGTGGCCGCCGAGGTCATCAGCCCCGGCCTGGCCGCGGAGAACGTCTCGCTGGCCAAGCAGATGTACATGCCGACCCTGGCCATGGACCTAAGCGGCAATCGCTACGAGCAGCTCTCGACGTGGTCCCTGCAAAGCGCGGGCACCTATATCAATAAGGCCACGAGCTCCTCGGCCACCATCACCCAGAAGATCCCCTTCGGCGGCAGCCTTCAGGCGGCTTTGAGCTACGATTATTCGCGCAACAACCAGCTCTTCCAGAGCTACAACCCCTCGTACGCCGGCCGTCTGAACTTCGTCCTGACCCAGCCGCTGCTCAAGAACTTCGGCTATTCCATCAGCCGCCGGCAGATCATCATCGCCCAGAACACCTTCGCCGCCTCCCGTAGCCAGTTCAAGACCGTGCTCATCAGCACGATCTACTCCGTGGAACAGGCCTACTGGGACCTGGTCTACAGTATCGAGAATCTGAAGACGCTCCGCCAGTCGCTCGAAAGCGGCCGGGACCTCCTGGCCAAGACCAAGCGGGAGGTCGAGGTCGGGACCAAGGCCCCGATCGAGGTCCTCAGCGTCGAGGCCACGGTGGCCCGGCGCGAGGCCGACATCCTCCAGGCCGAAGCCTTGGCCAAGCGGAATCAGGACCAGCTCCGGACGCTCATCAACCTCGGGGCCGATCCCGCCGGGGCGCGCCAGGACCTCGTGCCCGTCGACAAGCCCGTGTTCAAGCCGTTCGCGATCACGCTCGACGAGGCCTATACCCAGGCCCTGGCCCGCCGGCCCGATCTGGACACGTCGAGATCCCAGATCGAGAGCAAAATGGTCAGTTTTAAATATGCCAAGAACCAGCGCCTACCCCAGCTCGATCTTCAGCTGATCAAGGCCAGCCCCGGCATCTCGGGCCAGCAGTACATCTACGACCCGAACGACCCGTTCGGCCCCCCCACCCCGGGCCCGGCGGGCAGCGCCGGCGAGGCCTTCCGCGACGCGTTCAAGTTCCTCTATAACAACTGGACGGCCGGCTTGACCCTGACCATTCCGTTCGGCGATGTCTTCAGCAAGGCCGGCTATGCTTACGCCAAGCTCGACCTCGAGCAGGCCCAGGCCCAGCTCAAGACCCAGGAGCAGTCGATCTTCCTCGAGGTCAGCGACGCCGTCCGGTCCCTGGAAACGGCGGCGAAAAGCGTCGACGCCTACCGCGTCGCCCGCGAGCTGGCCGAGAAGCAGCTCGAAGCCGAGATGAAGAAGCTCAGCGTCGGCCTGTCGACGAACTACTTCGTCCTGACCTACCAGGACGCGCTGGCCAGCGCCCGGTCGGCCGAGCTCCAGTCCCTCGTCGGCTACAACATCGCCGTCGCCAACATCGCCAAGGTGACCGGCACGACCCTGGAGCAGCGCAACGTCTCGCTCGGCGACTATATTAAATGACACGGGGGACAGGCCCTTTCGGGGCAGTCCCTCGTGTGCTAAGATAACGCGGTGAGCCTTTTCCTCCTCGACGCGGACCGGGACTGGCGCCCGAGCCAGAACCAGATCCTCTACGTCGCCCGCGAGCTCCGCAAGCGCGGCCTGGCGACACAGCTCGTGGTCGAACCGGGGAGCGAGATCTTCCGCCGGGCCTCCGAAGAAGGCCTGCCGGTGCTGCCTCTCCGGATGCGCGGCCGCATGGCCTGGCTCGTTCGCAAGAGCCTGGTCAGAGAGATGCGGGCCCACAGATGCCGGCTCATCCACGTCCACGAGACCTTCGGGGCCTCGCTCGGGCTGGCGGCCGCCGCGATCGTCCAGGTCCCCCTGCGCATCCTATCCCGGGGGGCTGACGCGTCGCCGCTCGAGGGGCGGCTGCCCTTCGCCTCGATCGACGCCTTCATCGCCGAGACGGCCGCCGTGAAGTCCATTCTCGTCCGGGGCGGCGTCCCGGATGCCTCGGTCGAGGTCATCCCCCAGGGCCGGGATTTCTCCGTGTTCACCGCCCAGCCGCGCGACGACCTCGTCCGCCGCGAGCTTGGGCTCGGGCCCGAGGACTTCCTGGTCGGCGCGGTCCTGCCGCTCGAGGACGAGCGCGGCCAGCAGGCGCTCCTCGAAGCGTCGGCGATCGTGGGCGCCCAGACGCCGAAGGTCAAGATCGTCGTCCTCGGCGAAGGGACCCTCCGCCTCGACTCGGAGCAGGAGGCCGGACTCCCGGCCCTGGACGGCGTCCGATATTATCTGGGGTTCGGCGACAAGACCCCGGCCGTATTGGCCTCGCTCGACATGTTCGTCGTCTTCTCCCATCTCGACGGCCTCAGCGGCCGCCTCATCGAGGCCATGGCCAGCGGCCTGCCGGTCGCCGCCGCGGACGTCGGTGCGGCCCGGGACCTCATCCTGCACCGGGAGAGCGGTCTCCTTGTTCCGCCGCGGAACGCCAAGGCCCTGGCCGACGCGATCCTCAAGGTCTGTTTCGACCGGAACCTGGCCACCCGGTTGGCCGCCAAAGGCCGCGAAGCCGTCCTCGAGAAATACTCGGCCGAAGCCATGGCCCGGCGGGTCATCGGCGTCTACGAATTCCGGGCCCACCGCAAGGGCCTCAAGCTCGCCTAGCGTCTTCTGGTTCTAAGCGTTGTGGCTGCCGGAGGGATCGAGGTTCGCCCCGCACACCGGACAAACCTTCCAGCCGTCGTCGGCGGGCTTGCCGCAGGCCGGGCAGGTCTTCTTCAGGTTCTTGCCGCAATAGGGGCAGAACGCATATCCCGCGCCGACCGGCTTGCCGCAGACCGAGCACGTCACCGGGGGACAGCCGGCCGGCTGGTCCGCCGGCCCCTGCGGCTGCCGGACGGGCGTCTCCGAGCGGACGATGGCGTAGATGAGCAGCCCGATGACGTTGCCGATGAGGACGAGAAGCAGCCACAGGATGCCGTTCATGCCCCTCTTCTGGGCGTCCCGATAGACCCAGACGAGGACCGCTCCCCAGAGAATGATGAGCAGGGCCGGCAGGAAGAAGACGGCCAGCCGTCCGATCCAGCCGAACCCATGGAACCAGCCGTTGATGGAAGGCGCGATCTCGCCGGCCATGCGGTGAAGTCCGGGGAAGACGCCGAACGGCAAAAGGAAGAACACGGCCCGGAAAGCGAACAGGGCCAGGATGATGATGATGATCACCAAGGCGATCGATCTTCCGTTGTTCGTGTTGGTCATGAGGTCCTCCTGATCATGGAGCGCTTTCGGATGCGCTTCGCCGCGACCGGACCGCCCGCAGGAGGACCGGCGCAAAGAAGAGCACGAGCGCGTTCTGAATGACGACGAACACGGCCGCCACGGCCTCGACGGGCACGTCGGCCAGGGTCATCTCGGGCGTGACGTCCGCCAGCGAGACGGCCAGCCAGAGCCCGGTGACGATGGTCATCACGGCCATCGCGACCAGGACCCACGCCGGCAGACCGTCCGCCCAGCGTTCCGGCTTCTCTTCGAAGGCCATCCTCCGGGTCTCCCGGACCAGCTTGTCCGGCGGCGCCGGCCAGAGGATCGCGCCGATCTCCTCCCGGATCGCGGACCGGTCGGCCGCGAAGGCCCGGCATCTTCCGCAGCCGCGCAGATGGTCTTCGACGAGCGGCCCCAGGGCCGCCCTGAGCTCATGGCCCTCGTCCTCGAGGACCAGGCGCTCGACGTCGCGGCAGCTCAGCTTGGTCGTCATATCCGTTCCTCCCCGAAGGCCGGACCCGGTTCCTTGGCCGGCCGGAACGCGGCCATCTCCCGGCGCAGCCGCTTGACCGCCCGATGAAGGAGCGTCCGCACGGTCGTTTCGGGCAGGCCGAGGATCCGGGCGATCTCCTCGTGCTTGAGGCCCTCGATATCCTTGAGCACGAAGACCCGGCGCTCCTTGCCCGGCAGCCGGGCCAGGGCATTCTGCAGGCAGAGCCGGAGATCGGACCCGGCCGTGCCATCGTCCCGGACCGGTCCCGGGAGGTCCCGGCCCAGATCGGCGTCGGCCGTCCGCTCGACCATCGATTTCGCCCTCTCCAGCAGGAAAATCCGCCGGACCCTTCGCTTCCGGAGCAGGTCCTTGTGGGCATTGGCGGCGATGGCGAAGAGCCAGGCCCTGGCCTCGCCCGGGCGAGGCTCGGATCCCGTCGAACAGGCCCGGAAGGCCCGCAGCCACGTCTCTTGAAAGAGGTCCTCCGCGTCCCCGGCGTCCCGAGCCAAGGCGCGGGCGAATCGATAGACGTGCGGCGTCCACATGTCGTAAAGCTCGTCGAAGAAGGTCATGTCGTCGTCCGTCTTCACCTCATACGACGCGCGGCCGGGCCGAAACGTTCCGGACAGACCTCGACAGCCGGGGGCGGCCCCCCGTTTCGACGGCTTTCCGTGGCGGTCCCCTAGGCCTCGACGGTGAAATGCTCGGCCAGGATGTCCTGGGCTTCCGCGGCCCGGTCGGCGGGAACGAGCAGCGATGCGGCGCCCATGCCATCGACCGTCAAGCCGAGGGCTTTGCCGACCGCTTCGCAGCTGACCCGGGCCGGGATGCCGAAGGACTCGAGCATGTTCTTGAGGATCTCCGCCTCCGTGATGCCGTTGGTCCTGTGGACGGTGACCCAGTTCATGCCCATATCATAGCACGGTCCGCGGCGGCCTTGAACTGCCCGGGCCGCTGCGGTATCTTGGCGCCGTGAAATACGGCGCCCACTGTTATCTCTTCACCCGCGGCTGGTCCGATGCCTCCTTGCCTCTTCTCGACCAGGCCCGCGAGATCGGCTTGGACATGTTCGAGCTCTCGGTCGGCGACGACGTCGCCTTCGACCCGGGCCTGACCGGGCGGCGGGCCGCCGCGCTCGGGCTCGACCTCATCGTCGGCCCGGGCGGCTTCTGGCCTCTCGACGCCGACCTCGCCTCCGACGACCCCGGCGACCGGGCCCGCGGCCTGGCCTGGCACAAGCGGCAGATCGACGTCACGGCCGAGCTGGGCGCGTGGGCCTACGCCGGCTGTCTCTACGGCCACCCGGGCGTCGTCAAGCGCCGCCGCCCGCCCGCCGACGAGCTGGCCCGGGCCGCGGAAGGCGTCCGTGCGCTGGCCGAGTACGCCGAGTCGCGACGTGTCACGATCATCCTCGAACCGATGAGCCGGTTCCGGACCCACCTCATCAACACCCCGGCCCAGCTCGTGCGGTTATTCGAGCTGGCCGGCCACCCCGGACTCCGGGCCACGTTCGACACCTATCACGCCGTCACCGAGGTCCGCGACTACGCCGCCGGACTGCGCGCCCTCGGGCCGCGGCTGGCCCTCGTCCACGCGTGCGAGAACGACCGCGGCGTCCCCGGGGGCGGGCTCATCCCTTGGGAGACCGTCTTCCGGACGCTGGCCGAGATCGGCTTCGACGGCTCGATCGGCCTCGAGGGCTATAACACCGGGCTGGGGGATTTCGGCTTCGAGCGCGGCATATTCCAAGACCTTTGCCCGGACGGCCGCGCCTTCGTGGAACGGGGCGTGGCCTTCCTGCGGGGGATGGAGCGGCGCTTCGCCGGGACTACTTCCCGGCGTCCTTGATGGCCTTGATGTAATCCTCGACCTGCTTCTTCAGGTCCTCGGACTGGATCTTGGGCAGAACGGCTTCGAAGACGGCCCGGGCCTTGCTCGGATCGCCGCTGTTGAGCAGGGCGATGCCGAGATTGACCTGAAGGTTGACGTCGGCCGGCGTCAGGATGAGACCAGCCTGGAAGCTCCCGGCCGCCTCGGCGTAGCGGCCGAGCTGGTTGAGGATGACGCCCTTGAGGTTGTAGGCCCCCGCGTTCTGGCCGTTCTTCTGGATGGAGTTGACGGCGTAGCTCAGAGCCTCGTCGTACCGCCCCGCGCCGTAGCAGAGCTTGCCGAGATAGTAAGCCGTCTCGAAGGCGTCCTTGATCTCGTAAGCCTTCCTCAAGGCCGCTTCGGCCTTGTCTGGCTGCTTGAGCTCGATATAGACCAGCCCCACGTCCCTCAGGACGTCGGCCGAGTTGGGCTTGATGGCCAGGGCCTTTTCGTAGGCTTCCATGGCCAGGCCGTAGTCGGCCTTGCTGCAGTAAGCCGAGCCGAGGAGGCTCCAACTGTCGAAGTGTTGGGGGTCGAGCGAGACAGCCAGCCGGGCATAGCGGATGGCCTCGTCCGGCAGCCCATAGCGCAGGGCGATGACGCCCTTCTCGTACTGGTACTGGGGGTTCTTCTCGTCCGTGGGCTTCAGCTTGCGCTGGGGTGTCGACGGACGCGGGCCCGAGGCCGGCGCCGCGCAGGCGGAGACGGCCAAGACCGCGACGAGGGCCGCGGCCGTCAGGAGCGAAGCGACCTTCCGGGGGGCGATCATGAGCGACCTCGAATGTCTATGATGGCATATCGTGCTGGGAGGGTCAAACCCCCGGCCGCCCGCCGCACCTCGCTTTACCCGCCTCCCCGGGCATGCTAGATTAGCCCTGGCCGGGCCATTCCCGATCGAAACCGGCGCTTGGGGAAGGAGAACGTCACATGAAGACACGGACCGTTTCCCTGACGATGAGAAGCCTGATCGCGGCCGCGTTGACGATCGCCGCGGCGTTCGCGGCTGGCCCGGGCTGGGCTGCGGCCCGGTCCGAGGCGCCGCCGGCCCAAGCCCCGGCCGCGTCGGCCGTGGCTAAGCTCAAGCTCGAGGTCGTCCCGACCGTCCTTCTCCTCAAGGAGGGAGGCGGCCTCAAGCGGATCGTTGATCTGGCCCTCGAATGGCCGGGACCCGGGGCCGCCCAGGTCGCGGTCAAGGTCACGTTCGACGGCCGGCCCGTCGAGGCCGCGCCCGCGATGTTGCCCCTGCGACCGGGGCGGAACGCCTTCGTGATCCGCATCCCCGAGGTCAAGACGCCGACGGCCGTGAGCTTCCAGGTCAGCGGCGTTTCGGGCGGGAAGCCCGTCATCGAGGCGTGGCAGCTCTGGCTCGAACCCGCCCGGCCCTGGACCGTTTACCTGTTCCATCATTCCCACACGGACATCGGCTATACCGAGCTCCAGTCGCGGGTGACCCGCAATCACGTCGAGTATCTCGACTCGGTCATCAAGTATTGCCATGAGACCGACGGCTACCCCGACGACGCCAAGTTCCGCTGGAACATCGAGGTCGCCTGGTCGTTCGAGAATTTCGTCAAGACCCGGCCCGCGGCCGACGTCCAGGCCTTGGTCGATCTCATCAAGGCCGGCCGGATCGAGCTCTCGGCCATCTATCTCAACGTCTCGGACGGCTTCGCCCATGAGGAGATCGCCCGGTCGGTCGACGTCGCCCGCGGCCTGGCGCGCCGCTACGGCTTCGAGCTGCGCGCGGCCATGAACGACGACGTCAACGGCTTCGCCTGGTCCCTGCCGCAGATCTTCCGGCAGGCCGGCGTGCGCTATTTCTCGAGCGGCATCAACGAGACCCGCTCCCGGGCCCCGCTGCGCCGGCCCAACGCCTTCTGGTGGGAATCGCCCGACGGCAGCCGTATCCTGCACTGGAACGGCGAGCACTACCTGTTCGGCAACTACGAGTTGCTGCTCCACGAGGCGGTCGACCGGAGCGCCCCGAAGGTCGGCGAATACCTGGCCAAGCTCGAGGCCCGCGGCGATTACCCGGAGGACATCATCGCTTTCAACGTCGGGGCCTGGACGACCGACAATTGTCCGCCCGGGCGGGAGCTCTCCGACCGGGTCAAGGAATGGAACGAGCGCTTCGTCTCGCCGAAGATGCGGCTGGCGACGCTTCACGAGTTCTTCGAACAGATGGAGAATCGCTACGGGGCGACGCTGCCCGTCCACCGGCTCGGCTGGCCGGACTACTGGACCGACGGCGTCGGCTCGACGGCCTTCGAGACCGGGATCAACCGCGTCGCTCACAACGAGATCCTGACCGCGGAGAAGGCGGCGGCCCTGGCCGCCACGCTCGACCCGGCCAAGGCCTTCGTCTTCCCGCGCGACGAGATCCGGGAGGGACAATCGCTGTCCATGCTCTACGACGAGCACACCTGGGGGGCCTACAACTCCATCAGCGAGCCCTGGTCGGAGCTGGCCCGCGGCCAGTGGGCGGAGAAGTCGCGATTCGCCTACGAGGCCCGGGAAACGTCGCGGACGCTGCTGCGCCGCGGCTCCGAGGCCCTGGCCAAGCTCGTCGCGAGCGGCGGGGACCACGAGTTCGCCGTCTTCAATCCGCTGTCGTGGACGAGGACCGACGTCGTCCGGGTGACCCTGCCCGCCGGTGCCCTGCGGGACGCCAAGGGGCGGCTTCGCGTGATCGACCGCCGGACGGGCGCAGACGCCAAGTTCGAGATGCGGGGCGACGATGCGATCGTCGTCCTGGCCAAGGACATCCCGGCATTGGGCTATGCGGTCTTCGCCGTCGAGGCCTCCGCCGGCGCGCCGGCCACGGCGGCCGCGGCCGTCTCCGGGGCGGGGCCGGCCGGCCCGATCGAAAACAGCTTCTATCGGATCGCGATCGATCCCAAGACCGGCGGCATCGCCAGCCTCTTCGACAAGGAGCTCGGCCGTGAGCTCACGGACCGCTCGAGCCCCTGGCCTCTCAATGCTTATATCTACGAGCAGCCCGAGGGCGGCCGCGACGCCGTCGACAACATGACCAAGCGGGCCGTGTTCCATCGGTGGACGGCCGAGTCGGCCGCGGTCGAGGCCGTCGAGCGAGGGCCGCTCGCGATCAGCCTCGTTGTCCGGAGCGCGCCCAAGATGTGCGCCTCGCTCCGGCAGCGCGTCGTGCTCTACAACGATATCAAGCGTATCGACCTGATCAACGACCTGGACAAGATCGAAACCTTCGATCCCGAGGCCGTCTATTTCGCCTTCCCGTTCGACGTGGGCGCGAAAAGGGCGCCGTCCCCGCAGGGGACTACCCCTCTTGACGTCCGCATGGAGATCGCCGGCGCCGACATGGCCCCCGGCTTGGAGCAGCTCCCGGGCACGACCCTCGATTGGCAGACGGCCCAGCACTGGGTCGCGTTCAGCGGCCCCGAGGCCCGGGTCATTTGGTCGCCGGTCGAAGCGCCGCTCGTCCAGTTCGGCGACATCAACACCGGCAAGTGGCAGAAGAAGCTGGACATCACCAACGCCTGGGTCTTCTCCTACGCCATGAACAACTACTGGATGACGAACTTCAAGGCCAGCCAGGAAGGACGGGTGGAGTTCCGCTACAGCCTGACCAGCACGGCGCCCGGCGCGGGATCGGACCGTGTCGCGGCAACGCGTTTCGGTTGGGAGGTCCACACGCCGCTCGTCGCCACCTGGCTTTCGGCCGGGAACAAAGGGCCCGTTACCCCGCGCGCAGTATCGTTCCTCTCCGTCGACGCGCCCAACGTCATCGTGCAGGCGCTTTGGATCGATGAGGACGGAACGCCGGTCGCACGCCTCCGCGAGATCGGGGGCGAGCCCGCCGAGGGCCGTCTCATGAGCGGGCTCTTCTTTGGCACAACCATGACGACGATCAATGGGCACGAACGCGTCGAAGCCGGTTCGACCCCGTTCCAGCTCAAGCCTTTTGAAATGCAGGTCATCGAGCTTAAGAAATAAGACGGGGTCAAACCTATTGGTCGGAGGGTACCGGGTTTACGCATTACGCAGGTCCCCTGGAGATGCGTAATGCGTAAACCCGGTACCTTCTTGTTGAGGGTTGACCCTTCTTGCCGGCGAGGCGCGTTCAGCCTAAAATGGAGGTCCTGAAAGGGGACGCATGGATAAGATCCCGTTGACCGAAGAAGATAAGGCCCGCCTGCGCCGGCGCGAGGCCGAGATCCTCGTTCGTATCGAACGGCTGAAGAGCACCATGAGCGAGACTAAGGCCATCGACACGCTGGCCTACAAGAGCAAGCTCTATCGGGAGGCCCAGGACGAGCTGCACCGTATCCAGGACAAGCTGGCCGGTCTTTCGGAGGATTAGCCGGATCCCACGCCGACCCGGCCTCCGGGAGCTCGAGCGGTGAAACGCCTCTTCGCGACCGTCCTCGTCCTCGTCATCGGGCTCGCGGCCTCCGCGCCCGCCCCGCGGCCGCGAGACGGCCGTCAGCGCGATCTTCAGCGTCTGGTCCGGCTTTACGAAGACGGCCGGTATTTCGAGCTCCGGGACGCCCTCGGTCCCTTCAAGGACACCCGCTCACCCGAGCTGGAGTTCTTCCGCGGCGCCGTCGACCAGGTCTTCAACCGCCTCGCCGCGGCCGTCCCCCGGCTGAAGGGATTTCTCGCCTCCGAGACCGGGCCGGTCCGCATGCTCGACAAGGAAGCGGGGGTCCTCCTCGCCGACGCGTACCGAAAGCTGGGGCGCTACCGGAAGGCCGCGGCCGCCCTTCATGACGTCCGGACCCGCTTCGGGCCGGTCCTCGACGACGGCGAACGGGCCAATTATCTCGATCAGGAGGACCTCTGGTCGGCCTTGTCCAACGTTCCGCCGCAAAGCGTCGAGATCGCCGCGGACGCCGCGATCCGGATGACGGGCCGTCACATCCCCGTCCGCATCGGGGACCGGGATCTCTTCGTCAGCTATGATACAGGAGCGGACCTGTCCGTCCTCTGCAAGTCGATCGCTGACGAGGTCGGCGTCCCGATCTATGGGTCCGAGGTCAAGATCCGGACGGTCACGGGGGAGTCGATCAAGGGCCGGATCGGGGTCGTTCCGGAGCTGCGGCTGGGTCCCCTGGTCGTCAGGAACGCGGTGTTCTTCGTCCTGCCGGACGCGGTCTTTCCGCCGGTCAAGGTGCGTCCCGGCGCCGACCGGCGCGGACTTCTCGGAGCCCCGATCCTCGTCGGGCTCGGGGAATTCACGGAAACCGAGGACGGCCAGCTGATCGTCCCCGCCGAGCCGAAGCGCCGCCCGGTCGAGAACATGTTCCTTTCCGGCTTCCTGCCCGTCGTCGAGGCCATCCACCGCCGCGCCCGGCTGTCGCTGTGTCTGGATACGGGAGCCGCGACGACCGTCCTGTTCCCGCCGTTCTACAAGCGATACCGGGGAGAGATCGACTCGCGTTCGTCGCTCCGCGAGATCACGCTCGGCGGCCTCGGCAGCTCCAGGACCGTCCCGGTCCGCCTTCTGGACGAATTCGCGTTCCGGACCGGCGGCCTGGCCCTGGCCCTGCCCAAGGTCATGGTCCAGACCCGCGAGACCCTTCCCCTCACGCGGATCTTCCACGGGACGCTCGGCGTCGATATCTTGCCCCAATGCCAGCGCATGACCCTGAACTTCGTCTCCATGTGCTTCATCCTCGAAGAATGAGCCCGCGGGCGCCGGGCATGGTATAATCTCTGGCCGAGCGAGCGCGATCATGACTGGCATGGCCCGGCCCAAGAAACGGACAACCCCTCACGATGTCGGACCCGGCGCGACCTCCGTGCGGGGCCCCGAGCCCGAGAGTCGCCGGCGGAACGTCAAGAACAAGCGGGCGCGACGGGCCGCCGACATCACCCTCATCGGCCTGGTCGTGATCGCCCTCGGCATCTTCGCGGCCACCAAGTTCATCGGCGGACGGCCGGGCTCGCCCGCCGGCCCGAACGGCAAGACCGCCCAAGCCGCCGGAGCCGGGTCGTCCACGATCGGGCCCGAAGGCGCCGCCGCCCCGTCCGATTTCGCCGACCTGGAGCCCGGTCCCGACGAGTTCGAAGGCGACCCCAGCGATCTGCCCCTGGCCGGCCCGGTCATCGTTTCCGACCCGAGCGCCGCCCGTCCCTTTTCGCCGGTCGACGACGCCCGGCTGGCGGCCCTGCTCGATCCCGAGATCGAGCGGGCCCTCAAGGTCGGCCGCATCCCGTCGATGGCCGTCGTCTGCTTCTCCGGCGACCGGATCGTCTGGACCCGCTCGGCCGGCCTGGCCAACGTCCGGGTCAAGACGCCGGCGGCCTGCGATACGGTCTACATCATCGCCTCGACCTTCAAGACCATGTCGGCGACCGCCCTTCTCCAGCTCATGGACCAGGGCAAGTTCAAGCTCGACGACCGGGTCAACGACTATCTCCCCGACTTCCAGATCGAGGGCGAGAACAAGCGCTTTCCCGTGACCTTCCGCCACCTGCTCACCCATACCTCGGGCCTGCCGACCGACTTCGGGCGGCATGCCGTCTGGGAAGACCAGGTCCCGCTCTCCCTCGCCGAATATCTCCGCGGGCACCTGCGGCTGGCCCGGCGGCCCGGGACGAGGGTCCTCTATTCGAACATCGCTTTCACGCTGGTGGCGTATCTCGTCGAGAGGTTCTCGGGCCAGCCGTTCAAGGATTACATGCGCAAGAACATTTTCGGCCCCCTCGAAATGCGCGACACGGCCTTCGAGCCGCGGGCCGATATGGCCGAGCGATTGGCCATTCCCTACATGCCCGTGCGGCGCCGTCCCGGCGTCTTCCGTCCTGTCGACTGGGTCAAGGCCGACGCTTGGCCGGCCGGGGTCGTTTACGGCACGGCGGTCGACCAAGCCCATTGGCTCATGGCCGCGGCGAACGGCGGCGTCTACAAAGGGCGGCGCATCATCTCCGAATCGGCCTTCCGGGAGATGATGAAAAGGCAGTACGACCGTTTCGCTGGCCCCATCAACGGCGGCTGGCTCAACGAGACGTCAGGCTACGGCCTGGCGTGGTGGGTGTCGACGCTCAACGGCCAGACGATCATCGCCCACAGCGGCAGCGTCAACGGCTACACCGCGTTCCTGGCCGGGAACCTCGACAAGAAGACAGGCATCGCCATCCTGACGAACGGCAACAAGGCCCACCGCTGGCTTTACGAGCTGGCCCTCAAGGCCCTCGACGCGCTCTAGGATCCCCGGGGCGGACTGTCCCCGCAGGGGACTGTCCCTCTTGGCTTTAATCCCTCGACGGCCGCCCGATCCTCATGCTCAGCGTCAGGCCCGCGGCGACGTCGTTCCGCCCGCCGGGGAAGAGAAGATAGAAGGCCAAGCGGGTCGGGCCCAGGGCATAGCTGACCTGGGCTTTGGGCAGGAGCCAGCCGTGGTCAGCCGTCCCGGTGATCTCGCCGGCCTCGTTCTCTGGCCAGTCCGAGACCCGGTAAACGGCCCCGCCGCCGAGCGTGATGCGTCCGAGCCTGATGCTTGCGAGCAAACCCGGAACGACCCGGACCTTCTGTCGCGGCGACTGGCCGATCCAGAGGCTCACGTCGGGGTTGATCGAGAAAAGGCCGCCCAGCCGGAGCTCGAGCTCGGGGCCGATGGCGATCCACTTCGGGTAGGAGAAGAGATTGACATAGCCGAGGTCGGCATAGAGCTGGATGGGCCGCCGGTCCGGCGGCTCCTGGGCCCGGGCCGCGGGCGCGGCGACAGCCAGGACGGCGACGAGGGCCATGACGGTCGGGATGATGGTTCTTGCGCGCATGCGAATCTCGCTTTTTTCCACGTCTCTATTATAACGCGGCCCGGTGCCCCGCGTTGCCCGGTCTCCGCGGCGCTACTTATGGTACAGGACCCGGCCCCCGACGATCGTGTAGAGGACCTCGGTCGCGGGGATGTCGTCCTCGGGGCAGGCCAGGATGTCGCGCGAGAGGACGGTGACGTCGGCCAGCTTCCCCGGGGCGAGCGAGCCCTTGAGGTCCTCCTCGAATGCAGCGTAGGCGCCGTTCCAGGTGTAGGCCCGGAGGGCTTCCTCGCGGGTCATCTTCTGGCCGGGGAAAAAGGCCGTCCCGTCCTTGAGCTTGCGCGTCACCGCGGCGTAGAAATTGGCCATGGGGTCGACGGCCTCGACCGGGACGTCGGTGCCGAGGGGGATGATCGAGCCGGCGTCCATGAGCTTGCGCCAGACGTAGGCGCCCTCGGCGGCGCGCTTCTCGCCCAGCCGCTTGTAGACCCACGGCCCGTCCGAGGTGCAATGGATGGCCTGCATGGACGGGATGACGCCGAGCTCGTGGAAGCGCGGGATGTCGGCCGCGTTGAGATGCTGGGCGTGCTCGATCCGCCAGCGGAGGTCGGTCTTGTCGGGATGGGCCTTGAAGGCCTCCTCGTAGACGTTGAGGGTCTCGCGGTTGGCCCGGTCGCCGATGGCGTGAGTGGCCAGCTGGAACCCGTTCTCGATGGCGAACTTGGCCGTGGCCCTCATCTCCTCGATCGATTCGGTGTTCAGGCCGGTCGACGTCGGGAGGTCGGCGTAGGGCTCGAGGAGCCAGGCCCCGTGCGACCCGAGCGCGCCGTCCATGAAGCGCTTGATGGTCCGGACGGTCAGGTGGTTGTCGACGGCGCCGATGATCCTGTAGGCGGAGCCGCGCTCGTCCAAGTCCCTGCTTCCGACGCTGATCATGACATAGAGACGGACGGGGAGCGCTCGTTCTTCGCCCATCTTCCTGTAGATATCGATCGTCCCGAACCCGGTCCCGGCATCATGGAACGTGGTGACTCCGTGGCTCAGACATTCCTGGGAGGCCAGATCGACCAGATGGCGGGTCCGGGCTTCGGCTTCGGCCGGGCTCGCAGGGCGCGATTCGCCGCGGAGAAGCCCCTGGGCGTTCTCGAGGAAGGCGCCGATGGCGCGGCCTTTCGGGTCGCGGATGATCTCGCCGCCCTCGGGATTGGCGGTTTTATCGGTGATCCCCGAGAGCTCCATGGCCTTGGCGTTGGCCAGAGTGCAGTGGCCGCTGGCGTGTTCGAGGATGACCGGGTTCTGCGGGCTGACCCGGCTCAGGGCGTCGTGGTAGGGCAGCCCCTCGACGTTGGGCTGGGGCGCGTGGTCCCACTTGTCCTGGTGCCAGCCGCGGCCGCGGACCCATTCGCCCGGCTTGGCCGACTTGGCGGCCTCGGCGACCAGGGCCACGATGTCGCCCCAGGAATGGGCCTTGGTCAGGTCGAGGATGGTCTTGGACTCGCCGAGGCCGAGGAAATGGCCGTGGCTCTCGATGAGTCCGGGCACCGTCAGCGCCCCGCCGAGGTCGATGATCCGCGTGCGGTCACTGACATGGCGGTTGAAGCCCTTGGCGTCCGAGCCGAGAGCGGCGACGCGACCGCCGCGGATGGCGATCCATGTGGCGGACGGGATCTGCGCTTCTTCGGTGACGATCTTGCCGTTGATGAGGACAAGGTCGGCCGCCTCCGCGGCTTGCTTCTGCCGGCGGTTGACGACGACGAAGATCATCACGACGGCGAGAAGCAGTATCAGGAATCCGAAGCGGCGGTTCTTCGAGGTCATGGCGTGTCCCTCCGGCCGGGCGATTCGACGAGCCGCATTATAGCCAAAATCGGGGACATAATACTATTTTCCGATAAATGGGGGACATGATACCCGTTTCCTATTTTTGCTCGGGGCCCCCCCCTGAAGACGTGCGAGAAAAATAGGAAACGGGTATCATGTCCCCCAATAAAAAAAGGGGGACACGGACGAGGCGTCCATGTCCCCCCGAGGGTGAGGGTTGCGGCTTACTTCTTCTTGCGGATGTAGATGTCGCCGCGGAAGGTGTTGAACGAGATCTCCTGGCCGCCGCCGTTGATCATGCCGTAGAGGGACTTGTCGAAGGTGATGCGGTACTTGCCCTGCTCGGTCTTCTCGGTCGGCTCCGATTTCGCCGGCTGGCGGGTCATGTTGATGTCGAAGTCGCTGTAGATCTCGCCCTGCTCGGACTTCATCTTCAGGTTGGCCTTGACGTCGGGCGGCAGGGTGACGTCGATGTCGCCGTTCATGGTGCTGAACGACAAGGGCTTATCCGGGGCGACCCGGGCCAGCCCGACCTGGATGTCGCCGTTGACGGTGTGGACGAGCGTCGTGCCGGAGACGTTCCGCAGGGTCACCGGGCCGTTGATGTTGTTGATGTCGACCTCGCCGCTGACGCCCTCGACGACGACCGCACCGTCCATGGAGGACTGGATCTCGAGCGACGAGCCGATCGGCACCTGGATGTCGAGATCGGTGGCCGCCTTCCAGGACTGGGTGTTGATGGTGATGACGTTGTCGTCTTCCTCGACCTCGAGACCCGACGACGAGCCGGACAGGCGCTTCATGCCGGCGATCTTCTTGTCTTTCTCTTCCTTGGCCTTCTTGTCGTCCTGCCAGAATGGGGCCAGGACGCCGCTCTGGACCTCTTGCTGGATCTTCTCGGCCAGATCCCTTTGCTTGTCCAGAGAGGCCAGCATCGCCTTATCGGCCACAGCCGAGACCTTCTGGGACTGTTCGATCGCCCTCTGGGACTGTTCCAGCGCGATCTTGGCGGCCTCGTACTCCTTCGCGGTCTGTCCCGGCGCGGGCACGGGGGCGGGGGCTGCGATGGGCTTGGCCGGTTGCGCGGGCGGGGTGGCCGAGCCCGGCGGGCCCGGCGGGGCCGGCGCTACCGCGGGGGCCGGCGTGTAGGCATAAGAGTAAGCCCCCGGCGCGAGGTAATAATTCAGCGCCTTCTCCCGGGTCCGGGCCTCGACGATGACGTCCTTGCCCTGGTAGCCGCGGATGGTGATGCTGCCGCGCATGACCGTGACCTCGATCTTGGCCGGTTTGGCCGGGTTCGAGAGCGGCACGACGGCCCGTTCGGGCGTCTCGTCCTTGGCCACCGCCTGGCCGGACGACGCGGCCGGGGCCGCCTGCCCGTTGGACGCGGCCTGCCCGGAGGCCCAGCCGCAGGTCCCGGCCACGATCAAGGCCAGGATCATGATGTTCTTGACAGTTCTGTTCATGTTCTCCTCCTTGTCCTTTGTTCAGGACGTTGATTTCGATCTTTTGGCGATCAGGATATCGCCCGTCAGTGTCTCGAGCTTGATCTCCGGGCCGCCTTGGCCGGCGCGGACGCCGGTGAAGCCGTCGCTCCGGTACCTGTAAAGGCCGCCTTCGCCGCTCCGGCGCTCTTCCCGGACCGGGGCCGCCTTGGGCAGGCGCGTGACGTCAAAGTCGGAATAGACCTCGCCGTTCATGGTCTTGAAACGGAAGTCGGCCGAGGGCGGGCCGGGAAAATCCACCTCGACGTCGCCGCTGACCGACTTGAACGAGCAGGGCCCGTCGGGGTGACGCCGGAAGGCCACGGTCACGCTGTTCGACACGCTTCGGGCGTCGCCGGACCCGGCGGCATCCAGGATCCGGACCTTGCCGGTCACGTTGCTGACGTCATACCGGCCTTCGACGCCGCGGACCTCGATATCCCCCTCGACGACCGTCGACAGCACGAGGTCGGTCCGGGCCGGGACCTTGACCTTGAAATCGTAGTGGACCCGGTAGCCGGGGTCGCGGTGCATGTGGATTCCCTGGCCATGCCGTCCCTCGTCGTTCTCGCGGAAGGGGCCGTCGACATAGGCCTCGACGGTGTTGCCTTTTTCGGTCAGGTCCAGCTTGACCTCCTCCTCGGCCTTGGCAGCCCGGGCCTCGTCGCGGGCGAAGACGGTCCTTTTGGCCTCGAGGACGACCTCGCGACCTTCGTAGGCCTCGACGGCGATGGGACCGAAGATGTTGTCGACGATAAGCTCGCCGGGCTTGGCCGGATCGGCGAAGCGCAGGGTCTTGGCGACCGTCTCGGTCTTGAAGGACTTCATGTCGCGTTCGCCGTCCCACCCGTTCGAGGCCCTCTGGGCCGCACCCCTCGCCGGGACGGACGCGGCGCCCAGGACGAGCATGGCGGCGACGGAGATCGCGAAAATCGGGCTCTTCATGGCATCCTCACAGGCTGATCTGCTTCAGGCCTTGCTCGGCCCGCTGTTTGACTTCCGGCGTGAGCTCCCCGGTCTCGATGAGCTTTTTCAGGGCCTCGGCGGCCTTCGCCTCGCGGATCTCGACCAGGAAGTCGATGAGCGCGACCTGGACGAGCGGGTAGGCCTGAACGGACAGGGACTTGACCAGGCGCTCGCGGACGCCGGCCCGGTCCCGGAAGAGGTACAACGCATCGACCGCGGCCAGGCGGACGTTGGGATTGGGATCGGTGTCGACGGCCTTGAAGAGCGCCTCGAGCGTCGTGGCGTTGGGGTTCTTGACGGCCGCGCTGTAGCTGACGCCCTGGAGCCGGTCGGAGGCCGAGGACTGGCCGAGCAGGGACAGGGCCATCTGCTGGCGCATGTCCTGGACCTCGCGCGACAGGTTGGCGTAGTCGGGGCCGCCGGTGCGGCCGCGGCTGAGGAGCCAGCCGGCCCCGAGGCCGACGAGGAGAAGGAGCGCGGAGAAGGAGGCCGCGAAGGCGGGCCGCCGGAAGGTGAACCACTCCGTCCAGCGGGCCTTCATCACGGCCGCCGCAGGCGCCGGCTGGGACGTCTTGTAATCCTCGAGCATAGCGTAGAACCGGCTGCGGACGGTGCTCGAGGGTTGCTCGTCGGGCAGGACCCCGAGCTTGGCCCAGGCCAGGGTCAGGTTCTCCAGGTCCTCGCGGCAGGCGGCGCAAGCGGCGATATGCGATTGCACGTCGGCGCGGCCGGCCTCGTCGAGGTCCCCGGTCAGATAATCGGCGAATCGTTCTTGGATCTTGTCACAGGTCATGATACATCCCCTCCCTGAAGCTCGAGGTAGGCCCGGCTGAGCTCCTTGAGGGCCCGGTGGATCTGGGCCTTGACGGTCCCCACCTGGACCCCGGTCAGCTCGGCGATCTCCCGGAGCTTGAGGTTCTGGAAGCGGAAAAGAACGAGGATCTCCCTTTTTTGGACCGGCAGGCGGTCGAGGGCCCGGCGGACGAGCTCGGCCTCGCGGTCCGTCTCGTAGGCGGCGTCGGGCTGGGGCTCGTGGCTAGGCGCCTCGGCGAACTGCTCGTCCAGGGATAGGGCCGGCTTCCGCTTCCGCAGATGATCGATATGGGCGTTGCGGGCGATCTGGAAGAGCCAGACGTTGAAGCGGCTCTCGCTGAGATACCCGGCCCGGTACTTGAGGATGCGGACGAAGACCTCCTGGACGAGGTCCTCGCTGGACGCTCGGTCGCCGGTCAGGCGGAGGAAGAAGTTGTAGAGCATGGATTGATAACGCTCGAACAGGACGGCCAGCTTCTCGACGCGGCCGTCCCTGACGGCTTCCATCAGCTCGTTGTCTGTCGGCGGCATGGATGGGGCCTGGGTGTCCTCAGTCTTCTCGTTGTTCATCGTTAAATACCGCCCCGAGAAGAAAAGGTTACATCGCGGCTCAGACGCGGTCAAACCTTCAGACGGGGTCAGACCTAAACCTTTTAACTTATTCCTGTCAGGGACCGGGAATCACAGATGTCGGGCAATAAAGTTAAAAGGTTTAGGTCTGACCCCGTCTTATGCTATAAGGAACGCATGCCCGGAGTGACCTATAAGAAGGCCGGCGTCGATATCGATGCCGCCGACCGCTTCATCGGCCTGATCAAGCCGCTCGTCCGCACGACGGGACGGCCGGAGGTTTTGGGCGGCATCGGGGGCTTTTCGGGCCTTTTCCGGCCCCGCCTGGCCGGGATGAAGAGGCCCATCCTCGTTTCTTCGACCGACGGGGTCGGGACCAAGCTCCTCATCGCCGACATGGTCAGAAGATACGATACCGTCGGCGTCGATCTCGTGGCCATGTCCGTCGACGATGTCGTCGTCCTCGGGGCCGAGCCCCTCTTCTTCCTTGATTACATCGCGGTCGGCAAGGTCGTGCCGTCCATGCTGGTCGATATCGTCAGGGGCGTCATTCGCGGCTGCCGGGAGGCCCGTTGCGCGCTCGTCGGGGGCGAGACGGCGGAGCTGCCGGGCCTCTACGCGCCCGGCAAATGGGACCTGGCCGGGTTCTGCGTCGGCCTGGTCGACGAGCCGAAGATCATCGACGGCCGGACCTGCAAGGCCGGGGACGTGGTCGTGGGGCTGGCCTCGAGCGGCCTCCACAGCAACGGTTATTCGCTGGCCCGCAAGGTCTTTTCGGCCCGGGAGATCAAGGCCGGCCTTTGGAGGGAGCTCCTCCGGCCGACGAGGATCTATTGCACGGCCATCCTCGAGGTCCTCAAGACCGTTCCCATCAAGTCCATGGCCCACATCACCGGGGGCGGGTTCTACGATAACATTCCCCGGGTCATTCCCGAGGGTTTCGGCGTCAAGGTCGATAAGAAGGCCTGGCCCGTGCCCCCGATCTTCCGCAAGATCCAGCGGGCCGGCCGGGTGGACGAGCGGGAAATGTTCAGGACCCTGAACATGGGCATCGGGATGGCCTTGGCCGTGGCCCCGAAGGACTTGGACCGGACCATTTCCGGCTTCCACAGGCAGGGTTTCAAGGCTTGGCCCATCGGGGAGGTGGTCCGCGGCCGGCATGAGGTCACCCTCCTCTAGCCGCACGTCCTCACTCCCTTGAATGACAAATACTGACATAATAGGACATTCCCGAAAACTCTATTGACTTCCCTCACGAATGGGCTATGTTCAACGCGCGGGAACAAGAAGGTGCGGTCCGAAGGCCCCAAAAAGGTGCGGTTTTGAGCAAGAGGGGGCTCTTTTTATCGGTCAGGGGGGATTCCTCTCCACGGCCCTGATCCTCGGTTCACTCCCGAGCCCTAAGTCCAGGCTGATCACACAAAAAGGGACGATCGCGGGCCTATGGCCTTGTTTTCTACCCTTCCCGGCTCGCCGGCGAGATTGGCCGCCAGGCGAAATCCCTCTTTCCGGCCGCGGCTCCCCTCGACGAGAAAGAGATCGTCCCCCAGTTCGCCCAGCAGCCCCCTGACCACGACGGACGCGCCCCTGAGGTCCAGGGATCGCCGGAAAAGAGACCTCGCGGACCGGTCCAGGAGCGACAGCCGGTCGCTGTCGATGATCATGTTGTCCAGCGCCCCTGAGGTCAGGGCGTAGAGCTCCCGCTCTTTCGGCGAGAGCTCGTTCTCGCGGTCCCGCAGGACCAGGCAATCGGGATCGTTGAGCCACATGGTCCGGTGCATGAACTGCCGCATCAGGGCGTTCTTCAGGGCAAAATACGCATTCGGTCCCTGGAAACCGGACGGCCGGGTTTTCCAATACGGCGCGGTGTCTTCCCCGATGCGCATGCCGTCGACGAGCCCGACCGAAGGCAGTAGCGGCGCCCCGCAGCCGAGCACGAAATCGCCGCCGGCCGCCCGCCGGATGGCCCGGAGCCCTTGGCGATACGCCTGGATGGGGGTGACGCGCTTTCGCCGCGTGCCCGGCATCGCCCCGGCGAACAGGAAATCGATCTTGAGATAGGAGAATCCGGCCCGCCGCAGCGATCGGAATGTCGCGTCGAGCCACGCCAAAACCTCCGGATGGGTCGTGTCCAGGGCATAGATCGTCTGGCCCCATCCCTGGTAGCAGGGCTTCGGACGCCCGTCCTCTCCGGCCACCATCCAGCCGGGATGCTCGGCGAACAGCCGCGACGTCTCCGCGGCGCTCGTCGGCGCGGCCCAGATCCCGGCCCGGAAGCCGCGCTCCCTGATCGCACCGGCCAGGCCGTCGATCCCGGGATAGCCCGGCTTGGCCGTGAGCCAGTCGCCGATGTCCGTTTCGTACCCGTCGTCGACCTGGAAAACGTCGAAAGGGAACGAGGTCCGGTCCGCCGCCGCTTGTTCCAGGTTCTCGAGGATGTCCGGCCAGCCGAGCTTGCCGAAGTAGTGATACCAGCTGCACCAGCCGACCGGGTTCCAGTCGTTGATGCGGACACGGGACGTCCGCTTGACCAGGCGGGCGTATTCGGCGAGGAGTTCTTCGACCGGACCGCCCTCGAGCACGACAAGCGGCTCGATCGGAACCGGGTCCTCGAAGGCGGCGTCGAAATAATCGATCCAGCCGACGAGATCGCCGCTCTCGATCGTGAAGAAGGGGTGGCCGACGCGCGAAGCCAGGAAACCGGCCAGGCCGCCGGCCCAGGCCGCGAAATAATCGCTGACCGGTCCGCGCAGGAGCTCGGCCGGGAGGGGCGAGAAGTGATGAGGGCTGCGGCCGCGGACGAGGGCCTCGAGCTCGGGGAACCGCGTCGCCGGCGTGACTCGCTCCATCGGTCCCCAGGATTGCCAGTTGTTGAGAAGGTAAGCCGAGGGGGCTGGCGCCCGGAAGATCTCGATCCGGCCAGGCCGGCCGGTGATCGTGCCCCGGACGAGAAGGCCGCCTCGGGTCCGTTCGATCGTGGCTTCGAGCCGGGCCCCCTGCCACCGCCGGACCAGGCGCCCGGCGCGGACGGGTCGGCCAAAGAGCTGAGCGGTCACGGCCTCTTGATCTCGTTCTTCTTGATGAAGCGCTCGATCTTTTCGGCCAGGGCGTCGGCCTTATGGATGGCCCGCTCCTCGGTCAGCCGCCCCCGCAACTCGGCCAGTTCCGTCTGGATCGCCAGGATCTGGTTGACGACCCCCTCCATGTCGCCCGTGGTATCGATGCCGATCAGGCCCGACCGCCCCGAGGCGCTGGTGAACTTGTTGACGAGGACGCCGAAGCGTTCCCAGAGATGGGTCACCAGCATTTCCTCCTCGGACGGGGTCCGGCCGACCTGCTGGTAAATGAAGTACCCCGCCGCGGCGATGAGGACGAGGGCGACGATCACCTTTGCCATGACGGTCCCTCCTCCCCGGCATTCTATGCCAGCCGGACCGCCTGAGACAATAGGGCCCCAGGCGGGGCCGGTTGAAGGCGCCCAACCGTTCTGCTATCATGAGGGGGCTTTCCGACGGCACAGACAAAAGTTCCTAAAACGTGGGCGGTTAGCTCAGTTGGGAGAGCGCGGCGTTCGCAACGCTGAGGTCGGGAGTTCGAGTCTCCTACCGTCCACCATTTTTTTCTTCCCCGCTCCCCGCTCATCCGGGACCGCGGGGCCGGAGGACGATGATCACCCGGGAGATCTGGCTGCTGGCCGGCACGGCCGCGACGCTCGGCCTCGTCCACACCGTCATCGGGCCCGATCACTACCTGCCCTTCATCGTCATTGCCAGGGCCCGCAACTGGACCCTGCGCAAGACCCTCGTCGTTTCGTTCTTCGCCGGCCTCGGCCACATCCTGAGCTCGGTCGTCCTCGGCCTCCTCGGCATCGCCTTGGGGATCGCCGTGGCCAAGCTTGGCGCCGTCGAGTCGGCCCGCGGCCGCATCGCGGCCTGGCTGCTCATCGGCTTCGGCTTCGCCTATTTCCTCTGGGGCATGCGCCGGGCCTGGCGCAACAAGCCTCATACGCACCTTCACCTGCATGACCACGAGGAAGCGCACGTCCACCCCCACGGGCCGGACCTGGGCGTCCATGACCCGGGCCACGAGCACGTCCACCAGCATGCCCATACCCATACGCACGAACTGGCCGAACACGCCCACCCGCATGGCGAAGTTCCCCAGAAGGTCAACATCACGCCCTGGGTCCTGTTCACGATCTTCGTCTTCGGCCCCTGCGAGCCGCTCATCCCGCTGGTCATGTACCCGGCCGCCCGCCATAGCACGGCCGGCGTCGCCTTGGTCACCGCGGCCTTCGGCCTGGTGACCATCGCCACGATGCTCGTCATTATCACTGCCGCCTCCTACGGGTGCGAGCTTCGTCAAGCTGGGCAAGCTCGAGCGCTACTCCCACGCCCTGGCTGGGCTGATGATCTTCGTCGCCGGGCTGGCTGTTCAGTTCCTCGGCCTATAATAGAAGAGGGGAAACCCATGACCTTCGTCGCCGACTGCATGCTCGGCCGGCTGGCCAAGTGGCTCCGCATCCTCGGCTTCGACGTCGTCTATCTCTCCAAGGCCGAGGACAGCGAGCTCGTGGCCATCGCCCGGCGCGAGAACCGGGTCCTCCTGACCCGGGACACCGGCCTGATCGAGCGCACGGCCAAGCGTCCCAACCGCCTCTTCATCCGCAGCGAAGATTGGGAGGACCAGATCGTCCAGGTCCTCGACGAATTCGATCTCTGGGACAAGGTCCACGCCAACACCCGTTGCATCGCCTGCAACCTGCCGCTCAAGCCGGTCTCCCGCGAGCGGGCCCGGAACCTGGTCACCCCTTACGTCTGCGAGCACGCCGCGACCTTCGCCCTCTGCCCGGGCTGCAACCGCGTCTTCTGGCAGGGCACCCACTACGGCGACATGGAGCGCAAGATCGAGCGCCTGCTCGACCGCCGCGGCAAGTCCGTCACCGGCTAGCCTGGTCCATTCACAAAAACGCCCTTTTCTTCTGTCTCTTTTTATTGGGCGTTTTTGCCCTACGTGCGAACCGATCCGGCCCCGTCTGCTTCGTTCTCGGGGATTCGCAGTACCAAAGAGTACAGCTTCACCCCTCGGGCCTCGCATCTGGAGCCGCCTCGATTCGTGAATAGTCCAGGCTAGCCCCCGCCGGCGATTGACATTCGCCGCCGCTTCCGCTACTAAGAACGGCAGAGTTCCCCTGCTCTCCGCAGGCCAATCCTTCGTCGAGGAGGGATCGTGCACGCTGATCAAAGAACGCGCTTCGGACTGATCCTGGTCCTGTCCCTGAGCTTGACCGTCCTCGCGGCGGCGGGCCCCGCGGCCGGGACCGGTCCCTTTTCGAAAGACGAGCTCTTCCACCCCGGCGCGGTCCGCACCTTCGAGGGACGGGCCCTGAACGAGGTGGCCTTCCCGCTCGGCGGCATCGGCACCGGCACGATCTCGCTCGGCGGCCGCGGCAACCTCCGCGACTGGGAGATCTTCAACCGGCCCGGCAAGGGCGTGCACATGCCCTTCACCTTCTTCGCCCTGTACGTCGAGGAGTCGGGGACCAAGCTCGTCCGCGTCCTCGAAGGGCCGATCGAACCGCCGTTCACGACCGGCTTCGGGTTCAAGCGCGTCTTCGTGCCCGGGCTGCCGCGCATGGAGAAGGCCCGGTTCAAGGGCGAATACCCGTTCGCCGAGGTCGAGCTGTCCGACAGCCAGGTCCCGCTCGAGGTCCGGCTCGAGGCCTTCAACCCGCTCGTGCCCTTGGAGCCGGACGATTCCGGCATCCCGGCCTTTGTCGTGCGCTTCCGGGTCAAGAACAACGGCCCGGCCCCGGCCAAGGTCACCATCGCCGGCTCGGTCCTCAACCCCATCGGGTTCGACGGGGTGGGGACGGTCGAGGGGCTCGGCCACGACAAGTTCGGCCAGAACGTCAACGAGATCAAGAAGACCGCGACCCTCCGCGGCCTGGCCATGTCCTCGCGCAAGGTCAAGCCCGGCGAGCCGGCCTACGGGACGGTGGCCCTGACGACACCCTGGCCGGACATCACCTATCTCACGCATTGGGTCCGCGGCGACTGGTGGGACGACCTGCAGATCTTCTGGGACGATCTCGCGGCCGACGGCCGGCTCAAGGACCTCGACGAGGTCTCACCTTCGGCCGACAAGCAGACCGACGTGGGGACGCTCGGCCTTATGGCCACGATCGGCCCCGGCGAGGAGGTCGTGCTGCCGTTCATCGTGTCCTGGAGCTTTCCGAACCTCCTGAACTATTTTGACGTCGTCCCGGAGCAGCGCGGCCGCGTCTTCAAGAACTATTACGCGACGAAGTTCGCTGACGCCTGGGCCGCCGCGGAATACCTGCAGGCTAATGTGACCCGCCTCGAACGCTCGAGCCGGGCCTTTCACGACGCCTTCTTCGGCTCGACCCTGCCGCCCTACGTCCTTGATGCCGTCTCGAGCCAGGCTGCGATCATCCGCACGACGACGGGCTTCCGCCTCGAGGGCGGGAACTTCTTCGGCTTCGAAGGCTGCGGCGACCAGGGCGGCTGCTGCCCGCTCAATTGCGCCCACGTCTGGAACTATGCCCAGTCGCTGGCCTTCCTCTTCCCCTCGCTCGAGCGGACCATGCGTGAGACCGACTTCCTCAACAACGTCAAGCCCGACGGGGCGATGATGTTCCGCACCTCGCTCCCGCTCGGGAGCGGCGTCCTCTGGGACTTCAAGCCGGCGGCCGACGGCCAGATGGGCCGGATCATCAGCCTCTACCGCGACTGGCAGATCTCGGGCGACACGGCCTGGCTCAAGAAGCTCTGGCCGCAGGCCAAGAAGGCGCTCGACTACGCCTGGAAACAGTGGGACGCCGACCGCGACGGCCTGATGGAAGGCGAGCAGCACAACACCTACGACATCGAGTTCTTCGGCCCGAACGAGCATGCTCAGCGGTTTCTATCTCGGGCGCTCTCAAGGCCGGGGCGGCCATGGCCATGGCCGTCGGCGACGTCACCTCGGCCAAGGCTTACCTGGCCATGTACGACAAGGGCCGGCCTGGCCTACGACAGCACGCTCTGGAACGGCGAGTACTACGTCCAGAAGTACGCCCAGGTCATGGAGAAGAAATACCAGTACGGCGACGGCTGTCTCTCCGACATGCTCCTCGGCCAGTGGCTGGGCATGATCTCCGGACTGGGCCGGTACCTGCCGGCCGAGCGCATCCAGTCGTCGCTCCAGGCCATCTTCAAGTACAACTTCCTCGAGAGCTTCCGGAACTTCTCCAACGTCCAGCGGACCTACGCCCTCAACGATGAAAAGGGCCTGCTGCTCTGCTCCTGGCCGAAGGGCGGCCGTCCGCCGCTGCCCTTCCCGTATTCCGACGAGGTCTGGACCGGCATCGAGTACCAGGTCGCCTCGCACCTCATCTACGAAGGCCTCCTCGAACAGGGGCTGAGCGTCGTCAAGGCCGTCCGGGATCGCTACGACGGCTTCCGGCGCAACCCCTGGAACGAGGTCGAGTGCGGCCATCATTACGCCCGGGCCATGTCGTCGTGGGGCGTCTTGCTGGCGCTCTCCGGCCAGTCCTACTCGGGCCCGGAGATGCGGATGGGCTTCGATCCCAAGATGAACGCCGACGATTTCCGGACCGTCTGGACGGCCGGCTCGGGCTGGGGCGTCTATGCCCAGAAGACGAACGCGGGCCAGGGCATGACCGTTAGCCTCGAGGCCCAGGCCGGCGCGGTCAAGCTCCAGGAGTTCGATTTCAGGATCCCGGCCGGGACAGGCGCGACGGCCGTCCGTTCGCTCAAGGCCGCTCTGGCCGGCACCGCGGCCCCGGCCGCGGTCCGGCGCGAGGGCTCTACCGTTCGCGTCTTCTTGTCCAGACCGATCGTCGTCGAGCCGGGACAGCCGCTGACGCTAACGGTCCAGTTCTGACGGGCGGTCGAGCTCCCGCGCGAGCTCAATGAGCGGGTAGCCGGGATCCGGGCCCCCGGCAAACCGGCGGATCTCGCGGAACCCCAAGCCCTCGTACATTCTCCGGGCCGGCTCGAAGAAGGGGTGGCCGCTTGTCGTCACCCTGGCCGTCCGGATGCCGAGCGTCTCGAACCTTCCGAGGATCTCGCGGACCTGCCGGCTGCCGAATCCCCGGCCCCGGAATTCGGGGAGGACGCAATTCTGGCCGATCTCGCCGTAGACCGGGCCGGGCCGGGGATCGTAGGAACCCAGGCCCACCGGCTCGGGGCCGAAACGGCTGACGAAAACGCATCGGCCGACCGTGTCCGGGCTGGCGAAGGCCCGGCGATCGAAGTCCTCCCATTTCTCCCGCTCTCGCCCCCAGACCTCGGGGGAGCTCTCGACGAGCGCGGCGTAGCTCCGGGCGACGATCTCCGCCAGGTCTCCCGGGGCGAACCGCGAGATCGGCTCGAAGATCAAGAAGAGCTCGTCCATGGACGGTTCATCTCTAACAGAATCACGGCCTTCCGTCAATGCGGTGGCTCCGCCGCCCCGCCCGCGGCGATCGCCTCGCCGCGAAAAATTCGAGGGCGACAGCTCGCGCTCGTTTTTGGTAAGATAGGCCTTCCCGAGTCCTCCGAGTCGGAGGAAGAAATTGAGAAAGAACCTGTTCGTCCCGTTTGTCATCGCCCTTCTCCTGGCCGCGGCCGTGACGGCCTGCACCCCGAAAGCTCCGACCGAGCCCCGTCCTAAAGGTTATCTCTTCATCATCGGCGGCGGCGAGCGTGACGCCGCGCTCATGAAGCGCTATATCCAGCTGGCCGAGGCCCACGACACGGGCAAGATCGTCGTCTTCACCATGGCCTCGAGCGTCCCCGACGAGGTCGGCCCCGAGCTCGTGACGGAATTCAAGGGCAACGGCGCCAAGAACACGGTCTATTACAACCTGAGCCACGAGCAGGCGATGAAGCCGGGAAGCGACAAGATCCTGGATGGCGCGGGCGGCATCTGGTTCTCCGGCGGGGATCAAGCCCTCCTGACCGCGGCCCTTCTCCACACGCCGATCCACGAGCGGATGCTCGAGCTCTACAATGAAGGCTGCGTCATCGGCGGCACCAGCGCCGGGGCGGCGGTCATGAGCGAGTTCATGATCACCGGCAACGAGAGACGGACCAAGGGCGAAGAGGGGACCTGGGAAGCGATCCTGGCCGACGATATCCTCCATTCCGAGGGCTTCGGCTTCGTCAAGAAAGCCGTCATCGACCAGCACTTCGTCACCCGGCGCCGCCACAACCGCCTGATCGCCGTCGTGCTCGAGAATCCCAAGCTCGTCGGCGTCGGCATCGAGGAATCGACGGCCGTGCTCGTCCGGCCCGACGGCAACTATGAAGTGCTCGGGGAAGGGCAAGTCATTGTCTACGATGCCCGGAAGGCCAAGACTTTCCGCTCGCCGGATGGTCACCTGGGGGGCCACGGCCTGACCATGCACGTCCTGCTCCCCGGCGACGTCTATAACCTCGACACCGGGTGCGTCGTGGAGCCGGCCAAGTGAGCGCCAAGCCGCTCCGTCTGCCCCACACCCTGATCCTGATCTACGTCATGGTTGTCCTGACCGTGATCGCCACCTGGCTCATCCCGGGGGGCGAGTATCAGCGGGTCCAGAAGGGCGGGCGGACGATCCCCGTCGCCGGCTCTTACCAGCAGATGGCCAGCCGGCCCCAGGGCCTCGGCGGACTGCTCGTCTCGCCGATCCGCGGCTTCATGGACGCGGCGGCCATTATCGCCATCCTCCTCATCGTCGGCGGGGCCTTCAACGTCATCCAGCAGACCGGAGCCATCACGGCCGTCATTCGCAACATCACCTTCACCTTCGGCCGGCAAAAGGCCCTCCGCGTGCTGCTCATCCCGGTCGTCATGCTCATCTTCTCGATAGGGGGCGGGGTCTGGGGCATGTGCGAAGAGACGATGCCCTTCATCCTGGTCTTCGTGCCGCTGGCCCTGTCCCTCGGCTACGACACGATCGTCGGCGTGGCCATGCCCTTTGTCGGCGCGGCGGCCGGCTTCGCCGGGGCGTTCTTCAACCCCTTCACGGTCGGCATCGCCCAGGGCATCGCCGGCCTGCCCATGTATTCGGGGCTGGGCTATCGGATCATGGTCTGGGCCGGCGGCACGGCCATCGCCATCGCCGTGGTCATGATCTACGCGGCCCGGATCCGCAAGAACCCGCGGCTCAGCCCGACCTACGACGAGGACCAGGAGAAACGGAAGAAGCTCAGCGTGGACAAGCCCGTTCTCGAACGGGTGGCCCTGACGGCTCGCCAGTGGCTCGTGCTGGCCGTGTTCGTGGCCGGCTTCGTCGCCATGGTCCTCGGCATCCTGATCAAACACTGGTTCATCAACGAGATCGGCGGCGTCTTTCTGGCCATGGGCGTCCTGGCCGGGATCGCCGGGGGGTTGAAGGGCGACGAGTTCGGCAAATCCTTCGTCGACGGGGCCAAGGACATGGTCAATGCCTGCCTGATCATCGGTACGGCCCGGGCCATCCTCATCGTGGCCCAGGACGGCAGGATCATGGACACCATCCTGGCCGGGCTGGCCGGGACCATCTCCCGGTTCAGCCCCGTCATCTCGGCCATGATCATGTTCGTCTCCCAGGGGGTCATCAATTTCTTCGTCCATTCCGGCACGGCCCAGGCGGCGCTGACCATCCCCATCATGGCCCCGCTCGGGGACCTCGTCGGCATCACCCGGCAGACGTCCGTCCTGGCCTTTCAGCTGGCCGAATACATCAACCCGGTCCTGCCCACCTCGGGCGTGACCATGGGCGTTCTCGGCCTGGCCAGCCTGCGCTGGGAGAAGTGGGCGAAGTGGCTCCTGCCCCTGCTCATCCTCTGGGTGATCTTTGCCGCGCTGGTACTGATCCCGCCCGTGTTGACGAACTGGGGCCCGGCCTAAGGGCTGTCCCCGAAGGGGGGCTGTCCCTTTTGTCTCTGCCGCGTCGGCAGAGGCCGTTCATCCGAAGACCGATAGGCGGGAAGGTTTGGCCTATCGGCTTTGGTCAGCCGTTTGGATCAGTCGAGGTAATGCCAGGCCACGGCTTCGTTCTTGCCGTCTTGAACGACGAACTTGATCTCGACCCGCCGCCCGTTCTTGAATCTCTTCATGAAACCGATGGCATTGCCGGCCGGGTCCGTGACCGCCGTCGTCTTTCGGAGATTGAACTCGACCACCTGGCCGTCCTCGCCCTTGATCTGGGCGTGGATGTAAGGTTTGGCCATGCTCCCGCCCATGCGATATCCGACGATCGTTCCGGTGAACGCATCGCCGGCGAGGGTCGGCGCCGACGCCTGCGCTTGGGCCGCGGGCGGAGCCTGCGGCTCGTCATGGCCTGTGGACTTCGGGATCGACGAACAGCCCACGAAAGCGATGAGAGTCGCAATGAATAAGAGTTTTTTCACGTCCTGGTCTCCTTTGTTTTACAGAGCGGAGACTATATCGCTCCTGGGACGCGGATTTCAAGCCCTAAAAAGGCGATCGTGATCCGGGCGAAGCCTTCGATTGACAGCTGGGGACGCGGGTCGTATCCTCGGTTCGAGCGCCGCCGCTCGCCAGTCAAGGAGGCGTCATGTCCGAAGATCGCAAGGCCGGCCCGCGCATCAAGGTCATGAAGGACGGGCCCTACCTCGTCAGGGGCGGCGTCCCGTTGAGTGAGCAACGCATCGTCAGGGGGCCCGACGGAGAGCCTTGTCGATGGGAAAAAGGCCAGTCCTATCCCGACAAGGAGTCTTATTCCCTGTGCCGCTGCGGCGCGTCGAAGGCCAAGCCGTACTGCGACGGCAGTCATTTCCAAGTCGTGGTGGACGGGACGGAGACGGCCCCACCCGCGCAGGATCACAGGCATATCGAGAAGACGACCGGTCCCGGGGTCAACCTGACGTGGTGCGAAGAGCTTTGCATCGTCGCGCGATTTTGCCACGCCGGGAAGGACGCCTGGGGCTATGCCGAGGCGTCGGACGATCCCGAGGCCCGGGCGAAAGCCATCGAAGAAGCCGGCAACTGCCCGTCGGGAAGTCTCGTCGCCTGGGATAAGGATTCGGGATCGGCTATCGAACCCCTTTGCCAGCCCGAGATCGGCCTCATCGAGGACCCCCAGACCGGTCTGGCCGGTCCGTTATGGGTCAAGGGCGGGATCCCCATCGAATCGGCCGATGGCTTTGAATACGAGAGACGGAACCGGGTGACGCTCTGCCGCTGCGGCCGGTCGGCCAAGAAGCCGTTCTGCGACGGCTCCCATACGGCCGCCGGCTTCAGGTCCAAGCCTTGATCTAGAGCCAGGAGAAGCCGGCCCCTCCGGTCTCAGGCAACCTTTTCCCCCCTGATTTCATCTATACCGGTGTGAACGAGATGAGCGCCTGCAGCCTGTTCCTGGCGGCCCAGGGCCAAATCGGCGATAATGGCTCCTATGCGAATTTGGATGCTTTTATCGAGGCGGCCCTAGACATGGAACGGGTCCGCGGCGAAAGCCCCGCCTGGGGGACAGCCGACAAGGCCCTTCTCGAGGACCTCGTGACCCGGGGCCGGGCCGGGGACCTCGCGGCCATGGAATCCCTCTACGAGATGTTCAAGGGCCCCGTCTTCGGGCTCCTCTACAGGTATGCCCAGAACCGGGCCGCGGCCGAGGACCTGCTCCAGGACGTCTTCCTGAAGGTTTTTACCCATATGGGCCGGGTCCGGGAAGCGGCGACCTTCCCCGGCTGGATCTTCAGGATCACCCTCAACACGGCCTACAGCCACCTCAGGCAGAAACGGGTGTTGAACGCCCGGCTGGTCCCGCTCGGCGACGTAGAAAACCGGGTCGAGGAAGCGACGTCCGAGCCGGTCGAACAGGACCTTCGGAGGCCTCTCGAGGAGGCCATCCAGGCGCTGCCGCCGCGGCTGAGGAGCGTCTTTGTCCTTCACGACGTCCAGGGCTACAAGCACGAGGAGATCGCCCGCCGGCTCGGCTGCGCCGTGGGGACCTCCAAGTCCCAGCTGTTCAAGGCCCGGATCAGGGTCCGCGATCACCTGCGGGCCCGCAAGGCTGTCTAGGAGACTAACGATGAGATGCCGCAAGTGCCGGGAATACATCAGCCGAGATATTGACGGCGAGCTCTCCGAAAGGGACCGGGCCCGTCTCGAACGGCACTTGTCCGGGTGCGAGGACTGCCGGGCCCTGAGCCGGGATCTCCGGCGGATCGTCGACGGGGCGGCCCGGCTCGAGACGCCGGAGCCATCTGAGAGGGTCTGGCTCAACGTCCGGAACGTCTTGGCCCGCGATCAGGCCGGACGGGCGGCCGAGGGAGCGAGGGCGCTTCGGCCGCGGCCGGCCTTCTGGCTGGGCGCGCCGGCGCTCCGTTACGCCGGGATCGCGGCGGTCGCCCTGGCCTTCGTCATCACCGGGATCGTCGTCGGGTCGCGGCTCGGCCGCCGGGGGATCCCGACCAGCCCGGAAGCCCGGGAGCGCTATACCCTGGCCAAGCTGGACGAGGCCGAGCGCTATTATCAGCAGGCCATCAAGTCCCTAAGCGAGGCCTTCGCTTCGGGGCGGGGCACCCTGCCTCGGGAAGTCGCGGAGATCTTCGACCGGAACCTGTTGGTCGTCGACACCACGATCCAGGCCTGCCGCAGGTCGGTCCTGGAAGCCCCGGACGACCTCGAAGCCCGCAATTACCTGTTGGCCGCTTACACCGAGAAGATCACCCTGCTCGATTCCGCCCTGGACCTCCAACGCGAGAACCGGGGCGCGGCGGGCCGGAAGACCATACTGTAACCTACGGGAAGGAGGATCCATATGAGCAAGACATTGAGGAAGGGACTGGCGGGTTTCGCGGCCGCGATCGTCCTGGTCGCCCTGGTCGCGGCTCCGGCCCTGGCCGAGCAGAAGTTCGAAGAGAAGTTCGAAAAGACCGTGCCCCTCTCGAAAACGGGCCTGTTCACCCTGAGCAACGTCTCGGGAGACATCCAGGTCATGACCTGGAAGGAAGCCCAGGTCAAGATCGAGGCGCTCAAGGTCTCCAAGGCCGACACCGCGGACAAGGCCAAGGAGAATGCCGCCAAGGTGACGATCGAGGTCGCCGGCGAGGCCGACGCCGTACGGGTCGAAACGAAATACCCCAAGGGCGGCGGCAGCTTCTGGGGCGGCGACTCGCTCAAGGTCTCCGTGGACTATAAGGTCTGGGTCCCCGAGCAGGCCGGCGTGGAGATCAAGTCGGTGAGCGGCGACGTCAGCGTGGCGGCGATCGGCGGCAAGGCCAAGATCGACTCGGTCAGCGGCAACGTCGGGTTGAGCGGCGCGGCCGGGGCCGAGGTCAAGATCGTCAGCGGCGATCTCAAGATGGAGAACATCGCCGGCGACGCCTACCTCAAGACAGTGTCCGGCGATATCGACGTCACCAAGGTCAAGGGCTCGATCGAGGCCGACGCCGTGAGCGGCGACATCAAGCTGCTGGGCGTCTCCGACGCGGCGACCATCGATGTCAAGACGGTCAGCGGCAATGTCACCTATGAGGGCGACCTCAAGGCCGGCGCGCACTACGAACTCAAGACCCACAGCGGCGACGTGCGCCTGACCATCCCGGCCGACTCGACCTTCGACCTCGAGGCTAGCACCTTCAGCGGCGACATCGACAGCGATTTCGCCATCACGACGAGCGGCAAGATCTCGCCGCGCGAGATCCGCGGCACCGTGGGCCGGGGCGGGGCGACGCTCGTCCTCAAGAGCTTCAGCGGCAATGTCGACCTGAAGAAGAAATAGCAGTCCGGGCCATCGATCATCCGCAAGGGGCGGCGGCGACGCCGCCCCTTTTTATTGGTGGCGTGATATCCGTTTCCCATTTTTTGCATCCGGCGAGGCCGTCTCTTGCGGAGGGAAACAGGAAATAGGTATCATGTCCCCCATTATGCGGCGATTGCATCTCATCAACTTCGTCCGGACGATGACCCTGGTGACGGTCGTCTTCCTGGCCCCGCTGCGCTTCCTGAAGCTCGGCTTCGGCGGCTTAGCCATCGGGGTCATCGTGGCCCTGCTGGCCTCGGCGCCGATCGTTTTTTCCTTCCCGACCGGCTGGCTGAACGACCGGCTGTCCATGAAGAAGGTCATCGGCGGCGGTCTTCTGGCGATGGCCCTGGCCATCGCCGGCGTGGCGGTCGTCCGGGGCGTCGCGCCGATGGCGGCGGCATTCCTGCTGCTCGGCGTCGCCAACAACGCGGTCAACGTGTCGATCTACAGTCTTTATTACAAGGACGTCGGCGAGCCGGACACGAACAGGAAATACGGGCGGTTCGTGGGCTGGCTGTCGCTCGGTCCGCCGGCCGGGCTCATCCTCGGCAGCCTGCTCACGCGCGTGATCGGCTTCCAAGCCTTCCTGGGCGTCCTGGCGGCGATGACGGCCCTGGCCGCCCTGGCGGTGGGAGGCCTCGGCGACGAGAAGTTCGCGGCCGTGTCCATCCGCGAGTACCGGTTCAGCGTCTTCAACCGGCGGACGCTTCTGTTCTCGGTTTTCCTCGTTCTTCTGGCCCTGCACTGGGGCACCGAACAGACCATCTATGGGCCGTTCCTGCGGGCCCGCTTCGGCTTGGGCGATTCTGGAGTGGCCCTTTATATGGCCGGGGCCTACCTGGCCCTGGCGCTGGCCGCATTCCTGGTCGGCCGGCTGCCGGACGACCCGGTCCGCGACCGGCGGCTGTTCCTCCTAGGCATGGTCATCTCCGGGGCGGGGCTCGTCCTCATGACCGTCCGCAGCCTGCCGCTCTCGTTCGCCTTCCGGTTCCTCCATGAGAGCGGCGACGGGCTCATGGGCGCGTTCGTCGTCCTGACGATCTCCCGCCTTTTCGGCAAGAAGACGATCGGCGGCAGCGCCGGCATCCTGACCGCCTTCCAGACCTCGGGCCACATGGCTGGCAGCCTGATCTTCGCCTCGTTGGGCTTCCAGGCCGGCCTCCACGTGCCGATGATCGTCGCCGGCGCGATCCTCATCGCCAACGCCGCCTTCGGGATCATGGCCGTCCCCAAATCGGGCACCACCTAAATCGGGGACCTTAAAGCGGTGACATGATACCCGTTTCCCATTTTCTGGTGCCTTCAGCCAGCTGGCTCCTGGGGAAAAATAAGAAACGGGTATCACGTCACCCATTTTCAAGAAAAATGGGAAACGGGTATCATGTCCCCCTATTATGATCGCGACCAAGGGTACGGGCTTTGACATCATCCTCGTCAGCGGGGAGCCCTACGCCGACCATCCGCTCTCCCCGGTCGGCATGATCGCCCGCGTCCTCGACGCCGAGGGCCACAAGGTCGGGATCATCGAGTGCCCGGATTGGAAAGGGAAAGACGATTTCCTGAAGCTCGGCCGGCCCCGCCTCTTCTTCGGCGTCACCTCGGGGTCGATCGACTCGATGCTGGTCAATTACACCCCGCTCAAGCGCGAGCGGGCCGTCGACCCGAACGCGCCCTTTGCCTCACGGATGCCCGACCGGGCCGTCATCGTCTACGCCAACCGCCTCCGCGAGCTCCACAAAGGCGTCCCCATCGTCCTCGGCGGCATCGAGGCCTCGCTGCGGCGATTCGCCCATTATGACTATTGGGGCGACGACGTGCGCCGCTCCATCCTCCTCGACACCCGGGCCGACATCCTCGTCTACGGGCCGGGCGAGCTCCAGGTTGTCGAGATCGCGCGCCGGCTCGACCGCGGCCAGGACCTCGACGGCATCCGCGGCACGGCCGTCATCCGGGCCGAGGCCCCCGAAGGCGCCGTCGCGATCCCCTCCTTCGAAGAGGCCCGGGACGACAAGGACAAGTTCTGCGAGGCCCAGAAGCGGCTGACCAATCGCAAGACGATCGCCCAGAAGCACGCCAACCGCTACGTCATCCAATACCCGGCGCCGGACTACACGCCGGCCGACCTTGACCGGGTCTACGCCCTGCCGTTCACGCGGCAGATCCCCGAGGGTTTCCCCGAGCTGGGCATGGCCCGGTTCTCGGTCCAGACGCACCGCGGCTGCAGGGGGCGGTGCTCGTTCTGCGCCCTGTCGCTCCATCAGGGTGACCGGATCATCTCGCGGACCGAGGAGTCGATCCTGGCCGAGATCCGCCGGATGACGAAGCATCCGGAGTGGCGCGGCCTCGTCGACGATCTCGGCGGGCCGTCGGCGAATATGTACGGCCTGGACGCGGCCGGGATCAGGGAGGCCCACCTCCGGCTGACCCGGCTCATGCGGGCCGCGCGCCAGGTCCCGGGGGTCAAGAAGGTTTTTGTCCGCAGCGGCATCCGCTACGACCTGGCCCTCGAATGCCCTGAATACGTGAAGGAGCTGGCCGCCCATCATGTCTCGGGGTTGCTCAAGATCGCTCCCGAGCACATCTCCGACGGGGTTTTGCGGCTGATGAACAAAGGCGGCGGACGGAAGACGCTCGAGGAGTTCCGCCGCATGTTCGCCGAGGCCGTGTCTGAGTCGGCGCCCGCGGGAGGGGAGGGGCATCAGGAGACCAAAGGCGGACGATGGCGAGAGCGGCCCCTCCATCTTAAATATTATTTCATGGTCGCGCACCCCGGCACGACCGACAAAGAGGCCCGCGAGCTGGCCGCGTTCCTGCGCGAGCTCGAGCGGAGCGGGGAGAAGCCGGTCGAGGGCGTCCAGATCTTCACGCCGACGCCCATGACCCGCTCGACCTGCATGTACCACACCGGCAAGGACCCGATGACGGGCGAAGCGGTCTACGTGCCGCGGCCTTACGCGGAGAAAAAAGCCCAGAAGCGGATGCTAGTCTCGCGGGACGACGATTAAGAACGGGTCAGACCTACACCTTTTAACTTTTCCCATTTGCTGAGATCCACAGGCTAGAAAAAAAAATTAAAAGGTGTAGGTCTGACCCTGTCCTATTTGACGGTCAGCATGCCCTTGAGGCGGATGTCGCGGGACGAGCTTCCCACGTAGATCTGAAATTCGCCCGGCTCGACGACCCGCTTGAGATCGGCATCAAGAAGCGCGAGCTCGGCCGGCCCGAGCTCGAACGTGACCATCGCGGACGCGCCCGGCGCCAGGAAGACCTTGCGGAACCCCTTGAGCTCGAGGACCGGCCGGACCACCGACGCGAGAAGATCATGGACGTAGAGCTGGACGACTTCGGTGCCGGCGGCCGGCCCGGCGTTCGTGACCTTGCACGCGACGTGGGCCGTCCCGTCCGCCGCTATCATGCCCGGGGTGACGCTGAGGTCCGCGTAGCGGAAATCCGAGTAGCTCAGCCCGAAGCCGAACGGGAAGAGCGGCTCCCCGGTGATATCGGCGTAATCGTCCAGCCGCCCGGTCGGCTTGTGGTCATAGACGAGCGGCACCTGTCCCACCGACCGCGGGAACGTGATCGGCAATCGGCCGCACGGGTTCGCGTCCCCCCACAGGACCTTCGCGACCGCCTCGCCGCCGGCTTCGCCCGGATACCAGGCCAGGAGCACGGCCCGGACGTCGTTGAGCCAATCGGTCATATCCACGGCGCTGCCGCCGTAGAGGACGACGACCGTCGGCGTGCCGGTGGCGGCGACGAGCCGGATCATCTCCGCCTGCCGGCCGGGCAGCCGGATGTCGGACCGGTCGCGGCCCTCGCCCTCTTCGATCCCCGCCGCGATGATGGCCAGATCGGACGACCGGGCCAGCTCGATGGCTTTCACGATCCTCTTCCACGATTCGTCCCTCACGCCGTAATCCCAGACCAGGCGGACGCGACCGCTCCGGACCGGCTCGTGGAACTCGAGCTTCACGTCTCGGGCTTTATGGCTCTCGAAGCGGACCTCCGCCGTGGCGATCCCGTATGAGCCTTTTTGCCAGCGGTCGATGACGAGCCGGCCGTCGAGATAGAGCCGAAAACCGTCGCCCTCGACGCCGATCCGGCGCGGGCCCGTCTCCGGACAACCGAGGGACCCGGCCCAGCGGACCGAGTACCAGTCCGTCCGCAGCCCCGGCGCCGGCGGCTCGAACGTCCAATGAAAGTCCACCGTGGGATCCACGCGCCGGGACACCGGATCGCCCGCGAGATCGGGATTGTCAAAATATTCGCCCATGAGCCCGGACCCGGGACTCGATGGGGTCGCCCCGAGAAATTCGGCGGCCTTCGCGCTTACCGGTCTCAAGGACCCGCGGTCGATGACCTTCAAGGCGCTCGATCCGGCCCGGCCGCAGCCTTCCGCATATCGCACCTCGATAGGATCGCCGGGCCGTGCCCGGAGAGCGTCGAGCAGCGAGATCCTGTTGTTGCCCGGGCCGCTGTATCCACCGAGCCGGGCCTCGACGGCGTCGGGTCCGATGACCGCGACGGACTTGGACGCGCCCTTTTTCAGCGGCAGGATCGGACCCTCGTTCTTGAGCAGGACGACCGCTTCTTCCGCGGCCTTCCTGGCCAGGGCCCGATGCTCCGCGGAGCCGTTCGTCCGCTCGGCCTCGCCGGGATCGACATGAGGGTCTTCGAAAAGCCCGAGCTCCATCTTGGCCCGGAGGACGCGACGAACGGCGTCATCGATGCGGTCCGGGTCGACGAGCCTCTTGACGATCGCGTCGCTAAAAAGCGGGGCTTGTCCAAGATCGGCTTGGAGCAGAACGTCCAGCCCGCTCGTCCAAGCCTGCCGGGCCGCGTCAGGAAAGGACGCCGCGGTCAGGTGCAGGCTGGACATCCCGCCGACGGCCCCGGCGTCCGAGATCACGAAACCCCGGAAGCCCCATTCGCCCTTGAGGATGTCCAGGAGAAGCCGGGGATGGGCCGAAGCCGGCCGGCCGGCCCAAGAATTGTAGGCGGTCATGATCGACCGCGCCCCGCCCTCGCGGACCGCGGCCTCGAACGGCGGGAAGTCGATCTCCCGCAGCGCTCGCTCTCCGTCGGGGATAGGATAGCTGTCGCGGCCGCCGGCTCCCACGTTGGCCACGAAATGCTTGGGGGTCGCGATGACGCCCCGTTTTTCGAATGCGGCGACAAAGGCCGCCGCCATCTTCGCGGCGAGATACGGGTCCTCGCCGTAGGTTTCCTCCGTCCGGCCCCAGCGGACGTCCCGGGCGATATTGACGACCGGAGAGAGGACCTGACGGATGCCCCGGCTCCGCGTTTCCTCCGCGACCGCCGCGGCGACTTCGCCGACGAGATCGGGGTCCCACGTGGCCGCGAGCCCGATGGCCTGCGGGAACGAGGTCGCGCCGCCCCGGACGAGCCCGTGCAGGGCCTCGTCGAAGGGAATAGCCGGGATCCCGAGCCGTGTCTCCTTGACCAGGAATTCCTGAATAGCGTTGGTCGCTTCGGCCTCGGCCCTGGCGCCGTCGCCACCGATCTGGATACCCAGGATGCCGTCCCGGCCTGTCTTTCGGAGTCCGGCCAGATCGCCCGAGGCCATGAACAGCTGCCGGAACTTCTCCTCTATCGTCATCCGCGCGAGAAGGTCCTCGACGCGCCGGTCGATCGGGAGCTTCGGATCGCGATAGGCAGGCCGGCGGGCGTCGGACGCCGCCTGGCGTCCGCAGGAGGCGAGCCCCGTCCCGGCGAAGGCGAGGGCCGCGGCCAGGGCAAAGGCTTGACGGGCGCGGGCCTGACGCATGCCGCGATTCTAAACCTTTGTCCGGGTGAGGTCCATCCCGCCGATGAGAGCCTCCCTGCTTCCGCCGAGCCGTCCGGCCCTTGACAGGCCCCGGCGTTTGATATATGAATATATCTTCATATGTTGATGCCACGATGAGCGAAAAGGAGTTCGGCCTGAACATGCCCGAAGGGACGGGCCTGATGGCCTATCTCGAAAAAGGCGAAAAGGCGCTGCTGCGGGAGCGGAAAGAGGGTGAGTCATGCCATTTCCTTCTCAAAGCGGAGGAGGGCCGCCTGGTCGTCCCGCCCGAGCTCGAAAAAAAGCTGGGGCTCGAGCCCGGCTCGTCCATCGAGGTCACGGCCGACCACGGCCGGCTGGAGATCCAGCCGAACATTCACAGCCTCAACCGCCTTTACATCGAGCCTACCTCTCGCTGCAACCTGGCCTGCCGGACCTGCATCCGCAACATCTGGGACGAGCCCATGGGCGACATGGAATGGCCCGTCTTCGAGCGCCTCGCCGCCGAGATCCCGCACTTTCCGCACCTCGAGTCGGTCATGTTCGGCGGCTTCGGCGAGCCGACGGCCCATCCCCGCCTCCTCGACATGGTCCGGGCCGTCAAGTCGCTCGGCCTGCGAGCCGAGATGACGACCAACGCGACGACCCTTGATGACGCCCTTGTCGAAGGCCTCCTCCGCGAGCGCCTCAACACGCTCTGGATCTCGCTCGACGGGGCGACCGAAGAGAGCTTCGAGGCGATCCGGACCGGGGCCAGCCTGTCCCGCGTTCTCGACAACATCGACCGGCTCGGCCGGCTGAACGGCCGGGACGGCCACTCGATCGATATCGGCATCGCCTTTGTGGTCATGAAGACGAACCTCGGCGACGTCAAACACCTCGACCGCCTGGCCCGCTCGGTCGGCGCCCGGCGCATCCTTGTCAGCCATGTCTTGCCCTACAGCGAAGCGATGGAAAAGGAGATGCTCTGCCTCCAGACGCTGACGCTCGAGACCTTCACCTTCGCCCCGGGCAAGACCGAGCTCAGCCTGCCGCGCCTGGACGTCAACAACACGACCAAGGACGCGCTCTTCAGCCTGTTCCAGGGTTTCGAGAACCTGACCCTGATGGGCAACCGGATCGCCGTCGACGCCCGCCGCTGCCGCTTCGTCCACGACCGGACGTCCTTTGTCCGGTGGGACGGCGAAGTCAGCCCGTGCATGGGGCTTCTTCACTCCCACAAAACCTATCTCTACGGCCTCGAGCGCCGGGTCCGCCGGCACTCCTTCGGCAACGTCCGCGAGAACGACCTTTCCGCGATCTGGAACTCGAAGGCCTACGGTGATTTCCGCGAGAGGGTCAAAGCGTTCGATTTCTCGCCCTGCCACGTTTGCGGCGGGTGCTCGCTCCTCGAGACGAACGAGGAGGATTGCTATGGAAATACGTTTCCGGCCTGCGGCGGCTGCCTGTGGGCCCAGGGGGTGATCCAATGCCCATGACAAACGCGGTCAAGATCTTCAAGGCGCTGGCCGACCCGACCAGGCTTCGGATCATGCTGCTCCTCCAGGTGCGCGAGCTCTGTGTGTGCGAGCTGACCTACATCCTAGGGATGGAGCAATCGCGCATTTCGCACCATATGCGCATCCTCCGCGAGGCCGGCCTGACCGAGGACCTCCGGCAGGGGCGATGGATGATCTACAGGGTCCCGGAGGGCTCGCGGGGGTTCGTCGACGATCTCTTCGCCAGTCTCGGACGGGCGCGCCTCGGCCGTTCGGCCCGGCGGAACGGGGACGCCCGGAAGCTCGCGGCCTGCGTCCGGCAGAACAGGCGAGGTCTCCCCTGTGAGGGGAGCCCTAGGGAGGCCAGATCATGAAAACCTCGATCCTCTTCATCTGCGTCCACAATTCGGCCCGGTCCCAGATGGCCGAAGGCCTGGTCAACACCCTCCACGGCGACCGGTTCGAGGCCGTTAGCGGCGGGGTGAGCCCGACCCGCGTCCATCCCGGCGCCATCAAGGCCATGTCCGAGATCGGGATCGACATCTCCGGGCACCGGTCGAAGAGCATCGACGAGTTTGAGGGCCGGCGGTTCGACTACGTCGTCATGGTCTGCGACGAAAAGCAGACGGACTGCCCCTTCTTCCCCGGCGGGCGCGACTATATCCACCACGCTTTCGACGACCCCGCGGCGTGTACCGGGACCGACGAAGAGATCCTGTCCTGCTTCCGCCGCGCCCGGGACGAGATCCGGGCCTGGATCGAGGCCGAACTCGTCGCCTCGGCCGGGCCGGGCCCCGGGGCGGGAGGGGAGCGTCAATGAAGCCGTCGTCCCCGCGGGGGAGGCTTCGCTTCGCCCTGACGCTTGCGGGAGCGGCCGCGTGGGCGCTGGTGTACTTGAACCTGCAGGCCTTCTCGCGATGGTTCACCTATGCGCTGCTAGGTCTCCGCGAGGGGCGCCACCTATCGTCCGCCGTGGAGTTCTTCGTTTTCGAGGCCCCCAAGGTCCTGCTCCTGCTCGCCGTCGTCGTTTTCGGCGTCGGCATCGTCCGCTCGTTCTTCACGCCCGAGCGCACCCGGCGCATGCTGGCCGGCCGGCGTGAGACGGCCGGCAACGTCCTCGCGTCGCTCCTCGGCGTCGTCACGCCGTTCTGCTCCTGCTCGGCCGTCCCGCTCTTTATCGGCTTCGTCACCTCCGGCGTCCCCCTGGGCGTCACGTTCTCCTTCCTCATCTCGGCGCCGATGGTCAACGAGGTCGCCCTCGTCCTCCTTTTCGGGCTCTTTGGCTGGAAGGTGGCGGCCCTTTACGCGGGGACCGGCCTCCTCATCGCCATCGTCGGCCGGCTGGGTCATCGGCCGGCTTCATCTGGAGCGCTGGGTCGAGCCCTGGGTCCTCGAGCTGAGGCAGGCGAAGAGGGAAACATCCGTGGGGAACGAACCCCGGCTCGCCTGGAAGGACCGGGTCGGCTTCGGCCGGGACGCGGTCAGGGACATCGTCGGCCGGGTCTGGCCGTTCGTCCTCGGCGGCATCGCCGTCGGCGCGGCGATCCACGGCTACGTGCCGCAGAACTTCATGGCCTCGATCATGGGCAAGAGCGCCTGGTGGTCGGTGCCGCTGGCCGTCCTGATCGGCATCCCGATGTATTCCAACGCGGCGGGCATCATCCCCATCGTCCAGGCCCTGCTCGGCAAAGGGGCTGCTCTGGGCACGGTGCTCGCCTTCATGATGTCGGTCATCGGGCTGTCGTTCCCGGAGATGGTCATCCTGCGCAAGGTCCTGAAGGTCCCACTGCTCATCGTCTTCGCCTCGGTCGTGGGCCTCGGCATCATGATCGTGGGCTACGTCTTCAACGCCGTTCTCTGACGGCCCCGGAGACGATATTTTCGGAGGAGGTCCGATTTGGAGATCAAGATCCTGGGAACGGGTTGCCCCAACTGCAAGGAGCTCGAGCGGAGGGTCCGGGCCGTCCTCGCCGGGCTCGGTGTCGCCGCCGACGTCGAGAAGGTCACGGACATCCAGAAGATCACGGAGTTCAAGATCCTGAGCACCCCCGGGTTGGTCATCAACGGCCGGGTCGTGTCCTCGGGCCGCGTCCCCCGCGCCGAGGAGATCAGGGACTGGATCCGTGGAACGGCGGGCTGAACGGCCCGGGTCCAGAGGGACATGGAACGAAGGGAGAGACAGATGACACCCCGCTCCTCAAGGCTGAAATTCTTCGACCGTTACCTGACCCTGTGGATCTTCCTGGCCATGGCGATCGGCGTCGGGCTCGGCTATTTCGTGCCGTCCGTCGTCGGCTTCATCAACAAGTTCCAGTCTGGGACGACGAACATCCCCATCGCCATCGGGCTCATCCTGATGATGTATCCGCCGCTGGCCAAGGTCCGCTACGAGGAGCTGGGGGACGTCTTCAAGAATACTAAGGTCCTGGGCCTGTCGCTCGTCCAGAACTGGATCATCGGGCCGCTGCTGATGTTCGCCCTGGCCGTGATCTTCCTGCGCGACAAGCCGGAGTACATGGTCGGCCTGATCATGATCGGGCTGGCGCGCTGCATCGCCATGGTCATCGTCTGGAACGATCTGGCCCAGGGAGACCGGGAGTACGCGGCCGGCCTGGTCGCCTTCAACTCGATCTTCCAGGTCCTGTTCTTCTCGGTCTACGCCTATATCTTCATCACCGTCTTCCCGACCTGGCTCGGGCTCAAGGGCACGGCTGTCAATGTGACCATCGGCCAGATCGCCAAGAGCGTGTTCATCTACCTCGGCATTCCCTTCCTGGCCGGGCTCATCTCGCGCTTCAGCCTCATCCGGCTCAAGGGGCGCGAATGGTATCAGACGAAGTTCCTGCCCCGCATCACCCCCATCACCCTCATCGCCCTGCTGTTCACGATCATCGTCATGTTCTCGCTCAAGGGCGAGTTCATCGTCAAGATCCCGCTCGACGTGCTGCGCATCGCGATCCCGCTCCTGATCTACTTCGTCGTCATGTTCCTGGTCTCGTTCTTCCTGAGCCGGAAGGCGGGCGCCGACTATCCCAAGGCGGCGACGCTGTCGTTCACCGCGGCCAGCAACAACTTCGAGCTGGCCATCGCCGTGGCCGTGGCCGTCTTCGGCATCAACTCGGGGCAGGCCTTCGCCGCTGTCATCGGCCCGCTCGTCGAGGTGCCGGTGATGATCGGCCTCGTCAACGTGGCGCTGTATTTCAAGCGAAGGATCTTCACGACGCCGGCCTAAGCGCCGGGCTGAAGGAGTTGGATATGCCCAAGGCACAAACCAAGGACGGAATGATCAAGAAACAGGTCCGGGAACGCTATGCCAGGGCGGCGAAAACGGCTTCCCCTTGTTGCGGCTCGGCCCCGAAGCCCTGCGGCTGCGGGGGGTCCGCCTGGAATGGGAAAGAGGCCAGCCAGAAGATCGGATACTCGGCCGCCGAGCTTGCGGGCATCCCGGAGGACGCCAACCTCGGCCTCGGCTGCGGCAATCCGTCGGCGCTGGCCGGCCTGAAGCCCGGCGAGGTCGTCCTCGATCTCGGTTCCGGGGCCGGGATTGATTGTTTTCTCGCCGCCAGCAGGGTCGGTCCCGCGGGCCGGGCCATCGGCGTGGATATGACGCCCGAGATGCTCGACCGGGCTCGAGAGAACGTCCGGAAGAGCGGCCTCTCGAACGTCGAGTTCCGGTTGGGCGAGATCGAGAACCTGCCGGTCGCCGACGGCTCGGTTGACGTGATCATCTCCAACTGTGTCATCAATCTCTCGACGGACAAGCCGCGGGTCTTCCGCGAGGCCTTCCGCGTCCTGAGGCCCGGCGGGCGGATCATGGTCTCCGACCTGGTCCTGAAGAAGCCTCTCCCTCAAGCGCTGCGGGATTCCGTCGAGGCCTATGTGGCCTGCATCGCCGGCGCCCAGACCAAGGATGATTATCTCGGACAGATCCGACAGGCCGGTTTTAGCCGGATCACCATCGTCAGTGAAAAAGCGTTCCCCGCGGATATGGTCCTCGAGGACTCGCTGGCGCCGGGGATCGCGCGCAAGCTCGGGATGTCGTCCGCCGAGCTCAAGCAGCACATTTCGTCGGTCCTGAGCCTGAACGTCTCGGCGTCGAAGCCCGGGAAATAGCCGACGGCCCCTGATCCCGGCTTGGCATCCTTTCCGATCCGGATTAAAATCCCCCCCGAAGATCGGAGGCGCCCATCATGACCGCTGAGGGATCCGGGACAGGGGAAGGCCAGGGACGGAACGTCCTGATCACCGGCTGCTCCTCGGGGATCGGCCGCGAGATCTCCGTCGCGCTGGCTCGCCGGGGATTCACCGTCTTTGCGACCGTCCGGAAGGAGGCCGACGCCGAGGGCCTGCGCAAGCTTGGCCTTCCCGGGCTCGTCCCGGTTTTCCCGGTCGATCTCTCGGACCTCGAACAGATCGGACGAGCCGTCGAATTCGCAATCGGCGAGATCGGCCGCAGGGGCGGCCAGGGCCTCTGGGCGGTCGTCAATAACGCGGGCGGCGGCGGTCCGGCCCCGGTCGAGCTCCTGGATCCTGAGCGGTTCGCGATCGAGCTCAAGGCGCGGCTGGTCGGTCCTGTCGCCCTGGTCCAAGCCGTCCTGCCTCTCCTGCGTCAGGCGGGGGGCCGGATCGTCTGGATCATGACCCCGGCCCTCATCCCAACGCCCTACGTCGCCAATATTCATGCCTGCGATTTCGCCGCCAATTGTCTGGCGCGGACCCTCGATATCGAGCTCAAGGCCTGGCGCATCCCCAACATCATGGTCCGCTGCGGCGGGATCAAGACGCCGGCGGGGATGAAGACGGTCGGCGACGTGGGGGCCCTGCTCGAGTCCGGGCCGCCGGCCCGCGTGGCGCTCTACGAGAAGGCCCTCCGTAAGTGGGCCGAGGACATGGCCGCGTTCGACGCCAAGAGGACGGACGCGAGCGTGGTCGCCCGCGTCGTCGTCCGCGCCGTCGAGGCGCGCCGGCCCAAGCGGCGCTATTCTGTCGGCCACATGGCCCGGGCCGCCGCCTTTCTCGAAGCCTTGCCGCAGTCCGTGGCCGACCGGATCCTCAAGAGCCGGTTCTGAGCTGGCGGACCGGGTCGCGGTCCGGAGAAGGAGGGGATATGGCTTTCAGACACATCCTGGCCCACGGCCTCTTCTTTGCCGCCGTCGTCAACGCCTATCTGTTCTTGGTCATGGTCTTGCTGAGCCCGCGCGTCTGGGGGTACACGGACTTTCCGCAGGCCGTCAAGGACAAGGTGCCTCCGCAAACGAAGAGGGAGTGGACCCTGGCGGCTTTGATCGCGGGGCCCTGGATCCTGTTCGTCCTGGCCTTCCCTCTGTTCTCGGCCTACTCCCTCAAGGCCGCGCTGGGGGGCCGGATCCCTTTTTGGACGGCCTTTTTGGATCTGGCCGTCCTCTGGCTGCTCACTGCGCTGGTCGACCTGGTGATCCTGGACTGGCTCGTCGTCAGCAGGCTGACCCCCCGGTTCGTCATTATCCCCGGTTCGGAAAAGGCCGATTACAGGGACCTGTCGGAGCACTATCGAGGCCATGCCAAAGGCCTCGGATTGATCGTTCTGGCCTCATTGGCCGCGGCCGCCGTCGTTTCATTTCTTTAGTCGACCTCGGGCCGGAACCCCCCGAGCGGCCGCCTCGCCCTCGCATCATGAGCCTTGCCATTGGAGGCTCAAATAGCCAATAATGGCTGACCATGGAAGACATCAGCCGGGGGGTCCGCTCCTTCACCGTCGGCACGGCCATCAGCCGGGTCATGGGCCTGGTCCGGGAGATGGTCTTCGCCCACCTCTTCGGGGCCAGCCAGAGCGCCGCAGCCGACGCCTTCAACGTCGCCTTCCGCATCCCGAACATGCTCCGCGACCTCTTCGCCGAGACGTCCCTTTCGGCGGCCTTCATCCCCGTCCTGACGGCCGAAAGGGCCAAAAGCAAGGAGGCCCAGAACCGGCTGGCCTCCAACATCTTCAACGTCCTGTTCCTGGTGACCGGGGTCATTTCGATCGCCGGCCTTCTCCTTTCGCCCGCCCTGGCCAAGTGGATCGCCTTCGGCTTCGAGCAAGGTCCCGGGCAAGATCGAGCTGACCGCCCAGCTGACCGGCATCCTCTTCCCCTTCCTGCTGTTCATCAGCCTCGGCGCCTGGGCCATGAGCTACCTCAACACCGAGAAATCGTTCTTCCTGCCCTCCGTGGCCCCGGCCCTGTTCAACCTCTTCTTGATCATCGTGCCCCTCCTGACGTACGGCTGGTACGTGTCACGCGGCAAGAACCCTATATTCGGCATGGCCATCGGCGTCCTCGTTGGCGGCCTGATGCAGTTCCTGGTCCAGATGCCGCTCGGATCTTCAAGAACGGCTATCGGTATAGCCCGTTTTCCTAAGCTTCCGCGACCCCGAGTTCCGGAAGGTCATGGCCCTCTTCATCCCCGTGGCGATCGGCCTGGCCGGGCCGCGCATTAACGTCCTCGTCAACACGATCCTCATCACTCCCCTCAAGCAGGGGAGCGTCAGCTGGCTGAACTATGCCTACCGGCTCATGCAGCTTCCGCTGGGCTTGTTCGGCGTCGCCGTGGGCACGGTCACGCTGCAATCGCTGTCCCGGCTCGTGGTCGTCAACGATACGGCGGCGGTCCGCTCGCGGCTCTTCGACTCGATGAAGATGGCCCTGTTCCTGACCGTCCCGACCTCGATCCTCATCGCCTTTCTCTCGCGGCCCCTCACCCGGGTCATCTACCAGCACGGCCGTTTCCGGCCCGAGGACACGCTGCCAAGACCGCCCTGGCCGTCATCCTCTATACGCTCGGGATCCCGTTCATCGCCTGCATCCGGAACGTGGCCGCGGTCTTCTACGCCTACAAGGACGCCCGCTGGCCCATGCTCTCCAGCCTGGCCTCGGTCTGCCTGACCATTACCCTCAACGTCTCGCTCATCCATGTCATCGGCTTCTTGATCTTCCCGCTCTCGACGAGCATCGCCGAGGGCCTTAACCTCATGCTTTTGTTGCGGATGGTGCCCAAGAAGATCGGGCCGATCGAGATCGGTCCGCTGATCAGGTACGGCCTAACCCTGATCCTGGCGGCGCTCTGCGGCGGAGCCTCCGCCTGGGCGGTCAATGGCTTCCTGGCCGCCCGGCTCGGCACCGGTCTCCTGGCTTCTTTGGCCAGCGTCGTGGCAAGCGGCGGTCTCGGACTGGTCGTTTTCTACAGCGCGTCCCGTGTCCTGGGGATCCAGGAAACGCGCGAGTTTGTCAGGCGTTTCCTCCGCCGTTAAGACAGGGAAATAAGAAGGCACCGGGTTTACGCATCACGCATGATCAGGTTGGACGCGTAATGCGTAAACCCGGTGCCGTCTTGCCCTGGGTTTGACCCCGTCTGGGCGGGGGCCTATAATGACCTCCCCTTTGGCCGGTCGGCCGCAGGTGTGCGAACCCCCGAAAAACCGTGATGCCGGAGCCGCGTCCCGGCAAGGAGAGCCGTTGGCCCGCGAGAACGATGACCTCCTGCGAGACCTTGGCCTCGACCTCGATCTCCATCATCGTATCTTCGATGCGGTCGACCGGAGCTTCGCCGAGACCGTTTTGTCGCAGACCGGCCGTCCCGAGCGCATGGCCTATTTCGACGGCGTCATCCGGGAGGCCCACGGCCGGCGGGTCCGCGAGATCGTCGAGCGCCGGGCGGCCGGCGACAAGCTCGTTGGCACCTTCTGCATATACGTGCCCGAGGAGCTGGTCCTCGCCCTCGGGGCGATCCCGGTCGCGCTCTGCGGCGGGACCTCTCTGTCCATCCCTTATGCCGAGAAGATGCTGCCACGCGACATCTGCCCGCTGGTCAAGTCGACGATGGGGCTGGCCCTCTCCAACACCTGCCCCTACGGCCCGATCGAGGACCTGGCCGTCGGCGAGACGACCTGCGACGCCAAGAAGAAGACCTGGGACCTGCTGGCCGCGAACGGCGACTTTCACGTCCTCGAGGTGCCCCAGAAGAAGGGCCCGCGCGACCGCGACCTCTGGCTGGAGGAGGTCGTCCGTTTCAAGGACCGGCTCGAGCTCCTGACGGGACGGACCCTGGAAGCCGGGAAGCTCGCGGCCGCGGTCGAGCTCATGAACCGGAAGCGCCGCGCCCTGGCCCGGCTCAACGCCTTCCGCCGGGAGGCCGATCCGCCCCTCAGCGGCCTCGACGCGCTGGTCGTCATGCAGGGCGCCCTCATCGACGACACGGTCCGGTTCACGGACCGGCTCGAGGACCTCAACGAAGAACTCGAGGACCGGGTCCGCCGGGGCGTCGGCATCGCCTCCGGGCGGACCCGCCGGATCATGATCTCCGGCTGTCCCTCCGTCCTCGGCAACTGGAAGCTCCACGCCCTGGTCGAGGCCGCCGGGGCGATCGTCGTTTGCGACGAGACCTGCACGGGCTCGCGCTATTACGAGAATCCGGTCGAGGAGACCGGGCCCGGCCTGGACAGCCAGATCGCCGCGGTTGCCGATCGCTATCTCCGGATCGAATGCTCCTGCTTCTCGCCGAACGCGGAGCGCATCCGGTCGATCCTGCGGTTGGCCCATGACCTCCGGGCCGACGGCGTCATCCAATATATCCTTCAGTATTGCCACACCTACAATATCGAGGCCGTCGCCGCGGCCGGCGCGTTGAAAGACGCCGGGATCCCCGGCCTCAAGGTCGTGACGGATTACGCCGAAGCGGACACGGGTCAGCTGCGGCTTCGCGTCGACGCGTTCCTCGAGGGACTGGGGCGATAGGGAGCGACCACATGCCTTCGCCCGGGCTCTTCCTCGGTCTCGACCTCGGCTCCCGGACGACCAAGATCGTCGAGTGGCGGGACGGGAGCCTGGCCGGCTTCGAGATCTTCGATACCACCCACGACTCGATGGAGCGGGTCCGGGCCCGGCTCCGCCGCCGCGATTACCTCCGGGCCGTGGCCACCGGCTATGGCCGTTTCCTGATGAGCGCCCATCTCGACTGCCGGGTCGTGACCGAGATCACGGCCTGCGCCCTCGGCGCGCGGGTCGCGAGGCCCGGCGCGGGCCTGGTCATCGACATCGGCGGCCAGGACTCCAAGGTCATCCTCCTCGGGAACGGGACCGGGGCCTTCGCCGATTTCGAGATGAACGACCGCTGCGCCGCCGGCACCGGGCGCTTCCTCGAGGTCATGGCCGGGCGGCTCGGGTTCAGCCTCGAAGAGTTCGGCCGGGCGGCCCTCGGGGCGGCCGATGCGGTCACCCTCAGCAGCATGTGCACGGTTTTCGCCGAGTCCGAAGTCATCTCTCTCCTCGCCGCCGGCCGGGACCGGGCCTCCATCGCCCGCGGCTTGCACGCCTCGATCGTCGACCGGATCCATCCGCTGGTGGCCCGGTTCGATAGCTCCGGGGACATCCTGATGGCCGGAGGGGTGGCCTTGAATCCCTGCCTGGTCGACCTGCTGTCGCAGAAGCTGGGCCGGGCCGTGATCGTGCCCGAGAACCCCCAGATCGTCACGGCCATAGGCGCCGCGCTGGCGGCCGCGAGCGGTAACAAAGGAGGATGAACATGATGAAGGCATTCAGTCCCGAAGCAAATAGTGTTCTCGACGAGATCATCGCCGCCCGCCGGACGATCCGGGCCTTCGCCCCCGAAGCGCCGCCGCGGGAGGCGATCGAGAAGCTCCTCGCCGCCGGCCTCCAAGCCCCCTATGCGGCCCTGGCCGTCGGCAGCCGGGATGATTTCCGGCGCTTCTTCGTCTTCACCCAGGGCACCCCGGCCATGGCCGAAGCGGGACGCCTGATCCAGAAGGCCGGCCGGGCCCGGCTCGAATGGGGACAGAAGGCGCGCGGCCGAGCGCCGGTCCCGAGCGACCCTGACTATGAGCTCATGCAGCGGATCAAAGCCCTGGCCGACGACATCCACCCCGCTCTCAAAACCGCGCCCTATTTCATCGTCCTGGCCGAATATCAGGGGCTCCCGCCGGCCGGGCTCCAGTCCCTGGCCCATACGCTCGAGAACATGTGGCTCAAGGCCACCGCGCTGGGCCTGGCCTTCCAGGTCCTGAGCGTCACGGAATCCATGGCCGACGTTCCGGAGTTCGTCCGCCTGCTCGGCTTGCCCCAGGGCGAATACGTCCTGGACGGCTGCGCGGTCGGCTATCCCGCCGCCGATCCGCCGCCGGCCCGGCGGCCCGACATGACGACGGCGACGAAATGGCTGTGAACTGACCCTGCCCGTGTGCTACCGGCGGCCCAGGCCTTCCGGTATAATGGCCGGGCCATGAACGCCCCGGCGCCGGCTCCCGCCTCCGATCGGTCCCTGCAGCGGACCGCCTTGGCCATGTCCATGGTCTCGTCGTTCCTGACCCCGTTCATGGCCTCGAGCATGAACGTGGCCATGCCGCTCATCGGCAAGGAATTCAGCCTGAGCGCCGTCACGCTCGGCTGGGTCCTGACGGCCTATACGCTGACCGCGGCCATGTTCCTCGTTCCCTTCGGGCGCCTGGCCGACATCACCGGACGCAAACGGATCTTCGCCATCGGCCTCGGTCTCGATATGGCCGGCGCCGCGCTCGGCGCGCTGGCGCCCTCCGAGTTCCCGCTCATCCTGGCCCGGGCCGTCCAGGGCCTCGGCGGGGCCATGATCTTCGGCACGGGAGTGGCCATCCTGACCTCGGTCTATCCCCATGGGACCCGAGGCCGGGCCCTCGGCCTCAACACCGCCGCCGTCTATACCGGTCTCTCGCTCGGACCGGTCCTCGGCGGCCTGATCGTCCATGCCGCAGGATGGAGGGCCGTCTTCCTGGTGACCATCCCGATCGCGGCGACCGGCTTTGTCCTCGCGACGACGCGGCTCAAGGGGGAGTGGGCCGAAGCCCGGGGGGAGAAGTTCGATCTCCCCGGGGCCGTCCTTTTTGGAGCCGGGCTCGTCGCCTTGATCTTCGGCCTTTCCCGCCTGCCCAGGCTGCCGGGCGCCGGTTTTGCCGCGGCGGGGCTCCTGGCCCTGGCCGCCTTCGTGATCGTCGAAGGGCGCGTGGCATCGCCGGTCCTGGATATCCGCCTCTTCCGCGGCAATCGCATCTTCGCTTTTTCGAACCTGGCCGCCCTCCTGAATTATTGCGCCACGGCGGCCGTGGCTTTTCTGATGAGCCTCTATCTCCAGTACATCAAGGGCCTGCCGCCATACAAAGCGGGACTGGTCCTCGTCGCCCAGCCCATCGTCATGGCCGTCACCTCGCCTTTCGCAGGCCGTCTCTCCGACCGGACCGAGCCCCGCTTGATCGCCTCCTTGGGCATGGCGCTGTCGGCGGCCGGCCTCCTGCTTTTCGCGTTCCTGGCGCCCGGAACGAGCTTCGCCTTCATCGTCGCTAGCCTGGCCTGTCTCGGCCTCGGCTTCGGACTCTTCTCCTCGCCCAACACCAACGCCGTGATGTCGTCGGTCGAGACGCGCGACCTCGGCATCGCCTCGGCCACTCTCGGCACCATGCGCCTGACCGGACAGATGCTGAGCGCCGGCCTGACCATGATGATGTTCGCCCTGGTCATGGGTTCGTCCGCGATCGAGCCACGCCTTTACCCGCTCTTCCTTCGCGGCACCCACGTGGCCTTCGCTTTCTATTCCGCCCTCTGCCTCACCGGCGTCTTCGCCTCCCTCGCCCGCGGCAACCGTCGGAAAAATGGGGACGTTTCTATTTATTTTTTTCATAAATGAACAAATTAAATAGAAACGTCCCCATTTTAGCTTGTCAAAGGCGCGCCCCGGTGATTAGAATGGGACCCGGTACGTTCGCTACGATCGAGGAGGTCTCATGAGCTTGTCCCGCAAAGGTTTCTTGAAGATGCTCGGGCTCGGCGCCCTGGCCGCCGGCACCAAAGCTTACGCGCTGCCGGGCAGAGCGCTCGAGGAGGCCCGGGCCGCCGCGAAGAAGCTCAAGATCACGGACGTCGAGATCTTCCTCTTCGACATCCCGCTCACCTCGCCGTTCCGCATCTCGATCGGCGAGCTCAGCGCGGCCAACGACCTGCTCATCCGCGTCCACACGGACCAGGGAGTGACCGGGATCGGCGAGGCCTGCCCCTTCCCGCCCATCACCGGCGAGACTCAAGCCACCAACGCCGCCGCGGCCCGGACCATCCGCGACATGATCAAGGGCAAGGACCCGCTGGCCATCGACGACCTGCTTCGCCAGATCGGCGCCATGGTCCACTCCAACCCCAGCACCGTGGCCGCGTACGAGATGGCCTTCTTCGACATCCTCGGCAAGGTCGCCGGCCTGCCCCTCTTCCGGCTCTTCGGCGGCACGAAGAACGTCTTCGAGACCGACATCACGACCGGTCTCGACACGCTCGAGGCCATGCGCGACGAAGCGAAGGGGCACGCCGACAAGGGCTACAAGACCCTCAAGGTCAAGGTCGGCCTCGACCCCGACGAGGACTACGCCCACATCGAGGCCATCCGGTCCGCCGTCGGCCCGAAGGTGAACATCCGCATCGACGCCAACCAGGGCTGGAGCGTCCCCCAGGCGATCTACGGACTGAAGAAGATGGCGCCCCTGGGCATCCAGTTCTGCGAGCAGCCCGTGGTCGCCTCGGACACGGCCGGGCTCAAGACCGTCCGCTCCGAGAGCCCCGTCCCCATCATGGCCGACGAGGCCGTGTTCGGCCCGGCCGACGCCATCAAGCTCATCCGGGCCGAGGCCTGCGACACCTTCAACATCAAGCTCATGAAGGCCGGCGGCATGCTCAATTCGATCCGCATCGCCCACATCGCCGACGCGGCCAACATGCGCTGCATGGTCGGCTGCATGCTCGAGACGAGGCTGGGCCTGACCGCCGCGGCCCACGTCGTGGCCTCGCAGGCCAACATCATCTACGCCGACCTCGACGGCTCGGCCGACCAGACCATCGACCCGATCGTCGACGGGATCACGGTCCAAGCCGGGACGCTGACGCTGCCGGAGAAGCCGGGCCTCGGCTGCGACGTCGATCCGGCCTTCGTCAAGAAGCTGCCGAGGGTCGCCTGACATATTCATAAAAACGCCCTTATTTCTCAGTTCTCTTTAATCGGGCGTTTTTGCCTTTCAGGCGAACCGATCCGGCCCCATCTGCTTCGTTCTCGGGGATTCGCAGTACTAAAGAGTACAGCTTCACCCCTCGGGCCTCGCATCTGGAGCCGCCTTGATTCGTGAATAAGTCAGGCCAGCGGCGGGGCTCAGCCCTCGACGCCGAACGACGGCTTTTTCGTCTTCCACTTGCCGCGGGTGAAGTCCGGGCACTCGACCGGGGTCGAGCCGGCGGCGATCGACTTCTCCGAGAGCGGGATGATCGAGCTCATGAGCACCGAGTCGTAGACGTCGATCGGCGTCTGCGTTTTCTTGCGCACGGCCTCGACGAACAGGGCCAGCTCGAGGTAGTCCGTGCCGCCGTGCCCGCCGGCCTCGGCCGCGGTCTTCATCTTCCGCCACCAGACGTGGTCGAACTTGTCCTGGTAGGGCGGAAAGGGCTCCCACTCGTGGTAAGCGGGGCTGCGGTCGACGAGATAGAGGGCGTTGCGCTGCTCGTTGTAGACGCCCCGCGTGCCTTGGAGCTCCCACTGGTTGTCGTAGGGCCGCGGCAGCTGCATGTCGTACTTGACGAAGACGGTGTTGCCCTTCTTCGTCCTGATCAGGGTCGTCACGATGTCGCCCTGAGCGAAGGCAGCCTTGGCATAAGGATGCTGGGGGCCGAACTTGCGCTTGAAATAGTCGTTGATGCCGAGCTGCCGGTTGGCCATGGTCACGGCGGTGTCGAAGGTATCGCCGCAGCCGAGGTCCAGCCACGGCCAGACCGGGCCGACGGCGTGGGTCGGGTACTGCGAGCGGTTGTGACCGATGAGGTAGCGCCCGCCCCACCGCATGTTGCCCTCGGGGCTGAAGAACCAATGGTCGATGCAGTCGTGGGTGTGGGAGGCCTGGACGTGGACGATCTCGCCGAACAGTCCCTGGCGGACCATGTTGAGCAGGGCCAGGTTGTCCTGGCGGAAGCTCCAATTCTCGAGCATCATGCAGGGCACGCCGGTGGCCTCGTAGGTGTCGACGAGCTGCCAGCATTCCTCGAAGCTCATGGCCGCCGGCACCTCGACCGCGGCGTATTTCTTGTTCTGCATGGCGCAGACGGCCATGGGCGTGTGCCAGTCCCAGGACGCGGCGATGACCACGGCGTCGAGGTCGTCGCGCCAGAGAAGGCGCTGGAAGTCCTCGGGCCCCTTCGAATAGCCCTCGGGCTTGGGCCGGCCGGCCTTGACGACCATGTCCTGAGCCTGGGCCAGGGCGTCGAGGTCGATGTCGCAGAGGGCCGGGAACTCGATCCCGGGCATGAGCAGGAGGTTCGAGAGGAGCGACCGGCCGCGGTTGCCGGTCCCGATGACGCCGAGGCGGACCGGCCGGGCCGTCTGCTGCTCTTTCGCGAACAGCGAGGCGTCGGTCCTGAAATTGGCCAGGAAGGCCCCGGCGGTCGCCCCGCCGCTCGCCTTGAGGAATTCGCGCCGGTCCATGAGCTCAGCCATCTCGCCTCCTAGATCGGGGACACAACACTCATTTCCGAATTACGGCCGTCTTCCCGGGCCGCGACCCGGCCGTAGTATCGTCTAGCCCCAGGGGCAAAATCAAGCGGCCGCGGGGTCCCGCCGTTTGCGCCCGGCCGGACGTTGTCATAAGATGGATCGGCGAGAGGCGAGCGAGCATGACCGAGACACGCAGGGTCCGTTGGGGCATCCTCGGTTGCGCCGGCATCGCCGAGAAGGCCTTCATCCCGGCCGTCCGCCAGTCCCGCGACGGCGCACTCGCCGCGATCGCCTCCCGGGACGAGGCCCGGGCCGCCGATTGGGCCCGCCGCTTCGGTTTCGAGAGAGCCCACCGGAGCTATCAGGATCTGGTCGACGACCCCGGCGTCGACGCCGTCTACAACCCGCTGCCGAACGACCTCCACGCCGAATGGTCCATCCGGGCCCTGCGCGCCGGCAAGCACGTGCTCTGTGAGAAGCCCATGGCCATGAACGCGGGCGAGGTCGCGACCATGATGGCCGCCGCCGAAACCGCCGGCGTCCGCCTCGCCGAAGGGTTCATGTACAAGTTCCACCCCCAGATCCCGAGGACGCTCGAGATGCTTCGCTCGGGCAAGATCGGGGAGCCGCGGGCCATCCACTCCTCCTTCACCTTCCGCTTCAGCCGCGACCCTTCGAACTACCGCTGGTTCCCCGAGCAGGGCGGAGGGGCCCTCTATGACGTCGGCTGCTATACGATCAGCATCGCCCGGCTCCTCTTCGGGGCCGAGCCCTCGGCCGTCACCGCCGCGGCGCGTCTCGATCCGGCCACGGGCGTGGACCTGACGACCGAGGCCCTGCTCGAATTTCCGGGCGGCCGATTCGCCCTGTGCGAGTCGAGCTTTGAGGCCCAGTTCCAGAGCCACCTGGGCGTCGTCGGATCTGAAGGCCTCCTGCGCTTGGACCGGGCCTTCTCGGCCAAGGACTTCGAGGTCGCCATCCAGATCATCCGCGGCGACGCCGTCGAATCGGTGCCCATTCGCAAAGCCAATATGTTCGCCCTGATGGTCGAGGACTTTGACGCCGCCGTCCTCACTGGCGCCGAACCCCGCTATCCCGCTTCGGACGCCCGGCGCAATATGCGGGTCATCGACGCCTGCTTCGCGTCCGCCGAGGCCGGCCGCCGCGTCGAGATCGCGCTCGATCCGGACTGAAATATCTCTTTCGGCGTTGACAACGCCGCGCCGGGGTGCTTTATTAGCCGCCGAGGTTTTTTATGAGATCGCATTTTTCGACCGCGCCCCTTCTCGTCCTCGCCGTCGCGTTCGCCCTGACCGCCTGTCCGAGCTGCCAATCGTCGGGCGACGGCGACGTTGACCCGGACGGCGTGACCCCCAAGGAGAGCTTCGCCAAGGTCATCCCCGCCTTGATGTCCAAATGGAACATCCCCGGCGGAGCGGTGGCGCTGGCCCGCAACGACGCCATCGTCATGTCCGAGGCCTACGGGATGGCCGACACGTCAGGGAGCGTGCCGGTGACCACGGCTTCGCTCTTCCGCCTGGCCAGCCTGTCGAAGCCGGTCACGTCGGCGGCCGTGCTCAAGCTTAACGAAGCGGGCCTCCTCGACCTCGACGCCCGCGTGTTCGACATTCTGACCGGCATCGAGCCGCCGACGGGCTCGACCGTGGACCCGCGGCTGGCCTCTGTCACGGTCCTGGACCTGCTCAGGCACTCCGGCGGGTGGGACCGCGACCTCAGCTTCGATCCGATGTTCCGGTCTCGCGAGATCGCCGCCGTTTTCGGCACGCCCCCGCCCGCCGATGCGGCCTCGATCATCCGCTACATGATGGGCCAGCCTCTCGATCACGATCCGGGCACGAAGTACGCCTACTCGAATTACGGCTACTGCCTGCTCGGGCGGATCATCGAGAAGGTCTCCGGGCAGGCTTATGAGACCTACGTCCGCGCCGCGGTGCTCGATCCGGCCGGCGCTTCGGGCATGCGTCTCGGGCGCTCGCTCGCGGCCGACCGCGCCGAGGGAGAAGTGACCTATTACGATTACGCCGGCGCGCCGCAGGCCGTCTCCGTCTTCGCCGCCGGCACCGAATACGTGCCCTGGCCCTATGGCGGGTTCGCCATCGAGCCGATGGACGCTCACGGCGGCTGGCTCGCCTCCGCGGCCGATCTTCTCCGCGTCCTCCTGGTGGTGGACGGCCGGACCGAGACCCCCGACATCCTTCAGCCCGCCACGGTCGATCTCATGGTCGCCCGGCCGCCGCTCGCGGAATACGTCTCCGCGGCGACCTATTACGCCCTCGGCTGGCAGGTCCGGCCGACCGGCGCGGACGCCAACTGGTGGCACACCGGCTCGCTCCCGGGCACGGCCACGATCATGGTCCGGGCCGCCAATGGTCTCGCTTGGGTGGCGCTATTCAATTCCCGGCCGGCCGCGGCCGATGCGTTCTTGACCGAGCTCGATCAGGAGCTTTGGCGGGCGGTCAACGGCGTTACCCGATGGCCTTCCGCCGCCTCGGCCCCTCGATGACCGAGCCGGGCCGCCATTGACTTGGACCCGGGCCAGATGATAAACGGAAGGTTGGTAGCCGTCATGAAATTCGCGAAGCCGACCCTAGTCCTCGACGAGTCGCGGGTGCGCCGGAACATCGACCGCATGGCCGCCCGGGCCCGCCGGTTCGGCCTCCGCTTCCGGCCCCATTTCAAGACCCATCAGTCCTGGCACGTCGGCCGGATCTTCCGCGAGGCCGGCGTTACGGCCATCACGGTCTCGTCCGTGGACATGGCTTCCTATTTCGCCGCCGACGGCTGGACGGATATCCTCATCGCCTTCCCCTTCAACGTGCTGGAGGCCGGAGAGCTGGCCCGCCTATCCGAGGGAAGGACGTTGGGCGTCCTGGTCGAGTCGCCCGAGGGGCTGGCGGCGATCGCCCGGAGCGCCGCCGCGCCGGTGGACGTGTGGATCAAGGTCAACGTCGGCTTGAACCGGGCCGGGGCGGATTGGAACGACGGACAGCTCCTGACCCGGATCTGCCGGGAAACATCATCCCATCCGCGGCTCCGCCTGCGCGGCCTGCTGACCCACAACGGCCGGACCTATGCGGCCCGGACCCTCGCGGCCCTGGCCCGCTGCCATGCCGACGCGATGAGGAAGATGCGGCGGTCGCGCGAGATCCTGGCCGCCTCGGGTTTCGGGGGGCTCGAGATCTCGGTCGGGGACACGCCGTCCTGCAGCCGGCTCGACGATTTCGAGGGTGCCGACGAGATCCGTCCCGGCAATTTCGTCCTCAATGACGTGACCCAGCTCGAGCTCGGATCCTGCGGCGAAAAGGACATCGCGGCGGCCGTGGCCTGTCCCGTCGTTGCCGTCCATTCCTCCCGCAACGAAGCGATCATCTATGGCGGCGCGATCCATCTTTCGAAGGACGATGTCTGGACCCGGGACGCGGGCCGGATCTACGGCCGGGTGTGCCGGCCGCGAGGGAGCGGCTGGGGCCCGGTCCTCCCCGGCACGTCGGTCCAATCGCTTTCGCAGGAACACGGCATCATCCGGACTACGGCCTCCGAGATCAAGCGGATCAAGGCAGGGGCCATCCTCTTCGTCCTTCCTGCCCACTCCTGCCTGACTGTCGATCTGTTCCCGGAGTACGTCCGTCTTGACGGTCAGCGGCTACCGACCATTCGCGGGCAGTTCAAGTAACTGGTTCCATTTAAATAAATTATAAAATGATGACGATCGGATATTTTTTTCTTGACAAAGGTCAGATATATCATATATTTTACAGCAAATCATGAAACTCAACTGGAAACCAGCCGACTTTCAAGTTCCCCAGACCCTCAGCGAAAAAATATATCAATCTCTCAAGAAGGCCCTGATCGAAGGCGAGATCAAGCCCGGACAAAGGCTCCAGGAAAAGGAGATCGCCGCCCTTTTCAACACCTCCGCGACGCCGGTTCGCGAGACGTTCTTCCGTCTGGCCGCGGAAAAGTACCTGGTCATCAACGCCCGCAAAGAAGTCCTCGTCCAGGATACCAGCTTCGAAGAAGCGCGAGAGCTCTACGAGATCGTCCGGGCCCTCGATATCCTGGCCGTGCGCAAGGCCCTGCCCGTCCTGAGCGACGACGACGTCGGCGAGCTGAAGGACATGACCGCCGAGCTCGGCCGCCTCTACAACGCCGACGACCACCACGGCTATCTGGAACAGAACCTCCAGATCCACGACCGGATCTGGAGCTTCTGCGGCAGCGCCGCGCTCTATGAGACGCTCCGCGAGCTTATGGCCAAGATCGCCATCTATCACCGCAAGACCGATTTTGCCCCGTTCTCCGATCCCCCGTCGCTCGAGAAGTCGTATCGCGACCATCTCCGGATCTTCGCCCTCATCGAAGCCCGGGACCTGGCCGGGTTGGAGAAGCTGATCGAAGCCCACTGGGGCGAGGAATTCGTCATGAGGTCCGAAGGAGGTGAGAGCCAGCAGAGTTCCTGACGATCCCCGGCATTCCGATTGCAAGTTCAGGCATAGAGACAGGAGGTATCGATCATGAAGTTCCTCAAGCTCATCTGCGCGGCCGTTATCATCTTCGCCTCCGCCGCAGGGGCCTTCGGGCAGATGATCCCGACCGGCCAGCTCACCGGCACCGTAACGGCCACCGACAAGACCGCTCTCCCCGGCGTCGGCGTCACGATCAGCAGTCCGTCGCTGATGCTCCCCCAGATGTCCGCCGTGACCAACGAAAAGGGACTCTACAGGTTCTTCTCCCTGCCTTCGGGCACCTACAAGGTCACCTTCGAAATCTCGGGCTTCCAGTCCGTCGTCCGCGAGGGCATCATCATCAGCGCCGCCCGGACCGTCACTCTCGACATGGTCCTCGAGCAGGGCGCCATCGAGAAATCGATCACCGTCACGGGCCAGTCACCGACGGTCGACCTGAAGATGACCCAGACGGGGACGACGTTCACGAAAGACTTGATCCAGTCGCTGCCCCTGGCGCGCGACCTGGCCTCGATCTTCAACTCGGCTCCGGGGATGTTCGCCCGGACGTCCCACGGCAGCGACGCCCGGTCCAACAACTTCGTCGTCGACGGCGTCAAGATGCAGGACCCGGTCACCGGCGATCCGTACCAGACCGTTCCCTGGAACGCCATCGACGAGGTCGAGATCGAGACCGGCAGCCAGAAGGCCGAGTACGGCGCGGTCAAGGGCGCCCTGGTCAGCGTCATCACCAAGGCCGGCGGCAACCAGTTCTCCGGCGGCGTCAACTTCTACTACCGCAGCAAGGCCCTGCAGTCCGACAACACCAAGGGCACGCCGTTCGAAGGCCAGTTCGTCGGCTTCCGCTATGAATACCAGCCGGGCTTCTCCCTGGGCGGCCCGATCATCAAAGACAAGATCTGGTTCTTCACCAGCCTCGACGTCGACAAGAACTCGTCCTACACTCAGGGCTTCCCGGCCCCCGACACCTACGGCGGGCCCCAGCCCGAATCCGCCCCGATCGGCCAGGACACCATCGCTCCGTTCGGCAAGGTCACCTTCCAGCTGAGCGACAAGGACCGGCTCATCGCCTCCGGATATTGGCGCGGCTACAAGTGGGACCACCGGGGCGCCTCCCGCTGGACGGTCCTCGACGCCAACGTCCATGAGGACAGCGCCGTGACCATCGCCACGGCCCAGTGGACCCGGACGATGTCCAAGGACGTCCTCTTCAACCTCAAGGGTTCCTGGTATTCCCTCCACCAGTACCTGCTGGCCAACGACCATCTCGCGCCCCCTGGTCGACGAGGCCACCGACAACGTCAACCGCGGCGGCGCCGGATCCGACTGGTGGTACACCCGCCGGCGTCTCGAGCTGAGCAGCGACTCTGACCTGGTACAAGGACAACTGGATCGGCAGCCACGAGTTCAAGGCCGGCATCGACGCCGAGATGGCCTTCGACGGCACCGACACCCAGTATTATCAGGACCCCCATTTCGAAGGCGTCTTCCCCGCCGGCTTCAAGGCCGTGGACATCTATCTCTAGGCGGCGTGCCGAACTGGGCCTGGGTCGGGACCGAATACGAGCAGAAGAACAACCTCATCCAGCTCGGCGGCTTCTTGCAGGACACCTGGACCCCCGCCAGGCGCCTGACCCTGAACCTGGGCCTGCGCCTCGACTATTGCCAAGGGCAACTATCCGCCGCAGAAGAAGCGGGACTCCGACGAATGGGTCAACGAGGAGACCATCCACGCCATGAGCTTCACCATGCTCTCGCCGCGGGTGGGCCTGACCTATGACCTCTTCGGCGACCGCAAGACCGTTCTGCGGGCGAGCTTCGGCCGGTACTACGCCCCGCTGCTCATGATCTATTACTATTTCAACAACCCCAATCAGCGGAGCTCCTTCTGGGCCCAGCTCAACGAGGACTGGTCGGTCGACTACACCACCCCGGTCTATTCCCCCGGCTCGACGGCGGTGGACCCGAACATCAGCTCCCCCTACGCGGATGAGATCAGCGTCGGCATCGAGCGCGAGCTCTTCGAGGACTTCTCGGCCGGCCTGACGTTCCTGGCCAAGTGGGAGAGGAACCTGATCGACGACGTCGACCGGGCCCACCTCGACTGGAATCACTACCTGGAAACGGGTGAGCTGATCTGGACCGGCTACCACGCTGTGGAAGGCACCGACCCCTTCACGGGCAACGGCACCACGTTCTACGAGATGGACGCCGATTTCGGCGACTACGGCTTCCTGTTCCAGAACGTGCCCGGCACGGCCCGCAAATACACCGGCCTTGAATTCAAGCTGACCAAGCGCATGTCCCATCATTGGGCCATGCAGTCGAGCTACGTCTGGTCGAACGGCCGGGGCATTCTCAACACGTCGCGCGATCAGAGCACCGGCTTCTCCGGCTTCTACGACGATCCGAACTCGATGATCAACGCCTATGGCCGCCTCGACTACCAGCGCGAACACCTGGTCAAGGTCCAGGGGACGTATCTCGCCCCGCTCGGGATCATGATCAGCGGCTACTACCAGTTCGGCTCGGGCGTGCCCTACACCCGGATCCTGCGGTCCTATGAGGCCGGGCTGGGCAGCCTCTATCAGGGCGGCGTCTCGATCTTCGCGGAGTCCCGCGGCGCGCACCGGCTGCCGGACCAGCACCTCCTCGACCTGCGGATCGAAAAGTCGTTCCAGGTGGGCCGCGGCGAGATCGCGCTCCAAGCCGATATCTACAATTCCTTCAACAACAACCGGGCGACGAGCGTGGGCGTCACCACGGACTATGATTGGTTCCAGGATTCGCGCGGCCAGTCCGTTTATGGCATCTTGGGGCCGCGCTACTTCCAATTCGGGGTGCTCTATAGGTTCTAACCCTCACCTTTTTGGTTCCCGCAACGCGGAGGCCGGCGTCTCGCAAGGGGCGCCGGCCCCGCCATTCTCGAGAGGAGGTCTGAGATGAGCGTCAAGGACGTCGTGGAAGACCGGACCATCGAACAGCCCGGCCGTCGGGAGTTTTTGGCCAAGTCCCTGGCGGGACTCATGGCCCTGAAATGTGCTTCCTGGGGCCGTCTTTTCGCCGAGGAAGAGCCGCCCTTGGGCCAGGCGCCGCCCCCGTCCGGCGGCTGGATCATGGAAAGCGCCCCGGGCCCCGAGACCGTCATCAACGGCAAGCGGGTCCTCTATTTCGGCGGCACGGGCTATTTCGCCCTGCACGGCCATCCCGAGGTCATCGAGGCCGGCGTCGCCGCGTTCCGCAAGTACGGCACGCACAGCGCCACCTCCCGGACCGGCTTCGGCAACACCCCCGTCCAGCTCGAGCTCGAGCGCAAGATCGCGGACTTCTTTGGCGCCGAGGACTCGATCCATTTCGTCTCCGGCTACCTCGACAATCTCTTCCTCGTGCAGGCGCTCAAGGACAAGGTCGGGGCCATCTTCATCGACGAGACGTCCCACTTCAGCATCCGCGACGCCGTCTACTCCGCGCTCAAGCCCGTTTATACATTCAAGCACCGGGACCCCGCGGACCTGGCCCTCCAGCTCAAGACCCGCCTCAAGGCCGGCGACATCCCCCTGGTCATGAGCGACGGCATCTTTCCGACCTTCGGCGTCATCGCCCCCGTGCCCGCATACGTCAAGGCCCTCGAGCCGTACGGCGGCTACCTCTGCCTCGACGATTCCCACGCGGTCGGCCATCTGGGCCCGAACGGGCGCGGCACCTATGACTACTACGGCGTCAAGAGCGACCGCTGCTTCTTCGCCGGGACCATGAGCAAGGCTTTTGGCGGGCACGGCGGCTTCATCCCGGCGACCAAGGCCTTCATCGATCACATCAAGGCGACCTGCGGCGCCTATCCCGGCGCCACGCCGAGCCCGACCCCGGCCATGGCCGCGTCCATCAAGGGCCTCGAGATCGTCGCCCGCGAGCCGCAGCGGCGGGAGCGCCTGCGCCGCAACGTGGCCCGGGTCAAGACCGGTCTCAAGAAGCTCGGCTACGACATGAACGACACCCCGGTGCCCATCGTCACCTGGGTCTTGAAATCGCCCGAGGCCATGAAGAAGGTCCAGAAGGAGCTCTTCGACCGGGGCATCGCCGTCGCCCTCCTGAAATACGTCGGCGCCCCCGAGGGCGGGGTCCTGCGGGCCTCGATCTTCTCCGAGCATACGCCGGAGCAGATCGACCGCCTGCTCGACGAGATCAAGCGGATCGGGTGACCCGCGCGGCACCAGGCCGTCGGGCCTGACGGGGCCGGCGCGTGCGAGGAGATGCCATGAACAGACGGATCGTTCTAGGTTGGGTCCTGTGCTTCGCGATCGTCCTGGGCGCTGCCCAAGCGGCGGCCCCGGCCGCCCCGAGCGTCGATGCCGCGAAGGTCCGCGGCCTGGTGGCCGGGATGCTCAAGTCGCGGGGCCTCGTCGGATTGTCGGTGGCGATCGTCGCGGACGGGACGACCGTCCTGGCCGAAGGTTTCGGCGCCAAGAGCCTGGCGACCGGAGAGGCCGTCGCCCCTGACACGATGTTCGCCATTGGTTCCATCACCAAGCAGTTCACGGCCTCCTGCATCTTCCTGCTGGCCGAGGACGGCCAGCTGGCCGTCACGGATAAGGTCTCCAAGTACTATCCCCAGCTGACCCGGGCCGCAGACATCACCCTGATCGACCTGATGAACCACGTTTCGGGCTACGCCGACTACTATCCGCTCGATTTCGTGGACCGGCCGATGGCCCAGGCCACGCCGAGCGACGAGGTCATCCGCCGCTTCGGCACGCGGCCGCTCGATTTCGAGCCGGGCTCGCGGTACTCTTACTCGAACACCGGCTATCTCATCCTCGGCCGCATCGTCGAGAAGGTCAGCGGCCAGACCTACGGCGAATTCCTGTCGCGCCGCATCCTCAAGCCGCTGGGCCTGTCCCACACGGCCTACGAGCCCGACCCCGGAACCCCGGCTTGCGCCCGGGGCCACATGTCGTTCTGGCTCGGCGCGCCGGAGATCGTCCCCCTGGAGGGGAAGGGTTGGGTGGCGGCCGCCGGGGCCCTCTTCTCGACCCCGGCCGACCTCGCGGCCTGGGACCTGGCCCTCGTCGGGGGCAAGGTCCTGAAGCCGGGATCGTTCAAGCTCATGACGACGCCGCGCCGGCTCAATGACGGGACGCTCTCGAACTACGGCTGCGGCCTGGCCATCGGCGAACGGGGCGGGGTGGCCTTCCTGTCCCACAGCGGAGCGGTCAACGGCTTCCATGCCCTGAACATCGTCGTGCCCTCGACGCGGTCGGCCGCGATCCTGTTCTCCAACCTCTCCTCCTACAGCGACACGAACGCGGTCTACGCCGAGCTCACCAAGCTCATCCTGCCGCCTCCCGCGCCGCGGCCCGCGGCCGCCTCCGCGTCGGCGAAGCCCCAGCCGCCGGTCCGGCCGGCCGGCGTTCCGGCGATCGCCGGTCCGCCCGCTGCCGAACAGGCCCGCGCCTTCGTCATGGCCCTCCAGACGGGACGCGTGGACCGGACGGCCCTCGGCAAGGAGTTCAACGTCTTCCTCAAGGACGGCTGGATCGCTCCCGCCGCGGCCCGGTTGAAGGCCTATGGCGAGCCGGCGGCGGCGGTGCTCGAATCGATCGCCGAGCGCGGCGGCATGGAGGTCACGACGACCCGGCTGGAGTTCCAGACCGGCGCCCTGAAGGTTTTAATGTACCGGACCCCGGACGGCAAGATCCAGCAGCTCTTCATCCAGAAGGGCTAGGATCGGACGTCAGGGGATCCCCCGAGAGGAGCAGATCATGAGCCTTTCCCGACAGCAATTTTTGAAGACCCTCGGTCTCGGCGGTTTGGCCGCAGGATTCGGCCGCTGGAACGCGCCGCTCATGGGCGCTCCGATCGCCAAGGCCCGCGAGGCCGCTCCCCGCATGACCATCAAGGACGTCGAGATCTATGCCTTCGACGTGCCCCTGGTCGCGCCCTTCCGCATTTCGATCGGCGAAGTGAAGGCGGCCAACGACGTCCTCGTCCGGGTGCGCACCGATAACGGCCTGGTCGGGATCGGCGAAGCCTGCCCCTTCCCGCCGATCACCGGCGAGACCCAGGCCACCAACATCGCGGCCGCCAAGGCCATCCGGGAGATGCTCATCGGCAAGGATCCGCTGGCGATCGACGCCATCCTGCGCCTCATCGGGGCCATCGTGCACTCCAATCCCAGCACCGTGGCCGCCTTCGAAATGGCCTGTTTCGATATCCTCGGCCAGACCGCGGGACTGCCCCTGTTCCGGCTCTTCGGCGGGGACAAGGCCCAGTTCGAGTCCGACATCACGACCGGCATCGACACGCCGGAGGCCATGGCGGCCAACGCCAAGGGACACGCCGACAGGGGCTACAAGACGCTCAAGGTCAAGGTCGGCCTCGATCCCGATCAGGACTTCGAACGGCTCCGGGCCGTGCGGCAGGCGATCGGGAGCTCGATCAAGCTGCGCATCGACGCCAACCAGGGTTACACCGTTCCGCAGGCGATCGCCGCGCTCCGGAAGTTCGAGCCGCTCGGGATCCAGCTCTGCGAGCAGCCGGTCCTGGCCTCCGACCTGGCCGGCCTGAGGGAGGTCCGGGCCGCGAGCCCGATCCCGCTCATGGCCGACGAAGCCTGTTTCCTGCCGCCCGACGCGCTCAAGCTCATCGAGGCCGAGGCCTGCGACTTCCTGAACATCAAGATCATGAAGGCGGGCGGCATGCTCAACGCCATGCGCATCGCGCACATCGCCGACGCCGCCAACATGCGCTGCATGGTCGGCTGCATGACGGAGACCCGGGTGGCCCTGACGGCGGCGGCGCACGTCGTCGCCTCCCAGGCCAACATCGTCTACGCCGACCTCGACGGCAACGCCGAGCACACCCTCGATCCCGTCGTCGGCGGGATGACGACCAAGGCGGGGATCGTCACCATGCCCGAGACGCCGGGCCTGGGCTGCGACCTCGACCCGGCGTTCCTGAAGAAGCTGATCAAGGTCTGAGGAGGGTGCGATGACGAACGGATCCCGGACTCTGCGGCTTACGGCCGGCCTGGCCGTCCTCCTGATCGCGGGCCTCGTCCGCCTCGCGGCCCAGGACTTCACCTTTTCCGTGCCCAAGACGCGGGCCGATCTCGAGCAGGCCCTTCGGGCCCAGGCCGGGAAGGTCAACGGCCGCGTCGGGATCTTCATCAAGCACGTCGAGTCGGGCGAATCGATCGGCCTCCGCGAGGGCGAGCGATTCCAGCTGGCCTCCGTCTTCAAGATCCCCGTGCTCATGACACTCCATAAGCAGGTCCATCTCGGCCGGATCTCGCTCGACGACCGCATCCCTTTCGCGGAGAGGATGAAGACGTACGGCAGCGGGCTGATGGTGAACATGAAGGCCGGGCTGAACATCTCGGTCCAGGACCTGCAGCTCCTGATGATGGCCCGGTCCGACAACACGGCGACCGACATCCTTTTTGACCTGGTCACGCCCCAGGCCATCGCCGCGACCGTGGCCGGCCTGGGCCTCAAGGATACGACGGTCGATACCGACACCCGGTCCCTCATTCTGGCCTACCTGGGGCTCGATCCGGCCAAGCGCCTGACCATTGCCGAGCTGGGCGAGCTGCCCGCCTCCGTCTGGGCCGATCCGAAGCGCCAGGCCGCGGCCAAGGCCTTCGAGGCCTCGACCCACAACACGTCGACGCCGAAGGACATCGCGGCCATGCTCGAGGCCTGCGTCAAGGGCGCGTTCGTGGACAAGGAAACGAGCGACCGCGTCCTCGAGACCATGAAATCCCACACCGGGGCCGAGCTCATCCTGCGCTACTTGCCGGAATCGACGGTGGTCGCCCGCAAGGGCGGCAGCCTGGCCCGCGACGGCGGGGACACGGTCCTCAACGACTGCGCGGTCGTCTGGCTGCCGGACAAGGCCGGGACCCTGATCATCTGTCTGCTCGGGAACGACCTCCGCGAGATCCACTACGAGATCAAGCACAAGATGGGGCTGATGGCCCGGGCCGCCTACGACTACTTCCTGGCCAAGAACAGGAAGCCGGGGCAGAGCTGACGATCGTCCCTCTTGTCGCCAAGCCCCGGCCGGAGCGAAAACCGGCCCCGAATCGGCTATAATAGAGGGCCGATCGCCATGGACATGATCCACCATCAGGAATACCGCGTCCACGCGTACGAAACCGACGCGTCGGGCCTGGTCAAGACCGTCAGCCTACTCAATTACCTGCAGGACGCCGCAGGCGAGCACGCCGGCCTCCTGGGCCTCTCGGTCCCCGACCTGTTCAAGCGCGGCCTGACCTGGGTCCTGTCCCGCTACCACGTCCTGATCCGGCGCCATCCCCGGATGGGGGAGCGCCTCGAGATCACGACCTGGCCCTCGGGCAAAAGCGGCTACTTCGCGACCCGCGACTTCGAGATGGCCTCGGCCGCCGGGCCGGTCCTATCGGCGACCAGCTCCTGGATGATCATCGACCTCGAGCGCAAGGCGCCGGTCAAGGTCGACGCCGTCATCGACGTCCCCTACGCCGTCGACCGGCGGGCCCTGGACGATCCCTTTGCCTCCTTGCCGGTGCCTTCCGCCCGAGAGGCCGAGGTCCGCTTCCGGGTCGAATCCGGCCATCTCGACTGGAACCGTCACGTCAACAACGCGGTCTATGTCCAATGGGCCCTGGAGGCCGTGCCCGCGGAGGTCCTGACCCGGCGCCGGCCGCTCGAGCTCGAAGTCTCGTACCGGGCCGAGACGTTCTACGGGGAAGAGGTCCTGTCCGTCATCCAGGCCGTTCCCGGAGCGGACCCCGGACCCGTCTACCTCCATCAGATCCTCAACGCGGCCTCGGGCACAGAGCTCACGCGCCTCAGGACCCGCTGGGGATGACCCGACGCCCTTAGGATCTCCCATGATGAAGCCAAACACGTTTCGAACCCTGATCGTCCTGGCCCTGGCGGGTATTAGCGCCTTGGCCGTCCCCGCGGCGGCCGCCCCCCGCGAGACTCCCAAGCTCACGGAACCCTACCGCCACTGGCTCGAGGACGAGGTCGTCGCCATCATCTCCGCGACCGAGCGCGAGGTCTTCCTCAAGCTGACGACGGACCGCGAGCGCGACCTGTTCATCGAGGCCTTCTGGAAACAGCGCGACCCGACGCCGGGCACCCCGGCCAACGAATTCAAGACGGAGCACTATCGCCGGCTGGCCCACGCCGACCGTATCCTCGGCCGTGACTCGACCCGGCCCGGCCATCGCACCGACCGCGGCCGCATGTACGTCATCCTGGGCGAACCGAACGACGTCCAACAGTACGTGGGCAAGTCCTCGACCTACGACGCGGAGGTCTGGTTCTACCAGGACAAGGCCGACCTGGGCCTGCCGGCCGGGTTCAATCTCGTCTTCTTCCGCGAGAAAGGGTCGGGGGAGTACCGGCTCTACAATCCCATGGCCGACGGCCCCGCGGCTCTCCTCAGCGGCTACTTCGGCAACCCGGACTCCGCAGCGGCCTACGAGAAGCTCCGGGAGATCGAGCCGTCGCTGGCCATCGTTTCGCTGTCCCTGATCCCCGGCGAGTCCGGGGGGGTCTACGGCCGGCCGGCCATGTCGTCCGACATCCTGCTGCACCGCATCGAGATGGCCCCGTCCCGCAACGTCGGATCCAAGTATGCCGAGAAATTCCTCCAATACAAGGATATCGTCGACGTCGAGTACACGGCCAACTATCTCGACAGCGACGGCCTGATCAAGGTGTTCCGCGATCCGTCCGGCCTGTACTTCGTCCACTATGCGGTCGAGCTGCCCCGGCTGTCCGTCAACCAGTACGGCGACCGGTACTCGACGACGCTCAAAGTCAACGGCCGTGTCACCGCCGGCGACGGACGCCTGGTCCACCAGTTCGACAAGACCGTCAACCTGGACCTGGCCGAGGACCAGATCATCGCCGCGAGCCACTCGCCGTTCGACTTTCAAGACCTGTTCCCCCTGATCGGCGGGGATTACAAGCTGTCCGTGCTGATCAAGAACGAGGTTTCCAAGGAATTCACGGTTTTCGAGCAGGCGCTCCGCATCCCGGGAGGCGGGGCGGCCGTTCAAATGACCCAGCCCCTGCTGGGCTACCGGGCCTCGCCTCTCGAGCCCGCCGCCCGCCGGATGAAAGCCTTCCGGATCGGGTCTCGCCAGATCTTCTGCCAGCCCAATCGGACCTTCGTCCGGGGCGAGACGATGGCCGTCGTCTTCGGCCTTTACAACCTGCCCGATGAGCTTGTCTCGGGCGGGGAAGTCCATATCGATCTCCTCAAGGACGGCCAGCCGGTCCGGACGATCGTCCGCAAGCCGGCCGATTATCCGGACCTGCCCAATATCCTGGAGGAGCTGTCTCTGGCCGACCTCGCGCCGGCGCATTATGCGATCAAGGTCTCGCTTTCGAAGGCGGGCGCGGAGATCGTCGCGGCGGCCGAAGAGTTCGACCTCAGCTTCGCCGAGACCGTGCCCCGGCCCTGGTTCTCCTCCCGCGTGCTGCCTCCTGCCGGGGATCCCGTCTACGCGGAGACGATCGGCTCCGAGCTCGCCCAGCTGGGCCGATTCGCCGAGGCCCGCGTCTTCCTGGCCTCGGCCCTCGAGCGGCGCCCGGATTCGGAGGAGACGGCGGTATCCTACGCCCGGGTCTGCCTGGGCCTCGATGACGCGCCGGCGGCCGCAAAGGCGCTCGCGCCCTTTGTCCAGGCCTCGAAGAAGCCTCTGTACGAGACGCTGGTCCTGGCCGCCGATCTGATGAAGCGGACGAGCGACCTGGCCGGGGCCGTCGGGCTGATCGAACGCGCGGTGGCCCAATACGGGATCAACGCGGCCTTGATGAACGCGCTGGGCGAGTGCCATGAGGGATTGGCCAAGCCCCAAGAGGCCCTGGCGGCCTACCAGAAGTCCCTTGAGCTCAGCCCCGACCAGCCCGTTATCAAGGCGCGCGTCGAGGCGTTGAAGAAGAAGGCCGGACGCTAGGGCTTCTTGACCGGGCCGGCCGGCCCGTCCTCGCGGGCGTAGACGACTCCCATTTGCGTCAGCATGGTCCGGGCCTCGACCTCGCCGACGTCCGTCTTGATCTCGCCCTTGATCTCGTGGCCGATGAACAGGCCCCGGTTGAGCTCGTCGACCAGGGCGTTGATGCGGAGGTAGACCTTGGCCGGCGCCGGGTCGACGACGACCGTCAGGCGATCGTCCCGAACGGTGACCAGCCGGACCTCCGGGAACCTGCCCAGCTTCTTGGCGAAATTGGCGATCAGGCGCTTCTTGCGGTTGCGCATGAACCGGTATACGAAGAGCCCGATGAAGGCCGGGCCGATGAGGCCGCCCCAATTGAACTTCACCAGGACGAGGACGACGGCCAGGACGATCGCCCCGAGCAGGATGAGCATGCCCCGGGTGCCGCCGGGGAACGAGATCCGCAGGCCCTCGAACCAGCCGCGCAGCCGATCGGCGGCCGGCAGCCTCGTCGACGTCCCGGTCTCGAGGTCCTGCTTGAGCCGCTTGAGGTCGGCGGCCAGGATCGTCGCGTCGGGATAACGGTCGACCGGGTTCTTGCGCAGGCAGCGGAAGACGATGCGGTGGAGCTCGGGCGTCAGGTTCCGCCGGACGAGCGTGACCGGCCGGGCCTCCTCGTAGGCGATGGCGTGCATCGTGTCGATGGGCGTCTCGCCCTTGAAGGGCAGCTCCGCGGTCACCATCTCGTAGAGGACGACGCCCAGCGAGAAGATGTCGCTGCGCCGGTCGAGCTCCTTGCCGCGGGCCTGTTCCGGGCTCATGTAGCTGAGCGTGCCCATGACCGCGCCGGGGATGGTCTGGACGTGGCCGCGGGTCATGGTCCGCGACAGCTCGGCCGAGGGGAAGGGTTCGTCCGGCCCCGGCTCGACCAGCTTGGCCAGGCCAAAGTCGAGCAGCTTGGCGTGGCCGTCGCGGGTGACCATGATGTTGTCGGACTTGATGTCGCGGTGGAGGATGCCCGCTTCGTGGGCCTTGGCCAGGCCCTCGGAGACCTGGAGCGCGATCTCGACCGCGCCCATGACGTCGAGCTCGCCGTCGGCGATGAGCTTGGTGACCGTCCGGCCGTCGACGTACTCCATGGCGATGAAGAGATTGCCGTCGACCTCGTCGATGTCGTAGACCTGGGCGATGGCCGGATGGGAGACGGCCGCCGCCGAGCGGGCCTCGAGCAGGAGGCGGGCCCGCCGGTCGGGGTTGGCCACGAGTCCCGGGGTGATCATCTTGAGGGCGACCAGCCGGCCGAGGCGGGTGTCCCGGGCCCGGTAGACGACGCCCATGCCGCCCTTGCCGAGCTCTGTTTCGATGAGGTAATGCTTCAGAACTGTGCCGACCATCGGTAGTCTCATAGATACCATACGGAGACGAGAGGGTCAATCGTTCCCGGACTGCCGGCGTCCCGTCCCTGGCGGTCCGGGTTGAATTGGCCCCTCATTAGGTGTACTAATGGAACGGATTTTTCGCCGGAGGGACCATGAGACGATCACACCAACGCGTCCTTTTTGCCATCCTGATCAGCGTTCTGGCCCTGGGATGGGCCGCCTGCAGGAAGGACACCTCCGGACCGCCGGCCCGGACCGCGGAGCAAGGAGACTCGACCATGAAAATCAAAAAAGAGCACTTCGGACAGCTCGCCGACGGCACGGCCGTCGAGATCTTCACCCTGACGAACGCCCACGGGCTGCGGGCCCGGATCATGACCTACGGCGCGATCCTGGTTTCGCTCGAGGTCCCCGACCGTAACGGCGCCCTGGCCGACGTCAACCTGGGCTTCGACGGCCTGGCCGGCTATCTCGGGACCCACCCGTATTTCGGCGCCATCATCGGGCGCTACGGCAACCGCATCGCCAAGGCCCGCTTCGCCCTCGACGGGGTCGAATACCATCTGGCCCCGAACAACAACGGCAACACGCTGCACGGCGGGGTCAAGGGCTTCGACAAGGCCGTCTGGGCGGCCGAGCCGGTCAAGACCTCGTTCGGCACCGGGCTCAAGCTGAGCTACCTGAGCAAGGACATGGAAGAGGGCTTTCCCGGGAACCTGGCGGTCACGGTCACTTACACCCTGACCGACACGGACGAGCTCGAGATCCGCTACGAGGCCACGACGGACAAGTCCACCGTCCTCAACCTGACCAACCACGCTTATTGGAACCTCAAGGGCGAGGGCCGGGGTGATATCCTCGGGCATAAGCTCCAGATCGAGGCCGACGCCCTCACGGCCGTGGATTCGGCGGCCAACCTCATCCCGACCGGCGAGATCGTGTCCGTGGCCGGGACGCCGTTCGACTTCCGGACACCCCACGCGATCGGCGAACGGATCGCCAAGGTCGAGGGCGGCTACGACCACAATTTCGTCCTCCGGAGTGGCGGCGGGACGCTGGCCCTGGCGGCGCATGTCGAGGAGCCGGAGAGCGGGCGGATCATGGAGGTCTGGACCGACCAGCCCGGGATCCAGTTCTATACGGGCAACTTCCTGGACGGGACGGTGGTCGGCAAGGGCGGCCACGCCTACGGCAAACACGCCGCCTTCTGCCTGGAGACCCAGCACTTCCCGGATTCGCCCAACCAGCCGAACTTCCCCTCGACCGTTCTCCGGCCGGGGCAGGACTACCGGACGGTCACGGTATACAAGTTTTCGGCGAAATGAATAAAAAAATGGGGACGTTTCTATTTTTCAAAACGAAGGATTAATTCTGGATTAAAAAAGAAAATAGAAACGTCCCCTTTTTTAATGTTTCTCGGGGATGATTTCCAGCCAGTACCCGTCCGGGTCCTCGATGAAGTAGATGCCCATCGCGGCGTTCTCGAAGCAGACGGCGCCCATGGCCTTGTGTTTGGCCAGGGCGGCCGCGTAGTCGTCGACCTTGAAGGCCAGGTGGATCTCGTTGTCGCCGAGGTTGTAGGGCTCTTTCCGGTCGCGGAGCCAGGTCAGCTCGAGGAGATGCGCCGTCTTCCCGTCGCCGAGATAGACGAGGACGAAGCTCCCGTCCTTGGCCTCATGGCGGCGGACCTCCTCCAGGCCGAGAGCGTCTTTGTAGAAGGCCAGGCTCTTCGGGAGATCGAGGACGTTCAGGTTGTTGTGGGCGAACGTGAATCTCATGGGCACCCTCCCGGCCCGAGCATAGCCGAAAGCCCCGCGCATGTCGAGGCGCCCGGCGGGCCCGTCAGCCGAGGAGCGGCGTGATGAAGCTCTCGATGAAGGCGGCGACGAGGAGCAAAGGCAGAACGACGAGGGCGAAGGCGCGGATGACGTTGCCGGCCAGGTTCTCGTCCACCTCTTCGGGCATGGCCGGGTAGGCCTCGAGGAAGCCCGTTGCGTTCGGGTCCCTGGCTGGTCCGCGCTTCCGGCTCTTCCGGCGGCGCCAGGCCGCGACCGCTTTCCGTCCCATGGCCGCCGAGAGGTAGAGGCCCACGCTGGTCGCATAGAGCACGGCCGTGAGCTCGAAGACGCCGTGCGGCAGGATCTGGGTCACGATCAAGAGCGGCACGTTGAGGCCGTGGTGTTTGGACACGGAGGACAGGAGGCCCAGGACGGCCCCATTCATGAACGGATCGACGATCGGCAAGAAGAGGAACGGGACCACTCCGGCCAGGATGGCCACGACCGAGGCCCGGGCGTTGTGATAGAACAGGGTCACGGCCAGGGTGAACCGCGACCCGTGCAGAGGGGCGATATCCTTGAGCGACTTGACGACGAAGGCGACGGCCCTCTGCTCCTGGGTCGGCCGGAGCACGAAGTATATGAACCCGGCGACGAAGCCCAGGCCCAGGGCCCGGGCGGCGCGCTTGAAATATTTCCGGTAGTGCCGGCGCCAGGCGTCTCCCTCCTCACGGTAAAGCCGCCCGATCACCCGGGCCATCCCGGCGAAGCGGCCGCCCCTTTCTTTCGGATCCTCAGGACCTTCGAGCCCGATCACCTTCTCGGTCCTCTCAGCGGCCGACGAGCTCGCGCTCGATCTCCTCGAGCGTCTTGCCCTTGGTCTCGCGCACCCGGGACCTGATGAACAGGAACCCGAAGACGCTGATCCCGGCGTAGATCCAGAACGTGCCGGCCGGGCCCAAGCCCTTGTTGAGGTGCGGGAAGGTATAGGTCAGCACGAAGCAGGCCGCCCAGAGGGCGAAGGTCGAGACCGACATGGCCGCTCCGCGGATGCGGTTGGGGAAGATCTCCGAGAGCAGGACCCAGGTCACGGGGGCGAGCGACAGGGCGTAGAGGGCCATGGCCACGACGACGAGAACGAGGATATGCGGGCCGCGGCTGTGCAGGGCGTAGCTGGCTCCGACGAGACCGAAGACGATCGCCAGGCCGGCCGATCCGGCCAGCATCAGCGGCCTGCGGCCGCGCCGGTCGACGAGCCGGATGGCGACGAGCGTGAAGATCAGGTTGACCATGCCGGTGATGACGATGTTGAAGAGGACGTCGCTCACGCCGTAGCCGGCGGCCGTGAAGATCTCCTGGGCATAGTAGAAGATGACGTTGATGCCGCACCACTGCTGGTAGACGGCCAGGATGACGCCGATGAGGAGGACCTTCGTGAGGCCGGGCTCGAGCAGGTCGCGGAAGCGGACCCGCCCGATCTCGCCCGTGTCGAGGGTGGCCCGGATGTCGGCCAAGGCCCCGGCGGCGAAGTTCTGTCCCCCGACCTTGGCCAGGATCCGTCCGGCCTCGGCGGCCCGGCCGTTCTTGACCAGCCAGCGGGGGCTCTCGGGGACGAAGAACATCAGCAGAAAGAACAGCACGGCCGGCACGGCTTCGGCCCCGAACATCCAGCGCCAGCCGGCCTGACCGTTCCAGGAGGCCAGGATGTCGGCGGCCGTGGCCCCGGCCGGGACGGGCCTGGCGATGAGCCAGTTGGCCAGCTGCGCGGCCAGGATGCCGATGACGATGGTCAGCTGGTTGACCGCGACGAACCGGCCCCGCATGGCGGCCGGGGAGATCTCGGCGATGTACATGGGCGAGAGGTTCGACGCCAGGCCGATGGCCACGCCCCCGAGCAGGCGGTTGGCGATGAAGACGGAGAAGTTCGGGGCCAGGGCGGTGAGGATGCCCGTGACCGTGAACAGGAAGGCCGCCAGGCTGAGGAGCTTCTTCCGGCCGAAGCGGTCGCTCAGGCCGCCCGAGAGGAGCGCGCCGAAAAGGCAGCCGATGAGGGCGCTCGACATGGCCCAGCCGATCTGCGACGGGGTGGTCAGACCGAAGAACCTCTCGTAAAAAGGCTTGGCCCCGCCGATGACGACCCAGTCGTAGCCGAAGAGGAGCCCGCCCATCGCCGAGACGAGCGTCACTCCCCACACATAACGCAGGTTGTAGGGGCGAGGTTCGTTCATGGCGCTCCTGCGGTTTTACAATAATTCGCCCTAAAAGTATAGGCGGCGCGCATTGACTCGGCCGTTCCGGCGGGCCATAATCCCCGGACAGAGGAGATGCCCCATGACCCCACGCCGCCGGATGTTCTCGTTCTTGGCCGCCATCGCCGTCCTGGCCTCAGCCTTCGTCGGGCCGGGGATCGCGCGGTCCGCCGCGACTTCGACCTCAGCCGCGCCGGCCGCCGGTCGTCTGGACTGGTGGCGCGAAGCCCGGTTCGGCCTTTTCATCCACTGGGGCCCGGTCAGCCTCAAGGGGACGGAGATCAGCTGGTCGCGGGCCAACACCAACCCGCTCTGCCCGAACAAGGGCGAGATCCCGGCCGACGTCTATGACAACCTCTACAAGTCGTTCGATCCCGTGCGGTTCGACGCTTCGGAATGGGCGGCGACGGCCAAGGCGGCGGGGATGCGCTACGTCGTCCTGACGGCCAAGCACTGCGATGGGTTCTGCCTCTGGCCGACGGCGACGATCGACTACAACATCAGCCGGACGCCTTTTCGGCGTAACGTCTGCCTCGAGCTGGCCAACGCCGTCCGCCAGGCCGGCCTGCGGATCGGCTGGTATTATTCGCCCATGGACTGGTGGGACCCCGACTGCCGGACCGCGCGGAACGCCGCCTATGTCGGGCGGATGCAGGGCCAGATCCGCGAGCTGGTCACGACGCTCGGCCGGATCGATATCATGTGGTTCGACTGGGACGGCGGGACGATCCCCTGGGACCAGGGCGAGACCTACCGTATCGTCCGCGAGGCCCAGCCCCGGATCATCATCAACAATCGCCTCGACTGCGCCTTCGGCGGGCTTTCGGCCGACAAGGACATGGGGCCGAACGCGGACTACCTCACGCCCGAGCAGGTCATCGGCGCCTACAACGACAAGCAGCCTTGGGAAACGTGCATGACCCTGGGGACGCAGTGGTCGTGGAAGCCGAACGACACGATCAAGTCCGTGGACGAGGTCATCCGCATCCTGGCTGGCTGCGCCGGGGGCGACGGCAACCTGCTCCTCGACGTCGGACCGATGCCCGACGGCCGCATCGAGCCGCGTCAGGTGGATGTCCTCAAGGCCGTGGGGACGTGGTTGGCCGGACACGGCGAAAGCATCTACGGCACGCGCGGCGGCCCGTTCAAGCCGGGGAAGTATGGCGCCTCGACACGGCGGGACGATCGCATCTACGTGCACGTGTTCGACTGGAACGGCGGTTCACTCAAGCTGCCGGCGATCAGGGCCAAGATAATCGGCAGCCGGATGCTCGGCGGCGGTCGGGTCTCGGTGACGCAGACCCCGGCCGGGGTCGAGATCGCCGTGCCGGAAGGGGACCGGCATCCTGCCGATACCGTCGTCGTGCTCGAGCTCGACGGCCCAGCCTCGGCCGTCCCGGCTATCGACGTGCCAGGCCCGGCGAAAAGACCCTAGGGATCTCATGCCATCCCGACTATGAACGGGCGGCAGGGGACGAGACCGGCTTCGCACTTTTGCCCGTCGAAACACGGATTTACCCCTTTAAAAAAAGACTTGATTTTATTATCTGATATCTGATATATTAGATATTAGAAAGGTATCGCTATGACTGGGCGTATCTTTGACATCAAGCGTTATTCCATTCATGACGGCCCGGGCATACGCACGACTGTATTTTTAAAAGGCTGCGCCCTGGGTTGCCAGTGGTGTCACAATCCCGAAAGCATCGACGTCCGCCCCGAGCTCATGCACTGGCCATCGCGGTGCAAGCATTGCCACGCCTGCGTCAAGGCTTGCCTCCCCGGCGCTCTGACCGCCGAGCCCGGCGGCGCCGTCCTTGTCGACCGGTCGAAGTGCGATCTTTGCGGCCGCTGCGCCGAGGCCTGCCTATATGACGCCATGCAGATCGTCGGCCGCGATATGAGCGTCGACGAAGTCCTGGCCGAGATCGAACGCGATCGCGTCTTCTTCGAGCAGTCGGGCGGCGGGGTCACGCTTTCGGGCGGAGATCCGCTCGTCCAGGGCGCGTTCGCCGAGGCCGTGCTCGAGGCCTGCCGGTCCCGCGGCCTCCACACCGCCATCGACACGGCTGGGTTCGCCTCGAACGGGGCGCTCGGCCGGCTGGCCGGTCGTGCCGACCTCGTCCTGTTCGACCTCAAGGTCATGGACCCGGAGAAGCATCAGGCCTTCACCGGCGTCCCGAACGCCCCGATCCTCGAGAACCTCAAAAGCCTCGTGGCTTCCGGTCGCGAGGTCTGGGTCCGCATCCCGCTCGTCCACGGCGTCAACGATGACGACGTCAACATCCGGCAGACGATCGACTTTGTCCGGTCCCTCGGCTCCGTCCGGCAGATCGGGCTTCTGCCCTATCACGCGGGCGGGCTGGACAAGGCCCGCCGGATCGGCCAAGAGTCCCATTTCCGGAAGTTCGAGAGCCCCTCGGAAGAACGCCTGGCCGCGATCGAAGAGGCCTTCCGGGACGCGGGCTTCGATGTCCACCGCGGAGGATGATCATGAACGAACGCATCAAGAAGCTCAGGCAGCAGACCCTCGAGGCCAAGCCGACCCTCAGCCCCGAACGGGCCCGGCTCATCACCGAGTTCTATAAGCAGCCCGAGAGCCGGGGCCTGTCGGCGCCGATGCAGCATGCCCTGGCCTTCAAGCACATCATGGAGCACAAGGCCATCGTCTTCAACGAGGGCGAGCTCATCGTCGGCGAGCGCGGCCCCGCGCCCAAGGCCACTCCGACCTATCCCGAGGTCTGCATCCACTCGCTCCAGGACCTCCGCTATCTCAACGACCGCAAGAAGACCGCCTTCGCCTCCGACGAGGAAACGCGCCGCCTCTACGCCGAGGAGATCATCCCGTTCTGGCAGGGCCGCTCCCAGCGCGACCGCATCTTCGCCGAGATGACCCCGGCCTGGATCGACGCCTACGAAGCCGGGATCTTCACCGAGTTCATGGAGCAACGGGCCCCCGGCCACACCGTCCTCGACGGCAAGATCTACAGGAAGGGGCTCCGCGATTTCCAGAAGGACATCGAGGCGTCCCTGGCCCGTCTCGACTTCATGACCGACCCGGCCGCCTACGACAAGCAGGAGGAGCTCAAGGCCATGCACGCCAGCACGGAGGCCGTGATCTCCTTCGCCCGGAGGCACGCCGCCAAGGCCCGCGAACTGGCCTCGGCCGAGAATGATCCTCTCCGCAAAAAGGAGCTGGAGCGCATCGCCGAGGTCTGCGACCGCGTCCCGGCCGAGGCGCCCCGCGATTTCTGGGAAGCCCTGCAGATGTACTGGTTCATCCACCTCGGCGTCATCATCGAATACAACACCTGGGACTCGTTCAACCCCGGCCGGCTCGACCAGCACCTCTGGCCCTTCTACCAGAGAGGGCCTGGCCGACGGCACGCTGACGAAGGAGTCCGCCCGCGAGCTGCTCCAGGCCTTCTGGGTCAAGTTCAACAACCAGCCGGCCCCGCCCAAGGTCGGCGTCACGGCCGAGGAGAGCGGCACCTACACCGATTTCGCCCTGATCAACGTCGGCGGCCTGAAAGAGGACGGCACGGACGGCGTCAACGAGCTGAGCTACCTCCTCCTCGACGTCATCGAGGAGATGCGCATCCTCCAGCCGAGCTCCATGGTCCAGATCAGCGCCAAGGGGCCCGACGCGTTCCTGCTCCGGGCCCTCAAGATCGTCAAGACCGGGTTCGGCCAGCCCTCGATCTTCAACACCGACGCCATCGTCCAGGAGCTCGTCCGGCAGGGCAAGTCGGTCGCCGACGCCCGCAACGGCGGCTCCAGCGGCTGCGTCGAGTCCGGGGCCTTCGGCAAGGAGGCCTACATCCTGACCGGCTATTTCAATCTGCCCAAGGTCTTCGAGATCACGCTCGGGAACGGCGTCGATCCGCGCACGGGCAAGAAGATCGGCCTCGAGACCGGCGACCCGGCCGCATTCGGGACCTTCGACGAGCTCTTCGAGGCCTTCCGCAAACAGATCCGCCACTTCGTCGACATCAAGGTCCGCGGCAGCAACGTCATCGAGCGCCTCTACGCCACGTATCTCCCGGCGCCGTTCCTGTCGGTCCTCATCGACGACTGCGTCAAGAACGGCCAGGACTACCACGCCGGCGGCGCCCGCTACAACACCAACTACATCCAGGGCGTCGGCGTGGGCACGATCACCGACATCCTCAGCGCCATCCGCTTCAACGTCTTCGACGAGAGGCATTTCACGATGGCCGAGCTCCTCGCGGCCCTCAGGGACAATTTCGCCGGCCACGAGGCCCTGCGCCAGCGCGTCCTCAACCGGACGCCCAAGTTCGGGAACGACGACGACTACGCCGACGGCCTGATGACCCGCGTCTTCGAGGCCTACTTCGAGGCGGTCGACGGGCGGCCCTCCCCGCGGGGCGGCACCTACCGGATCAACCTCCTGCCGACGACGGCCCACATCTATTTCGGCAAGATGACCGGGGCCTCGGCCGACGGGCGGCTGGCGGGCGACGCCGTTTCGGAAGGCGTCTCCCCCGTCCAGGGCGCGGACCGCAAGGGCCCGACGGCCGTCGTCAAGTCCCTCGGCAAGATGGACCACATCCGGACGGGCGGCACGCTGCTCAATCAGAAGTTTACGCCCCAGCTCCTGTCCGATGAAACGGGCCTGCGCGGCGTCAAGGACCTGGTCCGGTCGTACTTCCGCCTCATGGGCCACCACATCCAGTTCAACGTGGTCACCGCCGACGCCCTCCGCGAGGCCCAGGCCCACCCGGAGCAGCACCGCGACCTGATCGTTCGTGTCGCCGGCTACAGCGATTACTTCGTCGATTGCTCGACCGAGCTCCAGAACGAGATCATCCACCGCACCGAACACCAGGAGCTCTAAGGTCGAAATCAATCTCTCTGGCTTTTGCTCGGGAATTGCCTCTAGCTCCCCGGCCCCCCGGGAACCAGTCGTCCGGTTCCCCCCGCTGCGCGGGTCCCCCCTCCACGGACGGGGATCTTCGAGGCAACTTCCCTCGCCGCCTCGAGATCGATTTCGCTAGTCAGGAATCATGATTTTAAGAGGTGCGCCTCGAGCGTGATCGGCGTCGCTTTCAGGGCCTTGGACACCGGGCAGCCTGCTTTGGCCATCTCCGCGGCCTTCTGGAAGTCCGCCTCCGAAGCGCCGGGGACCTCGGCCGTCGTGTGCAGGGCGATCGACATGATCGTGTAGCCCTGGCCGTCCGGCTCGATCGCGACGTCCGCCGTCGTCTCGATCTTCTTCGGCGGGGTTTTCTGCCCGCTCAAGATCAAAGCCAGGGCCATGGAGAAGCAGCCGGCATGGGCGGCGCCGATGAGCTCCTCGGGGTTGGTGCCCGGTCCGTTCTCAAAGCGGGAGGCGGCGGAATAAGGGGCCTCGAAGAGGCCGCTCGCCAGCTTGACCGACCCTTTTCCTTCTCGGAATGATCCTTCCCAGACAGCCGAACTCCTGCGGGTAGGCATGTTCGTCACCTCTGACCCTGTGCGGGGCAATTTCCGTGCCAGGTGATCCCGGCGGGTGGCCCTTGGCCCTGACAGGGGAGACGCCCCCAGGGCGAACGCCGGTCGTCTTCCGGTCCGGGACAGAGTTCCGCCCAGCAAGACCATCCGGGGAAGGCGTCGCGTCCGCCGAAACCCTTGGCCTGTAAGACACCGCAGGCCCGGCCTGGCATGAAACTTGCCACTCCTGAACTCGTCATGACGGAGAGAGGGCAAGGAAAAGGAGGAGGGTCATGAGAATGTCTCGTTTTACGCTTGTGGCCGGGGTGATCACCGGCCTCGGCATTCTGGTCATCCAGGCGCTTCCGATCATGTTCCAGGATCAGGCCGAGCCGGCCCGGGACACGATGCAGGCCCAGATGATGAAATATGGGACGCCGGGGAAACCTCACGAGTTCCTCAAGCGCCTCGCCGGCGTCTGGGACGTCGAGATCACGGCCACGCCGCCGATGCCCGGCGGGCAGCCGCAAAAGAGCAAGGGCACGATGAAGAGCCAGCTCATCCTCGACGGCCGTTACCTGAGGTCCGATTTCGACGGCATGATGGGCAACACGCCTTCGAAGGGGTTCCAGCTGAACGGCTACAATAACTTCAAGAACGTTTACGAGACCCTTTGGATCGACAGCTGGGACACCAACTTCCTGGTCATGACCGGCACGCTCGACCCCACGGGCAACGTCATGACCTCGACGGGCGAGTCGCCCGATCCGATGACCGACGGGAAGACGATGCAGAAGATCAAGACCGAGGTTTCCTTCATCGCCGACGGGAAGTACCGGTTCGAGCTCTATATGGCAGGGCCCGATGGCCAGTTCGTGAGGACCCTGGAAATGGTCTTCACCCGCAAAATGTGAGGGGTTATTGGGGATCGGCGGCCGACCCGGGACTCGCCTTGGGCCCCGGGTCGGGCCGTCCGTTTCCTCGATGGACGTCAAAGAACCCATTTGACCGGCGCGGGCGTTTCCCTGTACAGCCTATGGGCATTGTTGTATATATCCATCGCCCGCAGAGATCCCGGAGGACACCATCTCGACTGACGAAAAGATCCCTTTGGCCCCGGCCGGCAGCCCTGACGTTTTGGGTGAAGGCTCCGTCCTGGCCGCGCGCCTGCGCGAGCCGACCTGCCTGGTCGGTGTCGGTAATCCCCTGCGCCGGGACGACGGTGTCGGGCCCTGGATCATCGGGGCCGTCAGGGAGGGGCTGGCCGGAACGAACGTCTCGACCGTCGACGCCCAGGACGTCCCCGAGAACTTCGTCCATGCCCTGGCCCGTGCCGAGTGCCGGAACGTGATCTTCATCGACGCCGTCGCGGCGCCCGGGCCGCCGGGGTCGATCGTCTTCGGCCCGCTGGCCGAATTCCCCGAAGCCGAGAGCTTCTCGACGCACAAGCTGGCCCTGTCGTTCAGCGGTCGGTTCCTCGAATCCGCCGGTAAGACGGTCTTCCTGCTCGGCATCGTGCCCTCCGACCTGGCCTTTGGGGCCGGGCTCACGCCGCCGGTGGCCCGGACGGCCAAGGCGATCCGCGATTTCTTCCGGCGGAAGGCCGCCGCGCCGCAAGTTTGACGCCAGCCGCCGTGCCGTAGGATAGTAGCCCGGGGCGTCCTTCACGGCCCCAAGGAGAGGGAGATGGCCAAAGAAGTCCACGCGGACGTCGTCTTCAAAGGCGGCATGAGATTTAACGGCGTCTCGGGCCGGTCCGGCAGATCCGTGGAGATCGATTTCGCCGCCGAGGGCGAGGATGTCGATGGATTCGTGCCGCTCGAGCTCCTCCTGGCCAGCCTGTCGTCCTGCAGCGGCCAGGTCGTGGTCGGCCTGCTCAAGCGCATGGGTCAGGAGGTCCAGGACCTGCTCGTCCACGCCAAGGGGACCAAGCGGGAGATCCACCCGACCGTGCTGACCTCGATCGAGCTCGACTTCGAGTTCCGCGGCGGCCGCGTCGACGGTCCGTCCGTCGAGAAGGCCATCGCCCTCTCGGAAGAACGGTTCTGCCCCGTCTGGGCCATGCTCAAGCCGGTCGTGCCCATCAAGACGACCCACCGGCTTCTGCCCGGCTGAGATCGACCCGCCCCGGACCGTCACCCCTCAGAATGGGATCGATCCGTCAGGCGGCGGGTGTTGTCGTTGGGATCACTTGGTCTTGATCATCCCCGACTTGTAGGCATACCAGGCGGCCGCGCCGATCGCACCGCCGATGCCTCCCTCCAGGATGACGCGGACAATGGAGCCGATGCCCCAGCTATACGCCAGGCCGACGAAGCCGGGATAGCGGATGCTGATGGCGATCCAGGTGATGACGGAGTAGGTCAGGCCGACGACCGCGCCCAGGATGGCCCCGTTGACGGCGATCTCGACCATAGGCGGCTTGGCCCCCGACTTAAGGACCTGGCCGACGTACCAATAGCCGGCGAAAGCGGCGATGACCCAGAAAAGGACCCCCAGGAGGCCGCCTATGGCGCCCAGCAGCCACAGCGCGCCGCCTATGGCCGCGGCGATGACCGGGATCCTCCCGGCCTTGATCAGGTTCGTCTTGTCGATCTTGATGGGAGCTTGTCCGTCTGTCATGACCCTCTCCTTATTCTTAAAAGATACTCCTTATGTGCCATAACCGGCCGGAGAAATCAAATCGTTCCTTTACATCGGGGAAGGGAGCCGCTTAAAATGGCCCCAAAAGGAGATTTCCATGCGTGCCAAGATGCCGATCGTAGGACTGCTCATCCTGCTCGCGGCCGTCGCCGCGTGTGAGCGCGAGGACCACGAGAACAAGGAGGCTGCCGCCGTGCCGATAACCGTCGAACCGAAGGCTCCGAGCTGGGAACAGAGACTGGATGCGTATTTACCGGCCCTCGGGCACCGCAACTGGATCGTGGTGGCCGACTCGGCCTTCCCCCTCCAGATCAGCCCGGGGATCGAGACCATCGTGACGGGCGAGGATCATTTCACCGTGCTCGAGAAGGTCCTCAAGGCGGTCGACGGGGCCAAGCATATCCGGCCCAAGGTCTGGCTCGACAAGGAGCTGGATTTCGTCAGTGAAGACCTCGCCCCCGGCGCCGACGCGACGAAGAGGCGGCTGGGCGAGATGCTCGCGGGCCGGGGCGCCAAGCCCATCCTTCACGAGGATCTCATCGCTCGGCTCGACCAGGCCGGCAGGACCTTCAAGATCGTCATGGTCAAAACGACGCTGGCCGTTCCTTACACGTCCGTCTTCCTCGAGCTCGATTGCGGCTACTGGCCGGCCGAGAACGAGGCCAGGATGCGGGAAAAGATGAAGTGAATCGCGAGTACTACTTTTCCGCTACGCGCGGACCGGATGGATCCACAAGTCTTTTCTAGGCGATGCTGGAGGAATATCAACGATCCGGACAGGCGAAAATATCAAAAGAACGCCTACCGCGTTCTCTTGACCCGCGCCCGACAGGGCATGGTGATCGTCGTCCCGCCTGGAGACAAGGATGATCCGACGCGAAACCCGTCCTTCTATGACCCGACCTTCGAATATCTCAAGGCGATCGGCTTCAGCGAGATATAAGCCTCATGCGGCGCCAGTCGGTTTCCCGCTATTTATAGACGTCGCCGCTGGTGTCGATCTTGATAATCCTGATTTCGTTGCCCTCCCGGGCGAAGACGATCCGATGCCTTCCGACGCGAAGCCGGTAGATGTTCGTGATGACCTGACCTCTGAGCTTTCGGATATCCCCCTTGTCCGGCAATTCTCCGATCGCCTCGACGAGCCTTGTCCTCTCTTTATCCCCGCACCGCGCCAGAAATTTCAGGGCGGTCCTTCCAAACGATGGCTTCATCTAAAGGCCGAGCTCTTTTTTGGCTCGCTCAAAAGGAATGAATTCGTCTTCGGCGAGTATCCTGAGCAGTTCGCGTTCGTCCTTTTCGGACAGGACGAGTTCGGCTCTTTCATCGACGTTCGTCCGGAGCCAGTCCCGGAGGGCGTCGCGGACGATCTCGGATAAGCTCCTTTTTCTGATGAAGCCTACGACCCGCGCCTTTTCATAGAGTTCGGTCTCGAGGATGACGTTCACGCGCTTCATGGCCTTTCTCTTTATATCCATACATACATCATTACACACTTACATAACTATGGCAAGCCAGGCACTGCATCGCGGATTCGTGCTCCAATTAGAAAGACGCGTAACCAGGAGGCCAATTCTCGTTTTATTACGGTCGGATATTCCCCCTCGGGGGACAGTCCCTTGCTATGGCTCGACGATGGCCTTGAGAACGCCGTCCCGGCGGGCGGCAGCCAACTCATAGGCCTCGCGGGCTTGGTCCAGCTTGAAGAAATGCGTGGCCAGGAAATCGGGCTTGACGCGACCCGTGTGGATCAGGCCCACGGCCCTCTCCAGGCACTTGTTCTGGCGGCGCACGTTCTGGACCCGGATCTCCCGACGGCGCACGAAAGAGCTGTCGAACGAGACGCGGGGCTCGAGCGGGATGCCGACGACGACCAGCGTCCCGCCGGGCTTTAGCAGGGCCACCCCCTGGTCCAGGGCGGACTGTTCGCCGCAGACCTCGAAGACGAGATCGAGACCCAGGGATTCGCGGGCCCGGATCTCCGCGACGATGTCCTCGCGGTCCGGATCGCCTGTCCAATCGGCGCCCGACTTGGCCGCGGCTTCGAGCCTGGCCGCGACCTTCTCTGTGGCGTAAACGGGTCCGCTGCCGTCCGCCTTGAGGGCCATGATCAGGCATAATCCGATCGGCCCGGCGCCGAGGACGCCGACAGCCTTGTTGCGGAGCGAGCCGCCCAGTCCGGCCGCGTAAAGAGCGATCGACAACGGCTCGGCCAGCGCGCCCTGGACGACGGTCATCTTGGCCGGCAGCGGCACGCAGTTCCGCTCCGGCGCCAGGACGAATTCGGCCATGCCGCCGGTGAGCTCGCCATAATGGCCGAGGAACAGGAGCTTGCGGCAGGTGTGGGGCCGGCCGGTCCGGCATTGGTCGCAGGCGCCGCAGGAAACGGCCGGCTCGATGACGACCGCGTCGCCGGTCTTGACCCGGGCGACGCCCTGTCCGACCTCCTCGACGATGCCGGCGCATTCGTGCCCGGGGATGAAGGGATAGGACACCTTGTCGGCGCCGACGCGGTCAGACAGATAGTAATGAAGATCGCTGCCGCAGACGCCCACGGCCCGGCTGCGGACGATGACGTCGTCGTCCCGGACGATCCGCGGGGCCGGAGTTTCCCGGATCTCGATCGCCCGGACGCCGGTCAGGAAGGCCGCTCTCATGGTCCTCTTATTATAAGGCAGGTCCGGGGAATTCCGAAGCGAAACGCGACACACGGGCGGACGGCTCTTTGACAGTCCGGAGCGGCGGGCGTATAGTCCAGCTTTAGGAAGGAGGAGCGCATGAAAAAATCTTTGACCCGTTCGACGTTTGCGATCGTCATTCTGGCCCTTCTGCTCTCGCTCACCGCCGTGGCCCAGGAGAAGCTCGATCTCCAGATGGCCGACCGCATCCGCACCGAAGGCCTCCAGAACTCGAAGATCACCGATTTTCTGATATACCTCTGCGATATCTACGCCCCGCGGCTGCCCGACTCGCCCCAGTACGTCCAGGCCGGGGAGTGGGTCGTCGGCCAGGCCAAGGAGCTGGGCTTGGTCAATGTCGCCATGGAACCCTACGGACCGTTCGGGCGCAGCTGGGAGCTCCAGAAGTTCTACGCCGCCATGACCTCGCCCCAATACATGCCCCTGATCGGCTTTCCCAAGGCTTGGACGTCGGGCACGAACGGCGTCCTCAAGGGCCCGGCGGTCCTGCTTTCGATCAAGACGCCGGCCGACCTCGACCAGTACAAGGGCAAGCTCAAGGATGCCATCGTCCTGACGCAAGGCGAGCAGGAGCTGCCGAGCTCCTTCGAGCCCGAATCCTCCCGGCTTTCCGATCCGGACCTCGAGAAGCTCGAAATGGCCCCGGAACCCGGCGCCGGCCGCCGGCCCGGCCAGCCCCAGATGGGCGACATGCAAGCCCGCATGCAGCTGCAGCAGGCCATTCTCAAGTTCTTGGGCTCCGAGAGCATCGGCGCCACCCTCGAGCCCGGCCGCGGCCGGGACGGCACGGTCTTTGTGGCGAGCGGCGGTTCGCGGGCCAAGGGCTCCCCGAATCCTCCGCCGGCCATCGTCGTCGCGACCGAGCAGTACAACCGCATCGTCCGCATCCTCGGCAAGAACGTCCCCGTGACGATGGAGATCGAGGTCCAGGCCCGGTTCACGGCCGACGATCTTCAGGGCACGAACATCATCGCCGAGATCCCCGGCGTCGACCTCAAGCTCAAGTCCGAGATCGTCATGCTCGGCGGGCACTTTGACACCTGGCACTCCGGTACGGGGGCCACGGACGACGGAGCCGGCAGCGCGGTGGCTTTCGAGGCCATGCGCATCCTCAAAGCGCTCGGCGTGAAGCCCCGCCGGACCATCCGCATGGCCCTCTGGGACGCGGAAGAACAGGGCCTCGTCGGGTCGCGCGTCTATGTCACGAACCACTTCTTCGACCGGACCAAGAAGGAGAAGAAGCCGGAGTACGACAAGCTCGCGGCCTATTTCAATCTCGACAACGGCAGCGGCAAGGTCCGCGGCATCTACGCCCAGGGCAACAGCGCCGTGGTGCCGATCTTCGCCCAGTGGCTCGAACCGATGAAGGACCTCGGGGCCGGCACCGTGACCTACCGGAATACCGGCGGCACGGACCACTTGTCCTTCGATGGCGTCGGCCTGCCCGGCTTCCAGTTCATCCAGGACACGCTCGACTACGGCACCATCACGCACCACTCGAACATGGACGTCTACGACCACCTGTCCCGGCCCGACCTGATGCAGGCCGCGACGGTCATGGCCTGGTTCGTTTACAACGCCGCGATGCGCGACGAGAAGCTGCCCCGGAAGTACTTCGACATGAACGCGCCGACGCCGCAGCGCCGCGGGAACTAAGGGAGCCACGTCCGGAAGAATAAGAATAAAAATGGTGGCGTGATATCCGTTTCCTAATTATCGCCCCTGGAGAAAATAGGAAACGGATATCACGCCACCCTATTTTCAGAACGGGTTCTCGGTCGGGTAGAGCATTCCGGCCGGGCGGTTGAAGCCGATATCGTCCACCCCGAGCATGCGCATGGCCGCCCAGAGGGTCTTTCCGACGGGCGCGAAGGCCACCGCCGTGTGGTGCGGGAAGCGCTTCTCGATGAGGACGTGACGGTAGAACCGGCCCATCTCCTTGATGCCGATGACGCCGATGCCGCCGAACGACTTCGGGTCGATGTCGAGGACCTCGCCCTCGGCCATGTAGGACTTGAGCTCTGTCCCGGCCGTCGATTGGAGCCGGAAGATCGTGATCCCGCCCGTCTTGATCCGGCCCTCGAGCGTGCCGCGGGTGATGTCCGGCGCTTTGCCCGTCTCCATGAGCCGGTGCATGATCAGCTGGTGGCGCATGGCCGGATCGAGCATGCAGGCGCCCGGCGTGTTGCCGCAGTGGAAGCCCATGAAGAGATCCGTGGCCTTGTAGCCCTTGGCCTCTTTCTTGGCCGCCGCGATCATGTCATAAGGCACCGTGTTGTTGATGTCGAGGATGGTCGCGGGAAGCTCGGTGGCGCACGTCGCGATGTACTCGCTGAGCGCGCCGTAGATATCGACCTCGCAGGCGACCGGGATGCCGCGCGAGGCCAGCCGCGAGTTGACGTAGCAGGGGACGAAGCCGAAGTAACTCTCGAAGGCCGGCCAGCACTTGTCGGCGAAGACGCCGAACTCCGACGCGCCCAAGTTCGCCCCCATGAACTTGAGCAGGGCGACCTCGAACTGGGCCAGCTTGTTCAGGAGGTCGGGATAGGCATTGCCGGCGCCGAGCTCGCGGGCCATGTCGGCGGCCACGGCCTTGACCTTGGGATCGCCCTCGGCCTTTTTGAAGATGTCGTAGAGGTCGAGCTCGCTGTTCTCCATGATCTCGACGCCGAGGTCGTAGAGCGGCTTGATAGGCGCGTTGCAGGCCAGGAAGTCCTGCGGCCGCGGGCCGAAGCCGAAGATCTTGAGCTTGCGCAGGCCCAGCAGGATCCGGGCGACCGGGACGAACCCGGCGATCATGGCCGCGACCTCGTCGGGCATGCCGACGGGGTACTCGGGCACGTACGGCCGGAGCTTCCGCAGGCCCATGTTGTAGGAGTTGTTGAGCAGTCCGCAGTAAGCATCGCCGCGCCCGTTGATCAGGTCCTTGCCCGACTCTTCCGCGGCCGCCGCGACCATGACCGGCCCGTCGAACTTCTGGGCCAGCAGGGTCGAGGGCGTCTCGGGGCCGAAGTTGCCGAGATAGATGACCAGGGCGTTGACCTTCTTGGCCCTGAGCTCCTCGAGCGCCTGGAGGACGTCCTTCTCGTTCTCGACGACCGTCGGGACGCGGGTGATGGAGACGCCGGCCTTCCGGCACTCGTCGGCGACGCGCAGCGCGCGCTTGCGCGAGAGCTCGATGGGGAAGCAGTCGCGGCTGACGGCCACCAGGCCCAGCCGCACCTTGGGGATGTTCGTCATTGTTCGTCCTCCTTTTTCTGCCCGTAATAGGCGTCGGGTCCGTGCTTGCGGCTGTAATGCTTATCCGAGACGAAGCTGTCGATGGGGCCAATGCGGGGATCGAGGGCCAGCGCGCCATAGGCCATGTGGGCCGTCTGCTCCAGGATGAGGGCCGTCTCGATGGCCTCCGCTGGCGTCCGGCCCCAGGTGAACGGCCCGTGCCCGGCGACGAGCACGGCCGGCACCTCGAGCGGGTCGATCCCGGCGAAGCGCTCGACGATGATGCGGCCGGTATTCCACTCGTAGGCGCCGGCCACTTCGGCCTCGGCCAGGAGCCGCGTGACGGGGACCGGACCGTGGAACTGGTCGGCGTGGGTCGTCCCGAGGCAGGGGATCTCGCGGCGGGCCTGAGCGAACATAGTCGCGTAGGGGCTGTGGGCGTGGGCCACCCCCCCGACCTGGTCGAAGGCCTTGTAGATCTCGACATGCGTCGGCGTGTCCGATGATGGGCTGAGCCAGCCCTCGACGACCGAGCCTTCGAGGTCGACGAGGACCATGTCCTCCGCTTTGAGGCTGTCGTAGGGCACCCCGCTCGGCTTGATGGCCAGGATGCCGCGGCGCCGGTCGATGCCGCTGACGTTGCCGAAGGTCAGGATGATCAGCCCCGACTTGGCCAGCTCGAGATTGGCCTTCCAGACGGATTCCTTGAGCTCGGCGAGCATCGGTCTACCCCCTTTGACGGTCCTTGATCGCCAGCAGGTCCTTCATGACGTGGAACAGGCCGCCGCTCCAGCTCTTGGTGCCGAAGGCGTCGTGGAGCTCGCGGTAGAGGCCATAGAGCTCGAGATAGACCTTGTGCCGGACGGCGTTCGGCTTGAAGACGGTGCGGCGGACGCCGCCCATGGCGGCCTGGGCATCGGCGAAGGTGGCGTGGCCGTTGCCTTTGCGGCCGGCGGCCACGGCCCCGGCCATGGCCGCGCCGAGGGCGCAGGTCTGGGCCGAGCGGGCCACTTTCATCTCCAGGCCGGTGACGTCGGCGTAGATCTGCATGACCAGGGGGTTCTTCTCGGCGATGCCGCCGCAGTTGACGACGTCGCGGATCTTGACGCCGTATTCCTCGAAACGGCGGATGATGGTCAAGGCGCCGAAGGCCGTGGCCTCGATGAGGGCCCGGTAGATCTCCTCGGGCTTGGTGTGCAGGGTCAGGCCGAGGATGAGACCGGTCAGGCGCTGGTCGACGAGGACGGTGCGGTTGCCGTTGAGCCAGTCCAGGGCGAGCAGGCCCGACTCGCCGGGCTTGAGCGCGGCGGCTTTGCGGGTCAGGGCGGCGTGCGAGCCCTTTTTCGGGCCGCCCGGCTCGATGACGTTGACGAACCAGTTGAAGATGTCGCCGACGGCGGATTGGCCGGCCTCGAGCCCGAGGAAACCCGGCAGGACCGAGCCGTCGACGATGCCGCACAGCCCGGGGACGTCGGGCAGCTTCTTCGAGATGGGCCAAACGCAGATGTCGCAGGTGCTGGTGCCAATGATCTTGACGAAGCGGCCGGTGTCGACGCCGGAGCCGACGCCGCCGAGGTGGGCGTCGAACGAGCCGACGGCCACGGCGATGCCGGGACGGAGGCCGAGCTTCTTGGCCCAGTCCTTGGTCAGGCCGCCGGCGGCGACGTCCGACGTGGAGGTCTTGTCGTAGAGCCGGTCGCGAAGCTCGCCCAGGCGCGGGTCGAGCTTGGCCAGAAAGGCCTTGGCCGGGAGGCCGCCCCACTTGGCGTTGAACATGGCCTTGTGGCCGGCGGCGCAGCGGCTGCGCTTCATCCGCAGCGGGTCGGCGATGCCGGTGAGCAGGCCGGGGATGTAGTCGGCGCACTCGACCCAGGAGAAGGCGGCCGCGGCCACCTTGGGGTCCGTCCGCAGGCAGTGGAGGATCTTGCTCCAGAACCATTCGGACGAATAGGTGCCGCCGCACTTGGCCAGGTACTCAGGGTGCTCGACCGCGGCCAGGGCCGTGATCTCGGCCGCCTCGGCGTGGCCGGTATGGTCCTTCCAGAGCCAGGCCTGGGCGTTGGGGTTCTTCTTGAATTCCTTGTAGAGGGCGAGGGCCGTTCCGGCGCGGTCGACGGGGAGGGGCGTCGAGCCGGTCGTGTCGACGCCGATGCCAATGACGTTGACGGGGTCGAAGGCCTTGTCGTTCTTCTTGGCCTCGGCCAGGGCGGCGGGGGCGGCGCACTCGATGCCCTGGATCCAATCGGCCGGGTTCTGGCGGGCCAGATTGGCGTCCTTGGGGTCGAGCAGGATGCCGGCGGCGCCGCTCGGATAGTCGAAGATCGCGGTCCCGACCTCGTCGCCGTTCGAGATGTCAACGACGAGGGCCCTCACGGAGTTGGTGCCGAAGTCGAGGCCGAGGGCGTACTTGGCTGTTTTCGTGACCATGGATCCTCCGCGACGGCGCGAACGCCGGTTTGCCGTCAGCCCCTATTATACTCAGGGAGGGACCGGGGGCAACCGCCATTCCGATCCTCGGCCTTCATTGACCGGTCCCCTTGACGATGCTAGGATGGGCTTGATCTCCAGCAAGGAGAACTCGGCTGGACAGCAAACCCGGAGAGAAGCGAGACGAGGCCCGCGGCATCTTCTATGTCGCCGTGACTCCTCCAAGAACGTTCGATGGAGAGCTCCTCAAACGGGTGGCTTCCATCACCGGCAAGGAGGTCCCCGACGCGAGGCTCCTGCTCGTCGGCGAGATCCCCAGGATCATCGCTTCCGTCAAGGACGCCGGCGCAGCGAAGGCGATGGCCCAAGGCCTGAGGGACGCCGGGCTCGCCGCCTTCGTGTGCGGGGATTTCGAGCTCCGAAGCCGCTCTGCGGGCTTCGCCGCGCACGCCGTGATTTTTCGCGACGGAGCGGCGCTGTTCAGGGATCGGCCCGGCCGGGAGGTCAGCGTAGAGCCCGGGGACGTGTTCCTGATCCTCAGAGGGCGGGTGAAGAGCGCCGCGCAGGAAACGATCTCGACCACAAAGATGACGCTCAACGTTCCGGCGACCGTGCTCGCCGGCGGCATCCCGATCGTTCGTCAGGTCACCCGGAAGGCCACCCGGGAGTCGTTCCGAGCCGAGGACTTCGTGCGGATCTTCGACAGGCGATCCCCGGATCCGCGCGTTGAGATGTTCCAGAACCGCTTGGATTACACCTTCCTGGGTCCCGATCTGTCCCCCTCCGCCCCGGCGAATTTCGAGATCCTCGTGAGGAAGCTCCGGCAGTGGTTCCCGCTGGCCATCTTTGACGATCGGCTGACCAGGGCTTCGAAGGCCGATGTGCCCGTCGCCGGGCCCGAGGAGAGGCTCGAGGTCAACGGCAAGCTGATTTACCTAGGCTATCTGGCCATTGAGCGGATGGCCCAACCCTGAACCGAGGAGGTCTCATGCGCATCCGTGCCCTATCGCGTGTTTTCGTGGCTGTCGCCGTCATCGCCGGCCTCTCGGCCGGTCAGGCCCCGCAGGCAACGGGCCGGTTCCCCGAAGACCTCCTCAAGGTCTTCACCTCGCGCTCCCTCGGCCCTTATCGCGCCGGGTCGTGGGTGACGAGCTTTGCCGTTCCTGCCGGCCCGTCGCGCGGCCACCTCTACACGCTCTATGTCGGGACTCGCAACGGCGGAGTGTGGAAGACCGTGAACGCCGGCACGACCTTCGAGCCGGTCTTTGACGCTCAGCCCAAGCTCTCGATCGGCGACGTCGCCGTGGCCCCGTCTGACCCGAATGTCGTCTGGGTCGGGACGGGCGAGGCTTATTGCGCCCGCTCGTCGAGCTCGGGCGACGGCATCTGGAAGTCCGTCGACGCCGGCAAGACCTGGACGAACATGGGCCTCGGCGATTCGCAGCACATCGCCCGTGTCGTCATCCATCCCAAGGACCCGAACACGGTCTACGTCGCGGCGATGGGGCACCTCTTCTCGCCGAACCCGGAACGCGGCGTCTTCAAGACGGTCGACGGCGGCAAGACCTGGAAGAAAGTCCTTTTCGTCAACGACAAGATCGGGGCCGTGGATCTGGCCCTGGTCGCGTCGGCGCCGGACACCCTCTACGCGGCCATGTACGACAAGGTCCGCCTGCCGTGGCACTATGAGCTCGGCGGTCCGGAAAGCGCGATCTACAAGACGACGGACGGCGGAGCGACCTGGACGCGGCTCGCCGGCGGCCTGCCGACCGGACGCATCGGCCGCTTCGGACTCGACGTCTTTCCGAAGAACCCGGCGATCCTCTACGCCGTGGTCGAGAACGGCAACCGGCGGCCGCCGACGGCCCAAGAGGCCGAGCAGGACAAGCGCCGAGGCGGCGAACCCGTCAAGCGGACGGCGGGCAACGAGGTCTATCGCAGCGATGACGCGGGCCAGACCTGGCACAAAGCGAACGCCGGATATGAAGCCGCCCTCGACAAAGCCCCTTACTCGTTCAATCAGCTCAGGATCGACCCCGAAGACCCTCAGACCGTCTACATCACGGGCCAGTCCTTGTTTTCGACGAACGACGGCGGCAAGATCTGGAAAGGGGTCAGCTGGCCGTCCAACGGCGTCATGCCTCGGGCCTTCGGCGACTGGCGCTGCATGTGGATCGACCCGCTCGACCCGGGCCGGCTCATCTTCGGCTCGGACGGCGGGGTCAACATCTCCTACGACCGCGGCCTGACGAGCTATCACGCCTACAATATCCCGCTCGGCGAGTTCTACGCCATTGGTCTCGATATGGAGGACCCGTACAGCGTCTACGGCGGCCTGCAGGACCACGACTCGTGGAAGGGGCCGTCCAACGGTTGGGCCGGCGACATCTCGCTCGCCGACTGGGTCACGGTCGGCGAGGGCGACGGCATGTACAACTGCGTCGACCCGACCGACTCACGCTGGGTCTACAACAACCGCGAGATGGGCACGATGTGGCGCTATGATCAGAAGACGAGCGTCCAGACGCAGATCACGCCGCGCCGGGCGGCCGGAGCGCCCCGCCTGCGCTTCAATTGGACGCCGCCGATCGCCCTCTCGCCTCACAACCCGGCCATCGTCTACACGGGCGCACAGGTCGTCTTCCGGTCGCTCGATCGGGGCGATCACTGGCAGGAGATCAGCCCCGACCTGACGACCAACGAGGACGCAAAACAGCACGGCGAGGGCAACATCACCTATTGCACGCTGACGACGCTGGCCGAGTCCCCGGCCGCGCCGGGCGTCATCTGGGCCGGTTCCGACGACGGCAAGGTCCAGGTGACGAAAGACGGCGGCGCGACCTGGCTCGACCGGACGGCCAAGCTGGCCGCAGCGGGCGGCCCGGCCAACTTCTGGGTGACCCGCGTCTGCCCGTCGCCGCATGCCGCTGGAACGGCCTTCGTGACCAAGACCGGCTGGCGTCTCGACGACTACCGCGTGTCCATCCACAAGACGACGGACTTCGGCGAGACCTGGACCTCGATCGCCGGCGACCTGCCGGCTGGCCATCCGGTCAACGTTATTATCCAGGACCGCAAGAACGCGGATCTGCTCTTTGCCGGTACGGAATGGGGCCTCTACGTCACAGTTGACGGCGGCGCGTCCTGGCTGCCCTTCCGGGCCGGCCTGCCCTCGGTCAAGGTCACCGACCTGGCCATCCACCCGCGCGAGAACGATCTCGTCGTCGCCACGTACGGCCGCGGCTTATACATCGTCGATATCTCGGTCCTTCAGGAGATCAAAGCCGGCGTCCTGGGCGAAGACGTCCATCTCTTCGACATCCGGCCGCGGACGGAGCGGGTGACCTCCGCGCTCGGGAACTATCAGCTGCTCGGCGACAGCCACCTCCTGACGCCCAACGAGCCGAACGAGTTCGACATCCGCTATTACCTGAAGTCTAAGATCGACGGGCCGGTCAAGGTCTCGGTGGCCAACCTCGAAGGCGAAGTTCTGGCCGAGCTCGAGGGGAAGGGCGAGGCTGGGATCAACACCGTGAGCTGGGACATGCGGCCACACCGGCCAAGTCAGATGCCGGCTCCGGGCGCATTTTCCGGCTTCGGGTTCGGCCCGCGCCTGGTCGCTCCCGGCGAATACGTGATCACGCTCGAGGCCGGCAGCCGGAAGATCGTCAAGAAGGCGGTCGTCCGCGGCCGCCAGGGCTGGACCGTCGGCCCTGTCCCGGTCGAGATCCGCTAAAAATGGTGGCGTGATATCCGTTACCTAATTATTCCCCCTGACAAAAATGGGTAACGGATATCACGCCACCTATTATAAGAAATTTATCTTTCAGAACGCGAAGTCGATCATCAGCGTGGCCAGATCGTCCTTGATCTTCAGGATCGATCCGAACACGCGGTGCGTGTATTCGGCGTGGATGGCCACGTTGACCGCCGACCAGCTGCCGACATAATAGCGGGCCAGGGCGGAATAGGCATCGACCCTGAAGGCACTCCCCGCACTATCGTAGCTCGGCGGCCGGACCCAGTTGTACATCACGGACGCGACCAGCCTGTTGTCGAAGCAGCCGGCCCAGTCGAGCTCGGCGACGCCGCCCCAGAAGTCGTAGCGGCGCGTCTGATCGACCGGGTTGAAGGCCCCGTTGTCGGAGCCGTAGAAGGCTAGCCCTTCTAAATTGAAGGTCTTCCAGTTCAGGCTGATATCGCCGCCGACGCGATAATACGTCCGGTTGGCCCCTCCGTCGGTGTCGCCCAGCGGTGAGATCATCGTGCCCGGTGCGGTCGGCTGCCAACCCAGGTAGCCAAAGACCCCGAGGCGCTGGCCGGCCGACTGGCCCTCGCCCTTGCCGAAAACCTTCGAAACCGTCGCATAGAGGTCGTTGAACTTGTTGTTGTCCGGGTTTCCGCCGGTGCCGTTGATGTAGCCCACGGCGTAGCGCAAGCCCGGCCGGAAGCGGCCCGTGGCCTCGAGGCCGATCTGGTTGGCCGAGAAATCGAAGCTGCTCTGAGTCCCCGCAAAGTCGTAGATCTCGTAGGGCTGCAGGATGTAGTAGCTGCGCTTGGAGCTGAGCAGGTGGAAGTCGGGCTCGAAGCGGCCGACGCGCAGGTTGAGCTTGTCGGGGACGATGTTGCTGAAGACGACGGCGGCCGATTCGACGGCGGCCAGTTGCCAAGGATTGTTGCCGGTTCCGGGGCCGGTGAAATCGGCCGCAGGCTCGTCGATCCGCGGCGTGTAGATGAAAAGGTAAGAGATGTTCTTGTTGAGGACGCCGCCCGAGAGCAGGTCCACGCCGTAGATGTGGAAACCGGCGGCGGACCGGTCATCGATGTGATAGAGGCTATACCCGGCGTTGGTCCGGATGGCCAACGGCACCGAGCTTTGGAAGATGGTCTTCTCCTTGCCCTGCTGGCCCGGGATCTGGTAGCCGTTGTCGCGGAAGCGCTGCCCGAAGTCGTTGAGCTTGGGGAAGGCGACGTGGCACATGTTGCAGTTGAAGGCGTGCTTGCGGGCGAAGGCCGGGATGGCCAAGGCGGTCTGCGACAGGACGAGGAGGGCGCCGGAAACGGCAAGAAGGGTTGTGATCGTCTTTTTCATGGCTTCCTCCTCAGCGCGGCAGGTCCTTGACGGCGATCGGCTTGACGTCCGTCACTTCCGGGTTGAGGCTGTCGAGGGACCTGATGAAAGCTACCAGGGCGGTCCTTTCGTGCCTGGTCAGGCCGAGCGGGACCATCAGATGATCCAGGTTTGGATCATGGCCACCGCCCTGGTCGTAGAACTCGATCAGGTCCTCGAGCGTCTTTTCCGAGCCGTCGTGGAGGTAGGGGGCGCGCTTGGAGGCGTCGCGGACGGTGGGGGTCTTGAACGCGCCCTTGTCGCAGGGGTCCTTGGTCACGATGTAGCGGCCGAGGTCGGGAGCCTTGGGATCCTTGGGCGCAACGCCCAGGTTGTGGAAGCGGCCGTCGCTGAAGTAGGGGCCCCAGTGGCAGGCCGTGCAGTGGCCCTTGCCGTTGAAGATCTCCAGGCCCTCCTTCTCGAGCTTGGTCAGGGAGCCGTGATCGCCGCGGGCGTAGCGGTCGAAGCGCGAGTCGGTCGTGACCACGGTCCGTTCGAAGCAGGCAATGGCGTCGGCGACCTGGTCGACCGTGATCGGCACTCCGCCGAACACGGCCTTGAACTCCGCCTCGTAGGCCGAGATCTTCGACACCGTCTGGATCATGGCCTCGTGGGTGTTGCCCATCTCGATGGGATTCTGGATGGGACCCTTGGCCTGGTCTTCGAGCGACGGCGAGCGGCCGTCCCAGAACTGGAGCGGGCTGTAGGCCGCGTTGGAGACCGGCGGGGCCCGGCGGCCGCCGAGCTGGCCGTGAATGCCCTCGCTCGTCGGGCCCTTATCCGACCAGCCCAGGGCCGGGTTGTGGCAGGTCGCGCAGCTGATCTGGCCGTCGGCAGAGAGCCGGGGATCGAAATAAAGCTCCTTCCCCAACTGGATCTTCGCGGACGAGGGCGGATTGCCGGGCGGGTGCATGACGGGCGGAAGCGGCCCGAGCGGCTGCGGTCCGAGCACCTGGGCGTTGATCTGGGTGATCGGCGGCGCTTTTTGCGCCCCCTGGCCCCAGACGAGGCCCACGACCGCGGCGGCTAGCAGGAGCACGGGCGGGGCGGTCAAGCAGAGCGTTCTTCGCATGGTCCCTCCTTTTCGAGGTGATCTGGGCAAGATCCCATTGCTGATGCACTTATAAATTAATAGCTTGCTCCGGAGGTGTCAAGCGAAGCAAAAAATCGGGCAAAAAAAACGGGCGACATGATGGCCCGATCATCTCGAGTAGGGAAATCGGGCCGAAAAGTGCTAGTATGGATGTCCGTGAAAATAGGAAACAGGTATCACGTCCCCCGTTTAATATTGGGGCTATTCCTGCTCCTGGCCCCGGGCTTCCCCCAGGCGCCCAAGGCCGACTATCCCATCACGCCCGTGCCGTTCACGGCGGTCCGGCTCACGGACGGGTTTTGGGCGCCCCGGATCGAGACGAACCGGACGGTCACCATCCCGACGATCCTCAAGAAGTGCGAGGAGACCGGCCGCATCGACAACTTCGCCATCGCGGGCGGGCTCATGAAGGGCGAGTACGCGGGCGAGCGCTACAACGACACCGACGTTTACAAGACGATCGAGGGCGCGTCGTATTCGCTCATGGTCAAGCCGGACCCCGCGCTCGACCGCTATCTCGACGGCGTCATCGCTAAGATCGCCGCGGCCCAGGAGCCGGACGGCTATCTTTATACGCCGCGGACAGCGAGCCCCGGCCAGGTCCAGCCCGGGACGGGCGCCGACCGCTGGTCGGAGCTCCCCATCAGCCACGAGCTCTACAACGCCGGGCACCTGTACGAGGCGGCCGCGGCCCACTTCATGGCCACGGGCAAGCGGACGCTGCTTGATGTGGCCCTGAAGAACGCCGACCTCGTGGTCAAGACCTTCGGCGACGGAGCGGGGCAGCGGCCCGGATTCCCCGGCCACCAGGAGATCGAGCTGGCCTTGGTCAAGCTCTACCGGTTGACGGGAAAGACGGACTATCTCCGCCTGGCCAAGTACTTCCTGGACCAGCGCGGCCGAGGAGTCGCCCTGAAGCAGTACCCGCCGGGGAACCGCTTCGCCATTTACAACGACGCGACCCAGATCCAGGCCCACAAGCCGGCCCTCGAACAGGACGAGGCGGTCGGCCACGCCGTCCGCCTGACCTATATGGCTTCGGGCATGGCGGACGTGGCCGCGCTGACAGGCGATCGGGCGTACTTCGATGCCGTGCGCCGTCTTTGGGAGAACGTCGCCGGCAAGAAAATGTACCTGACGGGGGGCATCGGCGCGCGGCACGACCGGGAGCGCTTCGGCGAGAACTACGAGCTGCCGAACCTCGCCGGCTACCTCGAAACGTGCGCTTCGATCGGCATGGCCCTCTGGAACCACCGCATGTTCCTGCTTACCGGCGACGCGGCCTACCTCGACGTCATGGAACGGGTCATGTACAACGGCGTGCTGGCGGGCGTCTCGCTCGACGGGACGCTCTTCTTCTATCCCAACCCGCTCGAATCGGACGGCCGCTACATGTTCAACAAGGGCCGGGCGGGGCGGGCGCCCTGGTTCGGCGTGGCCTGCTGCCCCGGCAACATCAGCCGGTTCCTGCCGTCGGTCCCGGGCTACGTGTACGCGGTCAAGGACGACGTCCTTTATGTCAATATGTTCGCGGCGGGCGAGGCGAAGTTCAAGGTCGCGGGCGAGCGCGTGACCGTCAAGCAGGAGACGCGCTATCCCTGGGATGGCAAGGTCCGGCTGACGATCGATCCGGAAGCGCGAGGCCCGTTCGCCCTTTATGTCCGGATCCCGGGCTGGGCCCAGGGACATCCGGTGCCGACGGACCTCTACCGATACGAAGGACAGGCCGGGAGCGGCGCCCCGGTCGCGATCCGGGTCGACGGACGGGCCGTGCCCCTCGACCTGGACAAGGGTTTCGCCCGCCTCCGCCGGACCTGGAAGAAGGGGGATACCGTCGAGGTCGTCCTGCCGATGGACGCGCGGCGCGTTGTGGCCCATCCCGCGGTCAAGGACGACGAGGGCTTCGTGGCCGTCGAGCGCGGTCCGCTCGTCTACTGCGCCGAGGCTCCGGACAACGGCGGACGGGCCCTCAACATCGTGTTGCCCGAGACGGCGTCGCTCAAGCCGGAGGAGAGACCGGACCTGCTCGGGGGCATCGTCACGCTCGCGGGCGAGGCCCTGGCGGCCGATCCGTCGGCGGTCGTCAGGCTCGGGCAGGGCGCCGGCCGTGACGCGGCGGCCGACGACGAGGCCGACGCGCCGCCCGCCTCGCGCCGCACGCTCGCGCCCGGGGCCAAGCTCACGCCGCACCGCCTCGTGCTCATCCCGTATTACGCCTGGGCCCACCGCGGCGACGGCGAAATGTCCGTCTGGCTATTCAATGGAGGTCGACGATGACAAGAGCTCGCGCGGCGAAGATGCTGGTCCTGACCCTCCTCCCGCTCCTGGCCGTGACCTGCGCCAAGGCGCCGAAGGCCGACTATCCGGCGGCGCCCGTGCCGTTCACGGACGTCCATCTCACGGACGTCTTCTGGGCGCCACGCCTGGAAACGAACCGGGCCGTGACCATCCCGCACATCTTCAAGGAGAGTGAGCAGACTGGCCGGGTCAAGAACTTCGAGCTGGCTGCGGCCGCGATCGGCGGGGCGACGGACGGCAAGTACTGCAGCCGCTTCCCCTTCGACGATTCCGACGTCTACAAGACCATCGAGGCGGCCTCCTATGCGCTGGCGACGCATGCCGATCCCGAGCTCGACAAGTACGTCGATGGGCTCATCGCCAAGATCGCGGCGGCCCAGGAGCCGGACGGCTATCTCTACGCGGCGCGGACGATCGGCGGCCCGCCGCCACAGCCCTGGCTCGGCAAGGAGCGCTGGTCGCATCTCTACATGAGCCACGAGCTTTACGACCTGGGGCATCTCTATGAGGCGGCCGTCGCGCACTTTCAGGCCACCGGCAAGAAAACGCTCCTCGCCGTGGCGGTCAAGAGCGCCAACCTCGTCGCCAGGGAGTTCGGACCCGGCAAGCGGACCAATCCTCCCGGCCACGAGGAGATCGAGATCGGCTTGGTCAAGCTCTACCGGGCCACGGGGACGCGCAAATACCTCGACCTGGCCAAGTTCTTCATCGACGCCCGCGGCAAGACCGAAGGCCGCATCCCCTACGAGAACGAGGGCAAGACCGAGCTCCTCTACGGCGAATACGCCCAGGACCACAAGCCCTTCGTCGAGCAGACCGAAGCCGTCGGGCATGCCGTGCGGGCCGGCTATCTCTATGCCGGCGCGGCCGACGTCGCGGCGCTCACGGGCGACGCCGCTTACATCGCCGCTCTCGACAAGATCTGGGCCGACATGGCCGGGACCAAGATCTACATCACGGGCGGGATCGGCGCGGCGGGGGGCTGGGAGGGATACGGACCGCCGTACCGGCTGCCGAACCTGAGCGCCTACGCCGAGACGTGCGCCAACATCGCCACGTTCCTGTGGAACTCGCGGATGCTGCGCTTGGAACTCGACGCCAAGTACGCCGACGTCATGGAGCGCATCCTTTATAACGGCGTCCTGTCAGGGATCTCGCTATCGGGCGACCGGTTCTTCTATCCTAATCCGCTGGCCTCGTTCGGGCAGCACGAGCGGGTGCCCTGGTTCAGCTGCGCCTGTTGTCCGCCGAACGTGGCCCGCATCCTGACCTCGGTGCCGGGCTATTTCTACGCCGCCTCGAACGACAAGGTCTACGTCAACCTTTTCGCTCAAGGCACGGGCAAGATGAAGGTCGGCGGGACCGAGCTCGAGCTCGTCCAGACGACCGAGTACCCCTGGAAAGGCGACGTCAAGATCGAGGTCAAGCCGGCGAGGCAAGCCGAGTTCACGTTGGCGGTGCGCATCCCCGGGTGGGTCCTGAACCGGCCCGTGCCGACCGATCTCTACGCCTATTCGGAGCCGGCCCAGGGCGCGCCGAGCCTCAAGGTCAATGGCCAGGCGGTTGACCTCAGCGCCCTCGACAAGGGCTATGCGTTGATCAAGAGGATCTGGAAAGCCGGTGACATCGTCGAGCTTTCCCTGTCCATGCCCGTCCGGCGGGTCGTCGCCAATGAGGCCGTCGAGGCCGATCGCGGCCGCGTAGCCGTCGAGCGCGGACCGCTCGTCTATTGCGCCGAAGGCGTCGACAACGACGGCCGGGTCGCGAACTTCGTCCTGTCCGACGGCGCCGCGCTCACGGCCGAGATGAGGCCCGACCTCCTCAACGGGGTCGTTGTCATCAAGGGCGAGGCCGAGGCGGTGAGCGAGAAATCGGGCCAGGTCGTCAGCGAGAAGAAACCGATCACGCTGATCCCGTATTACGCTTGGGCCAACCGCGGCCGCGGAGAGATGGAGGTCTGGATCGCGAGGGAGGCGGGCAAGGCGAGGATGGCCCGTGAGCCCGGGCTCGCGTCCAAGGCCACGGTCACGGCCTCCGACGGGGCAGTGAATCCGAAGCGTGCGAACGACGGCTTCGAGCCCGAAAGCTCGGACGATGCCGCCGGTTACATGCACTGGTGGCCGATAAAAGGGACCTCGGAGTGGATCGATTACACGTTCGAGACGCCGGTCCGCGTGTCCGAATCGTCGGTCTATTGGTTCGACGACACGGGCGGCGGAGGTTGCCGCGTCCCCGCCTCCTGGCGGATCCTCTACAAGGCCGACGAGGAGTGGCTGCCGGTCGCCGCGACGGGCCCCTACGGCGTGGCCAAGGACGGCTGGAACACGGTCAAGTTCACCCCCGTCCGGACCAAGGCCCTGCGCCTCGAGGTCAAGCTCCAAGAGAACTGGTCGGCGGGCGTCCCCGCAACATCCTTTTTTAAGGCTTCGATCTTTAGTTCTTCCTCTTTTAACGTCTTCTCTCGGTTATCAAGTTCTTTCTGTTTTTCCAGTAAATTATGCATGAGATTGCTCTCCTGCACAGATGGAACATTGGTCTCTTCTCTGGGGGCTGCCGCCTCACTCGGACGAGACTGGGCAAGCGCCGGGGTGAGAAACCACAAAGACTGGCCGGAGTCATCCACATGGTTTGCCGCGGTACCCATATAGAGAAAAACGAAAATAATGATAGACACGCAGAATTTTCTGCCACAGAAATTGACTAATCTTTTCATCCTCGTCCCTTTTTCCTTGTTGCCTCCAGGAAAGTTTCCATGAGTTTGCTCATACAGGATTTCACCTGCGTAATCAATGATTTTTCTAGCGTCTTTACTGAGGCAGACTGACGAGGTTGTCTTAGAGTACTGCCGGATGACGAAAGGATTTCGGTGACAAATGATTCTCATCAGTATTTTGCCTCATCAGTCTTTCGCCTTGACAACTTTTATGTAAGTAATTATAAATATAAGATGATAACTACATCAGATAAATTACCGATGCCTTAAAATCTCTTTTTTTCGCAACTGAGATGGTTCAATTTTTCCGTAAGAAGCGGGAACAGGATACTGTAAGAAAGAAGATTGATTCCCGGCAGGCGGACTTAGAAGAATTTCTTCGTGAAACCTCCCTTAAATGCACTTAGACAAGAGACAAAAAAAGTTTACCATCATTGTAATCCGCGACGAGAGGCGACTGTGTTCTTTTAAGCTTCCGGCGAACCTCTTAACAATCTCCCTCGTGACAGTCATTGGCCTATGCATTATCTCCTTCGCCGCAGTTCTCCTCCACAACCGGATTGGGGGTTTTAAAGAAGAGCTCACAGCCAATATTGGAACTCACACTAAACCCCTCGATACAGGGAAGAGCGCGGCGTCAGCCGATGCGGCACCGGTAATCGCCGTTACGCAATCTTACAACTTGTCTATAGAAAATTTCGAAGCAAACTTCGACCTTTCAAGAAAATTATTCCGCTATTCGTTTCTCCTGAAAAACAAGACCTCGAAAAATGCCCCGGCGTCAGGGTATATCTTCCTCATTCTGAAATCAGACGGTTTGGGGGCAGAACGATTGGCTCGCTGATCCCCAAACTAACCTGTCGAATGGAGTCCCACAAAATTTCAAGGAGGGCGATCCCTTTTCCATCACTAGACATAAAGTCATAGCGAAGGACATCTCCATACAACATGTTTATGGTTACGCCTCAATATTTGTCTTTTCAGACGACGGCAAACTTGTATTAAAAGAGATTTTCAATTTGAAAACTTGATGAGAGATAAGAATGAGGGGAACACCTGAAGGTGAACGCAAGAAACAACAATATTTCTATAGTAAACAGGGACTGCAAGATTGAAGGGATTCTGCATTTCAGAGGGCACCTGATTGTCGAAGGAATCATAGAAGGGACGCTCCTTGCTGAAACCGTTTTCACGGAAAAAGACAGCAATGTAACAGCGAAGATAAGCGCAACTTCCCTGACCATAGCGGGATATTTCGAAGGGGATATTGAAGTCACAGGCACTCTTACGCTTTTGAAATCGGCGGATGTAAGAGGTAATATCAGATGCCGCAACTTAGTTATTGATGAAGGCGGAATCATAAATGGCAGTCGTCAAATTCATATCAGCAGAAAGTCCCCAGAGCAGCCTCACTTAATTGAACCACGATATTGCTTAAAGCAACAGCCTAGATAACCTCAGCACAAGCAGTGACCCCTATAAAATAAAGGACAGCTTCATAAGGGCATCCGCGAGAGGTGCACAGGTTCTTGAGAACGATTCGTGCGTGGACAGATATCTGAGTCTATAGATGACGCCGGGCGGCTCCATCGTTCCTATTCGGCAAGGCGGCCCGGGTCAGTGTTCCGGGCACCCATATCTCTTGCTTTTCGCAAGAAGCCTCAGCTATGAGACCGGTCACCTCGAAATGCTCATCATGCATCCACTTTTACGGGCTATTTTAAAAAGTTATGGAAAAATGAATAAGAATAGTGTTATCGTTGCGTTGATAATTATCTGATGCAGACTGAATCAATGTCAGCAGTGGAGGATTGAATGAAAAACTTTCTGCCCAAGAAAATGCTTTTGTCTCTGTGCCTGCTTGCCTGCTTTCTCCTGCTTGGACTTCAGGGGGATTCACAAGTATCAGCTGCACTGGAAAGGAGCATATACAAAAATCTCAAGACTTTCAATGAAGTGCTCGACATGGTGCAGAAGAACTACGTCGAGGATGTGGATTCAAAAAAACTCTTAGAGGGGGCCATTAATGGAATGATGAAGTCCCTGGATCCACACAGTACCTATATGACCGCCGAAATGTACAAAGATCTGGAGGTGGAAACACGCGGGAGTTTTGGCGGCATCGGTATTGAAATCACTATGAAGAAAGATATCCTGACGGTTGTTTCGCCTATTGAGGACACTCCGGCCTACAACGCAGGTATTAAAGCGGGCGACCATATTATACAGATTGACGGGAAATCAACGAAGGACATTACTATAATGGAAGCAGTCAAGAAACTGCGGGGGCCGAAAGACTCCAAGGTTACTGTTACCATTATGCGGGAGGATATGACCAAGCCAAAGGATTTTGTGATAACCCGCAGCATCATCAAGATAAGAAGCGTCAAATCGAAGATCTACGATGATCACATCGCTTATATCCGGGTGTCTTCATTCCAGGAAAGAACAGCGGATGATTTGAAGAAAGTACTAAGGGATATTAAAGCGAAAAATGGCGTTCTTGAAGGTATTATCTTGGACCTCAGGAATAACCCCGGCGGCTTACTGAATCAGGCGGTGGCAGTCGCCGATGTTTTCCTGAAATCGGGGGTCATCGTCACAACTAAGGGAAGAACAAGAAACATGGAAACGAAATCGGTCGCGAAAGACGACGGTGATGAGCCGATGTGTCCTATCGTTGCCTTGGTTAATGAGGGCACGGCCAGTGCTGCTGAGATTGTGTCAGGAGCACTGCAAGATAACGGGAGGGCATTGATACTGGGCACCCAGACCTTTGGGAAAGGATCGGTACAGACCGTTATCCCGCTTGAAGACGGGTCTGCCCTGAAACTGACCACGGCGAAATACTATACGCCGAGTGGGCGATCGATCCAGGCCGAGGGAATAAAACCGGATATCATTGTAAAATATATCAGACCTTCTGAGGACAAAGAGATGACGGATGATTTCATCAGGGAACGAGACCTCAAGGGTCACATAGAGCCGAAAAAAGAAAATGATACAAACAAAGATGAAGGTGCAAAGAAAGAGCAAGACAATTTAATGCAGGATAATCAGCTAAAGAGCGCCTTGGACATCATAAAAAGCTGGGACATAATGAAAAAGAACCTGAAGAGCTGACTCAGAACGTGACCCGGCGGAAGTTTATATTATAATGATCAAGAGGCGAAAATGGGGCTGGACGGTATTTGTCATAATCTCAGCAGTAGTTATTTCTGTCATGGCGCTGTACCTGTACCATGCCGGGAACCAGGAGGTGAAAGAGCCAAAACATACCCCGAGAAGTGAGCCAAGGAATGCTCTCGCGGAAACGCCTACTACGAGACTTACAGGAGAAGCACGGGACAGACAGCATCGCCCCTAAAGATAAAATTAGCCAGGCGAGAAAAAGGGTCGCCATTCTCATAGACGACATTGGTTATGATCTTTCACCGCTCTATGAACTTCTTAAGATTGATGCCTCCCTGACCTTTGCCATTCTTCCGCACTATGCACATTCAGTCGATGCGGCAAATATTTTGCACAGGGCGAAAAGAGAAATCCTTCTCCACCTCCCGATGGAACCTCATACCTTCCCGGATGAAAACCCGGGGATGGGAGCCCTTCTTATGAGCATGAGTGATCGGCAAATCGAGGAGGAGGTTGACAAAGATCTCGATGCAATTCCCTATCTGTCAGGCGTAAACAATCATATGGGATCGAAGTTCATGGAGGATGAAGCAAAGCTTAATATTGTATTTAGGGAACTTAAGAAAAGGAATCTTTTTTTTGTCGACAGCCGGACGACCCCGCTCTCCAAGGGTCCGGAAATTGCCAAGAAGTTAGGACTTCGATTTGTCTCAAGAAAAATATTTATTGATAATGACCATGACTACATGACGATTTTTCGAAACTTGACAACCCGGATCGACAGGGAATTTGACCATAAATCAGAAGCGGTGGTAATGATAGGACATCCCCACCTGAAAACTATTCAGGCCCTCAAGGAGGCAATACCGGTTTTAAAAGCTCGCGGCATCGATATCGTTCCTGTATCCGCACTCGTTCAATGATCTCCAAAAACGACCGGCAGCTGTTTCTTTACAGACGTGTGGGTTTTTTGGAGACAATTGAGATGGTATGAATTTATTAACATGCGAAATTATTTGTACAACAGATATCTTCTGATCCTGATCTTATGCTGCCTTGCCGGATGCGCATCTTCGCCCGTGAAAGGCAGTATTTCGGCCATCTCGGAGGGCACGGAGCGACCGTCATTCGATTCGACGTATCATTATTCCCTCGGCGTGTTGCATATCCTTGATGACAACCTTGACAGAGCTATAAAGGAATATGAAAAGGCCCTGAGCTTCGACCCTCAATCCTCCTACCTCAAGACAGAACTTATATCCCTATATATTGAACGAGGCGAGATACAAAAGGCCGTCACTCTCAGCAAGAAATATCTCGCAGAACATCCGAATAATGTAAACGCCCATCTTCTCTTGGGCGGACTGTACCTGAACAGGAAGGATTATAAGAACGCTGTAGAAGAATATGAAAAGGTAATTGAGCTGGATCCGACGAATACATTTTCCCGCATATACTTAGGCACCATCTATGCGGAAACCAAGAACTACAAGAAGGCCTTGAAGACTTTCCAAGATCTAATCAGAACCAGTCCGGACCATCTCACCGGTAACTACTATCTGGCAAAGATATTAACGGATATGAAACGCTATGAGGAAGCTGAACAAAGCTTCAAGAAGACTCTGGCCATAAAACCCACTTTTGAACCGGCGTTGATTGATTTAGGACTCCTCTACGAAAAGGAAAAGAAGGCCGATCAGGCGGTAGAATTGTATAGAAGTTTTATTGATCTCTATCCGCCAGGCACAAACGTAAGAATAAAACTGGGAGAAATTTTTCTCAGGGAGCACAAATTAGACGATGCAGAGAGGGAATTCAAGCGAATTCTGGATTTCGATAATGGCAATAGGGAAGCGCGACTGGAGCTCGGCCTCCTTTACCTCGAAAAGGGCAGGCTTGATGATGCTATCGGCGAGTTTACCATTTTACTGGATGGAAATCCGAATGACCACAGAGCCAGATATTTGCTCGCCTCAACGTATGAAGAGAAGAAGATGCACGGCAAGGCGATTGAGGGATTTAAAATGATCCCCCCGGATTCAGAACTTTACGGAAACGCGCAGATTAATATGGGGATCATCCTGAAAAAGGAGGGTAAGATTGCTGAGGCCATAGAAGTAATGAAAAGAGCCATTCGTAATAATAGAGATATGCCGGGGCTCTATGTTTATCTCTCCTCCCTCTATGAGGAGGACAAGAAATTATCATCTGCCGAGGAAATATTAAAGGAAGGCCTTTCTGCATTGCCAGAGAGCATCGACCTTCATTATAGTCTCGGTGTCCTCTATGAAAAGACAAACCGCTTTCACGAGAGTATAGATGAAATGGAGTCGGTTCTGAAAATCGACCCGGAGAATGCAGACGCGCTCAACTTCATAGGCTATACGTTTGCGGATAGGGGCATCCGTCTTGATGAAGCTGAGAAGATGATCAAGAAGGCACTCACCTTGAAGCCCGGGAATGTCTATATGATTGACAGCCTCGGCTGGGTATATTTCAGACAAAACAGAATGGATCTGGCCATAAAATACCTGAAAGAAGCATCGGATAGCCTACCTACTGATGCAACTATCGCTGAACACTTGGGAGACGCCTATACAAAGGCAGGCAGGGTAAGTGAGGCCGTCGAAATATACAAACAGGCATTGAAATTAAACCCTGCCAATGGCGATCTGCAAAAAAAGCTCAATGAACTCATCAAAGGGAAAAAGCCCTGATGCGGAAAAGATTGCCGTCGTTTTTTTTCATCATGTCATTCTTCCTCATTTTTTCCGCATGTGCCGTCACCAAAACACAGAAAATCGGCGGAGGATCGAAACAGGATTTCTCCTCTCCCCTCGTTGTTCTGGAAAAGATCGACTCGAGACAATCAATTCAAATATGGCGTTAAGGCCATTGCGCGTATCGAAGTTAATACTCCTGAGGGCCGGTATCCCCTGAAAGCGGCTTTAGTGTTGCAGAAGCCGTCATCATTGAGATTAGAATCAATGCCTCTCATAGGCCCAGCAGATCTCTTCTTGACCGTCCACGAGAATGTCCTGAAAGTTTTTGTGCCACAGAATGGAAAATTCTATATAGGGAAGGCAACGACAAGAAATCTGGCGCATTTTATTCCTGTTGCTGCCACAGTGCTCAGGATAGAAGACATGACGTCTATCCTGCTGGGCATGCATCCTGAAGTAAGAGGAAAAACCATTACCTTAGACGGTTCTTCCGATGGGACCCTCTACAGGGTTGATATCCTTTCTGAAAACAGAAAAATTCAATCTCTCTGGGTAGATCCGGAAGTGGATCAGCTCGTCAGGGTCGATTTATTTGCAGGCGACAACTCCCGATTGTACAGCGCCAGGTTCATAGGGTGGGACTGCATTGAAGATATGACCCTGCCCGAGAACGTTACGATTGCATATGGAGACAATGACAAGCCCGATATCATCATCCGCTATGTTGATATCGGGCCGGCCAAGGGAATTGATGCGACGATCTTTGATCTCAAACCCCCTCCCGGAGTCATACCTATTTCCCTGGATCGATGAAATAGATATGAAAGGAAGGGGTTAATCGTTTACTGTTCTACTTACTTAATTTCTACCAGTTTTGCCCTTGCTATTCTTGCCTGGTTGGTGTTGGGATATTCTTTTATTATCTGCTGCAGAATCAGTCTCGCACTCGCTTTGTCGCCGAGATTCAAGAAAGAAAGCCCCTGTTTCAACAGGGCGTATGGAACCTTACTGCCCTTGGGATAGTTTTTGACCACTTTCTCATATTCGAGTATGGCTTTTTCATATTTCTTCTCGAAATAAAAACTTTCCCCTATCCAGAATTGGGCATTATCGGAATATTCCGAGTCAGGGTACTGCTTCAGAAAATTCTGAAACTCTCCCCTGGCTTTTTCATACTTTCCTTCCTTAAAAGTTTCATAGGCCAATGCATATGCCGATTCCTTGTCCGTTTTCCCTTTTATGGCATTTTTTAGAGAGGCCTTTCCCGCTTTACCACCCTCCGAATCGTTTTCTCTCTTTCCAATGTCAAGAAAGTCTTCTATAAAATTTATTTTCAGAGATACATTATCAAGTCTTTCCCTTATTGCTGCTATTGCTGCCATTTCCTTTCTTAATCCTTCAGTTATACCCCTCAGACTTTGGATACCATCCCTCATCTCAGTGATGTCTGCACGCATTTCTGCCTGGCTCTTTTGTAAAGACGCTTGAGCCTCTTTAATCATGGCAATATCTTTTCGGATGCCTGCATCTTCCTCTCTTAAAGCCAAGATTTGCCTATCAAGATCCCCGTGAACGCGCTGCAGATCTTTGGTCGTTGCACAACCTGCGGTACAGATCAGAGATGCGAGTAAGAGCAAGAATACAAATGTCTTCAATCGGCAGACCTCCCCATTATAACGCTACTACTTGGTTGTGACGACGAAGTGATCTCGCCTGTTTTTTGCCCAAGCTTCTTCAGTATGTCCGGGATCCAAGGGTCTTTCTTTACCATAACTGATTGTTTTTATCCTCTTGCCATCAACCCCAAGTTCAACGAGGTATTTCATGGCTTCCTTGGCACGTCTTTCCCCCAGGGCAAGGTTATATTCGGTCGTTCCCCTTTCGTCACAGTTACCTTCAATGAGAACATTGTTATTCTTGTTATTGGTCAGCCATTCTGCAAGCTGTTTGAGAATGTCCCTGCTTTCGGGTTTGAGACTGAATTTATCAAAATCAAAAAGTGCATCCTTAAATGTCATTTCTTCTTTTACCGCAGCAGCCTCTGCCTTAGGGGCTACCTTCAATTCCGCCTCTTCCTTCGCCCTCTGTTCGGCAGCCAAGCGGGCTTCTTGATCAGCCCGCGCCTTTGCATCCGCTTCCGCCTTGGCCTTCGCTTGCTCCGCTGCCCTATCCGCAGCAGCTTTATCTTCAGCTGAAACTGCCTGCTCTTTTACTGCGGATTTTTTTGCGCATCCTGTCATAACTGTAAATGAAAGGCACACTATCAATCCAATAATCCCTAGTATTGCAAGGCTCTTCTTCATTGTGTTCTCTCCTCTCTTGGTTGGTTTAAGGAAATTGGTTACTTGCCGTTTTGAAGTCTTGTAAACCACAATCCACCCTAAAGGTCAACCACAAAAATTTCAAATCTTGCTTTCTCTACCCTTAGTTATTCGTTTAATATCCTTCCCACCCTGCGTTTTGTCAATAGATTCTCTGATAAATATATTTTCGGAAGATCATTTTATTTTTGGCGACCAAGATGGGCTCATGCAGCCGCCCATATTCTCGTACAATGTCCTCACGTTTAACCCGTTAGCATTCATCACGCAAATTCTGTGTTTGCCGTTGCCCCTCGTGCTGAATACCAAGTACCTGCCATCCGGGGACCAGGAAGGGGATTCATGGTCAATGTTGTCAAAGGTAAGCTGCAAAGGGCTACTGCCATCCTCATTTGAGGAAAATATCTGGAAACGGCCGTTCGTCAACCCTTCGTACGCAATTCTGTTGCCCCTCGGTGACCAGGATGGGGATGTATTATAACTTCCGTCATAGGTAAGTCTTTTCACATCGCTTCCATCCGCATCCATCGTAAATATTTGCGGTGAACCGGAACGGTTTGAAACAAAAGCAATTCTTTTATTATCAGGCGACCAAGTGGGCGATACGTCAATCGCAAAATTATAGGTGAGACGTTCAAGATTTCTGCTGCTGAGATCCATCGCATATATCTCTTCGTTACCATCCTTGCTCAGGGTCAGCAAGAGCTTCCTGCCATCCCTGGACCAGGAGCCAGCCAGATTGATACCATCAAAATTTGCAATCTTCTCAACCTTTGCATCGTTCATCGACTTTATATAGAGATCGGGATTACCATTTCTATAAGATGTGAAGGAAATAAATTTTCCGTCAGGAGACCAGCGAGGCGATAGAGTTAATGACTGGAAGTTCGTAACTCGGGAAAAATCAGTTCCATCGAAATTAATCGTGTAGATATCTGAATTCTGTCCTTTCTTCAATACAAAAGCGATCTTAGTGCCGAATACGCCTTCGTCCCCCGTCAGGGCAGAAAGAATCTCACCTGCAAATTTGCGCACCATCTCGTTCTTGTCTTCGATTTTTCCGGTGTACTGTTTTGCGGTAATGACCTCTCCCTTTATTACATCGAAAAGATGGAATTCGGCAGTGAGATCCCTGCCATTGGACTGGAAAGCCCCCTTCACCAGGTACTCAGCGCCAATTACAGCCCAGTCGGCAAACCTGATACTTTCCACCGTTAAGCCCGCCTGTTTTTGATCTTCAAGAAAAGCCTTCTTGCTGATGATGTTAAAGAATCCCGTCATCTCCAGATACTTTGCCAGGGTATCTGAAAACCAGCTTGACAGCTCTCCCTGATAACCCTGTTGACTTATTTTTCTGAAATCCGATAATGGCGATGGGAAACTTTTGGAAGGCGGGAGAATCGATGTCAATGTAGACCTTACCCAAGGCGCTATGAGGCAGACATAAAATGGATAGCATGACTACCATGAGCGCAACTAATTTTAGAAAATATCTAATACTGCAGTAATTCATGAATGAAACCATAGGCCCTTCGTCAAGAGATTCCCCTCTTCTATCTAAATTCCATTGAATGGAACCTGATTCCGACGTCGATATTGTTATCTCTTATTGAATCCGGAAAAGGAGGAAAAGGGCTTGCCTTCTTGATGGCCTTCATCGCTGACTCATCGAAATATCGATTTCCTGAGTGTTTCTCAAAACTCAAATCTGCAACTGTGCCGTTCTTCAGTATCTTCGCCTGGACAATAGCCTCGATATTCTCCCTCGGTAATATTCCCTGAGGCAGCGTCCATTTTCCCCTGATCCTGGACCAGATTATGCTGTAATAGACATTCATCTTTGCGTTGGATTCAGCATTATCCATCTGGCTCGCAGGGGCAGGCGGGCTCGCTTCCGTATTCACTTTTTTTCTAATATCTTCGATTGCCCTATCAACGCTGCTAATCTGCTTTCTTTGGGAATCCAGCCTCCTGATGGGGACAGCGGGGACGGAATCAGGGCGCTTTTTCAAGATAGACGGAATGCTCACCGGAAATTGTTTGATTGATCTCTCTTGAGATTGCCGATTGCGCCTTCCTTTCCTGGAGAACTTCAGACAGACTTACGAGATTAACGGAATAGACGGGACCGAAGGTCCATCTTGGAGAGGGAAGAGATGGTGCAAAGAAAATGACAGACAGCACAACAGTATGAATTAATAGAGATATAAAAATCATCCTGTTGAAGCTGATATCATTGTCATCTCGCTCCTTTTGCATCCTGTATCATCCTGCGGAACATCACCTTGATTCCTCGGGCGCCTCTGTGATCATCCCCAGCCTATCGACACCGGCTTTTCTGACCTCGGACATCACTTCCACGACAAACCCATAAGGAACGTTCTTGTCAGCCCGCATAAAAACCTCTCTATCGATCCTGTTGGCAAAGATGTTTTCCAGCTTTTCACTGAGACCGGTGACAGGGACCTTATTCTTGTTTATAAATATCTCTTTCGCACTGTTAATCGTCAGCACAAGTTTTTCCTCTGTCACATCGATACTCTTCGATTTAACCCGCGGCAGGTTGACGTCTATGCCCATCTGAAGCATGGGAGCCGTCACCATGAAAATTATCAGCAAGACCAGAACGACGTCAACCAGAGGCGTGACGTTGATTTCGGCCAACAGCTTGCTGCCGCCATTTCTTTTTCTTCCGGGTCTCATAAAGAACTCTATTTTCTCACATAATTTCTTTCAATGATATTTAGTATTTCAGAAGCGAAATTGTCCATCTCCGTGGACATGTTCCTTACAACATTGAGATAATAGTTATAAAAAATGACAGCAGGTATGGCAGCAGCAAGGCCGGCGGCAGTAGCAATAAGCGCCTCTGAAATACCCGGCGCCACAACAGCAAGGGTTGCCGAGCCTCTTGTGCCTATACCCCTGAATGTATCCATAATACCCCAGACTGTTCCGAATAACCCAATGAATGGCGATGCACTCCCTGTTGTTGCCAGGAAACTGAGTGTACTTTCAAGTCTTGTTGCCTCAGTACTGCATGCTCTGTTCAATGCCCTTTCCACATTATCTATACCCTTCATCTCCAGTTGAGGCAGAGTCGATTCATCGGATTCCTTGGGAGATGACGACCCCCTTATGACCTTGGTTATCTTCACCAGTTCCGAATAGCCGGCCTGAAATACCTCAGCCATGGTTGAATATTTGTATTTTTTCGCTTCAGGGAAAATATCGGAGAGCTTATTGCTGTTCATATAGGAGTCCAAAAACATATTATTCTCTTTTTTTACTTTTTTGATGCTCCTGTATTTCATCAAAATAATAGCCCACGACACAACGGAAAAGACAAGGAGCAACAGCAGGATAAGCTGAACCATCAGTCCCGCATCAAGAATCATCTTGAGAATACTGCCATGAAAATGTCCTCCAAGACCAACAGCGGCAACAGAAGAAATCTCTTTCACTTTTTCACTCCTGAATCACTTATTTGCTGTAATATCTGAGTCTGCGACTTATTATGGGTCATTACGTGTAATGGAAAAAAATGGACTTGTCAATAGATTTAGGGTAACGAGCATTCAAAAGCGGAATAAATTTCCCAAAAATTGCCAAGCCCAAGAAGCTGACTGGCAAGATTGAACCTCTCCCCTACAAGTTGGGAAGATTCTCAGTTACTTCTGAGAACTTCAGGCTGCCCGGGGTACGGGAGTAAGGCAGATATGTGTGGCGTAGCCACGTCCATCCTATTCCCATTGTTACCCGGTACAACACACAGCGGGTCCATGCATCGTGACAGGAAGCGTATAGTTTCCCGACACGCCTCGACGTTGCCGCCGAGGGCTTTGAGTTCAGACTCCCGCGAGAAATATTTCCTCGCGATGTTCACGCAGGCATTAAAATCCGCATCGGCTTTGTAGCCGCATACCGTGCATTCGATCCTGCTTTGTATGGGCCTCTTTACGCGCACCGCATTTCTCAAGTCGAAGATGTTCTGATGGCGGCTGCAGGCCTGGGACGTTAAAAACGGATTCACACGTGTTGCCCACATCCCTTCGCCTTTTGCCTTGTACGAGGTTTTTCCGTAAATGGAGCCTTTCAGCCAGTACATGAGCTTGAGATTAAGCCGTGCCGATCGCGTTCCTTTCTTCGGGCCCAACTTGCCCAGGTGCTCAAAGACAATAACCGTGCAGCCGTGTTTCCTGGCGAAATCAACTATCCTGCAGCTTAGCTTATGCGCCATGTCTTCATTAAAGCACCGAACCTTTTGCCACAGGTCTTTACAGAAAACCTCGTCTTCTTTAATTAGACCGGTTTCTGACTGCTTCTGGGCTATGGCTTCGAGGAAGAACTTCCTACGGCGGTTATCCTTGCGGGTGTCGACAAACTCGACTCCATGGATCCTACCGTCTCTGCCTATAGACGCCATAACGACAGTGCGGTCAATATTCAAATCGATTGCGACAACCCTGTCCCTTACCGCCTGTTTCTTTTCCGGCTTGTATTCAACCGTCCGGTGCAGGTAACAACGTCCCGCCTTTTATAACAAGCGTCATCGACTGTTCCTTGCAGTTATCCGGGGTAACCATCGTGGTGGATATTCGGACCTTACGCCAAACCCACGCTTTGCCCGTATGGAGCTTCAACATTACGGTCTTGCCCGTAAATCCCTTGTACAGGTCTTTATAATATACGGGCCACTTCGAGTTTTTCGTATGCAGCGCCGGGGGGCGCTTCTTTCTACCGTTATTATCCCATCTCTCATTGTTGGCGTACCAGCTACGGGCGGTGCCGATAGCGCTGTTTATCGCGCTCCTACGAATATAAGCAGGTATGTTCCGTCCCACGGCATCCAGTGGATACGCAGGATCCGGATTTCCCCTGGTGCGGTGGATTAAATCGCTCGACTGTGATGAAGAGATCGTATTTTCTTGAGGTAACTGCGTCAGGGTCATCTTTCGCCCTGAGCAGTTCCGTATTATCTTTCAGAACAGACAGGCAATGCGATGCCGCAGAACGGTACAGTTCGACGGTTTCCTTCACAAGCGGCAATACATCGTCGAGTATCCGGTAGCAAATCGTTCTGGTTGGCTTTATGTATTTTCCTTTGTTCATTTACAAACCATTTTAACCCGCTGCCTTACCCCCCGTCAAGACGGGAAGTTTGCGGCAGGGAATTTTCTATCATTACAAAAACTCCGGCACAAAAGATACAACGTCATCAATGGCAGATGAATCACAAAAAATCATGGCCAATCTATCCACCCCGAGGGCAATTCCTGCTGCCTGCGGCATGGAAGCCATGTCCTCAAGAAAACGCTCCGGTATGGGGTAAATTGATTTACCCGCAGAATGACGATATTTGTTCACATTTAGAAATCGTCTGTGATGTTCTTGCGGATCAGTCAGCTCAGAACATGCGTTGGCTATCTCTTTCCCTCCCATATACAACTCAAAACGTTCGGCCAATGCGGAATCATCTTTCTTTTGTTTCGCGAGGGCTGACCCAGAAACCGGATAATCATAGATAAAGGTGGGCTGCGTGAACCCCAAGCGAGGTTCGATAGAGGAGACCATAATCTCATCGAAGCAATTTTCCGTTACTGCTTTATCCATTGACATCGGTGCATAGCAGGCAAAAGCCTCTCTTACAGATATCCTCTCCCACGGTCTTTGCAACCCTATTGCCCTGCCCTGGTAGTTAATTACATCCCCATAACCGAGATCACTGGCCACAGAGACAATCAGCTCCTCACATTCTTTCATGAGCTGGCGATAGTCCATGCCCCGGCAATACCATTCCAGCATGGTAAACTCAGGGAGATGGCATGAACCTCGTTCGCCGTAACGGAAACACTTGCATATTTGAAATATCCTTGGATAACCAGCCGCAAGAAGTCGTTTCATATTGAAGCTCGGGAGATGTGTGCAAAAACCAATCGCCACAGGAGACGGCATCAATATGGGTTTCCGGAATCAACGGCCGGAATCATATGGGGAGTCTCCACCTCCAAATAATCCCTGCTCGTAAAAAAATCGCGGATCGCACTGATCATCCTGGCACGCTTCCATAAAGTTTCCCGCTTATTTGCCAGTCTCACGCCTTGTTCCATAGGAGTTTCAATCCTTGACCCTTGTAAGATATTCGCCGCTTCGTGTATCGACTCTGATCTTCTCACCTTCTTCAATGAAAGGAGGAACCTGAATCTGATAACCTGTTTGCAGAGTCACCGGCTTCGTCTTGCCTGATACCGAATCACCCTTAGCCCATGGGTCGGCTCGTATGACAATAAGATCAACAAAATTCGGCACGCTCACTTCCAGAGGCTTATCCTCGAAAAACAGGATTTCTACCTCCAGGTTATCAATAAGGAAATTTTTTGCCTCCCCAACTTGATCTTCAGTGAGAAAGACCTGCTCGTAACTTTCGTTATCCATGAAGCAGTATTTCCCCTGTTCCTGATACAGGTACTGCATTTTTTTCTGCTGGAGATCTGCCGGTTCAAAATTATCCACGGAACGGAATGTCCGTTCAAACTGCGCCCCCGTAATCATGTTGCGTAATTTGGACCTGTATAGAGCCTGGCCCTTTCCGGGTTTGACAAAGTTGAACTCGGTAACGATATAAGGCTCATTGTCGATCTTGATCCGCAAACCTTTCTTCAAATCACTTGCACTATACATGTAACATCTTCTCTCCTTTCATTCTAAATCATGGATTTACTAATTCACTTCTCCTGTCCTGTCAAAAATATATTCTCCTGTCTCACGGGCCGTTGTGCGAAAAGGAGACCCGGGATAAAGAGGATATTTCCCTTTACCTCCCGGGATATCAAATACATATTGCGGCACACAAAGCCCTGATATATTTCCCCATATTTTCTCCATGATTTTTATTCCTGACCGCACTTCGGTGCGAAAATGATCCGTACCTTTTACCGGATCACATTGAAACAAATAATAAGGCCTGACGGATATCCGCTGAAGGCCATAGAATAGATCCCGCAGGGTTTCGTAGTTATCGTTGATACCCCGAAGCAGGACGGATTGATTTGATACCGGGATCCCCGCCTCAAGTATCATTTCACAGGCATGAGCCGCTTCCGGTGTAATTTCATTCGGATGATTGAATTGCGTATTGAACCAAAGAGGACGATGTTTACGCAACGTGTGACACAGTTCACGATTAATCCGCATGGGCATGACCACGGGAACGCGGCTTCCTATACGCAACACCTCCACATGGGGAATAGAACGTAATGATCCAAGAAACCAATCGAGGATACCTTCTTTCATGGTTAGTGGATCGCCTCCCGAAACGATCACTTCCCGAATATGCTTAGTCTTGGACACATAATCAACCATGCATTCCATGTACCCTCTGGTCTCTTTGATCCCGCCGTTCCTCCACATCCGCTTGCGATTGCAGTGCCGGCAATATGTTGCACACATATGCGTGACGATTGCGACGCAGCGATCACGATAACGATGCACGAGCCCTGAAACAGGCATGTCCCGTTCTTCTTCCAGAGGGTCGGCCACACCACCGAGCGAAAAATTTATCTCCCTTTCATCGGGAAAACACTGCCGACGAAGGGGGTCGTTTTCATCCGCTGCATTCATTAGAGAAAAATAATACGGAGTGACGCTAAAGGGATAAGACCTTGTCACGGTTTGATATGTCTTGAGGACTGCCGGCGTCCCCTTGAGGACTCCGGCCAAGTGAGGAATACTGCGTATCCGATTCCTGTATTGCCACTCCCAGTCATGCCACTCCCTTGACGAGACTCCTCGCCACGGGCTTATGGAGATGGTACGGTTTCTCGATTCCATGGTTCACAATGCTTCAATTAGAGTTTATCGAAAAGTTGCCTTCCGTTATTCGTAATTTTATAGCATCAAACATTGATTATTACAAATTAGAATCCTGAAAGTTGTCATTAAGAGATAATAGTTTGAGAATCAGCACTCGGCATAAAGTTTCGCCGTTCTTGATATTCTACCTTGAGCTGCTATGCTGAGAAATGATTAATTCAAAACTGATACAGCCAATGAAATTAACGTATCCGGAATTACGTGCCAAAGAGCTGTTGCCGCGTGGCATTTCAGTGGGTCTTTCGGGTATCAAAGAACCTACTGCGATACTTATTAGACATTGCATATTATTCAGAAATAGGTAATAATTAAAGCATATTAATCTAAAGCGATATTAATCGCGGAGTCACAGCACGGGCTATCAGAAAACAACGGGGGATGTACTAGAACAGGAGAAAAGAGAGGAAAACGCAAGGTGGACAATGTTGCCCAAAGCACTTGCAAGCGGCTGCAGAAGAGGGAAAACGGAGAACATCACCGCATGTGCAGGTGTTGTTCGAATGTGACTATACGAGCAAGCAGAAAAATTCATTAAATCGGCCAGTGATGCCATTTCTATGAGCAAGAAAGAATCAAAAGGAAAATAATCAAGAGATGCTCTTTTGCCGAGACATTCTTTTGAGCCCTGGGTACTGGCCTTAGCATGGAGATTTCTTTGTTCAAGACCAAGAACGACGCTCCGGTGCCGAGCTGCAGTGCGGTCAACGGGAAGACTCACATGCCTTATCTTTCGCGATTCCTTTTACCAGTCATAACAGGAAATATTTTTATAAAGGAGACCAGTCTATGAAATCGTTATCGAAGGATGAACTGAAAACTTTGATGAGCAAACAGAACGGTCCTTGCGTTTCACTGTTTATGCCCGCTTATCGTGCTGGCGCTGAAATCCAGCAAAATCAAATCAGATTCAGAAATCTTCTTCGTGAAGCCGAAGAAAAATTGATTGCCAATGGCTGCCGCGCCCCAGAGGCGAAGGCATTGCTCGAACCCGCGCAGGGACTTTCAGGCAATATACCTTTCTGGCGAGCAACAGAGCGGCGGTCTCGCCGTATTCATATCTTCAGATGTATTCCGTCACTACGGCCTACCCATAAATTTTGATGAATTGATTGTTGTTGCTGACCGTTTTCACGTTAAACCTCTTCTGCCGGCCCTGAGCGGCGACGGACATTACTACATTTTGACGTTGAGTCAAAAAGGGAGCCGACTTTATGAAGGAACAAAACAGGACATCAGAGAAATCCGGATTGAAACGATACCCAAGAATCTTGCCGAGGCCCTCCAGTACGATGAGTTGGAAAAGCAAATCCGCTTCCACAGAGGGACGCCGCGTGGAGGGGAACGCGGATCTATGATGTCAGGGGGCGGTGCTGAACTGGACGATGCGAAGGAAAACATTTCAAAATATTTCCGCCAGATCGATAGGGGCTTACATGACCTCCTGAGAGACGAAAGGGTGCCTCTGGTGCTTGCCGGCGTCGATTATCTATTTCCGATTTACAGGGAAGTAAATACGTATCCTTATCTCATGGAAGACGGGATCCCTGGAAATCCCAAAGGAATAAGCACAGAACAGTTGCATAAGCTGGCGCTTGAGATTGTCAGACCTTATTTCCAAAAGGCTGAAAATGACGCAATCGCCCAATACCGGCAATCTTCCGGCACGGGATTGACTTCCGGCGACATTAAAGAAATTGTCCGTGCCGCGTGTGACGGGCGGGTTGGTTTGCTCTTTATCGCCACGGGCCATAAGCAAGGGGGTATTTTTGACCCGGAATCGAAAGATGTTCAATTACACCAAAAGATGGAACCGGGCAGTGAGGATCTTTCAGATTTTTCTGCAATCCAGACTCTGTTGAATGGCGGCACTGTTTTTTCGCTTCCGCAGGAAAAAATGCCTGATGATAAACCGATCGCGGCTGTATTTCGTTATTGAATCGATAAGCATAACGTCTCCATTCATTTTGAACATATCTTCTCATATGGATTTGCAGGATAGCAAAGTAAATGTGGCACGGCTTTCCGTGCTGTCGAATAGCATCTCTTGTGGTCATGAAGATCGCCGTCGGGCTCCTGATCGGATCGGTGTCTATCATTTCCGAAGCGATCCATTCCGGAGTAGACCTTCTCGCTTCCCTCATCACGACATTCTCCGTCAGCAAATCGAGCATGCCTGCCGATGTCGAGCATCCCTTTGGCCATGGAAAAGTCGAAAATATTTCCGGCACTATCGAGGCGCTGCTCATCTTTCTCGCGGCCGTCTGGATCATCTATGAGGCCATCAGGAAACTCCTCAATCCGGAGCCTATTGAATATGTCAGTTGGGGCGTGGGGGTGATGTCAATTTCCGCTCTGGTTAATATGGTCGTGTCAAGAATGCTTTTCAAAGTCGCAAGAGAGACTGACTCTGTTGCACTTGCAGCAGACGGCTGGCATCTGCGCACCGATGTATATACCTCTGCCGGCGTGATGGCAAGCCTCGCCCTGATCGGGCTGGGTCACCTTATTTCACCTGCCGCCAATCTGTACTGGCTTGACCCGGTCGCTGCGATCGCGGTGGCGTTGTTTATTATGGGCGCTGCCTACAGGCTGACTCTCCAATCGGCGCAGGATCTGATGGATGTGAAACTTCCCGCAGAAGAGGAGACCTGGATCCGGCAGCTGATAATGACGCAGAAGCCTATTATACACGGCTTTCATCTATTGCGCACGCGCAAGGCGGGAAATTACCGCTTCGTTGACTTCCACATAAAAGTTGATCCTTCCATGTCTGTCGAGGACTCTCACAAGATCACCGATGAGTTATCCAGAAGCATAGAAAGTCATTTCCTCAATACGAGTGTCACTGTTCACATCGAGCCCTGCGACGGCAGATGTGATGACAGATTGTCTATCCGGATGCCTGCTGCCGGAGGAGGAGCAGAAGGCCGTGATGCAAAAGAACCGGCGAGTCTAACAAAATAAGGAACGCTCTGTCAGAAATATAATCAGCCCTTATATATAAACCTTTCAAACAATTTGTGGAAAGGTGTCCAGTGCGAATCGTCAGCGGATGACCTGGATGAATTCCTGGAAGGCATTAACCTTGGCATCAAGATCGTCCATAAAATGCACGACTAATGCCTCCGGCGTCTTCGGACGCTTTGGCGAACCGAATTCCTGAGTGCCGTGATGGCTCAATATCAGATGGCGGAGCTCCATGGCAAGCTGCTCCGGAAAACCTTCTACGGCGGCAATCCTCGCATCGAGCATCTCCAGACCGATCACGATATGCCCAATCAGTCTGCCCTCATCGCTGTAGTCAAACATCCTGTCGTAGGTATATTCATAAATCTTGCCTATATCATGAAGGATCCCCCCGGATATGACAAGGTCCCTGTTGATACCCTGGTAATGCTTTGTTACCAGATCGAGCAGGCGTATGACTGAGAGCGTATGTTCAAGGAGGCCTCCGATGTAAACATGATGAAAACTTTTTGCAGCGGGGGCCTTTTTGAATAATTTCGCCACCTCCTCATCATGGAAAAATAAGTGTAACAGCTCCCTCAAGCAGGGTGTTTCGATTTGCTCGACAAAGTCCATTAGATCGGCGAACATCACATCGATGTCTCCTTTTGCAGCAGGCAGATATTCGGCCAGGTCGACGGCGGAGTCATCAACCTTCCTGACGCCCGTTATGGAAAGTTGAACGGTGCTTCTGAAGCTGACCGCCCCTCCCTGTGCCTTGATCACATCCCCCTTACTGAAGGCTTTGTCCCACTCGATTGCATTCTCCCAGATCTTTCCGTCAACCTCCCCTGTCTTATCCTTAAGACGAACGTTCAGATAAGGCGTCCCCTTCTGAGAGAAAGCGAGATTCTTCTCGGTCACAAGAAATGACTCGTTTACTTTTTCACCCGGCTTTATATCTTTGATATAAACACTCTTGCTCTTCATATTCGCACCTGCCGTTGCTTATCGCCGTTTACTCACTTCTCTCTCAAGATGCGATGATCACCCGCCCTGATAGTCAGCTTTGTTATGTCAAAGTACTCCATCAGCGGTATGATGAATTTTCTTGAAAGACCTGTCAACTCTTTCATGCTTGCCGGTGTAGCCTTTCCCTCCCTCACAAGAAGGGCCTTATAATCTTCCCGCAGCCTCGCTAAGACTTCTTTATGAAAGTAGAGATCTTCATTTATCTTTATCAGGGAACCTTCTTTGAGCATCACGTTGATGACGCTTTCTGCCAGGCTTCTTTGGCCCGCAAATTTTTCCATAAGCTCCTTGATTGTAGGAGGGGTAAGCCCTGCATCCATATAGGTCTCTGCAATCTTGCCTCGCATATCCTCCAGTTCTCCCTTCAGATCCACGCGGTGTGCCGACAGGCGAATGTTCTCCCTCTCGACGACTATTTCCCCTCTCTTTTCCAGCTCTCTGACAGCCATATTAAAGAGCCTTTGTCTGGCGAACTGTCCTGCCGTACTCCTCAACTCTTCTTTCGATATACCTTCCTTCAGAGGATATCTCTCATGATACGCCCGCATTTCGAGGAGAATCCTGTCCTGGAGGTTCTGATAAATGGAGGAAGATACGATCCTGGATTCATCAGCATCCACGACGACGACCTGCTTTTTTGAAGACAGAGTTCCGAGAATGTCCTTAAGGATATTCTGATGAATTCCAGTTCTCATTTCCAAGCTCAGATATGCCAATGCCCTCAATTCCTGACCGCTCAATAATAATCGCCGCCCTCTCCGTATCAGTACCATCATGCAGGAGATCAATTTCATGATTTACCTTTTCAGAATTTCTCTTATGCTTCTTAGGCAAAGGGTCAACGATCATCCCGCCGCCGATTGTCGTTACGGGCGAGTAGCTCCTGATGACAAACCGGTCTCTTGCCATTGCAACAATGGGAGACTCAAGGACTACTTGTGCAGAAGCCTTAGCTCCAGGTTCCACGTCTTCACGGTCGAGGAGTATTATCCTGCCGATTACTTCATTCGTTCCCACATGAAACCGCACCAGGTTCCTGTTTTTCAGTCTCCTGCTGTTGTTTGACAAATACTCCATGCATACGTCCAAGCGGATCGAGGGCTTAAGCGTCCGGGGCCTGGCGAGTACCATCTCCTCTGACGATTGTATTCTTTTCAACACCCTGCAGATTTATGGCAGTCCGCTGGCCCGCCTCAGCAATGGTTGCGCTCTGATTATGGATCTGTATGCCCCGCACCTTGGCAGTAATTCCCGGCGGCAGTATTTCCACTTCTTCGCCCAACTTTATATCTCCGGAAATCAGGGTTCCTGTGACGACTGTCCCGAATCCCTTCATGGTAAATGCCCTATCTACAGGCAACCGGAAGATACCCGCACTCCGATTCTCCCTCTATTTCCGACGCCACTCTGCCGAGCGCGTCCAGCAATTCCTCGAGCCCTGCACCTGTGATTGAAGAGACGGGTATAACGGGAGATGCCTCCAGAAAAGTCCCTTTCAGGAATTCACGGACATCGTCTTTCACCAGATCGAGCCATTCCTCTGCTACCATATCGACCTTGGTAAGGGCAACAAGACCTTTCTTAATGCCGAGGAGCGAGCAGATATGAAGGTGTTCCCTTGTCTGGGGCATGACGCCCTCGTCTGCCGCGATTACCATAATCACCATATCGATGCCGGAGGCGCCGGACACCATATTTCTTATGAATCTTTCATGGCCGGGAACGTCCACAATACCGAATGTTCGACCGTCCGGAAGGGTTAGAGAGGCAAAGCCAAGTTCAATGCTGATCCCCCGCTCCTTCTCTTCTTTGAGCCTGTCCGTGTCGATACCGGTGATGGCCTTTATAAGGGCTGTCTTGCCATGATCGACATGGCCGGCTGTGCCTATGATGAAATGCTTCATGGGACTTAAATAACAAACTACCTGACGTTTAACAATAACAAAAATTTACATTATGCACCGCAAAGCGGACAATCTTCACTAGCACAGCCTCCGCGCAGTCATCCTGAAAATAAGTTTTGCGACTCTCATCAAGTCCGGTATCGTCACTCACTATATTTCTTGTTGAAATTCCGTTGACAGTTTCCGTCGCCATTGCAAGGATATTGATTAAGTCAGATCTGAAACTGCGCTTTAATATGGGGATGCAGCCGAGGTTCACAAGACGGGCATACCGGATGTAGTTGTCTTCTTGACTTCTTAATCCTATCCATGAAGAAAGCACGTTTTTCCAGTGACCGCTCATCTTTCATATTTCAATGCCTTAGCCTGTCAACTCAAGGCGAGACGATAATTCTCCACTTGAAATGATCAGATTAAATTTGTTAGCATTACTTCTTTTTAAGAAGGATCACGGGTTCTATGAGGATACTTGGTCTCGATTACGGCAGTAAAAGAATAGGCGTCGCCGTCTGTGATGAGCTTGGCATGACGGCCCAGGGGCTCGCCACCATTACCCGGAAAAATCGCAGGCATGATCTGGAAGAGATTGCCGGATTCATCAGGACTTATAATGTGGAGAAAATTGTGATCGGCTATCCCATAAGACTCGATGGCACCGAGGGCATTCAGTGCGAAAAAGTCGGCAAATTTGCTTCTCTCCTGGAATCCACATTCTCTCTGCCTGTCATCAAATGGGATGAAACGCTTTCAACAAAGGAGGCGGAAGAAATCCTCATTCGGGCTAACGTGGCCAGAGACAAGAGAAAGAATATAGTGGATAAGCTCGCCGCCAGTTTGATTCTCCAGGGATATCTGGATGCCCAGGAACGCCGCGACAAGTCTCAGTAGTTATCAGACGGACCAATTATATGAAAATCCGAACTACAACTCGTAAACATAGAAAAAGCCTCAGCCGTTATTTTCACGGTCATAATCTTCTTTGTTCTGTTGGCAGGTCTCTACTATGCCGTTAAGTCCCATAGACCGCCGTAATGAGATCGTCACAGTTGATATTCCGAGAGGGACGAGTTTCCTCCGATCAGTTGACCTGCTTGAAAACGCGGGACTCATAAAGAACAAATATCTGTTTTATGCATTAGTGATTGCAAGGAATGCGCAGGGCAACATCAGGGCAGGTGAGTATGAACTGTCAACGTCCATGTCACCGCTGGATATCATCAATAAGCTGGTGAAGGGCGATATTATTTCATATAAAGTTACCATTCCCGAGGATTTCACGGTCGCGGAGATTGCGGCTCGCCTGGCCTCTTTACAAATTGGTCGACGAGAAAGCGTTTGTCTCCACTCGCAGGAGACGCAAAGTTCATTGCCTCACTGGGCATAGAGGGCAGAAGCGCCGAAGGATATCTGTATCCCGATACATATCTATTTGACAAATCGATGGGTGCAAAAGACATAATCAAGATCATGGTTAATCAATTCTGGAAAACATTTGACCCATGAGATGCAAGAAAGGGCGGAAGAACTCGGCATGACGATACCTCAGGTTGTGACGCTTGCTTCCATAATCGGCAAAGAATCGGGGTTTAAAGATGAAAAACCCCTGGTCTCGGCTGTTTTTCACAATAGGCTGAAAAAAAGAATGAGACTGCAAAGTGATCCTACGGCCGTTTATGATCTCAAATCCATCACAAGGGTCATAAAGAGAAAGCACCTTCAAAGAAACACGCCGTATAATACATACGTGATCAATGGATTGCCTCCCGGCCCCATAGCAAATCCAGCCATTGATTCGCTGCAGGCAGCCCTCTACCCTGCCTCCGTCAATTACCTGTACTTCGTTTCCAATAACGATGGCTCTCACAACTTCTCATCCAGCCTCTCCGCTCATAACAGGGCGGTCTTAAAATATCAAATTAACAGAAAAAAAGAGTGATTTTTTTCTTGACAAACAAATTTTCCCTCCTTATAGTTAAGCCAAGTGGAGTAAAGTGGCTTATTGTGGAGGGAAGTCTCTCATGTCCGTCTTCAGGGGTCAGTATCATCATTCCATAGATGCCAAGGGCCGGATCATCTTTCCTGCAAGACTTGCGGGAAGTTTTCACCGAGAAATACGACAGCAGACTGGTGATTACAAACTGGGACAATTACCTGATGGTCTTTCCCTATGACGAATGGCGGATCCTCGAGGAGAAGGTCAGCCATCAGTCTCTATTCAGAAAAGAAGTCCGGGCCTTTCAGCGTTTTTTCATGTCCGGCGCCGTTGATTGCTCCTTCGACAGTCAGGGCAGAGTCCTCATTCCTCCCAACCTTCGAGAATATGCGGGACTTGAGAAAGATATAGTTCTGGCAGGCATGATTAAAGTCATAGAGATATGGAGCAAAGAACGTTTCGATGACGAGATGAAGAGAAGCGCAATCGATATCGACAGCTTCAGTAAATATATGGCGGATCTGGGAATATAGAAAAAGGCCCATGGAATGTGCTCCTTTCATATACCGGTCATGCAGAGAGAGGTTATTGAGTCCCTTCGTTGCGGACCGGGGGGAATCTATGTTGATGGAACCGTAGGGGGAGGAGGACATGCCTGCGAGATTCTTCGCCATAGCGCACCAGACGGCTTATTGATAGGCCTGGACGTCGATGATGATGCCTTGCGGGAATCGGAAGAACGATTAAGACCCTTTGGCAGCAGAAAGATCCTCGTAAAGGGCAATTTCGCAGATATAGATACAATCTTGGCCTCTTTGAACATCAGGGAAGTTGATGGCATCCTGCTCGACTTGGGGGTTTCTGCTCATCAGCTGAAAACAGCGAACAGGGGTTTCAGCTTTTCCCTGAATGCTGCCCTTGATATGCGAATGGATCAGAGCCGAGGGCTCTCTGCTTACGATATTATCAACACATTTCCGGAAAAAGAGCTGAAGAGGATCATTAAGGACTATGGCGAGGAGATGATGGCACAAAGGATTGTAAAGAGGATCTCCATGCGAAGAAAGACATCCCCCATCGAAACGACGGCAGAACTTGCCGATGTTATTGTCAAGGCCTTACCGTCCACATTCAAGACAAGGAAAATTCATCCCGCAACCCGAACTTTCCAGGCAATCAGGATATACGTCAATAACGAGCTTCTAAATCTTCATAATGCCGTAAATCGAGGAGTGGATGTACTCAGGAAGTCGGGGCGCTTTTCCATCATATCGTTTCACTCCCTGGAAGACAGGATTGTTAAAGACGGCTTCCGCTCATGGGAGAAGGGATGTATCTGCCCTCCGTCCTTGCCCGTGTGCGCCTGTCATAGAAAAGCCAAGTTGAAGATATTGACCAGAAAACCGATAACACCCGCGGCTTCTGAAATTGAATGTAATCCGCAGGCAAGAAGCGCCAAGCTAAGAACGGCCGAGAGGATTTAAAAAATGCAGTCAGAAGAAGTCATTCATGGAAATGTCTGCGAAGTGGAGAAGGTTTCCGCTCAGATAAAATATTCGAATTTTATCTTTGTCACTTTAGTGCTCATGGCAGTCGCCCTTTTCTATGTGTGGTCACATATCCATATGACAGAGCTGGAGTACATGGTTGCAGCGGAAATGAGCATAAAGGAAAAACTTGTCGAGGAACAGACGAAGTTGAAGGTTGAGATCGCAACCTTGAAATCACCGCAGCGACTTGAGGCAATAGCGAAAGAGCAATTGCAGATGACTTATCCTACAAGGGATCAGGTCATAATCCTCAATAACGATGATACGGCAAGCACTAATAAAACGGGTTACCAATAATCAGGGAGTGCAGCAATGACGGGTGAATCAAAGAAATGGCTGAGATTCAGGATTGTTACGGTACTGGTATTTTTCTTGGTGCTTTTTATTGCTCTCATATCGAGGGCGTTCCAGATTCAGGTACTTTCCGGAAAACTCCTGAAAACCCTTGCGGAGAGGCAACACATAAAGACACTGCAGATTGAACCGGAGAGGGGCATTATCTTCGACCGCAACGGCGAGAAGCTCGCCGCGAGCACTATGGTTAGCTCAGTCTTTGCTGACCCATCGAAGATAAGCAATTCCTCTGAAGTCGCCGATTTATTGGCCCCGATTCTCAATATAGATAAGGAAACTATTACAAAAAAGCTTTCCGGCTCAAAAAATTTCTGCTGGTTAGCGAGAAAAATCCCTCCCGACCAGGCGAGCAGGATAGAGGCCCTGAATATCGATAACGTCTTCTTGATTAAGGAACCGAAACGCTTTTATCCAAACGGGGAACTGGCCGGCCGCCTTATCGGCTTCGTAGGATTGGACTACACCGGCCTCGAGGGACTGGAGCTCAAATATGATAACTACTTGAAGGCAACGCCGGAAAAGCTAATCTGGGCGCGGGATGCAAGGGGAAACCGATTGTATCCGCGGATTGAAAAACCCGTCGTGCAACAGGAAGAAGGATATAATCTCATTTTGACAATCGACAGCCGCATCCAGCACATTGTTGAATCGAATCTGCAGGAAGCGATTACGGCGAAAGGCGCAAAGGGCGGCTTCGTCGTCGTCATGGACCCCAAGACCGGCGAAATACTCGCCCTTGCCGATCAACCGGGCTTCGATCCAAACAAATTTTCCACCTACAATCTCGGCAAAGGAAAAAATAAGGTCATTACCGATTGTTTCGATCCGGGTTCAACCTTCAAGCCTTTTCTCGCGGCGGGCGCCCTCGAGGAAGGCATAGTCAAGGAAACGGACAGATTTAACTGTGAAAACGGGACATATGTGGTGTCAGACAGGACTTTCCATGAGGCAAACAAAAAGAGGTACGGCTCTCTTACTTTTCACGATGTGCTGAAGTATTCGAGCAACATCGGATGCGTGAAGATTTCCGAAAGGCTGAAGAAAGAAAAATTCTATCATTATATTACACAATTTGGCTTCGGCTCAAAGACGGGGATCGATCTTCCCGGCGAGGTCAGCGGACTGTTGAGGCCGCAGCAAAACTGGACAAGGGTTGATACGTCGACCATTGCCTTCGGCCAGGGCGTCTCTGTCACTGCCATTCAGCTTATCACGGCCCTTTCCGCCATAGCAAATGAAGGCATGCTGATGAAGCCTCATATCGTGCGCGCAGTCGTCAACAAGCAGGGACAGATTATCAAGAAAGTCATGCCCACTCCTGTAAGGCAGGTCGTATCGCCGAAGACGGCAAAAAGACTCACGGCCATCCTGAAGGATGTAGTCGGAGATGATGACGGAACCGGCAAGAAAGCCCAAATTCCAAACATTGCCGTGGCAGGCAAAACGGGAACTTCTCAAAAGTTTGATTTTTCCCGACGTGTCTATTCTTCTGAAAGGGTCCGGACCTCCTTTATGGGATTCTTCCCTGCCGAAGATCCGCAGGTCGCCATTCTGGTGACACTCGACGAGCCGCAGAGGGATAAGTGGGGCGGATTGGCCGCAGCTCCCGTTTTCAAAAATATCGGCGAACAGATCTTGACATGTTTCAAAACAGATATTAGGGAAGCTCCCTTCCCCGTTCTTGAAGAGGAAAAAACGAACGGCATTAAATTAAAGCTCGTGTCTGCACCTCAAATAATAAGCAGGCACAACGATATGGAAAATGACATGGATGAGCCGTTCATGCCGGATTTCACCGGCATGACCATGAGAGATGTTCTGAAAAAGGCAAGGGAAAAAGGGCTTGATGTGAAAGTAACAGGGACTGGCTGGGCAGTAAGTCAGGAGCCTAAGCCCGGCATGCCCATACGTAATCATCGGTCCTGCGCTGTTTCTTTCAGCACGGGCTATTGAGGAACCAATGTGCAAATACAGGCTGTGATAAAGGATATCGATATCATCCAGGTCTCTGGAATCCTTTCAGGAGAAGTCTCAGCCATTTGCTATGATTCAAGAAACTGTGAGAAAGACAGCCTGTTTGTGGCTGTAAGCGGTCTGAAGCTCGACGGTCATGCATATATAGAAGAAGCAGTTGACCGGGGCGCGAAATTCATCGTTCACGAAAAAGATTATTCCCCGCCGCCCGGAGTAACGTCCATCAGGGTCCCCAACAGCCGCGCGATCCTCGGCGTCCTCGGAAAGAATTTTTACAGCGACCCTTCTTCCCGCCTCTGTCTCATAGGCGTCACGGGGACAAACGGAAAGACAACGGTGACCTACTTACTGGAAGCCATACTTAAGGCTGCGGGATTCTCCGTCGGCGTAGTGGGAACGGTCAACTACCGGTTTAATAATAAAGAGATGCCTGCCCCGCATACGACACCGGAGTCATATGAACTGCAGAGCATATTGAGAATTATGGTCGATCAAGGCGTCACCCACGTTGTCATGGAGGTTTCTTCCCACGCACTTGATCTAAGAAGGGTCGATGAATGCTCCTTCGACATGGGCATCTTCACGAACCTCTCGCAGGACCATCTGGATTATCATAAGACTTTGGAGAATTATTTCCAGGCGAAGAAGCGCTTCTTTTCCGAGATTATCCCGGCAGGCAAAAAAAATTATCCATACAGGATGATCATTAACGGAGACGACCCTTGGGGGCAGAGAATCGTTGGTGAGGTAGGTTCAAAACTCCCTTACCGTACATTCTGCATTGATAATAAATGCGATATTACCGCCGAGAGATACGCATTTTCTTTGGAAGGGACGAGGGCTGAAATAAATGCAGGCGGCAGCCATATTGCCATATTTTCACCGCTCATCGGAAAATTCAATTTGCATAATATACTGGCCTCCGTAACAGCGGCCTCCTTGCTTGGTGTACCTGAGAGCTTCATTCGCACCGGTGTGGAAAATTTAAGAAATGTGCCGGGACGGCTTGAAAAGGTAAGTGTTCCCGGCGAACCTGAGGTCTTTGTCGACTATGCGCATACTGAAGATGCCCTGCAGCGGGTGTTGCAGAATCTATCCCCGTTCAAGAAGGGGCGCATCATCACGGTATTCGGCTGCGGCGGCGACAGGGATCGCGGGAAGAGACCCCTTATGGGAAAGGCCGCCACGGCCTGGAGCGACTTGGCCATTCTGACCTCGGACAATCCAAGAACGGAAGACCCGCTCTCCATTATCGCGGAAATAGAAAAGGGGATGGGCGGAAACTCCGCCAGAAAGCTTCTTCCGGGGGAGCTTAAAAAAAATACAAATGAAAAAAGTTATGTAGTGATTCCCGATCGCAGAGAGGCGATCGAAACGGCAGTTGCCCTTGCCGACATATCAGACATCATTCTCATCGCCGGCAAAGGACATGAGGATTATCAGATCATCGGAGAAAAGAGGATCCCCTTTGACGACAGGCATGTCGCCATAGAAGCCTTGATGAATAAACGGCATGAGGGAAAACATTGAGACCAGAGCCATCAATTCCCGCGCTGGACGGTCAATGAAGTTTAAATGCCACAGGCGGAACCTTGGTAGGCGGCAGGATGGAGACGCTATTTAAGGGAGTATCCACGGATTCAAGACAGATAATGCGGGGAAGTTTGTTTATCCCCCTCACAGGAGAAAAATTTGACGGTCATGATTTTATCGCCGATGCGGTAAGAGATGGGGCTTCACGGCTTTCTGGTGCAGAAGGGATATGAAAATAAAATAAGAGAGAAGTTTGAAAATGCAACCATCATCCGTGTTGGGGATACCCTGAAGGCGCTCGGGGATATAGCACATTTCTGGCGAAAGAAATTTAGAGTCACCGTTGTCGCCATCACAGGCAGTTCCGGAAAAACAACGACGAAGGAAATGCTGGCAGGCATTGCCGGACTCACGAAAAAAATTATCAAGGCACAGGGAAATTACAATAACCTTATCGGTCTTCCCCTGACCGTTCTCCAGATCAACGCCGAACATGAACTGGCCATCCTGGAGATGGGCACAAACACAAGGGGAGAAATCGGCAGGCTGACTGAAATCGCAGAACCTGACATCGGACTGATCACCAATATAGGCCCGGCCCATCTCGAAGGCTTCAAATCAGTTGAGATGGTGCGGGAAGAGAAACTGGATCTCTTTCGGAACATGCCGAAAGCCGGAGTTGCCATCATAAATCTCGACGATGAGAGACTGCTCGTAACCGACAAAGATTGGCGCGGGAAAAGGGTAACATTCGGCCTCAGAAAAGATGCCGACGTATCGGCGGAAGACATCGAGACAAAGGGAATGAACGGGGTGGGCTTTACCATTAGAATAGGTAGTTTCAGGCAGGGAATAACCATGTCAACTGCAGGAAATCACAATGTCTATAATGCCCTTGCTGCCGCTGCATCATCCTGGGCTCTGGGTATTGACTTCCCTACGATCTGTCAGGGATTAACGGCATTTCAACCTATCTCCGGGCGCATGGAGATACATCGGTTGAAAAATGGAGCATTTATTATCGATGATACATACAATGCCAACCCTGCATCGTTCGGAGAAGCCCTCAAGACCCTGAGAGACTTGAAGGGAAATCAGAAGAGCACAGTAATCATGGGTGACATGCTTGAGCTTGGCGACCAGGCGGAGGCGATGCATGAAGGTATCGGGAGTCTTATGGCAGACACTGGGGTGGACACCATCTACCTCAGAGGAAGGCTCTCCCCGGCGACGGCAGCGGGGGCGTTGAAAAGAAAAATGTCAAAGGAAAAGATAGTTTTTTTTGAAACCCCTGATGAAATCATAGCCCGTCTGGCCTCTCACGTAAAGAAAGGTGACTGGATTCTCGTTAAAGGATCGAGGCAGACAAGGATGGAACAGGCTGTAGAGAAGATTATTGAAGCCTTCGGCATTGAGGAAAGCGGAGGAAAGAAATGAGAGGAGCTGTAAAATGATCTATCATCTCTTATATCCCCTTGCACGACAAATTCTCCTATTTCAATGTCTTTCGGTACATCACGTTCAGGACGATATATGCCACGGTTACGGCGCTCTTGATCTGCTTTATCATCGGTCCCTGGCTGATCAGGAAACTCCAGTCCCTGCAAATCGGCCAGCCCATAAGGAACGATGGACCGGACACACATCTTGCGAAAAAGGGAACTCCCACCATGGGAGGCATCCTTATCATTTTCTCTATCGTCATTTCCACCCTCCTCTGGGCCAACCTGACAGTCGATTACGTCTGGCTTGTTATCATGGTCATCGTCGGCTATGGACTCATAGGATTCATGGATGACTATAAGAAACTCACACGCCAGAACAGCCGGGGAATTCCAGGAAAGGTGAGACTCGCAGGCGAAATCGCCATAGCGCTGTTTGTCAGCACTATCCTCTATATCAAGCCGGGTTTCACTTCCAATGTGACGATTCCCTTTTTCAAGACGGCGCTCCCCGATCTTGGATGGGGATATGTAGTACTCTCGACATTCATCATTGTCGGCGCCGCCAACGCCGTAAACCTGACAGACGGCCTCGACGGCCTTGCCATTGGTCCTGCGATTACATGTTTCATGACGTATCTTCTCTTTGCCTACTTTGCCGGCAACGTGAGGATTGCAGGCTACCTGCAAATCCCCTATGTCGCGGGAACGGGGGAGCTTGCCATATTGTGCGGCGCCACAGTGGGGGCCGGCCTTGGCTTTCTCTGGTACAACTCCTACCCCGCCCAGGTATTTATGGGAGACGTGGGCTCTCTCGCCCTCGGCGGCACCCTCGGCACGCTCGCGATACTTACAAAACAGGAGATTCTTCTTGCCATAGTGGGCGGAATATTTGTGCTGGAGACCTTTTCCGTCATCTTTCAGGTTGGCTGGTTCAAGGTGTCCAACGGCAAGCGTATCTTCAGAATGGCGCCGCTTCACCATCACTTCGAGCTCAAGGGCTGGGCGGAACCGAAAGTCATCGTCCGCTTCTGGATAATTTCCATTCTTCTGGCCCTCGTGGCGATAAGCACCTTGAAATTGAGATGAGACAAATCTTATGAACCTTAAAGGGCAAAGGATATTAGTAATAGGGCTGGGAAAGACGGGAATCGCTTCAGTCCGGTTTCTTATGGGACAAGGCGCCAGCGTCATAGCGACCGATGCAGAAGCCTCAATCGGAATTGAAGGATGCCGTTCGTGAGCTTGGCAGCTTGTCTGCGAACCTGGAATTCTGCGAGTATAACACGGACATCTTGTCTCGAGTCGATATGATCGTGCCCTCCCCCGGCGTACCGCCTGCCAATATTATCCTCGCCGCAGCGAAGAGCAGAAAAATACCGATCCTAAGTGAGATCGAACTCGCCTATAGATTCTTAAAGCCGCCGCTCATCGCAATTACCGGCACGAACGGGAAGACGACCACAACCACCCTGATAGGACATATCCTCGCAAGAGAGGGGAAGAGGGTCTTTGTAGGGGGAAACATCGGAAATCCCCTGATCGGCTACCTTGAAGGAAAGCAGGACGATGATTATGCGGTTGTCGAGGTGAGCAGTTTCCAGTTGCAGTGGATTCAATCTTTCCACCCCTTTGTTTCCATCCTTCTCAATACGACCTGTGACCACGTCGATTATCACGGCTCCTTTGAGGCATACCGCGCGACCAAAGAAAGGATATTTGAGAATCAGAAAGACTCTGATCTTGCCATTCTGAACGCCGATGAACCGAGATCCTTTCTTCTGGCAAAAAACATGGCCGCGAAAGTCCAGTTCTTCAGCACCAGGACCGAGGTGAAAAAAGGCATCTTCCTCAAAGACAGAACGCTTGTCCATTTACTGCCGAAGGTGATCGGGAAGAGTACCCGCTCGACATGATCAAGATACCCGGCCTTCACAATGTAGAAAACGTCATGGCCGCCATAATGGCCGCAAGGTATTGCGGATGCTCGCCCGGGAGTATCATCAGCGCCGTTGCCGATTTCAAGGGCATCCCGCACAGGATAGAATTCACGGAAGAAAAAAATGGTGTGGCATTTTATGACGATTCGAAAGGGACCAACGTAGGCGCCGTGGCACGCGCACTGGAAACATTTTCCCGACCCATCATTCTGCTTATGGGAGGAAGGGACAAGGAGGGCGATTTTGGAACCCTGTCTCCCCTTCTAAAGTCAAAGGTCAAAGAACTGGTTCTTTTCGGCGAGGCGAGAAACAAGATATATGACCTGATCGGCGACGTGGTCAAGACATCAAAAACGACGACACTCAAAGAGGCGATTGAGTTGGCCTATCGGCATTCACCACCGGGGGATGTCGTCCTGCTTTCTCCCGGCTGCGCAAGCTTTGATGAGTTTTCCAACTATAAAGAACGGGGAAGGTTTTTTAAAGATGTGGTCAAGGGTCTCTAAATCATTCAAAATGCCTCCGCAGGAAAAGGCAATGGACATTATCCTCCTGCTGGTCACGCTGATCCTGGTGACCATAGGTACCGTAATGATCTACAGCTCAAGCTCCATACTTGCCATGAAGAAGTTTAACGACGGGCAGTACTTTCTCAAAAAGCAGATATTCTTCGTGCTCCTTGGCTTAGGCATCATGGTGCTGATGACGAAGATTCCTTACGACCGGCTGAAAAAACTCGCCTATCCTGGCGTTCTTCTATCCGCGATTCTCCTGTCTCTGCTCCTTATACCCCATATCGGAATCCGCGCCGGAGGCGCTACCAGATGGCTTAAGGTGGGCTTCTTTTCGTTCCAGGTCACGGAAATGGTCAAGGTATCCATGGTGCTCTTTCTCGCCCATTTCCTGACGAAAAAATACAGCCAGATAACCGATTTTAAACGCGCAGTCCTGCTGCCTCTGCTCGTCATACTGTTCATCGTGGGGCTGATTCTTCTGGAACCGGACTTTGGTACGGCGGTCATCATAACCCTGATCATGATGTTGATGTTCTACCTTGCGGGCTGCAGGATTCTTCATCTTACAGGCATAGTGGCGCTTTTTGCGCCTGCCGCTATCTGGCTCCTTCTTCACAAGAGCTACCGGCTGGTAAGGTTGATGAGTTTCCTTGATCCCTGGAAGGATCCTCAGCGTTCAGGATTTCAAATCATTCAATCCCTTCTTTCCTTCGGCTCAGGAGGCACCTTCGGCGTAGGAATAGGAGACGGGATGCAGAAACTTTTTTATCTTCCTGAACCGCACACAGACTTTATCCTGTCCATCATTGCCGAAGAGAGCGGTTTTATCGGCGTCCTCATCGTCTTATTCCTCTTCGCTATCCTTATTGTCAGGGGACTCCTGATATCCTTCCGGGCGCCGGACCTTTTCAGCACCCTTCTTGCCGCAGGATTGACCATGGTCATTGCCCTTGAAGCATTTATCAATATCGCCGGCGTCATGGGTTTGATCCCCCTCAAGGGACTGGCGCTTCCACTCGTCAGTTATGGCGGCACATCATTGATCATGTCCCTGGCAACGGTCGGTATACTGCTGAATATCTCCTCCTATCAAAAATGAACAGATACGGGGACGGGATATGAAAATTATCATAGCTGGCGGCGGAACGGGAGGACAC
>CAWECI010000023.1:0-20105 GCA_963807525.1 Candidatus Aminicenantota bacterium | reverse complement strand
TGGGTTGTGGGGATTGCGCTGCCCGGACAAGCAATCCGACGGGAGGAACTACTTCCTGGCATTCGATAGAAGATGACATTAGTGACCCGGCGAGCAAACTCAGGCGGTGAGAATTTCTTCCTAGCGGGCGCGGGATCAAACGGCCCACCGCGACATAACCGGCACGGTCTGGCTGGACGATGTTACCCTTCGCTCCGTGGAAGCTCCCGGACCCGATATAAACCAAGAGAGGACCCGGTGACAATGCCCACCCTATCAAGGTCTTCCGTTTATCCCGGTGGATTCTCCTCGCTCGACGACCGCCAATTCCCTCATCTCCTTTTCATGCAACCGCCCGAGTTCTTCTCATTGCTACAATTTGTGGTGCCCCGTGGGCTTTCAGCACATGCAGTTGTGTGCAGGACATAATACTGACCATGAACCAAAAACCCCCGGACGAGGTTGAGTGCTTCAGAATCTTAAGATGTTGTTTAAAGGAGGGTTTGGATCTTGGATTGTATGTGTGGTTGCCTTCTTCTGATGCTAAAAGGCATGGAGAATGTGTGGTGTTTGTGTATATATGTGTGTGACCTAAAAGGGTGTATTATATATGGTGTTTGTGATCTTCTGAAGTATGGCTTGTGTACCTAAAAAGGTCATGTATTATTGTGTTTGTGACCTTCTGAAATATTATGAGTAGTGTGTTCCATGGTTTGGTTTTTACTTTGTTTCTTTCTGTTTTGTTTTATTCTCTTCTTCTTTTCTTATTTTTTAGACGGCATGGCCAATCCATCAAGCCCCAAAACTACGCTCTGCCCTTCCAGGGCGTCGATGAGAAGATGGCTCAGGATCCGGACCCCGATCGGGATGGCCCTCTCGTCCGGATTGAAGGTCGGGCTGTGGAGCGGGATCGCCGGCTGGCCCGGGCCCCGGACCCCCAGGAAGAAGAAGAAGCCGGGGGTCTTGCGGGCCAAGAACGAGAAGTCCTCGGCGACCATCTGAGGCTTCCACTCGACGACTTTGTCCTTCCCCAGGAGCCCGATCAGGGTCGGCTTCATGGCCGCGGCCAGCTCCGGATTATTAAAGACGGACGGATAGCCCGCGACATACTCATATTGATAGCTGGCGCCGTAGATGGCGGTGATGTTCCTGACGATGCTCTCCATGAGCTGGGGGATCTTCTTCCGGTTGGCCTCGCTCAGGGTCCGGATGGTCCCCTCGAGGACGACCCGGTCGGCGATGATGTTGCGGCGGCTGCCGCCGGCGATGGTGCCGATGGTCAGGACGGCCGGGTCGGTCGGATCCGAGGCCCGGCTGACGATCGTCTGCAGGGCGGTGACGATCTCCGAGGCGATGACGATGGCGTCCACGCCCTCCTGCGGCCGGGCGCCGTGGGCGCTCTTGCCCTTGACCGTGATGGTGAAGCTGTCGGAGGCCGCGGTCACGTTGCCCGGGGCGAACAGGACCAGGCCGAGACTCTCGGGCCAGACGTGGAAGCCGAAGACGGCCGACGCCGGCGGGTCGTCGAGGGCCCCTTCCTTGACCATGAGTTCGGCCCCGCCTTCCTCGCCGTCGGGCGCGCCTTCCTCCGCCGGCTGGAATAGGAAGACCACCGTGCCTTTGAGGTCGGCCTTGAGGGCGTGCAGGACCATGGCCGTGCCGAGCACGACCGCGCTGTGGACGTCGTGGCCGCAGGCGTGCATGACGCCGGGGTTCAGGGACTTATACGGCAGCCCGGTCGCCTCCTGGATGGGCAGGGCGTCCATGTCGGCCCGGACCGCGACCACGGGGCCCGGTTGCCCTCCGTGGAGGACGGCCACGATCCCGGTCTTGGCCACCCCGGTGCGGACCTCGAAGCCGAGGGGCTGGAGCCGGGCGGCGATGAGCTTGGCCGTCTCGACCTCGCGGTTGCCGAGCTCGGGGTTCATGTGGATGAAACGGCGGATCTTGATGATCTCGCTCTTGAACTTCTCGATCTCCGCGTCGATCCGCCGGCCCATCTGAGGGTCCGCGGTCCGGCCCGCGACGGGGAGGCCGGCCAGGACAGCGGCCAGGAAGAGCGGCACAAGGCGGGCGGAATGACGGGTCATGGCGGTTGCGGATCGAAGCGCGAACGAGGGCGGAGAGCCGGCCGGGCTACTTCTTTTCTTCGGCCTTCTGTTGGAACTCCTCCCTCTTCTTTTCGATGAAATCGCGGATGGCGTCGACGCCTTCCCCGGTCTTTTCCTTGACCACGCGGAGGCCCTTCTCGGCTTCCTTGGTGATCTTGTCGTAGCTTTCCTTGGCGGCTTCGCCGGTCTTGACGGCCTGGTCCTTGATCTTCTTGCGCGTTTCCTTGCCGCTCGCCGGGGCGACCAGGATGCCGACGATGAAGCCGGCGGCCGCGCCGACCGCGAACGTCAGCAGGGAATCCCAGAAATGACTGTCCTTCGTGTCACCCATCCTTCTTCTCCTTTCTTTTTTTCATCTGCTGAAGGCCCAGGCGAACGAGCGGCAGGACGAACGGCCAGTATTTCGCCGCCGGGCGGACGACCTTGGATGTCAGGAAGAACATGACCTCCGAGATCCCCGAGACGGCCTTCTTCGATACGGCCAGGACCTCCCCGACATTATCCAGGCTGGCATTGAGCTTGGCCTCGATCTGCTGCAACCCGTCCATCGCTTCCTGGGCTTTGGCCAGGGTCTTTTCGCCTTCCTTGGCGGTCCGCCGGAGCTGGTTCAGGAAGAGAATGAGGAACACGATGGCGACGACGCCGGCGACGGTCAGGATGATCCCCAGGACCTGGTTCAAGGTCAACGTCATGGTACCTATACCTTAAGCCGAATGCCGGTTATTGTCAATTTCGCCTGAAAAGGTCGACCCTTCAAGCCGCTTATGCCGGGTCGGAGCTCAGTGGCTCATTTCCAGAGGAGCTTGCGGGGGGAGGGCAGGCCGTGGACCGCCTCGAGGCGGTCGAGGATCTCGGGGAACCGGGACTCGTCATGGGCTTCGACGGCCGCCTCCCATTCGGCGAGCAGGGGATCGGCGATGAACTCCTGGTTCTTGAAGAGAGCGCGGGTGATGCCACGCAGGGCCTGCCACTGGATGATCATGAGGACGGCCAGGGCATAGAAGAAGATGTTCGGCCCCGGGAGAAGAGCCATGACCCCCGTGATGGGGACAAGGACCGCTTCCGCGGCCAGGGCGGCGATATGGCGTGTCCTCTGTTTCTCGAGGAAAATGAACAGGCGGGTCCGGACCGACCGTTCGCCGTACCGGCCGGCGTGGAGGACCCGCAGTCGCTCCTGGCCAGGCCGGCCAGCCAGCTCAAAGGCCTGTTCCTGGAGGAGCAGCTTGGGGCTGAGGCCGGTGACCTTTTTCTTGGCCGCCTCCCAGACGGCCCGGCTTTTCGAGAAATTCGCCGGCAGCGGGCCCAGCGGCCCGGAGGAGAAAAAGCGGGCCCGGCCGCGGTGATCATGGATGTAGAAAAACTGCATACCAATACGCTCACCATATTATACGGCCCACGCGGGTCGCGGTTCTTTGTCCAGAGGCCTCGCGACCATTGCTTCGTGGATTACGGGTCCTGTCTCGGGGCTTTTCCGCCCGGGCCGGGCATATTAGCGCTTTTTGTGGAGGAGATAGATGAAGAACGGGGCGCCGACGGCGGCGGTGATGACGCCGATCGGCAGTTCCGCCGGCAGGAGGTTGCGGGCCAGGAGATCGCAATAGAGAAGGAATGTCCCGCCCGCCAGGGCCGAGGCGGCGAACAGGGTCCTGTGACGGGGACCGATGAGCAGCCGGACCCAATGGGGCACGACCAGGCCGACAAAGCCGATGATGCCGCTCACGGCCACGGACATGGCGGCCAGCAGGGCCGACATGACCAGGAAGGCCTTGCGGACCCGCCGCACCGGGCTGCCGAGGGCCTGGGCGGACTCGTCGCCCAGGGCCAGGAGATCCATGTCGCGGGCCAGCCAGAGCGAAACCGCCAGACAGATCGCGACCCAAGGACCGATCGTGGCCACCTGGCTCCATTCCGCGAGCTGGAAGCTGCCCAGCAGCCAGAAGACCGCCTGATCGTAGGAATCGGAGCGCATGAACAGGAAGAAGGACGTCGCGGCCGAGGCCAGCGCGCCCGCGGCGATGCCCGTCAGCAGGATGGTCTCGACCTTATAGCCCCCCCGCCTCAAGGACAGGGCATAGACGAGCGAGACGATCCCCAGGCCCGACAGGAAAGCGAAGAGCCCAGGGCCGCTGAAGCCGAAGGCGACCGCGTTGAAACCGAGCGCGATGGCGAGGACGGCGCCGAGCGAGGCGCCTGAGGAGACGCCGACGACGAACGGATCGGCCATGGGGTTCCGGAAATAGCCCTGTAGGATCGCGCCGGAGAGGGCCAGCGCGGCGCCGACCAGGAACGCCAGCACCGCCCGGGATAGGCGCAGGTCGATGAAGATGGCCTGGTGGATCCGGTCCGGATGGCCCAGGGACCGCCAGAGGTCGCCGAAACCGGTGTGGACGGGACCGGTCAGGAGCGAGGCCACGAAGCCGGCCAGACAAAGGACGAGGCAGACGGCCCAGAAAAGTCTCCGGCCGGCCGTCCGGCTCATGCCGGTCCCCCGAACCGTTCCGGATGAAGGAGAGCGGCCATGCGGGCCAGGACATCGACAAGCCTCGGGCCGAAGCGGCTGGCCGCGTTCTCGTCGAGCTCGAAGATCCGGCCGCGCTTGACCGCCTTGATCCCGCTCACGCCGGGGAGGCGCGCGAGGGCGTCCCGGCCGGCCCCGAAATCGGCCGCGGTCCGGGCCAGGATGAAGACGGCGTCCGGGTCGTCCCGGATGATCCGCTCGCGTTTGTAGAGGACCCACTTTTTTGGCAACGCGGCGGCGACGTTCGTCCCTCCGGCCCGGGTGATGAGATCATTGACGTAGCTTTCGCCGCCGCAGGTCCAGAGCCCCTGGCCGTAGAGAAGGACAAAAACGTCGGGCCGGACAGCGACGTCCCGCAGGCCCGCATCGACGGCCTCGACGCGGGCGCGAAGCCCAGCCGCCAGCGCGGCCGCCCGCTCCTCCGTCCGGGTCACCCGGCCGATACGCTCGATGAGCGGACAGAGCGCGTCGAGGCCCCGGCCGATGTCGAGGACGAACACCGGCAGGTCCAGCCGGCGCAGCCGGTCGACAAGGCGCAGGGGGTTGCCGCGAAAAGCGATGACCAGGTCCGGGTCGAGCGAGCGGATGACTTCCACGTTCGGGTCGACCAGGCCGCCGATCTTGGGGATGTCCTTCGTCGCGGGCGGCCAATCGCAAAACCGCGTGACGCCGACGACCCGGTCGCCCAGGCCGAGAGCGAACAGGATCTCGGTGATGTTCGGGGCCATGGAGACGATCCGCCGCGGCGTCTGGCGGGGAAGCGGCAACGGATGTCCGAGATCGTCCGTGATCATCGGGACGGACGCCTGGGCGCCCGTTCCGGAGACTCCGGCCGGCAGCGCGAGGGCAAGGACCAGGGCGAGCGCGACGGGCAAGGCCCTCATCCGTCCGTCCTCCCGGCCGCGACGAGCGAGATCTCGGGCCGGCCCGAGCGCGCGTTGGCCCTGATGTCGACCTCGGCTTCGAAGATCCCGCGGATGGTGTCGGGCGTGATGGTCTCGGCCGGCGTCCCCTCCAAAACCACGGCGCCGTCTTTCATAAAGACGAGCCGTCCGGCGTGGCCGGCCGCCAGGTTGACGTTGTGTTCGGCGACCACGACGGCCTTGCCATGGTCGGCCTGGAGCTTCTTGAGGATCCCGTAGAGTTCGACCTGGTAGGCGATATCCAGATGGCTGCTGGGCTCGTCGAGAAGGAGGATCGGCGTATCCTGAGCCAGGGCCCGGGCGATGAAGACCCTCTGGCGCTCCCCGCCGCTCAGCTCGGTGAGTTTCTTCCCCCGCAGGACGGCGATCCCGGTCAGGCGGACCGCCGCCGCCACGGCCGCTTCATCCTCAGCCGAGGCCCGCTCGAACCGTCCCTGACGGGCGAACCGGCCCATCAGGACGATCTCCTCGACCGTGTAGTCGAAGACGGGTTCGGCCATTTGCGGGACATAAGCGATCCGGGCCGCCAGCCGGCGCGGTCCCATGCGGGCGACGTCCTCCCCGGCGCAGCGGACAACGCCCCGGACCTGGGCCACCAGGTTCTGGGCCGCCTTGATCAGCGTGCTCTTGCCCGCGCCGTTGCGGCCCAGGACGGCCACGAAATCGCCCGGCTCGACGGCGAGCGAGACCCCGTGGATGACGAATCCCCCGCCGTAACCGGCCGAAAGGTCCCTGATGTCGAGAATGGCCATGCCTCACCGCGTCCCCTCAGTATAGTCATTTGTCCGGCCCTCTGCCAAGCGGGAGGGGATCGCGGCCGCGGCCATTAGGTCGCGCCCAAGGATCCTACCATATCGTGACCGCGCCCGACCGGAGCTTCCTTGACTTTGGAGGGGGATGAATCTAAGATGAGAACCCATTCTTTAGAGGATTCTGGGACCATGACCGAGACCTACGACTTCGCCGCGTTCGAGTCCAAATGGCAGCGGGCCTGGGAGGAGGCGCGGGCCTTCGCCGCCCGCGACGACGCCTCCGGCGCCAAGTACTACTGCCTGGAAATGTATCCCTACCCGTCCGGCCGCATCCACATGGGCCACGTCCGCAACTATTCGATCGGCGACGTCATCGCCCGCCAGAAGCGCATGGCCGGTCACAACGTCCTCCACCCGATCGGCTGGGACGCTCTGGGCATGCCGGCCGAGAACGCGGCCATCAAGCACGGCACCCACCCCCGGACCTGGACCCTCGACAACGTCGACCACATGCGGACCCAGCTCAAGCGGCTGGGCATCAGCTACGATTGGGACCGCGAGGTCAACACCTGCCTGCCCGAGTACTACAAGTGGAACCAGTGGATCTTCCTGCGCATGCTCGAGCGCGGCCTGGCCTTCCGCAAGGAGAGCTGGGTCAACTGGTGTCCGCAGTGCCAGACCGTCCTGGCCAACGAGCAGGTCGTCGGCGGCGGCTGCTGGCGCTGCGAGACGCCGGTCACGCAGAAGAAGATGGAGCAGTGGTTCCTTCGGATCACGGCCTACGCCGACGAGCTCCTCTCCGGCCACGACGCCCTCGGCAAGTGGCCCGAGCACGTCCTGCAGATGCAGAAGAACTGGATCGGCCGGAGCGAGGGCGCCCACGTTCGCTTCAAGCTCGACGGCACGGCCACGGATATCGAGGTCTTCACGACCCGCATCGACACGATCTATGGCGCGACCTTCCTCGTCGTTTCGGCCGAGCATCCCGTCGTGGCCGAGCTCGTCGCCGGGCCGAAGGAAGCCGAGCTGCGCGCCTGGGCCGACAAGACGGTGGCCGGGATGCGCCAGCGGCGCGACATCGGCGAGACCGAGAAGGACGGCGTCGATACCGGCAAGAAAGCGATCAATCCCTTCACCGGCGAGCGCATCCCCATCTGGATCGCCAATTACGTCCTGATGGACTACGGCACCGGGGCGATCATGGGCGTCCCGGCCCACGACGTCCGCGACTTCGAATTCGCCAAGTCCTACGGCATCCCCATCCGCACGGTCATCGCCCCGCCCGACCGGGCCGGCGAAGCGTTCGACGCGCCGCCCGCCAAGGTCACCGAAGCGGCCGGGGTGCTGGTCAACTCGGGATCGTTCTCCGGCCTGACCTCCGCGAAGGCCATGACGGAGATGGGCCGCGCCGCGGAGGAGAAGGGCTTCGGCCGCCGGAGCACGATCTTCCGGCTCCGCGATTGGGGCATCTCCCGCCAGCGCTACTGGGGGACCCCGATCCCGGTCGTCTATTGCGACCGCCACGGCATCGTCGGCGTTCCCGACGAGGACCTGCCGGTCGAGCTGCCGCTCGACGTCACGCTGACCGGCGAGGAGGGCTCGCCCCTGGCCCGGCTCGAGAGCTTCGTCAAGACGACCTGCCCGAAGTGCGGCGGCCCGGCCCGCCGCGAGACCGACACGATGGACACGTTCGTCGATTCGTCGTGGTACTTTTTCCGCTACTGCTCGCCGCGCGAGACCCGGCTGCCGTTCCGGCCCGAGGACGCCAAGCGCTGGCTCCCCGTCGACCTCTACATCGGCGGCGTCGAACACGCCATCCTGCACCTGATCTACTCCCGGTTCTTCACCAAGGTCCTGCGGGATTTCGGCTTAACGGACATCGCCGAGCCGTTCCCTCACTACCTGGCCCAGGGCATGGTGACGAAAGACGGTTCGGCCATGTCCAAGTCCAAGGGCAACATCGTCGATCCCGATGAGATCCTGATCAAGTACGGGGCCGACGCCCTCCGGCTGTTCATCCTCTTCGCCTCGCCGCCGGACAAGGAGTTCGCCTGGGCCGAAGAAGGCCTCGAGGGCTGCTTCCGCTTCCTCATCCGCGTCTGGACCCTGGCCCTCGAGAACCTCGACGTCTTCGCGCCTCAACCGGCCGGGAGCGCCGCCGCGGCGGGCCCCGGCGAGTCCGCCGCCCAGGTCGTCAAAAAGGCGCACCAGACGATCCGCAAAGTGACCGAGGACATCGGCGTCCGCTTCCACCTCAACACGGCCGTCAGCTCGATCATGGAGCTCTATAACCTCTGCCGGAAGGAGCGGGAGGCCCTGAAAGAGACCCCGGCCGGACGGGAGGCCCTGCGGCTGGGCCTCGAGACGATCATCCAGCTGCTCTCGCCGTTCGCGCCCCACCTGGCCGAGGAGCTCTGGGAGAGGACCGGGCACCGCGGTCTGCTCATGCTCTCGCCCTGGCCGGCCTTCGACCCGGCCCTGGCCCGCGAAGAGATGGCCACGGTGGTCGTCCAGGTCAACGGCAAGGTCCGGGACCGCTTCGAGGCCGTCCCCGATCTTCCCGAAGCCGAGCTCGAGGCGGCGGCCCTGGCGCTGCCCAAGATCCAGGCGGCCCTGGGGGGGAAGTCGCCCCGCAAGGTCATCGCCGTTAAGAACAAGCTCGTCAACATCGTGAACCTGGACCATTCATGAAAACGCCGGATTTGTCCATCACACAAGAAAGACCAGGACCGGCGTTTTCACCCTTCGGGCAAGCCGATCCGGCCGCATCTGCTTCGTTGCAAAGGGTTCGCAGTACTCAGAGTACAGCTTCGCCCTTTGACGCCTTGCATCTGCAGCTGTCTCGGCTCGTGAATAGCCCAGGTTAGCTGACGGCCTCCCGCAGGACCCGAGATGCCATGACCCGATCGGACAGACGCCGGACGCGGCGGCATGTTGCGGCCCTGATCGCCGTGGTGCTCTCCGCCGCCGTGGCCGGCTGCGGCTACCGGCTGCGCGGCACGGGCTCGTCGCTGCCGCCATCGATCAAGACGATCTGCGTCCCGGTCTTCAAGAACCGGACCACCCGCTACGAGCTCGACGTCAAGCTGACCCAGGCCGTCATCAACGAGCTCGTGGCCCGGGGCAAGGTCAAGATCAGCGCCGACCCGGCCGCGGCCGACGCCGTGCTCGAAGGCGAGATCACCGGCTTCCTGGCCAATCCCATCGGCTTCAGCAGCGCCAACCAGGCCGATTCGTACAACGTCACGGTCACGGCCAAGGTCACGCTCAGGCCGAGGGCCTCGGGCCCGCCGCTGTTCTCGAACCCGTCGTTCATCTATCAGCAGGAATACGAGGTCCCGCCGGGCTCGAGCTTCGAGTCGGTCCAGACCGAGGCCATCGACAAGATCGCCGACAAGTTCGCGCGCAGTCTGGTCGTCAGCATCCTCGAGGGGTTCTAGGATGGCCGCGGCGGCGGGGGGACCGCTTCGCGAGGACGCGCTCCTCCCAGGCTATTTCTTCTTCGGGGAGGAGGACGTCCTGGCCGAGGAATTCATCGAGGACCTCGAGCGCCTTCTTGGCGCCTCTTCCGAGGGCGAGATCCACCTGACCCGCTTCGACCTCGACGAGTCGAAGTGGCGGGACGTCGTCGACGCGGCCCGGACCGCGCCGTTCCTGTTCGACCCCAGGCGGATCCTGGCCGTCCGCATCCCGGAGCCCAAGCCGGGCGCCGACAGGGCCTCCGACCGCCGGCCGGAGACGGGAGAAGGCCGCGGGCCCAAGCATCTTTCGGCCCTCGACCAGAAGATCCTCAAGGACTATTTCGCCGACCCGCCGTCGCGGACGGTCCTGGTCATCGTCCGGGCCGGCCGGGTGCGCCGCGACGACGCCATCGTCCGCTTCTTCTCGTCCCTGCCGAAGACGGCCCTGGCGATCACGGAGATGAAAAGGCTCACGGAGTACCGCCTCATGCAGCGGGCCGAGGAGGAGGCCCGGTCCCTCGGCAAGACCCTGACCGAGGGGGGCAAGAAGCGGCTCTTCGAGCTCCTGGGCCAGGACCTGCGCCTGGCGCTGAACGAGGTCCGCAAGCTGGCCATCTTCGTCGGCGAGAAAAAGGGCATTGACGAGCGGGACGTCGACCTGGCCACCGCCGGCCAGCGCAGCTTCCAGGCTTACGAGCTCGACGACGCCCTCGCGGCCGCCGACTTCGCCAAGGGCGCGGCCATCCTCGGCGAGCTCTTCGCCGAGGGCGAGCGGTCCGAGGTCATCCTGGGCCGGCTGGCCGGCTTCTTCCGCAACGTGCTGGCCGCCCAGACCTGGCTCCGGGAGAAGAGCCGGACCAAGGACGAGATCTTCCAGGCCTACTTTCCCGGCATCTCGAAGACCTATGTCGACCTGTACCGGCGGAAATACGAAGAGTTCTTCGGGGTCGTGGAGGGGCTGAGCCCGGCCGAGCTCAATTCTCTGCTGGTCAAGCTCCGCGAGCTCGATCGGAAGCTCAAGACGACGGGCGCCAAGGACGCGGGCGAGAAGATCCTGATCGAGACCTTCCTGAGAGAATTCTGCCTGGCGCGGAAGAAAAAGACGATTATTTCGCTGCCTTGGGATTGAGCAGCGCGATCTGCCGGCTGAGCCGGGATTTGTAGCGGCTGCCGGTGTTCTTCTTGATGGCCCCCTTCTTGACAGACGTGTCGATGGCCTTGAAAGCGGCCGGGAGCATCTTGGCGGAGCCTTCGCGGTCCTCGGCTTCGATCATCTCGCGGATCTTGCGCATCTGGGTCCTGAGGGCGGACTTCGTCCGGGTGTTGACGGCCTTGTGGCGGAGGCTGCGGCGGTGCTGCCTGATCACGGACTTGTGACGGGCCATATTTTTCTCCTCTTTAAAGGGCCATATGATAGAATAACCGGGCCCTAAAGTCAAACCCTGTACGGCTCCGGGAGGACGCTCTTCCCCATGGGACCTGACGACCGGAAGGCCCGGCTGCTCCGCTCGACGGCCGCCGTCGCGGCCCCGACCATGGTCAGCCGCGTCCTCGGCTACGTCCGGGACCTGCTTCAGGCCTACTATCTCGGCACCGGCAACAGCGCCGACGCCTTCACCATCGCCTACACCATCCCCAACCTCTTCCGCCGCCTGACGGGGGAGGGGGCCATGACGCCCGCCTTCGTCCCGACCTTCACCGAGCTCAAGGCCGATCCGGAGCGGGCCCGGCTCTGGCGGTTCGGCAACGTCTTCTTCTGGGACCTGGTCCTGATCATGGCGGTCGTCACGGGATTGGGCGTCCTCTTCGCCCCCGGGCTGGTCAAGGTCATCGCCCACGGCTTCGGCCAAGTGGCCGGCAAATGGGACCTGACCATCTTCATGACCCGGGTCATGTTCCCGTATCTTTTCTTCATCACCCTGGCCGCTCTGGCCAGCGGCATCCTGAACTCGTTCGGCCGTTTCTTTGTCCCGGCCTCGACCCCGATCCTGTTCAACCTGGCGGTCATCGCCGTCGTCAGCCTGTTCGCCCGCGGCGCCAGGGAACCGGCCCTGGTCTTCGCCGTCGGCGTGGTCCTGGGCGGCACCCTCCAGCTGGCCCTCCAGGTCCCGTTCCTCCGTCGGGAAGGCATGCGCTTCACGTTCGGCCTGTCCTTCCGCGACCCCATGGTCCGGCGCGTCGGGCGACTCATGGTCCCCGGCATCTTCGGGGCCAGCGTCTACCAGCTCAATTTCGCCATCAGCCGGATGATCGCCTCGAGCCTCGAGAAAGGCAGCACCTCGGCCCTCTATTACGCTTCGCGCATCGAAGAGCTGACCCTCGGGCTGTTCTCGATCGCCCTGGCCGCCGCCCTGCTGCCGACCTTCTCCGAGCACGCCGCCGCCCGTGACCTCGAGGAGCTCAAGCGGACGCTGGCGTTCTCGCTCAAGCTGACCGCCGTCGTCAGCTTCCCGGCCGCGGCCGGTCTCATGGCCCTGAACGCCCCGATCATGCGCACGCTATTCGAGCGCGGCCAGTTCAACAGCGGCTCGACGGCCATTTCTTCCGCCTGCCTGCTCTTCTTCGCCCTCGGCCTGCCGTTCGTTTCAGGCGTCAAGGTCGTCGCGCCCGCGTTCTTCTCCCTCAAGGACACCCGGACCCCGGTGGCCATCGGCATCGCCGTCATGGCCGTCAATACGGCGGTGTCGCTCGTCCTCATGGGGCCGCTCCGGGTCGGCGGACTGGCCTTGTCCCTGTCCCTGTCGCAGATGCTCAATTTCGCCCTGCTCCTGATCTGGCTCGAGCGTAAGGTCGGCCCGACCGGGCCGTTCCGCTGGGCCGCGGCCGCGGCCAAGTCCGCGGCGGCCGCCGCGATCATGGGCGCGGCCCTGCGCCTCGGCTGGCCGCAGCTCCATGTCGACGGGGCCGCCTTCCTCATCCGGGCCGCCGCCCTGGCCGGGGCCATCGGCGCGGGCATCCTCCTTTACGCCGGGCTCATCCGGGTCATCAGCCCGGCCGAGTATCGCGGCGTCATCGGCCTCCTAAAGAAAGCGGCGGTCAAGGAGCGCCCATGAAGATCGTCCTTCAGCGGGTCAAAGAGGCCCGGGTCGACGTCGAAGGCCAGACCGCCGGACGGATCGGCCAAGGGCTCTGTCTTCTCGTCGGGGTCGAGAAGGGGGACGGCGAGGCCGACGCCGAATACCTGGCCCGCAAAGCGGTCGAGCTGCGCGTCTTTCCCGACGCCCAGGGCAAGATGAACCTGTCGCTGGCCGAGGCCGGCGGCGAAGTCCTGGCCGTCTCCCAGTTCACCCTGGCCGGCTCGGTGCGCAAGGGCCGGCGCCCGAGCTTCGACGGCGCCGAGGAGCCGGGGCGGGCGGCCGAGCTGTTCGAGTATTTCGTCGGGGCCGTCGAGGCCTTGGGCGTGACCGTGGAGACCGGCGTCTTCCAGGCCCTGATGCAGGTCCATATCGTCAACGACGGACCGGTGACCTTCATCCTCGAGTCGAGACCGGCCGGGTCCGGCGGCCGGGACGAGGGGTGAGGCCCTACCTCTGAGCTCACCCCCAAAGGGGAGGGAAGGGGCCTGAAAATCACCCCGGGATTCCCCGGTCCAGGTCATACGCGTAGGGCCCCCGGGCGGCTAGGCTGTTATAGCTCGTAATCTGCCGGGCGCAGGGGTTGGACTGCCCGTGCCCGGCCAGGGAGAAGGCATGAGCCGTTTCGTCAGCCGGCGCGAGGTCGAGGCCCTGCCGCGGCTGCCCCTCAAGGGGAGCCTCGACCTGACTTACCGTTGCAACAACGACTGCCGCCATTGTTGGCTGCGCCTGCCGCCCTGTTCGGCCGCAATCTCGAACGAGCTGACCCTCGAGGAGATCCGGCGGATCGCCGGCGAGGCCCGGTCCCTCGGCTGCCGCGAGTGGACGATCTCCGGCGGCGAGCCGATGGTCCGGCCCGACTTTCCCGAGATCTTCGAGACCCTGACCTCGCGCGCGGCCGGTTATACGCTCATCACCAATGGGACGTTGATCACGCCGGAGATCGCCCGGCTGCTGAGACGCCCCGGCGCCAAGCTTGTCTCGCTCTACGGCGCGACGGCCGACGGGCACGACCATGTCACGCGGACGCCGGGCTCCTTCGACGCTCTCGAGCGAGGCGTCGCCCGTCTCCGGAGCGCCGGGGCCGGCTTCACGGTCCAGATCGTCCCGATGAAAAGCAATATCCACGGCCTCGATCGCATGATCCGGCTGGCCGAATCCTGGAGCCCCGACTGGCGCTTCGGCGCGGCCTGGCTTTATCTCTCGGCCAGCGGCGACGCCGCCCGCAACCGGGAGATCGCGGCCGAGCGGCTGGACCCCGACGAGGTGGCCCGGCTCGATCCGCTGCCGGTCCCCGGCGGGAGCGAGGGGGCGCATCGCGACGCGGCATGTCCCGGACCGGACGGCGCCGGGCTTTACGCCGGATGCCTGTCGGCCCGGCGGAGCTTCCACGTCGACCCGTACGGCGGGATGAGCTTTTGCGCCCTGGTCAAGGATCCCGCTCTGCGGGCCGACCTCCGGACGATGAGCTTCGCGGAGGCCTGGGACCGGGCCTTGCCGGCCATGGCCGGGTCCGTCCAGGCCGGTCCCGAGTACTTCGACCGCTGCGGCCGCTGCGAATACCGGCCGGAATGCCGCTGGTGCCCGGTCTACGCCTACCTCGAGCACCGGGACCACTCCGCGCCCGTGGACTATCTTTGCCGCGCTGCCGAAGCCGCCAGGCGGGCCTCGACCGCCTGGCTCAAGGACCGGCGCCGCTTCTACCGCGTCGGCGGCGTGACCGTCCAGGTCGACTCGGACCTGCCCATGACCGAACGGACCTTTCAACCCAAGTTCGAGAATTTCCGTGTCGACGGCCCGGGCCCGGACATGATCTCAATCCGGCATCACTTCGGCCTGCCCGAGACCCGCGGCCGCGATCTCGGCCGGGTCGTCCAGGCCGAACCGCCCTGGGAGATCCGCCGCCGCGGCGCGAGCTGGATCTACCGGGGGATCTATCCCGGCCCGGACGACGGGCGGACCCACCGCCTGATCGTCTTCAGCGAGGACCACACCCGGGCCTCGATCTTCAACCCGTCGCCGGACCTCTTCCTGGCCGGCGGCCTCGACTCGCTCATGCTGCTGCCCTCGGACCAGATCCTCCTCGCCCGGGTCCTGCCGGCCTTCGGCGGGCTCTTCGTCCACGCCGCCGGCGTCGATTGGAACGGCCGGGGACTGCTTTTTGTCGGTCCCTCGGAGGCCGGCAAGTCCACGATGGTCAAGATGCTCGGGGACCGGACCCGGATCCTTTGCGACGACCGGATGATCGTCCGGCGGAGCGACGCGGGCTTCGAGGCCTACGGCACCTGGAGCCACGGCGAGGTCCCGGTCGTGTCGCCGGGCCCCGTGCCGCTCGCAGGCGTCTTTTTCCTGCGCCAAGCCCCGGAGAACCGGCTGCGGAGGATCGAGAGCCCCGCCGCCGCGGCCCGGGAGCTCCTGCCCCGGCTCGTCCGGCCGCTCGTCACCGCCGATTGGTGGGACGCGGTTTTCGACTTGACCGGGGAGCTGGCCCGCACGGTCCCGTTCTACGATCTCTATTTCGACCGGAGCGGGCGCATCGCCGACGTTCTCGAGGAGCTTGTGCGATGAGCGCCGCCGGGTCCGGGTACGTCCGGCGCGTCCGGCGCGATGAGGCCCGTCTCTGGAAAGGCCGTCCGCCGCTCCTCACCTGGCTCGACCTCGAGCTCACGGATCGCTGCAACAACGCCTGTATTCATTGCAGCGTCAACCGTCCGGCCGGCGACGCGGCGGAGAAGGGGCGGGAGATGGCCACTGCGGAGGTCAGGGCTCTGCTCGAGCACGCGGCCGGCCTCGGCTGCCTGACCGTTCGGCTGACCGGCGGCGAACCCCTCCTGCGCCAGGACTTCGCCGAGATCTATCTTTACGCCCGCCGGCTGGGGCTCCGGGTCATGGTCTTCACCAACGCGGCCCTGATGACTCCGGTGCTGGCCGATCTCCTGGCCCGCGTCCCGCCGCGCGAGCCGGTCGAGGTCTCGGTCTACGGGCTGGAGAGGGCGACGTACGAAGCGGTGACGGGCACGCCCGGCTCGTTCGACGCCGCGCGGCGCGGTCTCGGCTTGCTCGCCGACCGGCACATCCCGTTCTTCATCAAGGGCGCGTTGCTGCCCGCGACCGCGGCCGAGAGCGCGGCCTTCGAGCCCTGGGCCTGCGCCCTTTCCGGCCAGCGCCGCGTCGCCTGGGTCCAGTTCCTGGACCTTCGTTCCCGGCGCGACGACGAAAGCCGGAACGCCCGGATCCGGGCTTTGCGGCTGCCTCCGGGCGAGGTCCGGCGCCGGACCGCTGCGCTGCCCGCGGCCGAGCAGGACGAGCTCCGGCGCTTCATCGCCGCGCATGCCGCTCTCCAGGGCGACCGCCTGTTCGGCTGTCTTTCGGCCGGCGGCAAGGGCGCCGTCGATGCCCATGGCGTGTTCCAATACTGCCTGGCCTTGAGGCACCCCGCGACGGTCTTCGACCTGAAGCGCGGCGGGCTCGAAAAGGCCGTCAAGGAGCATTGGCCCGCCGTCCGGGCCATGAAGAGCCGCAACCCCGAATATCTCGGCCGCTGCGGCCGCTGCCCGCTGAAGGCCTTTTGCCTGCAGTGCCCGGCCAAGTCCTGGGCCGAGCACGGCACGCTCGACACGCCCGTCGAATATCTCTGCGAGGTCGCTCATGCCCAAGCCGCGGCGTTAGGGCTGCTGGCCGGCGGCGAGAGAGCTTGGGCCGTGAAAGACTGGGACCGGCGGGTCGGCGGACCGGTCCCGGCAGGGCAGGACCAACGGCTCGGCGGCCAGGAGTGCGGCTCATGATCGAAAGGAGGATCGTCATGTCGGAAGAAGTCCGGCTCGATGCGGCTTACGCGCCCTCGGAGGACGTCGTCGCCCGCGAACTCGAAGGTGAGGTCGTCATCATCCCGCTCGTCTCCGACATCGGCGATATCGAGGACGAGCTCTATACCCTGAACGAGACGGGTCAGGCGATCTGGCGCAGGCTCGACGGCCGCAAGCCGCTCCGCGAGGTCGCGGCCGAGCTGGCCAAGGAATTCGAGGCTGCACCCGGTGACATCGAGCGGGACGTCCTGGGTCTCGTCCGGGAGCTCGTGACCCGGCGGATGGTGATCGCGAAGAGCTGAGAGGCCCTGATGGAAACCCCTGCCCCGGTCCGGACACAAGGCGAGCTGAGCCTGTCGGGGGCCGACCTGACCGAGCTCATGACCGCCGTGTTGGCCAAGGGCAAGCGCTTTCGATTCCAGGCCCGCGGCTGGAGCATGTCCCCGTTCGTCAAGGACGGGGACGTCATCACGGTCGCCCCGCTGAAGGGACGCGAGCCGGGGACGGGCGCGATCGTGGCCTTCCTCCACCCCAAGACCGGCCGGGTCGCGGTCCACCGGATCGTTCGTCGCGCGCCGGGCCGGTATCTCGTCCGTGGCGACAATGCCGACGTCGCCGACGGAGACTTGACGGCCGAGCGGATCGTCGGCGTCGTAACCGAGGTCCTTCGCGACGGGAAAAAGGTCCCCGGTCTCCGCGGCGGCGCCCCGGCGCTCATCGCCTGGCTGTCCCGGACGGGCGGCCTCGTCCGCGGCCTCGGCGTCCTGCGCGCGCTCCGCGGCCGGCGCGGGAAGGGGGCGTCGTGAGCGGCTCCTCCTATGTCCGGCGGCGAAGGTTGCCCGAGCTCGAGCTCTGGGCCCGGCTCAAGGACAAGCGCGCGGCCCTGAGCTTCGATCTCGAGCTGACGGCCCGCTGCAACCTGAACTGCCGGCACTGCTACATCAACCGTCCCCCGGGCGACCGGCAGGCCCGCTCGCGAGAGCTCGATGCCGCAGCGATCGACCTCCTCGCCGCTGAGGCGGTGTCGCTCGGCGCCGTCTGGTGCCTGGTCACGGGCGGCGAGCCGCTGCTGCGCCCGGACTTCTTCGACGTCTATCAGAGCCTGCGGCGCCGCGGCCTTCTCGTCTCGCTCTACACCAACGCGACCCTTGTAACGGACGAGCACGTCCGGTTCCTCAGGCGCTATCCTCCCCGGGACATCGAGGTCACGGTCTACGGCGTCACCCAGGAGACCTATGAGCGGGTCACCCGGGTCCCGGGGTCTTTCGCCGCCTTCGAGAGAGGGCTCGAACGTCTCCTGCGGAGCGGCCTCGACGTCCGTCTGAAGGCCATGGCCTTGAAGTCGAACCGGTCCGAGCTCCCGGAGATCGCCGCCTTCTGCCGGGCCCGGACCAAGGACTACTTCCGCTTCGACCCGTTCCTGCACTACCGGTTCGACGGGGACGCCGCCCGGAACCGGGACATCGAAGCCGAGCGCCTTTCCCCCGAGGAGATCACGGCCCTGGAACGGGAGGACGCGGAGCGCTTCGAGGCCCTGGAGAAGCACCGGCAGGGTTTCGTCTTCGCCGGTCCGCCCGACGAGTCCTGCCGGCACCTGTTCCGGTGCGGGGCCGGGAAAAGGAACTTCGTCATCGGCCACGACGGATATCTCAAGATCTGCCTGTCCCTGCTTCATCCCGACTTCCTTTACGACCTGCGGCAGGGGAGCCTGGTCGAGGCCTGGAGGGATTTCATCCCCAGGGTCCTCAAGCGGACCTCGGACCGTCCCGAGTACCTGGGCCGCTGCGCCCGCTGCCCGATCGTCAACCTCTGCCTGTGGTGCCCGGCCAACGCCCATCTCGAGTGCGGGGAGCTCGACGCCCCGGTCGAGTATTTCTGCCGGGTCGCCCACGCCCGGGCGGCCGCCCTGGGCGAGGAGGGAATTGACAAACGCCAAACAAGGAGCTTAGAATGAGCATGCTAAGAGAGGAAAGGGCCAAGGAGGTGGTCCCAGCCATGAAAAAACCCTGGAACAGGCCCGAGCTGGTCATTCTTTTCCGGGGTCGGCCCGAGGAATCCGTTCTCTGCCATTGCAAGCATAAGAGCCACATCCCCGTCGCCCCCGGCGCCCACCACGACGACTGCAACACCAATCCGGCGTCCTGCAGCGCCTGCCAATCCAACGCCAACGCCAGCTGACGCCCAGCCTTGAGGCCCCGCTTCGCGGCCGGGCGGCGCCTGGCCCGGGGCCTGTCCGTGCTCGGGCGCGGCCGCCTGAAAAAACAGATGTTCGACAGACTCGACCTTGAAGTGACCGCCCGCTGTCGCCTCGACTGCCGGCATTGCGCCGTCAGCCGGCCGGACGGGGACCGGGCTTCGAGGAAGCACGAGCTGGCCGTCGAGGACATCGGCCGCCTGGCCGGCGAGGCCGTCGCGCTTGGCGTGACCCGTTGCGAGATCACCGGCGGCGAGCCGCTGCTGCGCCCGGACTTCTTCGACGTCTATCAGGCCGTCTTGAGCCAGGTCAAGCTCGTGACGGTCGCGACGAACGCGACGCTCGTCACGGACGAGCACGTCCGCTTTTTCAAAAAGTTCCCCCCGGCCGCGGTCCGGGTCTCGATTTTTGGGGCCAGCCGCGAGACCTACGAGCGGGTGACCCGGGTCCCGGGCTCGTTCGAAGCGTTCAAGCGAGGACTCGACCGGCTCCTCGCGGGCGGCCTCAACGTCCATCTCCGGGCCATGGCCCTGCGTTCGAACAAGCATGAGATCGCGGCCCTGGCCGATCTCTGCCGGGCCTGGTCCAAGGGCTCTTTCGAGATCGCCCCGTACCTCGATCTCCGTTATGACCGGGACGAGGCCCGCAACGTCATCATCCGGGCCGAGCGGCTTGACGCCCGGGAGATCGTCCGGCTGGAGAGGTCGGGCCCGGACCATCTCGGCCCGGTCGAGGCCGCCTGCGCCGCGCGCCGGCCGGGGAAGCCGCTCCCCGAGGGCGACTCTCCCGAGCGCCGCCGCCTCTTCCGCTGCGGCGCCGGCGCCCGGGACTTGGTGATCGGTCCCTTCGGGGCCTTGCGGCCCTGCCTGCCCCTCCATCATCCGGACTTCTTCGTTGATCTCAGGAAGGTGAAGCTCCGCAACGCCGTCGAGCGCCTGCTCCCGGAGGCCCTGGCCAAAGAAACGGGACGGCGGGACCTCCCCGACCTGTGCCGGTCCTGTGCCTCGGGGAGCTTCTGTCTGTGGTGCCCGGCCCAGTCCTTCCTCGAGACCGGCCATCTTGACAGGCCGGTCGCGGGCCTTTGCCGACTGGCCGAGGCCAGAGCCGAAGGCCTCAGCTGAACCGCACGGCGCTCGTTCTGGCGATGGCCTCTTCCGCCGCGGTCCGGACGTAGGGGCTGGCGTCTTTGCGCAGGCGCACGAGCAGGCGGACCGCGGCGTCCCCGCCGATCAGGCCCAAGGCTTCCGCCGCCGCGCGGCGGACATCGACGTTGGCGTCGCCGGAGAG
>CAWECI010000022.1:0-29599 GCA_963807525.1 Candidatus Aminicenantota bacterium | reverse complement strand
GCCGACGGCGAAAGGGGTCATCCTAACCCCCACGCCCCGGCGGGGAGCCGAATTCCGGGGCCGGGGACCCTTCCTCACGCCCGCAGCACCTCGCCTCGTTCGGCCCCGGCCGGCAGACGATCGCCCTCCACGAGCGCTTCGGTTTCCGCGAGGACAAGTTCGTCGTCGAGCTCCTCGACCGGCGCGCGGTCAGATCCTCGATGAGCGCGTCATCCATCTGCCGCTGGCCTATCCCAGGCTGGTGACGAAGGTCGAGCGCACGGCCCCGGCGAAGTCCGCGCCGAAAGGCACGGTCGTGATCCCGGCCGGAACGTTCGTCTTCAAGACGGCCGGGAACCCCGATGACGCCAATCCCATCATCCCGTACCCGGACACGACCAAGCCCCGCCGGCTCGAGATGCGGCGCTTCTTCATGGACCGCACCCCGGTGACCAACGCCGAGTTCGCGGCCTTTTCGCGGCCTCCGGATACAAGCCGGCGGACGCTTCGAACTTCCTCAAGCATTGGATCGCTGGCCACCCTCCGGCCGGCCAGGCTGACCACCCGGTCATCTGGGTCTCGCTCGACGATGCCCGGGCCTATGCCCGTGGGCGGGCAAGCGGCTGCCCACCGAAGCCGAGTGGCAGTACGCCGCCCAGGGCCGGGACGGGCGGCCCTTCCCTTGGGGCCAAAGGATCGAACCCGGCCGTTGCAACAACAAGCTCAACCGGACGACTCCGGTCACCGCCTTCCCGAAAGGCGCCAGCCCGTTCGGCGTCCTGGATATGGTCGGCAACGTCTGGCAGATGATGGGCGATGTTTACGACGACGGCGTCTACCGCTTCGGCATCATCCGCGGCGGCAGCCATTATGCGCCCGAGAAGAGCGTCTGGTACGTCAAGAGCGGCCCGCTGGCCGTCGACCGCGTCCAGATCCTGCTCCTCGTCGCCCCCGGTCTCGACGGGTGCGGCACGGTCGGTTTCCGCTGCGTCAAGGACGCTGACTAGATCGGCGGGCGAGATACTCGCGCAGGGCCGCCCCGGTTTGTGACGCCGGACAGGCGCAGACGTCCTCCGGGGTCCCTTGACCACGAGCCGGCCCCCCTCGTCGCCGCCCTCGGGCCCCAGATCCACGATGTGGCCGGCCCGCGAGATCAGGTCCAGGTCGTGCTCGACGGCGACGATCGTGTGCCCGGCACGGAGGAGCCTGTCGAAGAGGCCGAACAGGAGGTCCGCGTCCGAGGGATGAAGCCCCGTCGTGGGCTCGTCGAAAAGGTAGAGGGCCGGGCCGCGGGGAGGGTCCATCAGCTCGGCGGCGAGCTTGAGACGCTGCCTTTCGCCTCCCGACAGGGTATCGAGGGACTGGCCGAGGCCGAGATAGTCGAGGCCGATCTCGGACAAGAGCCTCAGCCCGGCCGCCGCCTTGGGCAGGCCGGACAGGACCTGCGCGCCCTCGCCGACGTCTCGGGCCCGTGCGAGGTCTGCGGCGGCTCCCGCTACAACAGCCGCGTGCTCGAGGTCCGCGTCTCCGGGCGAACGATCGCGGACATCCTGGGCCTGACCGCGGCCGAGGGCGCGCAGGCCCTGTCCGGCCTGCCCAAGGCGGCGGCCGGGCTGAGGCTCTTGTCCGAGATCGGCCTCGACTATCTCGGCCTCGGCCAGTCCCTCGATACCCTGTCGGGAGGCGAAAGGCAGCGTCTCAAGCTCGCCGCCGAGCTGATGGACCCTCCCCGCGGCCCGGCCCTCTACCTTTTCGACGAGCCCACGACGGGCCTTCATCCCTCGGACGCGGACCGCCTGTTCGGCCTCTTCGACAGGCTCCTCCGTGCCGGGCACACGATCGTCGCCGTCGAGCACGACCTGGACCTGATCTCGCGGGCCGGCCACATCGTCGATCTGGGGCCCGAGGGCGGCGACGAGGGGGGCCGGCTCGTGGTTCAAGGGACCCCGGAGGACGTCTGCGCCTGTCCGGCGTCACAAACCGGGGCGGCCCTGCGCGAGTATCTCGCCCGCCGATCTAGTCAGCGTCCTTGACGCAGCGGAAACCGACCGTGCCGCACCGGTCGAGGCCGGGGGCGACGAGGAGCAGGATCTGGACGCGGTCGACGGCCAGCGGGCCGCTCTTGACGTACCAGACGCTCTTCTCGGGCGCATAATAGCTGCCGCCGCGGATGATGCCGAAGCGGTAGACGCCGTCGTCGTAAACATCGCCCATCATCTGCCAGACGTTGCCGACCATATCCAGGACGCCGAACGGGCTGGCGCCTTTCGGGAAGGCGGTGACCGGAGTCGTCCGGTTGAGCTTGTTGTTGCAGCGGCCGGGTTCCATCCTTTGGCCCCAAGGGAAGGGCCGCCCGTCCCGGCCCTGGGCGGCGTACTGCCACTCGGCCTCGGTGGGCAGGCGCTTGCCCGCCCACCGGGCGTAGGCCCGGGCATCGTCGAGCGAGACCCAGATGACCGGGTGGTCGCCCTGGCCGGCCGGGGGCTGGCCAGTCGATCCAATGCTTGAGGAAGTTCGAAGCATCCGTCGGCTTGTATCCGGAGGCCGCGAGAAAGGCCGCGAACTCGGCGTTGGTCACCGGGGTGCGGTCCATGAAGAAGCGCCGCATCTCGAGCCGGCGGGGCTTGGTCGTGTCCGGATAAGGGATGATCGGGATTGGCGTCGTCGGGATTCCCGGCCGTCTTGAAGACGAACGTCCCGGCCGGGATCTCGACCATGCCCTTCGGGCGCGGACTTGGCCGGGGCCGTCCGCTCGACCTTGGTCACCAGCCTGGGATAGGCCAGCGGCAGATGGATGACGCGCTCGTCGAGGATCTCGCCGCGGGCATCGAAGAGCTCGACGACGAACTTGTCCTCGCGGAAGCCGAAGTGCTCGTGGAGGGCGATCGTCTGCCGGCCGGTCCCGAACGAAACGGGATCCTGCGCGTAGGAAGGGTTCCCGGCCGAGATCGCGATCCGGCTCCCCGCCGGAGCGTCGGGGGCTTCGAAGGTCACCATCTCGCCGTCGGCCTCGACCCGGAGAAGCCCGGGCAGGACCGCGACGCAATCGACGTTGCCCTCGAGGCGCGTGCCCAGATGCGCCGCGTCGAAGGCCGCAACGTCGACCGGGGCGTAGCTCTTCCCGTCGCCTTTGGACCGGATCGAGCTCCTCATGGTTCCATAGGCTGACGAGATGAGAGCCGGCCGGGACCTCGACCTCGACGAAGCGGCCCTTGTATCCCTCGGGCCGCAGGCTGAAGATCGTGAATACGGCCTTGCCACGGTCCTTCCAGCGGTTGGCCCAAAGCCCGTCCTCGAGGGTCGGCACCAGGGGCTCCCAGGCCGGGTCCAGGAACGCGGTCGAGTTCTCGCGCAGGATCCTGGTCGTCCGGCCCAGGTAGCGGAGCTCCTCCTCGATCCAATCGGGCCGGCCCGGCCGCATGGTGTTGATCTCGGAGCCGTAGCCGTTGAAGAACGCCACGGCCGACTCGCGGTGGAGCGGCCCTTCGGCCAGCTGCAGGACCCGGAAGATGGCGAAGTCCGGCTTCATGTACTTGTTCAGGTTGAGCGGCGGCGGCATATACAGCGCGTCGTGGACCCGGCCCGAGACGATGCCGGGCATGTCCCGGGGCACGGCCATGCCCTCGCTGTACATGATGATGCCGGGCTTGACCCGGTCGGCCGCGGCCTGGAACTCGCGGCTCGACTCGCCCCGGGTATCGAGGACGACGCCGTCGGCGTCGAGCCGCCGGAGCATGGCCTCGATGCCGGCGATGTGGTCCTCGTGGCGGGTGCTCTCGTCCCAGGGATTGTAGGAGATGAAGTATTTCTTGCCCAGCTTGTGGGCGAGATCGACCTGGCGGCGCAGCTCGTCCAGGCCGCCGGGCAGGTCCCGGTACATGTCCCACTGGTTGCGGGCGTCGAGCCCCAGCCGGGGCCAGGTCGGCCAGATCGTGGTAGATGTCGATCGGGCCCGAGGAGCTTGTCCCAGGCGGTCAGGGTCCGGTCGAAGACGTAGCCGCCCGCGTCGCGGTCGTAATAGGCCCGGTCCCAGGCGAACTGCAGGACCATGAGATAGGCCCGGCGGACCCAGGCCAGGTCGGCCCGCTCGAACAGGGCGTTGTCGAAGCGTCTCGAGGTCGTAGAGGAAGCGCTCGCGGAACATGATCTCGAGGCCCCGCCGCCAGCCGCCGTCATGGGCCTCGAAATAGAGGGCGTATTCGACCGAGCCGCCGGGCTCGAGGATCGTGGCCCAGCGGGTCCGCTCGGCCTTGTCGGTCTTGACCCGGCGGGCGATCGCCGGTCAGACGACGTTCCTCGGCCGCCGGTATCGACCGTCGCGAAGCCCAAGTGCCAGGCGTTGTCGGGAAGGAGGACGCCGACCGGCTGCCGCCCCGGCCGGAAGAGCTGACTCCGGTCGAGCGTATGGGGCTCGGCGTTGGGCAGGCCGGCCGTGATGTATGCCCGGTCAGTTCCCTGGCCGAGAGGGACGAGGTTCTCGATAGAGACCTTGGCCTTGGTCCCGTTGCGGAAGACGAGCCGGAGCTTGGCGCCTGGTTTGAAGCCGTCTTCGGCCGCGACGCTGAACGCAACGCCCCCGGGAAGGTCCGCAGCGGCGACAAGCTTGCCGTCAACGAGGAGCGAGAACAGCGGCTGCGGCGTGTCGAAAGCGATCCGCGAACCGTCCGCGAGCGTGAGGCCGGTGACCGTCGTTTCCGCGCCCGCGGGTCCCGACAGCGTGACCGCACGGAGCCCCGGCAGTAAAGGGCCTGAAGGTGCAGCTGAGGCCGCCGACACCAAGATGGCCGTAAGAAGGAGGCCCAAGCTCCATCGTCTCGAGACCATGTGCGCTCTCCTCTCTGAAAGGGCCAACCCCATGGTCAGCCCAGCGGAGATCCTACTCTTGCGTGGGCAGCAGAGCATCCTTATCGAGCGACGATCTCCTGAAGAGGCCCAGCAGGCCTTTCAGCCCCACGCTCATCACGAGGTTGATGAAAAAGCAGAGGAACCCGAAGGCCACGAGGGCGCCGCAGAGGCCGGCCAGGACCATGTAGATGGTGAACTCGCCGTTGGAATAGATCGTCCGGCGCAGCATGCCCTTCAGGCCGGCCATGCCCATGAAGGCGCCCATGCCGATCCCTCCGAGGAGCTGGGCCCAAAAATGAATGTTGGCCAGCTTCTGGCTGAACAGCTTGGCCCCGTTGGTCAGGATCGGGAAGAGGAAGTAGATCGCGGCGTAGAGGGTCAGGCTCAACCCGACCAGGATGGCGACATGCACGTGCGGGCCGACGACCCATTGCGTGTTGTGGAGGATGCGGTTCAGTCCGACGTCGGCCTGGATGATGCCGGCCGGCACGCCCAGGGCGAAGCCGAGCAGTCCGCCGATCAGAAACTTCAGCGGGTTGGTCATCTTCAGCGGCCGGGCGCTCCAGAGCGTGGCCAAGGTGATAAAGAAGGCCAACCCCTGGGTGATGAGCTCGAAGGCCGTCACCATCTCGCCGGAGGCGACCTTGAGGATCGCCGGCTGGGCCTGGTCAGAGAGGAGATGGTGCGACCAGACGGTCCAAGAGACGACCAGCTCGACGAGCAGGGCGGCCCGGGCGATGTTCTGCATGAACAGGGTCTTGCCGGTGATCAGGGTGGCCAGGAGGTACCAGGTCCCGGCGACGAAGATGAGAACGAGCCCGTCGGCGACGAGATCGAGGCCCCACCAGAACCAGTTCTTGTAAAGGAGGGCGTCGATCGCCGTTCGCCGGAGGTCGAAGCCGAGGAGCGACCCGACCATGTAGACGAGGATGAGGACGCCCGTGAACAGGATGATGCCGGAATTGAAGGCCACGTCCACGCTGCCGCGCGCGACGGCGGCGACCGGCAGCGGCACGAGGTGCTCCACTTTCTTCTTCCGGAACAGGTTCTTCAGGCCGGTCCAGCCCAGGGCCGAGGCGATAAGGGCGCCAGCCGGCTGTTTGACCCAGCCCTCGGGGGTATAGGTGATGGTCTTGAAGATATTGACGACGAAGAAGGCGGCCCCCAGCATGGCCATGGCGATACCAAGGATGAAGACCGCGCCGCCAAGCGCGCTGAACTGGGCGAAGTCGGCCGGGAGGGGCCAGTAGAGGGTGTAGAGGGGCGCGTAGTGGGAGACGAAGCCGGCGCTCCAGAAAACGAACGTCCCGATCGTGATCAGCCAGAACGTCCAATTCGCCAGTCTGAAGCTCCACAGCGGCTTCTTCATCAGGAACGGCACCAGGAAAAGGAAGGCGCCGAAGACGATGGAGTAGGACGACCCGAAGATGCCGACCAGCGGGTGGGCCGTCATGATGGCGAAGAACTGCTTCGCCGGAATGAACGGGAGGGGCTTGACCTCGAAGATCCGCATGATCATCCCCTCGATGACGGCGAACCCGAAATAGACGAGCCCCACGACGACGAACCGCAGGGTCAGCTTTTGCATGGGCGTCAGGGTCTTGGGCTTGAAGGAGCCGTCGTGCCCGTCGATCAGTGTCTTGAACACGTTCATGGCCGGCCCCCCGACTTCCCTGCGACGACTTCGATGGCGTCGGGGATGATCATGGCGACCCCGGCGGGGCCGGAATATTCCGTAGAGCGGATCGTGTAGAGGCCGGGTTTATGGAACTGCCAGATGACGTCGTTCTTGTGGCCCGGAATGACCTGCATCTGGAAGACCATGCTGTGGTCCGGACGGAAGACTCCGAAGCCGTAGGTCAGGTCGCCCGAGGTGACGTTGAAGCGGACCTTCTCCCCGGCCTTGATGACGAGGCGGGCCTCGGGCAGGGTGAACTCGTGGTTGGCGACCCGGATATCGAACGTCCGGTCCACTTGGACGCTGGCTCGGTGCAGGTCGGGCTCGACCCAGGGGATGGTCTTGAGGGTGATGAGATGGAGCGAGACGCCGAGGACCGTCAGGAACGCGACGAAGGTGAAGAACAGGGCCGGCCTGACGCCGGCCTTACCCGGTTTGGTCAACCTCCAGGCAACCCAGCCGACGACGAGGATCATGGCGATACAATAGACCGTGTAGGCCAGCGTTTGGCCCCAGAGGACAAGGGTGGAATCGACTTTCATCCTCCGACCTCCTCCCGCGGGCATGATAGCCTCGGGCCGGGGCTCGGTCAAGGGACTTTATGGCGAAGCCTAACGCAGGGGCCGAGGCGCAGACTGGAGAATCGGGTCTCAGCGTCCGGATCGGGAACGAGACGGGACCGGGCGCCTATTTCCCTAATTCCAAGACCATGAACGAGCCGGGAACGACCGTCGGCCGGGGCCTGGGCTGCTCGGCTGTCGGAGCCGGCGTCGGGCCGTACTCGGCCGTCACGACGAAGACATGATGCGTCTTGGGATCGAGCTCCATGGTCCTGGCCCCGCGGGCCGTCGGCACCGTCTCGACGACCGTGTACGTGTCCGCCGATTCCTGTCTGACCACGGTCAGCGTCCCCTCGCCGTTCGAAGCGAATACAAGGCCGGTCGCGGGATCGTAGCGGACCGCATCCGGGCCGTCGCCGATCGGGACGTTGGCCACGGCCTTGCCGTTGACATAGTCGGAAACGACCATGACCTTGTCGCAGACGCTGAAAAGGCGTTGATGCTTGAGATCGATGGCCAGGCCGCTCGGGCCTTCTCCCGGGGCGATGGACCAGCGCTTCAGGACCTTGAGCGACTTGGCGTCAAAGGCCACGACCTCGCTCTTGTCCTCGTTGTTGACGAATATCGTCCCCCTGCCGTCGCTGACAGCGAACTCGGGCTTGCCGCCGATCTCGACGGTCCCGACGACCTTGTCCGTGGCCGCGTCGATGGCCGTGGCGTTGGCCGTCCGGCCGTTGAAGGTGAAGACGCGGCCCGAGAACTTGTCGTACATGATGGCGTCGGGATTCTGCCCCGAGGTCGCGACTTGGGTCAGGACCTTCTGGGTCTTGAGGTCGAACACGGTGACGTTGTTGCCCCGGCCGTTGGAGATATAGCCCCGGTTGCGTTCGAAGGCGAAGGCCACGCCATGGGTGCCCTGGAGCCCGGTGATCGGCTGCCCTTTGACGCCGGTGTCGACGTTCAGGACCTCGACCGCGTTGCCGTGGGTCACGTAGAGCAGGCGGGCCCGGCCGTCCAGAGCCATGTAGTCCCAGCCGCCTTCGCCGCCGAGAACGTGCTTCTTGAGCAGGTGGTAGCCGCCCGGCTTCGGTGCCTGGGGCGCCGCCGCGACCGTCAAGACAAGGACCAGGATAAACGCCAGACTCATCCGAGCTTTGTTCATGTTCGTTGACCTCTTATGAAGATCATCTTAGTCCTTTTTCTCGCCATTGTCGCATCCTGCCGGCGCCCTTTTCCCTCTTCCGTTATCGGTCACTGGATGATCTTGCCGGTCGGGTCGATCGTCACCGCCCATCTTCTTGCCGTTGACTTGGATCTGCGAGCTCGAAGAGCTTCTGGCCGCCCTTGAGACAGGTCCTCGGCCTTGAGGATCTTGCAGCCGGGATAGGCGTTGTCCAGGGCCTTCAGGACGGCAGCCGGCAGGGCGCCGGGGGCGAGAGCTTCCTCGACCTCGACGGCCTTGCCGTCGGCGGTATAGAGCAGATCGCGGTTCATCTTTCCGTCGACGCTCTCCACTTCGTAATAGGTCTCGCCCTTTTCCGTCTCCTTGCTGGCGCCCCTGATCACGGCCTTGGGATAGGTCTTCTGGAAGGCCTCGAGGACCGCCGGCGGAAGGACCTTGAGGTTGACGGCCGCGGCGACTTTGGCCTCCCCGGCTTCTTCGGCCTCTTCCTTTTCTTCGGCTTCCGCCTTCTCTGCGACCTGTTCTTCCTCCTCCTCCTCATCGGCGCCCCACTTCGGACCCTCGACGATCTTGCCGTCTGGCGCGACCTGGAACTCGCCGCGTTTCTCGCCTTGGATGAGCTCCGCTTCAAAGACATATTTCACGGGGTTCAGCTTGACGATGGTGCCCTGCTCCCCTTCTTTCCTGATCTCGGCCCGGACCTCGGACTTCTCGAGCTGCGTGATCTTCGCCCCGGCGGCCGCCTTCAGGATGGCCTCGGAGGCCGGTTTGGGAATGTCCTTGAGGGCGACGATGGTGGCAATGTCCATGACCGTGCCATCCTCCGCCACCTCGATCTCGCCCCGGCCGGCCTTGAACTCGATATCATAGAGGTTGATCCCCGCTTCCTTTTCGACCTCGAGCTTGCCGATCACGGCGCCCGGGCAATTGGCCTTGATGGCTTGGAGGACCGCCGGCGGGAGCTTGGCCCTGGGCGGCGCCTGTTCCTGAGAGGCGCCGGCCGCCAGCCCGAGCCCGATCATGCCGAAAGCCACGAGGACGAAGAGAATGCGTTTCATGAGAACCTCCTTGGATCTTTATGAAGATACGCCCGGGAGGACAAGGCGGAATGTACTGCCGCAGCCCTCCCGGCTTTCGAGCTCGATCCGGCCGCCGTTCGCTTCGGCGGCCCACTTGGCGATCGACAGGCCCAGCCCCGCGCCGGCTTGGGCCGACCGGCTCGGGTCCACCCGGTAAAACCGGTCGAAGACCCGGGCGGCCTGATCCGGAGCAAGACCGGGGCCGTTATCCTTGACCTCGACGAGGATCGCGCCGGCGCGAGCTGATACGGCGACCGTGATCGCGCCACCGGCCGGCGTGTACTTGATGGCGTTGTCGAGCAAGTTGACCAGGGCGAGCGTGAGCGTCGCCTCGTCCGCGCGGACAAGGGCCGGACCCTGCGAGACGAGGGTCAGGTCCTGCCGCTTCTCCTCGGCCAGGGCCCGCAGGTCCTCGACCGCCCGGGCGGCCAGCCCGGCGGCGTCGATCTCTTGGCTCGTCAAGGCCGCGGCGCCGGCGTCGGCACGGGTCAGCGTCAGGAGGTTGTCGATAAGCCGGCTCAGACGTCCGACCTCCTCGAGCATACTGCCGATCCGGTCCCGGTAGGCCACGGCGTCCAGGTCCTCACGGAGGGCGACCTCGCCGACGCTCTGGATGGCCGTGAGCGGCGTGCGCAGCTCGTGGGAGGCGTCGGCCGTGAAGCGGCGCAGCTGCTCGAAGGACCCTTCCAGGCGGCTCAGCATGCCGTTGATGACGCCGGCCATGCGCCCGAACTCGTCGCGGGCATCCTCGATCGGCAGCCGGGCCGACAGGCTCTCCGCCGAGATCTTCTCGGCTTGGGCGGCCATCAGGGCCACCGGCCGGAGGAGCCGGCCGGCCATGATCGAGCCTCCGACCGAGGCCAGGACGAGTCCGGCGGGGAGGGCCAAGAGGAGGATCAACAGCAAGGTCCTCATGGCGCGGCGCACCGGCCCCTCGGGGGCTGCGACCGTCAACTCGAGCCCCCGGCCGGCGGGACCCGATCTTAACCGGAACCAGTCCCCGGCCGGCGTCCTGAGCGTCCGCCACGCGGGCGCCCCGGCGGGAGCCGCGGGACCGAGGCCGGACGTTTTGAAGCCCGGCGTCTGGAGCAGGGACCTCCTCTCCGCGACGGACTTGGATCAGGCGGCTGGACATCTCCGTCTGGATCTCCGCGAGCTCGTCGGGCTCCTCTCCGAGACCCTGGGCGACGGCCTGGAACTCCGATTCCACCTGCCGGTCGAGCTGGCGGACGAGGCTGGCTTTGACGACGAGGTAGACGGCGGCAAAGAGCGCCAGGACGATGGCCGCCAGGATCAAGGTGTACCAGAGCGTCAGTCGGACACGCACGCTGGCCGGCCGGAGCCTCATGGCGCCGTCTCCGAAAGGATGAAGCCGACGCCCCGCACCGTATGGATCAGCTTGACCGGGAAGGGGTCGTCGACCTTCCGCCTCAGCCGCCCGATGTGGACGTCGATGACGTTGTCGAGGGGGGTCGCCCGCAGCGTCTCTTTCCAAACGTCCTTGGCCAGCATGTCGCGGGTCACGACGTGGCCGCCGTTGCGCAGGAGATACTCCAGGAGCTCGAACTCCCTGGCCGTCAGGGCGATGGCCTGCCGGGCCCTTCGGACCGTCCGCTTGGCCACGTCCATCTCGAGATCGGCCATGGCGAGCCCTCAGCTTGGTCGCCGCGTCCCCTTTGCCGCGACGCAGGACGGCCCTGATCCGGGCCGTCAATTCCGGGAAAGGCGAAAGGCTTGACCAAATAATCGTCGGCGCCGAGGTCGAGGCCGAGGATCTTGTCCTCGAGCGTGTCACTTGCGCCGTCAGGATGAGGACCGGCGTCGCTTTATCCCGTCCTACGGAGAGTGCGGAGGATCTCCGTCCCGTCGCGCCCGGGAAGCATCAGGTCGAGGATGACGAGGTCGAACGTCCGGGAACAGAGGCGGAAGAACCCCTCCTCCCCGGTCAGAGGCGAGTTCGACCTGGCAATGCTCGGATTCGAGCCCCTTCTTGAGGGCCAGGCCGACCTTCTTTTCGTCCTCGATGACCAGGATGTTCAAAGCGCGATCCTCCGTTCTGGATCGAATATAACACCCGCCAAACGGCGGTCGCCACTGAACTTTGGCTGAAGAAAAATTCAGAGAGCGACCGTTCGGGCGTCGGGACCGGCCTCAGCGCGGCGACTTGCGGGCGGGCCGAGGATCCAGGTCCTGGAAGTCGTAGCTGAAATCGGTCTCCGGCGAGACGGCCTGCATCTTCGCCTTCTCGATGGAGCCGTCCGGGTTGAGGGCGAAGGTCACGAAAGCGTCGGCCCGGAGCTCCCGGTCGCGCCAGCGGACGACGAACGTGTCGTACTGCCAGGGCTCCATGTCGCCGACCAAGGCCGGCGTCTTGGCGAAGCGCATGACCAGGCGTCCGCCCTCCTCCGCGATGGTGACGTCGCCGTACCAGGCGTCCGTGAAGGTCCCGGCATATTTCGCGAGCGGCAGCGAAGGCTTGGACGAAGCGTCGCGGGCCGCCGTGGATTTGCCGACGTCCTCGGTCGCGGCGGCTTCGATCCGGGTCGCGACTTTGAGATAGGCCGCCGCCCAGTCTGTGGCCGGGGCACCGAGATCATAGTCGATGATGGTCTGTGAGAGGGCGGAGAAGGCCTCCGTCGATTCGGCGTTGGTCAGGATGGCGACGCCCAGGTTCCTGTCGGGTAGGAGCGTCACCTGGGAGACGTAGCCCGGCAGGCCGCCGGTATGGGTCAGGACGCGCCAGCCACGGTAGTCGCGGACGCCGACGCCCAGGGCATAGGCGGAGAAGTTGGACTTCAGGGCGGCCAGCTCCTGAGGCGGCGGGCCGTTGGGGACGATGGTCACGGGGGTCTCGATCTGGCGGGCTGTCCGCTCCGAGTAGAGCGCCGTCCCGTCGGCCAGCTTGCCGCGGTTGAGCCGAACGAGCATCCACTTGGCCATGTCCTCGGCGCTCGAGTTGATGCCCCCGGCCGGGTTGGTGTTGTCGCTCGTGAACGGTGCGATGGGCCGGACGGCGCCTTCGACCTTGGCGTGGGGCGTCGCGACGTTGCCGCCCGCACCGGCCGCCGAATGCCGGACGTTGCTGCCGGTCATTCCGACCTTCTTGAGGATGCGCTCGGCCATGAAGTCCTCCCAGGCCTGGCCGCTTACGGCCTGGATGACCTCGCCGGCGACGAGATAGAGGACGTTGTCATAGGCATAGGCGTTGCGGAACGAGGTCGCCGGTTTGATATGGCGGATCCGCTGAGCGACCTCGCGCCGGTTGTAGGTCGACTCCGGCCACCAGAGCAGATCGCCGGCCCCGAGCCCGAGCCCGCTGCGATGGACGAGGAGATCCTTGACGGTGAGCTCCCGGGTGACGAAGGGGTCGTACATCATGAACCAGGGCAGGTAATCGACGACGCGGCCGTCCCAGGCGATCTTGCCTTCCTCGACGAGGAGCCCCAGCGCGGTGGCCGTGAAGACCTTGGTGTTCGAGGCGATGCCGAAGAGCGTCCGGGCGTCGACCGGGGCCGGATCGCCGAGCTTCCGGACGCCGTAGCCCTTGGCCAGCACGACCTGGCCGTCCTTGACGATGGCCAGGGCCAGGCCGGGGACCTCGAAGGTCTTCATGATCTTGGCCACGGTGGCGTCGATCCCGGGCGGAACGCCGGGTGTCTCGGCCGGCGCCGCGGCGGGCGCCGGAGACCGGGGTCAAAGAGAAGGACAGGAGGACGAAAGCCGCCAGAGCGGCGGCCGGGCGGATGCGGCGGGAGCGGGACATCGGAACCTCCTCGGGAGCAAGTGGGCCCATCATAGCCCTGCCCCCGCGCCAAGGTCAAGGAGGCCGCGTCATTCCCGCGTCCGGGGATTGACACGGCCCGGGCTTTGGGCTAGGTTTTTCTGAGGTGAGATGCTCCTTGCTCGGTGGAAGGAGCCGACCGATGACCCGAAAACGGATCCTGCGCCTGGACGCTGGCCCTGGCGGTCCTCGTCCAGCTGGCTTTGGCCCAGAACGCCCTGGTCAATTCCTACGCCTCGCTTTCTCCCCATATCCAAAAGGCCCGGGCGGCCTTTCAAAAAGACCGGCTGGACAAGTGCGAGAAGGAGGCCTTGTTCTGCCTCGGCCAGCTGGCCGAGCACCATGAGGCCCATTTCCTGATGTCCCATGTCCTCTACAAGCGGGGAGAGCTCGAGCCGGCGCTCGACCACATCGTCGCGGCGGAGACGGGCTATCTGAAGCTCGGCCAGGAGCTGGCGCTCGCGGGACGGCAGGCCGGGCAGGGCCAGTCGGAACAGATGCTCCAGGTGACCGAGGAGATCGCCGATCTCGCCGGGGCCTACGCGGCGTCCAAGTCCCACGGCAACGGCATGTCCGACATCTATGAACGGGCGCTCGTGGATTCCCGTCAGGAGATGCTCAAGGCCGAGGGAGACCGGAACAAGTCGGATCAGCAGGGCGCCGCTGTCGTGGTGCCGGCCCTTTACCGCTTCTGGCACGGCAACGTGCTCTTCAGGCTCAAGCGGCTGGATGAGGCCGAGGCCCAATACAAGCTGGCCCTTCGAACGGACCCGGACTTCGGGGAAACCTATAACAACCTGATCAACCTACTCTTTATGGATGGCCGGGTGGACGAGGCCCGCCTAGTCCTCACCCAGGCGGAGGCCCACAAGGCCAAAGTCCAGCCCGGACTGAAGAAGGCCGTCGAGGGGCGCGGCCCGGGGCCGGAGTGACCGTCGGAGCCGAGGCAGGAGCGCGGGATCGGGAGGTGAGAGCATGACGCGAACTCGGACGGTCGTCCTCCTGCTCGCCGCCGGGGCGCTCATCCTGAAGATCGCCGCTCAGGATAAGGATCTCACGCTCGCGAACGCCTACTCGACCCTGTCCCCTCGGATCGCCAAGGCCCGTTCGGCCTTGCGAAAAGGCCGGCTGGACGATTGCGTGGCCGGCGCCCAAGCCTGCCTCGTCGCGCTGCCCGAGCACCACGAGGCGCATTTCCTGCTGGCTCAGGTCGCTTACAAGCGAGGCGAATACCGCCGCGCGCTCGACGAGATCGGCTCCGCCGAGGAGGGCAGCGCCAAAATGGCCCGGGCGATCTCGGTGCTGGAACAGCGGAAGCGGAAGGCCCAGGCCAACGAGCTCGAACGGCTGTCCAGTGAGATCGCGGACCTTGCCGCCTCGGCGGCCACGGTCAAAGGCCGCGGCGCTTGCCTGCCCGACAAGTACGACGCGGCCCTCCAGGGCACCGAGCATGAGCTCGTCTCGGAGGAGGAGGCGCGGAACTCGTCTGGCCAGGACCAATGGGCCGCCGGCGTCCCGGCCCTCTACCGCTTCTGGCACGGCAACATCCTGTTCAGGCTCAAGCGGACAGCCGAGGCCGAGACGCAATACCGGCAGGCGATATGGACCGAACCGGACTTCGGCGAGACCTACAACAACCTGATCAACCTGCTGTTCATCGCCGGCCGGGTGGACGAGGCCCGGACCGTCCTGGCCCAGGCCGAATCCCACAGGGCCAAGGTCCACCCCGAGCTGAAAAAGGCCGTCCTGGCGAAATAGCGCGGCGGGTCAGCGGGTCCGTTGGCGAGGGCGGCGGATCTCCAGAAGCTCCACGGGCGCGCCGTCGTCGACGATCATGGCCACCCGGATCCCCTTCGACGGCGAGGTGATCTCGGCCCTGACGCCGAGCGCCGCCAGGGCCGAGTCGAGATCGTCCACCTCGAACGCGACGTGGGGCACGGTCCGGACGAGCTCGGAGACCTGGCAGCCGGGATCGAAGCGCATCCATTCGATGCCGAACGGGCTCGTGGAAAATCCCGCGACGTGGATCTTGAGATGCGGAATGGCCACCTCGCCGGGATGCGGCACCGTCGTCGGGATGCCCAGGTGATGATACCGCCAGCCGAAACGGGCCACCGCGTCCGGGGGTTCGTGCTCACGTCGCTTCCGCCGCATGGGAACCTCTCCTTCGGCCTCGGATGATATCCCCGGGCCGGCGGCCCGGTCAAGGCGCATTTGACGGGTCCCGCAAATGCCCCTACACTGGAATCGACGGTTCAGGACACGGGGGGTGTCATGAAAAAGCCGACGGAGGGCGTCGCCGCCGCGTTCGGGCTTCTGGCCGGGGCGGCGTCGATCGCGGTGACCTATCTGGGGCATCGCCTGGCCGGGCTGCCCTATCTGCCATTCGATGTCTTCGACTGGCTGGCCCGCACGCTGCCGGGAGGCCTGGTCGCCCACACCATCGACGCCATGGTCGCGGTTATCCGCGGACTGCGGCTGGGCCCGACGGCCTCGACGGCCAAGATGGCCGAGCAGAGCCTGGCCCTGGGCGAGTTCGCCGCGACCTGGGTCGTCTTCGGCGTCATCCTGGCCGTCGCGGCGAAGCGGCGGCCGCGCCGGCAGACGCTCCACGGCACGGTCGGCGGCCTTTTCCTATTCCTTTCCGCGGCCGGGATCGAGGGCGCGAGAGGGTTCTCTGGCGCCAAGCCGATCGCGGCCCTGCCGTGGCTCGCGGTCGTCCTCATCGGCGGCGGAGCCCTGCTCGGACGGGCCCTGGCGGCCGCCACGGAGGCGCCGGAGGTCCCGTCTCCGGCCGAACCGGCCCGGCGGCGTTTCCTGCGTCTCGTCGGAACGGGGTCTTTCGTGGTCATCGTGACGGCGGCCGGAGTGAGCCTTCTCGCCAAGGACAAGAAGAAGTCGCTGCTGGCCGAGGGCCAGGAAGGGCTGGCCGAAGCGGCCAAGACGTCGGGACCGGCCGCTTCTCCTCCGCCGGCCGAGCTGGCGAAACGCTTCCCTCCCGTTCCCGGCACCCGGCCGGAGCTGACGCAGAACCGGGATTTCTACAGGATCGACATCAACCTCAAACCCTCTGCGATCGACGGCCGGACCTGGCGCCTGAAGGTCGAGGGTCTGGTCGAACACCCTCTCGCCCTGTCGCTTGACGACCTGCGGGCCCGGCCCCGCCAGACCCAGGCCCTGACCCTCTCGTGCATCTCCAATCCGGTCGGCGGGGACCTCATCGGCACGACCTTTTGGGCCGGCACGCCGTTCAAGAACGTCCTCGACGAGGCCGGCCTTAAGCCAGGCGTCCAGGAGATCGCCATCGAAGCGGCCGACGACTTCTACGAGAGCGTGCCCCTCGGCGAGGCCATGGACCCGCGGACGCTTCTCGTCTACGATATGAACGGCGAAGCGCTCCCGGCCGAGCACGGCTTTCCCCTGCGCATTTACGTTCCCGGCCATTTCGGGATGAAGCAGCCCAAGTGGATCACCCGGATGGAGGCCATCGACCACAAGGGCCACGGCTTCTGGGTGGACAGGAACTGGAGCGCGACGGCGCCGGTCCTGACGACGTCCGTCATCGACGCCGTCGCGGCCCGGGATGCGGCCAGCGGGCTCGTGGCCGTGGGCGGGATCGCCTACTCCGGGGACAAGGGCATCAGCCGGGTCGAGGTCCAGGTCGATAAGGGCCCGTGGGAGAACGCCGAGCTGCGCCTGCCGGCCTTGAGCCCGCTGACCTGGGCCCAGTGGCGGTACGATTGGAAGGCCAAGCCGGGGCGGCATGTCCTGCGGGTCCGGGCCTATGACGGGGCCGGCCAGATCGAGGTCGCCGAGGACCGGGGGACCTATCCGGACGGCGCGACCGGGCTCCACAAGAAGCCGGCGGACATCCGCTAGCGCTGGCCTTGGGCCGGCGGGATCCGGGCCGTTTCCTTGCCGTTCTCGTCGAGGAAGCGGACCGAGCCGGTGCCGTCCGGCAAGACCTCGATGACCAGGCGCTCCCGGCCGTCCTTGTCGTTCAGGCGCAGGGACACGGCGCCGTTATCGCTTCGACCCAGGAAGAGGCGGGGCTGCGCCTTCTCCCGGCCGTCGAAGAACTTCGTCACCTCGGCCTTCTGCTCGTCCTCCTTGAGACCCTTGATGCGGGACTGGAGTTCCAGAAGCTCCAGGACCGAATAGTCGGGCCGGTCCCAGATGGACAATCGCGCTTTCCGGTAGCCGCCGTCCTCGGACGCATCGAGCGTGAGGACCTGGTCCTGGTCGTACTGGTCGAAGCTCAGGTGGCCGTAAGCGCTCGCCTTCCCGTCCTTGTCCTTCTCCCCGCCAAAGGTCAGGCCGCCGCTCTCCGTGCCCTCGTCGTTGAAGAAGAGGATGCCGGCCGTCTTCCGGTTGGGGTGAGGATATTCCTTCTTCTTGTAGATGATGCCCGGGAAGAGGGCCTTGCTGGACAGGACGAGCCGGATCGTGCCGTCGGGTTCGACAATGTTGACGCGGCCGACATCGATCGAATCGAACCGCGCGGTCCGAGGCCGGGCCGCGCCGGTGAGGAGCGCGACGGCCACAGCCACGGTCAGGACGCCGGAATAGACGGCCAGAAGCCGGTTGCCGGTCAGATGGATCTTCATAGGGACCTCCTCGAACCAGATCAGATCGCGACCTTCGGGTACATCCTGGCCCCGATGACGATCAGGACCACCGCTGTAAGAAGCAAGACCCCAAAATCGACGGCCAGCCCGAACGAGCTCGCGCCTCCTTTGAGCATCAGGCCGCGCAGGGCGTCGACCTCGTAGGACAGGGGGTTGGCCCGGGCCACGATCTGCAGCCAGCCGGGCATCACGGCGACGGGATAGATGGCGTTGCTGGCGAAAAAGAGGGGCATGGTCAGGACCTGGCCGATGCCCATGAAGCGCTCGCGGGTCTTGACGATGCAGGCGATGATCAGGGAAAAGGTCGAGAAACAAACGGCGCCGAGGACGACCGCGGCGACCACCCCGACCAGGGCGGCCGGCCTGAAACTCAGACGGACCCCGAGCAGCAGGGCCAACAGATAGACGATGACCGCCTGGGTCAGGCCCCGGAGCCCGGCCGAGAGGGCCTTGCCCAGCACCAGCGCGGCCCGGGGCGTAGGCGTGACCAGGAACTTGTGGACGAGCCCGAGGTCGCGCTCCCAGATGATGGCGATGCCGTAGAAGATGGCGATGAACAGGACGCTCTGGGCCAGAATGCCCGGCGAAAGGAAGTCGAGGTAGGGCACGCTCCCGGTCGGGATGGCCCGGACCCGGGAGAAGACCTTGCCGAAGATAATGAGCCACAGGGCGGGCTGGATGGCGCGGGTCAAGAGCTCCGTCGGGTCGTGGCGCAGCTTGCGGAACTCGAGCTCGGCGATGACCAGAGTTTTCCTGACGAACTCGGTCACCGCCCGCAGAGGCCGCGAGAGGCCTCCCCCCGGGGCCGGCGAGCGCTCAGCCCAGGCGCCGGGCCGTGCGTCGGGTTTGCGAGGTTTCACGGAAGGTCCCTCCGCTCTCAAGAGCATTGCCGGTGAAATGGATGAAGACGTCGTCCAGGGTGACCGCCTCGCCGCCGACGGCCTGCTTCAGTTCGGACGGCGAGCCCAGGGCCTCGATCCGGCCCAGGTGCATGATGGCGACGCGGCGGCACAGCTCGTCCGCCTCGTCCATCAAGTGGGTGGTCAAGAAGATCGTCGTGCCGGCGTTCTCGCGCAGGCCGCGGATGTGCTGCCAAACGATGCGCCGCGCGCCGGGGTCGAGGCCGACCGTGGGCTCGTCCATGAACAGGATCTCCGGCCGGTGCAGGATCGATTGGGCGATCTCCAGGCGCCGGATCATGCCGCCCGAGTACTGCCGGACCAGCCGGTCGGCGGAATCCTCGAGCTGCATGAATTGCAGGGCCTCGCGGATGCGGCCCTCCCGCTCGGCCCGCGGGATGTCGTACAGCTTGGCGAAGATGAGCAGGTTCTCATAACCGGTCAGGGCGCCATCGGCCGAGATCAGCTGGGGCACGTAGCCGATGTGGCGCCGGACCCGGGACGGCTGGCGGCGGACATCGAATCCGGCCACCTCGGCCCGGCCCGAGGTCGGCGGCAGCAGGGTCGTCAGCATCTTGATCGTGGTCGTCTTGCCGGCGCCGTTCGGCCCGAGCAGGCCGAAAACCTCGCCAGGCTCGATGGAGAGGGTCAGCCGGTCGACGGCCACGATGGGCCCGAAGGTGCGAGTCAGGTCTTCCGTCCGCAGGATCGCCATCAGCGCTCTATTCTAGCACCAAGCTCAGGATCTCGGCGGGATACAAGTATTCGAATCCAGCACTGAGCCCGCCAATGTCGGTCCCGAGAAGGATCTTCTCGGGGCCGACGTGACAGGTTCGATATAAGCTCGGTCTTCCCCGACCCTATTAATGCTTCGGCTTCGGCTTCGGCTTCTCGTTCTGGTTCTTAGCCGGCTGCTGGGTGGCCTTTTTAACCTGAGCCGTGTCCTGTTTGTGCCGTTGGGTCAGCTGTTGCGTCTCCGCCTGGTGCTGTTTCTGCAATTCGGCCTGCTTGGCCTGGTAGTCCTTCTGGATCTTCGCTTTGGCCGCCGCGTCGCGGACTTGCGCTTGTTCCGCGGCCCGCTTGTTCTGCATGTCCTTTAGCTCTTGCGCCTGGGTTCTCTGGAGCAAGGCCTTTTCCTCGGCTTGCCGCTTCTGGACGGCTGAGACCTGCTCTTTCACCGGCTGCTGCGGGCGCGCCTCGAAGACCTTGGCCGGGGCCAGTTCTTGCCTAGCCTGGTCCCTGTTCAGATAGGTCTTTGGTTTCGCTACTTCATTCTGCCGGATGGTCGGTCGGAAGATCTGGACGTCCTGGCCCACGACCCTCGCGCGTCCCGGCTGCGGCGCGTTCTGCACCCCGTATTTGGGGACATCCCTCCCGGTGAATCGACGGACCTGATCAGGCGTTATTCCTTCGTTGATGATCCTGTTGTTTTGCATGTGGATGTTGTTATGGATCGTCGTATAATTGACGATGGTCCTGTTGCGCTCATAGGGAAGAACATAGGGATTGAGTTCCCGGTCCTGAAAGTGCGAACCCTGGATGAAGATCCAGAAATTGATGGGGATATCGAACGCTTGCGAATTGAAATTGATCCCCGCTCCGAAGTGGATGCCGGGCGGAAGAGGCGCCCACCCCATATATTGGTCGTTCGACCTCCAAGTCACCCATGCGGGGCCCCACTCCGTGCCCGGGACCCAGTACCATCCGATGTCGTTATCCATGCCCCAGCGGCCGTAATGAAAGGGAATATCCCCCCATTCCTCGTCCGAGATCCAGGTCCAGCCGTAGTCGGTCCAGACCCAATGCCCATCGCTGTAGGGCCGCCAGTTGTAGCCCATATGCCTGGGGACCCAAACGTAGCCGTAGGGGTTGTAGTCGACCCAGTCTCCATACGGGGAAAGGCTGTTATAAAAGTACGTCGTATCTTCATTTGGGCCGTACCCCTGAGGCCCGTTGGAATATTGCTGATCACCCGGGTAAACGGCGCTTCCAGGGCCGGGCGGATAGCCCACTCCGGGCGAAGACCCATATCCGGCGCAGCCCGCCGCGATCACGAGGATCACGGGAATGAGCCAGAAGATTTTTTTCATATTCGTTCTCCTTTCGGTCATGATCTCTGCAAATACCGTGCCAATCAATTTCCACCATTTTTTCGCGCTTCCGTGGCCGCCGCGTGCTCTCAAAGCCCTTACGGCCACGGCAATTAGGAGATAAAGGGACACCTCGGCCTAAAGATCTCCTGGGAAAGCCCGTCCGGCAATATGCCCTTAGACGAGGAAATGTGCTGTATTTCAGGACGATGACCCCAGACCCGCCGAAAGATCGGGAGGGAATTTGGCACGAAAACCGCTTGGTTTTGCCATTGGTCGCATGTGACCTATGAGGCCGTCCGACGTCTCATGGATCGTGGCCCATCGCGACCGGGACAAGGGAGACCTGGAGGGGAGCCTCAAATGAACACGATCAAGGCGAGCGAAGGATCTCACAGATCGATCTTGCGGGCGATCGCCCGGCGGGCGATGATCGACCGGGGCCTGCTTCCTGATTTTTCTCCCGAAGCGCTGGCCGAGCTAGACGGGATCCGGTCCTCCGGCGAGGCGAAAGACGAGGCCCTTCGCGACCTGACCCATCTTCGTCTGGGCGTCCATCGACAACGACGACTCCCGCGATTTGGACCAGCTGACCGTTGCCGAGGTCATGCCCGGAGACGAGGTCAAGATCCTCGTGGCCGTCGCCGACGTGGATTCGGTCGTCCAAAAGGGATCGGCCCTTGACGAGCACGCTCGCCACAATACGACCTCGGTTTATACCGCGGCCGTGATCTTCCCCATGCTGCCCGAAAAGCTGTCCACCGACCTCACCTCGCTGAGCTTCGATGAGGATCGCCTCGGCCGTGGTCATTGAAATGGTGATCGGCCCGGATGGATCCGTGCGGGACTCCCAGATCTATCGGGCGCGCGTCCGCAATCACGCCAAGCTGGCCTATAACAGCGTGGGCGCCTGGCTTGAGGGGAAGGGAGCCGTTCCGGAGGCCGTCGCGGCCGTGCACGGCGCTCGACGAGAATCTGCGCGCGCAGGACCGGGCCGCGCAGAGCCTGAGGAATCTCCGGCATGTCCAGGGGGCGCTGAGCCTGGAAACGATCAAGGCGAAACCGATCTTTGACGGCGACCAGCTCCGCGATTTCGAAGTCGAAACCAAGAACCGCGCCACGGACATCATTGAGGATTTCATGATCGCGGCCAACGGCGTGACCGCCCGCTATCTCGCCTCCCGGAAATTCCCTTCCATCCGCCGCGTGGTCCGGGAGCCGAAACGCTGGGACCGGATCGTCGAGATCGCCGGCGGAACACAAATTTCAGCTGCCCGCCCGATCCGGATCCCAAAGCGCTGGACGAGTTTCTCATGAAGGAGAAAGCCGCCGATCCGCTACGGTTCCCCGACCTCTCCCTCGCGGTCATCAAGCTCCTGGGAGCGGGCGAATACATGGCCGAGCTTCCCGGCGACACGGCCCCGGGGCACTTTGGTCTCGCGGTCAGGGACTATGCCCATTCCACCGCCCCGAATCGCCGCTATCCCGATCTGATCACCCAACGCTTGCTGAAGGCGGCGCTGGAGGGCGATTCCTGGCCCTATAGCAAGGATGATCTGGATGCCCTGGCGAAACACTGCACCGAAGAAGAAGACGCGGCCGACAAAGTCGAGCGGCAGGTCGACAAATCCGCGGCGGCGCTTCTTCTCGAATCGAGAATCGACGAACAGTTTGACGCCCTTGTCACGGGGGCCTCCGATAAAGGCACCTGGGTGCGGCTCCTCCGCTTGCCGGTGGAAGGGAGAACTGGTCCACGGCTTCGAGGGCCTGGATGTCGGCGACCGGGTCCGCGTGCAGCTGATTTCGATCGATGTCGAGCGGGGTTTCATCGATTTCCGGCGAGTGGGTCCGTCGTAACACTCCGGCCGGGGCTTGAGGCCCTTTCCTCAGGGCTCCAGGGAGATATCCTCCTTGTAATCCACGGAGATCCGGGCGCCGGGCGTGGACCTCAACAGAGAGACAACGCTGAGGAAGGTCCGGTTTCGCTTCACCCACATCCGGTTCAGCTTCCGGGCGTAATGCGCGACGCCGACGCCGAGCCACTGGCCGGCGAGGACCTTTCGGAGGACCTGTTTCAACGAGTAGAACTTCTTATGACAGTACATTTGGGCCTTCTGCAGGTCGAAGAGCGAGAACCGGGCCGGCTCGAAGACAACATGATGGGCGTCGTAGAGCGACCAGTCATGGAAGAGGAGGCGGTTCTCGGACGACATCTTTTCATAGAACTCCGAGCCGGGCAGGGGCGTTAGGATCAGGAACTGGGTCGTGGACAGCCGGGATCTCTTGGCGAACTTGACCGTTGCCTTGACCGACGGCCAATCATCCTCGTCGAACCCCAGGACGAACATGCCGTGGATGTGGATGCGGTTCCGGCGGAGGACCCTGGCCGCCCGGACGAGGTCGGCCACCGTCTGCTTCTTCTTCATGCCGGCGAGGCTCCGGGGATTGACCGATTCGAAGCCGATGTACACCGTGTGGCAGCCGGCTTCCCTCATCAGCCCGACGAGCTCCGCGTCGCGGGCGAGATCGGCCCGGACCTGGGTCGTCCACGAAAATTTGAACCCCTCCCGGATCATGGCCTGAAGCAGCTCCTTGGTCCGGTCCCGGTCAGCCGCGAAATTGTCGTCGTAGAAGAAGATGGAATTCTTGGATCGATCGTACCGGCGAAGCTCCTCGATGACGTTCGCGGTCGACCGGAAGCGGTATTTTCTTCCGAACATGCCGGTCACAGAGCAGAAGGAACAGGCAAAGGGGCAGCCCCGCGATGTCTGGACAGGGATGGGAGCCGGGAATTTCCGGCGCCGGGGATCGGGCTTGAGGAGCGAGAGGTCAGGAAAGGGGATCGCGTCCAAGTCCTCCTCAAGGGGCAGGGCCGGGTTATGGAAGACCCGGCCGTCCGCGGCCCTTGAGGATAGATTGGGTGTCCCAGCGAGATCGCGGCCGCCTTCCCAGGCATCGATAAAGGCCTTGAGAGGCCGTTCGCCCTCCCCCCGGAAGACGAAGTCGGCGTGCTCCAGGGCTTCGTCCGCCAGGAAGGTCACGTGCGGACCGCCCATGAGAACGGGGATGCCCATGGCTCGGACCTCATCGGCGATGGCGTAGGCCCGGGGCGCCGTCGAGGTGATCGTCGAGATGCCGACGAGGTCGGAGCCGGCGACCACGCCGAAATCGATCCGGCGTAGATCCTCGACATAGACTTCGACGTCCCAGCCCCGTTGTTTCATCATGGTGCCGAGGATGAGGACGCCCAGCCGGGGCAAGGGGAATTGGGAAAAGATATGGAGGTTCGGGGCCCGGGGCTCGATGAAAACGATCTTCGGCATGGGCCTTTCCCGCGCGCCTGATTCTTATTACTTCTTTTTTCGGTCGACAAGGACCAACGCGATGCCGGCGACGAGCGCAAGGCCCCCCACGACCGGAGGCAGCGGGATGGTCTTCTTCACTGAGGTCGTGACCTTGAGGGGCCCGATGTCGATCAGCTTATCCCGATCGATATAGCGGATGCCGTGATAAGCCAGGGCCAAGACCCCCAGAACGATCAAAACGATGCCCGCGAGCTTCATGGAATAATACCTCCCCCGACCGTTGGCCAAAGGCGTCCTCCCCTTCGAGAGGACGCCTCCATGAGATCAAACGCAGGGATGACTTTCCGTCAGATCCTCGAGCCGGGATCAGACTCAGGCTCTAAAGGACTCTGCGGCCCCGCAACAGTCGCACGATCAGAATGATCAGGGCGATAACGATGAGCGCGTGGATCAGGCCGCCTCCGACATGGAACGCGAAAAACCCCAGGGCCCACAACACGACCAGGATGATGATAATGAGTTCTAACACACCAACCTCCTTTATTATATTGCCTCTCGCTGTCTTGCGCCCGAGGATATTCGGCGGAACGGCGGACTCGGGAGTCGCTACCTGTCCAGAAGCGGATTTCGTGCCAGAAGAGTTCCGCATGCTCAGAAGTTCGCTGGATCGGATCTTCTTGGGGAAAATCACGGAATTTCCCTGGTCCGTCAACCCGGGAGTCCCGGCTAGGTGGATCTTGAGGCTTGCCGCCCTTTGGATAGTGTCGGAAGAGGGTACTATTCCTGCCAATTAGGACAAAACCTCAAGGGTCACGACCACCCGTCCAGAGGCGGTTCTTTGACGGGGGCCATCCCCCTGCGGATGGCCGTTGATGGGTTGGCATATGGCTTGCAGCATATTCCCCAGAGGTTTTTCGGCGCCGGGCGAAACATGCGATCGGCATCGATCTCCGAAGAGGAAGGATAGGGCCATGGCCATCAATAAGAAAAAGATCATTTTGATCGCCGGGGGAGTGATCCTGGCCGTCATCGTCCTTGTTCTCCTCTCCCTCCTGTTCGTCCCCAAGATCCTCAAATCACGGATCGAAACGGCCGCGTCGAAGGCCTTGGGAATGGACGTCCGTATTCGCGGCCGCGCCAGCGTCTCATTTATCCCGGCTTTCGGCGCTTCGCTCGCGGACATCAGCGTCACGAACGGCGGAGCCGACGTGGCGACCGTGGCAAGCATGAAGATAGGCCTGAAACTCCTGCCGCTTATCACGGGCCAGGTCCGGATCAGCCGGATGGAGATCGTTAAACCCGCCGTCTCCGTTCTCCGGCAGAAGGACGGGACGCTCAATATCGCCATGCCCAAGGGCAAATCGTCTGCCGATCGACTTGATCTGAAGAAGCTGGCTATTTCCCAAGGCAGCTTCCTCTATAAGGACCTTAAGTCCGGCGGGGGGATCGTGGTGGAGGGTTTCGATATCACGGTCGGGGACCTCTCGGCTAGGCGGGCGCCGGACGGGGGCCTCATGAAAACATTGTCGTTCACCAGCGATGTCCGGTGCCGCACGGCCCAGGCCCCAGGCCTCGCGATGACCGACGTCGTCATGAGAGTGGCGGGTCGGCAAGGTGTTTTCGATATCCGCGAGGCCCGCCTGACCGCCTTCGGTGGGCCGGGAACCTGCACCCTCCACGCGGACTTCACAGGGACCGAGCCTCAATTCAAGATCCTCCTGGCCGTGAAGCAGCTCAAGATCGAGCAAATGTTGCAAGAATCCCCGAACGCGAAGCACATGGAGGGGCTGGCCGACCTGTCCGCAGAATTGACGGCGATGGGGAGGTCTTGGGTCGAGGCGAAACGATCGCTGAGCGGCCAAGCTTCAATGGACGGAGAGAACATCGCGGTCAACGGCATCGATATCGACGACTTGATCATGTCGCTCCTCCGAAGCCGGAGATTCAGCCTCGTTGACGTCGGCGGGTTCTTTCTCGCAGGCCCCTTGGGGCCGGCTCTCACAAGGGGCTACCGTTTCGCCGACCTTTTCAAAGAATCGCAGGGAGGGAAAGGCGTCATTGCCAAGCTTGTCTCGGTCTGGAAGGTGGAAAACGGTGTCGCCGAGGCGGTCGATGTCGCCATGGCCACGAAAAAGCGCAGGGTCGCCATGAAGGGCGGGTTGAATTTCAACGACAACCGCTTTGAGGACGTTGTCGTAGCGGTCGTCGATCAGCGCGGCTGCGCCGTCCTCACGCAAAAGGTCCGCGGACCGTTCAGCCGTCCGGAGATCGGCAACATCAACGTCTTGAAGTCGCTCACCAACCCCGTAACGAACCTGTTGAAGAGCGCTGTAAAGTTGTTCAGCAACAAGCGCTGCGAGGAGTTCTATTCGGGTTCCGTCGCGCCGCCGGAGGGTCAGAAGCGGCCATAATGGGCCGGCCTGGCTAGAGGGCGATGGGGGAAGATCCCGGGATGAGGAGCTAGGGCTGGGCGTAGAGCTCGAGACTGAAGATCGCGTCCTCGGGGCCGGAGCCAAAATCGTGGGTCACGTGGGCGCCGCCGAGCGAGAGGGTTTGATAGCCCAGGGTCGCGGCGGTAAAGACCCAGGGCGACGTCGCGCCCTGGGGGGTGAGTTCAATCCCGTTATAGGTCTGGGCCCAAGTCCCGACGTAGACGGTGGGGTTCTGCCCCGGGGTCTGGATCGAGAGGTTGAAGGCGGTCTCATCCATGACCAGAGTGACGGTCGATCCCTGGGCCACCAGGTCGACGCTCTTGTTGGGGTCCGCGACGCTCACGTACGTGGCGCTCGTGGCGGTCCACGTGCCCGTGATCGAGTCGTCATCGGGAGGTGCCGCGCCGCTGGGCGAACTGCAGCCGGCGGCCGCCAGGACGGTGGCCGCAACAGCCAGGATCCCCAGGCGTTTCATCAAGGTGTGCCTCCTAGACGCCCTCGCTCGTTTCGAACGAGTAGGCCCCGAGGAAGAGCATGATCAAGGCGAACCCGGCCATGGCCGCCAGATCGACAAGGACGGGCAGCGACGAGGTGCCGATGAGGACGGCGCGCAGGCCGTCGACGCCGTAGGTCAAGGGGTCGGCATAGGACAGGGCCCGGATGACCCAGGGGAAATTCTCGAGCGGCGTGAGCGCGCCGGACAGGAAGAAGAACGGGAAGATGACGAAGTTCATGACGATGCCGAAGCCCTGCATGTCCTTCATCCGCGAGGCGAACACGAGTCCCATGCCGATGAAGGTGAAGGCGATGAGCAGCATGAAGACCAGTCCGAAGAGGAGGGACGCCGGGCCGCGGAAGCGAAAGCCCATGAGGAGCGACGCGCCGAAGATGAGGATCCCCTGCAGCATCGAAGTCGTCGTGCCGCCGGCGATGCGGCCGAGGACGAGCGACACCCGGCTGACCGGGGCGACCATGATCTCCTTGAGGAAGCCGAATTCCCGGTCCCAGAGGACCGACATGCCCTGCATCGACGACGAGAACAGGAGCGTCATGCCGATGATGCCCGGGGCCAGGAAGCCGATGTAGCCCGCGCCGCCGCCCATGCCGGGCACGGGCATGCGGCGGAAGCCGAGGCCGAGGAAGGCCAGGAAGAAGATCGGCATGGCCAGCGATCCGACGATCCGGGACTTGGCCCGGACGAAGCGGATCATCTCCCGGCGCCACAGGACGTAGATCGCCGTGCCGTGGATCTTCACCGGCGCCCCCAGCCGTGCCGTCTCATCGCCGCCCGCAGGCGCTCGCTCTGATCGGCCTCGTGCTCGCGGATCGTCCGGCCGGTGAAGTGCAGAAAGACGTCCTCGAGGCTGGGCTTGTGGAGGTTGACGCAGGTGACGGTGACCCCGTGCTCCTGGGCCATCACGACGAGCTCCGCGATGCGCCGCTCGCCCCGGTCCATGGTCAGGGACAGGACGTCCTCGTGGACCCGGGTCCGCTTGATCCAGGGCTCGCGGGCCAGGGCCTCCAGGAAGGGCGCCGTGTGCCCCTCGATCTCGAGGGAGACGACGTCGCCGCCAAGGGTGTCCTTGAGCCGGGCCGGCGTGTCGAGAGCGGCGAACCGGCCGTGGTCCATGATGGCCACCCGGTCGCAGAGGAAGTCGGCCTCCTCCATGTAATGGGTGGTCAGGATGATGGTCACGCCCGCGTCTTTGTTGAGCTTGCGGACGTACTCCCAGATGTGGCGGCGCGTTTGGGTGTCCAGTCCAAGGGTCGGCTCGTCGAGGAACAGGACCTTGGGCCGGTGGGTCAGTCCGCGGGCGATCTCCAGGCGCCGCTTCATGCCGCCCGAGTACTTGTCGACCAGGGTCGAAGCCTTGTCGGTGAGCTCGACCAGGGTCAGGACCTCGTCGATACGGCGGCGCCGCTCGGCCTTGCCCAGGCCGTACATCATGGTGTGGAATTCCAGGTTCTCGCGCCCCGTCAGGCGACCGTCGAGGGCCGGCTCCTGGAAAACGATGCCGATGCTCTGGCGCACGGCGTCCCGGTCGCGGGCCACGTCGTAGCCGGCCACGGTGGCCGCGCCGGCGGTCGGCCGGAGCAGGGTCGAGAGCATGTTGATGGTCGTGGTCTTGCCCGCGCCGTTGGGACCGAGCAGGCCGAACAGCTCGCCCTCCTCGACCGCGAAGGAGACGCCGTCGACGGCCGTGAAGCCGTCAAAGGTTTTCACCAAGCCTTCGACCCGAATGGCGTCCATGGGATGGTCTCTAAGAACACCCATCATACCATTTTTCCGCACGGCAGGCGCGAGCCGGCGATTGACAGCGCTTTCCGCCTTAAGCTACAGTCATTCCATCCCCTCGAGGAGGTCCTCATGAGCCGCTGTCCCACGTCGTCCCGCACGGGGGCGGTCGCCGCACTCGTGATCTTCGGGCTGGCCGCCGCGGCAGCCGCCTGTACCAGGCCTCCCCTGCCGGCCCGGTCCCGATCGGAGCTCCTGTCCCGATGGGAGGGGCTGAAATTCGGGATGTTCATCCACTTCGGCATGTCGACGTTCACGGGGCGGGAGTTCGGCGATATCTCGGCCCGGCCCGAGGAGTACGCGCCGACGGCGCTCGACGTCGACCAATGGGTCCGGGTCGCCGCCGCGGGGGGCATGAGATATGCCGTGCTGACGACCAAGCACTGCTACGGCCACGCCCTCTGGGACAGCCGGCTCACGGATTACGACGTCGCCTCGGGACCGAACAAAACGGACGTGGTGCGGGCCTTCGTCGAGGCTTGCCGGAAATACGGGCTCCAGCCGGGCTTCTATTATCTGCTCGGTTGGGACAAGATCAACCAGTGGGCCCGGACGCCGAAGGACTACGAGGCCTTCTGCCGCGGCCAGATCGGAGAGCTCTTGACCGGCTACGGCCCGATCGCCGAGCTGTGGCTGGACATCCCCTGGGACATGGGTCCGGAGACCGAACAGGTCCTGGCCCGCCTCTATGCCAGGATCAAGTCCCTTCAGCCGGAGTGTCTCGTCCTGCTCAATCAGAGCTTCGTCGACGGCAGCGCCGTCCGGGAGATGCCGCCGACCTACGCCCACCGCGAGTTCGGCCGGCCGCCGGTGCTGCTCTGGCCCAAGGACCTGGTCAACGGAG
>CAWECI010000021.1:0-177496 GCA_963807525.1 Candidatus Aminicenantota bacterium | reverse complement strand
CCCGGATCATCCGCCTGGTCGAAGAGGCCCAGGGCTCCAAGGCGCCCATCCAGCGCCTGGCCGACGCGATCGCCTCTCGCTTTGTCCCGGCCGTCATCGTCATCGCCGTCCTGACGTTCCTCGGCTGGGTCCTGTTCGGGCCGGAGCCGCGCCTCGTTTTCGCTCTGCTCAACTTCGTGGCCGTCCTGATCATCGCCTGTCCCTGCGCCATGGGGCTGGCGACCCCGACGGCGATCATGGTCGGGACCGGCCGCGGGGCCGAGCGCGGCATCCTGATCCGCAGCGGCGAGAGCCTGGAGACCGTCCATAAGGTCGACACGTTCGTCTTCGACAAGACGGGGACGCTGACCAATGGCCGGCCCGAGGTGACCGACGTCGTGGCCGCGCCATGGATCGACCAGGCCACGCTAATGGCCCTGGCGGCCTCTGTCGAGAACGGGTCCGAGCACCCGCTCGGCCAGGCGGTTGTCCGGCGGGCCAAAGCCGAAAGCGCGGAGATCGCGGCCGCCGCAGATTTCCGGGCCCTCGAGGGCTTGGGGGTCGAGGGGGTCACCGGCGGCCGGCGCGTCGTTGTCGGCAGCGCCAGGCTCCTTGAAGCCGCCGGCATTGACGTGTCCGGCTCGGCCCCGGCGGCCGAGCGCCTCGCCGCCGAAGGGAAGACCGTCGCCTGCGTCGCCATCGATGGCCGCCTGGCCGGATTGTTCGCCCTCGCGGATACGCTCAAGCCGAACGCTCGCGAGGCCATTGACAGGCTCCGCCGCGCGGGGCTTGGCGTGGTCATGCTCACGGGGGACAACGCCCAGACGGCCCGGGCTCTGGCGGCCGCCGCCGGCATCGAAGACGTCCGGGCCGAGGTCCTGCCCGGCGACAAGGCGGCCGTGATCCGGGGCCTCCAGGCCGAAGGACGGCGGGTAGCCATGGTCGGCGACGGCATCAACGACGCTCCGGCCCTGGCCCAGGCGGACGTCGGACTGGCCCTGGGCACGGGGACCGATGTGGCCATGGCCTCGGCCGACATCACCCTCATCTCCGGGGACCTGGAAAAGGTCGTGGCCGCGGTCGAGCTCAGCCGGCGAACCATCCGGACCATCCGGCAGAATCTCTTCTGGGCTTTTGTCTACAATGTCGTCGGCATCCCGCTCGCGGCGGGCGCGCTCTATCCTTTTTTCGGGGTCCTGCTCAATCCCATGATCGCCTCGGCGGCCATGGCCCTGAGCTCGGTCTCGGTGGTGACGAACTCCCTCCGCCTGAGGCGGGCGAAGATCTGAGCGGGCGGGTCCGCGCGAGTTAGAAGATGAACCGCAGAGCCAGGCCGGCCCGCATGTACGAGGGGTTGACGCTCAGTTTCCCCAGGCCGATCGTCGATTCGATCTCGCTGATCGGCACCGTGATGACCGGGTCCTCGACGACATGGAGCTGCAGGTCGGTCTTGGGCGCCCCGAACCAGCGCAGGTCGACGGCCAGGATGACGTGCCGGAAGGCCTCGTAAGCGAACTCGGCGCCGACGTTAAGGCCGTACTTTGTGGTCGGCCCGAACTCGACGACCATGTGATAAGTCCCGCCGGTGAGCTGATAGACGCCGTCGACCAAGGCCAGGTCGAAGTAGGTGTAGCCGATATGCCCGGCCTTGCCTTCGAAATAGAACACCGTCGGCCCGGCCGAGACGCTGAGCGACAACTTCTCCGCGACCGGGAAGCGGGCCAGGGCGTTGAGGCTGAACGTGGTCTGGGTCAGGTTCCCCGTCGAGCTCTCCCAATCGATGGACCGGGAGTAGGCCTCGGGCTCGGTGCCCTGGAACTGCATCTCGATCGCGTAGGGATCGTTCGAGCCGCCCAAGCTGGGCCGGTGATAGTCGGCCAGGACCTGAAGCCCCACCTTCTCGGAGAAGAGGACGGTGAAGAAGCCGTTCATGCCGAAGGTCGCCTTGCCCCGGAAGTGGACGGTCTGACTGGCCGAGCTCGTGATGTAGCGGTCGGGCGGGGTCAGGGTCGGCTGGTAGCTGTTGACGTAGCTCGAGTTCATGAACGGCCCGACCAGCGTCCAGCCGAAACCGAGCTCGAACCGGATATCGGGGGCCGCGGCCAGGGGCAGGGCCGCCGCGAAAAGGGCTATAAGAAACAGGGTCAGGGAAAACTTCTTGATCATGATCTTGGCGCCTCCTGCCTGAGGACGTTAGCACGGCCGGGCCCGGATGTCAATCCCCGAGGCCGCCCAACTCTTTTAAGATCAACCCTTTCGGATGAGGGGACTCAGCCGAAAAAGACCTTGGCGATGTCGTAGAGCTCGGCATCGACGGTCTTCGGCTCGGCCAGGGCCTCCTCGAGAGGGACCTGGACGATCTTGTTGCCGCGCAGGCCGACCATGAAGCCGAATTTCTCGTCCTTGACCAGATCGATGGCCGCGATGCCGTAACGAGTGGCCAGGATGCGGTCGAAAGCGGTCGGCGAGCCGCCTCTCTGGACGTGGCCGAGGACCGTGACCCGGGTGTCGATCGCCGTGCGCATCTCGATCTCGCGGGCGATGATGTTGCCGATGCCGCCCAGGCGGACATGGCCGAAGGCGTCCTTCTCGCCGGACTGGACGATCAGGCTCTCGTCCTGGGGCTTGGCTCCCTCGGCCACGACGACGATGCTGAAGAGCTTGCCCCGCTCCCGGCGCTTCTGGATCTGGGAGCAGATCTCGTCCAGGTCGAAGGGGAACTCGGGGATGAGGATGATGTCGGCCCCGCCGGCCAGGCCGCCCTCGATGGCGATCCAACCGGCGTGCCGGCCCATGACCTCGACGACCATGACCCGGTGATGGGCCTCGGCCGTGGTGTGGAGGCGGTCCAAGGCCTCGGTGACGACCGAGACGGCGGTGTCGAAGCCGAAGGTATAGTCCGTGCCGGAGAGGTCGTTGTCGATCGTCTTGGGCACGCCGACGCAGCGCAGGCCCTTGTCGCAGAGCTTCTTGGCGACGCCGAGCGTGTCCTCGCCGCCGATGGCGATGACCGCGTCGAGCTCGAACTTCTCGACCTGGGCGAAGATCTTCCCGACGCCGTCCTCGACCCGGAACGGATTGGTCCGGGACGTGCCCAGGATCGTGCCGCCGCGCGGCAGGATGCCGGAGATGGCGTTCAGGTCCAGAGGATAGACCTTGCCTTCGATGAGGCCCAGCCAGCCGTTCTTGATGCCCAGGATGTCGAAGCCGTAGTGGGTGATACCTTTGCGGGTGGCCGCCCGGATGACCGCGTTGAGCCCGGGGCAATCGCCGCCGCCGGTCAAGATGCCGACTCTCATGGTCGTGGACCTCCGATCCGTGGTTGCCTTGAAAACCGCGAGGATTATACGCGCGACGTCCTGTCGATTCAAGCGGTTCGGTCCATCTGAAGGGGCGACATGACGACCCCGCGTTCATGTTCCTGCGATAGCGCGACCAGGGGCAGGGGCCAGTCGTAGGCCGGGCGATCCGGCCCGCCACGAAGGCAACGGCCCGCTGGCAGCCCCCCCCACGCCTTGATATCAGGCCGGCAACGGAGTATCCTTCCTGCAAGGCCCTCTGAAAAGCCGTCGGGGAATGATCGAGCTTCGAGGCGTTTCCAAGAAATTTTCCGTCTTTACGGTGGTCAACCATGTCAGCTTCGCCGTCCAGCCCGGCGAGGTCCTGGGCTATCTCGGACCGAACGGGGCCGGAAAGACTACGACCATCCGGATGCTGGCCGGGCTGCTCGAGCCGACCGAGGGGGAGATCCTCTTCGAGGGACGCGACATCCGCAAGGATATCGCCTCGTACAAGAAGCGCCTCGGCTACGTCCCCGAACAGTCGGAGATCTACCCCCACCTCAGTGCCTACGACTACCTGACCATGGTAGGGCGGCTGCGGCGGCTGCCCGACAAGTCCCTCAAGATCAAGATCGTCGGGTTCATGGATATCTTCGGCCTCCGCCACGACATGGACAGTCCCCTGGCGACCTATTCGAAGGGCATGCGCCAGAAGGTCCTCATCGCGGCCGCCCTCCTCCATGATCCCGATGTCCTCCTGCTCGACGAACCCCTGTCCGGCCTGGACGTGACGACCGGGCTCGTCATCCGGGACCTGATCAAGAAGCTGGCCGGCGAGAACAAGATCATCATCTATTCCTCCCATGTGCTCGAGGTCACCGAACAGGTCTGCTCGAGGATCATCATCCTCTATCAGGGGAACATCGTGGCCAACGATTCGGTGGCCAACCTGCGGAACCTCATGCACCTGCCTTCGCTGACCGAGATCTTCAGCCAGCTCGTCGTCCACGAAGATACGGCGCTCGCCGCCGAGAGGATCGTCGAGACCATGAAGAGGAGCGACTGACGGCCATCCTGTCCGCCCGACTTCAAGGGCTTAATGAGGAATCCGCCCAACTTGGGATCTTGACCCGGCATTTCTTCGAGCGGCTGTTCCGGAACGATGTCGTGGACTTCGAGGACCAGATGAAGGCGCGCTTGGTCGCCGTCCTGTCCATCCTGGCCGTGATCATGGGCTGGAGCTCGCAGCTGCTCATTTTTTTCAAGTACGAGCTTTCCCCCGACGCGGGCACGTCCTGGCAAGAGAAGAACTACGTCTTCCTTCTGATGATGATCCTTTTCGGCATCGTCACATTGCTTGAGTGGGAGATGCTCTTCCCCGATCGCCGGGACTTCGTCAACCTCACGCCCCTGCCGCTCCGGCTGAGGACGATCTTCGCCGCCAAGCTGGCTTCGTTCATTGCCTTCATCGGGCTCTTCTCGGTGGCCATGAACGGCATCTCCTCGGTCGTGTTCGCGCTCTTTCTAGCTCAGTGGCGGTCAAACAGCCTGCTGTTCTTGGCCCGCCATGTCCTGGCTCATTTGCTCAGCGCCTTTGCGGCCTGCTTCTGCGTCTTCTTTGCCTGTGTCTTCATCAACTTCCTCCTCATGGCCGTCCTGCCCTCGCCTTTCTATCGCCGGATCTCCCTGCTGGTGCGGTTCGTTCTGATCGCCTTTTTCATCTTTCTGCTGCTGTCCTTGTTGGCCGACCCGACGGGTCTGAACGTCATGGTCCGCTCGCTGGCCCGGCTCAAGGACCACGGGGCGCCTCTGATCTTCCGCCTTCCGTCTTTGTGGTTCGTCGGGCTCTACGAAGTCCTCCTGGGGACGACGGATCCCGTGTTCATCGCCCTGGCCAGGACGGCCCTCCTCGCTCTTGGTCTTTCGACCGGGACCTTCGGCTTGGCCTGCGCCCTGAGCTACTTCAGGCATTACCGCAGGACCCTCGAAAGCACGAAGAAGGATCGCCGGCTTCGTTGGCTCCGCGAGTCCGCGGCCGGCCTGCTGCAGAAGGCCATTCTCTGGAATCCCGAAGAACGGGTCGTCGGGACGTTCTTCTCGAAGACCATCCGGTCGAGCCCGCGCCACCGGACCGTGCTCGTCAACGCCTTGGCGATCGCGGCCGCCCTGGTGGCGCTTTCGATCGTGGCCAATAGGCGGAACATCCAGGCCTTGAGCCCGGGCAACGGGTTCTTCCTGGCCCAGTCCCTCCTCTTGGTCTTCATCCTGTTGGCTGGGCTCCGCGTTGTGGCCGACGTGCCGGCCGCACTCGAGAGCAACTGGGTCTTCCAGGTGACGGAATCGGCCGAAAGGGGCCGCTATGCCTCTGGCCTCAAGAAAACGATCTTCGCTCAATGGGTCTTCCCTCTGGCGGTCCTGATCTTTGTCGCCCATGGCTGGCTTTGGAAGGACTGGCGGGCGGCGATGCTCCACGCCGTCTTCTGTCTGGCCCTCTCGGGTCTCGGGATCGAAGCATTCTTCTATCGCTTCCGGAAGATCCCGTTCGCCAGCACGCATGTTCCGGGGAAGCTCCAACTGCAGACGCGAGGCATCCCGTATTTAGTAGGGGGGATCGGGCTGCTGGCCCTGCTATCTAGCCTCGAAAAAGCACTTTTAAAGGAACCTGGGTACTTCTGGGTTTTCCTCCCGGTTTGTGCGGCGATCTGGGCTGTCCTGAGAATTCGCAGCGCGCGCTTTCTCAGGGACCATCCCCTGGTCTATGAGGAAGAACCTGAGCCGGCGTTGATCGGCTTCCCGGAGGGCGCCTGAACATGAAAGTCCCGCGCGCGTCCCGGACGTTCTTCGTCCTCGTCCTGGCTCTCCCCGTGATCGGCTGCCGCAGCGGGCCGATCGAGGGCTGGAGCAGCCGGACCAGAACGATGATCCTGACGAGCGGGCCCACGGAGATCAGCCTGTCCTCCTCGAAGGTCCCCGGCTACTGGGCCCAACAGGCTGATAGCGGACAAGAGTTCTTTCTCTACACCCGCATTCGCTCTTATGAAAAGGGGAACCGGGTTAAGGTCGAAGGCCCCTACGGCAACGCTTACCCTTCCGTCTTTCGCGATGAGGCCGGGGTCTATCTGCAAGGATATCCAACGGAGGTCCTGGTCGTTTGGAAGATGGCGAGATCTGACGTTCAAAATGACGAGGGGCCGCTATCCCAGGAGGACGCAGACCGTGCGCCGCGTCAATAGAGGGCTCCTGCCAACCCTCGTCATCGGGCTGGCTTTTATTCAGGCCGGATGCCAATCGCAGCTCGAGCCCTGGGTCCCGGACGAAGACCACAACGTGACGATCACCTCCGAGGCCAAGTTCGTCCTCACTCGCCAGGGCGAATATGTCGATGGCTATCTGGCTAGATTTCAATCGCAATTCGAGCAGCAATGGATGTTCATGGTCCTGGAGATCCCGCATTATGTCAAGGGCGATCGGCTGACCATTACAGGAAGATTCATCGATGACAGTGTCCGGATATCCTTCGAGAATCGGAGCCAAGAAAAGGTCCCGGTGTTTAGGGTCGAAAGAGCGAAGCCGAATATTCCCTCGGCTCCGGACGTTCCTGCGCTGAAATGAGCCGATCCCGCCCGCTTGGCCTTGACCGCTAAAGCGCTTTTGTTTAAGGTAGGGGAGACCCCGATCGGAACCGCAGAGAAGGAGAATCGCATGCCCGCCACGATCATCAGCGGCAAGGACGTTTCGGCCCAGATCCGCGAAGAGCTCAAGGGGCGCGCCGCCCGCCTTCAGGAAAAAGGGCACCTGCCGGGTCTCGCCGTCGTTCTGGTCGGCGAGGACCCCGCCTCGGTGTCCTATGTCACGGCCAAAGGCAAGGCGGCCGAGGAGATCGGCATCTTCGAGACCACGATCCGCATGCCGGCGGACTCCACGGAAGACGCGATCCTCCGCCAGGTCGATGAGCTCAACCGGGACGAGCGCTATAACGGCTTCCTCGTGCAATTGCCGCTGCCGAAATACGTCGACGCCGGGAAAGTTATCAGCCTGATCTTCCCGGAGAAGGACGTCGACGGCTTCCATCCGATCAACGTCGGCAAGATGCTCCGCGGCGAGCCCTGCCCGCTGCCGTGCACGCCCTACGGCGTCGTCCAGCTCCTCGTGCGCGGGGGCTTCGGGCCCGACGGCAAGCACGTTGTCATCTGCGGCCGCAGCAACATCGTCGGCAAGCCGCTGGCGGCCATGCTCATCCAGAAGCGGAAGGGCGCCAACGCCACGGTGACCGTCTGCCACACCTCGACCCCCGACATCAGCAGATACACGCTCCAGGCCGATATCCTCGTCGCGGCCATGGGCGTGCCCCGGGCCATCAAAGCCGAGATGGTCCCCGAGGGCTGCGTCGTGATCGACGTCGGCGTCAATCGCGTCAACGACCCGACCGCGGCCAAGGGCTTCCGGCTCGTCGGCGACGTCGATTTCGAGCCGGTCAAGGCAAGGGCCGCGGCCATCACGCCGGTGCCGGGCGGGGTCGGGCCGATGACGGTCACGATGCTGATGATGAACACCATCGAGGCCGCGGAGCGGAAGGCCGGCCTCGTTCCTTAGGCGCTGGGGGTCGCTCATGAAGATCGGTAAGATCGACGAAGCGGATTTCCGCGACCTGGTCCTGGGCAAGTTCGGCAAGCGCGACCTGAGTGTCATCGTCCCGCCCATGACCGGCGTGGACGCCGGGGTCATCGACCTCGGCGGCGGCCGCATCCTGGTCGTGGCCGAGGACCCGATCTTCACCATGCCGCGCCTGCCCCTCGAGATGTTCGGCCGCTTCACCGTTCACATCGGCGCGAGCGACGTCGCCGTCATGGGCGTGCGGCCGCGCTACATGACCTATTCGCTGTTGCTGCCGCCGGACACCGCTCGCGACGACATCCGGCGGATCATCGATTCGATCCACGCGGCGGCGCGCGAGCTGGGACTGGCCATCGTCGGCGGCCACACCGGGTTCTATCCGGGCTTCACGGCCCCGACGATCGGCGGCATCACGGTCTTCGCCGTGGCTCCCAAGAAAGATCTGGTCACGCCGGCCGGGGCCCGGGCCGGCGACGAGATCATCCTGACCAAAGGCCCGGCCATCGAAACCGCCGCGCTCCTGGCTGCCCTTCGCGAGGAAGAGCTGCTCCTGCGCTTCCCGGCGACGCTCGTCGACAAGGCCAAGGCGCTGGCCCGGTCCATCACCGTCGTCGAAGACGCCCTGACAGCCGCGGCGGCCGGCGGGGTCACGGCCATGCACGACGCGACGGAAGGCGGCGTCATCGGGGGGCTGTACGAGATCGCGTCGGCCAGCCGGGTCGGGATGGAGGTCGACGAGCGCGTCTTCGTCTACCCCGAAGAAGTCCGGATGGTCTGCGAGGCCTTCGGCATCGACCCGGTGCGGGCCATCGCCGAGGGCAGCCTCCTCATCACTGTCCGCCCGGGGAAAGGCGGCGCTGTCCTGGCCCGGCTGAAAAGGAAGCGCATCGCCGCTTCGATCATCGGACGCGTCGTCCGCGACCGGCGGGTCCGTTCGATCCGGCGCGTCGACGGCCGCACCGAGCCCTTGGAGATCCCCCCGCAGGACCCCTTCTGGCCGGCGTTCTTCGCGGGCCTGACCCAAACCTGATAATCGCGCGCTGTCTTCTGGACATCCCTCTCGAGGCGGCGAGGGGGAATACCCGAGCAAAGCCGAAAGAGAGGGATGTCCCAAGAACGTCAGCGGACGTTGCGGGACTTGGCCTTCTTGGCCTTCTTCTCGGCCTGGATCATGACGTCCTTCAGGGACAGGCTGTCGAAATAGTTCTTGAGCAGTTCCGTCGCGCCCTTCCAGATCTCGTAGGTCGGGCAGGTCTCGGTGAACTCGCAGAAGGTCCCGTCCTCGATGCACTCGACGAGGCAGCAATTGCCTTCGAGGGCGTGCAGGATCTCGCTGATCTTGATGTCCTCCGGCCGGCGGGCCAGCGTGTAGCCGCCGCCCGCGCCGCGGATGCTCTTGACCAGGCGGTTGATCTTGAGGGGGATAATGATCTGCTCGAGATAGCGGATCGAGATCCTCTCGTCCTCGGAGATGTTCTTGAGGATGACCGTGTCGTGGCCTTCCCCGTAGTGCCGGCCCAGGTTCAGCATCAGGCGCGTGCCATACCGCCCCTTGGTCGAGAGTCTGATCATAGCGGCTCCTTAATGTCATATTTTATCGGGCTTTTCGGTGAATATCAACTAAAACCCATAGGAATTATCAGGATTCACGAGCGTGAGGCTGGGGCCGGGGACGCCGCACGGCTTGACAGCCCGCGCGTCGAGTGAGTATCCTAGCCGCGAAATCCCTTCGATAAAGGAAAATCCATGCCCCGTCAGATCCTGCTCGGTGACGAAGCCGTGGCCCTGGGGGCCGTCCATGCGGGCCTGTCGGCCGCCTATTCCTATCCCGGGACCCCGGCCTCCGAGATCCTGGAGTATCTCGTCAAGCAGTCCGAGGCGACCAAGGCCTTCGCGGCCGTCTGGTCGGTGAACGAGAAGGTCGCCTACGAGGAGGCCCTGGGCGCCTCTTTCGCGGGAAAGAGGGCCCTGGTGTCCTTCAAGCACGTCGGCCTCAATGTGGCCGCCGACCCGTTCATGAACTCGGCCATCACCGGGGCCAACGGGGGCCTGCTCGTGGTCAGCGCCGACGACCCGGGGATGCACAGCTCGCAGAACGAACAGGACAGCCGCTATTATGTCGATTTCGCCAAGATCTTCGGCTTCGAGCCGTCCGATCATCAGGAAGCCTACGACATGGCCCGGCAGGCCTACGACCTGTCGGAAGAGCTCGGCCTGCCCGTTCTCATGCGTCTCGTGACGCGCCTGTCCCATAGCCGCTCGGCCGTGGAGACGCGCGATCCGCGGCCCCAGAACATGCTCAAGAAGGGCGTGGGCAAGGACTGGATCCTCCTGCCGGTCAACGCCCGCCGTCGCTTCGGCCAGCTCCTCGATAGGCAGGCCGAGATGGTCCGGCTCTCCGAGGCATCTCCGTTCAACGTCCTGAAGCTCAACGAGAAGGACAGGAAACTCGGCGTCATCGCGTCCGGGATCGCTTATAACTATTTCCGCGAGGCCATGGCCGGCCCGGCCGCCCCGCCGTCGTTCCTCAAGATCTCGACCTACCCGCTGCCCCTGGCCCTCATCAAGAAGCTCGTCGATCACGTCGATACGATCCTGGTCCTCGAGGACGGCTATCCCTTCATCGAGAGCCGGCTCAAAGGCCTCTTTGGCCTCCCCGGGAAGACCGTCCTGGGCAAGACGACGGGCGCCGTGCCGGCGTCGGGGGAGCTGACGCCCGACCTCGTCCGCCAGGCCCTCGGCCTCAAGCCCCTGCCGGCCCTCGCGGCCAGCGGACTGCCGTTGGCCGGGCGCCCGCCTCAGCTTTGCGCCGGCTGCCCTCATGCCGATACGTTCAAGGCCCTCAATAAGGCCCTCGAGGGGTATCAGGGCTCGAACGTCTTCAGCGACATCGGCTGCTACACCCTCGGCGCCCTGCCTCCCTACAACGCCATCCACAGCTGCGTCTGCATGGGCGCGAGCATCAGCATGGCCCGCGGCGCGGCCGACGTCGGGCTCTACCCGGCCGTCTCGGTCATCGGCGATTCGACCTTCGCCCACTCCGGCATCACGCCTTTGCTCAGCGCGGCCCGGGCCGACACCAACATGACCGTCATCATCCTCGACAACGCCACGACGGCCATGACCGGAGGCCAGCCGACCTACGGCTCCGGCGAGGGCCTGCTCCGCCTGGTCGAGGGCCTGGGCATCGCCAAGGAGCATATCCGGACGATCGAGCCGCTGCCGAAGAACCACGACCAGAACGTCCAGGTCATCAAGGACGAGCTCGAGCACCGCGGATTGTCGGTCATCGTGGCCGTCCGCGAGTGCGTCCAGGAACAGCGGAAGAAGAGGAGCTAGGCCATGAAACAGGACATCATCCTCGCGGGCGTGGGCGGCCAGGGCATCTTGTCGATCGCCTACGTCATCGACAACGCGGCTCTCGCCGACGGCCTGGCCTTCAAGCAGGCCGAGGTCCACGGCATGGCCCAGCGCGGCGGCGCCGTCCAGTCGCACATGCGCCTTTCGGACGGCCCGGTCTGGAGCGACCTCATCCCCAAGGGGGAAGCGGACATGATCCTGAGCGTCGAGCCGCTCGAGGCCGTCCGCTATTTCGATTTCCTCCGGCCGGACGGGATCGTGGTCACGAGCTCGACGCCCTACCGCAACATCCCGGATTACCCGGAGATCGAGACGGTCCTGGCCGCCATCCGCACGGCGCCTCGCAGCGTCGTGGTCGATTCCGAGAAGCTGGCCAAGGAGGCGGGCACGGTCAAGGCCCAGAACATCGTCCTGCTCGGCGCGGCCTCCTCGTTCCTGATCCTCAAGGAGAAGAGCCTCCTCGAAACGATCGAGGCCCTGTTCCGCGGCCGCGGTCCGACCGTTCTCGAGGCCAATCTGAAAGCCTTCGAGCTGGGCAAGAAAGCGGCCCTCGGCTCATGACCGCCGCCTGGACCAGGACCCGCCGCGTCCTCGAACGCGCGGAGAAGGATGGCCGCAGCTTCCTGCTCGAGCCCGAGGTTTACGAGATCCTGAAGGACGCGGGGATCGCCGTGCCGCGGCACGTCTTCGTGCCGGCGGGCCAAGCGCCCCGGCGCCGGGAGGTCGAGGCCCTGGGCAGCGCCGAAGTCGTCGTCAAGATCGTCTCGCCGCTCGTCATCCATAAGTCCGACGTCGGCGGCGTGGCCTTCGCCAAGGCGAACGCGGCGGCCGTGAGCCGGACCTGCGCGGCCATGCTGCGGACCGTCCTGGCCCGCACGCCGGCCGCCTCGCGGCAGGCCGTCCGCGAATCGGTCCGGGGCTTTCTCCTGGTCGAGAAGGTGGCCTTCGACAACGCCGGCTTCGGCTCGGAGATCCTCCTGGGACTCAGGAACTCTCCGGACTTCGGGCCGGTGCTGACCATGGGGTCGGGCGGGCTCGACGTCGAATACATGAACGCCCGGCTCAAAGAGGGCCGGGCCGTGGCCATCGCCTCGGCCCATCTTCTTGACCGGCCGAAGGCCCAGAAGATCCTCGAGCCTCTGACCTTCTACGGCAAGCTCGCGGCCGAGTTCCGGGGACGCCAGGCCCTCGTTGCCCCCAAGGTCCTGGTCGATACGCTGCTGCGGTTCCGGGACCTGGCCGCCGCTTTTTCGCCCTATTCCGAGGAGACGCCCTTCGTCCTCGAAGAGGCGGAGGTCAATCCGTTCGTCGTTCGGCGGGGCCGCCTTGTGCCGCTCGACGGGGTCTGCCGCTTCTCCCGGGCCAAGGCCGCGCCCTCGTCCCGGCCGGTCGAGGCCGTCGGCCGCCTGCTCAAGCCGGCCTCGATCGGCATCATCGGCGTGTCCGAAAAGATGAACATCGGCCACGTCATCCTGAACAACATCCTCAAGGGCGGCTTCGATCCGGCGCGCGTGACCGTCGTCAAGCCGGGGCTCGAGACGATCGAGGGCTGCCGCTCTGTCCCGACCGTCGCCGCCATGCCCGGGACGGTCGACCTCTTCGTCCTGACCCTTGCCGCCGACCAGTGCTACGATGTCATGAAGGACCTGGTGGACCACGGCAAGGCCCGCTCGGTCATCCTCATCGCCGGCGGAATGGGGGAGAAGGAGGGCGGGGCGTCGATCGAGGACCGCCTGAGGTCCCTGCTCGCCGAAGGCCGGCGCGCGGGCCGGACGACCCCGGTCGTCAACGGCGGCAACTGCCTGGGCGTCGTTTCCAAGCCCGGCCGCTACGACACCCTTTTCATCCCCGACTACAAGCTGCCGCGTCCGGCCACCGCCGGGTCGGCCATGGCCATGGTCAGCCAGAGCGGGGCGTTCATGATCTGCCGGATGAGCAAGATGCCGGAGCTCGAGCCCGTCTACTCGGTCTCGCTCGGCAACCAGCTCGACCTCACGGCCTCCGACTACCTGAACTACCTCAAGGACGATCCGGCCATCCGGACGTTGTGCGTCTACATGGAAGGCTTCAAGCCCGGCGACGGGCTGGCCTTCGCCCGGGCCGTCAGCGAGATCACGGCCTCCGGCCGGCAGGTCCTCGTTTACAAGGCCGGCCGGAGCCCGGAGGGCCGGACGGCGACGTCGAGCCACACCGCCTCCGTGGCCGGAGAATACGGCGTCTTCAAGGCCGTCTGCGCCCAGGCCGGGGCCATCGTGGCCGACGACCTGTTCGAGTTCGAGAGCTTCATGAAGGGGCTGGTCCGCCTCGAGGGCCGCGAGGTCCGGGGCCGGCGGGTCGGCCTCGTCAGCAACGCCGGCTTCGAGTGCGTCATGATGGCCGACAACCTCGGCGACGGCGGCCGGCTCGAGCTGGCCCGGTTCGCTCCGGAGACCCATGAGCGCATTCTCGCCGCGCTGCGGCCGCTCGGCATCGACCGCCTCCTCGACGTTCACAACCCGCTCGATGTCACCCCGGTCGCCGACGACGCGGCGTTCGCCGAGAGCGCCCGGGCCTTCATCGAGGACCCCGGCGTCGACTGCGCCGTGATCTCCAACGTGCCCCTGACCAAGGCCCAGCAAACGCTCCCTCCGGGCGAGGGTCATGCCGAGGACCTGACCCGTCCGGGCGGATTCGCCGCCCGGACGATCGAGGTCTTCCGTTCGACCCGCAAGCCGGTCGTGGTCAACATCGATTCCGGCGCGCTCTACGATCCCCTGGCGGCGCATCTCGAGAAGGCGGGCATCCCGGTCTTTCGCCGGGCCGACGAAGCCCTGCGTTTCCTGCGGACGTACGTCGATCGCCTGATCGTGTAAACGCCGCTCGAGACGGACAGTCCCCTCCGGGGCCAGCTCCTTCTCGAGGACTCAGCGGGCGCGCTGCTGGAACTGGTGGGGGAAGCCGATCGGGTTGGTGGTCGTGATCGGCCCCGTGTGGCAGACATTGCAGGCCGTTGGCTGATTGCCGCTGTGACCCTGAAGGACCCGATTCAGGCCCCCGCCTTTGGATGTCTGGTGGCAGACCTTGCAGTCGCCGATGGTCAGGGCCTTGGTCTGGTATTGGATGGCCTGGGCGTTGTCGGGATCCTTGGTGGAAGGGACCGTGGCGTGGGCCGGACCGTGACAGGCCGGGCAGGACAGCCCGCCGTGCCCGATCCCGTTCCGGTAAAGGGACGTTCCCGTATCGACTTCGGCCACAAAGGTGTGGCAATCGACGCACTTGGCCTCGGTGACCCAGGGGACCCGGCCGGCGGCGATGCCGACGCCGAGATCGACGAGGTCGCCGTGACAGGCCGTGCAGTTCCCGGTGCTGCTGTCATGGGCCGCGCTCCGGTTGGCCAGGGTCGTCGATCCGGGATGGCAATCGTAGCAGGCGATCGACTGGTTGTAGTGAAAAACGTGGACCGCGTAGGACAGGTACTCTTCCGACGAGCCCGCTCCGGTCGTCCCCAGGATCGGGCTGCCGTGGCAGGAGGCGCAGAGCACGGGCTGGCCGTCGAGGGCGAAGGTCGTGCCCGAGAGCTTGTCGTGAGACTGAAGAACGGACCCGATCTCCCGCGTGCTCACGGTCTGACCGTGGCATTTGGCGCAGTTGATCTCGTCGGAGGTCTCGGCGGTCGTGGTCGTCCGGGCCAGCTCGGCCCCGGTCGCCGAGTCGCGGACGACGATCTGGGCCACTTGGTAGGGGTCCCAGGTCCCGGCGTCGTTGATCGGCACGAGGGGGATGCCATCGATCTCGAAGCGGTCGCCCTTGAGCAGCATGGCCCCCGAGAGGCCGTTGGAGACGCCCGGGTCGGTGTAGTTGAGGCCATGGTCGTGGGCCAGGTTGACGCCGAAGAGATTGAACGCGTTATCCCAGAACTGGGCGTAATCGCGGATGGGGCCGGTCGTGGTCTTGCCGTACGAATAGGTGTTGCCGACGAAGCTGTACTCGATGGTGATGCCGGTCGTCACGATCTGGGGCGGGTCCCCGCGCCGGATGACCTGGGCGAGCAGGGTGTTGTAGGGCGGCTGAAGGACCTCGGCATCATAGGTGCGATTCATGAAGCGCATGCCCATCTCGCTCCAGGCGAGAACGACATAGGACATCGACGTCGCGGGGATATCGACGGCCGTCACCTCATTGGACGTGGTCGAACAAGAGCCGAGAAAAGCGGCCAAAGCCAGCACGAGCAGGGCGGGAACGAACCGTCGGCGCTCAAGCATACAAATCTCCTTCCGGGATATTATTCACGGAATGCCCTCATTTTGCAAACTCCGGAGGCGGCCGGTCCGTTGCCTTGCGACCCCCCGGAGGCCGTGATACAATCGGCGGGAATGAAGAAGGCCGCCGTCCTCGCCCTCCTTGTGGCCTGTCTGGCGGGAGCCGGGCGGACCGGTCAGACCCCCGCCGCGGACGCCCGCTTGATCGGCTCCTACATCCCCGCTACGGCCGGCCCCTGGCTGTCGGAGGCCGACCAGGTCTATGACGCGGCTTCCATCCCCGGCGATCTCGGCCGCCTGGCCGAGCTCGTCCGGTCCCATCACCTCGAGGTCCTGGTCGCCCGGCGCTTTATCAAGGACGGCCAGCCGGACATCCTTGTCGACGCGTTCGATATGGGTGCGCCCGGGGAGGCGTCAGGTGTTTTCGCCCTGGCGCGCAAAGGCCGGGCAGCCGGCCTCGGCCATGGCTCGGCTTATCAGGACGGCCTCCTGTCGTTCTGGAAGGATCGCTATTTCGTCACCGTCTCGACCGAACGGGAGACCGAGCAGACGAAAAGCCTGATCCTCGGACTTGGACAGGCTATCGCCGCGGCCATCCCGGAAGGGCGGACCAAATGATGGAGATCTGATCAGATATGCCGATCTACGAATATCGCTGCGCCGATTGCCGCAAGAAGACGACGATCGTCACCCTGTCGGTGAACAAGTCGGTCGATCCGGTCTGCAGTCATTGCGGTGGCCGGCGCATGGCCAAGCTCATCTCCCGCGTCGCCGTCCTCACGTCCGAGGGGAGCCGGCTCGAACGCCTGGCCGACCCCTCGTCGCTCGCCGGGCTCGACGAGAACGATCCCCAGAGCGTGGCCCGGTGGATGAAAAGAATGGGCCGGGAGATGGGGGAGGAGGCCGGCGAGGGCCTTGACGAGGACCTCGACCAGGCCATGGACGACGCCGCCAGGGCCAAAGAGGCCGCCGAGGACGGCGAGTCCGGCGGCGGTGAAGGAGAAGACCTGTGACCGAGATCCTGTTGTTCGCGGGCGGCGTCGTCTTCGGCGCCCTGGTCGTTGGGATCGCTCACATGCTGCGCAAGAAAGATACCCGGGAGATCGCCCGGGCCCTGGTCAGCGAGACCGAAGCCCAGAAGGTCCAGGACCTCGAGACCCTTCTCGGCCGGGTCCGGGACAGCTTCGGCCGCTTGTCCCAGGACGCCCTCAAAGCCAGCACCGAGGAGCTGCTCAATCTGGCCAAGGAGAAACTGGACGGCCGGGTCCACCTCGGCGAGAAGGACCTCGAAGCGAAGAAGCAGCTCATCGACCAGAACCTGTCCACGATGAAGCTCGACATCCACAAGATGCAGGAGCTGGTCGCGAGGTTCGAGAGCGAACGGGCCCATCAGTACGGCCAGCTCGACGCCCAGCTGAAGACGGCGGCCCGGGAGACCTCCCGCCTCCAGGACACGGCCGACCACCTGCGTCAGGCCCTGGTCAGCACCAAGGCCCGCGGCCAGTGGGGCGAGCGCATGGCCGAGGACGTCCTGAGGCTGGCTGGCTTCGTCGAGGGCGTAAATTACATCAAGCAGAAGGTCCTGGACATGGCCGCTTCGCGACCGGACTACACCTTCTGGCTGCCCCAGGGCCTGAAGGTCAACATGGACGTCAAGTTCCCTCTCAATAGCTATCTTCGTTATCTCGAAGCCGACAACGACGCGGCCTGCGAGAGCCATAGGGCCCAGTTCCTCCGCGACGTCCGGACCCGGATCAAGGAGGTCACGACCCGGGACTACATCAATCCGGAGGAAAAGACGCTCGACTACGTCCTCGTCTTCATCCCGAACGAACAGGTCTACGCCTTCATCAACGAGAACGACCCGGAGATCATGGACGAGGCCCTGAAGGCCAAGGTCATTCTCTGCTCGCCCTTCACGCTGTTCGCGATCCTGGCCATCATCCGGCAGTCGCTCGACAATTTCAGCATGGAGAAGACGGCCGGCGAGATCCTGGGCCTGGTCAAGAACTTCAAGAAAGAATGGGAACGGTTCGGGGAATGCATGGCCAAGATGGGGGAGAAGCTCGACGGCGCCCGCGACGAGTTCCGTAAGATGACGACGACCCGTCAGGGCAAGCTGGACAGGTCCATCCAGAAGATCGAGGACCTGCAGCAGCTCAAGGGCCTGGCCGAGGTCGAGGCCCTCGAGGCCGAAGCGGAGGTCATCGCGATCGAGGACGGAGAGCCCAAAGACAAGCCCGATTGAACGACCGCCCGGTCAGGGACGCGGCCCGAAGATGGCGGTCCCGATGCGGACCAAGGTCGCCCCTTCTTGGATGGCCACGCGCCAGGAATGCGACATGCCCATGGACAGGTGCCGCATCTCGACGCCCGCGATGGCCGCGGACTTGAGCGCCTCGAAGACCCGCCGGGTTTCCACGAAATAGGGCCGCGAATCCTCAGGGGCGCCCTCGAAGGGCCCCATGGTCATCAGGCCCAGGACATGCAGGCGGGGCAGGGCCGCCAGCGACCGGACCAGGCCCTCGGCGTCCTCCGGCATGACTCCGGTCTTTTGCGGCTCCCGGCCGCTGTTGATCTCGACCAAGACGTCCATCGTCTTTCCCGCCGCCGCGGCCCGCTTGTCGAGCTCCTGCCCGAGCCCGATCGAATCGACCGTCTCGACGAGGTCGAAGATCTCGACGGCCTTCCTGGCCTTGTTCGTCTGGAGATGGCCGATGAGATGCCAGCGGGCCCGCCGGCCGACGGCCGGGAAGATCGCGGCCGCCTCCTGGACGTAGTTCTCGCCGATCATCCGGACCCCGGCCTCGACGGCCTCGAGGATCTCGGCCGCGGTGCGCGTCTTGGCCGCGGCGACGAGCTCGACTCCGGGGGAAGCTCGGCCAGGATGGCCTTGACGTTGGAGGCGATCGTTCCGTTCATGGCGTCCATCTTATCAAAGATGGGGCCAGACCTAAACCTTTTCACTTTTCGCTGGCGGCAAGATCGAATGTTGGCATGTCCGCCGCCCGGCTCGAAGTTAAAAGGTTTAGGTCTGACCCCGTCTTGCGATATAATCGGCGATACAGGGGAGAGGCCCATGACCATCCGCGAAGAGCTGGAGAAGACCGAAGAGCAGATCCTGTCGCCCAAGGCCAGCCTGAGCGCCCGCACCAAGGGCCGCGTCCGGCCCGAGGCCGCGCACGTCCTGCGCACGGACTTCCAGCGCGACCGCGACCGGATCATCCACTCCAAGTCGTTCCGCCGGCTCAAGCACAAGACCCAGGTCTTCCTGTCGCCGTTCGGCGACCATTACCGGACCCGGCTGACCCATTGCCTGGAGGTCTCGCAGATCGCCCGGACGATCGCCAAGGCCCTGCGGCTCAACGAGGACCTGACCGAGGCCATCGCCCTGGGCCACGACCTCGGCCACACGCCGTTCGGGCACGCCGGCGAACAGACGCTGCGCCAGCTGCTGCCGCACGGCTTTCATCACGCCGACCAAAGCCTGCGCGTCGTCGAGAAGCTCGAGTACGAGGGCAAGGGCCTCAACCTGACCTTCGAGGTCCGGGACGGCATCCAGCGGCACTCCAAGGGCCGTGGCGAGATCTTCGACGAGGACGTCGAGGACATGCCCTCGACGCTCGAAGGCCAGGTCGTGCGCGTTTCCGATGTCATCGCCTACGTCAATCACGACATCGACGACGCCTTGCGGGCCGGCATCATCAAGGACGAGGACATCCCGCCCGGCCTGGTCAAGATCCTGGGCAAGTGGCACGCCACGCGCATCGACCGGATGGTCATGGACGTCGTCGAGGCCAGCCTGGCCGCGGGGCTCGAGCGGATCGCCATGAGCGACCGGATCATGAAGGCCGTCGTCGAGCTTCGGGAGTTTCTCTACCAGAACGTCTATTTCAATTCGGCGGCCCGCGACGAGCTGCGCAAGACCGAGAAGATCATCAAGGACCTCTTCGGCTATATCATGGAGCGTCCCGCCGATTATATCCGGCCCTATCCGGCCGGCGACCCGGTCATCGTTCGGGTCGGCGACTTCATCGCCGGCATGACCGACCGCTACGCCATGGCCCTCTACGAGCAGATCTTCTTGCCCAAGGCCTGGCCGATCCTATGAGGGCGCGCACCATGTCCGCCTCCCTCTGCCGGGCGAAGCTCGCGGCGTTTTGGTGCGCCGGGACATTGGCTCTTTCGGCCGGGACGGCCTGCCGGCGGCCGATGCTGGAACCTTACCTTGGTGCGGCGCTCAAGGCCGGGGCCTGGATCAGGTCGGCCGCGATCCGCACGCCCGAAGGCCTGTCCTGGCCGGCCGTTCCGGCCGACCCGAAGTCCGTGGGCCTGGACCTCTACAGCGGCATCCCGGGCGTGGTCCTGTTCGACCTGCAGGCCTATTTCGCGACGGGGACCGAGACGTTCCTTTCCGATGCCAAGGCCGGCGCCGATTATCTTCTGTCAAAGGCCGCGTCGGTCGAAGGCATGGGCCTCTACGAAGGCCTCTCCGGGATCGGTTTCTGCCTCGCGGAGACCTTCAAGGCGTCCCAGGACGATAGGTATCGCCGCGGGTTCCTCGATATCCTGGCGCGGGTCGCTTCGTCGGCCAGGTCCGCGGGTCAAGGGGTCGAATGGAGCTCGACGACGGACATCATTAGCGGGGCCGCAGGCACCGGGCTCTTTCTGATCTATGCGTTCCATGAAACCGGCGACCACGCCTGGCTGGACCTGGCCGCGCGGGCCGGCTCGCGGCTCATCGAGCTCGGACGTCCCGAGAACGGCGGCCTCAAGTGGGCCATGGACCCGGATTTCCCGCGCCTCATGCCGAATTTCTCCCACGGCACGGCCGGCATCGCCTATTTCCTGGCGGCTCTCTATCGCGAGACCCGGCGGCGGGAATTCCTGGACGCCGCTCTGGCCGGGGCCAAGTATCTAATGTCCGTGGCCAAGACCGACGCGGAGAGCTGCCTCGTCTTCCATGACGAACCCGACAACAAGGACCTCTATTATCTCGGCTGGTGCCACGGACCCGTCGGCACGGCCCGGCTCTTCGTCCTTCTGGCGCGGGTCACGGGAGACAGGACTTGGCTGGCGTGGGTCCGCAGGTCCGCCAACGGCCTCCTGAAAAGCGGCATCCCGGAACACGAAACGCCGGGCTTCTGGAACAACGCCGGCATCTGTTGCGGCCTGGCCGGCGTCGGCGAGTTCTTTCTGGACCTCTACAAGGAGTTGGGGGACAAGGCCGACCTCGCGTTCTCCGAGCGCGTCGCTGCGCGCCTCTTGGCCAAGGCCACGGAGAAGGACGGCCGCATGTTCTGGGTCCAGGCCGAGCACCGCACCCGGCCTGACTTTCTTCTGGCCCAGACCGGCTACATGCAGGGCGCGGCCGGGATCGGGACCTATCTCCTGCGGCTGGCCGCTCTCCGCCGGCCGGTGGGGCGGCGCATCAGCTTTCCCGATACGCCCTTCACGCGCTGATCCGGGCCTTCCCGCCGCTTTGCCCGACCTCCGTTTCATGCTATCATGACCGCGTCGATGATGATGTCCCAGCCCCGCTGAGGAGGACCTCCCAATGGCGAGAATCGACGACCTCCGCAAGATCGCTACCCGCCTGCGCGTTCACTGTCTGCGCATGACCACGGCCGCGGGCTCCGGCCACCCGACATCCTGCCTGTCGGCGGCGGACATCGCCGCCTGCCTGTTCTTCTCCGAGATGCGCTGGAACACGACCGATCCGCACGACCCGGCGAACGATGAGTTCGTCCTGTCCAAAGGCCACGCCGCGCCGCTCCTTTGGGCCGCCTATGCCGAGGCCGGGCTCATCCCCCTCGCGAGCCTGCTCGACCTGCGCAAGATCACGAGCGACCTCGAGGGCCACCCCACGCCGCGCATGCCGTGGGTCAAGGCCGCGACGGGCTCGCTCGGCCAGGGACTTTCGGTCGGCGCCGGGATGGCCATCGCCCAGCGCCTCGACAAGTCGCCCGCCCGCACGTTCGTGCTCATGGGCGACGGCGAATGCGCCGAAGGCCAGGTCTGGGAGGCGGCGGCCGACGCCGGCCTGTGGAAGCTCCGCAACCTCATCGCCATTGTCGACGTCAATCGGCTCGGCCAGTCGGGTCCGACCATGCATCAGCACGACCTGGCCGCCCTGGCCCGCAAGTTCCGGGCCTTTGGCTGGGACCCCCTCATCATCGATGGCCACAAGATCGACAAGATCCTGGCCGCGCTCAAGCTGGCCGGCAAGAAAGGCCTGCCCACGGTCATCCTGGCCCGGACGATCAAGGGCAAGGGCGTGAGCTTCGTCGAGGACAAGAACGGCTGGCATGGCAGGCCCCTAAAGATTGACGAGCTGGCCCGGGCCCTCGAAGAGATAGGGTCCCTGACGGACGTCGATTCCCACAAGCTCGTCCGTCCGGCCCGGCCTTTCAAGAAGAAGGCCGTCGCCGCCCCCGTCGCCATTCCCAAGGCCGCATACACGGAAAAGACGGCGACGCGTCTGGCCTACGGCAACGCCCTGCTCAAGCTCGGGGAGACGAACCCGCTCGTGATCGCCATCGACGGCGACGTCAAGAACTCGACCTACGCGGACAAGTTCTTCGACGTCTTGCCCGGCCGGTCCTTCGAAGCGTTCATCGACGAGCAGAACATGATCAGCCTGGGCGTCGGCTTGGCGGCCAAAGGCTATATCCCGTTCGTGGCCACTTTCGCGGCCTTCCTGTCGCGGGCCCACGATCAGATCCGCATGGCGGCCTATTCGTTCTCGAACCTCAAGGTTTGCGGCTCGCATGTCGGGGTCAGCATCGGCGAAGACGGCCCGTCCCAAATGGGCCTCGAGGACCTGGCCATGTTCCGGCCCATCCCGGGCTGCGTCGTCCTTTACCCGAGCGACGCGGTCTCCTCCGAGGCTTGCGTCGCCGCGGCCGCGGCGCACAGGGGCCTTTGCTATATCCGGACCTCGCGCCCGGCGACCCCGATCCTTTACGGAGCCGGGGAGACCTTCCCCATCGGCGGCTCCAAGGTCCTGCGCAAGAGCGGCACCGACGCGGTGACGGTCATCGCGGCCGGGATCACGGTGCACGAGGCGCTCAAGGCCTTCGACCTGTTGGCCAAAGAGGGCCTCGGCCTGCGCGTCATCGACGCCTATTCGGTCGCCCCGCTCGACGTCGAGACCATCGGCCGCGAGGTGGCCGAGACGGGCGGCCGGGCCGTCATCGTGGAGGACCATTATCCAGCCGGCGGATTGGGCGAGGCCGTGATCGGCAGCCTGGCCGGCCGGGCCTCCGTCAGGCACCTCTGCATCCGCGAGCTGCCGCGCTCGGGCAAGCCCGACGAGCTCCTGGAGCGATACGGCATCAGCGCCTCGCACATCGTCCGCGTGGCCAAGGAGATGCTGGGCCGTTGAGATCCCGCTCCATTCCGGCGGCCGCGCTCCTGGCGCTCGCCGTCCTGAGCGCGGGCCTGCTCCTGGCCCAGCGCCCGGCCGGCCCCTGGGCCGCGGAAGCCCTTCGCGGCACGGTCGTCTCGGTCGTCGACGGCGATACCATCAAAGTGCGTCTGGAGGGCCGTCCGGACGAGAAGGTCCGGCTCATCGGCGTCGACAGCCCCGAGCTCGACGATGCCCGCGAAAGCGTCCGGTTCATGGCCTTCCTGGCCAAGCGCTTCGCCTTCTCCCGGCTCTATCAGGCCCGGGTCGATCTGATGCCGGGACCGGAGACCCGGGATTCCTACGGCCGGCTGCTGGCCTTCGTCCGGACGGCGGACGGCGGGATCTTCAACCTGGCGCTTGTCCGCGAAGGCTATGCCACGGCTTTCCTCAAGTTCCCCTTCGACGAGACGCTGCGGCGGGAGCTCAAGGCCGCCGAAAGCGAGGCCCGGCAGGCTGGCCGCGGCCTTTGGGCGAGAGAGCCGCTACCCCGTCGTCTCCGCGACCGAGGCCGGGCGGCATGTCGGCGAGGTCTTGACCGTTCGTTTCCGCTGCCTCCGGTCGTTCAAGCGCGGCGGGTTCTGCCTCCTCGAGGCCGACGGGGCCGCCTTCGACGCCGCCGTTCCCCTCGAGGTCTTCCGGGTGCTCCCGGGGCCTCTGGATTTTGCCGGCCGGACGATCGAGGCGACCGGGCTCGTCGAGACCTACAAGGGACGTCCCCAGATCATGATCGGAGTGCCGATCCAGCTCAAGCGCATCGATTGACAAAGGAGTCCGCCATGACCAGCCCCATCACGACGGCCATCCGGGCCGGGATCGAGGCCGCGGTCGGCGCCGCGAACGTTTTTTCCGACCCGGACCGGACCTTCGATTACGGCCACGACGAGTTCTCGATGAAGGAGATCGCCCATGAGCCGGACCTCGTCGTCCGTCCGGGCACGACGGCGGAGGTCGCGTCCGTCATGACGATCGCCAACGCGAACCGCATCCCCGTCACTCCCAGGGGAGGGGCCACGGGTCTATGCGGCGGCTGCGTGCCGGTCTGCGGCGGGATCGTCCTGTCCCTGGAGCGGATGGCCCGGGTCCTGGAGGTCGATATCGACAATCAGATGGCCGTGACCGAGGCCGGCGTCCGGCTCTCGGATTTCGCCAAGGCCGTCGAGGACGCCGGGCTGTACTTCCCGCCCCACCCCGGCGACGAAAGCGCCATGATGGGCGGGCTCGTGGCCACCAACGCGGGCGGCAGCCGGGCGGTCAAGTACGGCACCATCCGCAACTACGTCCGCGGCCTGGAGATGGTGACGCCGGCCGGCGACATCCTCCGGCTCGGCGGCAAGCTCGAGAAGTCGAGCACGGGCTACAACCTCATGCACCTCGTCATCGGCTCGGAAGGCACGCTCGGCGTCGTCACCCGGGTGATCCTCCATCTCATGGCCCGGCCGGGCCTCATGCGTTCCCTGGTGGTGCCGTTCGAAGCGCTCGAGCCGGCCCTCGAGACCGTGCCCCTGATCATGAAGCGGGGCATCGTGCCGCTGGCCGTCGAGTTCCTCGAGGTCGAGCCCATCACCTTGACCGAGGAGCACATCCACAAGAAGTGGCCGACCAAGCTCGGCACGACCCACCTGCTCATCATCCTCGACGCCTCGACCGATGACGAAATGGACCGGCTGTCGCAGGGGGTGGCCGAGGTCTGCTGCGAGAAAGGGGCCATCGACGTCTTCATCGCCGACACGCCCAGCAAGCAGGACGAGGTCCTGGCCATCCGCTCCAAGATCTACGACGCCATCAAGGCCGGCACGGTCGAGATCCTGGACATCGCCGTGCCCCGGGCCGAGGTGGCCGGACACGTGCGGAAGGTCCGCGAGGTGGCCGCCAAGTACGATATCTGGCTGCCGACCTTCGGCCACGCCGCCGACGGCAACGTCCACACTCACATCATGAAGGTCCGCTACGAAGGCGGGGCCATGGTGCCGGTGCCCGAGAGCGAGTGGCGGCCCAAGGCCGACCCGGTGCGGCAGGAGCTCTTCCGCGACTGCAAGGCCCGCGGCGGCGTCATCTCCGGGGAGCATGGCATCGGCCTGGTCAAGAAGCCCTATCTCTCGATCGTCCTCGACGAACGGGAGATCGACCTCATGCGGGGCATCAAACGGGCCTTCGATCCCCGGGGGATCATGAACCCCGGGAAGATATTTGACTGACGATTCCCTCGCCCGGCGGACGCTTTCCTGATCGGCCAGGCAGCCACCCCGCGCAGGGGTGTTCCTGGAGGAGGCCGTGGGAGGGCGGAGCGGGCACGGATGGCAAAGAGGGACAGCCCCGCTTAGGAGAGACAGTCCCTCTTTGACAGAGCGAAGCCCGGAGGCGAAGCGAGCCGGCTCGCCGGGCCGGCGAGCGGCCGACGGAAGGAATACTCCGAGCGTAGCAGGGTGAGCTGCCGGGCCGAGCGGTCCGAGTTTGCCCCCCGCTAGGATTCGTGCTATGAATAGGTAACGGGGCGCTGGAAATCCTGGATTCGGGAGGACACGCATGGTCGAACGGATCACCGAGATCTATGTCATCCTGGAGAACAAGCCGTCTCAGCTGGGGGACCTCTGCAGCTTCCTGGCCGAGAACGAGATCAACATCGACGCCATCGGCGTCTTCCATGACACGGCCAAGCTCGTCGTCCAGCAGCTCAACAAGGCCGTCAAGCTGCTGGCCAAGCTCAACTACACGACCGAGTTGCGGGACGTGCTCAAGGTCGACCTCGAGAACCGGCCCGGCTCGCTGGCCGATGTGACGACCAAGCTGGGCGAAGAGGGCATCAACATCGAATACTGCTACGGCACGCTGTCGAAAAAGGGCAACGGCGTGTCGGTCGTCTTAGACGTTTCGAACATCGAACGGGCCTGCCAGATCCTCGGCGCCTAGGGCGCCATGCCGGACAGGCCCGAGGTCGTTGTCATCGGGGCCGGCGCCGCCGGCCTCACGGGCGCCATCAGTGCGGCCCGGCGCGGAGCTTCGGTAACGGTTTGCGAGCGCCTTCCCGTTATCGGCAAGAAGCTCCTGGCCACAGGCGGCGGCCGGTGCAATCTGCTGAACGACCGCCTGAAGCCTTCGGCCTTCACTTCGACGGACACCGGCCTCGTCGCCTCGGTCCTGGACCGATTCGGGGGTCGGGAGATCCGGTCCTTTTTTGATGGGCTCGGCCTGCGCCTGCAGACCGACGAGGCCGGCCGTGTCTATCCGGCCACGAACCAGGCCGCCTCCGTCCTCAAGGTGCTGGAGCTCGAGGTCTCGAGGCTGGGGGTCGGGCTGCGGACGGGCTTCGACGTCGCGCGGATCGAGGCCCGGGAAGGGGGCTTTCGGATCGTGGCCGCGGACGGACGCAGGATCCAAGCCCGCTCCGTCATCCTGACCGGAGGCGGCCGATCGTATCCGGCCCTCGGCTCGAACGGCTCGGCTCACGGTCTTGCGGCAGGCTGTGGTCACCACGTCATCGAGCCCGTGCCGAGCGCCGTGCCGGTCCTGGTCAAAGACCGCTTGTGCCATTTCCTCCAGGGCCAGCGGCTGCGCGTCCGCACCGAGAGCCGCGTCGGCGGCCGGGCGATGGAGAAGGCCGAGGGCGAGCTGCTGTTCACCCACTACGGATTTTCGGGCCCGGCCATTCTGGACGTCAGCGAGAGCCTGTCGATCGCCCTGAACCGGGACGGCCGGCGGGACGCCTCCGTGGCCGTCGATCTCCTGCCCTTCATGGCCGAGGAGGAAGCCGCCGCCGAGCTCTGCCGCCGGCTCGAGACGGGCTGGGCGCCCAAGGACCTGATCTCCGGGCTGCTGCCGGAGAAGTTCTCCCTGGTCATGCCTCAGCTCATCCGCGAGGCCGCGCCAGGACCGGCCCAGGGCGCTCCTTCGGTGACAGGCCGGCGGCTGGCCGCCTTGCTCAAGGGACGGGATTTCCCGGTCCTCGGCACACGCGGCTGGAACGAGGCCGAGTTCACGTCCGGCGGGATCGACGCCCGGGAGGTGAAGCCGGGGAGCCTGGAATCCAGGCTCAAGAGCGGACTGTACTTTGCCGGCGAGGTCCTCGACGTCCAGGGCGGGCGCGGCGGATTCAACCTGGCCTGGGCCTGGGCGTCAGGCTTTGTCGCCGGGCTGACCGGGTCGGCCGATAGGGAAGGGCGCTGACACGCGGAACGCGCGTGCCCGCCTCATAGCCGTGGCGAGAAAACCCTAGGCGCCGTCTCACATTCCCGGATAGAGCAGCGCGTTCAGCAGGAACTTGTACGTCCCGTGGGACTGGGCCCGGTTCTGGCAGCGGATGCCGATGAGGATGATCCGGCCGTCCTTGTACTTCGTGTCGACGACGGCGGCCTTGCGGGCCAGGTACTCCTCGCCGAGGAGCCAGCCGCTCATCAGGATCTCGTCCTCGGGATAGGTGGCCACGACCTTGCGGTCCCATTCGATAGGCCGGCGAGAACGTGTCGAAGGCCAGGCTGTTGACGAACATGGCCGCGGCCTCCTTGGGCATGCCGTAGCCGATGGGCGTCTCGTTGTCGACGAGGATCCTGCAGGATCGAGGTCGGGCAGAAGAACTTGGCCCGGTCGACGCCCTGCAGGGCGTTGCGGGCCGGGGCGCCGAACTCGCTGATGGCGAACTCGCAGGCCCCGTTGAGAGTGACCAGGAGTGCCGCCCTTCTCGACGAAGGCCTTCAGGGCGTCGACGCCTTCCTGGCCGATGCCGCCCTCGTACTCGGGCGGCGTCGGGCTCATGCCGGAACATCCGGGCCATCGACGAGTCGGCGCGGCCCCGCCCGGCCCGCCGGGTCCGGCCCCGGGCCGGGTGCCCTTGATGGTGTTGGCGTTCTCGTCGGCGAAGATGATGACGTCGAAGTCGGCCCGAGGTCGGGCTTCTTGTCCTTGGTCCCCTTGATGTCGTCGTTGTGGAGGGTCTTGTAGGGGATGCCCATGTCGTCGAAGACGTAGCGCGTCCAGCCCTCGTCCATGTTGCCCCGCCAGGACTGGAAGAGGCCGATGCGGGGGAACTTGACCGGGGCCTTGTCGAGGCCCGCCGACGTCGTCGACGTCGAGGACGGCCAGGTCGATACTTCTCGGCCAGGGCCGGCAGGGCCTTCTTCACCGCGGCGGAGTTCTTGACGATGAAGCCGCCGGCCGGGAGATCGATGCCCCTTGACGGCGGCCTTCGCCTTCGTCCGCCAGACCTCGGCCTGTCCTTGAGCAGGGCGATGGCCATGGCATACGAGGCGTTGACCCGCGGAGTCGAGGACGAAATACGCCGCTCTTGCCCTGCGGCCGGGACCTTGGGGTAGGGGACCGCTGTCGATCTTCTCGAGCTTGGCCTCGAACGGCTCGTCGATCTGGTCGCAGAGGACGCCCATCTGGAGGGGCAGGGTCCAGGCGGCGTTGTCGTAGGGCGGGACCGGCGGGCCGCCGGGATACTGGCGCATGTCGGGGTATTTCTGCTTCTCGAGGAGCGCCCAGGCGAAGGTCTTGTAGGGCTGGGCCATCTTGACCACGAACGAGCCGGCCGGATAGAGCCGGCCGCCGGCCGACGAAGTCGGCCTTGGCCTGGTGGATCTCGACGCCGCCCGTCATCAGGACGTCGAGCATCTTGAGCATCGTCGGGTAGTCGCGCTGGCGGGCCGGGATGACGAAGGCGTAGGGCTGGTCCCTGTCCACGCTTCTCGATCGAGTTCTTGTTCATCTGGTAGAAGTTGAACAGGAGGTCCTCCTTGTGGAGGGCGGCCGTCTTGACCAGGCTCTTGGACAGGACGAGCTCGTAGTCGACGATGTCGCGCAGGCGCCACCAGCCGCCGGGCCAGGGGTCGATGAAGTCCATCCGCTTTTCGTAGAACGACGTCTGGGAGCTCGTTCGGCTCGATGGAGACGGGGGTCGCCACCGCGGACCGAGGCGGCCTCGCTGAGGCATGCCGACGACGTTGTGGAGCCAGGCGGTGTCGTCGCAGGCGCCGATCCACCAGGCCGTGTAGCGAGCGGCCGTTGACGACGCCGCTCATGCCGTGCTTCTGGAGGTCGTAGGCCATGTCCGTGCCGATGAGGTTGACGCCGCGCCAGACCAGCGGCTGGATGTTGGGGAGCGGCGGGTCCATGAACGGCGGGACGAAGAGCCGGGCCCCGTTCGTGCCCTGCTGGTGCTCGTCGATGTGGATCTGGGGCAGCCAGTCCTGGTAGAGGACCTTGGTCACGGCCCGGGTCTCGGGCAGGTTGAACATGTACCAGTCGCGGTTGTTGTCGTGGCCGGCGTAGACGTGGTAGAGCCACGGCATGTTGCCGCCCTCGTACTTGCGTGCCGACGTATTTCTTGTACCAGTCGACGACCATCTGGTTGCCGTCCGGGTTGTGGGTCGGGACGAGCAGGAAGATGACGTCGTTGAGGACCTTGTCGGCGTCGATAGAAGGTCTTGCCGGTGACGAGGTCGTAGGCCAGCTCCATGGACATCTGCGAGGCGGCGATCTCGGTCGAATGGAGCGAGCAGGTGATCAGGACGATGGCCTTGCCTTCCCGGGCCAGCTTGCGGGCCTCTTCGACGGAGGTCGTGCGGGGGTCGCGGAGCTTGTGGGTGATCTCCTTCCAGCGGTCGAGCTTGGCCAGGTTCTCGGGCGTCGAGATCGCGGCCATGATCATGGGCTTCTTGAGGACGGATTCCCCGATCGTGAACAGCTTGAGGCGGTTCGATTCCTGGGCCAGCTTCTCGAAATAGGCCTTGATCTGGGCGTAGTCGGCCAGCTTGCGGTCCTCGCCGACCTTGAAGCCGAGGAACTTGTCCGGCGGCGTTTGTGCAGCTAGCGTGCCGGCGGCGAAGATAAGGGCGGCGAGCGCCCAGACGATCGGGGTCCTGACGAAGGATCTTCTCACGGGCGACCTCCTGCGAAAGATCGAAAGAGGTCTATCTAACACCCCGGAGGAAGGACTGTCAAGGCGCGGTCAGGGCGCGGACAGGGTATCGTCCGCGACCAGCAGCATGCCCTGGACCGGAACGCCATAAGGACAGGCGGCCTCGCAGGGCGCGGCGCAGTCCCGGCACGCCTCGGCCCTCGCCCCTGGGATGGCCGCGTAATAGCCCATGGCCTCCTTTTCGCGACGCTGGCCCGCGAAGTACTGCTGGTAGCGGAGGATGGTGTTGACCGGGACACCCTTCGGACAGCTCAGCTCGCAGACGCCGCACGCGTGACGGCAGTACAAGGCGCCGCAGCCCTCGCGATAGGCTTCGAGCCGGGCCCCCTCGGTCGGGGTCAGCCGGGTCCCAGACAAACAGACGACCGCGTTCAGGGCCTCGTACGTTTGGGCCTGCACGCAGGCGGTGTGGACGTTGGGGTTGCCGAGAACAAAACGGATGGCCGCGCTCCGTATCTCCTCCGGGCTGCCCAGATGGTGGGCGGCTATGAACGTCTGAGCGGCGTCGTACTTCTCTTTGTAGCGTTTGAGCCCGTCGACATAGAGGGGATCGATCTCCTTCTTGTCCTTCTCGAGCCGTTCGACCGTCGACTTGAGGCTGTAGTAGATCGCGACTGGAGCGGTCTTCATCAGAGCGACGCCGATCTTACGGTCCCGGCAGGCCTCCAGGACCTTCTCGGAGTTGTCGCGGCGGAGGAAATTGTAGGCCATCAGGAAGACGTCGAACCGTCCGTCCTCGACCGCGGCGAGCAGGATCTTCTCCATGGTCTCCTCCGGGTCGCGGAACCAGAAGGTGCCGTGCTGGGAGACGCCGACGTGCTTGACGCGGCCTTCGGCCTTGAGCTCGGTCATGGCCGCGTGGAACGCTTCGTCCTTGAGCGTTGCGGCCTTCTCCGGGCAGTGCATCATCAGGCCATCGACGTATTCGGTCTGAAGATCGGCGAGCGACTTGCGGGCCCGTTTGAGATAGCCTTCCTTGGTCTCGCCCGGCGTGGCCTCGAGCTTGGTGGCGATGAAGACCTTTTTGCGGTCCATGGCCGGGATGACCTTGGCCAGCACCCGGTGATGGCCGGGATATTGCTCGGCCGTGTCGAAGTAGTTCATGCCGGACTCGTAGGCGGCCCGGATGACGCCCTCGTCCATGATGAATCCGCACGAGATGTCGGAAACCTGGAAGCCGGTCCGGCCGAGCGTGCGATGGTCCTTGATCTTCGGCGCCTCGTCCGCGGGCGACGGCTCGGCCTGCGGCGGACCCTGCCGGGCCGCCAGGGCCTTTCCGCCGGCCAGCCCGGCGCCGATCGCGCCGAGAGTCGAGGTCTTGATGAACTGTCTGCGTCCCTTGTCCTTCTGGTCCATGATCCCTCCGCTTGGGTTCTGACGTCGCTTCGAGTTTCGGGTAGGATAACGCTATTTCTTGATCCGGTCCAGGCCTTTGAGCATGTCCCGGAGCCTGTCGCCCGGCTTGGGCCGCTCCGCTTTGGATGGGACCTAATCGCGCGAAGACCGCAGCAGGAACATGCGCAGCAGCTGGACCGCCGCCATGGCCGTCGAGGCGACATAGGTCAGGGCCGCGGCGCTCAGGACCTTGCGGGCGCCGACCATCTCGTCAGGCGTCAGGAAGCGGCGCTCCTCGAGCAGGGCCAGGGCCCGCCTCGAGGCGTTGAATTCGACGGGTAGCGTGACGACCGAAAAGGCCACTGCGCCCGTGAAGAGCAGGATGCCGATGTCCATGAGGATGTTCGCGCCGCCCCGGCTGAAGATGAAGCCGGCGAAGAAGAGCGGGAAGGCCAGGGTCGAGCCGAGGCTGGCGACGGGATAGATGAACGAGCGCACGGCCATCGGCTGGTAGTGGTTGCGGTGCTGGATGGCGTGGCCCGTCTCATGGGCGGCGATGCCGAGGGCGGCGATGGACGTGCTGTCGTGGACGCCCTGGGACAGCCGCAGGACCTTCTTGCGGGGGTCGTAGTGGTCGGTCAGATCGCCGGGGACCTTCTCGATCATGACGTCGCCCGCTCCGGCCGTCTGGAGCAGCTGGTAGGCCGCCTGGGCCCCGGTCAGGCGCGATCGAGGCGCAGACCTGGCTGTATTTCCGGTAAGCCCCCTTGACCTTGCTCTGGGCGTAGAGGGCCAGGATCAGGGCCGGGATGAGCAGCAGGAACGTGGGATCCCGGAATAGCATGTCCTTATCCTCCTGGTCGCCATAACGTCCATTTTACTCGCATTCCTAGGTAAAAGGAGTTCGGTATAATAGCCTCGACCGTGCTAGACGGGGAGCTAGCGGTGCCCTGTGACCCACAATCCGCTCCAGTGGGGTCGAATTCCCTGCCGAGGCTTCCCCTTTCTGGCCGGTGCCCGGCACGTGGCGTTGAGGGCCGGGGTCCTGCGCGAAGGGCCGCCCGCCAAACCCGTCAGGACCGGAAGGTAGCAGCGGTAGCGGGAGGGTCCCTTGTGCGGCAGTCAGCCTCGCCTGAGCCGGCGGCCGGGGACACGCAGGGAGAGTGCTGTCGGAGCAGGGTGCACGGTCCTACCGTAGCTCGCGAAGCGAGCGGAGGCGCAGAAATCCCCGGAGATACACGGAGGGGATTTCTGCTAAATATCCTAATAAAACACTTTCCCAAGATATTTATCAGAATCGCTCCCTCGAGTGCTCGGCAGCGATTCTGCGGGTCGCTCCAGTATGCTTCGCCCTCCGCTCCCTGCCGGTCCCCTCTCCACGGACGGGGATCTTCGAGGCAACGTCCCTCGCCGCCTCGAGAGGGAAGTCAGTATCCCGCTTCTTTGAGCACCGCTGCGATCTCGGCCCGGCCCTTGTCGTCGACGGGAAGAAGCGGGAGCCGGGTCGGTCCGCCGTAGAATCCGCGCAGGTCCTGGGCGCATTTCAGCCCGGCGATGCCGTAGATCTCGACCAGCACCTTATTGAGGGGCACCAGGTCGAGCTGGAGGCCGCGGGCCTCATCCTTGGCTCCGGACTTGAAGAGCCGGAAGAGCTCGGCGCACATCTCCGGCACGGCGTTGGCCACGGCCAGGATGGCCCCGCAGGCGCCCATCTCGAGGCCGGGATAGACGACGTGGCCCGAACCCAGGAAATAATGGAAGTCCGCCGGGACCTCCCGCACGACCTCGGCCAGGAACGCCAGGCTGCCACGCGCTCTCCTTGAGCCCGGCGATGTTCGGGATGGGTGGCGAGGTCGATGACCAGGCGGGGATCGAGGGAGATGCCGGTGTTCTGAGGCATGTTGTAGATGAGGACCGGATAGCGGCTGGCCTCGGCCACGGCCAGGTAAGTGGGCCTTGAGGGCCTCGCGTGTCATCTTGGATTTGAAGTAGGAGGGCGGGCGGACGAGGACGGCCTCGATGCCATGGACCGGCAGGCGCGCCGGTGAATTCGATCGTGGCCCTGGTCGATTCGCGGGCGGTGCCGACGAGGATCTTCTTGTCCGGCGCGGCCGCCTCGAGGACCGCCTGGACGAGCTCCAGCGATTCCTCGTCCGTCAGAGAGAACGCACTCGCCGGTCGAGCCGAGGACGAGATAGCCGGCGAATGCCGTCTCGTTGAGCTTCGGCGGACGTTGGCCCGGAGCTTGTCGAGGATCGATCTCGTCCCCGGCGAACGGGGTCGTCAGCGCGACGATAGACGCCTTCGAGCGGCTTGTTCAATGGCTCTCTCCTTTGCGCTGCTCGCGGACGGCCCGCTCGATCTCCCGGAGCTCCGCCTCGTTCAGCCCGAAGTAGTGGCCGACCTCGTGGAGGACGGTGTCGCGGACATGGTCCTTGATGTCCTCGTCCGATCCGCGAGATCGATTCGATGGGCCTCTGATAAATGATGATGACGTCGGGCGGATGGCTGCCGTAGGAGGCCGGGCTGCGGTGCTGGAAGGGGACGCCGTGATAAAGCCCGAGGAGGTTGCGTCCCGGGCGGGCAGTCGTCCTCGACCATGACGTTGACGTTGTCGATGAGCTTGCTGAACTTGACCGGGATCTCGTCCAGGGCCTCGGCCACCAGGGCCTCGAACCTGTCCCGGTCCAGGGCGGGGCGAAAGGGGCTCCGGCCGAACGGGTTGCGGACGTCGGCTCACTTCTCGATGCCCTCCCGGGCTTTGACGCCCCGGTCGTAGTAGTGCTTGACCGCGCTCATTTCGGTGACCAGGTCGGCCCGCTGGATGAACGAGGCCGGGGCATACCGTCCGGTCAGGACGAGCTCGACGGCGGCGGGACGCTGGTCGATGAAGGCGAGGACCTCCGCCTCGGGCAGGATCTTGAGATGGACGGCCGTGTTGACCTCGTCGAGGACGACGATCCGGTAGGTCCCGGACAACATGGCTTTGCGGGCCCGGGCCAGGCCGGTCCCGGCCCGCGCGACGTCCTCGTCGTCGGGGCCGCCCGTGACCGTAACGAAGCCCTCCCGGCCGAACTGTTCGATGGTGACGAGCGGGGCCAGCTTCTCGGCCGCCTCGATCTCCCCGGTCGGCTGGGCTTTGAGGAACTGGGCGATATACGTGCGGAAGCCGCGGCCGGCGGCCCGGAAAGCCAGGCCCAGGGCGGCGGTCGTCTTGCCCTTTCCGTTCCCCGTGTAGACTTGGACGTAACCGGTCATCCCGTCTATTGTTGAACAATCCCCGGCTTCTGTCAAAGACCGGGAACCGGGTTCTCGAAAATGGGGACGCTCTTATTTTTCGGCCTGTCCCGGTCAAACGAAGGTCGATGCCCTGAAAAATAGAAACGTCCCCATTTTCCGCGTCCCCGATTTCCATGCTATAATCGCCGCATGCTCGACCCGAAATTCGTCCTGGAAAACCTGGAATCCGTTCAGAATAGGCTGGCGGCCCGCGGCCCCCGGATCAGCCTGGACGAGCTCGTCCGCGTCTCCCGGGACAAGAAGGACGTCCTCAAGAAGGCCGAAGATCTCCGGGCCGTCCGGAACAAGGCCTCCGAAGAGGTCTCCCGGCTGAAAAAGGCCGGCCAGGATGCGTCCGCGATCATCGCCGAGATGCGGACGGTCGGCGACGAGATCGCCGGGCTCGAAGAGCGGCTCAAGACCATGGACGAGGAGATCCGATCGACGCTCCTCAATCTCCCCAACGTTCCCCACGACTCCGTCCCCGTCGGGAAGAGCTCCGAGGATAACGTGGAAGTGCGGCGTTGGGGCGGCCGGCCCGAGTTCGGCTTCAAGCCCCAAGCCCACTGGGACGTCGGCGAGAAGCTCGGCATCCTGGACTTCGAGCGGGCGGCCAAGATCACCGGCTCCCGCTTCACGGTCTATTTCGGGCCCGGGGCCCGGCTCGAGCGGGCCCTCATCGACTTCATGCTCGACCTCCATACCCGCGAGCGCGGCTTCACCGAGGTCCTGCCGCCCTTCATCGCCAACGCCGAGAGCCTGACCGGCACCGGCAACCTGCCCAAGTTCAAGGAGGACCTGTTCAAGCTCGAGGGGTTCGACTGGTACCTCATCCCGACGGCCGAGGTGCCGCTGACGAACATCTATCGGGACGAGATCCTCGACGGCGGCGTCCTGCCGACGCCGCTTCGCGGCCTACACGCCGTGCTTCCGCAGCGAGGCCGGCTCCTACGGCAAGGACGTCCGCGGCCTCATCCGCCAGCACCAGTTCAACAAGGTCGAGATGATGATCTTCAGCCTGCCGGAGACGTCCTTCGACGAGCTCGAGTACATGACCGCCTCGGCCGAGGAGGTCCTGAAGCGGCTCGGCCTGCACCACCGGGTCGTCCTGCTCTGCACCGGCGACATGGGCTTCGCCAGCGCCAAGACCTACGACCTCGAGGTCTGGATGCCCAGCCGGAACGGCTTCATGGAGATCTCCTCCTGCTCGAACTGCCTGGACTTCCAGGCCCGCCGGGCCAATATCCGGTTCAAGCGCGAGGCCAAGGGCCAAGACCGAGTTCGTCCACACCCTCAACGGCTCGGGGCTGGCCGTCGGCCGGACCGTGAGCGCCATCCTCGAGAACTACCAGCAGGCAGGACGGCTCGGTCGTCATCCCCGAGGCCCTGCGGCCCTACATGGACGGGCTCGAACGCATCTCAGCGCCGAAAAAATAGATCGACGGAGGGATGGCCGAGTGGTTGAAGGCGGCGGTCTTGAAAACCGCTTTCCGGTCCTCCGGAACGGGGGTTCGAATCCCTCTCCCTCCGCCATTGTCGCTTTCCTTAGTGGGGTGGACATCGGGGGCCACGGGAAGGTCCCCAGGCCCGCTCTCAAGAAGGCCTTCGAATCGATGGGCCTCAGGGACGCGAGGACGGTCCTCAGGCTCATGAAAGGTCGGACATGACCATGTCCAAGCCCCTCAAATGGCTGATCATCGTGGTCCTCGTCGCCGGCGGATGCGGTCTTTTCTTCTTTACCAGGATGTACCGCGAAGACATCAAGGAGCTCAAGGGCTTCCTGGCCGCATACGATCGTTTTGACAAGGCCCTGTCCGCCTCCACGGATCTCGGCCGGACCGACGGGCCCCGTCAAGCCCGGGAGGCCCTAGCCGAGCTTCAGACGGCCGCGGCGATGCGGCTCTCCTCGCTGATCAAGAATGACGGCGAGCTCATGGCCCTGGCCCGCGAGATCGCGGAGTTGGCGGAAAAGGAGGTCCAAAGCCGGGAGGGCTCGTCCGGGGAAGAGCCGATCGCCCAGAAAGAAAAGAGGAAGGCGGCCTTGGCCCGCTTTCTGGAGATGGCGGGAACGAACGGCCGCGACGGCCGGTAAGGTGAGTAAGGAGCGACAGCAATGCGTTCTGAAGCCAGGGACCGGGAACGGAAGCTGACCGACCTGCCGAACATCGGCAAGAAGACGGCGACCCAGCTCGAGAAGATCGGGATCACCACCTGTGAGGATTTCCTGAAGCGGGACCCCTACGACGTCTTCCACGAGCTGAGGTCGAAGGTCGACAAGACCCTCTGCCGTTGCGCTCTGGCCGGCATTGTCGGGGCCAAAACCGGCCAGGCTTGGCATAAGGTGACAAAGGCGTCGGCCGCGGAATACGAGAAGCGCCACCCCGGCCACCGCTGGGGCCCCTGCTGACTTTGGCAGGCCTCTATGCTAAAATAGCCCGGTTCCCCGACCGCGGAGAGGTGCTGGAGTGGTCGATCAGGAACGCCTGCTAAGCGTTTGCCCTGGCTCAAACCGGGGCCGCGGGTTCGAATCCCGCCCTCTCCGCCATTGTTCTCTCCCGCCGCTCCTCATGTCTTGACTTTGAGTTCATGTTCCCCTAGATTTGGGGCCGATGCTATTCATCCCCGACAGACTCCGGCCTGCTCCTCCATCCCCGACCGGAAGCGAAAGGCATGCCTCATGACCATGAAGCGTCGGTCCCCGGCCCCGCTGGCCCTTCTCGTCCTGGCTTTCGTCGCGGCGGGCGCCGCGTGCGCTAAGCCGCGCCAAGGTCCTTCGTATGAGACGCTCCGCAAGACCTTTGCCGATCCCCCGGCCGAGTATCGCAGCGCGCCGCTCTGGGTTTGGAACGACCGCGTGACCAAGGACGAGATCAAGCGCGACCTCGACGACTTCAAGGCCCGCGGCATCGGCGGGGCTTTCATCCATCCCCGCCCGGGCTTGATCACGCCCTATCTGTCCGACGAGTGGTTGTCTCTCTGCGCCTACGCGGTCGAGACCGGCAAGAGCCTGGGCCTCAAGATCTGGATCTATGACGAGAATTCCTATCCCTCGGGTTTGCCGGCGGCCACGTCCCGGCGGCCATGCCCGACGCGGTCCGCTCCGGCCTGCGGATGAGGAGGTCCGAGGGCAAGCCGCCGGCCTTCCGACCCGCTCGGCGATCGCCGTCCTGCGCCGGACGCTGACCGGGTTCGAGGACCTCACCGGCAAGCCCATGCCGCGGCGGCGGGCGACGGGGCGACCTATTATGTCTTCGACATCGTCCGTCAGGCCCCCTCGCCCTGGTACGGCGGCTTCACCTATGTCGACCTCATGCGCAAGGACGTCACCGAGAAGTTCCTCGACGTCACCCTGAACGCCTACAAGCGGGCGATCGGGTCGGAGTTCGGCGCGACCGTCCCCGGCGCCTTCCAGGACGAGGCCGAGATCGCCCCGCCCGGCGGGACCGACACCGTCAACTTACACCCCGGCCCTGTTCCAGGCCTTCCAGACGCGCTGCGGCTACGACCTCCGCTCGAACCTCGTCAGCCTCTTCGAGCGAGGTCGGCGACTGGAAGCGCGTCCGGCACGACTTCTACAGCACCCTCCTCGACCTCTTCCTCGAGAACTGGGCCAAGCCCTATTACGCCTACTGCACCGACAACAAGCTCATCTTCACCGGCCACTATTGGGAGCACGAGTGGCCGCGGCCACGCACTCGCCCGGACAACCTGGCCATGGCCGCCTATGCCCACATGCCGGGCATCGACATCCTGATGAACGATTACGTCGACCGGCCGTCACGCCCAGTTCGGCAACGCCCGGTCCGTCCGCGAGATCCGCAGCTCGGCCAACCAGCTCGGCCGGCGAGCGGACGCTGTCCGAGACCTACGGCGCCGGCGGCTGGGACCTGACCTTCTCCGACCAGAAGCGGATCGGCGACTGGGAATATCGCCCTGGGCGTCAATTTCCTCAACCAGCACCTGTCCTATGTCACGATCAAGGGGGCCCGCAAGCGCGACCACCCGCTCTCGTTCTCCTATCATCGAGCCGTGGTGGCCGCTCTACAACGTCCTGGCCGACTACTTCGGGCGGCTGTCGGCGGCCATGAGCCTCGGCCAGCAGGTCAACCGCGTCCTGGTCCTCGAGCCGACGACGACCGGCCTGGATGCATTATTCGCCGGCCGGCGGAATCGGACGATTTCAGGCCCTCGGCCGAGGATTTCCAGGCTTTCGTCAACCTCCTCGAGGCGGAACCAGATCGAATATGACCTCGTCAGCGAGAAGACCCTCCAGGAGTTCGGCTCGACCAGCCACGCCCGAGCTCACCGTCGGCGCCCGCTCCTACGAGCCTCGTCATCCTGCCGCCGGGCCTGAGAATCTCAACGACACGACCCTCGTCCTCCTCCGCGACTACCTCATCCGCGGCGGCAATATCGTCGCCTGGCTCGGCGCCGCCCGACTATGTCGACGGCAAGGCCACGGACGACCTCCGCAGCTCCTGGCCGCGTCTTACGGCGACCGCTGGCTCAACGCCGGGCCCGGGCGGCGGGTTCGACAAGGTCCGCGCTTTCGCGCCCGCCGCGCCATCACGTTCTCCGGCGTCCGGGCCGGGGCCATGCTCTTCCACCAGCGCCGCGAGTTCGACGGCGGCGAGCTCGTCTTCCTGGCCAACACCGGGCCCGAGGCCAGCCGGCCGACGGGGCCCTCACCCTGGCGGGCGGCTCCGTCGAGGACTGGGACCCCTTCACGCGGCGGGGTCAAGCCCTATCCCGTTCAAGCGCCGGCAGCGCGGCAAGGTCACGGCCGCGCTTCTCGACTTGCCCGCCAGGCGGCAGCCTCCTCCTCTGCGTCGGCGACGAGGCGGCCCCGGCCCGTCGCTCGCGGCGACTGGCCTGGCGAGGACGTCGCCGCCGACGGGCCGACCGCCGTCGAGCGGGTCTCGCCGAACGTCCTGACCATCGATTACTGCGACCTGTCCTCGGCGGGCAGACCGAGAAAGACCTCTATTTCTATGACGCCCAGCGCAAGACCTTCCAGGCCCACGGCCTCGCCCGGAACCCCTGGGACAGCGCCGTCCAGTACAAGACGAACATCGTCGACCGCGACAAGTTCCCGGCCCGACTCCGGCTTCGAGGCCATCTTCTGGTTCCCGGCCGCGAAGGACGACGCCCGCGATTTCGCCGACGCTCAAGGCCGTCGTCGAGACGGCCGGACCTCTTCAGCGTCTCCATCAACGACCGGGAGATCGCGGCCACTCCGGGCGAGTGGTGGCTCGACCGGGCCTTCGGCGTCTATGCCATCGGCGACCAGTCGTCGCCGGCCGGAACAAGATCACGGTCAAGGCCAGGCCGTTCACCATCCACTAGCGAGCTCGAGCCGGTCTATCTCCTCGGCGATTTCCGCCTGGCCTCGATCGCCCGCGGCTTCGAGCTGAGGCCGCCCGCCCCGCTCGGCGCTCGGGGCTTGGACGCCCAGGGCTGGCCGTTCTACGGCGCAGCCGTCCGCTACACCAAGACGTTCAATGTCCCGGACGCCGCGGCCGGCGCCTCGTACCGGGTCCGGCTCGGGTCCTGGCTCGGCGCGACGGCCGAGGTCTTCGTCGGCGGCCAGAGGGCCGGCCAAGCGGCCTTCCCGCCTTTCGAGGTCGACCTCGGCTCTCTCGCCGGCGGGCCGGGCCGAGATCTCGGTCGTCGTCTACGGGACCCTGAGGAACACGCTCGGGCCGTTCCATAACAGCCCTCCGCTCGGCCGGGCCTGGCCCGGGTCCTTCCAGCAGGGGGCCAAGGGAGGCCGCCCCCCCGGATCGGACTATTCCTCGGTCGCCTATGGCCTGTTCGAGGATTTCCATCTGATGAAAGGCGCGGCCCGCTGAAGGCCGTGATGAAGGGCAGAAGCTGCTCATGACCCACGCCGTCGGATTCGACAACGCCCACTACCTCGAGGAACAGAAGAAGGCCATCCTCGGGCGGCTGACCCGTTTCCCGAACAGGCTTTACCTCGAATTCGGCGGCAAGCTATTCTTTGATTATCATGCCGCCCGGGTCCTGCCCGGGTACGATCCCAACGTCAAGATGAAGCTCCTCCAGGAGCTGCGGAGCCAGGCCGATTTCCTGCTCTGCATCTATGCCGGCGATATCGAGCGGAGGAAGATCCGGGCCGACTTCGGCCACACCTATGACGTCGATGCCATGAAGCTCATCGACGACCTGCGCGAGTGGGGCATCCTCATCCGGGCGGTCGTCATCACCCGGTTCGACAATCAGCCCGCCGCCCGGATCTTCAAGAACAAGCTCGAGCGGCAAGGCATCCGGGTCTACACCCACAGCTTCACCAAGGGCTATCCCACGGACGTCGATGTCATCGTCAGCGACGAGGGCTACGGGGCCAACGATTACATCGAGACCGAGCACCCGCTGGTCATCGTCACCGGGCCGGGGCCGGGCAGCGGCAAGCTGGCCACCTGCCTGTCCCAGCTCTATCACGAGTACCGCCGGGGCCTGGCCACGGGCTACGCCAAGTTCGAGACCTTCCCGATCTGGAACCTGCCCCTCAAGCACCCCGTCAACGTGGCCTACGAGGCGGCCACGGCCGACCTCGGCGATTTCAATCTTGTCGATCCGTTCCACCTCGAGGCCTACGGCAAGGTCGCGGTCAATTACAACCGGGACGTCGAGGTCTTCCCGGTCCTCAAGCGCATCATCGAGAAGATCACCGGGGAGCCGCTCCTTCTACAAGTCGCCGACCGACATGGGCTGCAACGCCGCGGGCTTCGGCATCATCGACGACGCAGGTCGTGCGCGAGGCGGCCCTGCAGGAGCTCATCCGGCGCTATTTCCGGTACTCCTGCGAGTACACTCTGGGCTTCGTCGAGAAGGAGACCGTCCAGCGGGCCGAGCTGCTGATGAAGGAGCTCGGGGTCAAGCCGGAGGACCGTTCTGTGGTCGTCGCCGCCCGGCGGGCGGCCGAAGAGGCCCGGCAGGCGGGCAAGGGGAACAAAGGCGTCTTCGTCGGCGCGGCCCTCGAGCTGCGCGACGGCACGATCGTCACCGGCAAGAACTCGCCCCTGATGCATGCCGCGGCGGCCCTCATCCTCAACGCCGTCAAGACCCTGGCCGAGCATCCCCGACAAGATCCCGCTGCTCTCGCCTTCGATCATCGAGTCGGTCGGCGCCCTCAAGATGAGCGTCTTCGGGGCCAAGACCGTCAGCCTCGACCTGTCCGAGGTCCTGACCTCTCTCGCCATCAACGCGGCCACCAATCCCATGGCCCACCTGGCCCTCGAAAGGATGAGCGCCCTCCGGGGCTGCGAGGTCCATATCACCCACATCCCGACGCCTGGCGACGATTCCGGGCTGCGCCGCTTCGGCATCAATCTGACGACGGACCCCAATTTCGCCAGCAAGCATCTTCTGGCGAGCTGACGGAGGACGACGTGAGCCCTGTTTCTCTGAAGACCGTGAAGGCCCGGCAGCAGACCTTCAAGCGGAGGCACCCGTTGCGCCGGGAGGCTCTGTTCCTCGGCCTGGCCGGCCTGGCCTACGCCGCCAGCTCCGCGATCCTGGCCATCGTCGGCAACATCCCGATGGCTCCCGTCATCGCCGGCATGGACGTCGATAATTACTACGCCTGGGAGATCGTCTTCATCCTGCCGCTCATCTTTGCCGTCTGGATCCTGTCGTCGGGCGTGCTCTTGGCCCTCGGGCGGAAAGGCTGTCACCGCAGCGACGTTCTCGTCCGCGCCGCCCGGGCCTGGGGCGGGCCGCTCTTCCTGGCCTGGGTCCCGTCGGCCGTCGAGGCCGGCTTCGCGGCCGCGGGCATGGGCCAGCCGGAATGGGTGGATATCCTGTCGCCGCCGGGGCCGTGGCAAACCCTGTATCTGGCCATTTACGCCGCCGCGGGGGTCTGGACCCTGGTGAAGCTCGTCCAGGCCGCGAGGACGATCCATAAAAAGTCGTGGGCGTCGGCCATCTCGACCGGGCTGGCGGCCGCGGTCGTGGCCATCGGGGTCTTTGTCCTGTTCGTCCGCTGATCGTGGGGCGGCGAGGGTGGCCGCAGCGACGAACGGACCGGAGGGTGTGACCATGCCCGAGAATGATCGTCTGACCAATCTCGTGATCCGCGAATTCCGCCCCGGCGACTATGACCGGGTCATGTCCCTGTGGGCCGAGGGCGGGCTGCCGCTCAAGCCCCAGGGCCGGGACAGCCGGGAGAATATCGGGAAGCAGATCGCCCGGCCGAACGTGCGCTTTCTCGTGGCCGAGGCGGGCGAAGGCGGAGAGGTCGTCGGGACCGTGCTGGCCACGCACGATGGGCGCAAAGGCTGGATCAACCGTGTCGCCGTCGACCGCCGCCTGCGGCGAAGAGGTCATGGCGTCGCGCTCGTCCGGGCCGCCGAAGAATGGCTCGAGTCCCAGGGCATGGACATCTTGGCCTGTCTCATCGAGGAAGACAACGCGGCGTCCATGGCCGTCTTCGAGAAACTCGGTTACACGAAGCATCCGGAGATCATCTACTTCGCCAAGCGCAAATACCCTGGCGTGTAGTAATACGCCTGGGCTCAGAAGCTCGTGACGACGAGCTTGAAGGCGCGGCGGCCGGCCTCGGTTTCAGCGAACAAGCGCGGGATGTCGTCGAGGCGAATTTCGGTCAGCCAGTCCCGGACCTTGAAACGGCCGGACTCGAGCCAGCTCAGCGCGATCGGATAATCGCCGGCGGCGAAGTTGGAGCTGGTCGTGATCCGCCGCTCACCGCTGAGCCTCATGAAGTTCACGGCGAACTCCCGGTCGTGAACGGCCATGTTGACCAGGGTCCCTTTCTTGGCCAGGAGCCCCAGCCCGAGATCGAAGCTCTCCCGGCCGCCGACGCTGTCAAAGACCGTGCCGAAGCCGTCCGGGGCGAAGGCCCGGAGCTCGGACGCCAGCTCCCGGGCTGTCTTGTTTCCCGCGTCGACCACGCGGTCGAATCCGGCCTTCCGGGCGAGGTCGAGCGCGGCGGCCGAGATGTCCGTGACGATGACCGAGCCGGCGCCGAGGACGCGGGCCGCCTGGGCGATGCCGTGGCCGGCCGGGCCGGCGCCCATCATGAGGACCGGCCAGCCCCGCTCGATGTCGCCTTGATGGGCCACGTGGACGCAGACGGCCAGGATGTCCATCATGGCCGCCTCGCCGAAGCTCAGATCGTCGGGGATGACGTAACAGCCGCTGGCCCAGGCCGGAACGTACTCGGCGTAGGCGCCGGGATAGAACTCGCGTTGGCCCCAGCCTTGCCCGTGCCCCATATGGACGGTGTTCGGGCAGAGCTGGGTCCGCCCGGCCCGGCAGTCGGGACAGACGCCGCAGACCTTCGAACACATCGGGGCCACCCGGCGGCCGAGCAGGCCGGCGTTCTTTTCGTCGAGCACCGCCACGACCTCTCCGGCGAATTCGTGGCCGAGCACGATGCCCGGCGGGTTGTCGACGTGCCTGCCCAGCGTGTGCAGGGCCCAGGGATTCTCGCCGGCGTAGTAGCGGAAGTCCGAGCCGCAGACGCCGCAAGCCGCAACCTTGATGAGGAGGAGGTCGGAGTCCCCGTACGAGTCGATGGGCCAGATGGGAACGTCCCGCAGGACCAGTCGCCGGGGCGATTCGAGAACGACGGCCTTCATCCGCGGCGGGATGGCGCTCGGTGTGATCATGGGACCTTCTAGACTCCGGAATAGGCGGAAAAGCCCCCGTCGACGGGGATGATCGCGCCGGTGACGAACGAGGATGCCCCGGACACGAGCCAGATGAGGACGCCGGCCAGGTCCTGTGGCGCGCCGAAGCGGCCGAGCGGCGTGTGGGCGATGACCGCCTGACCTCGGGCCGTCAGTCCGCCCGTCCTCTCGTCGGTGAGAAGGAAGCGGTTCTGGTCGGTCAGGAAGAAGCCGGGGGCGATGGCGTTGACCCGGATGTGCAGCGGGGCCAGGTGGGCTGCTAGCCAGGCCGTGAGATTTGATACGCCGGCCTTGGCCACCGAATAGGCCGCCACCTTGGTCAGCGGTCTCGACGCAGTCATCGACGAGATATTGACGATCGTCCCGCCGCCGCGGCGGGCCATCTCCCCGCCCAGGACCCGGCAGGGGAGCAGGGTGCCCAGGAGGTTCAGGTCGAGGACCCGCCGGAGGTCCGCGACCTCCAGGTCGAAGATCGTCCGCGCGGTCCCGGAGCCCCCCAGGAGATCGTCCGGCCCGGCCATCTCTTTGGAAGTCGTCGCCGCCGGCGCGTTGCCGCCGGCCGCGTTGACCAGGATGTCGAGGCCGCCGAATTCCTGGGTCACGCGCGCCGCCGCCCGCGCCAGGGCGGCTTCGTCAAGGACGTCGCAGGCGAGGCCGATGGCCCGGCCGCCCGCCGCGGTCACCCGGCCGGCCGCAGCCACGGCGGCGGCCTCACGGATATCCAAAATAGCCACGGCCGCGCCGCGCGCGGCCAGGGCCTGGGCCATGACCCCGCCAAGGATGCCGCCTCCTCCGGTGACCACGGCGGTCTTCCCGGCCAGTTCGAATAGTTCGTCGGTCATGACAGCACCTCGTTGGCCGCCCGTTCGGCCAAGCCTTAGCGCAACAGGATCTAGAGGTTGGCGATCCCTGCCGCGACCCGGCCCCTGGCCCTACTCTAGACGGAGGCTGGACGGATTGTCAACCGCCGCCGCGGTGCCCTAGTGGCTTCATTGGCATGGCCGCCCGGCCGGCGATATCGTGCCGCGTAAGGTCCATTTCGAGGTCTGAGACGTCTAGGCCACTTTATTTTTCATCGAAAATCCTATAAAATGACTCGGAATTAATCATTCCGAGGAGACGGAACCGCATGAAACCCCGAGAGATCGTTCCCGATGTCCTTTATGTGGGCGCCCAGGACTTTGACCGCCGGCTGTTCGACGGCCTCATCCCCCTGCCCGACGGCACGAGCTACAATTCCTACCTCGTCCGCGGCCGGAACAAGATCGCTCTCATCGACTCGGTCGAGCCGTCCAAGCGTTCGACATTCTCGAGGCCTATCTCGAGGACGTGCACAGGATCGACTATGTCATTTCCAACCACACCGAGCAGGACCATTCGGGGAGCATCCCCTGGCTCCTGACCCGCTATCCCGCAAGCCATCGTCCTGGCCTCCGAGACGGCCAAGCCCATGCTCGTCGACCATCTGGGGATCGACCCGGCCCGGATCCGGACCGTCGCCGACGGCGAGACGCCTGGACCTCGGCGGCAAGACCCTGCGTTTCATCTATACGCCCTGGGTCCACTGGCCCGAGACGATGTCGACCTATCTCGAGGAGGACCGGATCCTCTTCAGCTGCGACTGGTTCGGCTCCCACCTGGCCCAGACCGACCTGTTCGTCGATTGCGTCGACTGCATCAAGGCCGAGGCCAAGCGGTACTACGCCGAGATCATGATGCCGTTCCGCAAGATCATCCAGAAGAACCTGGACAAGATCCAGGACCTCGAGATCCGGCTGATCGCCCCGAGCCACGGCCCGATCTATCGCGACCCTCAGTCCGTCATCCAGGCCTACCGCGACTGGACCGACGACAAGCCGCACAACCGGTCGTCATGCCCTGGGTGACCATGCACGGCTCGACGGCCTATCATGGTCGAGCATCTGACCACGGCCCTGGTCGAGCGCGGCGTCGAGGTCCTGCCGTTCAACATGGCCACGGCCGACATCGGCCAACTGGCCATGGCCCTGGTCGACGCCGCCACGATCGTCGTCGCCTGCCCGACGGTCCATGTCGGCCCGCACCCGGCGGTTTTCAACGCGCGTCGTCCTGGCCAACGCCCTGCGCCCCAAGGCCCGCTTCGCCGCGATCATCGGCAGCTACGGCTGGGCCGGGAAGATGGTCGACACGATCAAAGGGGCGATGCCGAACCTCAGGGTCGAGCTGCTGCCCTCGGTCATCGCCAAGGGGCTGCCGAAGCCGTCCGACCTCCAGGACATCGACGCGCTGGCCGGGGTGATCGCGGCCAAGCACAAGGAACTGGGCCTGATCTAGCCTGGCCATTCGTCAAAACGCCAGGCCCGCTAGCGTCCGGCCAGGACGTCGACGATCTTGACGCTCCCCGAAGGCAGGGGATAGGTGCGGATGGCCCTCAAGGTGACCCAGCGGCGTCTAGTTCCGGGCTTGAACTCTTCGTTGCGGATGTGGCACCGGTAGGCGTGGAGCGTCACTTCGAAGCGCGTATAGGCGTGCCGGACGGTCGTCAGCCGGCGGACGTCCTCGATCTTGATCCCCAGCTCTTCCCGGATCTCCCGTCGGAGGGCGGGGACCAGACCCTCACCGGGCTCGACTTTCCCGCCGGGGAACTCCCAGAGGCCGGCCAGCAGCCCTCCCGCCGGTCTTTGCTGCAGCAGGAACCGGCCGTCCTTCTCGATCGACGGCGACGACAACCTCGATCCGCTCGAGCCTGAGCGTCTTCGGCCGGGGGATCAGTTCCTGGATCCCTTCGCGGGCTGCCCGGCAGAACGGGCGCACCGGGCAGGCCAGGCACTGAGGGTTACGGCTGCGGCAGACGAGCGCTCCGAGCTCCATCATAGCCTGATTGAAATCTCCCGGCTCTCGCGCGCTAAAGACCGTCTCCAGGAAGGTCCGTAGGGACTTGTCGACGCGGGGTTCCGCCGGCCCGTTGAGTCCCAGGACCCTCATCAGGACCCGCCGGACGTTGGCGTCGATGACGGGCAGCGGCCGGCCGTAGGCCAGGCTCAGCACGGCGGCGGTGGTATAAGGGCCGAAGCCTGGGCAGACGCCTCAGGACGGATTCGTCGCCGGGGACCTTCGCGCCATGTTCGGCGGCCATGCGCTTGGCCGCCGTGTGGAGGTTTCTCGCCCTCTGATAATAGCCGAGGCCCTGCCACTCTCTGAGGACTTTTCGCAACGGGGCCCGGGCCAGGCTTCGGACATCGGGAAAGACCTCCATCCAGCGCTCGAAATAGGGGAGGACGGCCGGTACAGTCGTCTGTTGGAGCATGATCTCCGAGACCCAGATCGGGTAGGCCTCGCGGGTCCGGCGCCACGGCAGGTCCCGCCGGTGGGCCCGATACCAGGCCAGAAGCCGGGCCGCAAAGTTACTTTTTCTCAGCGGGCTTCTCTTCCGCTTTCGGCGGGACGGCCTGCCAGTCCTTAGCCTCCTTGGGCCAGTCCTGAAGGAACGATGGGTCGACGAGCCAGAGATAAGCGAGTCCCGGGCTCTTGACGGCCACTTGCTTCTTCGCCGCGTCCTCGCGTCCGACCGTGAGGACGATCTCCTTGGCCTGGCCTTGCGCGTCCTTGGCCCGGATGCGGATCTCGGCCCCGGGCGCGAGGCCGTAGGCGGCCAGCGGGCCGGGCGCGTCGACGAAGGCCGTGGCTTCGAGGCCCTCGATCTTGCGGAGGAAGTCCTCGACCTTGGCGCGGTCGGCCTCGATTTTAGCGGGGCCCTCGAGGACCCACTTGTCCGTGTCGCCCGCCTTCTCCTTGACCGCCGCGATCTCGACGCCGTCGTGCTTCAGGGCCACCCGGTCCGCATCCCAGGAATAGAAATCGGCGATCTTCTTCTCCCGCATCTCTTCGGCCTTGCGGTCGAGATCGGCCAGGAGCGTCCCCTCGAACGTGATGATCTTGGTTGACGGGGAGGTCGTCGCGTATTGGTTCTCGCCTTTCTTGTGCAAGGCGAAGACGATCTCCTGGCTCTTGGCGGGCAGGGACAAGGCCACCTCATAGTCGGGCTTGTCGAGGCCGAACTCCTTGAGCGTAGCTGCGTTCTTCGTTTCGGCCACGAAGGCCTTGGCCCGGAGGCCCGACAGCGATTCGAGTAGGGATTCGATCTTGCCCTTGGCCGCGACCGATGCGACGGGGGCCTTGAGGACCCAGCCGGAGTCCACCCGGTCCGCCTGCCAGGCGGCGTCCTTGGCCTTGGCCTTCACCCGGATGCTTTTGACGTCGTCGGCCGTGAACTTGAAGACGTCCTTCACGCGGAAATCGAAGACCGGCTTGTCGAGCGTCGTCTTGAGTGTCGAGGAGAGGAGGACGATCCGCGGGTCATCCTCGCGCTTGGCGAAGAGACTCTTGTCGAGCGGGTTCTCCATGCCGACGAGGAGCCGGATGGGCGCGTCCTGGCCCTTGAGCCAGATCGAAACCTGCGTCGTCGGGATCTCGTAGGCCTTGGGGTCCTTGGCCTCCTTCTCGACGACGCGCTCGATCCTGAGGGAGGCCAGCGCGCCGGCCAGGCTGTTCGCTTCCGACTCGTCGGCGGCGGCCTGGAGCGGTGAGGTCAGGCGCCAGGAGCCGGCCTCGTCCCGCTCGATGGCGAGCGTTTCGGGGCCGCGGACGAGACTGATCTTGTGAATGTCCCCGGCCGTGACGCTGATCAGGCTGTTCGACGCCTCCTCGGCGGTCTTCTTGGCCGCGCCATTCTTGTCGAAATAAAGGACCGCGGCCAGCAGAACGGCGAAGACCCCAAGCAAGATCAGGGTCGTCTTGATCTTCACAAGGACCTCCGGCGGGCCCAGACGGAGACGCCGAGCAGGAGAACGGCCAGCGGCAGGATCACGATGCTGACGAGGAAGAGCAGCCGCCCTTGCGACGCGGTCAGCTGGATCGTCCGCGGCATCTGGGTCTTCGGCTGGATCGAGATGAGGTCGGATTCCTCGGTCAGCCAGTTGGCGACGTTGAGGAAAAAATTGCCGTTGCCGGACAGCCCGTAGTAGTGGTTCTTGGCGAAATCGGAGTCGCCGATGACCGCCAGCCGGGCCTCCTTCTCTTCGGCCGGCTTGGCCGTCCCTGCGGGAGCCGGCTGGCCTGGCTTGGCGGCTTCGGGCGCCGCGGCGGGGGGGACGGGCTTGGTCTTGAAGGTCGCTACGGCCGCGAGACCGATCGGGCCTTGACGGTCCTTGCCCGCGTCGAACTTGACCTCTTTCTGGTCGAGCTCGTGCTCGGACCAGGAATTGGGGCTGGTCTTGGCCAGGATGGTCACGGTGGCGCCTTCGGGCTTGGTCTCGCCGGCCTCGACCGACCGGGCGTAGGGGAAGAACGTGGCATAGGAGAACTTCGACGTGATGGCGTGCGGTTCGTACTCGGTGACGACGGGCATGAAATAATCGCCGCCGAGCAGGCGCGAGACGGTGTCGACCACGAGGTCGTTCTCGAGCTTGATGCCGTATCCGGCCAGGAACGCCGGCAGGGTCGTCTCCGTCTCGGGATCGACCAGGAACAGGCAGCGGCCGCCGCCGGCGATATACGTCTTGAGCGTCTCGTATTCGTTGGGGACGAGGTCCTTCTGCGGCCCGGCGACGACGAGCAGGGCGCAGTCCTTGGGGAAGCGGTCGGACAGGGCCAGGGTCTGCTTCTTGACCTCGTAGCCGAGCTTTTCGAGCTCGGCCTTGAGCGCCGAGTAGCCGTTATCGCCCGAATCCTCGACCGATTGCTCGCCGTGGCCCTCGAGGAAGTAGAGGACCTTCTTCTGCGCCCGGGTGGCCTTGATCAGGGCGTTGGTGAGGTCCTCCTCGGTGGCCGTCGTGATGCGGCCTTCTTTGTCCCCGGCCTCGATGACGGTCGTCCCGTCCTGGGTGACGCCGTAGCGCTTGACCAGCCCGGGGTTCTTGTCCGGGATCGATGAACTCGTACTTGACCCGGGCCGAGTGGTAGGCATAGAGCTTGAGCAGGTTCTCCATGGCCGCCTGGGCGCCGGTGCCTGAACGGAAGAAGGCCTTGAAGTCGACGTCCGTCTTAAGGGCCTTGAGCACGGTGAGGGACTGGTCGGACAGACTGTGGAGTTTGGCCGCGGTGAAGTCCCAACGGTGATTATGGTTGGCCAGAAAATAGTTGGCCAGGCCGAAGATGGCCAGGACCAGGACCACGATCAAAGCCGAGGTTGCCGGAATAGAGCAGCGATCTCCGCTGGAACTTCTGGGCCAGCGCCCCGCGGTTGAGGACGATGGTGCCGGCCAAGGCGAGGACGCCGAGAGCGGCGATGATCAGGGCGGCGGTCTTGGTCTGGGGCCAGACGGCTAAGAGGATGAGGCCGAGAGCGATGAGGCCCGCCGCGGCGAGGTTGAGATACTTTTTGAGCGCGTCCATGTCTTACCTCCAGCGCCTGGACTGGACGACCGAGTGGGCGAGGAAGAGGCCGAAAAACGAGAAGCTGACGTAATAGACGATATCCTTGGTGTCCAGGATGCCCTGGGTCATGTCCCCCAGGTGCGTCGAGAAACCCAGGTAGTTGACGACGCCCTGCCAAGCGCCGCTCCCCAGCGTCGAGACCCAGTGGAGCAGGAAGAACAGGAGGAGGGTCAGGAGGGTCAGGACCGCGGCGACGATCTGGTTCTCGGTCAGGGAGGAGAAGAACAGGCCGATGCCGATGCAGGCCCCGCCCATCAGGAACAGCCCCAGGTAGCCGGTTAGCCAGGGCGCCAACTCGGGATTGCCGAGGGCGAAGGCGAAGATCGACAGGACGGCCGTCAGGCCGAGCATGGCCGCGAGCATGACCAAGGCGGCCAGGTATTTGCCGAGGACGATCTGTCCGACCGTGAGAGGCGAGGTGTAGAGGAGCTCGTCCGTGCCGTTCTTCTTTTCTTCGGCCAGAAGCCGCATGGTCAGCAGAGGCGTGACGAAGACGAGGATGAGGGACATGTTGCCGAAGAGCGGCGAGAAGACCATCTCGTTGATGTTGATCTGCTGGGCATAGTAGGGGTTCTGGGCCATCTGCAGGGACTGGAGGTTGAACCACATGATCAGGTTGTAGAAGAATCCAGCCGAAGATGAGCGTGAAGGCGAACAGGACGGCATAGGCGATCGGCGAGCCGAAATAGGCCCGGACCTCCTTTTTGACGAGGGACCAGATGTTGTTCATTGTTCGCTCCTTCCGGAGACGATCTTGAGGTAGAGATCCTCGATGCCGGAGAGGGACCTCATCTCGCGCAGGCCGAGGCCCTTGTCCAGGACCAGGCGGGCGACGTCGTCGCGAAGGTCCCGGCCGCGGGGCCATTCGATGCGGATCTCGTCGCCTTCGACGGCCGCCTTCTCGACGCCGGGCAAGGCGCGGAACAGGGCCGCCTCGTCCGGGCCGCCGCGGCGGAGCCGCACCAGGACGCCGTCGCTCTTGGCGAACGAGTCCGCCAGCTCCGCCAGCGACCCGGAGGCCATGAGCCGGCCCTCGTTGATGATGACGACGCCGTCGCAGACCTGCGTGACCTCCGGCAGGATGTGCGTGGACAGCAGGATCGTGTGCTCGCCGCGGAGGCCGCGGATGAGCTCGCGGATCTCCCGGATCTGGGCCGGGTCGAGGCCGATCGTCGGCTCGTCGAGGACGAGGACCTGGGGGTCGTGGATCATGGCCTGGGCGACGCCGACCCGCTGCTTGAAGCCGCGGGAGATGTTCTTGATCAGCCGCCGGCTGACGTCCTTGAGCCCGGCCGACTCGATGACCCGGGCCAGGGCGGCCTTGCGGCGGGCCTTCGGGACCTGCTTGATCTCGGCCACGAAGGCCAGATAGGCCGAGACCGTCATGTCCTGATAGAGCGGGACGATCTCGGGCAGGTAGCCGATGGACCGCTTGACGTCGTTGGGCTTGTCGAAGACGTCGAACCCGGCGACCGTGGCCCGCCCGGACGTGGCCGGCAGGTAGCCGGTCAGGATGCGCATCGTCGTGGTCTTGCCGGCCGCGTTCGGGCCGAGCAGGCCCCAGATGCGCCCGGCCTCGACGCTGAACGTCAGGTCGCGGACGGCTTCGAGCTCCCCATATCTCTTGGTGAGCCCTTGGACTTCGATCATGTTCACCTCCGCTGATAGGTTCTCCAACCGTTGAGGGACCCGGGTCGTTGCGTCACATGCGATCGGGCGGGGGGATGCCCATGAGCCCGAGGGCCCGGTGCAGCTGCTCCTTGACCGTCCGGAGGACGAGCAGGCGGAAGGCCCGGATCTCCGGATCCTCTTCGGCGAGGACAGGATACTTATGGTAATAGCCGTTGAATTTCTGGCAGAGGAGGAAGGCGAACTTGGCCAGGTGGGAGAACTCGAGGGCCGCGACGGACCGCAGGACCTCTTCTTCGAGAGAGGCCGCGGTCAGGATGAGGTCCCAGAAATCGGCCGCTTCCGGGGCCGCGAGCCCGGCCGGGATGAGGGCCGCGCCGCCAGAAGGCGGGATGATGTCCGCCTCGTCCAGGCCGGTGCGCTCCTTGAGCTTGCGGAAGATGCTGGCCAGCCGGACCGCCGTGTACTGGAGATAGGGGCCGGTCTCGCCCTCGAAGCTCAGGGCCTCCTCGAAATCGAAGACGATGACCGAATTGCGGGCGAACTTGAGCATGAAATAGCGCAGCGCGCCCGTGGCGATGTCGCGGGCCGTCCGGCGCCGCTCGGCCTCCGGCCGGTCCGGGTCCCTCTTTGCGATCTCGGCCTCGGCTTTGGCCTCGAGCCGGTCGAGCAGGTCGTCGGCCTTGACCCCGAGCCCCTTGCGGCCCGAGACCTCGAGGAAGGAGCGGTCCTTCTCCTCCTCCGAGGCCGCGTAGCCGAGCTCGCCCAGGCTCTTGGGCGACAGGGCCACCATCTCGTAGGAAAAATGGATGGACTTGGCGGCCTGGGCTTCGAAATGAAGGGACCGCAGGCCCTGGACGACGACCTTCTGCAGGTAGGACTGGCGGGTGTCGATGACGTTGTAGACCTTGGTCGCCCCGCCGAAGCCCGGCCGGGCCGCGGTCGGCGCCGCGGTCGAGATCCAGAGCGTCCGTCCGCCCGCCTCGGCGAACGGCTCGTAGTAGAAATCCTGCCCGAGCAGGCCGAACTTCCAGAGCTGGTAGGCGATGTCCTTGCCGACATAGGTCACGGTGCCGTCGGAGCGGACGATGATCTTCTCCCGCTCCGCCTCGTCCTCCAGGCGCATGACCCAACAGCCTTTGTTGTCGCCTGCCGTGGCCAGGGTGATGGCCTGGCGCTCCTTGAGCAGGGCAAAAGCCTTGTCCCAGAATTTCAGATGAAGGATGGTGCTCTCGCAGGGAAGGACGTCGTAGCCGATGCCGATCCGGGCCATGGTCGCCAAGTGAGCCCGGACGATGCGCCGCGAGATATAGCGGGACATCCCGTATTCGGGGTCGAGCCCGTGCTCGATGCGCTGCATGATCTCCGACTTGCGGCCCTGGGCTTCCGGATGCGCGGCCAGGTAGGTCGAGACCCGGGCGTAGAGGTCCCAGCAATAATAGTCGAACTTGCCGGGCAGCCCCTCCAGATCGGCGACGGTCTTGCCCTCGAGCTCCATGACGCCGAAGACGACGTCGACGACCTGCACCCCCGTATCGTCGATGTAGTTCTGGACCTCGACGGTCTCGCCCTTGTAGCGGAGCGACCGGGCCAGGGCATCGCCGAGACAGGCGTTGCGGAGGTGGCCGATATGGGCGGCCTTGTTGGGGTTGATGTTGGTATGCTCGATGATGATCTTGCCCTCGTCCGGGGCCAGGGAGGTCCGTCCAGCCAGGCGGATGGCCTCGCTGAACGCGGCGGCCTTGTCGAGCCAGAGGTTGAGGAACCCGCCGCCGGCCACCTCGGCCTTGGCCACCCCCGCGATCGCGGCGACGAGGGGGGCCGCCTCCTGGGCGATCGTGCGCGGCGGCCGCTTCAGCGTTTTGGCCAGCTGGAAAGGGAAGGTCAGGGCCAGATCGCCCATCTTCGGGTCGGGCGTCGGGGCCATGTCGAGGTCGGCCAGGCCGAGCGGATAGACGGGCTTCAGCCGGTCGTAAATCTCTTCTTTCAACCGGGTTTTGAGGGCGATCATATTCGGCTGACTATTATAGCAAAATCGCCGTTCGCGGCAAGCAACAGAAAATGGGACGCTTCTATTTTCCTGAGCTCGCTGGGAGAGGATAATGGACGCGTCCCCATTTTCCGTCCCTTGAACGGGTGCGCGAGTTGTGATAATTTTGGCTTTCGCTCCAGGACAAGAAAGGAAAGGACCATGAAGAAGACGCGCTTCAATGAGCTCCATAAGAAGCTCGGCGGCAAGATGATCGAATTCGTCGGCTGGGAGATGCCGGTCGAGTACTCCGGCATCATTCCCGAGCATATGGCCGTCCGGACCAAGGCCGGCCTTTTCGACGTTAGTCATATGGGGGAGGTCCTGGTCACCGGCAAGCAGGCCCTCGCTTACGTTCAGTGGCTGACCCCGAACGACGTCGCGAAGCTCGCTCCCGGCCAGGTCCAATACACGGCCCTGATGACCCCCGAATCGACATTCGTCGACGACATGCTCGTCTACTGCATGGGTCCCGAGGAGTACTTCCTCGTCGTCAACGCGGCCAACGACGACAAGGACTTCGCCTGGATCGCTTCCCACACCGCGGGCTTCGCGGTCAAGGTCGAGCACCAGAGCGACATCTATTCGCAGCTGGCCCTTCAAGGCCCGCTGGCGGAGACCATCCTCCAGCCGCTCACCGATATCGACCTGGCGGCCATGAAGTCCTTCCACTGGGCCAAAGGCCGTGTCGCCGGCAAGGCCTGCCTGGTCTCGCGGACCGGCTATACCGGCGAGGACGGCTTCGAGATCTATACGACCGACCCCGCGCCGCAGGTCATCTGGACATCGATCATCGAGACGGGCCGCCCTCAGGGCCTTCTGCCGATCGGCCTGGGCGCCCGCGACACCCTGCGCCTCGAGTCGAAGCTCATGCTCTACGGCAACGACATCACCGATAAGACGACGGTGCTCGAGGCCGACCTGAAGTGGATCGTCAAGCTGCAGAAAGGCGATTTTCTGGGCCGGCCGGTGATCGAGAAGCAGCTGGCCGAGGGCCTGACCCGCAAGCTGGTCGGATTCGAGCTCCTCGAGCCGGGCGTCGCCCGCCCCCATTATCCGGTGTACTACAAGGGCCAGAAGGTGGCCGACGTGGCGTCGGGGACGTTCTCGCCGCTGCTGAAAAAGTCCATCGGCCTCGTCTATCTGCCGATCGAGGGCACGGCCGTCGGCACGGAGTTCGAGGTCGAGATCCGCGGCAAGAGGGTCAAGGCCCACGTCATCCCGACGCCCTTCTATAAAAGAGCCAAGAAATAGCGAGTCCCAACGCCAAGGAGGCACCCATGTATCCGAACGAATTCCGCTACACCAAGGACCACGAGTGGATCAAGCTCGAAGGCGACGAGGCCGTCGTCGGCATCACCGATTTCGCTCAGAACCAGCTCGGCGACATCATCTATGTCGAGCTCCCCGCCGTCGGCAAGGAGCTCGCCGCCCATCAGGCCATCGGGGCCGTCGAATCGGTCAAGTCGGTCTCCGATGTCTACGCCCCGGTCGCCGGCGTCGTCACCAAGGTCAACGAAGCCCTGGCCACGGCGGCCGATCTGCTGAACAAGGATCCCCACGGCCAGGGCTGGATCATCCGCATCAAGGTCAAGGACAAGAAGCCCCTCGACAGCCTGTTCACGGCCGGCGATTACGAGAAATTCCTGGAGGGGCTCGAACACTGAGGCCGCGGCCGGCCGGACAAGGGGTTTTTCCATGAGCTATCTCTCTCTCAGCGACAAGGACAAGGCCGAGATGCTGGCCCGGACCGGAGCGGCCAAGATCGACGACCTCTTCTGCTGTATCCCCGAGGCGATCCAGCTCAAGAGGCCGCTCGATCTGCCGCCGGCCCAATCGGAGCTCGAGCTCGTCCGGACGATCGACGCGGTCGGCCGGAAGAATTCGTATGTCGGCCATCTTTCGTTCCTCGGCGGCGGGGCCTACGATCATTTCATCCCCACGGTCGTCGACTACCTGAGCTCGCGGGGCGAATTCGTCAGCCCGTACACGCCCTATCAGCCCGAGGTCAGTCAAGGGACGCTCCAGATCATCTTCGAGTTCCAGACGCTCGTCTGCCAGCTCACCGGGACTCGACATCGCCAACGCGTCCCTCTATGACGGTTCGACCGGCGCCGCCGAGGCCGTCCTGATGGCCCACCGGGTCACGAGCCGGGACAAGGTCGTCCTGGCCGCCTCCCTCCATCCGCAGTACCGGGAGGTCGTCCGGACCTACATCAAGAACCTCGGGCGTCACGGCCGTCGAGGTCGGTTTCGGGCCCGAGGGCCGGATCGATGCGGCCGCCCTCGCCAAGGCCCTCGATGACAAGACCGCGGCCGTCGTTTATCAGTCGCCCAACTTCTTCGGCGTCGTCGAAGATGTCAAGGCGCTGTCCGACGCCGCGCACGGCGTCAAGGCCTTGTCGGTCGCGGTCGTGGCCGAGGCCCTGTCTCTCGGCCTGCTCGAAGCCCCGGGCCGCCTCGGCGCGGACATCGTCACCGGCGAGGCCCAGTCGCTCGGCCTCCCGCTGAGCTTCGGCGGGCCCTATCTCGGGTTCATGGCCTGCAAGAAGGACTATCTCCGCCAGATGCCCGGCCGGATCGCCGGGGAGACCAAGGACACCGAGGGCCGGCGGGGCTTTGTCCTGACCCTGGCCACGCGGGAACAGCACATCCGCCGCGAGAAGGCCACCTCGAACATCTGCACCAACCAGGCCCTTTGCGCCCTGCGGGCCACGATCTTCATGGAGACCCTGGGCAAGCAGGGTCTGCGCGAGCTGGCCTGGCAGAACGCCCAGAAGGCGGCCTACGCGGCGGATCGGCTGGCCGCGATCAGGGGGGTCAAGAAGAAGTTCACCGGACCGTTCTTCAACGAATTCGTCATCGAGCTCCCCAAGCCCTGGGCCAAGGTCGATGCCGGGCTCAAGGCTCAAGGCCTCGTCGGCGGCCACGGCCTGGGGACCGACTATCGCGGTCTCGACAACGCGGCCCTCGTCTGCGTCACCGAGCTCAAGACCCGGGAGGAGATCGATCACCTGGTCCGGACGCTCGAGGAGGTGCTCCGATGATCAAAGAGATCCGCGAACCCCTCATTTTCGAGATCAGCGAGGCCGGCAAGCGGGCCGCCGAGCTGCCTGCCCTCGACGTCCCCGAGACCGAGGACCTGCTAGCCGGCGCGCCGCTGCGCCGGGAGCTCGAAGGCTTCCCCGAGGTTTCCGAGACCGAGATCACCCGCCACTTCACCCGCCTGTCCCAGAAGAACTACTGCGTCGACCTGGGTCTCTATCCGCTCGGCTCCTGCACGATGAAATACAACCCCAAGATCAACGAGCGCCTCGCCGGCCCTCCCGGCGTTCGCCGCTTCGCATCCCCTGGCCTCCGCCGACCTCGTCCAGGGCAACCTCGAGGTCCTGAAGAAGCTCGAAGACTTCCTCTGCGAGATCGCGGGCATGGACGCCTTCACCCTCCAGCCCGCGGCCGGGGCCCACGGCGAGCTGACCGGGATGATGCTCATCCGGGCCGCCCTCGAAGCCCGGGGCAACGCCCGGAAATATGTCCTCATCCCGGACTCGGCCCACGGCACCAACCCGTCGTCGCGCCCACATCTGCGGCTACACGGTCAAGGAGATCAAGTCCAACGAGAACGGGACGATCGATCTGGCCTCGCTGGCCCAGGAGATGACCGACGAGGTGGCCGCCCTGATGGTCACCAATCCCAACACCCTGGGAGTCTTCGAATCCGACATCTGCCGGATCGCCGAGATCGTCCACGCCAAGGGCGGCCTCGTTTACATGGACGGGGCCAACATGAACGCCCTGACCGGCGATCGTCCGCCCGGGCGACATGGGCGATCGACGTCCTGCACATCAACCTCCACAAGACGTTCTCGACCCCGCACGGCGGCGGCGGACCGGGCTCCGGTCCCGTCGGCGTCAAGAAGGAACTCGATGCCTTTCCTGCCCGTGCCGGTCATCGCCGAGAAGGGCGGGCGCTACGTCCTCGACTTCGACCGCCCCCGCTCGATCGGCCGCGTCCGGGCCTATTTCGGCAATTTCTCCGTCATCGTCCGGGCCCTGTGCTACATCCTGACCCTGGGGCCGAAGGGCGTGCGGGAGATCGCCGAGTTCGCCGTGCTGAACGCCAACTACATCCGCAAGAGCTTGGAAGGGGAGTACCACCTCAAGTACGCCACGGCGTCCCTGCACGAGTGCGTGTTCTCCGACAAGTTCCAGAAGGAGTTCGGCGTCACGAACCTCGACATCGCCAAGCGGCTGATCGATTACGGGGTCCATCCGCCGACGATGTCCTTCCCGCTCATCGTCCACGGCGCCCTGATGATCGAGCCCACCGAGACCGAGAGCCGGCGCGACCTCGATCACTTCATCGAGGCCATGAAAGCCATCGCCAAGGAGGCCAAAGAGGACCCCGAGGTGCTCCACGCGGCGCCTCACGTCACCTACGTCAGCCGGCTCGACGAAGTGGCCGCGGCCAAGTTCCCTGTGCTGCGCTGGGAGAAGAAAGCCTAGATGTCCGTCCAAGACCTGATCCTCGGGCCTGCACCGGTTCTGGGCCGGCCAGGGCTGCTATCTGGCCCAAACCTACGACCTCGAGGTCGGCGCCGGGACGATGACCCCGGACACGTTCTTCCGCGTGCTCGACAGGCGCGATTGGCGGGTCGGCTATGTCCAGCCGTCGCGGCGGCCCGATGACGGCCGCTTCGGCGAGAACCCCAACCGGGTCCAGAAGCATTTCCAGTATCAGGTCATCATGAAGCCCTCGCCGGCCGGGATCCAGGACGTCTACGTCCAGAGCCTGCGCTCGCTCGGCATCGTACTCGAGGACCACGATCTGCGCTTCGACGAGGACAACTGGGAATCGCCGACGATCGGCGCCTGGGGCGTCGGCTGGCAGGTCCTGCTCGACGGCCTCGAGATCACCCAGTTCACCTACTTCCAGCAGTGCGGCGGCATCGATCTCATGCCGGTCCCGGTCGAGATCACCTACGGACTGGAGCGGCTGGAGATGTTCCTGGAGCAGAAGGACGACATCTATGACCTGGACTGGTCGGCCGACGTCAGCTATCGGGACCTCCGCCTCCGCGAGGAGAAAGAGTTTTCCGAATACAACTTCAACGCCGCCTCGGTGGCCATGCTCCGCCAGGCCTTCAACGCCTGCCAGAAGGAAGCCGGGCGGTTGGCCGCCAAGGACCTGCTTCTGCCGGCTTATGACATGTGCCTGAAGTGCTCCCACAATTTCAACCTGCTCGATTCCCGCGGCGCCATCAGCGTCACCGAGCGGGTCAAGATGATCTCCCAGATCCGCTCCCTGGTCAACGACATCGCCCGGCGTTACACCGGCGGGAAGGACGGGGCCTGATGGAATTCCTGCTCGAGCTGCTGACCGAGGAGCTTCCGGCATCCCATATCCGCTCGGGCCGCGACCAGCTCGAGGCCGGGCTCCGCAAGGAGCTCCTCGAGGCCCGGATCGAGGTCCGGTCGCTCACGACCCTGGCCACGCCGCGCCGCCTCGTCGTGGCCGGCGACTTCGCCGAGGGCCAGGAGGACCGCGAGGAGGTGGTCGCCGGGCCGCCGCTCGCGATCGCCAAAGGACCGGACGGGGCCCTGACGGCCGCGGGCAAGGGATTCGCCCGCTCTCAAGGCGTCGACGAAAGCCGGCTCGAAGTCGTCCGCACGCCCAAGGGGGAATACCTCGGCTTCAAGCGCCTGGCCAAGGGCACCCCGACCGCAGAGATCCTGGCCGCCGCCGTGCCCCGGGTCCTCGGCGCCCTCTCTTTCCCGAAGATGATGCGCTGGGCCTCCAGCCCCTTTCGCTTCTCCCGCCCCATCCACGGCCTGCTCTGCGTCTTTGGCGGGGCCGTCGTGCCGACGTCGTTCGAGGGCCTGACGGCCTCGGACGAAACCGTCGGCCATCGGATCGCGGCGCCCGGGCCGATCAAGGCCGCCAACCTGGCCTCCTACCGCGAGGCCCTCAGGACGAGCTTCGTCGTCGTCGATCCGGCCGAGCGCAAGGCGATCATCGCGGGCCAGATGGAGGCCGCCCTGGAGCCGCTCAAGGCCAAGGCCTATCCGGACCCGGAGCTCCTCGACAATCTGACGCTGAGCGTCGAATATCCGCTGGTCATCCTGGGGTCCTTCCCCGAAACCTACCTCAGACTGCCGATCGAGGTCCTGGCCACGGCCATGCGCGAGGGCCAGCACCTCTTTTCGGTCGTCCGCGACAGCCAGCAGCTGCCGTATTTCCTGGGCGTGGCCGACACCCCCGGCGATGCCAAAGGGCTCATCCGCCGCGGCAACGAGCGCGTCCTCCGGGCCCGCCTCGAGGACGCCAGGTTCTTCTGGGACCAGGACCGCAAGCTCCCGCTGCGGGACCGGGCCGCCGGCCTGAAGAACGTCCTCTTCCAGGAGAAGCTCGGCACCTACGACGACAAGACCCAGCGGCTGAAAAAGATCGTGGCCTACCTCTCCGAAAAGCTCGGGGCGGCCGACGTCAAGGAAGCGGCGGTCGAAGCCGCGGCGCTCTGCAAGGCCGACCTCCTGACCGAGATGGTCAAGGAATTTTCGGGCCTTCAAGGCCGGATGGGCGGGCTCTACGCCCGGGAGGAAGGGCTGCCGGAAGATATCCACCTGGCGATCTACGAGCACTATCAGCCGGTCGGCCTCGAAGACGCTTCCCCGTCGACCACGGCCGGAGCGATCCTTTCGATCGCCGACAAGATGGATTCGATCGTCGGCGCGATCGGGGTCGGCCTCCAGGTGACGGGCTCGAGCGACCCGTTCGGCCTGCGCCGTAACGCTCACGGCGTCTGCAAGGTCGCGCTCGACCGCAAGCTCCGGTTCTCGTTCCCCCTCCTGCTCGACCGGATCCTGGCCATCTACGGCGACCGGCTGACCCTGGAGCGGGCCGAGGTCAAGTCCGCGTGCCTCGAATTCTTCGCCGGCCGGCTGCGCTTCATCCTGGAGAAGAAGGGCTGCCGCTACGATCTCGTCGGCGCCGCGCTCGGCCCCGGGGTCGACCAGATCGTCGACGTTCAGGCCCGGGTCGAGGCCCTGGATGCCCTCAAGTCGAGCCCGCAGTTCGAACCGTTCATCCTCATGGCCAAGCGGATCCACAATATCCTCAAGGGTCTGCCGCCGGCCAAGATCAATCCCGACCTGTTCGTCGAAAAAGAGGAGCGGGAGCTCTATTCGAGCCTTTCGATCATCGGCAGCAACGCCCAACCGATGATCGCCCGGGGCGATTTCGCCCGGGCCCAGGGGATCATCTTCAAGCTGCAGCCGGAGCTGAACACGTTCTTCGACAAGGTCCTGGTCATGGCCGAAGACAAGAGGACCCGCCAGAACCGGCTGGGGCTGCTGCAGTCCATCGCCAAGATGCTCCTCGGCATCGCGGACTATTCGCAGATCGTGGTCGAGGGGGAGAAGCCGGCCAAGCCCAAGGGGGCGCGCTAGGCCCCTGATCAGGCCGCGGGGCCGCCGCCTTCGGTCGGTCCCACCGGACTGCCGGGATCCAGGAACCTCGATTCGAGGGCGACGATCCTGGTCAAGGCCTGGGGCCCGTTCTGGCTCCGTTCGAGGCCGTAAGCGTTGAATTGGACGCCGGCCTGATACTTGTAGCTCTTCCCGGCGTTGAAGGTGGACCAGCGCACGCGTCCCTTGAGATCGAGGGGGCCGCGCTCGCCGGGGACGGACAGTTGAAGGGAGATCCGGGACTTGAACTTGAGGGGTTTCTGGGTCAGAAAGCGGACCCCGCCCCGGCTGAGATCCAGGATCGGACAGAACTCCTCTTCGGTCCGTTTCTTGGAGGCGAAGAGCCCTTCCTTCCTGTAGGAGATGGTCGCTCCGGGGATGGTGAACCGCTGGCAGAGGCGCCTTTCGACATCTTTATCACCCATCTCGGTCCTCCGTTGTCATGGGCCGGGTCCGCGGCCCGGGGCTGGAGGGCGTCCGGCGACAGCCCCCACCTGCCCGAAGATATAACAGAGGCCGGGTTCCGAAGTCAAATCGGGGCTTGATCCTTGAGGATCGAGCCCCTGGCGGGAGGGAGGGACAAGGAGGCTCGGGCGGACACCGATCGTCCGGCCGATGTCGTCCGGGAATAGGCAAAGGACAGGACGCTGACCTTCTGATAGGAGGGGGGAACTGGCTTGGGCGGCTTCTTGGACACCAGGTCCTTGAAGGCCTTATAGGCCAGGGCCAGGGCGCTGAGGACATCGACTCCGCCCATCGTCATCGGGTCGTTCGTCGGCGGGGGCATGTAGGGTTTCTGGCCCTGCATGAGCGGCCCGCCCAGGGGGAACGTGAATCCGGCGGACCGGGGCGCGATCTTGCGGCTCTTGAGAACGAGCTTGCCGTCGATATAGAGCGAGATCTCGCCTTCCTCGATCGGACGGGCCGGGGCCGTCGAGGGGCGGGGCGCGAACATATCCCGCGGGGCCGGTCCCGGAGTGGCGATGTCGGCGATGTCGACCTGAAGGCGGACCGGCTTGCGGACGATGAGGTCGCCGGCCTTGAGGTCCACGGTGAACTCGTAGACGTCCGACCGGTTGAAGAGGCCCGAAAGAGGGATGGTCAGGATATGGAAGCCCTTGGGCCAGAAGCCGCCCTCGAGGACATAAGGGCCAAGGGAAACCCGGTAGAACGCGTCGTTCAGGAGCTCCAGCCCGATATCGACCGAGGCGGGCAGCCCGGTCGGCGGCGTCCGCGAATAGGACAGGAGGCTGAGGTCGTGGAGGAGAGGATACGCGCGTTCCCAGCCGGCCCAGACGTTGAGGAGGCCCCGCACCGCATAGTCCTCGAGGAAACCGAAGTCGGGATAGTTATCGAGATAGGTCTCGAAGTAGTCCGCTACCAGGTCCCGTTCGGCGGTCTTGTCCTCGAGCCTGGCCGCCAGGAACGGCAGGATGAAGGCCGCCGCCTGCTTGTCGTCGCCTTGGAGCCTCGGGATCTCAGCCGTCAGGAAATTCCAGGCCGCCGGATAATCGGGGTTCCGGCCGAGATGGGCGTTGAGCTCGGTCTTCCAGTCGGCTCGCAGGACCGGGCTGACCACCAGGGCCATGAAGAGACCTGCCGCCAACCGTTTAGTCATTGTAGACGAACTCGAAGTTGATCTCGAGAAGGTCGCCAGGAAAATCAGCGGGGAGAGCGGGGAAGGGCAGCGAGGTCCGGAGGGCCTCCAAGGCGGCCCGGTCGAGCGGCTCGAGGCTGGTGCCCTCGATGATCTCAATCGAATCGAGCTCGCCGGTTTTTTTAATGACCACGATCATGCTGATCCGGGCGGCCCTTGGCACCTCCGGCACGGCCGGCAGCGTCCAGTTGATCTGGAGCCGGTCGATGACCATGGTGGCCCAGGGCAGGAGATCGTATCCTTTCAACGGAATGGACATCCCGACCCGTTGCGGCGCTCCAGTCCCTCCGCCGCCGCTGCGTCCGGGACCGCGCCCGTATCCTCCGACCCCGCCGGCATAGGCGCCGCGGCTGAATTTCGAGAAATCGGGGAGCGGGGCGCCGGCGCCGACCCCGGGAGGGCCGGGCGGCGTGCCAGGCCGGGCCATGGGCAGGGTCAGGTCGGATCTGCCGTGGATCCTCAGAGATTCCTGGAACCTTGAGGACAAGGAAGGGATGGCCGCCCCCGATCCGGGCGGAGGGACGTTGACCCCCTCGCCAGGCGGGCCGGCCTCGGCGCCGCCGGCCGGAGGTTCGCCGGCGGGCGCCGCTTCGGGCTCGCGGCGGGCTGGCGCAGGCTTGGCCGCAGGTTGGGCAGGACCCGGTCCGGATGCGGCCTGACCTTCTCCGGGCACTTCGGCCAGGCCGCGGCCCCCGACGATCTTGGGGATGGCCACCTTGAGCGGCGGGACGATCAAGACTTCCCGGACCTCTTCTTTGGCGAACGGAAGGATCTTGACGGTGAAACGCCCGAAGATGATCGCCAGCAGCAGGACCGCATGGAACGCCAGTGTCACGGACAGGCCGATAGCCCTGTCGCGGCCGGACGGCTTTCCGGTCTGAGGTCGGGCGATCGAATCTTCAAACAAGGGTCGGGATTTCCTAAACGCTTATTATATTACAATCTCGTCTGGGCCCGAAGGGTTGCGGCTTCCTCTAACGCGAGACGACGAGGTAGACGAAGGCCAGGGCGTTGAGGATGACGAGGCGGACTATGAGGGCCGGGATGCCGAATAGGGGAATGATCAGGCAGGAGGCCAGAATGACGCCCGCGAACGAGGCCAGGAGATCGATGCCATAGCCGAGACCGGGATGGTCGGTCCGCGGCACGATCTCGCGATTGGCCGAGACGAAGAGATAGCCCCCCAGCAGTCCGAAGCCCGCCAGGATGGCCATGATCACGGATTGGCGGCCGGCCGCGGGAAGGACCAGCGAGGTCAGCCCGAGCAGGAGGACAAAGGCGCCTTGGACCGCCGTGAGCTCGGCCGACCCGGCGCGTTTTCGCGACCTGGCCGCGGTCGCGCCGAGGGCCAGCCCGGCCATGAACAGGGCCAGGAGCAGCGGGATCCGGCCGTAGACGAAGCCGAAATGGGCCTGGAACGCGATGAAGAGGGCCAGCTCGACGGCGATCGAAGTGAAGCCCATCACGGCCACGGGGACGAGGGCCCGCGCGGGAGAGCGCTTCCGGAATATGGCCAGCCCGGCCAGAACGAGGCCGAAGATGGCCAGGGGCGCATCCAGGATCCAGCCTCGAGCCAAATGCCCGGCCGCCCGGAGCAGCCGGGATTCGGCGCCGCGGAACTGCCCGGCCCATAGGACCGCATGGAAATAATAGCTGACCGGGACGAGGTCCCGGTTGATCCGCGCGCCGGGGGTCATGAGCTTGCCGGCCAGATGATCGACCCGGGCGGGGTCGAGCCGCGCCGGCAGCATCCCGGGGCTGACGTAGCGGAGCCGCAAGCCCCGCCGGGCGATCGCGGCCGTGAGCGCGTTCGGGTCGAGCGTCAGGGGACCGTCCGAGGCCAGGAAGACGCAATTCTCTCCGGGCACGGCCTCGACATGGGCGAAGACGCCGCGGAGCGTCGCCGCGAGCGAGCTCAGGAACTCGGCCAGCGGGGCGCTGATATAGTTTTCGGCCGAGGGGACGACAAAGCTCAGCACGCCGTCGGGCCGGAGCGTCCTTCGGACCTGCTCAAAGAACTCCCGGGTGTAGTACCGGTTGATCTGGGCCGTGGCCGGCTCCGGCAGGCTGAGCAGGACCGCGTCGTAGCGCTCCGCGGTCCCGGCGATGAAGGACCGGCCGTCCCGGTAGAAGATGGTCACCCGCGGGTCGTCCAGGGCGGACCGGTCGGGGCCGGTGAGGTGCGTTTTGGCCAAACGCACCACCTCCGGATCGATCTCGATGCAGTCCACCCGGAGGCCGGGGTATTTCAGGGCCTCGGCGGCGCCGCCGCTCACCCCGCCGCCGATGAGGAGCACATGCCTCAGGTCCTGGCGCTGGAGCAGCGCGAAATGGACGGACTCCTCGGCCGACCCTTCGTTGGGATCGGAGAAAAGGGCCAAACCGTTATCGAACAGCGTCACCTGCTCGGCGGTCTTGATGACCTGGAGCTTTCCATAGGGCGTGTCTGCGGCATCGACCAGACGCAGAGGCTTCCACATCTTCTCCTGCGACGGCCGGTCCAGGGCGCCCAGGCCGATCGCCAGGATCATTCCCGCCGCGAGCACGACCCTGAAGCGGCCCGGCGCGAATCCGGTCCAGACCGACAGGGCGCCCGCGATGCCGACCAGGGCGGCTCCCTGCCAGTTCGACAGGTGCGGGATGAGCGCGAAGTGGACGACGAGGCCGGCGACTGCCGCGCCCACTGATTCCAGGATGTAGACCTCGGCCACGCCGCCGCCGCGAAGGGCCGCGTTGAGGCCGAAGGAGTGGCCGAGCGGAAAGCTCACCAGGAGGCTCAGGACCAGCGCAAACCCCAGGGCGGGGAAGAGGCCGGTCAGCTCGGCCGGGAGGAGGCCCAAGATCCGGTGAGAGAACCTGACCACGACGAGGCCGGCAAAGAACAGCGGCACCGTCATCCCGTAGAGCGAGGCCAGCCGTTTCGATAGGGCTTCCGGCGGTCCGCCGGGCCTGATCAGGCTCCCGGCGCCGCTCCAGAGGAGCCAGGAGCCGAGGAAAAGGCCGAAGATGAGCTCACTGCCATAGAATTGGGCTCCGAACTCCCGAAGCAGATAGATCTGAAATGACGAGGCCAGAAAGCCCATCAAAAAAGGCGGCAGCCAGCGCCTTATGCCCAGAGGCCCGGGATCGGCGTGCCGCATGTCGCGCATTTGCCCTTCTTGAGACGCACGGCCTCGACCTCATAGCCGGTCCGGGCAATGACCTTTTGGCCGCAGTTCGGGCAAAAGGTGTTCTCGCCCTCGTGGCCCGGCACGTTGCCGACATAGACGAAACGGAGGCCTTCCTCCAGCCCGACCTGGCGGGCCGCCTCGAGCGTCGAGACCGGGGTCGGAGGCAGGTTCTTGATCAGATACATCGGCTGGAACCGGGTGAAATGGACCGGCACCCGGTCGCCGGCCTCCTCGCGGATCCAGCGGCACATCTGCCGGATGAGGTCCGGCCGGTCGTTCAGCGTGGGGATGATCAGGGCCACGATCTCGAGCCAGACCTTGGACTTGGCCACCGTCCGGATCGTCTCGAGCACCGGCTTGAGCTGCCCCCGAACGTACTGGCTGTAGAAATCCTCCGAAAACCCCTTGAGGTCGACCTTGACCGCGTCGACGACGCCCAGCAGGTCGGCCAGCGGGTCCCGATTGATGTGTCCGCTGGTGACCACGACGCTCTTGAGGCCGCGGCGCTTGGCCCGCAGCGCGGTGTCATACATGTATTCGAAGTAAACGGTCGGCTCCGTGTAGGTAAAGGCGATCGAGGGACAGCCCGCCGTCACGGCCTTGTCGGCCGCGTCCTGGGGGGCGAGGTCGTAAGCCTCCACCTGTTCGGGCCGGACCTGGGCGATCTCCCAGTTCTGGCAGAACTTGCAGTTGACGTTGCAGCCCGCGGTCGCCAGCGATAGGGCCGTGGTCCCGGGCAGGACGTGGAAGAAAGGCTTCTTCTCGATCGGATCGACGTTGAGGCTGCAGACTTTGCCGTACACCAGCGTGTAATAGGTCCCGCCATCATTCTCCCGGACGCCGCAATAGCCCCGCTCTTTGTCGCCGAGGCGGCAGAGCCGCGGACAGAGCCGGCATTCGACCTCGCGGTCGGGGAGCTTGACGTAATAGCGGGCCTCAACGCGCGATAGGTTCGGTGCCGCGGCGGCCGCAGAAAGCCGGCGTCCGAGCTGGGGGAGGCCGGCGCTCAGGACCAGGCCGGCGCCGGCGGCCCGTTCGAAGAAGCTCCGCCTATTCATGCGACCGTCTCCTCGATCGTCTCGATCGCCGAGAGATCGTCCTCGCCGAGCCCTAGGGCCGAGGCCGTGCGGAGATAGCCCGGCGCCCGCCCTTCGTCCCGGAGGGTCGGCAGCCCGGCGGCCGCCCGCAGCTTTTCGATGAGGGCCCAGCCCACGGCGTCCACGGCGACCGGGTCGCGGCCGAAGACGAGCCCGCCGTGCTTGGCGGCCCAGCGGGCGTGATAGGAGGGGCCTTTGTGGAACTGGACGACCAAGGCGTCGAGGATCGTCAGGCGGTGCCGGGACTTGACCGGCGGGGCGTCGAAGACCTCGGCGACGTAGGGATCGCAGTTCGAATCATGATATTTGTTCGGGTTGTGGATGGCCCCGAAATAGTTCTTCATCCCGGCGGTGACCCCGGCCATGCCATGATCCTTGAGGATGGCCAGGCTGATCGAGGCCGTGGTCAATTCGGTCTGGATCTTCGAGAACATGCTGCCCACGCTGCGGTGGGAAACGAGGTCGGGGCCATAGCCCACGCCGTCGGTGTCCGTGCCGAAGACCCGGACCCCCGTCCGCCCCGCCGCCGGGATGTAGCCCGCGCCCCGCAGTTCCCGGGTCGTCCGGTCCCATACGAACAGGTTCTTCTCGGGGAATCCGTTCGACGACAGCCAGCCGGCCAGCGCCAGCGCCGTCTCCGGCCGGGTGCTGATCGCCCGTCCGCCGATCGTATTCACCTTGATGCCGATCCGGTCATCCGGGCGAAAAAGCGCGCCGGCGGCGGCGGTCCGCCCATCGCTCCCGGCCTCGAGAAGATCGAAGCCGCGGCTGAACATCCGGGCCAGGACGGCAGGGTCGGGATCGCCCGCGGAAGTCCAGACCTTTTCGGACCTGACGACGACGACGCGCGCCTTGCCCATGATCAAACCATGATGGGCCTTTTGTCCGGACCTGTCAAACGAGCCCGCGGCGCCTGCGGGGTCGCGCCGCTTGCCAGCGGCGGGGCCGTCCGATATATTACCTGTGGATAGGATACACTGCCCCGGAGGTCGACCATGAGACACGCCCGGTCCCCGTTGGCGGCCGCTCCCGCGATGCTGGCCGTCCTATCTCTCCTGGCGCCGGCGATCGCTTGGGCCCAGAACAGGCCGGCCAGTCCGGAGATCGCCTCCCTGATGCCCAAGCTCCCCGGCTGGTCCGCGACCGAGGCGCCGCGCTCGTACTTTCCGGACAATCTCTTCGAGTACATCGACGGCGCCGCCGAGAGCTTCCTGTCCTATGATTTCCGCGAGCTCCTCGTGGCCGACTTCGAGAAGTCCGAAAAGGGCCCCACGCTGACGATCGAGATCTACGACATGGGGCGGCCGGTCAACGCCTTCGGCATCTTCGGGGCCGAACGCTACCCGGAGAACAAGGCGGTGAGCGTGGGCGACCTGGGCTATGCCGAAGGCGAGGCCCTGAACTTCCTGGCCGGCCGCTACTATGTGAAGATGCTGGCCTTCGGGCTCGGCGAGACCACCGAAGCCGCGCTGCTCGACGCCGGGGCCAAGGTGGCCGGGTCGATCAAGCCTGGCGGAGGGCTGCCGAAGCTCGTCCGGGCTTTTCCCGAGGCCGACCTGGTCGCCCGGAGCGAGAAGTACATCAAGAAGAACTTCATGGGCTACGAGTTCCTTCACGACGGCTACGTCGCGACCTACAAGTCCGGGGGGAAGGAGCTCGAGGGGTTCTTTATCGACGCCGGTTCGGAGAACGAAGCCCGGGACATGCTGGACAAGCTCCTGGCCGCCGTCACGGCGGACAAGCAGGCCGTCGACAAGCTGGCGCTGGGCGCCCACGCCCGGAACCGCTACGGCCAGAACCTCTACATCGGCCGGGTCGGCGGCGTCCTCTGCGGCGTCATGCGCGTCCCCGACGGGCTCGAGCCGGCCGGTCAGGCCCTTCTCCAGTCCATGACCGCGGCCCTGGCCGCGGATCGGTCCCCGAAGTGACGCCCGGCCGGAAGGGGAGACGCGATCGGCATGAGCGATGACCGGTTCTTCAAGGCGGCCCTGGCGATCGCCGTCCTCTTCACAACGGGCCTCGTCTTCAAGCTCGCCCGGCCGGTCCTCATCCCGTTCATCCTGGCCATCTTCGTGTCCTATATCATCGAGCCCGCCCTGCATTTCCTGACCGGGTGCCACTGCCCGAGGCCGTCGGCCGTCATCGCGGTCCTGGCGCTGGTCTTGGTCGGGCTTTATCTGGTCGGCCTGTTGGTCTACTCGAGCGGGAAGGCCTTCGTCACCGAGCTGCCCAAGTACCAGGACCGCCTGACCGACCTTCGCCTGATGCTCGAGACCGGCCTCGGCCGGCTCGGGATCGACATGCCGACCGCCTTGAAGACCCTCGATATCAACACGGTCGGGGCCTTTGTCCTCAAGGCCATCGGGCCGTTCTTCGGCGTCATCGGCAAGCTCCTGCTCGTCTTCCTCTTCCTCATCTTCATCGTCGCCGGGAGAGGACGCATGGAAGGGAAGCTGGCCAAGGTCGTCGACGGCCCGAGCACCAGCCGGGTCCGCGGCGTGATCAATCGCATCGACAAGCAGGTCCAGAAGTACCTGATCATCAAGACGGCGATCGGATTGGGGAACGGCCTGATGGTCTGGATCGTCCTGAGGATCTTCCGCGTCGATTTTGCCTTCTTGTTCGGGCTCCTGGCCTTCGTCCTGAACTATATCCCCAACGTCGGCTCGATCGTCGCCACGGTGCTCCGGGTCGGCTTCGCCTTCTTTCAGTTCGGGACCTTTTGGACCCCCTTCTGGATCCTCGTCATCACGACGGGACTCGACAACGTCCTGGGCAATGTCGTCGAACCGCGGGTCATGGGTCAAGGGCTGGGGCTCAGCCCGCTGCTCGTCTTCTTCTCGTTGCTCTTTTGGGGCTGGCTCTGGGGCATTCCCGGCATGATGCTGTCAGTGCCGCTGACGGCGATCGTGCGGATCGTCTGCCAGAACGTCAAGGCCCTGGGGCCGCTGGCCGCTCTGATGGGGCCGTGACGAGGCCTCAGGGCCGGTTCAGGTCCTCGGCCTCGATGAGGAACGCTTCGGACGAGATGCGCTTGATCTTCCGGCCGAAATAAGACTTGAGCGCCTTTTCGGCCGCGGCCTGTTCGGCGGCCTTTTTCGAGGCCCCCTTGGACTTGGCCACGATCTTGTCCCCAAGGCCGATCTCGATGACGAAGATCCGCCGGTGGGCCGGGCCTTTTTCCGAGACCAGGCGATAGAACGGGGCGGCCAGTCCGGCCTTCTGGCAGATCTCCTGCAGGGCCGACTTGGCGTTGCTGATCGTTTGGGACTCGGACTTGATGGGCTTCAGCGAGGCGCCGAGCAGGCCGCTGACAAAGGCCTTGGCGGCCTCGAAACCGCCGTCGAGGTAGAGAGCCCCGGTCAACGCCTCGAAGGCCCCGGCCAGGATGGAGACCTTCTTCCGGCCGCCGCTCTTTTCCTCTCCCCGGCCGAGCAGGATGGCCCTGTCGAGCTTGACCGCCTTGGCCAGTAGGGCCAGGGCCAGGGTGCTCGAGGCCGAGGCCTTGAGCTTCGACAGCTCTCCTTCGCTCCGCTCCGGAAAGGCGCGAAAGAAGAATTCGGCCGCGATGAGGCCGATCACCGAATCGCCGAGGAATTCGAGCTGTTCGTTGTCTTCCGGAACGGCCACCCGGGCCTCATAGGCGTGGGAGCTATGGGTCAGCGCCCGTTCGAGAAGGGCGACGTCCGCGAACGTGTGGCCGACGGCCTTCTCCAGGCGTTCGAGCTTCTTCCGTTCAACCGTCATGTGGCTCCCTCCCACGCTCCTCATCCGAAGGGATAGACGACCCGGCCCCCGGCGAGGGTCATCACCGGTCCGCCCCGCAGGGTCCAGCCGTCGAAGGGCGTGTTCCGCCCCTTGGATTCGAATCGGCTTTTGTCGACCTGGCCGGCCCGCTCGAGATCGAGGACGGTCAGATCCGCGTCGGCGCCGGCGGCGATCCGGCCCTTCCCGGACAAGCCGAGCAGCCGGGCCGGCCGGCTCGCCAAGAGCTCGACCAAGCGGGCCAGCGAGATCGTCCCCGGCCGCACCAGCCGGTCCAGGACCAGGGCCACGGCCGTCTCGAGCCCGACGACGCCGAACGGGGCGGCCGCGAGTCCGCGGCTCTTCTCTTCGGCCGTGTGCGGCGCGTGGTCGGTCGCGATGACATCGATGACGCCGGACCGCACCGCCTCGACAAGCGCGGCGCGGTCGGCCGCGGTCCGAAGCGGCGGATTCATTTTGAAATCGGGGTCGCCCCCCGCAAGGTCGTCCTCGGCCAGAAAGAGGTGATGCGGCGTGGCCTCCGCCGAGACCCTGACGCCGCGGGCCTTGGCCTCGGCGACCAAGCGGACCGCGCCGGCCGTCGACAGATGGGCGATGTGGACCCGGGTGCCTGTGGCCTCGGCCAGGCGGATGTCCCGGGCCACCATGATGTCCTCGGCGGCCGCCGGGATGCCCGGGACGCCGAGACGGACGGAGACGGGACCTTCGTTGACGACCCCGTTCCCGGCCCGGGCCTTGTCTTCGCAGTGGTCGATGATCAGGCGGTCCGCGGCCGCCGCGGCCTCCAGGGCCTGGCGCATGACCGCGTCGTCGGACACGGGACGCCCGTCGTCCGAAAAGGCCACGGCGCCGGCGGCCGCGAGGCCGGCCATGTCGACGATCTCGCGGCCGGCGGAGCCGCGCGTGATGGCGGCGATGGGCAAGACATGGGCCCGCCCGGCCTGCCGGGCCCGGGCCAGCAGGAACTCCGTGATCTCTATCCGGTCGTTGACCGGGCGGGTGTTGGGCATGGCGCAGACGGCCGCGAAGCCGCCCTTGACCGCGGCCCGGACGCCCGTGAGAATGGTCTCCTTGGCTTCATCCCCGGGCTCCCGCAGGTGGACGTGCATGTCGATGAGGCCCGGGACGATGACCAGGCCGCTCGCGTCGATCGGCCTGGCGCCGGAGGCCTCGAGCATCGGGCCCACGGCGGCGATCCGGTCCCCGTCGACGAGGACATCGAAGAGCCCGTCGAGTCGCTCCGCCGGATCGATGACCCGGCCGCCCCGGAGGACGATCACCGTGGTCTCGCTCCGGCCTTCACCGGTTCCGCGATGACGATCTCTTCGCTCCCGTCGGTCTCCTTGAGCCGGACCCGGACCTTTTCCCGACGCGAGGTCGGCAGGACCTTCCCGACGAAGTCCGGCCGGATGGGCAGCTCGCGATGGCCCCGGTCGATCAGAACGACGAGCTGGACCGACTGCGGCCGGCCCCGGTCGATGAGCGCGTCCATGGCCGCCCGCATGGTCCGGCCGGTCATCAGGACGTCGTCGACGAGGAGGACGTTCTTCTTGGCGACGGGGAAGCCCAGCCCGGCGCTGTAAAGGGCTTCCTTGGCCGGCGGGACCGGCCGGTCGTCCCTGTAGCGCGCGTAGTCGAGGAGGCCGACCGGGATCTCGACGCCTTCGAGCTCCTTGATCTGGCCGGCCAGGCGCTTGCCGATGGCCAGGCCCCGGGGTTTGACGGAGACGATCACCAGGCTCTTGAGGTTCCGGTTCCGTTCGATGATCTCCGTGGCGACGCGGGCGAGCACGCGTCGGATCTTCGTGGCGTCCATGATGCGGGCTTTGGTCTTTTCAACCATTCGCGGACTCCTGGGAGGGGATTTCGGCTCTTTGAACTTTGCCCAAACCCGGCTCAATTGTCAACCCCGGCGGGAGAACCAGGCCTGGGCCTCGCCGATGTCCCGGCGGATGCGGGCGGTGAGGGAGGCCGCATCGGGGAAGGTCCGGGTCGGGCGGATCCTTTTCAGGAAGCGGACGGCGATCGCCGCCCCGTAGAGGGAGCCCTTGAAGTCGAGGACCAGGGTCTCGACGGTCAGAGGATGAGGCCCGAAGGTGGGATTGGTCCCGACGCTGGTCACAGACCTGTGGGCCCGGCCGCGGAGCACGGTTTCGGTGATGAAGACCCCGTCGGGCAGGATCTCATTCCCGGTCTCCAGGTTGGCCGTAGGGAAGCCGAGGAGCCGGCCCCGCCGATGCCCTCGGACGACCCGGCCCCGGATCTCATAGGGCCGGCCCAGGAGCCGGGAGGCCTCCTCGACCCGGCCGCGGCCGAGCAGATCGCGTATGACCGTCGAGCTGACGACCCGGCCCTTCAAAATGACCGGAGCCACCACGTGGACGCCGAGCCCGGCCCGCCGTCCGAGGCGGCCCAACGTCGCGGTGTCGCCGCGCCGCTCCTTGCCGAAGCGAAAGCCGCGGCCGACCACGACCTCGCAGGCCCCGAGCCGGTCCCTCAGGACGCCATCGACGAAGGCCGGCCCGCCAAGATGCGCGAAGCGCCGGTCGAAGGGGATGACCGCCACGGCGTCGACGCAGGTGCCCCGGAGCCGCTCGAGCCGCTGGGCCGGGGTGTCGATCATCCGGACGGACCGCTTGCCCAAGGCCCGCTCCGGATGAGGCTCGAAGGTCAGCACGAGCGAGCGCAGGCCGCGCGCTCGGGCCAGCCGGCAGAGGCGGGACAGGATCTTCCGGTGGCCGCGGTGGAGGCCGTCGAAATTGCCCACGGCGACGGCGGACGGGCGAGGACGGAGCCGGGGATCGTCGAGGCCGCAGGTGACGACCATGCCGCTACATCTTCACGATCTCGGCCTTCTTGAGATAAGCCATCTTGAGCTGGCCGAGGACGCCGTCGAGGAACTTCTGCTCCTCGCCGGCGAGGTTGCCCTTGGTCCGGTCCTGGAGCAGGTCCAGGAGGTCGATATTCCTCTTGGCCAGGCCGAGATTCTCCTGGTGCTCGCCCTTCGCGGGGTCCTCGACCAGGCCGAGCTGGACGAGGGCCGGGAAGTAGAGCAGGATGACGATGGAGCTGAATTCGAGCGGAGGCAGGAACTCCGGCCCGCCGGGGCCGCCGCTTCCGCTCTCGGGATCGTGGCCGTGGGTCATGGAGGCGTCCTTCAGGCTTTCGCTTTAGCCGCGTTCTTGCGCAGGACGAGGGCCGCCTTGATGAATTCGTCGAGATCGCCGTCGAGGACCCGGTCCGTGTCGCCGGTCTCGACCCGCGTCCGCAGGTCCTTGATCATCCGGTAGGGGTGGAGGACGTAGGACCGGATCTGGTTGCCCCAGGCGATATCGGACTTGGCGTCCTCGAGCTTCTCCATCTTCTCGTTCTGCTTCATCTTCTCGAGCTCGTACAGCCGGGCCTTGAGGATCTTCATGGCCATGGCCTTGTTCTTGTGCTGCGAGCGCTCGTTCTGGCACTGGACGACGATGCCGGTCGGGATGTGGGTGATCCGCACGGCCGAGTCCGTCCGGTTGACATGCTGGCCTCCGGCGCCGGAGGCCCGGTAGGTGTCGATGCGGAGATCGTCAGGGTTGATGTCGACCTGGATGTCCTCGTCGACCTCCGGGTAGGCGAAGACGGCGGCGAAGGAGGTGTGGCGGCGCTTGGCGGCGTCGAAGGGGGAGATGCGGACAAGCCGGTGAACGCCCGTCTCCTGGCTGAGATTGCCGAAGGCAAAATCGCCTTCGACCCGGACCGTGGCGCTCTTCAGCCCGGCCTCCTCGCCGGGTTGATGGTCGAGGATCTCGGCCTTGAACCCCTTGCGCTCGGCATAGCGCAAGTACATGCGTAGGAGCATCTGGGCCCAGTCCTGGGATTCCGTGCCGCCCGCGCCCGGATGGATGGTCAAGAGGGCGTTGCGCACGTCGTCGGCGTCGTAGAACAGAACCCGCAGCTCGGCCTCCTGGAGGTCCTTCTCGAGCCGGTCGAGGCCCGATTCGAGGTCGCTCTCGACGCTCTCGCCTTCGGCGGCGAGCTCGGTCAGGACCTCGAGCTCCTCCTTTTGGCCCAGGATCTTCTTGAAGAACTGGAGGTCCTTCTCCAGGAGCTTCTTCTTCTGCTGGAGAGTCTGCGAGGTCTTTTGATCTTGCCAGACCTCCGGGGACGCCAGGCGCGCGTTTATCTGCCCGAGATCGGCGGTCTTGTGATCGAGGTCAAAGAAAACCTCGGACCTCTTCGATTTTCGCGAAGAGGCCGGTGAGCCTTGATCTGAGGTCGAGCGTCTTGTTGTCGACAGGTGTCATGATGGTATCGTTCCTTTGGAGACAGCGGGGCTCAGTCCTGGACGATCCGGAAATCGGTCTTCTTGCCGGCCGCGTTGAGCTTGGCGAGCAGGGCGGTGGCCTTATCCCGCGTGGGATAGCCGCCCAGGCGGACCCGGTACCAGGTCTTGGTCTCCGACGGCTTCGGGTTGGTGACGACGGCCGTGTAGCCCTGCTTCCGGTACTTGTCGGCGGCCGCCTGGGCCTGGGACCGCTCCGTATAGGCCGCAACTTGGACATAGTAGAGCCCCGCCCCGGAGGGGACCGTGGCCGTGGGCTTCTTCGTTTCTGGCGCCGGCTTCGGGGCCGGGCCCGGCGCCTTATCGACGGCGGGCTCCTTCGGCGTCGGATTGGTCACGGCGGCTTCATGGCCCGCCTGCACCTGGCCCGGCGCCGATGACTTCAGACCAGGGCTCTGGGTCTCGGCGCCGGAATCGGAAGCGGGCGGCTTGACCGGCGACTCCTTGACTGGCTCGGGGATCTGCTGGGTGACGATCTGGGACGGAGTCCCGGCCCCGACCTCCTTCTTGCCGACCGAGACGCCGAGAAGGAAGATGAACACGCCCAAGGCCAGGACCCCCAGGAAGATGACCACGAGGAGGCTGCTCGAGACCTGGATCTCGCGGAAGTCTTTGTTCTTCATCGGATCTATTTCTTCTCCTGGCTCTTATCGAACGAGAAGGCCCGCAGGAATTCCATGGGCAAGGGGAAAACGATCGTCGAGTTCTTCTCGGTGGCGATCTCGGTGAGCGTGCTCAGGAAACGGAGCTGCAGGGCCTGGGGATTCCTGGAGATGATGTCGGCGGCCTGGGTCAGCTTGTCCGCGGCCTGGAATTCGCCGTCTGCGTGGATGACCTTGGCCCGCCGCTCGCGCTCGGCCTCGGCCTGCTTGGCGATGGCCCGGATCATGTTCTCCGGCAGGTCGACCTGCTTCATCTCGACAAGCTGGACCTTGATGCCCCAGGGGTCCGTGTGCTGTTCGATGATCTCCTGGAGGCGGGCGTTGAGCTTTTCCCGCTCGGACAGGAGATCGTCGAGAGGGACCTGGCCGAGGAGGCTGCGCAGGGTCGTCTGGGCCAGCTGGGAGGTGGCGTAGATGTAGTCCTGGACCTCGATAACGCACTTGAGCGGATCGATGACGCGGAAGTAGAGGACCGCGTTGACCTTGACCGTGACGTTGTCCCGGGTGATGACATCCTGCGGCGGGATGTCCATGGTGATGAGCCGTAAGCTGATCCGGACGATGCGGTCGATGGGCGAAAAGACGAGGATGAGGCCGGGTCCCTTGGGGCGGGGCAGCAGCCGGCCCAAGCGGAAGATGACGCCGCGCTCGTATTCCCTCAGGATCTTGATCGAGTTCAGGATGTACAGGACGACGACGGTGATGACGATGATAGGCAGAGTGAAGAACATGGGACGCCTCCTTGTCAGACTTTGGTGACCTTAAGCTTCAGTCCGCGGACCTCGACGACCTTGACAGGCTCGCCGGCGCGGATGGGCGTATCGGCCTCGGCCTCCCAGAGCTCGCCGTGGACGAAGACCTTGCCGGCGGGGGAGAGGTCGGTTCGGGCCGTGCCGGTCTCGCCGATCATGCCCTCGCGCCCCGTCGAGGCCGGGCGGGCGTGGGCCCTGAAGACGAGCGTGAGCAGGAACAGGATGATGGCCGAGACGGCGATGACGAACGGCAGGATGTAGGTCAAGCTGGGCCTCATTTCAGGGACAGGGGCCTTGATGAGCATGAGGGCTCCGATGATCATGGCGACGATGCCTCCGATGGCCAGGACGCCGAAGCTCTGGACCTTGATCTCGAGAATGAACAGGATGATGGCCAGGATGATCAGGCCCAGGCCGACATAGCTGATGGGCAGGATCTGGAAGGCGAAGATGGCCAACAGCAAGCTGATGCCGCCCAAGACGCCCGGCAGGACGGCCCCCGGGTGGGTGAATTCGATGTACAGGCCGAGCAGGCCGATCAGGAGCAGGTAGAAGGCCAGGTTGGGATTGGCGATGGTCAGCAGGAACCGCTGCCGGAAGGACATCGGACGCTCGACGACGGGCTTGCCGGCCAAGGCCAGGATCTGGGTTGCGCCGTCGAAGCGTTTGATCGTCCGGCCGTCGAGGCGGGCGATGAGTTCGTCCCCGGAGTTGACGACGAGATCGATCAGACCTCCCGCGAGGGCCTCCCGCTCCGTGTAGGACAGGCTCTTGCGGACCGCGTCCTCGGCCATGCGGACGTTGCGGCCGCGCTTTTCGGCGATCGACCGGACATAGGCCGCGGCGTCGTTGGTGACCTTCTCCTCCATGGTCTTGTCCATCGCCTGACCGATGAGCGAGATGCCGACCGGATGGGCGGCGCCCGTGTTCGTGCCCGGGGCCATGGCAAAAACGTCGCAGGCCAGGGCGATGAGGAGGCCGGCCGACGCGGCCCGGGCCCCGCTGGGCCCGACGAAGGCCGCGACCGGCGTCCTGGCATTGACGATCTTGGCGATGATCTCGCGCATCGACGAGTCGAGACCGCCGGGCGTATCGAGGGTCAGGATGACGAGCTCGTCGTGGGCCCGGTCGGCCTGATCGATGGTCTGGATGATGTACTCGGCGGTGATGGGATGGATCGGGGCGTCGACCTTGATCTTGATGACCGCGGCCGAGGCCAAAGCCGGCGCCAGCAGCACGGCCAGCGCAACGAGGGTTTTACCTTTCACCGTTTCTTCATTATAAGGACGTGGCCGCGGCAAGTCAATCGATCGCGCCGCTCCACGTTGGGGCTTGACATTTTATTTTCAATCAATTAAAAATAGTATTCGCCTTTTCGCAAGGAGTGACTCCGATGATCAAGAACGATATCGCCTTGGCGATCGAGAAGAAGACCGAGTTCAACCGGGCTAAGTCCCTGTCGATCGTCGAGGCCGTTCTGGAGTCGCTCAAGACCGCCCTGGCCAGCAAGGACAAGGTCGAGATCCGCGGCTTCGGCAGCTTCAAGGTCGTGGCCAAGAAGACCGGCTTTGGCCGGGATATCCGCCGTCAAAAGCAGATCCGCATCGAAAAGGGGCAGCGGATCAAGTTCCGCCCCGGCCAGGAGCTCAAGACCCTCCTCTCCAAGTCCAAACCCGCCTAAATCAAGACGGGGTCAAACCTATTTTTCGTCAGTTTTTGTCGTAGTCTGCCGACGCGATGGAATGCGTTCGGTCGAAAAGTAACGAAAAATAGGTTTGACCCCATCTTATTTAAGCTCGGCGTCGCGCATGAGCTGCGCGAAGAGCCGCTCCGCCTGCTCGATCGTCTCGGCCAGGGTTCCCGACGCGTCGACGGCATAGTCCGCATGCCGCAGCTTGTCCCGGAGCGGCATTTGCGACCCGATCTTCCGCAAGGCCGCGGCCCGGGTGATGCCGTCCCGGGCGCGCAGGCGGCGGACTTGCTCGGTCCGGCTGCAGCGGACGACGACGACCCGGTCGAATCGGGCCGCGTATCCGGCCTCGACGATCAGGGCCGCCTCGACCACGAAGAGGCGGGCCCGGCCTTCCCGCGCGACGCGCCGGAAGGCCTTTTCCTGGTCGGCCAGAACGAGCGGATGCACGACGCCGTCGATGAAGCGGCGGGCCCCCGCGTCGCTGAACACGATGGCGCCCAGCGCGGCCCGGTCGATGGTCCGGTCGGGCCGAAGGATGGACCGGCCGAACCGGGCCACGATCTCTTTCCAGGCCGGCCGGCCAGGGACCATCAGGGCGTGGGCCGCCCGGTCCGCGGAATAGACGACCGCGCCCTTGTCGGCGAGAAGGTGGGCGACGACGGACTTGCCGCAGGCGATCCCCCCGGTCAGGGCGACCCGGAGGACGCTATTTCTTCTTCTTGGCGTCTTTCTTGACGGGGACGACCTTGAACATGTCATCGCTGAACCGCACGGCGACGCCCTGGCGTTTCGTTTTCCTGTCGGGCTTTTCCAGGCGGACGGTGATGCCTCCGAGGCGCATCCTCATCTTCTTGCCGTCGGCCAGCTTCTCCGGCAGCTCGATATAGAGATTGAGCTTGGAGCCGACGACGACCCCGGAATCCAGGGTGAAGTAGGCGCCGCCGGAGGAGATGTTCTCGAGGTGGGTCTCTTCCTTGAACTTGGCGCCGCCGGCCAGGCTGCCCTCGATGAGCGTGTCCAGCGGGAACTCGAACCGCCACTCGCGGCGGCGGTTGATCTCCAGGTCCTCGGGGAGGGCCGGGGTCTTCTTCTTGGGAGCGGCTGTCTTGGGCATGGGGGTCCTCGCTTCCTCGCCTTAAAAGAGGGCCGAATTGATGGCGTAAAGCGCCAGCTGAAGACGGCTGTGGGTGTCGAGCTTGGCGTAGATGCTCTTGATGTGGGACCGGACCGTGTTCTTGCTGATGAACATCAGCTCGGCGATGTCGTCGTTGCTCTTGCCCTGACCGATCAGGCGCAAGACCTGGAACTCGGTCGGGGTGAGCTGGTCGAGCGTCTTTTCCTTGAGCTCGCGGCCGACGACCGAGATGATCCGGTCCATGATGCTGGACATCTTGTCGCGGGGCAGCCAGATCTCGCCCTTATGGACGGCCCGGACGGCCTCCGGCAGCTGCGTTGAGGCATCGTTGAGGTCGAAGTAGCCGCGGGCCCCGGCATTGATGAGGTTGACGATCTCCTCGTGGGCGGGGATGCTGCCGAGAAGCAGCAGCTCCTCGCGGCCCTGGCCCTGGGTCTTGGACAGCTCCCGGATGGCTTTGCAGATCTCGCGAAGATTGGGCAGGGCCTCCATGTGGGCGAACAGGATGACCTGAGGCTTGAGCTTCTTGATCGAATCCATGAACGACTCGATCGTATTCTTCTCGATGTTCAGGATCTCCAGGTCGGAGTCGGACTCGAGGGCCCGGAGGATGCCGGAAAGGATGATGTCCGACGGGCAGAACACGAGCAGGGAGATCTTCGAAGAAGGCTCGGGGGTCGCGGGGATCTTCTTTTTCTCCATACTGGTCTCATCCCCCTTAGGATTTTTTTTGGATTTGGGCGATTTGTCCATAAGGTCGGCCGGAATCATAAGTCATTCGTCGACGGCTTGTCAAGCCGAGGGGTGACCCTCGCGGCCGCCGGGACGCCGAAGGGGCCCGCGCCCCAGGGGATCCAAGGCGCGGTGATGAGTAACGAGGGCTCCCGAGGAGCCGAGAAGGGTGGGGAGTTTCAGTCCGTGATCAGGCCGGCTCCAGGCCGTTGGGGTGAAGGCGAAAGCCGCGGTCCAGGCGGACCACGATGAACTGGGTCTTCTCTCCCTTCTCCTCCAGCCGGACATAGACGACCGCGCCGGACAGGACCAGGCGCAGCGGGCTTTCGAGGATCAGCGTCCGGGGGACGTCAAGGAAAAGGGTCAGCTGGGAATCGATCATCAGGCGGGCCTTGAGGCGGAGGGACACCTCCTGGGCGCTGATGCCGCAGACCGAGGTCTGCTCCTCGAACTTCCGCCCCGCGGCGTCCAGGCCCTTGACCAAGGCCGGCAGAGAGAGCTCGAAGGAGCGCTCCCTCTTGCCGGCCCTGGCCGCGCCTTGGGGGGAGGGATCATGAAGAGACTTGACCATTTCCATGTCGGACGGCATTTTACAGGTAGGGCCGCCAGCCGGAATCGCTTTTCCTGGGGAATCGCGGGGTCATATTCGGGCCGGCCGCCTCACCGCCGGCGGCTAGGCGCCTGAGGCGGCAGGCTGCCTGGCTCACCCGGCGTCCGCCTGGATGATGTAGCGGGACTCGAGACGGAGGGCGACCTGAGGGGGGGCCCCATCGTCATCGCCGCTATCGACATCGACGATCGTCCCCTTGACGACCAGCGTCAGCGTCCGCCCCTCGCCGAGCTTGGGCGGCAGGGCGATGGCCAGCTTCAGCCGCGATCCCAAGGCGACCGGACTGGCCAGGGGGAACAAAGCGCCTTGATGGCTCATGAACTTGAGCGTCGTTTCCTCATGGAAGAAGGAGCCGTTCGGATCGGGCCCCTCGACGCTCATGGGCAGGGCGAGCTTGAAACCCCGTTCGGGCGGGCGGTGCCGGAGAGGCCTGGACTCCCAGGTGATCCTGCTCAGCATATCGACTTCCTTTTCCTTCGAAACTTGGCGCACCCAGCATCGCAAGCCCGGCCGGGACGGTCAATCACCCCTAACGGTGAAGACGCGGGGGATATTCCCGCCTTGGCTCCGCCTCGCCCAGTCTATCGCCGGGCCCGGCCTTTGGAAAACTCAGGGACACGATCCCATTTCCGGAGAAATGGCTCATGTCCCGGCTTCCCTCGGCTGGCTTCCTTGACAATCTCCGACCCGGCCGCTAGAATCGTAAAACGCTCAACCTGGGCCATTTATGGCAACGTTGGTCTTGGTTTCAGGGCCTATGGAGAATAACAGCGTTCTCATAGATTGCCCGGGCCGCACAAGGAGATGACGTGAACGAATCCGATCGCCAGGTCCGCCAGATCACGCCCAAGAGCGAGGATTTCTCGAAGTGGTACGTCGAGATCGTCCAGAAGGCCGAGCTCGCCGATTACACGCCCATGAAGGGCATGATGGTCATCCGCCCGCATGGCTACGCGGTCTGGGAGAACATTCAGCGGGGGCTCGACCTCCGCATCAAGGCCACCGGCCATGTCAACGCCTACTTTCCGTTGTTCATCCCCGAGAGCTTCCTCAAGAAGGAGGCCGAGCACGTCCAGGGCTTTTCCCCCGAGGTCGCCTGGGTGACGGTCGGAGGCAAGGAGGAGCTCGAGGAGAGGCTGGCCGTCCGGCCGACCTCCGAGGCCATCATCGGCCATATGTACGCCAAGTGGATCAAGTCCTGGCGCGACCTGCCGGTGCTCGTCAACCAGTGGGCCAACATCGTCCGCTGGGAGAAGGTCACCCGGCCGTTCCTGCGCACGACCGAGTTCCTTTGGCAGGAAGGCCACACCTGTCACGAGACGGCCGAGGAAGGCGAGGCCGAGACCCTCAAGATCCTCGGGCTTTACCGGGACTTCTGCGAATCCGAATTGGCCATCCCCGTCCTTTCGGGCCGCAAGTCCCTCAGCGAAAAGTTCGCCGGCGCGTCCATGACCTACGCCATCGAAGCCCTGATGTCGGACGGCAAGGCCCTCCAGATGGGCACGTCGCACAACCTCGGGCAGCATTTCTCGCAGGCCTTCGATATCAAGTTCGAGGACCGCAACCAGACGCTCCAGTACGTCTGGCAGACGTCCTGGGGCATGACGACCCGGACGATCGGGGCCCTGATCATGGTCCACGGCGACGATTCGGGTCTCCGCTTCCCGCCCCGCATCGCCCCGGTGCAGGTCATGGTCGTGCCCATCTCGATCGGCAACTGGAAGGCCAGCGTGCTGCCCGCGGCCGAGGCCGTCGCGGCGGAGCTGAAGAGAGCCGGCCTCCGGGCCGGGATCGACGCCCGCGAGGAGGCCACGCCCGGCTGGAAGTTCTCCGAGTACGAGATGCGCGGCGTGCCTCTGCGAGTCGAGATCGGACCGCGGGACGTCAAGGCCGGCCAGGCCGTCCTCGTGCGCCGCGACACCCGGGCCAAGGAGACGGTGCCGCTGGCCTCGCTCACGGCCCGGGTCCCGGCCCTTCTCGACGAGATCCAGGCCGGGCTGCTGGCCCAGGCCCGGGCCTACCTCGAGGCGAACATCCGGGACGCGTCCGATTACGCCGGGTTCAAAGACATCCTGGAGGCGCAGCGTGGCTTCGTCCGGGCCGCCTGGTGCGGCGACGAGGCCTGCGAGGCCAAGATCAAGGCCGAGACCATGGCCACTATCCGGATCATCCCGCTCGACGATCAAGAGGCCCGGACGGATCAACCTTGCGTGGCCTGCGGCCGCAAGGGCCAGGTCCGGGCGTATTTTGCGCGGGCCTACTGAGAGAAGGGGAGGGCTGCCTGTGGAGGCCGATCGGGCCCGAGAACGGCGGGCGATGACCGAGACCCAGATCCGGGCCCGCGGCGTCCGCGATCCCCTCGTCCTCAAGGCCATGGCCACGGTCCCGCGGCACCTGTTCGTGCCCGCGGGCCTGCGGGACCAGGCCTACGCCGACGAGCCCCTGCCGATCGGCGGGGGACAGACGATCTCCCAGCCGTACATCGTCGCCTACATGACCGAGACGCTCGGCCTCAGAGGCGGAGAGAAGGTCCTCGAGGTCGGGACCGGCTCGGGCTATCAGACCGCCGTCCTGGCCGAGATCGCCGGGGAGGTCTGGACGATCGAGATCGTGGCGCCCCTGGCGGAGGGAGCCCGGGGTGTCCTCGAGGGCCTCGGCTATGCCAATATCCACTATCGCGTCGGAGACGGCTCCGGCGGCTGGCCCGAAGCGGCGCCCTTTGACGGGATCGTCGTCACGGCCGCGGCGGCCCGGCTGCCGGCGGCGCTCGAAGATCAGCTCGCGGCCGGCGGCCGGATGATCGTTCCCGTCGGGACCGACCTTCAGGAACTCGTGCTCGTCCGCCGGAGCGACAGGGGGCTCGATCGGGAGCGTTTGCTGGGCGTCCGCTTCGTCCCGCTGGTGCGGGCCTCATGACGCCGGCCGGCGGGGGTCAGCGCTTCTCGCCGTAGTACACGATCTTCGGCAGCTTCTTGGGGTCCTGACCGAAAAAGAACAACCATTTGTCGTGGCTTTCCTGGTCGTTGTAGATCTTGACCGATCTGGCCATCGACGAGCTGACGACGCCCAGGATGCGGGCGTTCTTGATGGCCGACAGGGCCCGCTCGGGCGCGACCAGGACTTCCTGGGCCGCCTGGCCGCCCGCCGGGCCGCCGGCACCGGACTCCGAGGCGCCCGTCCCCGCCATCGGCGCGGTCGAGGCCAGAACGACGTTCCATTTCCCGTCGCGGCTGAAGGGGTCCCGGTACAGCCGGCGGATGCACTTCTTGTCCAGCAGCTCCTTGAGCGTCGTCGGAAAGCGGCCGGGGTTCTTCTTGGTATAGAGGCGCACCGCCTCGGCGTACTGCTGGCCGCGGAAGATGAGCTCCTCTTCCTTCTCGCGCTGCAGCTCCGTCTGCCAGACGGGCATGGCGATGAGCAGACCGAGACTGATGACGAGGACGGCCATCATCAGGATGATGAGGATGTAGCCCCGTTCGCCGGGGCGTCTACCAGCTATTGTAAGGCGATCCATCGATGGGCGATTTTTGGTCCGAACCGGACTTGACGTCGATGATGCCGGGGATCTCGGCCAGCATGGGCTCCTCGGCCGTCGGCTGCTCGCGGATCTCCACCCAGGTCGTCGACTCATGGGTCATCGGGTCGACCGGGATGGACCGGATATAGCTGTCCTCGATCAGGGTCTGCAGCGAGGCCGGGTATTTGCCCTTGTCCTGGGCGTATTGATCGATGAGCTTGCGCAGGATGAAGAGGTTCTCGTGGAGCACGGCCTCCCGGGCCTTGACCGTGGCCGATTTGTAGGTTGGCAGGGCGACGCCGACGAGGAGCGCGATGATGCCGAGGACGATGATGATCTCGATGAGCGTGAAGCCGCTATCACCAGTCCTTGTATTTGGTCCCGTCGAGGGCCGTGTTCGGGCTTTTCGTATAGACATCGTACACATCCTCCTCTCCCCAGACGGCCGAATCGAAATCGTCCTGGTAGGACCGCAGGCCCCAATCGTAAGAGTTGGTCATGGGGTCCTTCGGGATGCGGCGGAGGAACTTGACCGTCTTCTTGGCCCCCGCCTTGCCCTTGGAATCCTTGTCCTGGACCTCGACCCCCTTGACCAGGGCCTCCAGCGTCGGGGGATAGCCCTCGGTGTCGGAGTCGAATTCGAACTTCTTCTCGTCGGCCATCTTCTTGTAGGCGTCGATCGCTTCGCGCAGGGTCCGGAGGGCGCGCTGGAGCTCGATCTCGTTGGCCCTCTTGACGGCCATCTTGCCCAGGGGAAGCGCGGACATCGCCAGGACGGCGACGATCGACAGGACGACGATCATCTCGATGAGCGTAAAGCCAGGCCGGTCGTGAGAGCGAAACATCGTCATTCCGGGCCGACGCGCGGCGCGACGGCCTGCGATGGATTATAGGCCAAGGGCCGGCAAAATCAAAACCGGCCGCGGCCGCCGCGATCGCGGTCGTGACCGCCCCGGTGGTCGGGACCGTGTTCCCGGGGATAGTCCCGGGGGGCCGGCGGGCGGGGCGTCGAATCGGGGTTGTCTCCCCCGCCGCCTTCCTCGCAGGCCTTCTTGCTGAGCCGGATCTTGTTGTCGGCCGGGTCGATGCTGACGACCTTGACCGTGACCGTATCGCCGAGGTGCAGGACGTCGTGGATGCTCTTGATCCGGTATGGCGCGACTTCGGAGATGTGGAGCAGGCCGACCAGATTGGGCATGATCTCGACGAAGGCCCCGTACTCCTCGAGGCGGACGATCTTGCCGGTGTAGACCTTGCCCAGCTCGGCCTCGGCCGTGAGGTCGAGGATCATCTGCTTGGCCGCTTCGGCGGCGGACATGTCGGGCGAGGCGATGAGGATCTTGCCGTCCTCCTCGATGTCGATCTTGGCCCCGGTCTGGCTGATGATCTTCTTGATGATCTTGCCGGCGGGGCCGATGACCTCGCCGACCTTCTCCGGGTTGATGTTCAGGATGAGGATGCGGGGCGCGTAGACCGAGATGTCCGGCCGCGGCTCGGCGATGGCCTCTTTCATCCGGGCCAGGACCTTGAGCCGGGCGGCCTTCGACTTGGCCATGATCTCGCGCAGCAGGGGCAGCGTGACGCACGGGATCTTGAGGTCGAGCTGGATGGCCGTGACGCCCTTCTCGGTGCCGGCCATCTTGAAATCCATGTCGCCGTAGTGGTCCTCGAGCCCCGCGATGTCGGTCAGGATGGCGTACTCGCCGCAGTCGGACACCAGGCCCATGGCGATGCCGGCCACGACCATCTTGAGGGGCACGCCGGCGTCCATGAGGGCCAGGATGCCGCCGCAGACCGTGGCCTGCGACGAGGAGCCGTTGCTCTCCAGGATGTCGGAGACGATGCGGATCGTATAGGGGAAGGTCTCCATGTCGGGGATGGCCGGCAGGATGGACTTCTCGGCCAGGGCGCCGTGCCCGATCTCGCGCCGGCCGGGGGCCCGCAGGAAGCCGACCTCGCCGACGGAGAAGGACGGGAAGTTGTAGTGGAGCATGAACCGCTTCTTCGATTCCTCGCCCAGGCTGTCGAGCCGCTGGGCGTCCTCGAAGGTCCCCAGCGTGACCGTGGCCAGGGCCTGGGTCTCGCCGCGGGTGAACAGGGCCGAGCCGTGGGTCCGGGTCAGCAGGCCGACCTCGGCCGTGATGGGCCGGATGTCGTCGAAGCCGCGGCCGTCGGTGCGGAGCTTCTTCTTCAAGACGAGCTCCCGGAAGAGCTTCTCTTCGAGCCTGTAGAAAAGGCCCTTGGCCTCGACCTTCGCGGCCGGCTGGTCCTCGGGGATGAGGGCCAGGGCGGCGTCGCGGACCGCGATCATGGCCACCTCGCTGGCCTTCTTGCCCTTGACCTGCATGGCCTCGAGCAGGGCCGGGCCGTGCTGGGCCTCGAACTGGGCCAACTTCCCGGCGTCGACGGTCGCGGCGGTGAACCCGCGCTTCTTGATGCCGAGCGCGGCGAAGGCGTCCTTCTGGGCCTGGATGATGCGCTGGTTGGTCTCGTGGGCCAGGGTCAATCCCTCGAGGATCTTCTCCTCCTCGATCTCCTGGGCCCCGGCTTCGATCATGATGATGCCGCTCTCGTTGCTGACGACGGTCAGGTTGAGCGGGCTGCGACCGAGCTCGTCGCTGGTCGGGTTGACGACGTAGGCGCCGTCGACCAGGCCGATCTTGACCGCGCCGAGGGGCGTCGTGAAGGGGATGTCGGAGAGATAGAGGGCGGCCGAGGCGCCGATGACCCCGAGCGTGTCGGGCTCGGTCTCGAGGTCGGCCGAGAGCAGCAGGCCGACGATCTGGGTGTCGTAGAAGTAGCCCTCGGGGAAGAGCGGCCGGATGGGCCGGTCGATGAGCCGGGCCATGAGGATCTCGCGCTCGGAGGGCCGGCCTTCGCGCTTGAAGAAGCCGCCCGGGATCTTGCCGGCGGCGTAGGTGTTCTCGCGGTAGTCGACGATGAGGGGCAGGAAGTCCTTGCCTTCCTTGAGCTCCTTGCGGGAGGTGGCCGTGACCAGCATCATCGTGTCGCCGTAGCGCAGCAGGGCCGAGCCGTCGGCCTGCTTGGCCATCTTGCCGAACTCGATGGACAGGGTCCGCTTGTTGATCTCTAGACTGATAGTGTGGGACATGGGTGGTTCCTTTGGAGGCGGGGCCTACTTGCGCAGGCCGAGCTTCTGGATGAGCTTTTCGTAGCGGCTGACATCGTCTTTCTTGATGTACTCGAGGAGCCGCTTTCTCTGCCCGACCAGCTTCATGAGGCCGGCCCGGGAATGGAAGTCTTTCTTGTGGTCGCCGAAGTGTTGGACGAGCAGGTTGATCCGCTCCGTCAGCAAGGCGACCTGGATCTCAGGCGAGCCCGAATCGGCGGGGTGGGCCTGGTTGTCCTTGACGATCTTCGTCTTCTGTTCCTTGCTTATCACGCTTGTTTTGTCTCCTGATATTTTTTCCGGGCTATTTTACCAGAAACGGGCGGAAATAACAATACAGCTTGGATTTACGGAGGACAGGGAAGGGGAGGCGCCCGTCCTCAGGCAGACCGGGCCTTCTTGCGGGCCAGGAGCTGCCGGGCGTATTTCGAGGTCAGCCCGCCCTGCTTCTCCTTGCACTCGGTCAGCTCGGCGTCGATCTCGGCCTGGGTCAAGGCGTTGATCTTCTTCCTTTTCGGCGTGGATTCCTGCTTTTCGTCGGCCATGGATCGGTCCTTTCGGGGTTCTCCGAGCGCGGGGCGCGCCAGGGAGCGATAATCTACCAGAAAGCCGCGGCCAAGGCAAGAGGGAACGGTTTACTCGCGGCCGGGTTTTGACTATGATGCGGGAGATATGACCACCATGAAACGAAGGGCCTTCCTCCAAGGCGCGCTGACGACGGCGGCCGTGGCCTCGGCCGGCGGCGCCGGCATCCTCCTCCAGGGCTGCTCCAAGACCCGCGACCTCGATCTTCTCGTCGCCGGCGGGCTTGTCTATGACGGCTCCGGGGGTCCGCCCGTCCGCATGGACGTGGGCGTCTCGGGCGGGGCCATCCGGGCCCTGGGGCGCATCCGGCGGGCCCGGGCGACCGCCGTGATCGAGGCCGACGGCTTGGTCGTGGCCCCCGGGTTCATCGATGTCCACGATCATACCGACACGAACATCCTGGTCAACCCCAAGGCCGAAAGCGCGGTGCGTCAGGGTGTCACGACTTTGATCTGCGGCCAATGCGGGGGCTCCCCGTTCCCTCTGACCGGGGAGGGGCTGGCCGAGATGCGCCGAGAGCTCCAGGAGGAGTTCGGCCTGGACGCGGATTGGACCGATATCCGCGGCTTTCTCCGGCGGATCGAGCAGGGCGGAACGGCCATCAACTTCGCCACGTTCGTCGGCCACGGCACCGTCCGCGCGGCGGCCATGGGCTATGACGCCCGGGCCGCCCGGCCGGAGGAGCTCGACAAGATGAAGGCCCTGGTGGCCGAGGCCATGGCCGGGGGCGCCCTGGGCCTGTCCTCGGGCCTCGAATACACGCCCGGCAGCTTCGCCCCGACTGAAGAGCTGGTCGAGCTCAGCCGCGTCGCCGCGGCCTCAGGCGGCGTCTACGCGACCCACATGCGCAACGAGGACGTCCAGGTCCTCGAAGCCGTCGACGAGGCCATACGCATCGCCCGGGAGGCGGCCATCCGGCTTCAGATCTCGCACCTCAAGATCTGCCACGCCGCGTATTGGCCCAAGATCGACGCGCTCCTGGCCAAGCTCGAGGCGGCCCGGCAGGCCGGGATCGACCTTCACAGCGACCGCTACCCCTATATCGCCGGGGCCACGACCCTGGCCCTCCTGTTCCCCCTGTGGTCTCGCGAGGGGACCACCAAGGACTTTGTCACCCGGCTGGCCAACCCGGCGCTCGACGGACGTCTCCGGGCCGCGCTGGCGGAGAAGGAGAAGATGATCGGTTCCTGGGACAAGGTCCTGATCACCTCGGTGAGATCGGACAAGAACCGCCCGGTCGAAGGCCTGAACGTCGTCGAGGCCTCGAGCCGGGCCCAGAAGCCGCCCTATGAGTTCATGCGCGACCTGCTCATCGAGGAGAACGGCGGGGTCGAGATGGTCGACTTCTATGGGAGCGAGGACATCCTCAAGCGCATCCTGGCCCTGCCGTATGTCGGGATCGGGGCCGACAGCGCCGCCGTGGCGCCCTATGGGCCCCTGAGCAAAGGCAAGCCCCATCCGAGGTTCTACGGGACTTTCCCGCGCGTCCTGGGCAAATACGTCCGCGGCGAGAAGATCGTCCCGCTCGAAGAGATGATCCGGAAGATGACGTCCCTGCCTGCGGCCCACATGGGCTTCGTCCGCCGCGGCCAGATCAAGGCCGGCTGGGCCGCCGATCTCTGCGTCTTCGATGCGGACCGGGTCATCGACAAGTCCACCTACAAAGAGCCGGCCGTCTATCCGGAAGGCATCCGCAAGGTCATCGTCAACGGCCAGCTCGTGGTCGACGACGGAGCCCACACCGGCAAGCTGCCGGGGAAGGTCCTGCGAAAGAACAGCCGGGGAGCCGTGGCATGATCCCGGCCGGGCCGCGGCCTGGGCGCTCCTTGGCCCTGGCCGGGGCCGCTCTGGTCCTGGCTCTGGCCGTTCCCGGCCCTATGAGGACCGCGGCTCAAACGGCCCCCGTCCCGGGTGGCCCTGTCATCCGTCTGGCCTACCGGGCCCTGCAGCCCGGGGAGCCCATTCTGATCTCCCTCGAATCCGACCGGACGGTCCGATCGGCCACCGTTAGTTTCCTCGGCCGCACGGCCGAGCTCCGGCCGGCGCCGGGGGGCCGCAGCGTCTTCGCCTTTTTGGGCATCGATGTCCAGACCAAGCCCGGATCCTACGATCTGACGGTCAAGGTGCTCAGAACGGACGGTCGCCTGGAGCGGATCCGGAAGGACCTGCTGATCCTGTACCGGAAGTTCCCTTCGGCCAAGCTCGAGCTCAAGCCGGAATATGTCACGCCGCCGGCCTCCCTCGAGGCCCGGATCAAGCGGGAGGCCGATCTCGTGGCCTTGGCCATGAGCGTCGTCACGCCGGAATGGCTGGGCGACGGGCCCTTCGCCCTCCCGAACGACGCCCCGTCCTGGTCGAACTTCGGCCAGAGGCGTCTCAACAACAACATCCTGCAGTCGCTCCACACCGGCCTGGACCTCCGGGTGCCTTTCGGGGAGCCGATCAAGGCCGCCAACGCCGGCCGCGTGGCCATGGCGTCGGACCTGTACCTGGGCGGCAAGACCGTGATCATCGACCACGGCCTGGGGGTCTTCAGCACGTACGGCCACATGTCAAAGCTCCTGGTCAAGCGCGGCGACAGGGTGGCCAAGGGTCAGACGATCGGGCTCTGCGGCTCGACCGGGCGCTCGACGGGCCCGCACCTGCATTGGTCCTTCAAGATCTTTGATGCCCGCGTCGACCCCGAAGCCATGCTCCGTCTGCCTCTATAGGGCCTGGCTGATCCCGCCGTAGCATCAGAACCTAGCCCTCGCCATCAAATGTATCCTGGTTTCTGTTCTTGCCTATTCTCCGATCACGAGGGCCCGTCGGCCTACGACATAAAATAGTGAACCCGGTGGAATTAGCGGCGAAGAGGGCAGTCGAGCCCGATTTGGAAAATTTTAGCCGGGGCGTGCGCCGGAGGAGGGGAGTTTCAGGGGAAACTGCCAAAACGTGTTTGAGCGAGGCTTAGCGCAAGCCGAGCGAGTTGTTTTGGCACCGAGGCCGACGCGCGTCCCGGCGTCTTCAAAATTTTCCCATGAGGGCGAGGCTGCTCTCCGAGCCGCTCCGGGCCGGGTTCGACCTATTTCAGGTAGGTCGCGAGCCACTCGTGGATCGTCTTCCACCAGAGCTCCGCGTTCTGCGGCTTGGAGATGAAGTGGTCCTCGTCGGGGAAGAAGAGGAGCTTCGACGGCACGCCCATGCGTTGGAGCGACGTGAAGAGCTGCAGCCCCTGCTCGAGCGGGACCCGGAAGTCGTTGGCGCTGTGGATGACCAGCATGGGCGTCTTGAACTTCGGCACGGCCATCGACGGCGACCATTTCGCGTACTGCTCCGGGCTCGTCCAGGGCGTGCCGTGATATTCCCATTCCGGGAACCACATCTCGTCGGTCGCGCCCCATTCCGAACGCAGGTCGAAGACGCCGTCGTGGGACACCAGGCAATTGAAGATGTCCGTATGACCTTCGAGCCAATCGATCATGTAGCCGCCGTAGGAGGCCCCTGCCGCTCCCAGCTTGCCGGGATCGATGAACGGATAGGTGGTGCGCAGATAGTCGACGGCCTTGACGATGTCTTCGAAAGGCTTGCCGCCCCAATCGCCGGTGATCGAGTCGGTGAAAACCTGGCCGTAGCCGGTGCTGCCGTGGAAGTTGACCATGGCGGTGACATAGCCGCCGGCGGCGAACATCGAGGCGTTCCAGCGGTAGTGGAAATCGTCGCCGAAGACGCCCTGAGGGCCGCCGTGGATGAGCATAAGGAGCGGATACTTTTTCGTCGCGTCGAAGGCCGGTGGCTTGAGCAGGAAGCCGTGGACCTTGTCGCCGCCGGCGCCGGCAAAGACGAATTCCTCGGCCGGCCTCAGATCCAGTCCGGCGAGCCGGGCCGCGTTGATACGGGTGATCTGTGTCAGGGCCTTGGTCTTGAGGTTGTAGGACCAGATGTCGTTGGGCTTGTCGATCGCCTGCATCAGGAAATAGAGCGTGCCCCCGTCTGGGGAGAGGGAGAGAGACCCGACCATATGACCGTCGAGAAGGCGCTCGATCTTCTTGGTCGCCGGGCTGACCCGGAGGATGGCCGAGCGGCCGCGGTCCTCGGCCTCGAAGCAGATGGCCGAGCCGCCCGGGGCCCAGAAGATGTCGCCGACGGAGGAATCCAACGCTTCCGTCAGATTGACCGTCGTGCCCGCCTTGCGGTCATGGAGCATGATGCACTTTCGGTCCGCCTCGAAGCCCGGCCGGGCCATGGCCAGATAAGCGATGAAACGGCCGTCGGGGGAGTAGCGGGGGGAATTGTCGTTGGCCTTGTTGGTCGTCAGCTTCTTGGTCTCGCCGCCGCCGGCCGGGACGAAGAAGATGTCGTTGTTCGTGCCCAGGCCCAGCCGGATCTCGGGATCGGTGTTGCGGACGAAGGCGATCTCGGTCCCATCGGGGGAGAAGACGTAATCCTGGGGGCCGCCGAGATCGCCGGGAGGCGTGTCCGCGTCGCCCGGCGTGACGTCCATGGGGGCGCCGCCGGCCGCGGGGACGACGAAGACATGGCTGCGCGTGCCGTCCCACCAGGCGTTCCATTGCCGGTACAAGAGATGATCGTAGATCCGTCCCTTGACCTTGCTCGCGTCCCGTTCCTGCAACCGCGCCTGATTCGCGTCGTCGCCAACGAGATCGGGGAAAACGGACGAAACGAACGCCAGGCGGTCGCCGGTTGGCGACCAGACGACCCCGGTCGCGCCGGTCGAGAGCCGCGTCAATTGGACGGCCTCGCCGCCGCTCGGGTCGATCGTCCAGACCTGGGGCGAGCCCGAGCGGGTCGAGATGAAAGCGATGGTCTTTCCGTCGGGCGACCAGCGCGGGGTCGTATCGGACGCCGGATTCGAAGTCAGGCGGCGCGGCTCGCCGCCCTTCGCAGGCACGATCCAAATATCGCTCGATCCCCGGTTGGCCGCCTTGTCCATGACCGTGATGACGAAAGCGATCTGCGTCCCGTCCGGGGACAGTTGCGGGTCGGTCACCCGCTGGATGCCGATGAAATCGTCGAAGCCGATGGGCTTGAGCGGGCTCGTCTGAGCGGCCCGGGTCATCGGGGGAAGAGCCAAAAGCGTTCCCCAAGCGAGGATCAGGAAGATCCGGCGGGTCTTGGCGTTCATGGCGGCTCCTTTCGGGGAGAGGGCGCGGGAATTATAGCAAAGCGGGAACATTTTTTCTTGCCTCTCGTCTCTCATTGAGAATACACTGGACGTCTCGCATGAGCATCGAAGTCCGCGACCTTCATTTCCGCTACGGCCGGATCACGGCCCTGGACGGGGTGACCGTCCGGATCGGGGAGGGCGCCGTCGGCCTCTTGGGTCCGAACGGCGCCGGGAAGAGCACGCTCCTGCGCATCCTGCTCGGCTTCCTCGTCCCGGAGCGCGGCGAGGGCAAGGTCCTGGACTACGATATCCGGCGCGAGCAGCCCCAGATCCGCCGGTCCGTCGGCTACATGCCCGAAAGCGATTGTTTCATTGCCGGCATGGACGCCGTGACGTTCACCGCCTATTTCGGCGAGCTTTCCGGCATGCCCCGGCAGGAAGCCATGAAAAGGGCCCACGAGGTCCTGTTCTATGTCGGCCTGGGCGAGGCCCGCTACCGGCTTCTCGACACCTATTCGGCCGGCATGAAGCAGCGCCTCAAGTTGGCCCAGGCCCTGGTCCACGACCCGAAGATCCTGTTCCTGGACGAGCCGACCTCGAGCCTCGACCCGACCGGCCGCATGGAGGTCCTCGATCTCATCCGCGACATCGCCGCCCACAAGTCCATCCAGGTGCTTCTTTCGTCCCATATCCTGGACGATATCGAATCGATCTGCGATGCGGTCGTGATCCTTAACCACGGTCGTGTGGCCGCGCAAGGGCGCATGGAGGACCTGCGGGCCATCCGCTACAGCCTCTATGAGCTGAGGATCAGGGGCGAAGCGGCCCCATTCCGCCAGGCTCTCGAGGCCCTGGGCGGCCGGGTCGATGAAGCGGAGGACGGCCTGATCAAGGTCTATGCTCCCGAAGGAAGCGACCGCATGGACATCTTCCGGGCCGCGGCCCGGACAGGCGTCCAGATCCGCTATTTCGTCAAGAGCCGGACCTCGCTCGAGGATCTCTTCGCCGGCGTCGTGGGAGTGGACTGATGGCCACGGTCAAGGAGAGGGGCTACAGGCACTGGGACGGCCGGCTCGTCGAACGCCGCTTCCCCTGGCTCCCGATCGCGCGGACCGGGGTCCGGCTGGCCTTCCGGAAGAAAGGCTTCAAGTTCGCCTTCGCCGCCGCGTTCAGCCCGGCCACCGTCTTCCTGGGCCTGCTCTATATCTCCGAGCGCATCGAGGACTTCAAGGCCCTCGTGCGGACCAACCAGAACCTGCTCAATGTCAGCCCGAATTATTTCAAGACCTTTCTCACGAGCGGGCCGTTCCTGTTCCTCCTCGTGCTCGTCCTGGTATTCGCGTCGGCGGGGCTCATTGCGGAGGACCTCAAGCACAGCTCCCTCCAGCTGTACTTCGCCCGGCCCCTGAAGAAAAGAGATTATCTCATCGGCAAGCTGGCCGTCATCGCTTTCTTCGTCCTGATCATCACCGCCCTGCCCTGGGTGCTCCTGGTCGTGTTCAAGCTCATCTTCGCCGGCAACTTCAAGTTCATCGCCGCCTATCCCTGGCTGCCCCTGTCCATCCTGGGCTATGCGGTCCTGCTGACCGTGTTCCTGGGATTCTATCTCCTCCTCATGTCGGCGTCGGGCCGGAGCACTCGCTACGTCACCGTCCTGATCTTCTTTGTCTATTATTTCTCCGGCCGTTCTGGCCCTCTGGATCAAGGGGATCTTCAAGACCCCCTATGCCTTCCTGGTATCCATCCCGGCCAATCTCCAGCAGGCCGGGGCGGTCCTCTTCGGCCAGAAGCCGCCCCAGCCCTTTTCGCCGGTCTGGTCGTTCCTGGTCCTGGCCGGGATCTGCGTCCTCTCGGCGGATCGTCCTGACCCTCAAGATCCGCAGCGTCGAGGTGATCAAGTGACCGCCGTCATCGCCGCGACGCAATCTATCGAAGTGGTATGGCCACGTGCTGGGCCTGAACGATGTCAGCCTGGAGATCGAGGAGGGCATCACCGGCCTGCTCGGTCCTAACGGCGCCGGCAAATCGACCTTCATGAAGCTCGTCGACCGGCCAGCTGAAGCCCAACATCGGCACGGTGACCGTGCACGGCCGCCGGACTTGGAACACGCCGGGGATCTTCCGGACGATCGGCTTCTGTCCCGAGCAGGACGCCTTCTATGACGATATGACCGGGTTCGAGTTCCTGACCGGCCTGCTCCGCTTTTACGGCTTTTCGGCCAAGGAGAGGCGCGAGCGGGCGGCCCGGGCCCTCGATGTCGTCGACCTCACCGGCGACAAGGACCGGCTCATCCGCGGCTACAGCCGGGGCATGCGCCAGCGGGTCAAGTTCGCCCAGACCATCGCCCACGATCCCGAGGTCCTCATCCTCGACGAGCCCCTGAGCGGCCTGGACCCGCTCGGCAAACGCAAGCTCATCAAGGTCATCAGGGACTTCAGGAGCCAGGGCCGGACCGTCCTTGTTTCGAGCCACGTTCTGCCGGAGATCGAGGCCCTGACCTCGCGGATCGTCCTCATCCACCAGGGCCAGATCCTGGCCCAGGGCGATATCTCGATGGTCCGGGAGCTCATCGAGGCCCATCCGCATCAGATCTCCGTCAGGTCCAGCGATCCACGGGGCCTGGCGGCCCGGTTCGTCGCCGACCCGGCCGTTCTCAAGATGACCTTCGATCCGGACGGCCGGACCTTCGTCGTCGAGACCCGCGACCGGGATGAGCTCTTCGGCCACTTGGCCGAAGCCGCTCTGGCCGCGGGGATCGAGATCGAGGAGATCACCTCTCCCGATGACAACCTGCAGTCGGTTTTTGAATACCTGGTAGGGAAGTGACATGACAAGGATCGGGGCGACGCGGGAGGTTTTCAGCTTTTTCGCTGTTCTGGGACGCCGGTCGGGACGGACCCGGACCTTCATGGCGCTGGGGCTCATCCCGGTCGTCGTGGCCGTCCTGGCCCGGATCTTCCTCCGCGGCCGGTCCGGCGAGCTGGCCGCCGTCTCGACCGAGATCCTGATGGTTTTCTTCCTGCAGATCTATATCGTGATCCTCTCGCTCTTCTACGGCACATCCATCACCGCCGAGGAGGTCGAGAACCGGACCTTGACGTACCTGGGCACCCGGCCCGTCCCCAAGCCGGCCATCGTCATCGGCAAGTATGGGGCCTACGCCGTCCTCTTGTTCGTCATGGTCGCGATCGGCCTCGGCGGTGTCCTACTTCATCCTGAACGCGGCCAGGCTGGGAGATCCGGCCCTCTATGGGGCCTTCTTCCGCTATCTGGGGGTCCTGGGCCTGGGCATCCTGGCCTATATGGCCTTCTTCGCTTTCCTGGGAACGATCCTCAAGCGGGCCATCATCGTCGGGCTCATCTTCGGCTTCGGCTGGGAGAACATCATCCAGTACTTTCCGGGATCGACCCAGAAATTCTCCATCGTCCACTACTTGAAGTCGTTGCTGCCGTACCAACCCGGGGCCGGAGGCGGCCGGGGCGTGGCCCTGTTGCTCTTCCGGCTGGAGCCGACGCCGCCGCTCGGCGCCGGGCTCATGCTGGCCGCGATCGCCGGGGTTTTCCTGGCGCTCGCCTGCTGGATCTTCCGGACGAAGGAATATCTCTACGAAGATTAGGCCGGCGGGCCTCTATTTCTTTTCCTCGGGTTCCGCGTCCTTCTTGGGCTTCATGAACTCCCCGGCCTTGGACTTGGCCATCTGGCCGAGCTTGTCCAGGAGCTCGTTCGGGATGTTGATCGAGACGTCCGTATAGTCCGCGCCGGACGTGATGGCGATGCCGTTCAGGAGCTCGCCGACGGCGGGTTCCTTTCCGGTGGCCATGGCCCCGAGGGCCCGGAAGCCCGTGAGGACCGAGGCCAGGTTGGCGTTCTGGTCCTTGGTCCCGCCGATCGTCTTGATGTCGGCCAGGATGCCGTTCATCCGGTTGTCGAAGCTCAACACCAGGCCGGTGACGCCTTCGAGGGCCTTGAATTGGGGATTGGCCTCAATGCCCTTCTTGATGGCCTCCGGCGGGATGGCGAAGGCGCCCCAGAAGATGCCGGACTTATCGGCCCGCTTGATGAGGGCCATCATCTCGGGGTTCTTGGCCAGGGATTCGGTCTTCTTCTTGGCCACGTCGATGATCCCCTTGACCCCGGTCTCGCTGCCGATGACGATGTGCGTGGCGTCCAGGAAAGCCAACCGGGTCTTCGACTCGGCCTTATCCCCGTCGATGTGGGAGTAGACCGTCACGCCCTCGTAGAGCTCTTCTTTGGCCTCGGGAGCCTTGTCCTTGATCAGGCTCTGGAGCTTGGCCTTGTCGTATCTCAGGCTGACGATCACGCCCCCTTCGAAAGCCCCCTGGAGGGCGCCTTGGCCGCCGCCGCCCAGATAATAGATATCCTTGGCGGGATCGATGCCGGACATCTTGACGAACTCGTCCAGCTTCTCCTTGTTCTTGGGATCCTGCAGGGCCTTGACGACCGAGTCCGTGGTCATGAGCCTCTGGACGTCGAGGGCCACGATGCCCGTCGAGGCCTTCGGGACCATCTTGATCAGGGCCTCGCCCGCTGCGGCGCCGGATTTGAGGTTCGCCGCCGACGAGCAGGCCGCGAGCCCGATGGTGAGGATTACAGTTAAAACAACGATCATCCACTTTTTCATGGTCCAAGCCTCCTTTGGGTTTAACCGGTTATACGGATCCCTTCCCGGATTGTTACTGCCCAAACTATACCACCGCTCGCGGCCCTTAGCAACGGGGGCGCGCCCCGCCGGGAACAGGCCGGGGTTGCCCCTGGACGGCTTTTGATATAATAAATAGGCCGCGAGGCCGTCGGCGATGAGGGGGATGGAAAGGAGCGCAACATGTCGGTTCGGATCCGCAGACTGACCCTGATCGGCCTCTTCCTTCTGGGTTCCCTGGGCCCGGCCCTGACGGCGGCCGTCCCCGACCTCCTCAGCCTCAAGGAGCAGGCCGCGATTTGCGACAAGTGGCTGGCGACGCGGCTCGACAGGCTCCTGCCCGAGCTCATGAGGCGCGAGAAGATCGACCTCTGGCTCGTCATCTGCGAGGAATACAACGAGGACCCCGTTTATCTGTCGCTGGTGCCGTTCACCAGCCTGTCGGCCCGCCGCCTGACGATGCTGGCGATGTTCGACCGGGGCGGGGACAAGGGGGTCGAACGGTTCTCGGTCAACCGCTATGGGATCGGCGATCTCTTCCCGACCGTCTGGAAGGCCGCCGCGGAAGATCAGTGGGAGGCCCTGGCTAAGGCCGTCCGGGCCCGCGATCCGAAGCGCATCGGCATCGACGAGTCGGACGTTTTCGCCTTCGGCGACGGCCTGAGCGCCACGCAAGAAGCAGCGCCTGGTCCAGGCCCTCGGCCCCGAATACTGCCAAACGCCTCGTCCGGGCCGACCGGCTGGCCGTCGGCTGGCTCGAGCGGCGGCTGCCCGAAGAGATCGAGGTCTATCACCATATCGCCGCGATCGCCCACGCCATCATCGCCGAGGCCTTTTCGTCCCGGGTCATCACGCCCGGCGTCACGACGACGGCCGACGTCGAATGGTGGATGTGGGAGAAGATCCGGTCCCTCGGCCAGACGACCTGGTTCGAGCCGGGGGTCACGCTCCAGCGGCCGAAGGCGAGCCCCTTCAAGGATAGCCCGGTCATCCACCCCGGCGACCTCCTCCATTGCGACTTCGGCATCGATTATCTGAAGCTCGAGACCGACACCCAGCAGCTGGCCTATGTCCTGCGACCGGGCGAAGCCGACGCCCCCAAGGGCCTGAAGGACGGCCTGGCCCAAGGCAACCGCCTCCAAGACATCCTCTGCGCCGAGATGAAGGAGGGCCTGACCGGCAACGAGATCCTGGCCGCGGCCCTGAAGCAGGCCAAGGACGAGGGACTGAAGCCGAGCATCTACACCCATCCGCTGGGCTATCACGGCCACGCCGCCGGCCCGACGATCGGGCTGTGGGACCGGCAGGGCGGCGTCCCCGGTCCCGGCGACTACCCGCTCTTTGTCGACACGGTCTATTCGATCGAGCTCAATGTCATGGCCTCCGTCCCGGAGTGGGGCGGCCAGGATGTGCAGTTCGCTCTCGAGCAGGACGCCGCATTCATCCGGTCCGGGGTCTCGTTCCTGGACCAGAGACAGACCGATCTCATCCTGATCAAGTGACGAGAGGGACGCCATGACCGCAGAGCCCGTCCTGCCCAGCGTCGTGCCGTTGACGCCCTTCCAGAGGATCCTGGCCGGCCGGCGGAGCATCCGCCGCTACCTGCCGACGCCGGTCGAGCCGGAGAAGGTCCGGGCCTGCCTCGAGGCGGCCCGCATCGCGCCCTCGGCCCACAACGCCCAGCCCTGGCGCTTCATCGTCGTCGACGACCCCGCGCTGAAGGACATTGTGACGGCGCACGCCTTCAGCGGGATCTATCGGAGCTCGCGCTTCGCGGCCCAGGCCCCCGTCCTGCTGATCCTCCTGGCCCGCAAGACGTTCGTCGCTCACCAGCTGGGCGGCCGGTTCCAGCGCGTGCCCTATTATTTCGTCGATATGGGGATCGCCGGCGAACACATCGTCCTGCAGGCCGAGGAGCTGGGCCTGGCCACCTGCTGGATGGGCTGGTTCAGCCGGGGCCGGCTGCGCCGGGCCCTGAAGGTCCCGCGACGATTCAAGATCGTGGCCCTTATGCCGCTTGGCTACGCCGAGAAGAGGCCGACCCGCGAGCCGCCCCGCAAGACCTACGAAGAGATCGTCACGTTCAACAGGGTCCCCTCGAATTGAAAGGCGTCCGCATGGTCATCTTCATCGCCGTGGCCCTGGCGATATATGCTCTGTTCAACTTCTATGTCGCCCGCCGGGGGTTCCAGGCCTTGGCGGCCGTCCCGACGGCGCGGACGGTCTTCCTCGTTCTGTACATCCTGTTCGCGGCGTCCTATCCGGCCGGCCGGATCCTGCGCGGCCTGGCCGAGAACGTCTCCACGGTCTGGCCAGACAACATTGGGGCCATTCACATGGTCGTCATGTTGTACGGGCTCATGGCGGTCGTCTTCATCGACCTGGTCCGTCTCGTGAACGCCGTCCTGCCGTTCCTGCCGAAGACCGTCACCGCGGGCCCCGGACGAACGGGCGTGGTGCTCTTTATCGCCGTTGCGGGGGCGATCGCGATAACGATCGTCGGCGGGGCCTGGAATGCGACCCGGCTTCGGGTGGCCGAACTCGAGGTCCATATGCCCCGCCGGGCCGGTTCGACCGACCGCCTCACGGCGGTCCTGGCCGCGGATCTGCATCTGGGCTCCATCATCGGCAGCTCCCGGCTGGCTCGCATCGTTCAGGGGATCAATGCCCTCGAGCCCGATGTCGTTTTCTTCTGCGGCGATATCGTGGACGAGACCATCCGGCCGCCGCAGGAGGTCCGCCTCAGTGCCGTCATGAGGACGCTCCGGGCGCCCCTAGGCGCGTTCGTCGTGCCGGGCAACCACGAGACATTCGCCGGCCTCGACCGGACCCTGGCCTGCTATCGGGGCTGCGGCCTGACGGTCCTCCAGGAGCGGGCCGTCCGCGTCGCCGGGGCTTTCGTCCTTACGGGCCGGCGCGACCCGAGCTCGCTCAGGCGGGGAGAGAAACGGCTGCCCATCCGGGAGATCCTGGCCCGTGAAGGGATCGACGACAGCCTGCCCGTCATCCTCCTCGATCATCAACCGGCCCACCTCGAGGAGGCCGAGGCGGCGGGCGTATCCCTCGAGCTGTCGGGACATACCCATGCCGGACAGATCTTCCCCCTTGACATCGTCAACCGCCGGGTCTGGGAGCTCAATTGGGGCAGCCTGACGAAGGGCCAGACGCAGTACTATGTGACGAGCGGGGTCGGGACGTGGGGCCCGCCGGTGCGGGTCGGAAGCGTGCCGGAGATCGTCCGGATCCGCCTTCTCTTTGACCAGGCCCCCCGACGGGACGAATAAAGGGGAGAAGACCGAGGCCTTTCTCCCCGGATCCATAGCGGATCGAAAGGGGACTACTTCTTGACCGGCGGGGCCGGGACGGCCGCGGTCTTGGTCGCGTCGTAGCGCTTGACGATCTCGTCAGTGATGTCGATGGCCGGCGCGGCCGTGACGACGCCGCTCGTGGCCGCGTCGAGGACAAGCTCGAGCCCGCGCTCATTGGCCAGGGTCTTGATGACGGCGACCATCTCCTCGCGGATCTTCTGGGTCAGGTTCGTCGCCAGGTTCTGAGCCTCGCGGGCCTGGTCCTCTTCGTAGCGCTTCCGCTCGGTCGTCTTCTTGTCGATGTCCGCCTGGAGGGCCAGGAGGGCCTCGTTGGTCATGGTCAGCCGGCCGGTGTTGAGCCGGTTCTCGAGAAGACGGATGGCGTCTTCCATCTTGGCGATATCCGACTTGATCTTGGTGTCGAGGCTCTGGATCTGGGCCATGGCCTTCTTGCCCTCGATCGAGGTCGCGAACGCCTGCTGGGAATTGATGATCGCGATCTTGATCGCCTGCTGGGCGTAGGACGCGCCGGCGGCGACCAGGATGAATAAGACGGCAAGGGGGGCGATCGTACGGATCCTGTTCATATCGTGCCTCCTAGGATTCTCATCCTCTAAACTCATTCCGATAGGGAATGGATGCGCTATCTTATCACGTTCAGGCGATTTTTTTAAGTGTTTCTTCGATCCGGCCCAGGCCCCTGAGGAGATAGCCCCGCTCGTCCCCGTAGCCGAAGCGCAGGTAGCCGTCGGTCTCGAAATGATCGCCGGGGACGATGAGGACGCTCCGCTCCCGGATCAGGCGCTCGACGAGCTCGGTCGAGTTGGCCTCGAAGGTGTAGCGGACAAAGCAAATGGCCCCTGCCTGGGGCGGCCGGAACGAGAAGAGGCCCGGGTGGTCCTTGAGCCAGGTCCCGAGGGCCGGGAAATTGGAGTTCAGGATGCCCCGGGTCCGGGCCAGGATGCGCTCGCGGCGGGCCGGTTCCAGGGCGTAGGTGGCCAGCTTGTCGCTCAGGGCCGAGGGCGAGATGGTCGTGTAGTCGTGATAGGGCCAGGTCCGCTTGATGACCTCCTCCGGACCGACGATCCAGCCGATCCGCAGGCCGGGCAGGCCGTAGGCTTTGGACAGGCCGTTGACGACCAGCGTCTTCTCCCATTTCCCCCAGAAGCTCGGCGTCGTGACGCCGTTGAGCTCCGCGCCCTGGTAGACCTCGTCGGCCAGGAGCCAAGCGTTGACCCCGGCCGCCAGATCAACGAGACCCTGCATGGACTCGGCGGACAGGACCGACCCCGTCGGATTGTTGGGGTTGGTCACGACGATGAGCTTGGTCTTGGGGCTGATCAGGCGCCGCACCTCGTCGAGATCGGGCTGCCAGCCCAGGCTTTCGTGCAGCCGGAACGTCTTGACGTTGGCGCCGAAGGCCCGCATGAGGCCGATCATCTGCATGTAGTTCGGTAACTCGAACAGGACCTCGTCGCCGGGCTCGACGAGGCTCCACATCAGCAGGAAATTGGCCTCGGACGAGCCGGCCGTGGTCAGGATCTGATCCAGGCCGAGGCCGGGATAGAGGCGGGCGATCCGCTCGCGCAGGCCGACGGTGCCGTTCGTCTGGGTGTAGCCGAGCCCGACCGTGGTCAACGCCTCGATCTCATCGGGGGTCAGGAGCTCCTTGAGGTCCAAGGGATGGACGCCGCTCTCGGACAGGTTGTAGTCGACGACGTTCTCCCAGGTCGACTGCATGCGCTCCATTTTGAAAGTGTCGATCCGCATGGAACACCTCTTCCGACGGGATGATCAGATCTCGACCTTGAACACGCCCTTGAAGGCGAAGCCGAAGACGATGGACAGGATGAGGTAGGCGATGAGCCAATGGATGTTCAGGCCAAAGGCCGCCAGGCTCTTGGCCGGATACAGGATCTCGATGGACCGGACGGGCTGGCCGGACGGCAGCGCCGGCTCGCCGGGATAGAGGACCCGCTTCCAGATCGAGCCTCGCGAGGCCATGGCGGAGACCTTGGTCATGGGGCCGCCCCCGACGGTCACGGTCTTTTCGAGCGTCCGGCCGCCGCTCCGCAAGACGAGCCGTCCGGCGCCCGGCGCCATGGCCTTGATTCGCCAAACGACCTCGTGAAGGTCGGGGATGCGCACGGCCGGGGCGGTGAGCTCGAGGCCGGGCGGCGTCTCGAGCGCTAGGCCGGCCGCCACGGGATCGGCGGGGGTTTCGAGCGTGGCCTTGACGAGCGTCTCCTCGCCCGGCCGGAGCGGGGCCCGGTCGAACCACAGGCTCAGCTGGGCCAGGATGAGCACGAGCGGCACGATCATGACCGCCAGAGGCTTGAGGTTGGCCGCCATGTAGGCCCCGTTGGCCTTGACGATGGCCCCCTGGGCCGCCAGCGTGACCCGCATGTTGTCCTGGTAGAGCCGCATCTCGAGCAGGTGGGCTTTGATCCGGTCCTTGGCCCGGCGGATGGCCGCCTGGTTCGAGGTGTGCTTGTAGACCTCGAGCATGAGCAGGGCCGTCAGGAACGAGACGACGGTCATCCCGACCCAAGGCGACAGGCTCCGGAAGGGGAGGAGCATGAGGCCGACGGCCTGGCCGAAGACGAGGTTGACGACGGACATGAGGATCAGCCGATATACCCCAGACCTTTGAGCCGCTTCTTGATCTCCTCTTCGGAGTCGGCGTCCTCGATCTTGGCGATCTCTTTTTCGAGGCAATGGGTGATGAATTCCTCGGCCGAGGAATAGCCCGACATCTCGGCGTATTTCTTGACCTTGCCGAGCAGGGCCGAATCGATCTTGATCTTCGCGCTGGCCATGCGGATCCTCCTTTGTCTTAGCTGATGTCCCCGAGGGCGTTGCGGCCGATCATGTCCTCGGGCGTCTCGATGCCGAAGACGGCCAGGACCGAGGCCGTCAGGTCATGAAGAGCCGGGGCCTCGGCCGTGAACTTTCGGTTGGTGAAGGCGATCCCCGGCAGGATGTCCGGGGCGGACATGTGATCGCCGCTCCATTTCTGGGTATTGTTCTCCAGGACCTCCCGGGGGAAGCCGCCCAGGGGCGACTGCCAGGAGATCCGGTAGTTGCGGTTGAAGCCGAGCACGATGTCGGGGGCATGCCCCATCGCCTGGGTGCCGCGGTAGGCGTCCCTGGCGATGAAGGCCCGAAGAACGGGGTGTTCCCCCGTCAGCGGGTCCGTCAGGGCCTCGAGCTTGGTCGCGATCTCGTGGACGAGGTTGTCTTTGTCCGCCCCGGAAGCCACGATGCCCTGGCCCTCGCGGCCCTTCTCGTTGATGAAGAGGCTGTTGAGGCCCATGCCGTAGGCCCGGGTCTTGGTCCAATCCGTGTCGGCGAAGTAGGCCGTCTCTTCTTGTTTCCAGGGCCGGGACAGCCGATGATAACCCTGGTGAAGGAGCCAGGTGTTGAGATTGAAGCCGCGGCGGAAGGCGTTGAAGCCGTGGTCGGACAGGACCAGCACGACCGTGTCCCGGTCGGCCTTCTTCAAGGCCGCGTCGAGGGCCCGGTCCATCTCGCCGTAGGTCCGGGCGATGACGTCGCCGTAGCGGGCGGCGAGCTTGGCGTCGTAGGCCGGGTGGCCCGGATCGACGAGGCGCCAGAACATGTGCTGGCGCTGGTCGGCATTGGAGAAATAAAAGAAGAGCAGGCCTTCGTCGAAGCGGCCGAGCTCGTACTCGAACATGGCCATGCTCTCGTCGTAAACCCGGGCGTCCATGGCCAGGAACTGCTCCTCGTCAAGGACACCGCTCTGGAGGGCGCTCGTGTCCGCCGGCAGGCCCTTGGTGAAGTACGGGCCGAACCGGCGTTCGAGCTCCCGGGCGTAGGACTCGGGCGTCGAGATGGGCAGGGCCGCATGGGCCGGGTCCATATTGATGGGCGAGACATAGAGCTCGAACTTGGGCCGGACTTCCTTGAGGTAGAACAGGCAGATGCCGTGGACGCTCTGGGTCGGCATGAGATTGAAATGGACGTGCTTCCAGCCGCTCCACTCGCCCTGGCGCAGGACGAACTCGTTGTCTTGGATGACGATCTTGGCCGCCGCCTCGGCCGGATCGATGAAGACCTGGAAGGGGATGGTCGCTTCCGGGGAGCCGACCCGGAAGGTGTTGTACGGGCCGTGCAGCTCCGCCTCGACGCGGTTGCCGACGACGAAGACGTCGTAGGCGTCGCCGCCGCCTCCGACTTCCTGGGTGATGGTCGCGCCCGCGTTCGTGTAATAGCAGAAGTGGCCGTAGGAGCCCCGGAGGTCGGGCGTGTTCATGCCCGAGAGCGTGCGCTGCTTCGTGGCATCGGGCGGATAGTTCGAAGGCATTTTCACGACCGTGGACGGGATGTCCCGGTCCTCGAGGATTTGCCAGAAGGCCCGGCCTTGGCGGAGATTGCGGATCTGGCCGCTCGACAGGGGAATGACGGTTTTACCGAGGCGGATGGTCTTGGCTGCTCCCGTGGTCTCGGTAGCGGAAAAGACGGGAACGTAGGTTTTGGGATCGCGGTTGAAGAAATCGAAGATGCCGTGGCCGCCGGGGTCCCTGCCGGTGATGAAGTTCGACCAGGCCACGGGTGTCTGCGGCGGCAGGCTCGTCCCCAAGGGGCGGAAATCCCCGCCCTGGGCGAGGAGCCGTTGGAAGGCCGGCAGACGGCCTTCATCGATCCAGCGCCGGGTCAGCACCGGATCGAGCCCGTCCAGGCCGAGGACGATCATCTTCTTGGCCGTCCGGGCCTTGCCGTAGACTCTCGGCGTGAGGCGGGCCGGGCCGCCGAGGCTCAGGGCGGCCGACGCGGCTATCCCGGCCTTGAGGAAATCCCTGCGGCTGAGAGCCGCGCGTTCTTTAGGACTCATGGCTTTTTCCCGCGGACGGGCCGGCGAGCGCCGCCCGGTCGACGAGGCTGCGGCCGTCCATATGCGCCGGGGGGGTCAGTCCGAACAGCTCGAGAACGGTCGGCGCGACGTCCATGATGGACGGATCGCCCCGCTTGATCTTGAGGCTCGAGAAGAGGACCCCCGGGACAAGCGCCGGATCGATGCAGTGGTCGCCGCTCCAGCACTTGATGTTGTCCTCGATGACCGTCCCGTTGACGACGCCGGTGACGCCGTCCCACGAGGCCCGGTAACCCTCGTTGTAGCCGATGATGAGGTCGGGAGAATTATCCTTGTAGGGGCCGGCGTAGACCGCGTCGCGGTCGTAGACGTGACTGATCGCGACCGGTCCGCCGGGCCCGTCCTTGAGGGCCAGGAACTTGCGGCTGAGCTCGGCCTTGAGCGCGGCCGCCTCGGTCCCGGGCTTGACCGTCCCTTGCTCCTCCCGTCCGGCCAGATTGAGGTAGATCCCGCCCAGGCCGAGGCCGTAGGCCTTGGTCTTCGTCCAGTCGACGTCCTTGAACCATTCGGCGCTGGCGGTCTTGCCCGGGGCCAGGGCGAGGTAGCCGTTATGATAAAGCCAGGCGTTGAGGTTGACGCCGCGCCGGAAGGACTTGAAGCCGTGATCGGACATGACGAAGAGAGCGCCCCTGGGTCCGAGCTTCGCCGCCACCCGGCCGACAAGGTCGTCCATCTTCCTGTAGAGCTCCTCGATGACGGCCGGGCCGAGCTCCGCCGGGCCCGCTTTGAGCGCCGGATGGGCCTTGTCGAGATAGCGGAAGAACATGTGCTGGATGCTGTCGGTCGTCTCGAAGACGATGGCGACGACCCCGCGCGGCGTCTTGGCTAAGGCGTTCATGAGCATGGCCTCCCACTCGGCGTGGTTGGCGTAGGTCAGCTCGAGGAAGGCCCGCTCGTCGAGAGCGCCCTCGTTGAGGGCCCAGGTGTCGTTGGCCTCGCCGAGGGTGATGAAGCGGCCGAGGAGCTTGGCCAGATAGACCGAATAGATGAGCGGGTGCGAGATCGGCAGGGCCGGCTTCTCGGGGTCGATATTGAGCGGCGTCACGTACATCTCGAACTTCGGCTCGAGCGAGGCGATGCGGAAGCGGCAGGTGCCGCGGACCTTCATGCCGAGGCCGGGCCGGAACGTGACCGGGGTCCAGGGGCTGAAGGTCTTTTCCTTGAGGAAGAATTTCTTCTCGCCTTCGATGGCCAGCCAGGCCCCGCCGGCCTCCCGGTCGATGGTGATCGCGAGCGGCAGAGCGATCTCGACCGGGTCCTTGAGCAGCGAATTCTCGGGGCCGGAGAGGGCCGTGCGGATGATCGATCCTTCGCGCTTGACGAGAACGGCCACGCCACCCTCGTGCTTGCGGACCTTTTCGGCGTCTTCCGTGAAAAAGGCGAAGGTGCCCTGGCTGCCTTTGAGATCGGGAGCGCACATGCCGGAAAGCATATGCCCTTTGAACTTCTCAGGCGGGAAGGTGATCGGCACGCGCAGGATGGTCGAGGTGATGCCCTTGTCGCCCAGGATCTTCCAGAACGGGATGCTTTTCCGCATGCCGCGGATCTCGGGCTTCGACAGCGGCAGGAGGTACTTGCCCAGGGCCAGGGTCCGCTTGGGCCGGCCGATGCGGGCCGAGGACAGGTCCGGGAGGTAGGTCCTCGGGTCGCGGCTGAGGAAATCGAAGATGTTGTGCTTGGAAGGCTCCGAGCCGGTCATGAACGACGACCAGGCCACGGGCGAGATGGCCGGGGTCGTGGTCTTCAGGCGCGCGTAGCTGCCCTCCTTCCTCAGCCGGGCCAGGTTCGGCAGCTTGCCCTCGCCCATGAACTTCTCCGCGAGCGACGGCTCCAGGCCGTCGAGCCCGAGGATGACCACCCGGTCGACCGGGCCCTTCTTATAGGCCTGTTGGCCGCGCAGGGCCTTCCAGAGGAAGCGGAACGGCCAGGACAGGAAGGAGAACAGGGCCAGGAGGAAGGTCACGAAAAGAACGAAGAACGAGGACAGGAAGGCGAATCCGGCGCCGGGGCCGATATAGGCGGCGAGCGGGACGGCCAAAGCCAGAAGGAGGGTCGCGGCGACGGCGGGTGCGTATCTCTTCATCAATAGTTCTTCAGGATGACCGGGGCGACATCGGCGATCTTGAGGTCCTCGCCGATGTCCTCGGAGGCCCAGAAGAACGCGTCGTCCCACGTGTGCATGCCTTGGAGCCCGGACCGGCCGAAGACCTCCCTCTTGCGGACGGAGCCCTTCATGTCGAAGCCCGGTTCCCCGACGACGATGAGGTCCGGGCCCTTGCTGGCCTGCGGCCCGGAATAGACGTCCTCGGCCATGAACACCCGCTTGACGACCCGGCGGCCCTGATATTCGAGCTTGGTCAGCTTGGCGGCGATGTCTTCCTTGAGGGCCTTGCGGGCCGTGCGCTCGACCGAGCCCTTGGGGAATTTGTTCTTATAGTTAAGATAAATGCGGTTGGGATCGAGGGCGAAGGCCCGGGACCGGCCGTGGATGTCCTCGAGACTGTCCGGCTCCGGCTTGATGAACTTCAGGTAGCCGTTCTGTTCCAGCCAGGCGTTGAGGTAGACCTCTTGCACGATGCCGCAGAAGCCGTGATCGGACAGGATGTAGAAACCGGCGTAGGAGCCGGTCAGCTTGTGATAGGCGGCCACGATCTTGCCGATGAGGCGGTCGATCTGCCGGTAGAAATCGAGGAAGCTCTGGTGCGACGGATGGGCCGGGTTCTCGTAAGCCTGCCAGAGGAAATGGTGGAGCCGGTCGGTCCCCGTGACGACATACTCGAAGTAATCCCAGCCTTCGTCCCAGAAGAAATTGAGGGCCTTCTGGCCGCCGGCCATGGTCTTGGCCAGCTCCTGCCAGAGGACCTCCGGGCTCTCCCGGCACTTGACGATGTCGACGTCGATCTGGTAGCCCATCTGCTCCAAGGCGGCGCGGTAGCTCATCGGCCACACGGCCTTGGCCAGCTCCAGAGCCACGAAGCCCGAGATCAGGACGCCCTCGATCTTGCGGGCCGGGTAGGTCGAAGGCTGGTTGATGACCACGCTCTTCTTGCCCTTGGCCCCCAGCCGGTCCCAGATCGTGGGGACCTTGACATCGAGGAAGTTCGGATAGCGGACGGCGTAGGACTTGGGCTTGAAATCGGTGAAGCCGAAAATGCCGTGCGAGCCCGAGTTGGTCCCGGTCATGAAATCGGTCCAGGAGACCGCGGAGATCTCCGGCAAGCTGGCCTTCATGCGATGGATCTTGCCGATGTCCATGAGCCGGGCCATGGTCGACATGACGCCGCGGCGGGCCAGCTCGACGATCATGCCGTAGGGGACGCCGTCCAGCCCAATGACGCAGGCCCGGTTGGTTTTCCGATTCTTGGGAGCGGCCACGATCTGCTCTTCTCTTTCCGGAAATGTGTATTCTAGCGCAAGTTACAGGCCCGGTCAATGGGATTCTGGTTGACTTCCGCCCCTGGAAGTCGTTAAATGAGGGCTCCCATCGAGGACCCATGACAGGATTCGAAAGGCTCCGGACCCATCTTGTCCGGGAATATGAAAAAAGGACGCCCGGCAGCCGTCGGATCTTCCGCCGGGCCGAACGGGTCATGGTCGCGGGCGGCAGCCACACGATCCGCCTGTGGCGGCCCTATCCTTTTTTCGCGGCCGCGGCGGAGGGCCCCAGGGTCCGTGACGTCGACGGCAACGACTACGTCGATTATTGGCAAGGGCACTACGCCAATGTCCTGGGCCATAATCCCCGGCTCATCCGGCGCCGGATGGCCGCCTGCCTCGAGCGCGGCGCCCTCCACACCGGATTCGAGGCCGGCTTTCAGATCGACCTGGCCGAAGCCCTGGTCCGAGGGCTGGGAGGCCGCGAGGCCAAGGTCCGCTTCACCACCTCCGGCACCCTGGCGACCATGTACGCGGTCATGATGGCCCAGGGCCTGACCGGCCGCGACCATGTCCTGAAGGTCGGAGGCGGCTGGCACGGGGCTTCGCCCTATCTCCTCAAGGGCGTTAAATACCATGCCGGCGAGGGGTTTGAAGGCCGCGAGTCGGCCGGGCTGCTCGACGACATCGTCCGGCGGACCCTGATCACGAGGTTCAACGATACCGCTGACCTCGAACGGGTCATGGCCGAGAACGGCGACCGGATCGCTTGCTTCATCGTCGAGCCCTTCATCGGCGTCGGGGGCTTCCTGGCCGCCACGAAGGATTACCTCGAGCTGGCCAGGCGCCTGACCGCGCGTCACGGCATCATCCTGATCTTCGACGAGATCATTTCCGGCTTCCGCTTCTGCCCAGGCGGGCTCCAGACCCGCTACGGCGTCCGGCCGGACCTGACGACGCTGGGCAAGATCATCGGCGGCGGCCATGCCGTGGCCGCGGTCGTCGGCCCCCGCGAGGTCATGGAGGAATGCGAGACCGGGCGGGGCGGCGGCGACCGCGTCTATTTCGAGGGCGGCACCTTCTCGGCCCATGGCGAGTACATGCAGGCCGGCTTGGCCATGCTGGGCTATCTCGCCGCCCACGCGGCGACGGTGTATCCCAAGATCGCCAAGGCCGGGGAGCGGCTGCGCCGGGGGATCGAAAGCGCCTTTGCCGGGGAGGGCATCCCGGCCAAGTGCACGGGCGACGGGAACGACGTCGTCCGCGGCAGCTCATTGTTCATGGTCCATTTCCCTCGCGACCCCGAGCTGGCCTATGACCGGCCCGAGGACATTCACGACCCCAGCCTGTCCGACCTGGCCAAGCGCGAGGTCCTGCTCAAGCTGGCGCTTCTCGTCAATGGGGTCAACGTGGTCCACGGCGGGGGAGCCGTATCGGCCGCCCACGGGGCGAAAGACATCGAGGCCACCCTCGAGGCCTATGCCGCGGCGGCGCGGCTCTTCGCTAAATATTTGGATTGATTTAGTTTAAACGGACCGTCCCGGCAGGGGACTGTCCCCCTCAATCTCCGGTTCGTTTCTTTTGTTCGAACCTGTATGTCCCGCTCTGAACGCCGAATACGGCGCGGTCTTTTTCGCCGCCGATGAGTTCGATCCCGCCACCGGGTCCGGCCGTCCGGCCCGTTCGCCACACGGTCTGTCCGGATTCGACGATCTCGGCTTCGGTCCAGAGAAGCGGCACGTGGACTTCTGCGGTGGCGCTGGGAGGAACCGTGACCTCGAGCGTGAGCGCCGGGCCCGTCCTGCGCCAAGACGCCGCGACCCGGCCGCAGACCGTATCGACCGAGGCCTCGACGAACGCGAGGTCGCCAAGGACGTGAGGGCGGACCCGGAAGGCTTGCCACCCGGGCCGCAGGGGCGCGAGACCGGCCAGCACCCGGTAGAACCAGCCGTCGATGCTGCCGAGCATGATATGGTTCTGGGAATTCATGGCCGGACCGGTGAGCTTCTCCCAACGCTCCCATAAGGTCGTCGCCCCTTCCGCCAGCATGTAGCCCCACCCGGGATAGCTCTTCTGGGTGGCCACGCGCCAGGCCGTCTCCGCGTGCCCGTTGTCCGTCAGGACATCGAGGAGGTAGCGGGTCCCCAAGATGCCGGTGTCGACGTGGAAGTCCTGCTGGCGCACCACGCTTTGTAAGAGGCTCCCCACGACCTTGTCCTTCTCGCCGGCCGGGACCATCCCGAGATAGAGCGGCAGCACGTTGGAGGTCTGGTTCGGATACGTGTCCACGGGGCTGACGCGGATCGCCGCGTACTGCGCCTCGCCGAGATAGGCCGTGTTAAAGGCCGCCTTGATCGACGCCGCCAGCGCTTGATAGCGATGGACGTCGTCGTCGCGGCCGAGGACCGCGGCCAGCCGGCCCAGGATGAGAACGTCATGATAATAGTACCAGGTCGAGGTCAGGTCGACGGGCGTCTTCTTGGGCACGATGCCTCCCGGCGGGCACCAATCCCCGTACTTGCCGAGCGAACGGATGAGCCCTTGGTCCGCGTTGCGGCTCAGGAATCCGACGTATCGGCCGAGACTCTCGTAGTGGGTCTCGACGACCCGGCGGTCGCCGTAATGGACCCAGAGGAGCTCGACGAGCGTCGCGTAGGCCGAGCTCCAGGCCGGGTCGGCCGGGTAGAGCCGGGGCAGGTAGGCCGGGGCGACATCGGGGAGGCTGCCGTCCTCCCGCTGGGCCAGACGGATATCATCGAGGAACTTCGCATAGAAGGCGGCCATGTCGAAATTGAAGACGGCTTCCTCGGCCGAAAGATGGGCGTCGCCGAGCCAGCCGTGGCGCTCGTCGCGTTGGGGGCAATCGGTCGGGATGCTCATGAGATTCGACAGCTGGCCCCAGACGATGTTCCGGTGGATGCCCTCGACGAGATCATTCGAGGTCCGGAGCGCCCCGGCCCGGGGGACGTCCGAATGGACGAATCGCCCTGCGAGCGTGTCCGGCCCCGGCTCGCCCGGGAACCCGGTCATCTCGACGAAGCGGAACCCGTGGTAAGTGAACCGCGGCTCGAAGATCTCCGGCCCCCCGCCGCGGAGGACAAAGACGTCGGTGGCCTCCGCGTTCTCGTTGGGCGCCAGATTGAGGGTGCCGTCGTCGTTGAGGAGCTCGGCGTGGCGCAGCCTGATCTCAGTCCCGGATGGGCCGTCGACGCGAAGCCGGGTCCAGCCCGAGAAATTCTGGCCGAAATCGAAGATCCAGGCTCCCGGCTCGTGCCGACGGATCGACCTTGGCGGCAGGCTCTCGGTGGCGCGGACCGGTGGCATCATCTGAGACGCCAGTGGGTATCCGGTGACCGGGACGGCCCCGCCCCAGGCGCGGTCGTCGAACCCGGGCCGGTCCCAGCCGTCGATCCGCAGCCTGGCATCGGCGCGTTCGCCGAAATAGAGGCCGTTCTCCTGGACTGGCCCGGCGGACGTCGTCCAGCTCTCGTCCGTCGGGACGGTCTCCCGCCTGCCGCCCGCGTAGACGATCTCGACGCGGCAGGCCAGCTTGAGCCCGTCATAGCCATAGCTCTTGATGTGGCGGCCGTTGCCGAGGATGACCCCGACCGCGTTCCGGTCGCGAACAAGGTCAGTCACATCGTACGACGCGTACAGGGTCTTTTTCTTATAATCCGTCCAGCCGGGATCGAGAACGCTCGTCCCGACCTTGTCGCCGTTCAACCGGAGCTCGTAATGGCCGAGGCCGCAGACGAAGATCACGGCCAACTCCACCTTGCCCTCGAGACGGAATTCCTTCCGCAGATAGACGGCGCAGGCCTGAACATCCTCGGGGCCGGGGTGTCCAAGGAGGACCGTGCCTTTGGACCTGAACTCGGTCAGTTGGCGCGGCCCGATCCAGCCGGCCGGCCATTCCTCGGACTTCAGGAACCCGGTCACGAACGAGGCCGGACCGCTCCAGGGGCTGGGACGGTCCTCGCGGTCCCACCACCGGACCTTCCAGGCGTAACGGGAGCAGCTCGAGAGGGGCCGGCCGTCATATTCAAGCCCCGGAAGTCCCGGAGCCTCGACCTGGCCCGAATCCCACTGGTCGCCGGTGTCGCGTCCGAGCAGCTCGGGGGAGGAGGCCACCAAGACCCGGTAGGCCCTGGGCCGCTCGCCTCGAACGGGGCTTTCGACCGTCCACGATAGCCGCGGCCGCGGCGTGTCGATCCCGACGGGATCGCTCAGATATTCGCAGCGCAGGCGGGCCGGCGGGGGAAGGGCCGGGCTCATGGGGTCGTAGCGGGCGACGGGAGAGGCGCGCCGCCGGCCGAGGAGCCGGCCTCGGCCAGGAAGTAGTCTGCCACCTCGACGCCGTACTTTGTCGGATCGAGCGGGGCCATGATCGTCCGAAGGAATCGCCCCGTGGCCTCGTCGCGCTCGGCCAGGTCGACGACCGGGCCGTCGATCCTCTTCCCGTCACGGTCTGTGATCAGCTTGGCCGACGGACGCAGCTGGAGTTTCGGGTCTGGGTTGAGCTCGAAGACGATCCCGATCTCGCCTGTGCTCAGCGCGACCAGGGACCCGATGGGGAACACCCCCATGAGGTTGACGAAGGCCTTGAGGATCAGCGGATTGAACTCCGTCCCGGACTGCTCGAGCATGAGGCTCAGGGCTTCGGTCCGGGTGAAGACGTTGGCCCGGTAGACCCTCTTGGTGGTGACGGCGTCGAAGAAATCGACGGTCTTGACGATCTTGCTGAAGAGATTGACGTCCTCCCGCTGGAAATAGCGAGGATAGCCCGAAAGGTCCTCCTTGATGTGGTGCTCCAGGGCTACGTGGATGGCCCGCAACGGGAGACGCGCCGATTCCCTGAGCAGGACGAGCTTCTCGGCGCCTTTGAACGGATGCTGCTCCATGATCTCGCGCTCGCTGTCGTCGAGCTTGGCCGGCTTGTTCAGGATCTCCAAGGGCGTCTCGAGCTTGCCCAGATCGTGGAAGAAGGCGGCGATCCCGAGGTCGACGATCTCGCCACGGTTGAGCCCCAGCCGGCGGCCGAGGGCCGTGGCCAGGAGGCAGACGTTGACGGAATGGTTGAGCGTGTACTCGTCGTGATTCTTGAGGTTGGTCAGGCCGAAGACGAACGATTCGTTGTCCACGATGTGGTTGTAGATGGACTGCATGAGCCGCCGGGTTGAGTGGATATTGATCCCCTCGTGCTTCTCATGCCGGCGGAACGATTCCTTGAGGTGGACGATGCTGAGGAAATAGATGCGGGCCGTGTTCCGATTAAGGTTGGAGGGCGACTTTTCCTCGGCCGCCCTCTCCAGGGCGACGTGGGTGATGTTCGCGCCGTCGAGGTCCGCCTGCAGGCGCTCAAACATCGAGCCCGTCCGGCGTTCGCGCCGGGCGAAGAGGGGCATGAAGCGGAAGAGCTCCTCGAGGGTCAGGCCCGGCTTGAAGGCCAGGGCGTCGATCTCGCGGAAGCGGAACTCGTTCATGACCGACTTGAAGATCGGATAGGTCGCGAGCGAGGATTTTAAGCGTATGCCGTTGAAGATCAGCGAGCGGTGCCGGATCTTATAGAGGGCCCCCTCCTCGAGTTTCAGGAACGGCTCGAGCGCGGCATAAAACAGGCGGCCCTGCTCCTGGAAGGCATCGTTCCGCGTGTCGTGGATCTTGGCGACCTTCTCAACGATATGGAAGTTGATCAGAAGATTGGAAGCCGCCTTCTGGAGGGCCTTGAGATCGGCGTCCTCGGAGGGCCGGCGCCGCTCGATGGGCGCCGCCACGGTGTTCTGGACGCTCTCGGTCATGTCCGTTCTCCCGGCGGCCGCAGCCGAGCCAACGCCTCTTCGGCGGCCAGGCGGATCCTCTTGCCCCGCATCCGGGCCGCCGCTTCCAGGGCGGCCACGGCCTCGGGCGTGCCCATGTTCTCGAGCCCTTGGATCGCCGCCAGGCGCATCTCGGCGTTTCGGGCCGAGGGCCAGATCGTCGTCCGGCCGACGGCCCCGACCAAAAAGGCCAAGGCCGCGCCGGACCGCGTCCGGCCGAGGAAGGTCAGGATCGCCTGCTTCTCCCGGAGGGCCTTCCTCCGGAACTCCGGGGCCGAGGCTTCATGGATGATGTGATCGACCCTGGCCCGTTCCTCCGACGGATCGAGCTTCATGGCGGCCTGGATCCTGAGGTCCTCGTCGGGATCGTTCAAGAAGCCCATGAGGATCCGGTTCGACATCTCGGTCCTCATGTTCCCGAGGGCGTGGATGACCTCCAGCTTGATGTCCCGGTTCTTGAACATGACGAAGGCCAGAAGGCTGGCTACGCCCTTGTTCTCGGGCATCTCCAGGAGAAGGCGCATGATCTCCAGGGACAGAATGGGCCGGGTGTCATTGGCCAGGCTGACCAGGAGTTTCGGGTCTCCGGCCGCCATATCTTCGATGAACGAGAGGATCTGGCTCCGCAGGTCGAGATCGGTCCGGGATTCGTAGAGGCCGGCCGCGACCGGCAAGGTGACGGGACCGAGCATCTTAAAGAACGCCAGCAAGGCCGGCCCATCGATGGTCCCCGGCGCGGCCAGGCGCGTCTCGACGGCCTTGAGGGCTTTCGCCCCGGTCAGTTTCCGGAAGCAGGACTCGACCAGGGCGGCCTTGGCGGGGGAGGCCGAACCGATGGCCGACCGAAGGTCCTGGATCTTGCGGACGGCCGAACTGGCGACAGTGAAACGCCCCTGCCGCGTCTGGTCGAGCACGAAGTCCGCGAGGACATCGAGGGCCTCGGTGCAGATCTTGAGATTGTTCTCCAGGAACACGACCTCCAAGGTCAGTCCGGCGAACTCGTCCTCGGGATCGAGAGCGCGATTGGTTCGGACCATGGACTCGAGCGTCTGGACCTCTTCCTCCGTGAGGTTCGGGTCGGCCGCGGCGGCCGGGCTGCGGAACTGACCCGAGGACACGTCGGGGGAGGCGGTCGGGTCCGGTTCGCGCCGCTGGCCCTGGTCCTCCGGGCCCTCCGGCGCGATGTCGCCGCCTGGGGCCCAGTGGAACTTGGCCTGGTCATCGGCCTTGATCTCGATCCGGCCTTGGGAGAACTTGGCCAGGTCGACCTTGACGTCAAGGGTCTCACTGGCCAGGTCGGACGGCAACTCAGGGAGATTCTCGTCCGTCCGGATGGCTTTGTCTTCCGTTAGGATCTGGTTTTCCAGGAATTCGTCGGGAGCGTAATACTGGATATTCGAGAGCTCGCTCTCCCACAGGGCGGCGACGATATCGTTGTCGCCGGCGGGGTTCTGGGCCACGGACTTGATGATCTCCAGGAACTGCACGATCTCCTCGCGGTCGAGCCCGCGGTAGAAATAGAGGACCTGCGTCCCGTCCTTGAAAAAGAAGAACGGCAGGCTCTTGAGCGGGACCTCGTCCGTGTAGACGACCTGGCCCCCGCAGGTGAACGAGAACTCCTCGACGCCCACCTCGAGCCGCTGATAGCTCTGGAAAAAGTCATCGAACTTGGCGGCCAGAGCGTCGACGAAATTCCGGACCGTGGCATGATCGGAAGGAAAGATCTTCATGGCCGAAACGGCGTTGGCCATCGACGAGAGGATATCCTCGGCCTTCCGCAGGAGCGCCCTATCGGCCAGGACGAAATCGTCCCCGTCGTCCCGTGGCCTGGTCGAGGCGGTCGGTGGCATGGCCGTCGATTCCCTTTTGTCTCTGATTGCCGATAAGTCTAAGCCATTCGTAGTCAGGCGTCAACAGGGAAGCGGGGGAAGATCTCAGCGGCGGCTAAGGACCCGGCGCTCATAGGCCTCGACGTCCCGGAGCCAATCCTCCCCGGCCGGGACCGAGTTCCGGAGGCACCAGGCGTCCCAGACCGGACCGAACGGCAAGGCCTTGAGCTCCTCGAGGAGGGCCAGGCGCTGGAGGGCCTTCGAAGGCGGGTCGAGGTCCCGGAACTTATCCTGGGGCTCGAGCAGGGCCACGAGCAGCCCCTTGAGCACGGACCGGGCCCCGAGCACCCAGGCGCCGATCCGGTTGATGACTGGCGTCGAAGTAGTCGAGGGCCAGGTGGATGCGGTCGAGGGCCTGGCCGCGGACGACCTCGTCGGCCAGGTCCCGGATCTCGTCATTGAGCAGGACGACGTGGTCGCTGTCCCAGCGCACGCCCCGGCTGACGTGAAGCAGGATCTCGCCGGAGAAGGGGAGGATGGCCGAGATCTTGTCGGCCACGGACTCGGTCGGGTGGAAGTGGCCCAGGTCGAGGCAGATGATCTTGCCGTGGGTGAGCGCGTAGCCCAGGTAGAACTCGTGCGAGCCGACGACGAAGGATTCGCTGCCGATGCCGAAGAGCTTGCTCTCGAGGGCGTCCTTCATCTGCTGGGGGCTGTAATCGACCTCGAAGATCTCGTCGAGGGATCGGACGAGCGCGGCCCGGGCCCCCCAGCGGTCGGTCGGGACGTCCTTGGCTCCGTCGGGGATCCAGAGGTTGTGCAGGCAGGTCGACTGCTGCTCCCGGCCCATCGAGGCGGCGATCCTGCCGGCAGCACTTGACGTGATCGACCCAGAACTTGCGCGATGCCGTTCTCGCGGCTGCTGAGCGTGATAGCCGGAGGCGGCCATGGGGTGGGCGAAGCAGGTGGCGTTGAAGTCGAGCTTCAGGTTCTCGATGCTTGGCCCATTCGACCCAGCCGCGGAAGTGCTCGGGTTCGATGGCGTTGCGGTCGACGGGAAGGTCGCCGAACTCGCCGTACATCGCGTGGAGGTTGACCCGGTGCCGGCCGGGGATGAGGGCGAAGGCCTGCTCGAGGTCGGCCCGGAGCTCGTCGACGGTGCGGGCCCGGCCCGGATAAGACCCGGTGACCTGAAGGCCGCTGCCGGCCAGGCCGCCGGCCTGGCGCTCGAAGCCGCCCACGTCGTCGCCCTGCCAGCAGTGGATCGACAGGGAGATCGATTGCAGGCGGGTCAGCGCCTTTTCCGTATCGACGCCGTGCTCGGCATAGCGGTCGCGGGCCGATGCATAGGCCTTTCGATACCCGACGGATCCATCCTCAACCCTCCACGAAGGAACGGCATCGTTATAGTCCTCCTCCTCCGGGCTGTCAAGCCTCGCGGATCTGTCTGAAGCGGGCCGCCGGCGTCCCTCCAGGTCGCCGCGGCCGGGGCCGGGCTGTAACGTCCGGAGCTCGAACGAGCTGCGGATGATGGCCCGGATCTCGGCCGGGGATGAGACCCGGCCCGGTCGCCAGGGCCTGGACAAGGATGTTGCCGATGGCCGTGGCCTCGGCCGGACCGGCGACGACCGGACAGGCCCGTGGCGTCGGCCGTGAACTGGCAGAGCAGGCTGTTCCGCGAGCCGCCGCCGATGACATGGATGCGTCTCGATGGGCCGGCCGAGACGTGCCTGATCTCGTCGATGACGTGGCGGTACTTGAGGGCCAGGCTCTCGAGGAGGGAACGGACGACGGCGGCCTCGCGTCGCCGGCGGCTTCTGGCCCGTCCGGCGGCAGTAGTCCCGGATGGCCTCGGGCATGTCCGGCGGGATTGAGGAACACCGGGTCGTCCGGATCGACGAGGGCCGCGAAGGCGGGGCCTCCGCGGCGGCCCGCGTCAGCTCGTCGTAGGTCACGGGCGTCTGCGGTCGACCAGCCTTGCGGCACCGCTGGACGAGCCAGAGCCCGGTCACGTTCTTCAGGAAGCGGACCGTGCCGCCGACGCCGCCCTCGTTGGTGAAGTTGCGCGTCGAGCGCCTTGGCCGAGATGACCGGCGCCCTCTCCTCGACGCCGACGAGCGACCAGGTCCCCGAGGTGATATAGGCCCAGTCCGTCGCCCTCGGCCGGCACGGCGGCGACGGCCGCGCGCCGTGTCGTGGCTGGCCGTGGCGACGACGGGGACGTGCGCGGAAGCCCGTCTCGGCCGCGACGTCCTCGGCCGACCTCGCCGAGAACGGTGCCCGGCTCGACGATATCCTGGAGGATGCGCTTGGACAGGCCCATGGCCTGGAACAGGCCCGGGATCCAGGCCTTCGTCCGCGGGTCGAGGAGCTGGGAAGTCGAGGCGATGGTGAATTCGGCGGCCTTCCGGCCGGTCAGAAGGTAGTTGAACAGGTCGGGCATGAAGAGCAGGTCCGACGCCGCGTCGAGCAGCGGCGAGCGCTCCCGGACCATGGCGTAGAGCTGGAAGAGCGTGTTGAAGGGCATGAACTGGATGCCCGTGGCCTCGTAGAGTGCCGGCCGGGGCACGAGCTTGAAGTAATCCTCCATGGCCCCGGCGTTGCGATGGTCGCGGTAGCAATAGGGCAGGCCGAGAAGGCTGCCGTCCTTGGCCAGCAGCCCGAAATCGACGCCCCAGGTGTCGACGCCGAGGCTGGCGGGGCGGGCGCCGATCGAGGCCGCGGCGTCGCGCATGGCCGCCTTCATCTCGTCGAAGAGGGCGTAGACGTTCCAGTGGATGTGCCCGGAGAGGGAGAGAGGCGTGTTGGGGAAGCGCCGGACCTCGTGGACCGTGAGCCGGCCGCCGGCGAGCGTCCCGAGAACGGCCCGGCCGCTCTCCGCCCCCAGATCGAAGGCCAGGTAGTGGGTCGGCAGGGTCGCAGGCGGCATCGGGACACCGAGAATCCTCTTATATGCGGAACGGGCCCCGTTTTCAAGACGAAAGAACGGGGACGTTTCTATTTTCGTTCTTTCAAGATTAATTAAAAAAATAGAAGCGTCCCCATTTTGTGGCTTCGTCACCGATCCGGCGCGAGCTGGCTTTGAAAAGACGGGGCGTTTCCCTTACAATACTCCCGAGAGTTTCTTTCCCCACCGAGGTTCCATGCCACTCGAGGACAAGCTCAAGCAGCTGAGACGCGAACGGGAGGCCCGGTCGCGACCCCAGAACGTCGAGGCGACGTGGGAGAAGCTCGGCGATGACACGGGCCTGACCGTCAAGCAGAAGCTCGAGCGCCTGATCGCCCTGACCGACAAGGGCCGGGGCATGGCCGTGCGGACCGAGGAGCGCCCGGTCGTGACGAAACGGCGCGAACCGGTCCAGGTCTTCGAGAACTCCTATCTGCTCGGCGCCACCTACGGTCAGATCCCCATCCGCATGGGCCTCCAGGTCCCGGCCGACATCATCGGCTTCCTCAGCCGCGACGCGGCCTTTGAGGGCCTGGACCTTTCCACGGCCCTCTTCCTCGATCTCGAGACGACGGGCCTCGCCGGCGGCACGGGCACGGTGCCGTTCCTGGTCGGCCTGGCCTATTACCGCGACGAGCGGTTCAGGGTGACCCAATTCTTCCTCGACGAGATGGCCGAGGAGGGCCGGCTCATCCGCGAGCTGGCCCAGTTCGTCCGCGAGATGGGATTCAAGTCGGTCGTCACATACAACGGCAAGGCCTTCGACCTGCCGCTCATCGAGACCCGTTTCGCCTTGCACCGGATGCCCTGTCCGCTGCGGGGCCTGCCGCACCTCGATTTCCTGTTCTCGGCCCGGAGCCTGTGGAAGCACAAGACCGACAGCTGCCGGCTCTTCACCCTGGCCCAGGAGATCGTCCAGGCCGAGAGGTCCGAGGACATCCCCGGCGCGGAGATCCCGCTGCGCTACTTCCAGTACATCCGCAGCGGCGATTTCTCGCTCATCGAGCCCATCCTCTATCACAACCAGGAGGACCTGCTCTCGCTCCTGGGCGTCGTGGTGGCCGGGGCCGTCCTGGTCGAGCGTCATCGCGGGGACGCGGCCCGGGGCGACGGCGATCCCATGGACCTCTTCGGCGTCGCCAAGCTGTTCGAGCGGGCCGGCGACGCGGCCACTTCCGTGGCCCTCTTCGAGAGGGCCCTGGCCGGCGGCCCGGGGCTCTCCGCCGAGGCCTCGCATCACGCCCGGAAGAAGCTGTCGCATCATTTCAAGAAGGCCAAGGCCTGGGACAAGGCCCTGCCGTTCTGGCAGGAGATGGCCGCCGGCGAGGACTTCGACTGCTTCCGCGAGCTGGCCATCTACTTCGAGCACACGGCCAAGGACCTCGACGAGGCCATTCGCGTCGCGACCGAGGGCCTGGCCCTGTCGAAGGGCAAGTCCCTTGCGGCCGAGAAGGATTTCGAGAAGCGCATCGACCGCCTCCAGGGCAAGAATTCCAAGAAAAAAGGGTAGGACGACGATGAAGGCCATGGTCCTGACGCGTTTCGGGGCGCCCCGAGGAGGGGCCTCTCGAGCTGCGGAACGTGCCGGTCCCCGAGATCGGGCCGCGAAGACATCCTCATTCGGGTCAAGTGCTGCGGCGTCTGCCACACCGACCTCCATGTCGTCGAACACGAGCTTGCCGAGGCGCGTCTGCCTCTCATCCCCGGACACGAGGTCATCGGGGTCGTCGAGAGGGCGGGGGAGAGGACCGTCAGATTCAAGACCGGCGACCGGGTCGGGGCTGCCTGGCTGCGGTCGACGGACGGCACCTGCCGTTTTTGCGTGACCGGGCGGGAGAACCTGTGCGAAGCGGCCCGCTTCAACGGCTATCACGCCAACGGCGGCTATGCGGAGTTCATGGCCCTCGGCGAGGCCTATGCCTACGCGGTCCCGGACCGGTTCGCGGACGCCGAGGCCGCGCCGCTGATGTGCGCCGGGATCGTCGGCTATCGGGCCCTCGTCCTGAGCGAGGCCCGGCCGGGAGATATCCTCGGGCTTTACGGGTTCGGCGGCTCGGCCCACATCGCCATCCAGATCGCCAAGCACCGGGGCCTCAAGGTCTTTGTGTTCACCCGGAGCGCCCAACATCAGCGGCTGGCCCGGGAGCTTGGCGCGGATTGGGTCGGCACGGCGGAGCAGGAGCCGCCGGCGAAGCTCACCAACGCCATCCTGTTCGCTCCGGCGGGCCGCCTCTATCTCGATGCCCTCCGGGTCATGGACCGGGGAGGAACGGTCGTTTCGGCCGGCATCCACATGTCGCCGGTCCCCGAGATGGACTACGACAGGTATCTGTATCACGAACGAACGATGTCGAGCGTCGCCAACGCGACCCGCTTCGACGGCGAGGAGCTGCTCCGGGCCGCGGCCGAGATCCCGGTCAAGACCACCGTCCGGACCTATCCGCTCGAGGAGGCGAACCAGGCCCTCGCCGATCTGAAGGCTGGCCGCCTGGACGGGGCCGCCGTCCTGGAAATGAAGGCCTGACCCGATTCTCCGGAATGGGGACCGCGTCCCCGGCTTCCTCAGGCCCGCTCCCGTTGCAAAGCCTGTTCGTTTAGGCTATATTATCCCCGCTTTTCCGCCCTGCGCGCCCGTAGCTCAGTTGGATAGAGCGTCTGACTACGAATCAGCAGGTCGGGTGTTCGAGTCACCCCGGGCGCGCTCTTTCTTTATCCCCTACTTCATACGACCGAGCCGATCACCTGCTTCGGCGCCCTGAGAAGAAGGGGTGAACCCGTGGACACGGTGACTCTGACGATGACCTCCACCTGGGCCCCAACATCCCATTTCGGGCCGCCTCGCGCGATTTTTTGGAGCTGGTAGAGGTGCGCTTGGTCTCGAGGCCTTGACTCATCCGCGAAATTCGTCTCCCAAACCTCAGAGCCTTTGATCACCCAAATGCGGGTGCCATCGACTTCAGCAGGAAATGGCTGGCCGTCGACGGCCGTAAGAAAGGCGACCGCGATAAGCGGGGAGCCGCCGGCATCATCCCCGGGCATGAAATCGCGATAAACAAAGGTCTCAAGCGTGAATTGGCTGCCATTGATCTCGACCACCAGAGGCGCCGCGAGCAGGTCCTCCGCGTGGAACGTCGGGGTGACCGGATTCTGGCACGACGCGGAAAATAAGCCAAAAACCACGGCTGCAATTACGCCTAACGCCTTTTGCATCTGCTTCCTCCTTCACCAAAAGCTACCCCTTCCCTCTATATAATGGGAATTAGGAGGCTCCAGGTCAAGCCCGTCTTGGGAGGCTAAAAAGAGGCTGAGAGCTTGGCCTTGGATAAGTCACCGTACGTGCGGTTTGCGATATGCGGGGATCAAAAAAAGAGCTCCCCGGGCCGGGTCCGGCCCCGGGGATTTGATGGCACTAGCCGTTCTTTTCCGAGTTCCCGATCTTCAGGTCTGTCGCCTGGAAGCGGCTCCGCCCCTTCCTGAGCAGATCAGGGAGTCACGGTCAAAACCGCGGTGACGGTTACGCTCCGTCTCGCCGAGATCGTTGCGGTCCGGTTCTGGGTCACCGCCGACGTCGTAATTGTAAAAGTTGCCATTGTCTGGCCAGCGGCCACCGTGACCGAGGCTGGCACCTGGGCCGCCGAGGTCCGGCTGCTGCTCAGGGTGACGACCATCCCTCCGGTGGGCGCGGGGCCGTTCAACGTGACCGTGCCCGTCGATGAAATTCCGCCCTTGACCGTGGTCGGATTGAGGCTGAGGGAGGCCGCGACCGGGGCGGTGACGGTCAAGGTCACGCGCACGGTCGCTCCCTGATATGTGGCAGAGATCCGAGACGTCCCGTTGGAGGACCTCGGGCTCGTCGTCGCCGTGAAGGTCGCGGTCGTCGCCCCGGCCGGGACTGTCACCGACGCCGGCACCTGGGCCGTCGCCGTGCTCGAGCTGGTCAGCGTCACCAATGCGCCGCCCGCCGGCGCGGCCGCGGTCAATGTCACCGTCCCTGTCGACGAGGTTCCGCCCACGACCGAAGTCGGGTTTACGCTTACGCCGCTCAGTGCCGCCGCCGCCGCCGGAGTCACCGTCAACGTGGCCGTCCGGCTGACGCTGTTGTAAAGGGCCGTGATCGTCACTGCCGTCGAGGAGGTCACCGAGCTCGTCGTCGCCGTGAAGGTCGCCGTCGTCGCTCCAGCCGCCACGGTCACCGACGCAGGCACCTGGGTCGCCGCCGTGTTCGAGCTGGTCAGCGTCACCAATGCGCCGCCCGCCGGCGCGGCCGCGGTCAATGTCACCGTCCCTGTCGACGAGGCGCCGCCCACGACCGAAGTCGGGTTTATGCTTACGCCGCTCAGTGCCGCCGCCGCCGCCGGAGTCACTGTCAACGTGGCCGTCCGGCTGACACTGTTGTAAAGGGCCGTGATCGTCACTGCCGTTGAAGAGGTCACCGAGCTCGTCGTCGCCGTGAAGGTCGCCGTTGTCGCCCCGGCCACCACCGTCACCGACGCCGGCACCTGGGCCGCCGCCGTGTTCGAGCTGGTCAGCGTCACCACCGCCCCGCCCGCCGGCGCGGCCGCGCTCAATGTCACTGTTCCTGTCGACGAGGTGCCGCCCACGACCGAAGCCGGGTTCACGCTCACGCTGCTCAGCGCCGCCGCCGCCGTAACTGTCAATGTGGCCGTACGGCTGACGCTGTTGTAGAGGGCCGTGATCGTCACCGCCGTCGAGGAGGTCACCGAGCTCGTTGTCGCCGTGAAGGTCGCCGTTGTCGCCCCGGCCGCCACCGTCACCGAGGCCGGGACCTGGGCCGCCGCCGTGTTCGAGCTGGTCAGCGTCACCACCGCCCCGCCCGCCGGCGCGGCCGCGCTCAATGTCACTGTTCCTGTCGACGAGGCGCCGCCGATAACCGAGGCCGGGTTCACGCTTACGCCGCTCAGCGCCGCCGACGGCGTCACTGTCAACGCGGCCGTCTGGCTGACGCCGTTATAGAGGGCGGTGATCGTCACCGCCGCCGAGGAGGTCACCGAGCTCGTCGTCGCCGTGAAGGTCGCTGTCGCCGCCCCGGCCGCCACCGTCACCGAGGACGGCACCTGGGCTGCCGCCGTGTTCGAGCTGGTCAACGTCACCACCACCCCGCCTGTCGGCGCGACCCCGCTCAGGGTCACCGTCCCCGTCGACGAGGTGCCGCCCACGACCGAAGTCGGGTTCACACTCACGCCGCTCAGCGCAACGCCCCCTCCCGGCGCCGTCACTGTCAAGGACGCCGTCCGGCTGACGCCGTTATAGAGAGCCGTGATCGTCACCACCGTTGTTGAGGCCATCGTGCTCGTCGTCGCCTCGAAGGTCACCGTCGTCGCGCCGGCCGGGACCGTCACGTAGGGTTGCACCTGGGCCGCCGAATCGTTCGAGCTCGTCACCGTGACCGCCGCTCCGCCCGTCGGGGCCGGACCGTCCAGGGTAATCGTGCCTGTCGAGGCCGAGTCGCCGCCCACCACCGTCGCCGGATTCATGCTCACGCCGATCAGCGCACCGGTCCCCCCCGGCGCCGTCACCGTCAATGTCGCCGGCTGGCTGACGCTATTGTAGAGGGCCGTGATCGTCACCGCCGTCGTCGAGGTCACCGCGCTCGTCGTCGCCGTGAAGGTCGCCGTTGTCGCTCCGGCCGCCACCGTCACCGACGCCGGCACCTGGGCCGCCGCCGTGTTCGAGCTGGTCAGCGTCACCACCGCGCCGCCCGTCGGCGCGGCCCCGCTCAGAGTCACCGTCCCTGTCGACGAGGTGCCGCCCACAACCGAAGCCGGGCTCACGCTCACGCCGCTGAGCGCGACAACCGGCGCCGTGACCGTCAAGGCGGCCGTTTGGCTGACACTGTTGTAGAGGGCCGTGACCGTCACTGCTGTCGAGGAGGTCACCGAGCTTGTCGTCGCCGTGAAGGTCGCCGTCGTCGCTCCGGCCGCCACCGTCACCGACGCCGGCACCTGGGCGCGCCGCCGTATTCGAGCTGGTCAGCGTCACCACCGCCCCGCCTGTCGGCGCGGGACCGCTCAATGTCACCGTCCCGGTCGACGAGGTGCCGCCCACGACCGAAGTCGGACTCATGCTTACGCCGCTTAGCGCCGCCCCCGGCGTCACTGTCAACGCGGCCGTCCGGCTGACGCTGTTGTAGAGGGCCGTGATCGTCACCGCCGTCGTAGAGGCCACCGAGCTCGTCGTCGCCGTGAAGGTCGCCGTCGTCGCCCCGGCCGCCACGGTCACCGAGGCCGGCACCTGGGCCGCCGCCGTGTTCGAGCTGGTTAGTGTCACCACAATCCCGCCTGTTGGGGCCGCCCCCGTCAGGGTCACCGTCCCCGTCGAAGAGGTGCCGCCCATGACCGAAGCCGGGGACACGCTGACGGAGCCGAGCCCCGGCGGCGTCACGGTCAGGGACGCCGTCCGGCTGACACTATTGTAGAGGGCCGTCATTGTCACCGTCGCATTGGACGATACAGGGCTTGTTGCCGCCGTGAAGGTCGCCGTTGTCGCCCCGGCCACCACCGTCACCGAGGCCGGCACCTGGGCCGCCGCCGTGTTCGAGCTGGTCAGCGCAACCACCGCGCCGCCCGTCGGCGCGGGCCCGCTCAGGGTCACTGTCCCGGTTGAGGACACCCCGCCCAGCACAGTCGTCGGGCTCAGGCTGACACTGCTCAGCGTCGCCAGCGGCGCCGTGACCGTGAGGCTGGCCGTCCGGCTGACGCTGCTATAAAGGGCCGTGATCGTCACCGCCGTATCGAGGCTGACGGAACTCGTCGTCGCCGTGAAGGTCGCCGTCGTCGCTCCGGCTGCTACCGTCACCGAGGCCGGCACCTGGGCCGCTGCCGTGTTCGAGCTGGTCAGCGCGACCACCGCGCCGCCCGTCGGCGCGGGTCCGCTCAGGGTCACTGTCCCCGTTGAGGACGTGCCGCCCAGCAACATCGCCGGGCTCATGCTCACGCTGCTCAGCGTCGCCTGCGTCTGGGACGGCGAGAGGACAATGGTCCCGCTGTTCGGCACCGCGTCGTAGTAAACGATCCGGTCGCCGTTCTCTAGGGTCGAATTGACGGAGGTCGATGAGCTGCCTTGAGTGATGGTGACCCTCGACCAGGTGGACGGCACGACGCTCCGGATCGTCAGCGGTTCGTTATAGGTCGTCGTGTTCAATGAATTGGTGAGATTCAACTGGATCGAAGACGCGTCCGACGAGAGAACGTTCAACGTCGAGGCGAGCCGCTCGCGCATGTAGCGGGCGACCTCTCCGTAGGGGGCCATCCAGAGGTCCTTGGCGACGATATGGTCAAGAAGCGTCGTGAGGTAGTTGATATAGGAGGAATCGGAGGGGATGGTATGCAGATACATGCAGTACCAGGCGTTGTACTGGATGGCCGTGTCGATCTTGAGGTCTATCAGCGACAGGGCCGCTGTGAGAACGGAGCCGTCGGCGGCCGTATCGTAGAAACTGACTGCCTTGAACTGCCCGAACTGAAGGCCGGCCGGCCAGGGCCAGAACGGCGTGAGGTCGTAATAGAAGTTGAAATCTCCGCCTTCGTTCCCGGCCCAGCTGACCCGGCCGGCGATATAGTATTCGCTGGTGACCGCCTGCACGTGCGAATTGGTATCCGTGTAAGGGTAGGCGAAGGAGACGCAAGACTGCGAGGGAATGTTCAGGTTGATCACCCGCTGGGATTCGCTGAGCTCGTACCGGAGCACTGTGTCGGTCACGCCGACCAAGTCGGGGTGGGTGACCGTGTGGCTCCCGATCTCATGGCCTTGCTGGGCGAGCTGTCGCCATTGGTCCCAGGAGACCTCGTTGGCGCCGGTGGTCACGAAAAAGGTGGCTTTGAGGCCTCTGGCGTTCAGGAGCGGGACGGCGTTATCAACTTGTGATTGATAGCCGTCATCGAAGGACATCGTGACCGCCCCGGCGTGATGGTTCCGCCACGGGGTGATCTGGTGACTCTGCGCCGCGGCCGTGCCCGCGACGACCAGCAATCCCATCGACATCCAAATAAGGAACCGTAGACTTGTTTTCATGGGTGAGCTCCTCCGCCCAGGGCCGCGGCCGGCTCTCCGGGCTTACCTTGGCGACTCGAGATCTTGGTCAATTGTGCTCTTTCCCTAGCTCACCCCTACGGGTAGTACCGGCTTGGGAGTGAGCAGGAATCGACCCACGCCGAGGGTCGACAGCCAAAAACGAACCACAAAATTTCCCGCTTCCGGCTTCAAGCTAACTGAAGACGAAGCCAATGTCAAGGGGAGAGTCCTCTCTAGAGGTGGCTTTTTCAGCGCGGAATCACCCTCCGGCGGCCGGGGTCCGTTGTGGCGCTGGGTCAGGCCGTCAGGCGAACCGGGCAGCCGGAGAGATGGTTCAGCGCTTTCCCGCCGGGAAGGGGGGCCCTGGATGATACGTCCTTGGGGAGATACAGGTAAATGCGTCCCCCTCATGACAATGTCAGCTAAGAACACAGCGCCGCTCCCCATTCCGCAGATAGAAGTATTATAAAACCCGGTCCTGCCTAAGTCAATAAGAGGTGGCGGGAGGCCGCGGAATCAGCCCTCGCCGGCGCAGCGTCCTCAGCCGGACCCCAAACGTTTCTAGGGGATACAAAGATCCTAGAGTTGACTGCCCTCGAAGCCGGCTGTAAGTTGTGTGGGATGGGGCCGCCGGGAGCAGGCCATTCAGCCCAAAGGAGCCCGATCATGGAAACGATGAAAGCTGTCATCTACACAAAATACGGACCGCCGGAGGTTCTTCAGCTCAAGGAGATCGAGAAGCCGGCGCCCAGGGACCGAGAGGTTCTGGTCCAGGTCCGGGCGGCCTCCGTCAACGCCTACGATTGGCGCTTCCTGAGAGGCAAGCCGTCCATCCTCCGTCTTTTTAGCGGGCTGTCCAAGCCGAGGAACCCGATCGCCGGAGCCGACCTGGCGGGCCGGGTTGAAGCGGTCGGCGGGAGCGTCAAGCGTTTTCGGCCGGGAGACGAGGTCTTCGGGTGCCATCGGGGCGCCTTCGCAGAGTACATCGGCGTTCCGGAAGACAGACTGACCCTGAAGCCAGTATCGATGACGTTCGAGGAGGCCGCCGCCTTGCCGATGGCCGGGCTCACCGCCCTGCAGGCCCTTCGCGACAAAGGCCGGATCCAGCCCGGCCTCAAGGTCCTGATCCAAGGAGCGGGGGGCGGCGTGGGAACGTTCGCGGTCCAGATCGCCCGATCGTTCGGGGCGGATGTCACGGCCGTGTGCGGCCCCAAGAACCTGGACCTGGCCCGCTCGATCGGCGCGGACCATGTCATCGATTACACCCAGGAGGATTTTACCAAGACCGGGCAGCGTTACGACCTGATCCTCGCCGTCAACGGATATCATTCGATCTTCGCCTACAGGCGTTCCCTGAGCCGCTGCGGCATCTATGTGGTGGCCGGAGGCTCCTTCCCTCAGTTGCTCCAGGGACTTCTTCTGGGACCGTGCCTCTCTTTGCTCGGGGGCAGGAAGATGGGCAGCATGCTGGCCAGGACCAATCCCAAGGACCTGGATGTCCTAAGCGCCCTTCATCAGTCAGGCCGGATCAAGCCTGTCATCGCCGGGCGCTACCCGCTGAGTGAGGTCGCCGAAGCCGTCCGCAACCTCGAGGAGGGGCACGCCCAGGGCAAGGTGGTCATCACCGTGAAGGCCTGAGGGGACCCCGGGCCCCTGATTCCTCGCCCAGCCCGGCCGGAAGTGGCTTTTTAGCGAAAATCCTGATATAAAAGAGCCCCAGATTCGCGAACGGAGGATATTATGAGCTCAAGAAGGAAAGAGATCGTCACGGCGCAGAAGGCGTCGTTCGAACAGATGCTGAAGAACCGCCTGGCCAAGCTGGCGGAGAAGGGGATCAAGGGTAAGCAGGCCGACCGGGATCCTATCGCTAAGAAGCTGAAGGCCGAGGTCAAGGCCTCGACCAAGAGGCTGGCCCGGATCGCCGAGCTCGAGAAGAGGACAGAAGAGATGATCCGGATCAAGGCCGAGAAGGCCGCGGCGCCCAAGAAGGCGGAAGAGCCCAAGGGCGCCAAGCCCAAGGCCGCCGCCAAGGAAGGCAAACCCAAGAAGGAAAAACCCGAGGGCGCCAAGGGCGAGGCCAAGCCGCCGAAGAAAAAGCCCGAAGAAGCGAAGGAAGCGCCCGCGGCTCCCGCCGCCCCGGCCAAGGCCGAAAAATAGCCGCTATCTCTTGACTTCGGCCCAGCGGCCCGACTTGTCCGACCGGACGGCCGCGTCGATGACGCACATCATATCGTGTCCCGTCCGGAAGTCCGGGAACGTGGCCGTAGGGGCCTTCCCGGCCCGTTTGGCCGCTAGGGCCTCATAGTAATCCCGGAACAGGTTGAAGACCGCGTCGTGGTAGCCGATCGGATGCCCGGTCGGCAGAAGAGCGTACTTCCGGGTCTCCGGAGTCTGCAGCTGGGAGGATTCGTAAAAGACCTCGTTGGCCCGCTCCCGGTGGCCGATCCAGAGGGCGTTCGGGTGGAGGTGGTTCCAGGCGTACGTTTCTTTCGAGCCGAAGACCTGGATCTCGATCTCGACCTTCCGACCGGCCGCCGCCTGGCAGGTCGTGAAATTCCCCCGGGCCCCGTTCTCGAGCTTGAGGAAGATCGAAGCGTAATCGTCGAGCGCGATGGCCACCTCTTCGGATTCGCCGGAGGCCCCGGCGCCGAACGAGAGCACGCCGCCCTTGGGACGGCGCCTCTTCGGCAGGCAGGTGTGGAGCTCGGCCATGACCTCGACGATCTTCTGGCCGGTGATGAACTGGACAAGGTCGAACCAGTGGCTGCCGAGATCGGCGACGACGTTGGCCGGACCCGCGATCTTCGGGTCCAGCCGCCAGGAATAGTCGGTTTCGAAGAACAGCCAGTCCTGAAGGAAGTGGCCCATAAAGGCCCGGACCTCGCCGAGGTCCCCCCGCCGGGCCCTGGCCGCGGCCTCCTGTACGACGGGGAAATAGCGGTAGCAGAAATTGATGCCGGTTAGAGTGCCCTGAGATGCGGCCAAGCTCACGAGCTCGCCCGATTCCCGCGAATCTAGCGCCAGCGGCTTCTCGGACAGGAGTTCTTTGCCGGCCCGCATGGCCATGATGTTGAGGTCGAAGTGGACGTTGTTCGGGGCGCAATTATGGACGACCTCGACCGCCGGATCGGCGATGAGGTCATCCGGCCTTTCGTAGGCCTTGAGAACGCCGAACTTGGCGGCCGCCGCCCGGGCCAGACCGCCGTTCGTATCGGCGACGGCCACGACCTCGACTCCGCCGAGGCGCCTCAGCATCTCCAGATGGACCAGCCCGATGTAGCCCGTTCCGATGATACCGACCTTGATCGTGGACATGGCCACCTCCTTCACTCGCGGGACAGCATAAACCAAGAGGCGGCAGCCGGCAAGGCTCCGCGATACGGGTTGCCAAGGCCGCCGAAATCCGATAAAAAGGGGGCATGGCTCACCTGGCCGCGCGCTCGGGGTACCAGGAGCTCGTCCGGCGGCTGAACAAATCCCCGCAGGGAGCGACCCCCTCCCGGCGGCTTAACGCGATCCTCCAGATCCTCATGACCGAGAAGGAAGCGGCGCTCGTGGCCCGGGTCCCCCTCCGCCCCTTCACCGTCGAGACCGCGGCCCGGGCCTGGCGGATGAAGCCGGCCGAAGCCGAGAAGACCCTGGACTCGCTGGCCTCGCGGGCGCTGCTCGTCGACTCCGAGTGGCGGGGCCGGCGGACCTTCGTCCTGCCGCCGCCCATGGCCGGCTTCTTCGAGTTCTCGATGATGAGGCTCCGCGACGACGTCGATCAGAAACTCCTGGCCAAGCTTTATTACGAGTACATCACCGTCGAGGAAGATTTCATCAAGGCCCTTTTTACCGAGGGCGAGACCCAGCTCGGCCGTACCTTCGTCAATGAGGCCGTGCTCACGAACGAGAACGCCCTCCACGTTCTCGATTATGAGCGGTCCTCGGAGGTCGTCCGGAGCGCCTCGCACAGGGCGATCGGGCTCTGTTATTGCCGGCACAAGATGGCCCACGTCGGCCGAGCCTGCGACGCGCCGCTCGCGATCTGCATGACCTTCAACGCCACCGCGGCCTCCCTTATCCGCCACGGCTATGCCCGGGCCGTCGACGTGTCCGAATGCCTGGATCGCTTGGCTGAGGCCCGCGGCCGCAACCTGGTCCAGTTCGGCGAGAACATCCGCCACCGGCCGAGCTTCATCTGCAACTGCTGCGGCTGCTGCTGCGAGGCCATGATCGCCCAGCGGCGCTTCGGCCTGCTCCATCCCATCCACACGACGAATTTCCTGCCCGTCGTCGACTGCCGGCCTGTGCACGGGCTGCGGGGATTGCGTCGCGGCCTGCCCGGTCGAGGCCATGGGCCTGGTATCCGCGAACGATCCGCGCTTTCCGAAGAAGAAGAAAGCCATGGTGGACGAGACCGTCTGCCTTGGCTGCGGCGTTTGCGTCGGGGTCTGTCGGACGAAGAGCCTGTCCCTGGCCTCGCGGCCCGAGCGGGTCATCACGCCGCTCAATTCGGTCCATAGGGCGGTGGTGATGGCCATCGAGCGCGGCAAGCTCCAGAACCTGATCTTCGACAACCAGGCTCTGGCCAGCCACCGGGCCCTGGCCGCGGTCCTGGGGGTCATCCTCCGGCTGCCGCCCCTCAAGCAGGCCTTGGCCAGCCGGCAGATGCGATCCCGCTACCTCGAGGCGCTGATCGGTCGGGCCCGGTTCTAGGCGGAGGGCCCCCCTAGTAGCGGAGCCCGATCAGGGCCATCCAGCAACGGGTCTTGAGAGAGTCGCCCGCGACGGGGCTCTTCAGGATGTTCACGAGGCCGAGATTGTAGCGGGCCTCGACCGAGAGGGTGATCCCCGGCATCTTGAACGCGAGCCCGGCGCTGCCGATGACGCCCCAATCCCAACGGACATATTCCGACGTGACGTCGGCCTTGGTCGGGACGTCGTCCACTTTGAGGATGCTGTCGGCCCTGATCAGGTAGGCGCCATAGCCGCCGGCGGCCACGAACGGCCGGACCATCCCGGCCCGGACCGGGCTGATCCTGAGCTGCACGGGGACCTGAAGGTAGTGGTAACGGTTCGTCAGCCCGTTCGCGGCGTCGATGTCGTACTTGCCGCCCTGCTGAACATAGAGGATCTCGGGCTCGATCGACGCCAGCCCCGGCCCTTCAAGCGACAACCCGGCGGCGAAGAAGGGCAGGTCCGTCCAGGCCACGATCAACGGCTCGTCGGACGTTTCGTGGATCCTGGCCAGCGAGAAGCCGGCCTTGAACTCCACGCCCCAACCTTGCGCCCAGGCTTGCGGACCCAACCCGGCCGCGCAGGCCACGACCAGACAAATCATCGCGGCTTTTCTCATGTCGCCTCCACTCTGCTGCCCGCCCCTGATCCTATGGTACCACAGCGGAGGCCGGCCGGTGAGAAAAAAAATGCCCTGTCCCGCGGGGGACAGGGCATCCCAGGAGGTCCGTCTGGAAACGATAAAGACTAGAAACCGATGCCCACGAGGACCATGATCGACCGGTTCTTGCCCGATTCGCCCTCTTCCGCGTCCTTGACGATGTTGGCCAGTCCGAGGTTGTAGCGGCCCTCGGCCGAGAGCGTCAGCCCGGGGAGCTTGAAAGCGACCCCGACGCCGCCGACGGCGCCGTAGTCATACTTCTCGAACATATCGCCGAGATCCCCGGAATCGGTGCCTTCATCGGAGGTCATGACGCCCTTGGCCTTGAGCAGGTAGGACCCGTAGCCGCCGGCGTAAATGAAGGGACGGATCGGTCCGGCGGGAATGATCTTGATCTTGAGCATCACCGGCACCTGGATATAATCAAGCCGGTACTCCATGGTGGTGCCCTCGAAGGTGCCCTTCATGCCCATCCGGGCGTAGAGGGCATCGGCCTCGAAAGACACCAACCCGAGGCCGAGATTGAAATAGAGGCCCGCGACCGGCCCGGTCAGGCTTTCGATCGGGAACGGCACGGTGCCTGCGGGCTCGATGGCGAACTTGGACAGGGACAGCCCGCCCTTGATGCCAACGCCCGCGGCCAGGCTCTGGGGAAGCATCGCAGCCACGCACAGAGCGGCCAGTGTGACGACCAGGAACTTCTTCATCTGAGACTCCTTGAACGCTGAAATCGCCGCACGCGGGCGGCCGGATCCAGTCTAACCGGCCGGCTTGGGCGGAGAATCCCCTAAGGGGGCGTATTGGGAGGGGAGATTTCGGTCCGCCGGTCTCATCGCCGGAGGGGAGACCCGGTTGACCGGCCGAATCCTCCATGCTATAAGCCGGAGAGCGGGTTCCCATGAAGAGACGGGAGTTCATTAAGACGGCCGGGCTGGCTTCCCTTGTCGGGTCTTGGAGCGGTCCGCTCGGGACTGCGCCGCGACGGTTCCACGGGCCGAACATCGTCTTCATCATGGCCGATGACCACGCGTCCCAGGCCATCGGCTCCTATGGCGGCCGGCTCAACCGCACGCCGGCGATCGACCGGATCGGCCGAGAGGGGATGCGCTTCGACGACTGCTTTTGCACCAACGGCATCTGCGCCCCGAGCCGGGCGGTCATCCTGACCGGCAAGTACAGCCACCTGAACGGGGTCCGCGACAACGCCGAGGTCTTCGACGGCGCCCAGCCAACCTTCCCCAAGATGCTCCGGGCCGCAGGCTACGAGACAGCGCTCTTCGGCAAGTGGCATCTCAAGAGCGATCCGACCGGGTTCGACCTTTGGGCCGTCCTGCCCGACCAAGGCGAATATTACAATCCCGATTTCATCGAGATGGGCCGGCCGACGCGGCGGCCCGGCTACGTCACGGACATCCTGACCGGCCTGGCGGCCGATTTCCTGGAGGCGCGGCGGTCGAGCCCCAGGCCCTTTCTCCTGATGCTCCATCACAAGGCCCCGCACCGCAACTGGCAGCCGGCCGAACGGCACATGAACCTCTACGCCGAGACCGTGTTCCCCGAGCCGCCGACCCTGTTCGACGATTATGCCACGAGGTCCCGGGCCGCCTTCGAGCAGGAGATGACTATCCGGGACCATATGACCCTCGATTCGGACCTCAAGCTCGGGCCGCCGCCCGACCGGCTGGATGGGTCGCAACGGGAGGCCTGGGAGCGGGCCTACGCGCCGCGGCGAGAGGCGTTCAAGCGGCTGGCGCCGGCGGGCAACGCCTTGGTCCGCTGGAAATACCGCTGCTACATGCAGGACTACCTCGGGACGATCGCCGGCATCGACGAGAGCGTCGGCCGTGTCCTCGACGTCCTTGACGCCACCGGCCTGGCCGCCGACACGCTGGTCGTCTATACTTCGGACCAAGGGTTCTTCCTGGGCGAGCACGGCTGGTTCGATAAGCGATTCATGTATGAAGAGGCCCTGCGCATGCCTCTGCTGATGAGGCTCCCGGGCCGGGCCGCCCCCGGGTCCGTCAATTCGGATATGGCCTCGAACGTGGACTTCGCGCCGACCTTCCTCGACCTCGCCGGCCTTGGCCTGCCTCCGGACATGCAGGGGCGGTCCCTTTTGCCGCTTCTCCTTGGCCGGCGGGTCGCCGGCTGGCGCGAGGCGGTGTATTACCACTACTACGAGTTTCCGGCCGTGCATATGGTCAAGCGCCATTACGGCGTCCGGACCCGCCGGTACAAGCTCATTCATTTCTATGACGACATCGACGCCTGGGAGCTTTACGATCTCGTCCGCGACCCGCAGGAGCTGCGTAACGTCTTCGCCGATCCGGCCTATGCCCGGGTCCGTCGAGACCTCGAGGCCGAGCTCGCCCGGCAACGGGCATACTATCGCGACAACGAGCCGCCGGATCCGCGGCCCCAGACGGGCCCCGAGGGGGCGTAGCGTGGAGCTGCCCATCCTCAGGGACCTGGTTGTCGTCCTGGCTGCCTCGGTCCTCATCATCTACTTCTCCCACAAGCTCCGGCTGCCGTCCGTCGTCGGCTTTCTCCTGACCGGGGTCCTGATCGGGCCGGGGGGTCTATCGCTGGTCAAGAACGACGCGACCGTGCGGGGCCTGGCCGAGATCGGCGTCGTCATGCTGCTTTTCACGATAGGCCTCGAGTTCGAGCCAGCCCGTCTCAAACGCATCCGGCGGAGCTTTCTGGCCGGCGGCAGCCTCCAGATCCTGTTGACCACGGCGGTCTGCGTCGTCCTGCTCGCGGGGGTCCTGAAGGTCACGTTCCGGGAAGGCCTCTTTTACGGCTTTCTGATCTCCCTCAGCAGCACGGCCGTCGTGCTCAAGATCCTGGCGGAGCGGGGCGAGACCGATTCCCCGCAGGGCCGCATCTCGCTCGGCATCCTCATCTTCCAGGACCTGGCCATCGTGCCCATGCTGGCCCTCGTCCCCGTCCTGGCCCGCGCCGGCAGCGCCTCGGCCGGGACGATCGCGGCCCGGTTCGCCCTCAGCGCTGCGGCCGTGGCCGGCGTCTTCGTCCTGGCCCGGGTCCTGATGCCTCACGTTCTCGGGGCCGTGGTGCGCATGCGCATCCGCGAGGTCTTCCTCATCGCCCCGCTCTTTCTTTGCTTGGGCCTGGCCCTGCTGACGTCATCGCTCGGACTCTCCTTGGCCCTCGGGGCCTTTCTGGCCGGCGTGCTTCTGGCCGAATCCGACTACAGCCACCAGGTCGTCGCCGACATCCTGCCGTTCCGCGACGTCTTCAACAGCCTCTTCTTTATCGCCGTCGGGATGCTTCTGGATGTCGCGACCGTGGGCCGGTTCTGGCCGATGATCCTGGGGCTCGTGGCCGCGGTCCTTTTGGTCAAGGCCCTGGCCGTCATGGCGACCGTCGGCCTGCTCGGCTTCGGCCCGCGAGTCGCGGTCCTGACCGGCCTGGCCCTGGCCCAGATCGGAGAATTCTCCTTTGTCCTGGCCGGGGTCGGTCGGATCAACGGTTTCATGAGCGGTCCCGTCTTCCAGGCCTTCATCGCCTCGTCCATCCTGACGATCCTGGCGACGCCATTCCTGATCAAGGCCTCTCCCGGGCTGGCCGACCTCGGCGCCCGGCGGCTGGGCTGGACCGATAGACCCGGAAGCCGGCGGGAGTCCGCCCGCTGCGACCTTCAAGGGCACACCATCATTGCCGGCTATGGGCTCAACGGCCGCAATCTGGCTCATGTTCTCAAGGAGGCGGGCATTCCCTACGTCATCCTCGAGCTCAATCCCGAAACTGTGCGCGAGGCCACGGAGGCCGGAGAGCTCATCATCTTCGGGGATGTCTCGCGGCGGACCATCCTCGAGGAGGCCGCCGCGGCCCGGGCCAAGGGCATCGTCTTCGCCATCTCCGACCCGCTGGTGACGCGCCGCGGCGTCCGGGCCGTCAAGGACCTCAATCCCGACATCTTCGTCATCGTCCGGGCCCGCTATGCGGCCGAGATCGACGAGCTGCTGAGAGCTGGAGCCGACGACGTCATCCCCGAGGAGTTCGAGACCTCGATCGAGATCTTTACCCGCGTCCTCGAAAAGTACCACGTGCCCCGCAACGTCGTCGACGCCGAGGTCAAGGTCCTCCGCGGCGAGTGTTACGGCATGCTACGGGGCGCCTGCAGCGCCATTCGCCCGGTGACCGAACGGATCGCCGACCTGCTGGCCGCGGGAACGGCCGAGACATATTTCGTGGGGCGAGGTGCTTGGCCGGCCCGCAAGACCCTCGGCGATCTCGATCTGCGGGGGAAAACCGGCGCGACAGTGCTGGCCGTGGTGCGCGGCTCCGATTCGTTCACCAGCCCAGGCGCGGACTTCCGGATCGAGGAGCAGGATACGCTCGTCCTCGTGGCCAGCCATCGCGACATCGACCGGGCCTTCGCCTATCTCGCCACCGGCGAGACGGCCTCGCCCCCGTCCGAAGGGAGCCGTTAGGATTGGCCACTTTGGCAGAGCCGCCCTGGCCGGCGATCCTGCTCGTAGGCCCGACCGGGGCGGGGAAGACCCCGCTCGGCGACGAGATCGAGAAGCGAGGTCTTCAGGGCCGGCCCTGCGTGCACTTCGACTTTGGCGCCAATCTCCGCCGGGCCGCCCAGGGCGGGGCCGTGGAATTCGGGCTGACAGGGCCGGAGACCGAAAGGACCCGGGACTCGCTCCGCTCCGGGGCCCTGTTCGAGAGCGGCGACCTGCCGATGATCGCCAAGATCCTGCGCCGCTTTGTCGAGACGCGCCGCCTCGGCCCGGGCGACCGGCTCGTCCTCAACGGGCTGCCGCGGCACAGGGACCAGGCCGAGGCGCTGGCGCCGTTGCTCGCCGTCGAGCGGGTCATCTCGCTCGAGGCCGCCGCTCCGGTCATCGTCGACCGGATCGGGCGGGACCCGGGGCGGGACCGGGCCGGCCGGCCCGACGACGACATCGCGGCGATCGCCGGGCGGCTCGAGACCTTTCGGCGCAGAACGGCGCCGTTGCTCGAGTTTTACCTAGACCGCGGCGTCCCGGTCACGGCCGTCCAAGTGACGGCCACGATGACCGCCCCGGATATGTACGCCGAGCTTGACCGCCGTCTTCAGTCCGGCGGTCTTTAGGGAGAGATCATGAACAGGCGCTTGCTCATCATGACGGGCCTCTTGGCCCTGGCCTTTGTCCCGCTGCAGCCTCTCGGCGCCCAGGGCGGCCCGGCTCGCTTCGACACCGTCCTTTACGGCGCATCCTATTATTGGGAGTACATGCCCGTCGAACGCCTGGAGCAGGACTTCGAGCTCATGGAGAAGGCCGGCCTCAGCGTCATCCGGGTGGGGGAGTCGACCTGGGGCGTTCTCGAGCCGAGCGACGGCCGCTTCGATTTCGATTGGCTCGGCCGGGTCCTCGACCGGGCCCACCAGGCCGGCATCAAGGTCATCCTGGGGACGCCGACCTATTCGATCCCGGCCTGGCTCTACAAGGAGCATCCTGAGGTCCAGGTCCGGCAGATCGGCCAGCCGCGCTACACCTACGGGCTGCGGCAGATGTCCGATCTGACCCATCCGGTCTATCGGCGCTACGCCGAGCGCATCATCCGCCGGATGGTCGAACGGTTCCGCGACCACCCGGCCGTGATCGGTTATCAGCTGGACAACGAGACCCACCCGTCGGGCACGGCCGACGAGCGGGTCCAGGCCGCCTTCCGCGAGCGCCTGCGCCGGAAGTTCGTGACCCCCGAAGCCCTGAACAAGGCTTGGGGCCTGAACTATTGGGGCCAGCGCGTCAACAGCTTCGACGAGGTCCCGCCTCGCGACGGCGCCCGCAACCCGGGCTACAAGCTGGAATGGGAACGGTTCGAACAGGACATCGCCGCGGACTTCCTGGCCTGGCAGGCGCGGATCGTCGGGGAGCTGCGGCGGCCCGGTCAGTTCATCACCCACGATTTCTGCGGCGGCCTGCCGGCGGACGTGCGCCAGTTCGATATCGCCCGCGCCCTGGACGTCCCGGCCGTCAACATCTATTTCGGCCTCCAGGACGACATGACCGGCGAGGACATCGCCTTCAGCTGCGACGTCAACCGGTCGCTCAAGCGCTCCAACTTCCTGGTCACGGAGACGACGGCCCAGACGACGGGATGGGATTCGGCGGGCCAGTTCCCGCCCTATGACGGCCAGCTGCGGCTGGCCGCCTTCGCGGAGATCCTGGGCGGGGCCGATCTGGTCGCCTACTGGCATTGGCACTCGCTTCATTACGGGCAGGAAACATATTGGAAGGGGATCCTGGGCCATGACCTCGAGCCGGGCCGGGTCTACGGCGAGGTCAGCCGGATCGCCCACGAGCTGCGGCGGGTCGGGCCCGCCCTGGCCAACCTGAAGAAGGCCAACCGCGTGGCCATCCTCTACAGCCTGGATTCGCTCCACGCGCTGGACATCATGCCCTTCGATGCCCGGACAAGCTACATGACGCTGCTCGCCCAGCTCTACCGCTCCCTTTATCATCTCAACGTCGAGACCGATCTCGTGCATCCCGAGGACCCGCGCTTCGAGGACTACGGCTTGGTCGTCATCCCGGCTTTATACGCGGCCGATGACGCGCTGCTCCGCCGGATCTCGGATTATGTGGCCGGCGGCGGACACGTCCTGATGACCTTCAAGAGCGGCTTCTGCGACGAGAACTCGACTGTCCGCCAAGTCCGGGCTCCCGGCCCGCTCCGCCGGGCCTGCGGCTTTTCCTATCAGGAGTTCACGACCCTGAAAGCGCCCCTGCCGCTCAAGGGCGATCCGTTCCGGGCCGCCGGGGCGAACCGCGCTTCGGTCTGGGCCGAATATCTCCTCCCCGAGACGTGCCGGGTCCTGGCCTTCTACGATCATCCCGTCCTGGGCGCCTATCCGGCCGTGACGCGCAACGCGTTCGGCCGCGGCCGTCTGACGTACGAAGGCACGGTCGTCTCGGACGAGCTTCAGGACCGGATCGTCGCGGACTGCCTGGCCGACGCGGGGATCCCGGCCGCGGACGGCGGCCTGCCCGCCGGCGTCAAGGCCAAGGGCGGCATCCTCGCCGATGGCGCCGCCTTCCATGCCTATCTCAATTTCTCGGCCGTCGAGCGCACGTTCACCTACGACCGGGACAGCGGCCGCGACCTTCTGACGGGGACGGCCGTGGCCGCGAGAAGCCCCGTGCGCCTGGCCCCATGGGACCTGGTGATCGTCCGCGTGGGGCGCTGAGCCGGCCGGATTTTCGGACCCGGCCAAGAAATCGGTTGACAGCCTCGGCGCGGTAATCTTACATTCTTGGTCTACGAATCCCTTGAGGAGGACGTCATGACCCCATTCGGTCGGAAAAAGATCATCGGCGGCGCCATTGTCTTCGCCCTGGCATTGGCCGCGGCCTTCGTCTTCGCGGCGCGCCCCGACGAGACCCCGCTCAGCCCGGCCGCCAAGGCCTGGGTCGCGGATCCCGAGAGCTGCACGTCGATCCAGGTCGGCCGCCTGGCCACGGTGGACGGCTCGGTCATCACCTGCCACACCTGCGACGGCCCCTACCGGCAGTGGGTGACCATCGTGCCGCATCAGAAATGGGCCGACAAATCGACCAACAAGATCTTTTCCGGCAAGATGCACACCGAGACGCCCACCGACCTGCGGGGCATCGTCCAGACCGGCGAGATCCCCCAGGTCCCAGAGACCTACCGCTTCCTGAACACCGCCTATCCCTCCCTCAACGAGGCCGGGCTGGCGATCGGCGAGACGACGATCGGCGGCCGGCGCGAGCTCGTCAACAACGAAGGCATGTTCATGATCGAGGAGCTCGAGCGGATCGCCCTCGAGCGCTGCAAGACGGCCCGCGAGGCCATCAAGCTGGTCGGCGAGCTGGTCAAGCAGTACGGCTACGGCGACTACGGCGAATGCATCACCATCGCCGACGGCAAGGAGGTCTGGCACTTCGAGATCATGGGCGCCGGGCCGCTCGAGAAGGGCGCCGTCTGGGCCGCCGTGCGCATCCCCGACGACCAGGTCGGCATCTCCGCCAACATCCCTCGCATCCCCGAGATCGACCTCAAGAACCCCGACCGCTACATGGCCTCGGAGAACGTCTTCCAGGTGGCCCAGGACATGGGCTGGTGGGACCCCAAGAGCGGCAAGCCGTTCAAGTTCTGGGAGGCCTACGGCGGCGGCCGGGGCAAGCCTTACTCGACCCGCGAGTTCTTCGTCCTGAGCACCCTGGCCCCGTCGCTCAAGCTGAGCCTGGACATGCCGGAGCTGCCGTTCTCGGTCAAGCCCGAGAAGAAGGTCTCGGTCCGCGACATCCTGGCCCTCTACCGGAATCCCTACGAGGGCACGGACCTCGACATGACCAAGAACCTCATGGTCCCGAAGTACCAGCCGCGCCAGAAGCCGGCTGCGGGCGAAACAGCCGGTCCGCCGCTGCCGCCGCAGCTGGGCCTGAGCCCGATCGCCAGCGCCTGGATGCCCCGGGACATCATCAACCTCGTCAACTACCTGAAGCCGGGGACGATCCAGCCCCAGCGGACGATCCCCATCTCGGCCTGCGCCTATGCCACGGTCATCCAGATCCGGGGCTGGCTGCCGCCTGCCGTCGGCGCGGTCTGCTGGTTCAGCTTCGACAACCCGGCCATGAGCGCCCGCATCCCCATCTTCGCCGGCACGACCGAGCTCCCGCCGAGCTTCGAGATCTGCGCCCAGCACAACTTCCGCCTGGATTCGGCCGCGTGGGCCTTCCGGCGGGCCAACCGCCTGGCCACGCTGAAGTGGGGGACGACCCGGAAGACGATGGACGACACCGTCGCCGAGTTCGAGAACAAGTCCTTCGCCGACCTGCCGCTCCTCGAGAAGAGGGTCCAGGAGATCATGGCCAGCAAGACGCCGGACAAGGAGCCGTTCACGGTCGAGGGCCTGCTGACCAAGTACACGAATGACACGGCCCGGGCGGCCATTCAGAAATACCTGGAGCTCGGCGACAAGTTCTGGATGCTCATCGCGATGAGCCTGTAAAGACGATAAAAAATGGGGGCGCTTCTATTTATCCCGGCCGGAGAAATATAGAAGCGTCCCCATCTTCTTTTATAGCGCGTACTTGTAGAGCTTCAGTCCCGCCGGCAGCGCGGCCTTTTCCTTGTAGATGTCCCAGTAGTAGGCCTTGGCCTCGGCCATCTTGGCGTAGAGCGGATGGCCCGTGTCGGCGACGTGGATGGCCGTCACCGTGTTCCTCTCGTCGACGCAGAGGAGCTTCTGGCAACGGTTCAGGATGCCGGCCGTGCCGATGCTGGCGGCGACGACGAGCTCCTTGTCGCGGACGCGCTGGACCAGCTCGCCGTACGAGACGTGCCGCTCCTCGACCTTGACGCCCATCTGGCGCAGGATGGCGACCATGCCCTCGATCGTGACCGAAGGCAGGATGAGCTCGCTCTCCGGGATCTTGATGACCGTGCCGTCGCGCAGGCCGAACAGGCAGCACGAGGAGTCCCACTCGGTGATGTGCCGCTCGCCCAGGGGCAGGTGGGTCCGGTCGTCGAGGAACAGCGCGGCGGCCGCCTGCGGGTCCACTTCCTTGGCCGCTTCGAGGGCCTTGAGGCTGATGAGGTAGTTGATGCCGAGCTTGAGCCAGCCGGTCTTGTTCAGGCGCCACGGCCCGGACGAGGTGGGGGATGACGACGCCGGTGAAGGGCTCGCCCAGGTAATTGTCGTAGCGGCAGAAGATCGCCCGGACCGCCGGCTGACCTGGAAAGGTCACGCCCATCGACTGCTCCTCGTCGACCGTGAACGGCCGGAGATAGCCCTGCAGGCCCTTGGCGGCCATGTCGCCCAGGAATTCCCGGATGGCCGGGTCCTTGAAGTACTGGTGGATGATGAGGCTCTCGAGCTCCTCGACCGAAGGGATGAGCTCGGCCTGGGCCTGGCTGAGGTTGTAGGCCATGCCTCGGCGCAGCCGCTCGAGGTTCTTGTGCCAGTTGAGGAAGTGGACTTCGAGTCTGCCCGGCGGCGCCCTTCTTGCAGAAGAAGCGGATGCCCTCGAAGCACAGGAAGGTCGCGTAGAACGTCGACCGGGACACGGCATAGACCTTGTCGTCCGCGGGCAACAGCTCCAGCTGCTTGGACGGCAGCAGGTAGCGCATCTGGCGGGGGGCCCATTTTACGCCTTCGAACTTGGCCATCGGTCTCCTCCTTGAACGGGATCCGCGGTCTTACTTGACCACCGGCTTGAGGTGTTCGACGAAATATTCCACGCGCGAGGCGGGATAGCGGGGGTAGGAGATGCCGTGCTGGTTCTCCGGGTACATCATGAGGTCGAACGTCTTGTTCTCCCGAAGCAGGGCCTGGACGAGCTCGATCGTGTTGCAGGGATGGACGTTGTCGTCGACCGTGCCGTGGTGGATGAACAGGTTCCCCTTGAGGCCCTTGGCGTAGGTCAGGCAGGACCCCTTCTCGTAGCCCTCGGGATTGTCTTGAGGCCGGCGCATGTAGCGCTCGGTGTAGATCGAGTCGTAGTTCCGCCAATCGGTGACCGGGGCCCCGGCCACGCCGACCTGGAAGACGTCGGGATCCTTGAGCAGGGCCAGGCAGGTGAAGTAGCCGCCGTACGAGTGGCCGAAGACGCCGACCCGGGTGGTGTCGACATACGGCCGCGCGGCGAGAGCCTTGACGAAGGCGACGTGGTCGTCGATCTCGACCTGTCCGAGCTTCATATAGTGGAGGTTCTGGAAGGCCTTGCCCCGGCCGGAGACGCCGCGGTAATCGCAGATGCCGACGACGAAGCCGAGCTGCGCCAGGGCCTGATTGCCGTCGGCCATGAGGTACCGGTTGGAGACCCCCTTCGAGCCCGGGCCGCCGTAGGGCGCCAGGATGACCGGGTATTTCTCGCTAGGGCTGAAGTGGGCCGGGAAGTAGAGGACGGCGTCCAGGTCGTACTTGCCGTCGGCCGACTTGAACAGGAAGTGCTCGGGCTTGATGAGCTTCAGGTCCGCGAATTCCTTGCTGACCGTGCCGGGATTGAGGACCCGGATCTCCTTGCCGTCGGCGCGGTAGAGGGCCGACTTGGTGGGCTGATCGAACGACGAGTAGGAGTCGGTGTAATAGTCGAAGGTCGGCGAGAAGTCGACCGCGTGAGATCCCGGCTCCTTGGTCACGCGGCCGAAGCCCGTGCCGTCGAGCTTGACCTTGTAGGCATGGCTCTCGGTGCCGTTGGCCTCGAGGCCGCTGAAATAGACGACGCCGCGGGTCTCGTCGACGTCCTGGATGGCGCGCACCGGGAGCTTGGCGTTGGTCAGCTGCTTGAGGAGCTTGCCCGTGGCCAGGTCGTACAGGTAGATCTCGCGCCAGCCGCTCCGCTCCGAGGTCCAGAGAAAGCGCTGGTTGTCCTTGAGGAAAACGAGCTCGGCCGGTTCGACATAGCAGGGGTCCGTGTCCGTCAGGAAAAGCCGCGTCTTTCCGGTGGCCGGGTCGGCGGCGAAGAGCTCGACCTTGTTCTGGAGACGGTTGAGTCGATGATAGGTGAATTCCTTGCCGTCTGGCGTCCATTGGCCCCTGTAAAGGTAGACGTCGAGGTCGTCGCCGGTCTCGATCCGGACGAGCTTCTTGGTCGCGGTGTCGGCGATGAACAGGCGGACGATGGGGTTGTTCGCCCCGGGCACGGGATAGCTCTGGAGCTCGTAGCGAGGCTGCGCGGAGATGGCGTGGACGATCGGGTACTTGTAGACGGGGCTCTCGTCGAACTGCATGAAGGCGATCCGCTTCGAGTCCGGCGACCACCAGAAGGCCTCGTACTGGCCGAGCTCCTCCGGATAGACCCAGTCGGGATAGCCGTTGCGGAGGTCCTCGGTGCCGTCCGTCGTCAGGGCCGTCTCGCCGCCGTCCATGTCCTTGATAAAGAGGTTATAGTCGCGGGTGAAGGCCCGGGTCTTGAGGTCGGGCGAAAGGACGTCGCCGTACGCCCGGCCCCGGACCCCGGTCGTCGATCGCTCGGGCTCGTAGCCGACGAGCTTCGACGCGGCGAGGTCGTAGAGGAAGACCTTGTTGAAGGCCTGGAACTGGATCGTCTTTCCCTCATTGAGGTATTGGAAGCGGTTGAAGAAAAGCTTGACCTCCTGCCGGCCCGTCATGGCGTTGAAGGCGGCCAGGAGCTTGGCGTCGTCAAACAGGGGCGTCTTCTCGCCGGTGAGGATGTCGGTCCGCTTGAAGGTGCCGTCCTCGTAGGCGTACGTGGCCTTGCCGTCGGGCGTCCAGGCGGAGCCGCCGAAGCCGCCGCGTCCGCCCATCATGCCTCCCATGAGGCGGCGTCCTTCGCGCTGGAGCTTCTCGTAGAGGGCGCGGCCGATCAGCGGCTGCTGGGATTGCTGAGGGGGCTGCTGGGCCAGGGCCTGGCCGATGAAGACGGCCGCGAGCATCAGGCTAACGAGCGCAGAAAGTCGGGCATTCCTTCTCATGGGGTCACTCCTTGATGGGACAGCTTATTTTTGAGGGCCTCGTCCATACGGCGGACGGAGATGATCTTGACCGGAGGCGTCAGCTGCTGGCCCCGGGCGGGCAGGGCCTGGATGGCCCGGACGACCTCCATGCCCCGGACCACCCGGCCGAAGGCGGCAAAGCCCTGGCCGTCGGGATTGCGCCGGCCGCCGAAGTCGAGCTCGGGCTGGTCGTTGATGCAGAAGAAGAAGCTCGAGGTCGCCGTGCCCGGCTTGTCCCGGGCCATGGAGATCGTGCCATCGAGGTGTTTGAGCCCCGTCGCCGCGGTCGTCTCATGGGCGATGGGCGGGAATTCCTTGTCGGGAGGAAGCTCCCCGCCTTGGATGACCTCGATCCGGATGCGGTTGTCCGGCTGGTTGTCCGGCGTCACCGTCCGATGGAAGGTCGAGCCGTCATAGAGGCCGGCGTCGACATAGCGGAGGAAGTTCGCGGCCGTGATGGGGGCCCGGACGAGGTCGATCTCGACGGCGATGTCCCCCTTCTCGGTACGGATGAGAACGCGGGGATTCGGGGCCCCGGCCGGGGCCGGCAGGGACAGAACGGCTAAAACGGCCAGGGCGGCGAGCGTCGCACGTATCGTCACAGGGCGGCTTTCATTTCTAAGGGCTCTATTCTAGGTTTTCCCGGGCTTTTCTTCAATCTTTTTGGAGCCCGGCCAGGGCTTCGAGGAAGCGGTCCACGGTCGCCGCGTTGTCATAGTGGCCGAAGGAGGCCCGGCAGATCCCCTCCGGCCGGCCGAGATGACGGGTAGACGGCGGCCGAATAGTGGTTGCCGTCGGCGATCTGGATCGACGACCGCTCCCAGAGCCGGCGCTTGGTCTCGGTCGGGGTCAGGCCGCCGACGTCGAAAGAGAAGGTCGGGACCCGCTCGGCGGCCCGCGAGGGGTCGGCGATGCCGAACAGCTTGAAGCGGGGGAGAGGGCCGTCCCGGAAGCCCTGGAGCACCCGGCGGGTCAGCGTCCGCTCGTAGTCGGCGATCGCGGCCATGACGAAGCGGAACCGGGCCCGCCGGTCCGGGAAGCTCCGGCCGGGGCCGGCCGCGAGACCGGACAACCACAGAAGGTAGTCCAGGCCCGCGCCCAGGGCCGCGATGGAGGCATTGTTGAGCATGCCCATCTCGAACTTGCCGGGCAGCATGTCCTTGTTCGTTTCGACCCGGTAGGGGCGGAGGCGCCCGAGCAGTTCTTCGCGGCCCCAGAGAACGCCCATCATCGGGCCGAACACTTTGTAGCCCGAAAAGGCCAGCGCGTCGAGGCCGTTCGACTGGACGTCGAGGGAGCCGTGCGGCGCCTGGTGCACGGCGTCGACGACGACGAGACACTCGGGGGCCCGGTCACGGACCGCCGCGGCGACGTCCTTCAGCGGCACGAGCGAACCGGTCCCGTTCGAGGCGGCCGTGACCGCCAGGATCGCCGTCCGCGCATCGGCCAGACCAAGGAGATGGTCGAGGTCCAGGGTTCCGTCCACCGTGAGACGGGCCCGGCGGATCTCCAGCCGCCGGTCCTCGCCGAAGATGGTCTCCCAAGGCGAAACGTTGGCCATGTGGTCGAGGTCGGTAACGATGATGTTGGCGTCAGGACGCAGCGTCTCGCGCAGGCTGAAGGCCAGCTCGAAGAGCGCCGCCGAGGCCGACTGGTGAAAGGAGATCTCGCGGCCGGAGCGGGCGCCGAGGAAGTCGGCCACCAGGTCGCGGACGCCGGCGTGCAAGGCGGCCGTCTCGGCCTCGCCGGCGACGACGAGCCCCGGCATGGGGTTGAGCCGGCCCTGGGCCTCGCCGGAGGCTTGGGCGGCCGCATCGACCGTCAGGCTCCCGGCGCCGGTATTGAGGTAGACGCGGGGATGGCCCTGGGCATCGCGGTCGATCATCGGGAAGCGGGTCCGGACCCGCGGGTTCAAGGCCTCGAGGGAATGGTCCGCGTTCAGGTCTTCCATGGGCTCTCCTCAGCTCGGACAGGAAATCTCGTCCAACGAAAAATGGGGACGTTTCTATTTTTCTGAGTCACAAGATCGCTATTAAAGCATAGGCAGGTTTCATTTTCATGAAATAAAAAAATAGAAACGTCCCCATTTTCATTGACAGGTCAGGGCCGGATGCATTACTTAACCAACGGACCGCTCTGAGAGGAGAGAGCCATGAAGAGGATCCCCGTCGTTCTGGCCGCGTTCGCGCTGATCTTCGGATCGCTGGCGGCCTGCAAGTCCGAGCCGCAGACGACCTGGAAGCCTGTCCCGGGCCACATCATGACCCGGTGGGCCGCCGCGGTGCGGCCGGACCTGGTCCTTCCCGACTACCCGAGACCGCAGATGGTCCGGGAGGACTGGCTCAATCTCAACGGTCTCTGGAGCTACGCTATCACGGCCAAGGACGCTCCCCGCCCCGAGGCCTGGGACGGGCAGATCCTGGTGCCGTTCGCCGTCGAATCCGCGCTGTCCGGTGTCGGGAAGCCCGTTGGATCGCGTCGGGCCCTCTGGTACCGCCGCGTCGTGGAGGTCCCGGGGGCCTGGAGGAGCGGCCGGGTCCTGCTGCATTTCGGGGCCGTGGACTGGGAGAGCACCGTCTGGGTCAACGGCCGCGAGATGGGAACCCATCGGGGCGGCTATGATCCGTTCACCTATGATATCCGAGCGGGTCTTAAAAGCGGCAGGAAGCAGGAGATCGTCGTCCGGGTCTGGGACCCGACCAACGAGATGAACAGCGGCATCGCCCGGGGCAAGCAGGTCATGAAACCGCACGGCATCTTCTACACCGCCGTGACCGGGATCTGGCAAACGGTCTGGATCGAGCCTGTTCCCGCGACGTTCATCGCCGGTCTGAGGCTGACCCCCGACGTCGATCATTCCACGCTGGTGATCGAACCTCGGATCGAGGGAGCCGCCGACGGGACGAGGGTCGCGGCGGCCGTGACGAGGGGAGGGCAGCCCGTGGCCGAAGCGGAACGCGAGGCCGGCCGCCCCATCACCCTGGAGATCCCTCATCCGGCGCTCTGGTCGCCATCCGATCCGGCCCTCTACGACCTCAAGGTCGTCCTCAAGAAGGGCGGTCGGCCCATCGACCAGGTCGCGGGCTACGCCGGCATGCGCAAGATCGCCGTGGCCAAAGACGACCGGGGCGCCAACCGCCTGTTCCTCAACAACGAGCCGCTCTTCGAGATCGGCCCGCTCGACCAGGGCTGGTGGCCCGACGGCCTGTACACGGCGCCGACGGATGCCGCCCTTCGTTCCGACATCGAGGCCATCAAGTCCTTGGGCATGAACATGCTCCGCAAGCACGTCAAGGTCGAGCCCGATCGGCTCTATTATTGGTGCGACAAGCTCGGCCTCCTGGTCTGGCAGGACATGCCGAGCGCCCTGTTCGAGCGGGACCAGATGGCCGCGGCGGCCTTGAAAGCGAGGGACGCCCAGTTCGAATCGGAATGGCAGGCCCTCATGGATGCCCGCTCGAACCACCCCTCGATCGTCATGTGGGTGCCCTTCAATGAAGGCTGGGGCCAATATGACACCGAGCGGATCACGGCCTGGACCAAGGCCCACGATCCGTCCCGCCTGGTGGACAACGCCAGCGGCTGGACCGACAAGCACGTCGGCGACGTCAGCGACATCCACAGCTACCCCGGGCCCGACATGCGGCCGCTCGAAGAGAAGCGGGCCTCGGTCCTGGGCGAGTTCGGCGGCCTGGGCCTGCCGCTCCCCGGCCATCTCTGGCAGCCGGAAGGGAACTGGGGCTACCGGAACTTCGATGACACCAAGATCTACGCCACCCGCTACGCCGAGCTTCTCCGGGCCCTCTATGCGCTCGTGGACAAGGGCCTGGCCGCGGCCGTCTATACGCAGACCTCGGACTGCGAGGTCGAGGTCAACGGGCTCCTGACCTACGACCGGGAGGTCCTCAAGCTCGATCCGGCCCGGTTCTCGGCCATCGACAGGGGTTTCCTGCCGCCGCGGTTCGGGACCGACCAGGCTACGTTCGTCCGGCCGTCGATCCTGGTCGAGCTCGAGGTCAGGCCGGGGGCCACGATCCGAGTCACCGTCGACGGCTCGGAGCCCAGTCCCGAATCGCCTCTTTACGACAAGCCTCTGATCCTCACGGGCGAGACCACGGTCAAAGCCCGGGCCTTCTGGCCGGACGGTACGGCCAGCCCGGTCGAGAGCCGGACGTTCAGACCGGTCGAGCCGCTGCCCGAGGCCCCGACGGCCCCGGCAGCCCGCGGATTGGAATGGGAGCTCTTCGCAGGCGACTTCGACAAGCTGCCCGACTTCGCCGCCCTGACCTCGTCCAAGGCGGGGACGTCGGCCCAGCCCGACGCGGCGGCGGCCAAGACCAAGGAGAAGTTCGCCCTGCGCTTCCGCGGCTATGTCCATGCGCCCAGGACCGGAGTCTATGTCTTTTACCTAGCGTCGGACGACGGCAGCCGGATGTCCATCGACGGCCGCGCGCTCATCGATAACGACGGCAACCACGGCCTGTCCGTGGAGAAGGGCGAGATCGCCTTGTCCGCGGGCTGGCATCCCATCGAGATCCTCTATTTCCAGCGCGACGGCGACATGGGCCTCGAGCTCTCTTGGAGCGGCCCGGGGATCGGGAAGGGCCCGGTGCCGGCTTACGACTTCGGCCGCTGAGCGCGGGAGCCGGCGTTTACTTCTGCCGGCCGCCCTTGGCCGCCCAATCGGCGAGCGTCTGCCACTCGGAGATCATGGTGATGTTCTCCGCCCGGGCCGTTTCGAGGAACCAGGCCAGGAGGGCCTCCCGCGTTTCGGCCCAGGGCCAGGCCCGGCGGGCGCGCTTGGCGTCTTCCCGAAGCCCGTCCCAGCGCGCGAGGACCGCGTAGGCGATGGGCAGGCTGGCCCTCCGGACCCGGCGAGAATATTCGGCCGACCAGGCCGCCTTCCTTTTGGCCGCTTCGAGGATCTTCCAGGAGCGCGACAGGGTCTCGAACGAAAGGAACTTGGCTTCGGACGGCGAGTAACAGCCCAAGGGATCGCCGGCCTTGGCCACGGCCGCCTCGAGGTCGTCGAGAAAGTCGTCCATGTCGTCGGCGGCCGGCCCATAGTACCCTTCGAGGAATTCCCGGCGCAGCTTCTTTTCGTCCAGGGAAGGGTTCCAGAGCAGGCGGGCCAGGACCCAGGCCCTGAGCTCGGCCATCTCCGAGCCCCAGGACTGATAGGCGCCCTGTTCGAAGATGCCGCGGACGTTCCGGCCGACGAACAGCCGGATGTTCGGGGCCAGGACCCCGTAGTTCGGATGAGGCTGGACGTAGTGCGAGAAGTCCGTCGTGTAGTCCCAGACATAGAGCCGGCCGGCGATCTTCGACCAGCCCTCGAGGTCCTCGAAGAAGGTCTTGTTGCGCGGGTCGTCGAGCGGTCTGGCGAAGGCGCACTCGATGCTGCACAGCCGGACGATGACGTTCGGCCGCGGCCGGACGAGGCGCGGCGGCTTGCGGGTGTACTGATAAGCCAGCGTGTCGATGGCCACGTTCGGGAACTCGGACTCGATGTCGGCCGCGACGGCGTTGACGAACCGCAGCAATGCGCCGGCGGGGCTGCCCTCCTCCTCGTCGACGGCCCGGCAGCGCGGGCAGGTGCAGGGACGGAAGCAGTCGTTCTGCGAAACGGACGCGATGGTCGCTTCGGGGTGGGCGCGCAGCTGTTCCTTCAGGTTCTTGACCAGCTCCCGCCGCATGTCCTCGTTGGTCAGACAGAGTTGGGCATCGGCGGCGGTCCGCTGGCCGTCGATCTCGCTGAACCATTCGGGATGTTGGGCGAAATATTTCTCGGGCGGGATGAGGGAGTAAAAGGTATGGACGAAGCCTTCATAGACTTGGTGTCCGCCCCGCAAAGCATCGCCGCCGGCCCGGACCCCGTTGGCCATATTGCGGGCCGCCCAGGCCTCGTCGAAGGCGACGTACCAGTAAGGCTCCCGGTATTCGAGAGGCGGCTTGAAGCGCACGGACAGGTTCTCCACCGCGAGAGAAGGCTTCCAGGGGATGCGGCTGGCCTGGCCCGTCCAGAAGCGGCAGCCAACGATATCCTCCAGGAAGGTATAGACGGCATAGAGCGTGCCGCGGGGGCTGCCTCCGGCCAGAACGACGTCGTCTCCGACCGAGCGGACGAGGATCTCTTCCGGGGCCAGGTTCAGGACGTCGAGATCGAGTGAGGGAACGAGGGTCCGAGCGGCCCCCGGCCCGACGATGAGCCGGCCGCCGGCCGCGCCGGCGTGGACGTTATCCAGGACCGGGAATCCCGCCCCGGTCACGAGGTGGAGGAAAAACGCCAGCTCGTCGGCGGCGAAACGCTCGGCCTCGGAGGCGCCTGCGGCGACGACGATCCGGGCCTCGGGCCGGCCGCGAACGGCGATCTTGAGACCGGCCCAAGCCGGGTTGGCGGCGAGGACTGTCAGAACCACGACGGCCGGGAGGGACCGAGCCATGAGCTTGGGGGTCTTCATGGGCCGCATTTTATCATAGAACCTCTCCTGGCCGGGAGGGCTCGCTTATGGTGCCGCGTCGGGATATAATGGCGTCCGCAGCGGAGATCGAACCTCTTGCCGGAGGGTCAGATGAGCGGCGAAGCGTATATCATCATCAAGCAGAATCAGTACATGCGGACGTTCCGGCATGCCGGGGCGGTCGATCCGGCCCGGGCCAAGCCTCTGGGAGAGCTCGGGCTCAGGTCCAGCCGGATCTTCCGGAAAATGGTCGATAAGGAGATCTTCCGGCCCGGATATGGGCCCGAGGCCTTTTATATCGACGAGCGTATCGCCGAGGAATTCGTCGAAGCCAGGCGCCGGCGGGCCCTTTACATGCTCCTGCTGGTCCTCGTCGGCGCGGCGGTGATGTTCTTTCTTATCCGGCGCTAGGGGTCGGCCCCGAACCCCAAGAGGGACGGCCCCGTCCGCGGACTGTCCCCCCCGTTTCAGTATCCGAGTCTCAGGGCCGCAGGCTTGGCGCCCTCCCCGAACGAGTAGGGGAGGCGGGCCTTGCGGAGGTCGTTCCGCTCGAGCAAGATGTCCTTGGTGTCCTTTCCCGTCAACAGCAGGAACGTGCCCGTGCCGTCGCCCGCCCGGCAATTGCGGATGACGCCGGTGTCGACCAAGTTCAAGAGCACGGCCGGGTCTTTCTCCGCGCCGGGGGCCTGAACGGCCGTGAGGCCGTCGAGCGTGACGTTCTGGATCTCGTCCAAGAGAAGGGCGCTCCGCCATTTCTCCGACGGCGCGCCCTCCCAGGCGATCTCGACGTCCTTCAGCCGGAGGTTGCGGGCCTGCTTGAAGACGAGGGCATGGACGGCCTTGTCGTAAGCGGCCCGGGGATCATGGGCCACGGTCAGCCTGACATTCTCGAAGGAGACATCGTCGAGCCAGGAGTCCGGATGGCCGTTGCAGACGCTCGAGCCGTAGCCCCGGGCGATGACGTTCTGGATCTTGACGTGGCGGATGGCCCCGGCCGGCCGGTCCTTTTCGGGCGGCCAGTTGGCGTGGACCTCGCTCCGCTTTTTGATGTTGAAATGGAAGGGCTCCCCGTCGCCCCACCAGAACCATTCGAAGCGGACGGTCTCGATGGTCAGGTTGGACAGGACGATGTTCTCGACCGCGCCGCCGTCGAAGGTCATGAAGGCGATGCCGCGGTTGGAGTTGGTGATGACGCAGTTATCGATGGTGACGTCGCGGATGCCGGCGATGTTGCCGTCGCAGAACTTGATGGCGCTCGATGAGGAGCTCAGCCGGCAGTTCGTCACCGTGATGCGTTCGCAGGGCTTGGCCGGGCCGAACCAATCCATCGAGTAGAAGACCAGGGCATCGTCGCCCGTTTCGATGGTGCAGTTGGCGATGCGGACGTCCTGGCAGCCGTCCGGATCGATGCCGTCGGCCCAGACGCCGTCCTGCTGGTCCGTGCGGATATAGATGCCGTCGATGACCAGCCTCCGGCACTGGACCGGGTGCATGGTCCAAGACGGAGAGTTGATGAACGAGACGCCGGCGATGCGGACGTCGGTGCAGCGGAGGAGCAGGACCAGCTTGCCGTATTGGTCCGGCTTGGGGAAGGCTCGCATGAGGGGCAGCCCGAGCTTCTCCATCTCGATCTGGTTGGGGCGGATGAAGTCGTCCTCATGGTCGCCCTTGAGCCGCCGGTCGTAGGCCCCCTCGCCGTTAAAGGTGCCGCGGCCTTCGATGGTGACGTTGGTCAGGTCCTCGCCGTAGAGCAGGGCCTCCTTGTCGAAGCGGGACTTATCGTGGATGGCATAGATCGTGGCCCCGCCCTCGAGATAGAGCCGGACATGGCTGCGGAGGTGGATCGTGCCGCTGGTGTAGTCCCCGGGCGGGAAAAGGACGGTACCGCCGCCCGGCCGCGGCGCAGGCGTCGATGGCCTTCTGGATGGCCTCCTGGGCCAGATCGGCCTTGATCCCGGTGGCCCCGAAGTCCCTGACGTTGAAAACGAGAGGCGTAGAGGCCTCTTTGACCGCGGCGGGCCGGCAGCCCCAAGCGAGGACGGACAGGACGGTCGCGGCCAGCGCCAAGATGTTCTTTTTCGGCATCGAGATTCTCCCTGGCGGGGACATTACCATGAGCTCCGGCCGATTGGCAACGGGGAAGCGTTTGGGCTAGAATCGCCCTGCCGGACGGACCCGTTGGGCCCCGCCCGAGCCCGGACAGGAGTGAACGCCATGCGACGACGGGAGGCTCTGAGAGACTCTGCTGGCCGGGGGTGCTGCGTCAGGCGCGCTAGCCACGTTCGGCGCGAAGGCCGGGGCGTGGCCGGGACCGGCCCCGGGCGGATCTTCCGGCCTGGTCGAAGAAGTCAAGATGTCGATGCTGGCCATGCAGCGCGAGGCCTGGGAGCAGGGCGTGGCCATGCAGGCGCTTCTCGAATGGGGCGACCGGGAGGGCGTCATCCGCATGGCCCACGGCGCCTTGCTGCGGATCTATGACGACGGCCGGCTGGGCATGGTCTCCGACAACCACGGCGTCACCGATCCGGCCGCCAACGGCGAAGGTGTCCTCTTCGCGGCCAAGGAAACGGGCCAGCCACAGTTCAAGGACGGCGCCGATCGTATGTTGGCCTACCTTCTGAAGACCGCGCCGCGGACGGCCGACGGAACCCTTCATCATATCGACCACAAACCCCAAGTCTGGATCGATTCGATGTACATGGCCCCGCCCTTCTTAGCGGTGGCCGGCGCCCCGGCCGAGGCGGTCAAACAAGTCGAGGGGACCCGGCGCCTTCTTTGGAACCCCTCGGCGAAGCTCTTTTCCCATATCTGGGACGACGGGAAGAAAGCCTTCGAGAGGAAGGCCTTTTGGGGCGTCGGCAACGGCTGGGCCGCCGCCGGCATGTCCCGGGTCGTCAGGGCCCTGCCCGAAGGCATGGCGGCGGACAAGGAACGACTCGTCGGCTATGTCCGAGAGGTCATCGATGGCTGTCTCAGGCATCGGCGTCAGGACGGCCTGTTCCACGACGTCGTCGACGACCCGAAGACCTTCGTCGAGACGAACCTGGCCCAGATGCTCTCCTACGCGATCTTTCGAGGCGTCCAGGGCGGCTGGCTGCCCAAGCCTTATCTCACCGAGGCGGCGGTCATGCGCCGGGCAGCCGCGGCCAAGGTCGATGCCATGGGCTACGTCCGGGACGTCTGCGGCTCGCCGACCTTCGAGAAGCCGGGCACGGCGACCGAAGGCCAGGCGTTCTTCATCCTCATGGAGGCCGCGGCCAGGGACGCCGGGGTTTAATGGCCGGACCGCAAAACACATGATCCGAGCATTCCCGAACCTGCCGCTCAACAAGGCCCGCCCCGATGCCGGCCGTTTCATCGACGCCGTCATGGGGCGGCGGCGAGACGGCAGGCCGCCTTTGGTGGAGTACCTCGTCGACGAGGCCGTGCGCAGGCCCATCGTGACGGGACTCTTGGGACGAGCCTGGGTCGATCCGGCGCCGGGCGACAGGGCCGGTCTCGCGGCCTATCTCGATAATTTCATCGCCTTTTGGCTGGCCCTGGGCTACGATTTCGTCCGCTTCGAGGAGTCACTGCCATTCGTCGAGACCGAAGTCATCGGCCCCGACGCCAGCCAGAGGACGGGCGAGCGGCATTGGCGTGACATGAGGCGTGGGGTCCATCGCCTCGTGGGCCGACTTCGAACGCTATCCGTGGCCGTCGCTCACGCCGGCCTCTCTGGCGAACTATGAATATCTGGCGACCCATCTTCCGGACGGCCTGGGCCTCATGGCCTGCCACGCCGGCGGCCTCTACGAGCACCTCTCCGCCATCTTCTCCTATGAGGGCCTCTGCTATGCTCTTCACGACCAGCCGGGCCTCGTCGCCGCCGTGGCCGATCGCCTGGGCGGCCTCATGCTGGACTTCTACCGCCAGCTCGTCGAGCTGCCGAACCTCATCGCCGTCTTTCCCGGCGACGACATGGGCTTCCGCTCCTCGACGCTCCTGCCCCCTGATACGCTCAGGACGCTCATCCTGCCCTGGCATAAGAAGTTCGCCCAGCTGGCGCACGATCGGGGTTTGCCGTACTTCCTTCATTCCTGCGGCAACCTGACGGCCATCCTGGACGACCTTATCGCTGACGTCGGTATCGACGCCAAGCACTCCTTCGAGAACGCGATCATGCCGGTCGCCGAGTTCCAGGCCCGCTACGGGGAGCGCGTCGGCGCCCTCGGCGGCGTGGACATCGACATATTGGCCCGTTCCTCGCCAGAAGGTATCCGAACCGAGGTCCGCCGCTTGATTGAGGTCTGTGGGCCGCGGGGCCGCTTCGCTATCGGCTCGGGCAACTCCATCCCGAGCTACATCCCGGTCGAAAATTACCTGGCCATGGTCGACGAGGCCCTGGGCCCATCCAGCATCCACTAGAGAAGAGGGACAGTCCCCGCTGGGGACAGTCCCTATTTCTTTTTAGCCAGCTCGGCGCAGCGGATGCCTCGTAAGCTGTGGCACTTGTTGCACGAGATGCATTCGGACTTGGCAACCGCGCCCTCGCGGAAGCGCTTGACCAGATAAGGATCGCGGATGAAGGGCCGGCTCATGGAAATGAGGTCGACGCGGCCGTCCTCCACCATGCTCTCGGCCGCGGCCAGCGTCCGGATCCCCCCGAGACCGAAGACCGGAACGCGGACCGCTTGTTTGACCCTGGCCGCGTTTTCGACGAAGTAACCTTCGTCCTCTTCGCTCCGCAGCCCCGGCCAGATCGATCCCTTCTTGGCCTCGGCCATGCCGCCGCTGACCTCGATGCCGTCGATGCCGGCCCGGTCGAGCATCCCGGCGACGAGAACGGCGTCATCGGCGGTCAAGCCGCCTTCGAGAAAGTCCGTCGAGTTCAGCTTGACGATGACCGGGAAGTCCGCGCCACAGGCAGACTTGATAGCTTGGAGGGACGCCAAGAGGACCCGGGCCCTGTTCTCCACCGGGCCGCCCCACTCGTCGGTCCGGCGGTTCGTGTGCGGGGAGAGGAAGCTCGAGATAAGATAGCCGTGAGCGGCGTGCAGCTGGACGCCGTCGAACCCCGCTGTCTTGGCCCGGAGCGCCGCGGCAACGAAATCGGCGATGAGCTGGCGGATCTCGTCCGCCGCGAGCTCGCGCGGCATGACCTTGGACTCGGGATCATAGACAGGAGAAGGGGAGACCGGGACGCAGCCGCAGAGCTTTGGTTTGGTCTGCCGGCCGGCGTGGGCGATCTGAAGGAAGATCCGCGACGGGAACGCATGAACGGCCGCCGGGATGCGGCTCAACCCTTCGAGGAATCTGTCGTCATAGACCGCGATCTGGCGGGGGCTGGCTTTTCCGGATCGCTGAACGTAGGCATGTCCGGTGATGATCAGGCCGACTTCGCCCTCGGCCAGGCGGCGGTACAGCTCGACCTCACGGTCAGTGACGAAGCCCTCGTCATCGGCCAGGTAAGCGTGGGTCGCCGAGCGGACAAAGCGATTGGGAACGGTCAGCGAGCCGATGCGGATGGGCGTGAACAGGATATTCATGGCCCCATTCTAGCCGAATTGCCGCGGTCGTGACACCTCACGCGCAGCGTTATGCAGGCCAGCTCTCCCCGTCATTGCCGCCGTTCGCGCCGGCTGATATAATCCGCGGCATCATGGAACGGCGAGGTCCGAGGCCGGGAAGACCCTGGCTCGTCGCGGCGACGGCCGGCGTTCTTGCCCTCGCGGCGTGCGGCCGTCTGCCCGAACCGGCCCGCGAGGCCGCCGGGGCCATCCGGATCATGACCTTCAATATCCGCATGAACACGGCCGCGGACGGCCCCAACGCCTGGCCGTGGCGAAAGGACATCGCCGCGGGCACGATCGCTTTCCACGAAGCCCACATCGCCGGCCTCCAAGAGGTCCTCCACGATCAGCTTCTCGACCTCGAATCGCTCCTGCCGGAATACGGCTGGGTCGGCGTCGGTCGCGACGACGGCCGGGAGGCGGGGGAATACAATCCGATCTTCTTTCTCAAGTCCCGGTTCAAGCTGTTGGCCTCCTCGACGTTCTGGCTCAGCGAAACGCCTGACCGGCCCGGGGTCAAGGGCTGGGACGCCGCCTGTCCTCGCATCGTCACGTGGGCCCGGCTGCGCGACGAATGGACGGGCCGGACGCTCCTGGCCTTCAACACCCATTTCGATCACATGGGCGAGACGGCGAGACGCGAGAGCGCGGCCCTCGTCCTCAGGGAGATCCCCAGGCTGGCCGGGTCCCTGCCCGTCGTCCTGACCGGGGATCTCAACTGCACCCAAGAGGAACCCGCCTATCAGACGCTTGTGGCTGGGGGCGCCGGGCTCGCCGTCCTGCGCGATGCCCGCGCGCTGTCGGCCTCGGCGCCCTACGGGCCGTCCTATTCCTTCAACGGCTTCATGGCCGAGGCCCAACCGGGTCCGCCGATCGACCATATCTTCGTCGGCCCGTCGGTGACCGTCCTCCGCATTGGGGTCCTGCCAGGCACGTGGGGAGGCCGATTCGTCTCCGACCACTATCCCGTCCTGGCCGAGGTCCGGCTTGCGCGGCGCTAGTCCTTTGGTCTATCGTGGGGCCCGAGCCCGGGGAGAGGAGGTCTGATTTGCCGGTGGCCGAGATCGAACGCCCCGTCCTCGAAGCGCTGGACCGGCTGGGCATCCCGTATGTTCGCCACGAGCACCCGCCCGTAGCGACCGTCGAGGAGGCCGAGAAGCATTGGGCCGGCCTCCAGGGCACGCACTGCAAGAACCTCTTTCTCCGGAACTACAAAGGGAACCATCATTATCTCGTCATCGCGCCCGTCACCCGGGGCATCGACCTCAAGAAGCTGACGGCCGAGCTCGGCGAGGACCGGCTCAGCTTCGCCTCGGCCGAACGCCTCAAGCGCTGGCTCGGCGTCGAGCCGGGATCGGTCTCGCCGTTCGGCCTGCTCAATGACGAGGCCCATCAGGTCCGGGTCATTTGCGACCTGTCCCTCAAGGCCAGTGCCTGCCTGGGCTTTCACCCGAACATCAACACGGCCACGCTCGAGGTCGGTTTGGCCGATTTCGAGAAGTTCCTGGCTTTTTGCGGCAATCCCGTCCGCTGGCTGGAGCTCTGATCCTTGGAGGTACACATGAAAAAGTTCGCCTTCTTGGCCGCGATCGCCCTGGCGGTCCTGCCGGCCCTGTCCGCGATCCAGGACAAGGCCGAGCCCGAACACGTCGCGGTCCAACACATCCTTATCGCCTTCCGGGGCTCGACCCCCAGCCAGAAGGTCACCCGCAGCCAAGCCGAAGCCGAGAAGCTGGCTCTCCAGATCTTCGAACGGGCCAAGGCCGGCGAGGATTTCGACGCCATGGTCAAGACCTACACGAACGACGAGTACCCGGGCATCTACAGGATGTCGAACCTGAACGTCACCCCGGACCCGGGTAAGCGGGAGTTTCCTCGGTCGCGCATGGTCAAGGCCTTTGGCGACGTCAGCTTCGGGCTCGAGGTCGGCGCGATCGGCCTCGCCGCCTACGACCCGGCGACCTCGAAGTACGGCTGGCACATCATCAAGCGCTTGGAGTGACGGCCGATGGTCAGTTCCCACAAGGTCCGGTGGGCTTTCCTGGCGGCGGCCGCGCTGGCCGCGCCGGCGGTCTTTTCGGCCTTGCCGAAAGTTCAGGTCCCGGAGCCCAAAACTCCCTTCGCCCCGTTCGAATATGTCTGCCGTCGGGCGGCCGGCCCGATCACTGCCGACGGGCGTCTCGACGAGCCCTCCTGGGCCGAGGCCGACTGGACCGAGGTTTTCGGCGACATCGAGGGTCCCGCCAAGCCGGCGCCGCGCTATCGGACCCGGGCCCAGATGCTCTGGGACGATAACTATCTCTACATCGGCGCCTACCTCGAAGAGCCCAACGTCTGGGCCACGCTGACGGCCCGGGATTCCGTCATCTTCGAGGACAACGACTTCGAGGTCTTCATCGACCCCGACGGCGACACCCACGACTATTACGAGCTCGAGACTGAACGCGCTCAACACGGTCTGGGACCTGCTCCTGGTCAAGCCCTACCGGGACGGCGGGCCGGCTGTCCACGCCTGGGACATCCAGGGCCTCAAGACGGCGTGTCCACATCATGGGCACGCTCGACGATCCGTCGGATCGCGATAAGGCCTGGACGGTCGAGATCGCCATACCGTTCGCCGTCCTCAGGGAATGCCTCCCGGGCAAGCCGGAGCGCCCCGCCTCGGGGACCAATGGCGGGTCAATTTCTCCCGGGTCGAATACCGCCTGGACGCCGTCGAACGGCGCGTACGTCAAGACCAAGGACCCCGGCACCGGGCGCGATCCCGCCGAAGACAATTGGACCTGGGCGCCGCAGGGCGTCATCAACATCCATTACCCGGAGATGTGGGCCTACGTCCAGTTCTCCGCCAAGCCCGCCGGCCAGGGCAAGGACAAGTTCGAGCGGCAGCCCGACGAGAAGGTCAAGTGGGCCCTGCGCCAAGTCTATTACGCCGAACGGGCCCGCTGGTTCGAGAAGGGATCGTTCAGCACGGACCTCGGGGCCTTGGGGCTGAAGAACGATCCGCTCCTGCGGCTCAAAGGCTGGTCCTCTCCGCCCTTGATCCAGACCACGGCCAGTCTGTTCGAGGCGATCTACGCGGCGAAGAGCGGCGAGTCCTGGCACATCCGCGAGGATGGTCTCGTCTGGAAGGACGCGCCCGCCGCGCCGCCGGCGAAGAACAAGGATTAGGGAGGATACTCATGCGTAGGACACTGAGCGCCGTGGCCCTTGTCGGTTCCCTGCTCGTCGCCGGTTCGGGTCCGCTGCTGAGCGCGACCCTGCCGTCGGCCAAGCCCGAAGCCGTGGGCATGTCCTCGGCCCAGCTGGCCCGTCTCGACCAGCTCGTGACCGAAGCCGTGGCCCGGAAGGACTTTCCCGGCGCGGTCCTCCTCGTCGCCCACAAAGGAAAGGTCGTCTATCGCAGGGCGTTCGGCCTATCCCAGTGGGTCCCCGAGGACAAGCCGCTCACGGCCGACATGATCTTCGACTTGGCTTCGGTCACCAAGCCCGTGGCCACGGCCACCTCGGTCATGCTCCTGGTTGAACGCGGGCAGATCCGGCTCTGGGACAAGGTCACGGTTTATGTCCCGGAGTTCTCGGCCTGGTACGGCGAGAAGGGGATCCCGGGCGAGGAGGCCCGTCTTTACAATCTTCTGACCCACACCTCGGGTCTGCCGCCCTATACCGACCCGAAGGAAGCGGGGAAGAAGCTCGGCGATCCCTGCACCACAGCCGACCTGGTCGGGCTCATCGCCCGGATCCCCAAGGAAATGCCCGTCGGGCGCGAGTTCGTCTATAGCTGTCTCAACTACATCACCCTGGCCCATATCGTCCACAAGGTCTCGGGGCAGACGATCGACGAGTTCGCGGCCGAGAACATCTTCAAGCCCCTGGGCATGACGCGGACCCTTTACCGGCCGCCGGCCGCGCTGCTCGACCAGTGCGTCCCGACCGAGGTCGTCGACGGCCGGCCGCTCCGGGGCATCGTCCACGATCCTCTGGCGCGGCTCCAGGGCGGCGTGTCCGGCAATGCCGGCCTATTCTCGACCGCCGACGACCTGGCCGTCTTTGCCCAGATGCTCCTCGACGGCGGGTCCTATGGCGGCGTCCGCGTCCTGAGCCCGCTCACGGTCGCCCGGATGACCGAGATCTACCCCAAGGTCGGCGAGTCCGGCCGGGGCCTCGGCTGGGACATCGACACGGACTATTCGAACCTCCGCGGGGACCTGTTCGGCCTGGGCTCTTATGGCCATTCGGGCTACACCGGGACCTCGATCTGGATCGATCCGGAAACCAGGACCTCGGTCATCCTCCTGACTAACCGGGTCCATCCGAACGACAAGGGCGACATCATCGCCCTGAGGGGCAAGGTGGCCAACGTCGTGGCCGCCGCGATCCGGGGCCAATAAAAGCTTTGACAAGGGCCCGGCCTCGTGCTAATGTCGGGCCCGATCGAGGAGGGCCATGCAAGTCCAAGTCGAGCGCGAGATCTACATTCGAGCCTCCCGTTCGCACGCCGTCCTGTCTGAAGCGATCCAGACCTTCCGGGGCTATCTCGGGACCCAAATGGCCGCCAACGCCCCTGAATATTATCGGGCCCGCAACCTGCTCAAGGAAGGGAAGCTCCTCTACGATCAGACCATCCAGGACGCCAAGAAGCTGCTCGGTCCCATCCCCATCTACGCGGCCAAGGATTTTGAGGCTTGGCGCACCCAGGCGCTCGTCGAGAACAAGATCGTTGTCCAGGGCCAAACGCCGGACGAGCTGACCCAGGAGCTCTGCGCCGACGATTTTATCCGCTCGATCATGCGGCCCGAGGACGTCACGGCCTATATCTCGAGCCACTTCGAGGCCCAGCGGACCGGTAAGCGGAAGCTGGCCAACATCAAGATCCGAATGGCCCTGGACCGCCTGGCCGAACTGATCGTCGAAGGCCAGGAACTCCAGAAAACGGCCCAACGCAAGCAGCAGGGCCTGCCCATCTAGGCGGCGCTTATCGTCCCGGCGTCCGGTCCCGCCAATACCTCATCTTGCCGACTCCGCCCCGGTCGGGTCGCGCGTCGTAGCCCAATCCGTATTGGCCCTCGCCGGCCTCGACGAGGGTCCGCCCCTTGTAGATCGCTTTGGTCAGGTTGACGATCGTGTAAGCAAGGTCGCCGTTCCGGGCCGCGGCGACGACCAGGTCGCCGTCGGTCTCGAGGTCCGCCGACGACGATGCGGCCGGCCTCATAGGTGTAGCGAGGGCGCCGGTCGTCGCGGCTGATGTCCTGGCGCAGGTCGGCCTTGACCCCGACGAAGAGGTCTCGCTCGCCGTCCTTGATCATCGACCCCGACGGCCTTTCCATCCGGTCCGGTGGGCGCCGAGCGGACCCGGCTCAGCCAGCCTTTCGGGTCCTCGCCGGCGCCATGCGGGATGAGCACGCTCACGAACGCCCAGGTTTCGCCCATCTCGAAGTGCTGGGCCCATGACTGGTGGATGAGCCATTCGTCCTGGTAATGGCGCTTTTCGGCCTCGACGCCCTCCTGGCGCGGCCCGGGCGAGGGGAAGAGGATGAGCAGTCGCTTGTCCTGGGGCAGGGCGGCCGTTTGGATCTGGTCGTAGCCCGTATCGTACCAATGCTCGCCGCGGTCGAAGATCTTGCGGGTGTGCCAGAGCTGCGCCCATCGTGAAGTACCCTTCGCGGAGGGCCTTGAAAATATCGAAGACGACGAAGCATTCGGGTTCCTTGATATAGACGACGACGCGGTCGGCCTGGTAACCCCAGCCCTCGTCAATGAGCCGCGTCCGGCTGTAATCAAAATCGTCGAAGGTCAGGAAATCGACCTTCCGCGTTTGGACCGCCCGGTAGGAGCCGGCGTCGCGCAGGAACTCGAGCAGCGTCTGGCCTGGGACTGCGTCGCGGACGCTGTAGCGGAACTCGCCGGCCTTCTGGCCCCAGAAGATCTTCTCCGGCCGGACGCACAGGCGGTTATGGAAGTAGTCCTGGCGGTAGGCGCCGTACGGCCCGGAGGGCATGTAATCGCGGTAGCCGCCGTCGTGGAGGAGGACCGAGCCGCCCGCCATCAGCAGGACGATGCTGTTCTCGTCCGCGTGGCCGTGGGTCATTTTCTCTTCCTCGACGGGGATGGTGTCCCGGAGATAGTCGCGAAAATTCAGCCCGCCGTCCCCCTCATCGCGGTAGTTGAGCAGCAGGTAGGAGGAGAGGGGAGTCCAGCCGTTGCGGAAGACGATCTTCTTGCCCACGACGTCCTCGAGCACCTCCATGGAGGACGAAGCCGGGACGGCGGCCTTGACCGCATCGGTGCCCCAGCGGTAGGCGTCGAGAAGCATGACGCCGAGCCCGGAGCTGGTCGGCTTGGCGAAGTCGACGAACTTGGCCGCGATCGCCTCGGCGGCCCATTTCATTCCGGGGTCGGCCAAGGCCGCGGCCCCGGCCTCGAAGAAGACCAGGAAGTGGGTCCAGTTGGAGGTCCAATGGGCGTCGCCGAAGTCGGGCACGACGTCGGCCGGGCAGATCAGGTTCAGATAATATCTGGCGTAATAATAGATCTCCGGTGTCGCGAAGAGGTCCTTGATCCCTCGCCGCGCGTCGGCGTATCCCAGGAGGGAATAGAGCCAGACGCCGTTGTAGATCGTGGCGTCCTCGATCTCCCAGTGGCCCCAGTTGTCGTCGCCCAGGGCCCGACGCTGCATGTCCCAGGTCCGGGCCTCGGGATGGTCGGGCAGGGCCCGGACGGCCCAGGCCAGGGATTCGGCCCGGAGGGCCGAGCGGTTCATGGGGCCCCATTCGGCCGTGCGTAGGAGATAGCGCATGGAGCCGGCGATGAGGTCGGTCGCGGTCTTCACTTCGGCCGGCGTCAGGCGCCCGAGCCGGCGGAGCGTGTCGAAGGCCCGGATGTAGCGCATGGCCGTGAAGAAGTCCGGCAAGGCCGGGACCCCGTCGGCGTAATCGGACCGGAGCTTGATGGACGATTCGGGATAGGCGCTGCGGTAATCCCCGTAGGAGATCAGGACGGCCTTGGCCCGGTCGGCGTAGGCCGGCATCTTCTCCGTTTCGTAAAGATAAGCGTAGATGAGGGCCATCTCGAGGAGCCCGCCCGGGGCCCGGTAGCCGAAGACATTGAGGGGATCGAAAGTCTTCTTCCATTGGGCCAAGAGCTCGTCTTTGTGGGCGTAGGTCCAATCCGCCGAGGCCCGGGCATAGGCCAGGTAGCGGGCCCGAGGGACGGCCCGCAAGGCGGGAGCCAGGACGAGGATAAGAAGCGCGGCGGCGCCGAGGGTCCGGAACCGGCGAGACCGGAGCGGGATGATCAACATTAGGGCTCTCCTTCGGATCGGATTTTTACTTATCACATTTTGGCGGGCGACGCCAGGTCGGGCCACGCTCCTTCGAGCCGGGCAGACCGCGGGGAGCTCGTGTAGAATGGAGGGAGAAACCCAGGAGGTTGACCATGGCCCCCATGCGACGTCCCGCCGTGAGATGGACGAGGACCGCCGCCGAGACCGTCCCGCCGGGCGGTCCGGCGCCCGCCGCGGCCGAGACGACCCGCAGCGATTCGGAGCTGCTGGACGCCTATTCGCGCGCCGTCGTCGGCGTCGTCGAGAGGACCGGGCCGGCGGTGGTCAGCATCTCGATCGGAGCGACCAGCGCGACCGAGGACTTCGAGCCCATGGGCGCCGGCTCGGGCTTCGTCATCGCCCCCGACGGCTATGTCTTGACCAACAGCCATGTCGTCCTGGACGCGCCGCGCGTCGATGTCACCTTCATGAACGGCGACCGGCGCGGCGCCAGCCTGATCGGGCTCGACGAGTCGACGGACCTGGCGGTCGTGCGCGTCAACGCCTCGGGGCTGCCCTTCGCCAGCCTGGGCGATTCGGCCAACCTCCGGGTCGGCCAGCTGGTCATCGCGGCGGGCAATCCCTACGGCTTCCAGTCGACCGTCTCGACGGGCGTCGTCTCGGCCCTGGGCCGGTCCCTCCGGACCCGACAGGGCCGGCTCATCGAAAACATCATCCAGCACACGGCACCCCTGAATCCCGGCAACTCCGGCGGCCCGCTGCTCGATTCGCGGGGCCGGGTCATCGGCATCAACACGGCCATCATCGCCATGGCCCAGGGCATCGGGTTCGCGATTCCCGCCGACACCGCCCGGACGGTGGTCTCCCAGCTCATCAGCAAAGGCCGGGTCACCCGCAGCTATCTCGGCATCGTCGGCCTGCGGCGTCCGCTCGACCGCCGCTTCGTCCGCTTCTACCGGCTGGCCAGGGAGCAGGCTGTGGAGATCGTGTCGCTGGCCCCGGACGGGCCGGCGGCCGAGGCGGGGTTGAGGCGCGGCGACATCATTGTCGCGCTCGGAGGAGCGCCCGTCTCGAGCGTGGATGAGGTCTTCCGCGTGCTGGCCGAATGGCCCGTGGGCCGCCCCTTGGTCGCCGGTTTCCTGCGGGGCAAGGACCTCCGCGAGCTGCCGGTCACGCCGCGGGAAGCCGCCTGAACGCCCGAGCTCCGCGACGGTTGCGGCGGCGCCCGCCGGTGTGAGACAATGGGCCCACTTATTGACGGAGGAGGGCCCATGACCCAAGCCATCGGACGACGGACATTTCTCAAGGCCGGCGCGTGCGCCGGATTGGCCTTGGCCGTGGGCCCGGGCCTGGCCCTTCCTGCGGCTGAGGGCGGAGCCCGGGGGTCGCGGGTCGGGGTCGGCATCGGGGAAGATCACGGCCGGGCCGCCCTCAAGGCGATCGGGCTGGCCGGCGGCATCAAGCGGTTCGTGCCCAAGGGCGCGAAAGTCGCTCTACTGCCCAACGTCCAGAGCCGCCATCCGGGTTCGTTCACCAAGCCGGAGATCCTGCGGGCCGTCATCCGCCTGTGCCGGAAGGCCGGCGCGGCCGAGGTCAACGCCCTGAGCTGGCAGCCGCTCAAGCAGTGGGAGGACACCGGTCTCAAGGCTATTCTCGACGCCGAAGGCGCGGGCCTCAGGCTCTTCGAAAGAAACGAAGCCCTGTTCAAGCCCGTCGCCGTGCCGAACGGCGTCCAGGTCAAGGAGGTGCGCCTCCTCGCGGCCCTTTTCGAGCACAGCGTCCTCATCAACATGCCGATCGCCAAGGACCACGCGGGCAACAAGTTCACGGGATCGATGAAGAACCTCATGGGCCTGAATTCGCCGGCCAGTAACCGGACCTTCCATAAGCCCAACTGGCAGACCGACCCGGCCGATACGGCCTTTCTGGACCAATCCATCGTCGACCTGAACAAGTCCTTCAAGCCGGCCCTGAACGTCGTCGACGTGACCGAGATCCTCGTCTCCAACGGCCCCTTCGGTCCGGGCCAACTGATGAGGCCCAATCGGGTCGTGGCCGGCACGGACCGGGTGGCCATCGACGCCTATTGCGCTACGCAATGGGGCTTGAAGCCCGGGGACATCGCCCAGATCAAGAAAGGCTCCGAGCAGGGACTGGGCATCATGGACCTCGATCGGGTCAACGTCGTGGAAGAGGACATCTGATTGAAGAAGGCCCTCGTGCCGGTGGGCCTCGGCGCCCTGGCCCTGTGGCTGGCGGTCGTCGCCGGGCCGCCCGCGGCCCGACCGGCCCAGGATTCCCTTAAGGCCTTCCTGCCGGCCGACGGTGCGGTCGCGGGTTGGTCCCAGGACGGTCAACCGCAGGAATTCGCGGGAGAGGATCTCTATACCTACATCGACGGCGGGGCCGAGATCTATCAGGAGTACGGGTTTCGTCGTGTCGTCGTCCAGGACTATAAGAACGGGGCCGGCAAGTCCGTCTCTCTGGAGATCTTCGAGATGGCCTCGCCGGAAGCGGCCTACGGCATCTTCACGTTCAAGAGGTCGGGGCGGGGCCGGATCGTAGGCCTGGGTTCGGAGGGCGAGCTCGAGGACTATTACCTCAACTTCTGGAAGGGGCCCTATCTCGTTACCCTGACCGGCTTCGACGGGGCGGCCGAGACCTTGGGGGGCCTCCAAGCCGTCGGCGCCGCCGTCGAGGCGAAGATCGCGGACACGGCGCCTCCTCCCGCCCTCGTCCGGACGCTCCCGGTCGAGGGCCTGGACGCGAACGGCCTTAAGTACCTCAAAGGTCCCCTCGGTCTGAGCAACGTTTATTCCTTTTATACCGGGGAGGGCCTGCGGTTCGCGGCCGCGCTCAAAGCCGGCTACGCGGACGGCTCGAGCCTGATCGTTCTGGATTACGGGACTGACGAAGCCCGTGCCAAGGCCTGGCCCGAGCTTCGGGCCGGACTCGAGGCTTCAGGGAAGTTCAAGCCGCTGGCGGGGCGGACCGGCGAGGAGCCCGTCTACCAGGACCCGAAGGGCCGCTTCGTCGCCTTCCGCCCCTCCGCCTCTCGTCTTTTGGTCGCCATCGCCGCCTCGGCCCCAGCCGCCCTGAATAGAACCCATTAATCACCGTCTGCTTTCCCAGCGGTCTGTCGCGAGGCGGTGAGGGATGTCGTGACAAGGCCCCCGTGAAGGAAGGGGGGCTCGGCCGTAGGCTGGGGGAAACCAGCTACAAGGTTTCCGGGGTGCGGGGGCAAGAAACGATGTCCCGAGCGCAGCCGAGAAGACGGACCGCCCCGGTCGAACGGCGATTCCTTCAGAGCGCCTGCGGCCTTATTGGAACACCTGCTTGACGATGTCCACCAGCCCCAGGGCGTAATCGATCTCGCTGATCGGGATCTTCTTGGCCTGGGCGATCTTGGTGAACCGGCCGTCCTTGTTGCTGTCCTTGGTGACGACGAGGTAATCGGCGTAAGGGGCGACGGCGTCGATCATGCGCTCGTTGTCGCTGCCGGCCGGGCCTCGCTTGGACTCGCCGCCGATGTGGACGGCCATGACGAAGATCTTCTTCGACTTGCAGTAGTCGATGACCTTCTTCAGCCGGGCCTCCTCGCTATCGAGGGTCAGGCCCGAGGCGCCCATGCCCTTGAGGCTGGCCCCGATGGCGAAGACGACGGCCTTATAGGGCGTGCCGTTGGGATACTTGGCTTTATCGGTGGTGCTCTCGACGTGGAAGCCGGGGCCCGATTCGCGGCCGCCGAGCCCCACACCGCCGGCGGCCATCTCGGCGGTCGGCACGTCGCAATAATCGTAGGCCACGCCGGCCTCGTCAAGAACGATGTTGAGCGTGGTCACGTCCGTGCTTTGACCGGCGGAGGTGGTCAGGATCGGAAGTCCGACCTTGGGAACGGTTTGTCCCGCCGCCGTCAAGGCGAGCCCCAGGACCGCCGCGGCGGCCAGGCCGATCAGGATGCGCTTGGTCATGTCACATCTCCTTTACTTCTTGTCCGGCTCCATGAGGATGTCGAAGACCCGGACGGCCTTTTTCCACCAGTCCGGCAGGGCCGGCTTGCCCCGGTCGTAGTTGCGCTTTTCCGTGTCATAAACGTAGAGCCGGTTGTATTTGACGAGAAGGTCGTCGCCGAGCTTCCACCAGGCGCCGATCACGGTCTGGGCGTTGTTGAGCGAGAAGCCGGTCAGGAACTTGGCCGCCTCGGCGGGCTTCTTCTTGTAGAGGGCCAGGGCCTGCTGGTCGATCTCGGGGATGCGCTTGACCAGCTCGCGCTCGTACTTGGCCTGGGCGGCTTGGACGTCCTTGATGGCCTCCGCATAGACCACCTGGACATGGAAGTCGGTGTAGTCAAAGGCCCAGCGGGCCGAATCGCGGCTGAAGGTCCAGTGGTCGCCGACGCTGAACGACTTCGGGATCTCCGTCACGCCGGCGTAGAAGGGCATGTAACAGGCCGTGTCCTGCGACCCGAAAGAGATCCAGACCAGGCCGCCGATCGGGTCGGGGAGCCCGGCCCGGCTCTGGGTGATGGTCGTGTACTCCGCCCGGCCGTCATCGATGACCCGGGGCGCGCGGCGGTTGAAATAATTGGGATTCTGGAACGGCCCGCCTCGGATGCCCTTGAGGGGGTCCCACGGCGTCCCGTAGCTCCGGTCCCGGGTCATGTCCATGACGTCCTGGACCGAGAGCTTCTTGTCCGGCTTGACGGAGAACGGCAGGTCCATGTTCGGCGTCTCGGGCTTGAGCTTCTTGGAAGGAGCGAAGAGGTCGAGGGCACGCCACAGCCTCTGGATCCCTCCGTTCGTGCTGACGGCGCTGCCCTCGACGGGGGAATAGGCCCTCTTCCAGCTGAACGGCTTGCCGCTCTTGGGGTCGTAGAAGCCCATGTCGACGGCCAGCTGGACCACGTTCGGCGACGCCATGAAATAATCCTTGTTCTGGAGGTCGATCTCGCCGATGCGGGACTCGTTCGGGCAGACGCTGACCTCGTCGTCGGGCACGCGCTCCGCGCACCAGACGGCCCCGGGCTTGCCGCTCGTGGGGGTCCACAGCGGGCCGACGGGCATGACCTCGAAGATCCAGACCTCTTTCGGGTCGGCGACGGCCAGCATCTCGCCGTCGTCATGGAAGCCGTAGCCGTATTTCTCGGCCAGGGCGCCCATGACCTGGATGGCCTCCCGGGCCGTGCCGCCCCGTTCCATGCCCAGGAGCGTCAGCATGGTCAGGTCGAGCTTGGCCGAGGGGGTCGGGTTCTCCATCTTGCGCTGGCAGCCGATCGTCGACTCGCCGATGCCCACCTGCTTGTCGTTCATGTACCCGAAGCTGCCGTGGATGTAGCCGTAGGTGTGGGCCGCCTCGGGGATGTCGATGCCGGCGTAGTCCTTCTTGATGAGGTCCCACTTGAGGCCCTCCGACGGCGGCCAGGTCCGGTATTGGGAGATGTGGTAGATCTTCCGGGTCGAGCCGGCCTTGTGGTCGGCGGCCGGGACGCGGCGGAAGGTCCAGTCGCAGAGGCCGCAGTCGCACGTGTGCGTGGTCATGACCGAGCCGTCCGTCGAGGCGTCCTTGCCGACGATGATGACGGTGCAGCCCTCGCCGGCGACGGCCGCGAAACCCGTTCCGGCCGGGGCCCGATCGCCGGCCGGGGCCGGGTGACCGATCAACGCGACGGCCAGGACCAGGGCCAGGCCGACAGCTCCGAGATGCTTCCTTGTCATGGGGCTCTCCTTCTTCCTTTGCGTGCTATTTATTGTCGGGCTCGCCCAGGACGTCGAAGGCCCGGACGGCCTTGTTCCACCACTCCGGGTTGGCCGTGGGGATGCGGCCGCTGCGCCGCTTGTCGGCGTCATAAAGGGCGAGATGGTTGTACTTGACCCAGAGGTCATCGCCCAGCTTCCACCAGGCGTCGACCACGTTCTGGGCGTTGTTCAGCGTGAACCCGGTCACGTACTTGACCGCTTCCTTGGGGCTGCGCTTATAGAGCTCGACGGCTTTCGTGTCGGTCTCGGCGATCCGCTCGAGCGCGCCGCCCTCCCACTTCTTCTGGGCCGCCTTGACGTCCTCGATGGCGGCGTTGTAGGCGGCCTGGGTGTGGAAGTCGACGTAGTCGAAAGCCCAGCGGGCCGACTTCCTGTCGAGGACAAAGTGGTCGCCGATCGTGAACGAGGCGGGCACGTCCGTCGCTCCGGCGTAAAGCGGAACGTAGCAGGACGTGTCCTGGGCGCCGAGGGCCACCCAGACGATGCCGCCGATCGGCGCGGGCAGCCAGGACCGGCACTGGGTCAGGGTCGTATATTCGACGTTGGACACGCTGATGAGCCGCGTGCCCTTGTAGTAATTCGGGTTCTTGAAGGGGCCGCCGCGGAGCCCGCTGACGGGGTCAAAAACGGAGCCCTGAGACTTATCGCGGGTCAGGGCCATGACGTCGCCGGCCGAGAGCTTCCGGTCGGGCTTGACCGAAAAGGGGAAGTCCATGTTGGGCGTCTCGGGCTTGAAGTGGCGCGACGGGGCGACGAGGTCGAAGAAGCGCCAGGTCCGCGAGCGCCGGCCGCCCGTGCTCGCGGCGCCGCCGTCGGTCGGCGAATAGGCCTTCTTCCAGCTGAACGGCTGGCCGGACTTCGGGTCATAGAGCCCGGCCTCGACGGCGTAGGATTCGACGTGGGTCGAGGCCATGTAGTAGTCGGAGTTGGCCAGGTCGAGCTCACCGATGATGGATTCGTTCGTGCAGACCGCGACGTGGTCGTCGGGAACCCTTTGGGCCGCCCAGACAGCGCCCGGCTTGCCGCTCTGCGGCGTCCACAGCGGGCCGACGGGCATGATCTCGAAGACCCAGATCTCCCGGGGGTCGGAGACGGCCAGCATTTCGCCGCCGTCGTGATAGCCGTAGCCGTACTGCTCGGCCAGGGCGCCCATGAACTTGATGGCCTCGCGCGCCGTCCGGCAGCGCTCCATGGCCAGAAGGGTCAGCATGCTGATGTTCGTGGCCGGCGTCGGCGTCGAGTTGCCGATCTTGCGGACGTTGCCGATCGTCGATTCGCCGACGGCCAGCTGCTGGTCGTTCATGTAGCCGAAGATCGAGTGATGGTAGCCGTAGGTGTGGGGCGGCTGGGGGATCTCGACCGCGGTCGGGTCCTTCAGGACGGCGGCCCACTTGCCCCCTTCGGAGGGCGGCCAGGTCCGGATCTGGTCGATGTTATAGAGCCGCCTCTTCTCGGTCGGCTTATGGTCGGCGGCGGGGACATGGCGCCAGACGAAGTCGCAGACGCCGCAGTCGGCGGCATGCGTGCTCATGACGGAGCCGTCGGTCGCGGCGTCCTTGCCGACCATGATGACGGTGCAGGCTTCCGGGGCCGGCTCGAGGGCGTCCGACGGGGCCGGGGCCGGGACCCGGTGGAGTCCGACGCCGCCGGCGAACAGGAGAACGAGGACGACGGTCAGGGCTGCGGGGAACGTCTTCTTGCTGAGCATCAAGGATACCTCCCGGGCGGCCTGAAGGCCGGCCCGCTGAATTCATGACCACGCCGCCGGCCGGGGCCTTGGACGGGTCGGCCAGGTAATGTCCGACGCCGGTCTTGACCACGTCGGCGTAGCGCGGCACGCCGCGAACGACGATCGGACGATCGGCCGTCTTCTTCGTGAATTGCCGGAAGATCTCGAGGATCACCGACAGGTGCTGCCCGACCCTTTTTTCGAGCGGCCAGCCGCCTTCGTCATAGGGCACGAATATAAATATTGCTTTTTTCATAAAACGCCCCCTTTAAGTCCATATATGAATATATGTTTAATACGCGTTATATTATAAAATGTACAATTAAAATAATAACGTGATGAAAGCACTTATGTCAATCCGTCTTAAGCTCGCTAATTATATATCTTTCCTTATTTTGTGTTATAATATGAGGATGGAAGGAACGTATATGTCTTTTCCCAATTGATCTATGTAAAGCACATTAAACCCGCACTTAACAAAAATTAAACACTTCACTTATCTTTTAAAGAGTACAATTATTTTTGATATATGTTATAATCATGTTGTCAGAATTGCATCACGGCTGACCGCCTCAGGCAAACATTTAATAAAACGCTTACCGGCATATGTTCATGCTATGGTTGTATAAGTGAGGTGGCTTATGAATAAGCTGAAAAAGCCCTTTCTGTGTATAATACCCGTCCTTCTTCTCTGCTCGTGCGCCGCGCCTGTTTCCGCGCCTTTGGCAGTAACGCAGCCGGCAGCTTCTTCCGCTTTCGCCGCGCCTTCCGTTTCGCTCTCACCCTCGCCCTCGCCCTCCAGCACGGACGCGGACGTAGCTGAGCCTTCCCCGTCCGCCGAAGATATAACCGTATCTCCCGACAAGGACGGCTGTGCGTTTTATACCGGGTTCAGTGCCCGATATAACCGCCGCGGATTTAAAAAAGTTCAAATCTGACAAGGTGTTCGGCTACCTTGCTCTGGACGGCTGTATAACGGATAAGGATTACTGGTATACCCTCGATTCGGCGCAGTTAAAGGACGGTAAGCTTTATCTGTCCCTTTCGCTGAGTATTACTTTCGTCGATATAAACGTTCCATATCAGGATTTGAAAAAGAAGTATCAGCTTTCCGATAAGGATATATTGAAAATGCCTCTTTTCGAAGACTGCGTGATAAAAGGCGGAACACTGTACGCGGATGAAGACGTCTGGGAAGACAGGCAGCAGTACGACAGTTATAAGGCCTGGCAGGACGACAACAACGGCTACGCTAACTGTCCCGAGGATGGATGTACGTTAGATTTGTCCGCTTCCGTCCCGGTCTCGGACAACCCGGACATAATTCTCTTTGATTTTAACAACAGCGACACGGGCGGCTATTCGCACGTCACTATGCAGGATTTTAAAAATTTCGTTCTTAACCCGGATAATATAAACGATTACGGAGACGGCAAATACCTGCTCGACAACCTGTATTTCAAATTTTCGGGCGGAGAAATAACCACGATTTATGAGAACGAAGGAGACATTTAAACATCAGGCAGCTCGAGATAATTAAAGGATATAAAGGAGTATGAAAATGAGTTTATACAAAACTTTTATCCCGGTTACAGTTATTTTTCTGCTTCTTGCTTCCTGCGCGCCTGCTTCCCCCGCGGCTTCAAATACACCGGTTCCAAATACGGCGGCTCCAAAAACGGCTGAGCCTTCGGTATCGGAATCAGTTCCGTCGTCCCCGCCCGCGTCAGAAAGCGCTTTAGGCGGGTATCCCTCGGCTTCCCCTATTGATCCGGATTCCGAAGGGTATAAAATAATACCGGGTTCCCTGCCTTCCCTTACCAGGGCGGACAGGAATATTTTTAACCCTGATAAAGCATACAGTTATCTTGCGGATGACAACGCGCTTTCTTCTCTCGATTATTCGTACGATATAAGCAAAGCCGAGGTCAAAGACGGAGAGCTGTATGTTTTTTTAACGCTTGAAATATCATTAGCCGACGTAAATTCCGCCTATAAGGACTTGAAGGAAAAACATTCTCTTGCCGATAAAGCCATAATAAGTATCCCCGATTTCTCAGGCTGCGTAATTGACGGAGGCGTCATGTACGCTGACAAAGACGCCTGCAGTCCCGCCGGGGTTACGATTCGTATGACGACTGGCAGAAAGATAATAACGGCTTTGCGAACACGCTGGACGGCGTTGATAAATTTACCGTTGAAGATCCTGCCCACGTATCCGGCGATGCGGATATAATACTATATAATTTCGAGGGCAGCGGAGGATATTCCCTGGTTCCTGTGCAGCCGTTTAAATTCTTTTTGCTTAACGACGACAATAAAACTCAGGCGCCGGACGGCTCCGAATATTTACTCTCTTTTCTCTATTTTAAATACTCGGGCGGAGAAATAACCGACGTATACCAGGGCGGGGACGCATAAACTGTTCAAAAAGGAAAACGGGCGGCAATAAATGGATATGAGGAGGACAATGTGAACTCAAAGAGAAAAACAATACTGATTTTAACGGCTTTAATACTCGTTACGCTGCCGTTATCCTCCTGTACATTCGCTTTTCCGCTGCCTGAATACCTTCCCGCCGCGACGCTTAATACTTACTATTCAAATCCCACTCAGCCGCCTTATTATGACTCGGAAGACAATTCCGGCGATGACCCGTCCGTATGGATAAGCGGAAACCCGTATAAATGGGATACTCTTCCCGCCGCCTTGCCTTCAATGAGCGCAGCCGATATGAGTAAAAGCTTCGATCCCGATAAAGCCGCCGATTATCTGCCGGCCAGCTTCGATTGTCAGCCATACTTTTGAGGTAATAACGGCAAACCTTCGGGCGGAGTAATTTTACCTTGTTATCAACGACTGGCGCTCCCTTGACGACGCTAACGACGCAAACGTTTACCTTAAACAAACTTTCTCTCTTACCGACCAGGATATATCTCGATATACCGCTGTTCTCGGCTGTGTAATAGAAGACGGCTATGACGTACTGGAACGAGCCTGCTTACGAGGATATGCAGGCTATCGGTTCCCTGAAAGAGTGGCTATTCGGACACGAATTAAACGAGATCGACCTTGACGATTGACGCTTTCGCCCGTTCCGGTATCCGAAAACCTAATGGCTTCCCTTCTTGATGATAACGGCAACTATAAGAACATGTCGTATGCGCAGTTTAAGGATTACGTACTCGGAGGCCGTACAGAAAGCGATTTCGACGCTGACTTCATGTATTTCAACTTCCAGAACGGGAACATAACCGACATGTTCCAGAGCGACGTAAGAGGAATAAAACCCCTTGATAATTGCATCTTTATTATCATAGATGATAATAACAGGGAGGCATATTATGGTAACTGATAATGCAAGAATACTTATCATTGGAGCGGGTGTCAATGGTTGCGTATGTGCTGCGGAATTATTCAATGCCGGAATAAATGTAACTGTCCTCGCAAGGGGAAAGAGATATGAAGATATTAAATCCGAAGGAATAATAATTGAAAATCCCTTTAACAAAAAACGAAGCATAACAAAAGCAAGGCGGATAAAATCAAATTCAATCCAGACATGATTTCAGATTACCTTGTATCTGGTCTTGATGATCTGGGCGGTTATTATTTAATACAAAACGCCAGTCTAATATATGGTAAGTTATATCTTATTGCTAAATATTTTAGATGATAAAAATCAAAACAGTTACATACCGTTGAACAATGTCTGGTTCAAATATTCTGATGGCGTCATAACGGGATTAGCTGAGGAATACGAGCCCTGATCTATATATACTTGCTCCCTTCCCTTACCGATAGCGGATGTAATTTGCGGCTGTTTATATAATTTCTTACCCATTCGGGGTTCGTCTTGGAGTACTCGCGCAAAGCCCAGCCTATGCCCTTGTTGAGGAAAAACTCCTTCGTGCCGCTGCACCTGTCTAGTATTGAGGCCAAAAGAGCCGCGTCCGTTTTACCCTTGTACTTTAGCTGGAAAAGTATCGCCGTGCGCTTAAGCCATATATCGGGACTATCGGCGAATGATTGTACTTCGGGTATAAGCTCAGGGTTCTTTGCGCATAGCTCCCCGACGATAGCCGCCGCAAGGTAGTCCACCGTATCCCACCACTGCTTGTTTTCTATGAGCAGTTTTACCTTAGGGAGGTCTTCGGCTTTAAGCTTTTTCTTAAGCGTATCGAGATAACCGACGGCAAGATACTGGAACTCTTCGCTCGTCCATCTCCCATAGTTTGTTTACGAAATCCCAGTCTGCGTCCTTCTTCTTCGCTTCTTTCAGGAACTCCTTTTCGAGTTCCGCCCTCTTCGGCTTCGGAATGCCGAGATAGGCGAATTTGTTCTTCATATACGCGGCCATAGCGGCAGCCTGCTCTCGTCCCGCGCGGCGTAAAACGAGCCTATAAGTTCTTCGTACAAGGAATCCTCCGTTACTTTGCCTGCACCGTTTGAACGAGCAATACATGGT
>CAWECI010000020.1:0-139333 GCA_963807525.1 Candidatus Aminicenantota bacterium | reverse complement strand
AAGGGCGTCTCGGACATTTCCCCCGAAGAGTTTATGCAGGCGACCCTGTCACTTTGGGAGATCGCGGCCGAATCGGCGCGGAAGATCGGGCACCCTGCGCCTTTCCCGGTTGCGCTCGCCGAACGTGTCATCAAGCTGTATTCCTTCGTGGGCGACGTCGTGCTTGATCCATTCGCCGGCTCGGGATCGACATGCGTGGCGGCAGTGCGGCACGCACGCCATTACGTCGGGTTCGACACGGCGCCGGCCTACTGCGAGATTGCGCGCCGCCGGATTGCCCAGGCGGAGGCCGAGGCCACTGCTCCCCCAATGCTGCCCGGCCTCGATGGCGATGACGGGACCCCGGCCATGCCCTGCACCGCGAGCTGAGCTGCTTCGGTCCAGAAGGGATTTGGCTCCCAGGCCCACACAATTGACGCGATCTTGCACTCGTGGTATATCAGGTGTAAGTCAATTCTAAGGCAGGTGCGCCGTTATGGCTCCGTCATCACTCAAGTTCACCCGGGGTGTGCCCCCGCCCGAGTCGTTCCCGACCGCGCAGCTGTCAGAATGCGCCCAGAGTGTGCTGGCGAAGGAAGGGGATACCATCCTCCAGTACGGGTCTGCCGGCGGCTATGCGCCGTTGCGTGCCCTGATTGCCCAGCAGGCAGGGGTAGCCGAGAATCGGGTGCTGCTTGGCCAGGGCTCATTGCAGCTGGCCGACTTCTGCGCTCGCCTGTTGATCGAGCCGGGCATGCCGGTCTATGTGGAAGAACCCACCTATGACCGGGCCCTGACAATCTACCGGCGCGCCAGGGCGCGTGTGGTAGGCTTCCCGCTGCAAGCCGATGGGCCCGACGTCGATGCGGTGGTAGCCCGCCTGGCGAGCGGCGACCGGCCGGCGCTCTTCTACATGATCCCCGATTTCCAGAATCCCAGCGGTTCCGTCCTCTCGCTCGAGAAGCGGCGGCGGCTGGCCGCGCTGGCCCAACAGCACGGTTTCTGGATTATCGAGGATGTGCCCTATCGCCGGCTGCGCTATCGAGGGGCAGCCCTGCCCAGCTTGTTCGAGCTGGCGCCGGATCGCGTCCTAGAATGTCGTCGTACAGTAAGCTCATCAGCCCGGGCCTGCGTGTGGGTTACATGATCCTCCCTGACACGCTGGCCGCCGCGCCTCGCACCAAGATGGCCGAGGATACTTACATCAATTCGAGCTATCTGAACCAGGCGATCGTCTACGAATTCATCCGTCGGGGCTGGTTCGAGCCCGAATATCTCCCACCTATGCGAACTGTATCGGCCACGGCTCGACGCCATGCTGGCGGCCCTGGCCGCACAGATGGACGGCCTCGCCACCTGGCTGCGGCCGGCCGGCGGCTTTTTCGCCAGCGTCTCGCTGCAGGCTTCCGTCTCCGCCGATGTCTTGCTCGCCTGCGCTCGCCAGGCTAATCTGGAGTTACCACGGGCGGGGTTTCTTTGCCGATGGGGGCGGCGACGCCTTCATCCGCCTGCCGTTTTGCGCTTTGACGCCCTCCGAAATCGAGGACGCGGTGGCAAGGCTGGCAGAGGTCGTGCGCAAATTGCCCTAGAAGCCTGGAAACACGAAACCGGCCTCCATATGGAGGCCGGTTTCGTTCGTCTGATGCCTGAGGCGACGGCCGGATTCGAACCGGCGATGGGGGTTTTGCAGACCCCTGCCTTGCCGCTTGGCTACGTCGCCAGATGCAAGCCGATTCTAACCCAGTCGGCGGCCCTTGTCAAACCAACTTCTGCGGATCTGCGGCAGTTCCTGCGCAATCTTCACGATGCACGCGGCTGTTGATGCGACAATTTGCCGTCATATCTTGCGAATTGCTTTGCGCTGTGCGTCACCTTGCTATGCGCACCAGGAGGCGCCGAGTGCCGGAGATCCGCCAGTCGATTGCCACCCGAGAATGGGTGATCATCGCCACAGAACGAGCACGACGACCACACGATTTCTGCAACGAGGCCAGCGAGCTGACCGAGCAGCGCCCGGCCAGGAAGACCGATTGCCCCTTTTGCCCGGGCAATGAGGAAGCGGCCACCATGGAGATGCTGCGCTGGCCCGCCGAGGGGCCGTGGTCGCTGCTGGCCTGCTCAACAAATACCCGCGTTGAACAGCGAAGGCGAACGGTGCGTTGCTTCGACGGCATCCACCGCTGCATGACCGGGGTGGGGCGCCACGAGATCATCGTGGAGTCACCGGTCCACAATCATCTGCCTGGCCTTGCTCGACAGCTCAGCCGTCACACAGACCCTGGCTGCTTTTCAGGCGCGCGGCCAGGCATTCGCACTGCGCGATCCGCGCATCGAGCACATCGTTTTCTTCGAGAATCACGGGCTCAGCGCCGGCACATCTGTCGAGCATCCTCACGCACAGCTCTTGGGGTTGCCTCTGGTGCCGTACGATGTGCGCAACCGCATCGAGGAGGCCGGCCGCTATTTCGATGATACGGGCAACTGCGTCTATTGCGACCTCTGGCAGGCCGAAAGCGCAGAAGGCACGCGGCTGATCGCGAGCAACGAGCTCTTCGTCGCTTTCGTGCCCTATGCAGCCCTGTCGCCGTTCCACACCTGGATCGTGCCCCGCACGCACCGGCCGAGCTTCCTGTCGGCTGAGCCCGGTGAGCTGGTAGCCCTGGGCCACATCCTGCGCGACGTGCTGCACCGCGTCTATGCCGGGTTGCACGATCCGGACTACAATTTCATCATCCGCTCGTCGCCCCTGCAGCGCTCGGAGCGCGATTATCTCCACTGGTATCTATCCATCATCCCGCGGTTAATGAAGCCGCGGGCTTCGAGATGGGCAGCGGCATGTTCATCAACACGGCCCTGCCGGAAGAAAGCGCTTTGTTCCTGCGCTCACACGATCATTGACGGTTCCCCAGAACTGGCCTAAAATCTTCCATGGATGGTTCCCTATGAACCTCCGAGACTGACTGCGATGGAGGGATATGAGATGCAGAGCATTCTTGCCGATGAACTGAAGCTGCGCCTGCTCCCGGTGGCATTGATCTTCACGAACGAGAAGCCGGAAGGGGCGCTCCAGTACGAGCAGGGAGCGCGGGGCTGCTTGATCCCAATGCTGTGTGCGGCGGCGGAGGGCAAGACTGTCGTCTTCGATCGCGAGACCGTGCCTTGCCCGGGCGGTATGGTCGGCCTGGAATTCTCGGCGGGCTGGGGCGATCCCGATGCCTTCGCACACTTCCTCTCCGTGGGCGGCGGGCCGAGCCACCGGGAGGGCGAAGGGTACAAGAAGACACCAGAGCTGGCCAAGGAAGCCATGGGCGGCCAGCCCAGCACCATCGACCCGCACCCTTATCGAGTGTTCAAACCGCTTGCAGCCGTTCAGCCGGAAGAGGAGAGCCCACGTCTGGTGGTTTTCCTGGCCAACGCCGATCAGATCTCGGCCCTGGCAACGCTCGCGAATTACGGACGGCCGACCAACGACAACGTGATCCTGCGGTTCGCGGCCGGCTGCGGCAGCGTCTGCCTCTTGCCTGACCGGCTCAACCTGGAGGAGCCTTTCCGCGCCGTGCTCGGGATGACCGACATCAGCGCCCGGCCCAACGTGCCTGCCGACCTGCTCTCCTTTACCATCCCGTGGCCGATGTACCTGGAAATGGAAGGCAACGTCCGGGGCAGTTTCCTGGACCGGAAAGACTGGCTGAAGGTCAAGGCCCGGTTGCCCGGCTAAGGACCTGTAAAACCATGACTTCCGCTGCTGTCCATCGATGCCGAAAGGAGCGTGGCCCATGAAAAACCGCAGCCTGCTTATGATCCCAGGCCCCATCGAGTTCGAGCCGGCCGTGCTGTCTGCCGTCGGGGCACCGAGCGACAGCCACGTGTCAGCTGGCTTTATCGAGGTGTTTGGGCAGGCCCTCGAGCGCATGCGCCAGGTCTTTCTGTGCGCCGAAGGCCAACCCCTGGTGCTGGCAGGCTCCGGGGCCCGAAGAAGAAGGACTGGGAGGACCGCCTGGCCGCGGTCATCATCCTCTCGACGTACCTCGAATGCCGACGAAATGCGGGCGATGCTCCGGAAGTCGATTAGGACCTGTCTCGTCGCCGCGGTCGTCATCGTCGCTGCCGTGACGGGCTGGCTCGTCCGCGAGCTGGCCGCGCCCGCGGTGGGGTCGGCCGGCGCCAAGGGTGTCTTCTTCGAGGTCCCCAAGGGCCTGAGCGCCCGGGGCGTCGTGGGCCGGCTCCGCGAGGAGGGCCTTGTCCGGAGCGCCTGGCCTCTGCGGCTGGCCTGCCGGATCTACTATCCGGGCCAGCGCTTCAAGGCCGGCGAGTATTTCTTCGCCGCGCCTCTCCCGGCCAAGGAGGCGCTCTTCACGATCTTCGGCGGCCGCATCTATCTCCAGCCGGTCACCGTCCCGGAGGGCCTGACGGAGCAGGAGATTGTGGACCTTCTCAAGCCGGGCGACGCGGCCGGAGCCGCCGCGTTCCGGCAGGCGTTCCGGAACACGGCCCAGATCGCCGACCTGGACCCGCGGGCCCAGGACCTCGAGGGTTATCTCTTCCCGGACACGTACGACCTGCCGCGCCGGGCCCCCGCGTCTGACCTCGTCGAGGCCATGGTCGGCGGGCTTCCGCCGCGTTTTCGACGAGTCCCGCCGCGAGCGGGCCGCAGAGCTCGGCCTGAGCGTGCGCGATGCCGTCACCTTGGCCTCGCTCATCGAGGAGGAAACCGCGCTGCCCGAGGAACGGCCGCTCGTCTCGGCCGTGTTCCACAACCGGCTCAGGATTGGAATGAGGCTCGACTGCGACCCGACCGTCGCCTATGCGCTCAAGCGGGAGGGCCGTTACACGGGGCGACTGCTCTTCCGCGACCTCAAGCTCGATTCGCCCTACAATACCTACCTCCATGCCGGCCTTCCGCCGGGACCGATCTCGAATCCGGGGGCCTCGAGCATTGAAGCGGCCCTGCATCCGGCTCCGGTCGATTTTTTGTACTTCGTGGCCAAGGGCGACGGCAGCCACCGTTTCAGCCGGACCCTGGGAGAGCACCTGGCGGCCGTCGAAAAATTCCGAGAATTGAAAAATCGCTGAAATTTGGTATATTGACTTTTCTGTCCGCGTTCCGGAGCGGGTGCGAGAAACGAGAGAGCTGTAAAAATCCTTTACAGGCCCGATCAGATTGAACCCCGACAAACAGAGCGCTCAGGCCGAAAAGGCTTGGCATGAGAATTGCTCATTAGGAAGGCGGAAGTGAACGAGAAGTTTCGAACAGGAGGAACAATGAAGACTTCCCGAACGATCGCGGCCGCTCTCGCGCTCTTCGCCATGGTGGGCATGCTGGCCCTCTCCGTGCAGGCGGCGCCCGGACCGCAGAAAGGGAAACCCGAACCCAAGCCCCAGGCCAAGCCCTCCATGCCGAAGGAAGTGGCGGCGGTCATCCAGGAAGGCCTGACCACCCGCCAGGGCCGCCAGGACATACCTTTCAGCTTTGTCAAGACGCTGATCCTCCCGGCCCAGCAGTCCAATGTGTACCCCCTCTTCTTCTTCCAGGCCAAGAACAGCGATCTGGGCTACGCCCCATCGGCCACGGCCACAGGCCAGATGGAGACCACGCTCAACGCCTTCTTCGAGTTCTATCAGCCCGACCCGTCGGGGGCCCTCAAGGCCAAGTTCGGCGGCAAGAGCCAGGCCGTTCTGACGACCGACGCCGCGGGCTACAGCCCCGACAAGCAGGATTGGTACACGTTCGGCCTGGCCCTCACGCCCGGCGCGTATACCTTGGCGTTCGTTCTGACGACGCCTGACATGAAGAAGATGAGCGTCGTCTACAAGGACATCACGCTGCCGGGGCCTGAGGCCTACGCCTCGACGCTTTGGCCGACCGATCCCGTGATGGTCACGGCCATGGACCAGGTCGAGCCCGACCCGCGGCCGACCGTCCACCACGGATATTTCACCTGGGGCGCGGCCAAGGTCGTGACCAGCCCGAACCCCGAGGTCAAGGCCGGCGAGAACCTCGAGATCCTCTTCTTCGTCCTCGGCGCCACTCCCAAAGACCCCACGGCGCCCAGGCCCGTCCTGGACCTGGAAGTCAATTTCGAGGTCGTGGGCGAGGACGGCAAGACCGTCATCAAGTGGGCGCCCCAGAGCTACGAGCTCTATCTGGTCAACCAGCCCCTGCCGCTCTTCCAGACGCTTCAGAAGCAGGATGAGAAGGGCACCGTGCTGAGCACCGAGAAGAAGCCGCTGGGCGCCGGCAAGTACACGCTGGTGGCCACCGTCACGGATAAGGTGTCCGGCAAGAAGGGCGAAACCCGGATGCCCTTCGCGGTCATCTGAGTCCGCCGAGAACGTTCGACCAAGGGCCGCCCCGCGGGGCGGTCCTTTTTTTTGGCCTACTTTTTCAGGTACTCGAGGAGCTGGCGGGCGATGCCGGCCTTCTCGTGGTCGGGGGCCAGGGCCAGGAACTTCTCCAGCGCCGCCCGCGCCTCCGGCACCTTGTTCTGACTGATCAGGATGGAGGCCATCTGGTAGTAGGCGTCGGCATAGTCGGGCTTGAGCTCGACGGTCTTCTGGAACAGGGGCAGAGCCGCTTCCGATCCCCCCAGGTTGACCAGGCAGACGGCGAGATTGTACTGGGCATCGGCGTCGCCGGGGCTCAAGGCCACGGCTCTTTCGTAGAACGGCTTGGCTTCGGCAAATTGTCCGGCCTTGGCCAACGCCTCTCCGGTCTCCTTATTGGTGCTATAGCTCTCCGGGTTGAGTTCGACCGCTTTTTGGAACGCGGCCAGGGCCTCCGGGCCCTTGCCCTCTTTCTTCAGGGCCAGCCCCAGGTTGAAGTGGTAGGCCCAGTTCGAGGGATCAAGGCCGATCGCCTGAGAGTAGGATGCCGCGGCTTCGGCGTATTTCTGCTCGCCGTAGAGCTTATTGCCTTTCAAGAAGGTCTCGTCAGCGACGGACAGCGCCTTTTGCGTGCCGGCGTCGACCGGCTTGAGAGTCAGCTCGCAAGAGGTCCCCTCGGCGATGTCGATGTGGACCTCCTTGGAGACCGGCGCGAAACCCGCCTTCTTCACGGTGACCCGGTAATACCCGGGGGTCAGGCCGATCTGGATGAACCGGCCGGCCTTGTCGGTCTTGAGATCGAATTGGACGCTCGAGGTCCTGGTCGAAACGATCGTCACCTCGGCCTTGTCGATGGGGCTGCCCTCGGGACCGGTCACCCGGCCTTCCAGGCGCCCTTGGATCTGAGCCCAAGCCCCGAGACCGGCCAGCGCCAGGATCAGTGGAACGAGGACGAGCGTGCGTATCCGGCTCATACGAACCTCCTATTTCAGGCCCAAGCGCTTTTTCGTCTTCTCCTCCAGGTCACGCGCCTGGGGCTGGCCCGGTAGCAGAGACAGGGATTTCTGAAGGAGCGGCAGGGCCTTCTCGGGACGGTCCAGGTTCAGATAGCATTCCGCGGCCAGGTTGAGGACGCCGATCTCGGTCGCCTCGGACATCAGTTTCTCGAGATAGCCGACGGCCGCGTTCCAGTCTTTCCGGCCGGCATAGTCGAGGGCAATGACCTTGGCCGTCTCCCGGTCGGGATTGCGCTCGAACAGAGGGAGGGCCTGGTCGAGCGATTCCTTGAAACGCCCGGTCCCGTAGAGCGTTTTGGCCAGGAGCAGCCGGGTCTCCGAATCGTCGTGAAAGGTCAGCGCTTTCTCCAGGAGCGCCTGGGCCCGGGCATAATCCCCGGCCAGGAACGACTCGGCGCCGAGGACGCGGAGATGCTCAGCCCCCGGGAAGGGGCCGTGCATCCTGGCATAGGTCCAGGGAACGGTGGCGGTGGTCCTGGAAAGGACGACAAAATTCTCCTTGGTCGAGAGCACGGGACGGCCATCCGGTCCCGCCGCCGTCACGACGGCCCTGTAATAGCCGGGCTTGATATCGGCCAGGGGAACGGTCCCCGTGACCGCCTGTGTCGCCGGGTCGGCGGGGTCGGCGGCCAAGGCCATCGGGAAGACGCCCACGCTCTTTTCCGGGTCCAGGGAGAAGATCTCGAGCGAAAAGACCGCCGGCTTCTGGAGGTTCAGGGCCTTGAGGTCCCAGGCCTGGACGTAGACGCCCAGGTTCTCGGCCGGGAGGAATTCGTTGGAGGCGCCGACGGCGTACTGCGTGCCGCCGAGGACGAAGGCCTTGAGGTTCTGTTTCTGGGCCTCGGGAACGCTCTCCTGCCCGTGATGGAGCAGGGGCACGCTCAGTCCGGCCCGCCCGTCGGGGGGGATGGCCAGGCCCATCTCGGTCGACGAGAAGTCCTTGGCCGTCCTGTTCTTCATGAGAATGAGGAGCTTGAAGTCCCCCGGAATGACCGGCAACAGGTCCTGAAAGGCGAATCTCTGCCGTTCGTGGGCCCGGTACTGATCCGCCGTCAGCCGCAGCGGGATCTCTTCGGTCCTCTCCAAGATGGCCCGTCCCGTCCGGTCCTCGAGCCTGAGGATGATCTCGAACGCCGCGTAGATCTGATCGCCGTTGGCCCCGAAGTTCATTTTTTCGGGCTCGATCGTCCAGTGGATGAAAGGCTGGTCCCGGTCCTTGAGGACCTTGACCTGGACCGTGCTCGGGAGGTACCGGTCGGAGTACTCGGTCTCGATGAAGTCCTTGAAGGTCAGGAACGACCGGGCATAGGCGTCCGAGTACTTCTTCTCCGGCATCCGCTTGACCGCGGCGATGATGTTGTCCGATGAGAAGCCGGCGTTGCTGCCGGGCCGTTCGCCGGGCATGTAGCTCAGGGTGGCGGAGGCCAGCTCGGCGTTGATATCGCGGATCATCTGAAAGGCGCCCTTGCGGTCGTTGGTCTTGGTCGCCGACCCCGGCACGACGAGCGTCTCCGGGCCCTCGACCCCGGGAGAATAGAGCCGGTAGTCGCCCAATCCGCCGGGCTGGTAGAAAATGAGATAGAAGTAGTCCGGCTGGTCGTATTCCACGGCCCCCTTGTAGAACCAAAGCTCCAGCGGCCAGATATCGGCGTTGGTCGTATAGCGCGTCCGTTCCAGGGGTGGCCCGAGCAGGCGATAATAGAAGCCCCGGTCGGTCTGGCTGCCGCGCTTGGGGGAATCGTGGCCGAAATTCTCGTCGGCAAACTTGACCCGGGCCATGTAGTCTTTATAAAACTCGTTCTCCGGGGTGTCGGGAAGGGGGTCCCGGGCACGCCAGAAGAAGACCACGAACTTGTCTCGTTCCGTCTTGGTCCGGAGATGGCGGTAGACGTCACGCTCGGCCGGGGTCATGATCGGGCCGACGTCCTCGAGCCAGCGCTGCTCGTCGGGGTTGAGCTTGTCCTGGGCGGTCAAGGCGGGCCGGCCAAGGCCAAGAGCCAGCGCCAGCCCGGCGGCCGCAAGGATGGTTCTCCGCAGTCCGTTCAATCTCATTCCGTTTAACATAGCACACGCCTTCCGAACATTCAAACGACGCCGGGAGGCGTCCCGATGCCCTGAGAAGGCCGTCGTCACATCCTTGCCGGACACTCCTCAGCCGTTCCCCCGGTCCATTTTTTTGCAGACAATCCAAAATTCCGGTGGCCATCGGTCGGCGGGCCGGGCCGATATTATGGGATATCAACAACTTCCGCGATAGCCACGATGGCCCCGAAATTGCACACCAGTCCCTTGACAGGGTAAACTCATTTTTAAGATAATTGACGCGAGTTGAGAGGGATTCGGTTCGATCGAGACCGCCATCATGTGAGCAGCCGCATGGCGTACGTCTTGACCCCCGGTCTATAAGGTCCGGGCCAGAATGCGTTCGAACTAACAAATATACTCCTACCGCTTCGAGGAGGTGAAACAAGACAGCGCTCAGCGATCTCGGGCAAAGGCAACGCACTTTGACAAGTCATGAAACGGAGGGACATTTGAAAAAAACCTACGTCGCACTCCTCATTCTCCTCCTTGTTTCCGCGTTCGCTTTCTCGCAGTCCCGCGAGACGGGAGCCATCACCGGCAAAGTGACCGATGAGCAGGGCGCTCCCCTCCCCGGTGTCAGCCTGACCTTGAGCGGCCAGGCCCTCATGGGGTCTCGCGCGACTGTCAGCGACGCCGCCGGGATGTTCCGCTACCCGGCCCTGCCTCCGGGCGTCTATAGCCTGAAGGCCGAGCTGGCCGGGTTCGGCACCCTCGTTCAGGAGAACATCCGCCTGAACACGACGGTCACTCTGACCCTGGCCCTGGTCCTGAAACCGGCGGCCGTCCAGGAGCAGATCACCGTCATCGCGCAGTCGCCGACCGTCGACGTCAAGTCCACGGAAACGGCCTCCGTGACCTTGAGCAACGAGATCCTGCGCAACATCCCCAACAGCCAGTTCTCCGCCAACATCGTCCTCATGGCGCCCGGCGTCAATGACAATGCCGTCGCCTACGGCGCCGGCGGCGAGCGCGGCATCTCCTATCAGATGGACGGCGTCGGCGTCGGCGACCCCGACGGCGGCACGGCCTGGGTCTTCGTCGATTACAACATCATCGAGGAAGCCAAGGTCATGGGCATCGGCCTGCCGGCCGAATACGGGAATTTCACCGGTGTCATCTTCAACATCGTCACCAAGTCCGGCGGCAACCAGTTCCAGGGCCATTTCGAGACGATGTACCAGGGCTACAAGAAGGGCTTCTGGGGAACGAACAACAACTCCAAGTTCGTCACGGACTGGCCGGACATCACCCCCCCGATCGAGAGCCTGTGGGACATCAACGGCCACCTCGGCGGCCCCATCATCAAGGACAAGCTCTGGTTCTTCGCCGGAGCCCAGTGGTACCACTCCAAGGATTATCCCACGGGATTCCCGTTCGCGCAGGACTACAAGCAGCCGCGCTTCTTCTTCAAGCTGAGCTCCCAGCTCACGCCGAAGCCCAACGTCAGCGCCGCCGTGGAATATGACAACTACAACGGGACCTATCGGGACGCCGGGGTCTCGACCCAATTCGATCCCATCGCCACGACCCGGCAGGTCGACCCCGAATACGTGCTCAATTTCAATCTGACCGACGTCATTTCGACCAAGACCTTCTTCGACTTCAAGGCGGCGTATTTCAACGGCTATTACAACCTCAACCCGATGAGCGGCGACTTCGACGTCAACGGCCATTACATCGTCTACAACGAACTCTACGACCCGGACGCCACGGGAACGCCGTCGCTGTCGGATCCCGCCACCTTAGCTCCGCATCACCGCTATTTCAACGTCTATCGCTACGCGGAGCATCCCCGGGACCGCTTCCAGGCCAACGCCAGCCTGACGACCTACGCCGAGGATTTCATCAAGGGCAGCCACGATTTCAAGTTCGGCGTCGAGTTCGAGCAGTCCCACAGCCGGAACCTCTACCGCTACACCGGCGCGAACCACTGGTACTACTATGATCAATGGTACGCTTACTACGGCTACTACGGGAACTACAGCGCCGTCCAGTACGAAGGCTACAACGCCAAGATGAAGCTGAACCGCCTCGAGGGGTTCGCCCAGGACTCCTGGCAGATCACCAAGCGGCTGAACCTCAGCCTGGGCGTCCGCTTCAGCCAGCTCTGGGGCACGGTTCCCACCGTTTCCGGGACTCCTTATAGCAAGTCCCGCATCGCCCCGCGCCTCGGCTTCACCTTCGATCTCCTCGGCGACAAATCCACGATCCTCAAGGCCCATTACGGCGAGTTCACCGACGGGATCTACGCCGGCATGATCGACCGCATGAACACGAACTGGTCGGACAAGATCACTTATTCGTGGTCCCCCTTCACTCCCGAAGGGGAGGATGGGTGGTACGAGTATTCGCGGAATATCCAGGGGACCTGGCAGATCGACCCCGAGATCAAGCAGCCGTTCATGAGACAGTGGACGGTCGGGGTCGAGCGCGAGCTGTTCAAAGACGCCTCCTTCTCGGTCACCTATATCAACCGCTCGTACCACAATTTCCAGGGCGCCTGGAACGACGATGCGGTCTATACGGCGGAGGAGTCGACGTATTCGGTCTGGGACCCCGCGACGCAGTCGATGGTGGACCGGACGTTCACGCTCTACGACCGCGCCGACGCGACCGAGGCCCACTGGCATCTGACCGACGTCGATGTCATCACCCAGAGGTTCAACGAGATGTTCGGCCTGAACCTCAAGGCCTACCGCAAATACTGGGGCATCGAGGTCCTGTTCAACAAACGCTTCTCGAACAAGTGGCAGATGGTGGCCTCCTACGTCTACTCCCAGGCCAAGGGAACGATGGGCAATAGCTCCGCCTATCGCGACATCGGCTGGAACGACTATGGCGATCCCAACTTCTGGATCAACGCCGACGGCCATGTCACGAATGACCCGACCCACATGATCAAGATCCAGGCCTCTTACGTCCTGCCGCTGGACATCTCCTTGAACGCCTACTTCCACGCCATCACGGGCGAAGCCTGGACCCAGCAGCGGCGCACGGGCAGTCACGACTTCTCCCAGGGCCGGATCACCTTCAACGTCGAGCCGGCGGGCACGTATCATTACCCGATGACCACGTCGCTCGACCTGAGGCTCGAAAAGACATTCCGGCTGGCCACGAAGTACAAGCTCGGGGCCTTCGTCGACATCTTCAACGTCCTCAACGACAACACGATCACCTCGTTCGGCACCCGGATCGGCTACGATTGGACCGCGGACGATCCCGTCCTATTCGGCGTCCACCCAGGGCCACGACCTCTACGGGCTGGTCCTGCCGAGGCGGGCCCGACTGGGTCTCCGCTTCATGTTCTAGCGCCCCCAGCTCACCGCAGACGCTCCGAGGGGCGGCGGGTCCTCCCGCCGCCCCTCTTTTTTGGACAGGGTCGAGCCTACGCTTTTTAGCGAAAATGGGGACGCTTCTATTTTTCCTGACCCGAGTCCGCGAAAAATAGAAGCGTCCCCATTTTCGGCCCCCTCGGGACAGAGCCGTAAAAGGTAGGTTTGACCCTGTCTCGCGACGTTTATGCTAGAATTGATGGGTTCATGAGCTCGAAGAAGCGACCGGCTCCTCTCGTCATCGGCGGGGCCGTCCTCCTGGCGGCCGCGGCCGCCGCCCTCTACGTCTTCGTCCTGGCCGGCCCGCCGAGCCTGGCGAGGCTGCGCGGCGGCCGGGACTTCAACGTTATCGTCATCACCCTGGACACGACCCGGGCCGACCGGCTGCCGTGCTACGGCCGCCGGGACCTCGAGACGCCGACGATCGACGCCTTCGCCGCCCGGGGCGTGCGCTTCGAGAACTGCTTCGCCCAGACGCCCTTGACGCTGCCCTCCCATACGACCCTGATGACCGGGACGCTGCCGCTCTACCACGGCATCCGCGACAACGGCGGGTTCTTCGTCCCGGAAAAGCTCAAGACCATGGCCGAGCTCTTCAAGGACAAAGGCTACGAGACCGGCGCCTTCATCGCCGCCTACGTCCTCGACTCCAAGTGGGGACTGAACCAGGGGTTCGACACCTACTACGACAAGTTCGACCTGAGCAAGTTCAAGAGGATCTCCCTGGGCACGGTCCAGAGACCGGCCAACGAGGTCCTCGACCAGGCCCTCCCCTGGCTCGACGACCACGGAAGGACAAGAAGTTCTTCGCCTGGCTCCATCTTTACGACCCGCATACCCCGTACGACCCGCCGCCGCCATACGACAAGCTCTATGCCAATCGCCCCTATCTGGGCGAGATCGCTTTCGCCGACTCCCAGCTTGGCCGGCTCTGGAGCTGGCTCGGATCGAACGGCCTGCTCGAGAAGACCTTCATCGTCTTCGCCGGCGGACCACGGGGAGAGCCTGGGCGAGCACGGTGAGCAGTCCCACGGTTTCTTCATCTACCAGGGAGCGATCCACGTCCCGCTCATCGTCGTCACGCCCTTCCCGAAGCTCCAGGGCGTCGTCTCGGGCCGAGGTGGCCACGCTGGCCGACATCCTGCCGACGGTCTGTGAGATGGCCGGCCTGCCCCGCCCGGCCGAGGTCCAGGGGAAGAGCCTTCTGCCCGCGTTCTACGGCCGGAAGCTCCGGGAGACGCCGCTGGCCTACAGCGAGACCTTTTACCCGCGCTTCCACTACGGCTGGTCCGACCTCAAGGCCGTCCAGGACGGCCGCTACAAGCTCATCCTGGCCCCCGTGCCCGAGCTTTATGACGTGGTCGCCGACCCGAGCGAGGAGAAGAACCTGGTCTATCTGGAGAAGAAGGTCTATCGAGCGGATGAACGCCGAGGCCGAGGCCTACATCGCCCGGTCCAGCCAGAACGCCTACGAGATGGACACGACCAAGATCGACGAAGAGACGCGGGAGAAGCTGGCCGCTCTGGGCTACGTCGGCTCCTTCACCGACAACGCCAAGGGGAAGATCCTGGGCAACCCCAAGGAGAAGATCGTCGTCTTCAACGAGCTGTCCCGGGCCCGGGAGATGGGGCTCGACGGCAAGGTCGACGAGGGCGTCCGCATCCTCCAGGGCATCATCGCCACCGACCCGGACGTCACGGACGCCTACTTCGCCATCGGCAATATCTACTTCCAGGCCCAGAGGTACAAGGACGCCATCCAGTACTTCGAACAGTCCTTGGGCCGGAAACCCGACGACTCCTTTGCCGCCATCAACATCGCCCTGGCCTATGAGGCCATGGGGAGCTTCGAGCAGGCCGAAAAATTCCTTTTGGCCTACATCGAGAAGGGCTTCTCCGACCCCCAGTTCTACTTCATGCTGGGGAACATGAACTACATCCAGAAGAATTATGACCGGGCCATTCCCTACCTGGAAAAGTGCCTGTCCTCGAACGCCGAATCGGGCGGCTCCTACAGCCTCCTCGGAGCGATCTCCATCGTCAAGGATGACCTCGCCCGGGCGGACGAGTACCTGCGGAAGGCCTTCGAGATCAACCCCCGGCTGAACAACCTGCACTACTTCATGGCCGAGCTGGCCGAGAAGAGGGGCCGGATGGAGGAGGCCGAAGCGGAGTATCTCAAGGAGCTCGATATCTCGCCCAAGCACTTCAAGACCATGTACAACCTGTCCCGCCTCTATCGCCAGACCGGAGACACGGCCAAGGAACAGGAATATCTGGACGAATGCCTGAAAACGGACCCGCGCTTCCCGCTGACCTATTTCTATCTGGCCCGCCTCGATCTCAACCGGGGGGAACGGCTCCGGGAGGCCGTCGACCTGGTCAAGAAGGGGGTCGAGCTCAAGCCCGCGCCGGAGGAGCTGCCGCTGGGCTATTTCCTGCTGGCCGACCTGTACAATCGCCTCGGGGACCACGCTCAGTCGGACGATTATGCGCGCAAGGGCCAGGCCGCGGCCGAGGCCATCAAGTCGCGGCCCGCGGTCGCGCGCTGACCTAGCCTCCGGGCAATTCACGAATCGAGGCGGCCTCAGATGCGAGGCCCGATTCTGCGAGAAACTCTACGCTAAGCACCTTTTTCAGATATTTCTCAGATGCGCAGCTGCGAGTCGCTCCGCTGCACATCTGGCCTCCGCTCCCTTCGGTCGCTCCGGGTAGGCCCGCAGGGCAAGAACGCCCTAAGAAAATAGCGATGAAAAAGAGGGCGTTCTTGTGAATTAAATCTCGAACTTGCGCTCGAGCGAAGCCTTGCTCCCATCCATCGTGTTGGTCACCAGGACGGTCAGCGTGTAAGCGCCGGCCTTGAGGGCGGCGGTGGCGGCCTGGGCCGTGAAATCCACGGCCAGGACGTCGCGCAGGCCGGCCTCGGTGATCTCGATCGGATAGGCCTGGGTAAACGACCAGGCCTCGGCCCCGGCCTTGTCGACGACCTTCATCCGGACTTCGAGGTTCGCCTGGTACGTCTTGCCGGACGCCTTCAGCCAGATGTTCCGGTATGGGAGGGCCAGCGAGACGCGGGCCGTCGCGTCCTTGGCCACCTCGAGGTCGACCTTGAGTCCGGCGAGCGAGGTCCCAAAGTTCTGCTCGCCCGGCTTGGCCATCCGCTCCTTCGGCAGGTTCCATTCCCGCTGGGCCTGATTGATGACCGCGAGCTGGGCGGCGCTGTCGGGCGAGATCTTGTAATCGTCGTTCCAGTACTGGTCGATGAAGACGATCGTGTACAGGCCGTACCACCAGATCTCGGTCGGCAGGCCGTAGAACGTGACGCCGCGCGGGTAGGTGATCCTCGTATCGGGCGGGCCGAGGGTGATATAGACGCGGCCCCGGTCCTGGAGCCAGCCCGGGGCGCCGCCGCCGGAGAAAAGCCGGTTGGCCCGTTCGATCCGGGCGTAGTACTCGATCCTGTACTCGTTCTCCGGCGTGGTCGGGGTTGGGTCCCGGCGCTTCCAGAAGTCCTCGATGAAGGCTTCCCGGGCGTCGGCGGGGAGGGATAGGAACGTCTTCCGCTCCTCCGACGTGATCGTGTAGCGGGCCTTGGAGACGAAATCCCGGCTCTTCGGATCGAGCTCCTTCAGGCCGCGGGTCGAGGCACAAGCGGCGAGGAGAAGCACGACGCTCAGGGCCGGGGCCAGCCGAGCCTTGTGCGCGTTCATCAGTTCTCCTTGATCTTGCCTTGGATCTCCGCCAGCTTGGACTTGAGCTCCGTCTGGTTGGGGTTGAGCTCGAGCGATTTCCGCCAGACGGTCATCGCGCCGGCCAGGTCGCCGGTCTTGACGTAGCAATCGCCGATCGCGTTGAGGACGAGAAGGTTGGTCCCGAAGGAGGTCAGATAGTCCCTATAGAAGCCGATGGCCTCGCCGTAGCGGCCCAGGGCCTGGGCGCTCTCGCCGAGATACTGGGCGAACTCGAAGTTCTTCTTGTCGCGATAGAACGGGGTGGCCACGGCCTGGATGCCCGGGTAATCCTTGAGCTCGTAGAGGACGCGGCACAGATCGAGGGCGTAGGGGGCCGAATCCGGAGCGCGGCGGACGGCCTCCTCGACCAGGGACCGGGCCTTGGTCAGATCGTTGGCCTGGAAATACTCCATGCCCCGGATGTCCTGGTAGGCCGGATCGCTGGCCGGCGGCAGCGGCGCGTACATGATCCAGGACCTGGGGATGCCCGTGTTGAGGCTGATGTAGAACGCGGCCTTGGACGAGAGGACCGCCGTCTTGGCCGAATCCAGGAGCTCGACGCTGGCCTCGTAGTAATCCGGCACGTAATTGGCCAGCGGGAAGTCCTCCAGGACGCGGAACGGATCGCCGGCCCCAGCCAGGGGCTTGGAGACGGTCGTGACGACCTGGCCGTTCCGGCTCAGGCTGATGGACAGGCTGCCCCGGGCCTTGAGATCGGGCGTCAGCCCGCCGAGCTCGCAGAACACGGTCAACGTGTCCTCGACGCTGAAATCTTTCCGCGGCGAGGCGACGATCTGGGTGTCGCCGAACGTGAAGGGCTTGACCTGGCTGGCGAACGCCGCATTGGTGACGGTGCGGTGGGCCAGGACGGGAGTGCTCAGGGTCAGGGTCCGGGCCGGCGGGATCTTCAGCGAGGCCTCGAGGGAGCTGAACTCCTTGGAGACCGTGTTCTTCCAGAGGAGGCTGAGCTTGTAGTCGCCCTCGATGATCGGGAAGGCGTCCTGGTACGACACGCGGCGGCCGCTGATCTTGGCGAACTGGTCCTCGTTGAGCGAGAGCGGGACGCGCCGGTCGAACTGGTAGATGGTCTTGCCGGCGGCATCCGAGACGATGCCGTTGACGTCGAAGGTCGTCCGGTAAACATCGTCGACCTTCTCGATGCTCAGCCGGGCCGGCTCGAGGAGGAGGTGGACGAAGGCCCGGCCGGCGGCGTCCCGGGTGACCTGGACTAGGGCGTCGTTCTCGATGTAGTTCGCGGTGTACTCGACCTCGACCGTGTCCTTGTACTTGAGCAGCTTCTCGGCATAGGAGTCCTTGACGCTCTCATAGCCCATCTTCGGGATCTTCTGGCTGATGAGGATGTCGGACGAGACGGTCGGGTTCATCCCGTAGACGTATTCGCCGGGGATGAGGGACATGGTGAGGTCGGCGAGGTTCTCGTCGACGGTCTGCCGCAGCTCGCCCCAGGCCTGGAGGTAGTTGGTCATGTCGCCGTTGTAGAACGGCATGAGCTTCTGCGGTCCGTCCCGGACCGGCGAGTACAGGACGAAATCGCCCGCGGCGTCCTTCTTGAAGAATATGATGTAGAAGGAGTTCGGCATCGCGGGCCCTTCGACCCCGGAATAGAACCAGACCTGCATCGGGTAGAGGTTGGTCTCGTTCTCGTACCGGGTGATCTCCTTGGGCTCGCCCAGGGTGATGTAGATGCGGCCCATGTCGGACCGCCAGCCGCCGGCCTTCAGGCCGCGGCCGAAGTGGCTGTTGGCGTACTCGATGCGCTTGTAGTGCTCGTCCTTGAACTTGTTCTCGGGCGTCGACGGATCCTCGTCCCGGGCCTTCCAGAACGCGGTGATGAACATCTCCCGCTCCCGATCGTTGGCGAGCTGGAGGAAGACGTCCTTTTCCCGGGGCGAGATGATATAAACGACCTCTTCCTGGATCCAGCGGCGGAAGTGCTCGGGCAGGTCCTTGACCGAGACCTTTTGCGCGGCGACGGGCAGCGCGGCCATGACCGCGGCGCCGGCCAAAATGACGACCGATCTCAATCTCATGGGAATCCTTTCTCGTCCGCGGCGCGATTACTAAGCATACGCCCTCCGCGGCCCTTTTTCAAGGCGACAGCCCGCGGCCCCGGGACGGGCGCGGCCGGGCCCCGAAAGCGCTTGCAATCGCCTTTCTCTTTACCTAAACTTGGCTCAACGCCATGAAGTTCCTGGCCGATCTTCACATACACTCGAAGTATTCGCGGGCCACGTCGCGAGACATGGTCCTCGACGTCCTGGCGCCCTGGGCCAAGGTCAAGGGCATCACGCTCTTGGCGACCGGCGACTTCACCCATCCCGAGTGGCTCTTCCTGATGAAGGAGAAGCTCGAGCCGATGGGCAACGGCTTCCTCCGGCTCAAGCCCGCGACGACGGCCTTCGACGCGGCGCCTTTCAAGGGCCTGCCGGTGCTGGCCCGGCCGATGGCCTTCATCCTGTCGGCGGAGGTGAGCTTCATCTACTCCAAGGGCGGCAAGGTCCGCAAGGTCCACGTCATGGTGCTGGCCCCGGACTTCGAGTCCGTCGAGCGGATCAACCGGCGCCTGCAGGCCGTGGGGAACCTGAGCTCGGACGGGCGGCCGATCCTGGGGCTGGACGTCAGGCTCTTCTGCAAGATGGTCGCCGAGACGGCGCCCCGGGCGGTCGTCATCCCGTCCCACATCTGGACGCCCTGGTTCTCGCTCTTCGGCGCCAACTCCGGGTTCGACACGATCGAGGAGTGCTTCGAGGAGATGACGCCGTCGATCTTCGCCCTCGAAACGGGGCTGTCGTCGGACCCGCCCATGAACTGGCGGCTGTCGGCCCTCGACCGCTTCGCCCTGGTCTCCAACTCGGACGCCCACTCGCCCTCGAAGATCGGGCGGGAGGCCAACGCCTTCGACACGGACTTCAGCTACCGCGGCCTCATCGAGGCCCTGCGGACGAACGACCCGGCCAAGTTCCTTTACACCGTCGAGTTCTTCCCCGAGGAAGGCAAGTATCACTACGACGGGCACCGGAAGTGCGGGGTCGTCTGCGGGCCGCGGGAGAGCCTGAAGACGGGCGATCTCTGCCCCAAGTGCGGCAAGAAGCTGACGATCGGCGTCCTGCACCGGGTCGAGGAATTGGCCGACCGCGAGACCGGCGAAGGACGGCCGGGCCGCGTCCCCTACAAGAGCCTCATCCCGTTCAACGAGATCATCGCCGAGGCGGTCGGCAAGACCCCCGAATGCCAGGGCGTCTGGGACCTGTACTTCCGGTTCATCCGCGAGTTCGGGGACGAGCACACCATCCTGACCGAGGTGCCTGTGGGCGAGCTGGCCCGCCTCTCGCCCGAAAGGGTGGCCGAGGCGGTCGACCGGATGCGCAAGGGCCAGGTCTCGATCCTTCCGGGCCACGACGGGGAATACGGGCAGATCCGCATCTTCGGCGGGGACGGCCAGGCCGACGCGTCCTCGAGCCAGATGTCCCTATTTTAAGGAAGGGACACCGCCGCGAGCCAAGGCCGAGGATGTCGTCCGAGGCCGCATTTGACATCCCGGAGTCCGGCACCTATATTAGATTCGGTACGCCCCCCATGGAAATCGAGATGAAGGTCAAGGGTCTCGTCGTGGACCCGATCTCCAAGATGCCTATCGTGGTCCTGGAGAACCCCCGCAACGAGCAGATCCTGCCCATCTGGATCGGGGTCTTCGAGGCCAACGCCATCGCCCTGACCATCGAGAACGTCCCCACGCCCCGCCCCATGACCCACGACCTGCTGAAGAGCTTCCTGGAGAAGCTCGGCATCGGGATCGAGAAGATCGTCGTCAACGACGTCCGGAACAACACCTTCTTCGCCCTCATCCACTGCCGGCGGGCCGAGGAAGCGATCGTCATCGATTCCCGCCCCTCCGACGCGATCGCCCTGGCCCTGCGGATGAGCTCGCCGATCTTTGTCGAGGACGAGGTCGTGCGCAAGGCCAACGGCCTCAAGTTCGACGAGAAGGTCGAATCCTCCGAGAAGCTGCGGAAATGGCTCGAGACGTTGCAGCCGGATGATTTCGGCAAATATAAAATGTAGGAAATCGGGAACACGACCCGACAATCCGGGACCTGACCCTTTTCGCTTGAAAGGGGATCCTGTACGGGGATATTCGGGAACGTGTCCCCGTTTTTTTACGTGCGGATCTTCAACAGCCCCCACAACCCGCCCAGCCCGAAGATGATGCTGGCTCCCCAGGCCCCGAGGAACGGCGTCAGAACGCCCGTGCCGCCCAGGCTGCGAAAGATGGCATAGGCCCCCCAGAAGGCCATGGCGACGACGACGCTCGTCCCGACGCCGACGAGCGTGCCTTTCCGGCCCATGCGAAAGCCGAAGGGAACAGCCAGCAGGGCCATGATCAGGCTGACGAACGGCAGGGCGGTCTTCTGGGCCAGCTCGGACCGCAGCTTGAGCGCGGGAAAGCCCATGGCCCTGACCTCGCCCGTGTAGCGCTCCAAGTCGCGGAAGGTCATCTGCAGCGGCTCTTTGAAGGGAGCCTCGAATACGCGCCTGTCCCCCCCGGCCTCGAGACGGCCGGCAGGCGCGCGGACGAAGGCCCGTGCGGGGGGAGCGGAAAAGTCCCTCGTCCAGCCGTCCCGATAGGCGATGTGGTCCCCTTCGAAGGACGCTCTCTCGGCGAAGGTGCGCCGCACCAAGGCCCAGCGGCCGGCGTCGATGTCAAAGACCGAGAGCCGCCCGAAGGTCGACGTCCCGGGCTCAAAGAAATCGTAGTGATAGATCCGGGCTCCGCCGGCGCCGAGCAGCCAGCGGCGGTTGAGGCTGCTCGCCACGCGGGCCGGCAGGTCGTGCAACGAATCCCAGGCCGCCTCGGCCCGCGCCGCCGACGCCGGCACGACCCGGTCCTGGATAAGGAAGGCCAGCCCGCCCACGGCCGCGGCCAGGGCCAGGATCGGGAGGACCGTCCGGTAGGCGCTGACCCCGCAGGCCTTCATGGCCGTGGCCTCGTTGGTGCGGGCGACGGCCCCGAGCGCGAGGAGCGCGGCGGCCAGGACGGCGACCGGGAGGAGATAGGCCAGATATTCGGGCAGCTTGAACCATACGTAGCCGGCCAGGACCCCGACGGGCTGGCCCCGCTGGAGGACCTCGCTCAGGCTCTCCAGGAACATCGCCAGCAGCGTGGCCGCGGACAGGGCGGCTAGGATCAGGGCCAGCAGGGCGAGGAATTTCCTGGAAATGTATCGATCGAGGAGTCCCGGAAACCGGACCGACCCCCCGAGCGTGCGAGCGGCGTTCCGCCGGTCCCGACCCTAACGGGGCCGAACCGACCCTTTTCTGCTTTTCCTGCCTGGATCCGGATCGAGCGGACGGCGCCGCTTTCGGCCGCGGCAAACGGACCCGCCGGGCCGATGCGATCAGCAGCCACGCCCCCGCGACAGACAGGATGATATCGGGTCCCCACATGCCCAGAAAGGCCGGGAGCCGGCCGTCCATGGCCGCTTTTTCACCGGCGGTGAGGAGGGCGTAATAAAGGAGAATGATGACCAGGGCCAGGGAGAACCCGCCCGTCCGGCCGGCCCGGCCGGTCATGACGCCCAGGGGCAGGCCCAAGAGCGCGAACACCAGACACGCCGCCGGCAGGGCGATCTTCTTGTGGATCTCGATGCCATGGGCCCGGATCAGCCGGGCATTCGCCCTGGCGGCCGGGGCGTCGGCCTTCAAGACCCGGAGATCGCGCACCAGCTCGCCGATGTCCTTTTCCCGGACCCTCTTGCCGCTCGAGACCGAAGCGAAGAGCCCTTCGACATCGATCTCCTCCTCGAGCCGGTCGAACGACGTCAGGGTGTCCTCGCCGGGCGCGGAGGGCGAGGCCGTGTAAACGGAGCCGTCGGCCAGCTCGAGGATGGCCCGCTTCTTTTCGGGGAACAGGCGGACGGTCCCCGAGCGGGCCAGGACCAGGCGCGGCTGCGAGGGGTCTTTGGTCAGGTAGGCCGCGACGTCGTGCCAAACCTTGTCACGGCCGACGTCCCGGACCATGAACACCATGTTCGGCAGGGTCTCGTTGAATTCGAGCGGCTCGACGTCGAGCCGGACGCGGGCCAGGACCGATTCGGTCATGGCCCGGACCCAGGCGTCGTTGGCGTGGGGGGCGATCCAGAGAGCGAGCGGCAAGGTCAGGAGAAGGCCGCCGAGCCCGAAGAGGACGAGCGGCCGGGACAGGCGCCGCGGACCGATGCCGAGCGTGCGGAAGGCGACGATCTCCGAGTCGGCCGAAAGACGGGCCAGCCCGCCGAGGATGCCCATCAGGACGGCCATGGGCAAGGCGAAGACAAGGATGGACGGAATGAGGAGGCCGAGGACCCGCAAGGCCACCGGGAACGGCACGCCCTTGGCGATGAACAGGTCGGCCAAGAGAAGGACCTGGTTCATCAGAAGCACGAAGGTGATGAGCAGAAGCCCGACCAAGAAAGGGGGGACCACCTCGCGGATCACGTAGCGGTCGATGATCTTGGCCATCCCGCCGCTTATCATAGGGCGGCGAGCCCGACGGGTCAAATAAGGAAGGCACCGGGTCTACGCATTGCTCGCAATGCCTGAACGCGCGTAATGCGTAGACCCGGTGCCTTCTGAAGGGGGTCTGACCCGGACTTAAAAAAAACCCCGGGCGGGAGGCCGCCCGGGGCTGGCGATGCGTTGCCCTGGGATTGTCCCCGGAGGGGACTGTCCCTCTGGGGAATTAATACATGTCGCCGGGAGGGGTCGGATACCCGGGCTTCTTCTCTTCCTCGGGCAGTTCGGCGATCAGGCCTTCGGTATTGAGCAGGAGGCCGGCGATCGAGGACGCGTTCTGGAGCGCGATCCGGACGACCTTGGTCGGGTCGAGGATGCCGCCCTTGATCAGGTCCTCGTACTTCTCGGTCAGGGCGTTGAAGCCCATGTCCTGTTTCATTTCCTTGACCTTCTCGACGACCACGGAGCCTTCGAAGCCGGCGTTGATCGCGATCTGGCGCATGGGTTCTTCGATGGCCCGCTTGACGATGTCGGCGCCGATCTTCTCGTCGCCCTCGAGGGTCAGCTTCTCGAGCGACTTCTGGGCGCGGACCAGGGCCACGCCGCCGCCGGGCACGATGCCCTCTTCGACGGCCGCCTTGGTGGCGTGCATGGCATCCTCGACCCTCGCCTTCTTCTCCTTGAGCTCGGTCTCGGTGGCCGCGCCGACCTTGATCAGCGCGACGCCGCCGACCATCTTGGCCAGCCGCTCCTGGAGCTTCTCCCGGTCGTAGTCGGAGGTCGTGTCCTCGATCTGGGCGCGGATCTGCTTGATCCGGGCCTGGACGTCGCTGGCCTTGCCCAGGCCTTCGACGATGGTCGTGTTGTCCTTGTCGATGACGACCTTCTTGGCCTCGCCGAGCCAATCGGACCCGACTTTCTCGAGCTTGACGCCGATCTCCTCGGTGATGACCTGGCCGCCGGTCAGCGTGGCGATGTCCTCGAGCATGGCCTTGCGGCGGTCGCCGAAGCCGGGGGCCTTGACCGCGCAGCACTGGAAGGTGCCCTTGAGCTTGTTGACGACCAGGGTCGCCAGGGCTTCGCCCTCGACTTCCTCCGCGATGACGAGCAGGGGCCGGCCCATGCGGGCGACGTTCTCGAGGAGGGGCAGGAAGTCCTTGAGGTTCGAGATCTTCTTCTCGTGGAGGAGGATGAGGGGCTTGTCGAGGACGCACTCCATCCGCTCCGGGTCGGTCACGAAATAGGGCGACAGATAGCCGCGGTCGAACTGCATGCCTTCGACCGTTTCCGTCGTGGTCTCGAGGCCCTTGGCCTCCTCGACCGTGATGACGCCGTCCTTGCCGACCTTGTCCATGGCCTCGGCGATGGTCTTGCCGATGTCGGGGTCGTTGTTGGCCGAGATGGCGCCGACCTGGGCGATCATCTCGCCGCTGACCTCGCGGCTCATCTTCTTGAGCTCGCCGATGACGGTTTCGACGGCCTTGTCGATGCCCTTCTTGATCAGGGTCGGGTTGGCGCCGGCCGTGACGTAGCGCAGGCCTTCGCCGTAGATGGCCTGGGCCAGGACCGTGGCGGTCGTGGTGCCGTCGCCCGCGACGTCGGACGTCTTGGACGCGACTTCCTTGACCAGCTGGGCGCCCATGTTCTCCCAGGGGTCCTTGAGCTCGACTTCCTTGGCGACGGTGACGCCGTCCTTGGTGCTGGTGGGCGAGCCGAACTTCTTGTCGAGGACGATGTTCTTGCCGCGGGGGCCGAGAGTCGCCTTGACGACATTGCTGAGGATGTTGACCCCCTTGAGCAGGGAGTGCCGGGCTTCGTCTCCGGAAAGGATCTGTTTGGCCATTGACTGTCTCCTTACTTCTCGATGACGGCGAGGATCTCTTCCTCGCGGACGATGACGAGCTCGACGCCGTCGATCGTCACCTCGGTGCCGCTGTACTTGCCGATGAGAACGTGGTCGCCCTTCTTGACGGCGAGAGCGATCGTCTTGCCCTCATCATTGACCCGCCCCTTGCCGGCCTCGATGATCTCGGCCTCCTGGGGCTTCTCCTTGGCCGTGTCCGGGATGATGATCCCGCCTCTTTTGACCTCTCCCTCCTCGAGTCTCTTGAGGAGTACTCTGTCATACAGAGGATGAACTTTCATGAAGACCTCCTTTGGGTTACCTGAGATTTAGCAGTCAATAAATGTGAGTGCTAATAGTATACAAAACTGGCGGTATTTGTCAAGGGGAGCAAAAGAGAAAAATTAGCAGTCCACTATATTGACTGCTAAAAAAGCTTCTTGATCTTCAGGACCTTGGCCCGGTTGTTGAGGGTATTCCGGTGGACGCCCAGGGTCTCGGCCATCTTCGTCCGGTTGCCGTCGCACTTGCGGGCGGCCTGCTCGTAGAAGATCTTCTCGGTCTCGTGGAGGGCGTCCTTGAGGTTGATCCCCTTCTCGATCATGTCCTTGATGATGAGCTCGAGGCGCGTGTGGAGGTTCAGGTCACTGGTTCGTCTGTCCATGTTTACCCCCGCTTTCGCGGATCCGCTTGTACGACTCGTTGAACTGGGTCCTGAGGTCCTTGGGAACGAGGTTGACCACGGCCCGGGTGATGCCGAGACAGGCCGGGGCGAGGACCGACGTCTCGACGGCCGGCTTGGCCACCTCGAACGAGACCAGGGCGAAGACCAGGATACCGCAGATGAGGACGGCCTTGACGAGCCCGAAGACTGCGCCGAAGAGCCGGTTGACAAGGGCGAGGGGCCCGACCATGGCCTTGGTGATGAGGTGGCCGAGGATGGCCCCGGCGACCAGGACGACGACGAAGATCAGCAGGAAGCCCAAGAAATTGCTGACCAGCTGGTTCTTCATGAAGGTCTGGAAGACGTGGGCCGTCTGCTCGTAATAGACCACGGCCAGGACCAGGCCGGCGATGACCGCGACCAGGCCGATGACCTGGCGGACGAAACCCTTGACGATGCCGACGACGGCCGTCACGACGATGATGGCCAAGAGAACGTAGTCGAGCCAGTTCATGCCGCTCCTCCCCGTCTCGCCCGCAGCGCCTCGACCATGCCGTAGTCGCCCTGCTCGAGCGCCCCGAAGACCACGTGGGGCTTGATCCGGCCGTGGAAATCGGAGCCGGCCGTGGCCACGAGGTCGAGGTCGGCAGCCATCTCCTTGTAGAGGGTCGTCTGCTCGGGCGTGTGATAGAACGTATAGACCTCCAGGCCGATAAGCCCGTGGGCCTTGAGGTCGCGGGCGTCTTCGAGGGTCGTCCGCTGGAAGTAGGCGCCGGGGTGGGACAGCACCGGGGCCCCGCCGGTCGCCGGCGCGGCCCCGAGGACGTCCGTCAGGGCCATGAACGTCTTGGGCACGTAGGCCGGCTTGCCCTCGGCGAAGAAGTCGCTGTAGAACATGTAAGGCGCATAGCGGCGATTGTCCGGCCGGTAATAGCGCTCCAGGACCGGGTTCTTTGCGTTCTCCGGGTTCTCGAGCAGGATCTGGGCGATCTTGACCCCGAGCGGCGGCGCGCCGTTCGATTTGGCCGTGATCTCGTCCATGGTCAGGACGAAGCCGAGCTCCTGGATCCGGGCCACCCGCTCCCGCGTCTCGTGCATGCGGCATTCGGTCTGGCCGGCGATGATCGCGGCCAGGGACGGGCTCGTCCAGTCAATGAGGGGCAGCAGCAGATGGAATTCCCGGCCGCCGTAGAGCGTCGTCAGCTCGATGCCGGGGATGACCTCGACGCCGGCCTCCCGGCCCTCCTCGACGGCCTCGGGGTAAGCGGCCACCGTGTCGTGGTCGGCGATCGAGATGGCGCGCATGCCGTGTTCCCTGGCAAAGCCGACCAGCTCGGCCGGCGAGAAGTCCCCGTCGCTGCTCCTGTTCGAGTGGACGTGGAAATCGACCCGTCCGCTCATGCGATGTCGTCGAGGCCTGTCAGGACCTTATAGATTTCCAGATATTTCTGGGAGGTCTTGGCGATGATCTCGGCCGGCAGCTCGGGCGGCGGACTGTTCTTGTCCCAGGCCGTCGTCTCGAGGTAATCACGGACGAACTGCTTGTCGAGGCTGGGCTGGGACTTGCCCGGCTCATACTGGGCCAGCGGCCAGAAGCGGGAGGAATCGGGGGTGAAGATCTCGTCGATGAGGATGAGCTCGTCGCCCTCGCAGCCGAATTCGAACTTGGTGTCGGCGATGATGATGCCCTTGGAGACGGCGTAGAGCGAGGCCTTCTGGTAAAGTTCCAGGCTGATCTTGCGGATCTTGCGGGCCAGCTCGGCCCCGATCTCCTTCTGGACGTCCTTGAAGGAGATGTTGACGTCGTGCCCCTTCTCGGCCTTGGTCGAGGGGGTGAAGATGGGCTCGGGCAGCTGATCGGATTCCCGAAGGCCCTTGGGGATCTTGAGGCCGCAGATCTTGCCCGTGGTCTTGTATTCCTTCCAGCCGGAGCCCGAGAGGTAGCCGCGGACGACGCACTCGATCGGGACGACCTGGGTCTTCTTGACCAGCATGGAGCGCTTGTCCAGGAGGTCCCCATATTTGGCCAGGACGGACGGGAAGTCCTTGATCTCGGTGGCGATGAGGTGATTGGGAACGACCAGGCCGACGAAATCGAACCAGTACTTCGACAGTTGGGTCAGGACCTTGCCCTTGTAAGGGATGAGCGAGGGCAGGACCCAGTCGAACGCCGAGACCCGGTCCGTGGCCACTATCAGGAGCTTGTCCTCGACCTCGAAGACGTTGCGGACCTTGCCCTTGCGGAAAAGGGGCAGACCCGGAAGCTCGATGTCGCCGATGGGCTTTTCCATTAACCGCTCCTTTTTGAACCCGTCAAGGATAGCGAAACAAAACCCAAAAAGCAAATGTCAAGCGCCCTCTTCGGGGGCTGTCCCCGCAGGGGACTGTCCCTCTTATTTGGGCGAGAGGCCGATGAAGTTGTATATCCGGCGGGGGTCATGACCGGCCACGGAGGGACCCCGGGGGTCATCTCCGTTCGCTGCGGTAATTCTCCACGCCGCCCCGCTCGGGAACCGGGTTAAAGACGCCGCGTCTCCTTCGCGATGTCGGCTAAATTACCGCTTTATGCTCACTCCGACGACACCCCTCAGTCCCTTCTTCTGCGGCCTTATCCCAGGGATCAGGTCCCATAGAAAAACGTGAAGTCCGGCAGCCCCGATTCGCTTTTAGGGTCGGGGGGGAGGAAGAAGCCCGATAAAGTTATACATCCGCCGGGGGTTGGCGGGGTGGCGGCGGTAGGACAGAAGTCGCGGTTCGCAATGCGTGCAGACCGGGCCGGTGTTCAGGATGAACGTTTTCCTGAACCCTAGCTGGCCCAAGAGCCAGATGTTGGCGGCCCGCAGATCGAGCAGGTATTTCCCCTGGTAGTTGGGGATCCGGATCGCGGGCAGATGGCCCCTCTCGACCAAGATCGACTCGGGGAACCCGGCCTCGAGAAAAGCCTTCCGGACTTCGGCCCCGACCTCGTAGCAGGCCGCCCCAATGCACGGCCCGAGCGCGGCCAGTATTCCAGGGGGCTTCGAGCCATAGGCCTCGCCCATCGCGCGGACCGCTTTTTCGAGGATGCGCTTCTCCGTGCCGCGCCAGCCGCAATGGACGGCGGCGACGGCCTTGTTCTCGGGATCGACGAGCAGGACGGGCAGGCAATCGGCCGTGCGGATGACGAGCAGAAGCCCCGGCACGTTCGTCAGCAGCGCGTCCCCCTCGAGCTTCTTGTCGGGGGCAGCTTCGAGCTTGTGGAGAACATCCGAATGGAGCTGGCGCATGATCACCGGCTTCATTCCGTGCGCTTCGGCGAAGGCCAGGAAATCCGCTTCGCTCCAGCGGGCGTCGCCGAAGCCGTGGACGAGTCCGGGGACCGATTGGAGCCGCGGCACGGTGAGGTAAGGGCACTGTCGTTCTGTCACGTCCACAAGTATAAGCAGAAAGGCGGGGACGGCTCAAGGTGTCTCCGTCTTGTCATTTGGCCCCCGTCTTCGTATGATGAGGGCACTGTGCGTGCCAAGGAAGGAGCCATGCCCGTTCATGCGACGATAGGTCTTGCGTTCGGCCTCGTCTGTGCCCTGTCGGGGGCCTTTTTATGTGCCGTCGCCGCCTCATCCCCGCCGGCCGCGGAAAAGCCGCGGGCCCGGGAATTCGGCCTCGTCGTCGGCGTCCTTCCGCCGGGACCCCTGAACGCCATTACCGACGTCGCCGGGGTCAAGGTCGGCCAGCTCACTCTCGTCAAAGGCCAGGATGTCCGGACCGGCGTCACGGCCGTCCTGCCTCACGGCGGCAACGTCTTCCAAGACAAGGTCCCGGCCGGGATCTCGGTCGGCAACGGCTACGGCAAGCTCACCGGCGTGACCCAGGTCCGGGAGCTGGGCACGCTCGAGACGCCCATCATCTTGACCAACACCCTGAGCGTGCCGACCGCGGCGGAGGCGATCATCGACTGGACGCTCGGCCTGCCGGGCAACGAGCGCGTCTCGTCGGTCAACCCGGTCGTGGGCGAGACGAATGACGGCTGGCTCAACGACATCCGCGGACGGCATGTCACCAAGGCTCACGTTCTCGAAGCCATCCAGACCGCCTCGAGCGGCCCTGTGGCCGAGGGCGCGGTCGGGGCCGGCACGGGCACGACTTGCTTCGACTACAAGGGCGGGATCGGGACAGCCTCTCGCCGCCTGCGGGAGGGCCAAGGCGGCTATACGGTGGGCGTCCTCGTCCAGACCAACTTCGGCGGCGTCCTGACAATTCGGGGCGTGCCTTTCGACAAAAAGGACGCCGGGACAGGCTCGCCGTTGCCGGCTCCGAATCCTACCGGCGACGGCTCCTGCATGATCGTCGTGGCCACGGACGCGCCGCTCGACGCCCGGAACCTCGAGCGCCTGGCCAAGCGGGCCCTGCTCGGCATCGCCCGCACCGGCGGGTACTTTTCGAACGGCAGCGGCGACTACGCCATCGCCTTCTCGACGGCCGAGTCGGTGCGTGCCCCCCACCGCACCGCCCATCCGACCCAGACAGTCACGCTTCTCCGGGACGAGGCCGTCTCGCCGCTCTTCCAGGCCGCGGCCGAGGCGGCGGAGGAGGCCATCCTCAATTCCCTATTCAAGGCCGTTCGGACCGAAGGCAAGGACGGCCATGTCGCCGAGGCCTTGCCGCTCGACAGGGTCAAGGGACTGCTCCAATGAAGCGGAAAAAGCTCCATACGATCGGCATCCTCGGCGGCATGGGGCCCGAGGCCGGGGCCCGTTTCTTGGAACTGATCGTCCGTGAAACGGCCGCAGGGCGCGACCAGGACCACCCGCCGGTCGTTCTTTACAGTCTGCCCCAGATCCCGGACCGGACCGAGGCCATCCTCCACGGCGGCCCGAGCCCGGTCCCGGCCATCCGCCGGGGGTTACGAGCCCTCGCCAGGGCGGGAGCGGACTTCGCCGTCATGACATGCATCTCGGCTCATTATTTCTACCCTCGGGTCGCGGCGCACTCGCCCATCCCGGTGGTCAATCTGATCGACGAAACGGTCGCCGAGATCCTGAGGATGAGGCCGAGGCCAAAGGCCGTCGGCCTCATCGCCACCTCGGGCACGGTCAGCTCAGGAATGGTCGCCATGGCTTTCGCGGCCGCCGGGATCGCGGTCATGGTCCCTGCCGCGGCCGACGAGCGGCGGGTCATGACCGCGATCTACGGCAAGAAGGGCATCAAGGCCGGTTTCACGACCGGTCCGGCTCGGCGGATCCTCCTCGAGATAGCGAACGGATTCATCCGCCGCGGCGCCCAAGCCATCGTGGCCGGCTGCACCGAGGTGCCTCTTGTCCTCGGTCCGACCGACCTCCCCGTTCCCTTGATCGACCCTCTGACGATCGGCGCCCGGGCCGTGATCCGCCATTCCGGCGCCTGCCCGAAGCGCATATAAAGAAAATGATCTGGTACCTCGAGGAGTCCGAGGGGTATCGTCGGAGGGAGCATAGGCGGTGATTTAGCCGGTCTGGAGCCGGATGAGGGAAATTTCAGGGGAAATCGCCAAAACGTGTTTGAGGGAGGCGTAGCGCACGCCGACCGAGTTGTTTTGGCGCCGAATCCGGCGAACGGACCGGCGTGAAAAATCACCGCGCGGACGGAGACGATATCCCGAGGGCAATTTGACTTTACAGGGTGAATCCGGTATAAACGAGCGGTACTTTTCCCCAGTGGAGGAGGTGAAAGTTCTTGGCTTTTGTACAGCTTGACGAAGGTGAGAATCTCGAATCCGCGCTGCGCCGGTTCAAGAGGAAAGTCCAGCAGGAAGCGATCATCAAGGAGATCAAGAAGCACTCGGTCTACTTCAAGCCCGGCGAAAAGCGCCGCATGAAGGAAGCCCAGGCGCGCAAGCGGATGAGACGGCGCATCAAGAGAGAGCGCGACGTCGAGTACTAAGGACTTTCATTTTTCCCGGCCCTCCATCGCCCGAAACCGATCCTGAACCTGAACCGGAAGGCCGGATTCCTCGCGAGAGAGGGGGAGTTACGGCGACCCAAAAACCGGCTTGGCTGAAGGTCCGGCTCCCGTCGCACGGCGAGTTCTTCCGTGTGGCGGAGATCCTCAAGGCCGGACGCCTGCATACGATCTGCCAGAGCGCCCGCTGCCCGAACATCGGCGAGTGCTGGGAGCGCCGGACCGCCACGTTCCTGATCCTCGGCGACGTCTGCACCCGGAACTGCGGTTTCTGCGCCGTGGCGAAAGGGACGCCTCTGCCTCCCGACCCCGAAGAGCCCCGGCACGCGGCCGAGGCTGTCGCCTCGCTCGGCCTGGCCTACGCCGTGATCACGTCCGTGACCCGCGACGACCTCCCGGACGGCGGGGCGTCCCACTTCGCGGCCGTCGATCGGGGCCATCCGGACCCAGAGCCCCGGCACGCGGGTCGAGGCGCTTATCCCGGATTTCGGCGGCGACGCCGCCGCGCTCGGGGCGGTCCTGGCCGCCGGGCCGGACGTCCTCAACCACAACCTCGAGACGACCGAGTCGCTTTATCCCGCCATCCGCCGGCCCCGCGAGAACTACCGCCGCTCGCTCGGCGTCCTAGCCGCCGCCAAGGACCGGGGGGCGCTGACGAAGTCGGGCCTCATGATCGGGCTCGGCGAGAGCGAGGCCGATATCGCCCGGACGTTCGCCGACCTGCGGCAGGCCGGGTGCGACCTGCTGACCATCGGCCAGTACCTCCAGCCGACCCCGTCCCATCCGCCGGTCGCCCGTTACTACACGCCGGACGAGTTCGCCGCCCTGGCCCGGACGGCCCGCGCCGCGGGCTTCCGCGAGGTCGTCTCGGGACCGCTTGTCCGCAGCTCCTACCAGGCCGGCCGCCTGTTCGAGACCGTCGCGCCCAAGGACGAACACGCATGCGCTACCTGATCTTCACCGACATCCACGGCAACCTCGAAGCTCTCAACGCGGTCCTCAAAGCCGTTCAGAAGAAGAGGATCGATCACTACATCTTCCTCGGCGACCTCGTCGGCTACGGCGCCTCGCCGAACGAGGTCATCGCCAAGATCCTGGCCCTCAAGCCGCTGTCGATCATCCGCGGCAACCACGACAAGGCCGTCTCCGGGCTCGATTCCGTCCAGACCTTCAACCCCATCGCCGCCTCGGCCATCTTCTGGACGAAGAAGACGATCGCCCGCAAGCACCTGGACTTCCTGGTCCGGCTGAAGCAGAGCCCCGAGGTCGTTCAGGACTCGATCACCATCTGCCACGGCGCGCCCTTCGACGAGGATTATTACATCTTCGGCGAATTCGACGCGGCCGAGGCCTTCTCCTACATCCAGACGCCCGTCTGCTTCTTCGGCCACACCCACTTCCCCTTCGTCTACACCGAGAAGGACGGCAACGTCGAAGGCACGTTCCTCGAGGGGAACTCGAACGAGATCAGGCTCGAGAAAGGCGTGCGCTACCTCATCAACCCCGGCTCGGTCGGCCAGCCCCGCGACCGCAACCCCCGGGCGGCCTTCGCTGTCTATGACTCCGAGGCCCGGCTCGTCAAGTTCAGCCGGGTGGAGTACGACATCGAAGAGGCCAAGCGCAAGATCATCGACGAAAAGCTGCCGCCGGCCCTGGCCGAGCGCCTCAGCCTCGGCATCTGAAGGGACTGTCCCCGCAGGGGACTGTCCCTCTGATCTTCACATCTTCGGATTGGCGTAGCAGTAGACGCACCCATGCGGGCAGGCCTGCGCGTAGCTGCCGATGTCCAGGGATCCCGTGCAAAGGCAATCCGGCCGCTGGCTGCGGTCCTTGCGCCGGGAAACGGGTTCGTGCCTGGGATGAAGCGATTCGAGCAGCGCCCCGTCGATGCACGCCGACGGCCTGAGGCCGGGGATGCCCGCCAGGAGCGGCTGCGAGCAGGCGTGAAGGACGAGCCCGTGCGCCGCCGCGATCGCCGAGAGTTCCAGGGCCCGCGACCGTTGCTCTTCGTCCGAAGGATCGACGATAGCGAAGCTCCGATCGGCGGCCCGGCGGACAGCTTTTCCGTACCATTGGGCGAAGCTCGTCCGGATATCGCGGATCCCGGCGGCCGCCGAGGCCCGGGCGACCTCGGCGAACGCGCCGATGTTCGAGCGGACCTCGCCGCCCTCCCGCCAAAATAGAATGGGATCGAACCGCACGGAGACGCGCCACGGATGGCCGGCCAGAGTCGTCAGTCCGTCGAGCTGAGCCAGGGCCTCGTGCCAGTCCGGGACGCCCGGCTCGACCGCCGTTCGGCCCAGGCCGGTGATCGTAAAATGCAGATAGAGCTGATCATAGCCGGCCAGGAGATCTCTCAGCCCGCAGGCGTTCCGGAGCAGGTTCGAGAAATCCTTGGACCACAGGACCATGGTGTGGACCGCGTCCGGCGCCAGATCGACCTGATGAGCGCCGCCTCTCGGCCCCGCGACCACGGCCCGGCGGGCGCGGAGGGCATCCGCCAGCCATTCCGGGAGGGACGCAACGAGGTCGGTGCGCCGCGAGGCGCTGATGACGGTTTTCAGGGTCCTAGTCCCGTTCGCGAGGTCGGAAGAGGCGGTCGCCGAGCGTCTCCCCGAGGAAGAACTTGAACAGGAAGAAATAGAGGAGGACAAACACGGCATAAAGCAGGATCATGGACCCGGACATCGAGCCGAGGATGTCGAAGAGAGTGGCGTCCAGGGAGGAGGCGGCCAGCCAAAGCGCCACAAGCCAGAATAGCCCGACGAAGAGAACGTCAAAGGCCTTGGATTTGAAAAAGACCGAGAAGCTGAAAGGCGGACGCGGCGCCGGTTCCTCGATCTCGCCGGCCGGCAAGACCTCGGCCTGGGCCGCCGGGCCCGTGTCCTCGCCGCGAAGCGGGAAGAGGGGCTCTCTCGGCGGACGGACTTCGTCCGCTGCAGCGACCTCTTCTTCGGCGGCCGGAGGCTCGGTCTCTCGCTCTTCCTCGACCTCTTCGGACTCTTCCTCGCCGGCCTCCTCTTCCCTTCTCTGCGCCACCTCCGCCTCCTCTTCGTCCGCGGCCGGCGCCTCGAAGGGGAGCGGGGACTGGCTGACCGTTTCCGGGAGCCCGATGGTCGAGTCTGAGCCCCGGCGCCGGGGAAAGATCTCGATCTCGTCCGAGTCCGGCGCAGCGGATTCGCCACGCACCTTCGGGGCCGCGAGCGGTCCGGTATCCTCGAGAAAAACGGGGGCGCCTTTCATAGTGCTGGCCCACGGAGGCAGCGCGCCGGACGGGGGCTCGGGGGGCTTCGGCGGAGAGGGCGCCTCGTCCGGTTCTGGCGCGGGCTCCGCGTCGAGGGCTGGCTCGGCCGGGACCGGCCCGGTCTCGGCCTCCTTGGCGGCCATGACCTCGATGAACTTGTCGATCTTCTCCCGGCCCAGCTCGACGGTCCGGCCCAGGTTATCGAGCTCTTGGGTGTCGAACGTGACCGGGCGCAGCGAAGCCTCGCCGGCCGTGGCCGACTGGTCCGGGGCTTCCGGCTCGCTGACGTACTCGACGTCGGGTTCTTCCGCCGGACCGGGCGCCTTGTCCGCGGCCGGGGGTTCGATCACGGGGGCCTGGGGAGGAACGGCGCCGTAGGCCCGGGTCTCGTCCTTGTCCGGCTTGGCCCGGACTTCGGGCTCTTTGATCGGCTCTCCTTCGATCTCCTCCTCGAGGTCCTCGGCCAGCTCGTCGGCGGTCTTTTCGCCTTCGACCTTCTTCTCGTCATCCTCGAGGTCCTCGTCCTCGGGCTCTTCGCCCTCGTCCTTGACCTCGCTCCTGGACCCCTCGACATCCTCCGCCGGGACCGGACCGGCCGATCTCATCTCACCCGTCCGGCCCTCCGCCTCGGAGGTTTCGATCTCATCGACGAGAATGACCTCGTCGGGAGGTTCCTCGTCATCGCCTTCTTCGTCCTCCAGGTCTTCCCCGGCCATGAGCTGGTCGATGGCCGTTTTGCCGGTCCCCTCGGGCAGCTCGTCCTCGAGCTCTTTGTCGATCTCGGCGTCAAGGTCCTTGGCGGAGGACGGGCGCCGCCGCTTCTCGCTCTCCGGCTCTTCGACCGTGTAGTCCTTGTCTTCGACCTCGGCGTCGACGATCTTTTCGCCCGGGATCTCTTCTTCGACCTCTTCGTCCTCGGAGAACAGGAGCTGCGTGCCGCAGTTGTTGCAGTACTTGTCGGCCTCGTCGATGATGGCGTGGCAATAGGGGCAGCGGGTGATGGCCATTGCCTTTATTATCATAGGGAAACCGGGCGATGTCAATTGCATTGCCCGGCCTCTTCCCTTAGACTAGCCTGGCGAGGAAGCCATGCCGCGCCTGACGTTCAGGACCGCCTTGATCACCGGCGCGTCGGCCGGGTTGGGAGCCGAATATGCCCGTCAATTGGCCGCCGCCGGGACCGGTCTCATCCTGGTCGCCCGCCGCCGGGACCGTCTCGAGCAACTGGCCGCGGACTTGCGGGCCCGGCACAACGTCGCCGTCGAAGTGATCGCGGCCGACCTCGCCACCGAAGAGGGGCTGGCGGCCGTCGGGGCCGCCATAGCCAGAAGTCCCTCCCTCGACCTTCTCGTCAACAACGCGGGATTCGGGGGCCGGGCCGGATTCCTCAAGGGCCCGATAGCCGACCACTCCCAGATGATCCGCGTCCACGTCGACGCCTCTGTCCGGCTGACCCATGCCGCTCTGCCCGGCATGATCGGCCGGGGCAGGGGCGCCGTGGTCAACCTGGCCTCCATGGCCGCCTTCTCGCCCTTCTCGGGCGCCATGTACAGCGGCACCAAGGCTTTCCTGGTCATGTTCTCGGTGAATCTCCAGGCAGAGCTCCGGTCAAGAGGCATCGTCGTCCAGGCCCTCTGCCCGGGCATGACCCACACGGAATTCCACGAAGTGGCCGGGATCGATGAAGCGATCGTGCCCGCGCCGTTCTGGATGACGGCCCGGAAAGTCGTCCGCATCTCCCTGCGCCGGCTGGGCCGCGGCGTCATCTGCATCCCGGGCTGGCATAACAAGGTCATCGCCTTCTTCATGCGCTGCCCGGCCACTGCCGTCCTGGTCCGCGCCGTCGGGCACAGCCGGGCCGTCCGCAAAAAAGCGGGCGGAGACTGACCCGCGCGAGACTCTCTATCAGGCTGATAAGCCAGGCCCGTTCGGGCCGCAGCGAGGGTTGAAGGCCGGCGGGCCTTCTGCTATGATGGGCCCGCCTCAAGAACCTGGCTGAGTGGGCGATTAACTCAGCGGTAGAGTGCTACCTTCACACGGTAGAAGTCAGAGGTTCAAGTCCTCTATCGCCCATTTTTCTTCTATCCGGAGCGCGGTTCGCGCGTCTCCCCCTAATTTGTCAAGAAGGCGGGGGGGGATTATTAGCTAAAAGCAGAGCCTTGGGAGGCGATGAGGTTCGAGTGCTCTCCGACATAACGCGCTTGACAATTAGTATTTAATACTATATAGTTATTCCTATTGGAAATGGTGCCATGAGCGATCCAGCCCTGGATATGTTTTGGCGGATATCCAAGGAAAACGGACTGAAAATAACTCCCCAGCGCACGGCGATTTTCCGGGAACTTCTGAAGGCCAAGGACCACCCCACCGCGGACGACATTTATCAGCGGATCGTCAAGAAGATACCGAATATTTCTTTCGATACGGTCAACAGGACCCTGTTGACATTCTCGAAGATCGGCCTGATTAAAGTCGTCGAGGGGTATGGGCAAGCGAAACAGTATGACCCTGATCTGGGTCCCCACCATCATTTCCGGTGCATTCGGTGCGGCCGCATCATAGACTTTCACAACGAGGATTACGACAACATCGCCGTCCCCCCAGAGATCAGCAACCGGTTCACGGTGACAGACAAGAAGGTGGTGCTTGAAGGTTTTTGCGGCCAGTGCGGAAAAGACTGAATGTCATTCAACGATCTCATGCAACAGAAGGAGGCATCCATGAAAAAGGACAGAACACGTCAAGCCATGGGCTCGACGGCCGGCGGCGGCGTGTCGAACCTGGATTGGTGGCCGAACCAGTTGAACCTTCGTATCCTGCACTACCCCTCGTCCAAGTCCGATCCAATGGGCCAGGATTTTAACTACGCCAAAGAATTCAAGAAGCTCGACCTTGCCGCCGTGAAAAAGGACCTCTACGCGCTGATGACCGACTCGCGGGACTGGTGGCCGGCCGATTACGGTCACTACGGGGGGCTCTTCATCCGCATGGCGTGGCACAGCGCAGGCACCTACCGCATGGGCGACGGCCGGGGAGGTGCGGGATCCGGCTCCCAGCGTCTGGCTCCGCTCAACAGCTGGCCCGACAACGTCAACCTCGACAAGGCGCGTCGATTGCTTTGGCCGATCAAGCAGAAATACGGCCGGAAGATCTCCTGGGCCGATCTGATGGTCCTCGCCGGCAACTGCGCCCTCGAATCGATGGGCTTCAAGACCTTCGGATTCGGCGGCGGGCGCGTGGACGCCTGGGAACCGGAAGAAGACATTTATTGGGGCAGCGAGGACAAGTGGCTCGGTGACGACCGCTACAGCGGCGACCGGAGCCTCGAGAATCCTCTCGCAGCCGTGCAGATGGGCCTCATCTACGTGAACCCGGAAGGGCCGAACGGCAATCCGGACCCGGTCGCCTCGGGCCGCGACGTCCGCGAGACGTTCGCGCGCATGGCGATGAACGACGAGGAGACCGTGGCGCTCGTCGCCGGAGGCCACACCTTCGGCAAAGCCCACGGCGCCGGCCCCGCGTCGTATGTGGGCCCTGAACCTGAAGGCGCCCCCATCGAAGAGCAGGGTCTCGGCTGGAAGTGCAGCTTCGGCAGCGGAAAAGGCGGCGATGCGATCGGCAGCGGCATCGAGGGCGCCTGGAAGCCGAATCCGACCCGATGGGACATGGGCTATCTGAAGGTGCTGTTCAAATACGAGTGGGAACTGACGAAGAGCCCGGCTGGCGCGCATCAGTGGCTGGCCAAGGACGTGGCCAAAGAGGACATGGTGGTCGACGCGCACGACCCGTCGAAAACGCTCCGGCCGATGATGACCACGGCGGACCTCTCGTTGCGTTTCGACCCGATCTATGAGCCGATCGCGCGGCGCTATCTGCAAAACCCCGAAGAATTCGCGGAGGCCTTCGCCCGGGCGTGGTTCAAGCTGACCCACCGCGATATGGGACCGCGTTCACGCTATCTCGGTCCGGAGGTCCCGGCGGAGGAACTGATCTGGCAAGACCCGGTGCCCGCCGTCGATCACGAGCTCGTCGACGAGAAGGACATCGCGGAGCTTAAGGGCAAGATCCTCGCTTCGGGCCTATCGATCTCCCAGCTGGTCTCGACCGCCTGGGCCTCGGCATCCACGTTCCGCGGGTCCGATAAGCGCGGCGGCGCGAACGGGGCGCGCATCCGGCTGGCCCCGCAAAAGGAATGGGAAGTCAACCAGCCCGGCCAGCTACAGGCTGTGCTGCAGACCCTGGAGGGGATCCAAAAGGCGTTCATCGGCAGGGCGCCAAAAGGGAAGAAGGTTTCGCTGGCCGACATGATCGTCTTGGGTGGATGCGCGGGCGTCGAACAGGCTGCGAAGAAAGCCGGGCACAGCCTGACCGTTCCCTTCACGCCCGGACGCACGGATGCGTCGCCGGAGCAAACCGATGCGGCCTCCTTCGCCGTGCTCGAGCCGAAGGCGGACGGGTTCCGCAACTACCAGAAAGCCCCATACGCCGTGTCGGCAGAGGAACTGCTGGTCGATCGGGCACAACTGCTGACTTTGACCGCTTCCGAGATGACGGTCCTCGTCGGCGGCATGCGCGTCTTGGGCGCCAACTTCAGACAGTCCCCGCATGGCGTCTTCACCAAGCGGCCGGAGACGCTCACCAACGACTTCTTCGTGAACCTGCTCGACATGGGCACGGAGTGGAAGGCCGTATCGGACGCCAAGGACATCTATGAAGGGCGTGATCGCAAGACCGGCGAAAGCAAGTGGACCGGCACGCGCGTCGATCTCATCTTCGGTTCGAACTCCCAGCTCCGGGCTCTAGCCGAGGTCTACGGAAGCAGGGACGCGCAGGCTCAGTTTATTCAGGACTTCGTGGCGGCCTGGACCAAGGTCATGAACCTTGATCGCTTCGACCTGGCCTGACCATACACCGGATAATCTGCGTCAGGAGACAGCCCGAAGAGCAGACCGTTGCTCGCGACATGTTGAAGTTCGCTGCCGGCGGCCCGCCAGTAGAGAAGCGGCGGGTACCCTGCGGCTGAATAGCGGGCCCTTCGGGATCTACCTCCACGCGCTTTTCAGCGCGCAGCGCGTCAGGGAGACGATCCTCGCTTCGCCGCCGCGGGCGAACGCTTCAAGAGCGCGGTCGTCGGCATCGGGAAGGAAGCAGGAACACATGGTCACGACCCCGCCGTCGGCGAAGATCTCGATCGACGTGCGGTCGACGAGCACGCGCAGCGCGATGCGCCCGGAAGCCGGTTCGAGGGGCGCGCTCTGTCCCAGGCACGACAGGATCTTCGTCTTACTGTCATAGACGATCTCGGCACCCCGGACCTTGAGGCCCACAGCCTGCGCCGATCCGGGCTCGAGCGTCGCCTCGATATCCCAAAGCTCCCCCTGGCCCAGGCGCAGCGCTGGGCCGTCGGCCCTAAGGACTTCGTTCGTCCATTTCTTTCGGGCCCGGCGGAGGCCGGCGATCTCCCGGACCGGCGTCATGGTCAGCCGGACGCCCCGCGGCGTCGATCTCAGTCTCAGCTCGCGGGGAAAGCTCATCTGCTGATTGAAAGGCATGCCGGGGTATTTCCCGCCGTTCATCCAAGAGATCTGGATCCGCCGCCCGTCCGATCCCGGGATATTGCTGTAGGTCTGGGCGGCGTAGTCGTTCGCTCCCCAGAGCGATCGGAGAACGTCCGTCTCGGGCTTGAACGTCGTTCCGTCGAAGGTGCCGAGACGGTAGTTGCCGTTGGCGCCCCAGAAGACCCAAAGCCGGCGGCCCCCGGCGCCTCCCACGGGCAGCTCGAAGAGATCGGGGCATTCGCTCGTGCCCGGCATCGGGACGTCGCAGAGCTTGGTCCAGGACTTGAGATCCTTCGACCCGAACAAGGCGTAGTCGTGGCCGTCGAGATAGAGGGCCATGATCCAGGTCTTCGTCGGCCCATGCCGGATCACCTTGGGATCCCGGTTGGAGCCAGCGACCTGGCCGAGCACGGGATTCTGGGGATACTTCGTCCAGGTCCTCCCGCCGTCGACCGAGTACGCCAGGCTCTGAGTGAACGGGAGGCCTTCGGATCCCGGCGAGGTGCCGCCCGCGGAGGTATAGACGCAGACGATCGGGAACTCGCGGCCGGTCCGAAAGCCGGCCGTGTCGCCAAAGTCGACCACCGCGGAACCCGAGAAGATCGTGCCCAGCTTATCCGGGAGAATGGCCGGCGTGTGCTCCGTCCAATGCACCAGGTCGGGGCTCGTGGCATGGCCCCAGGTCATGTTCCCCCATTGTGTGCCGAACGGATTGTGCTGGAAGAAGAGATGATAGACGCCCTTGTAGTAGACGAGACCGTTGGGGTCGTTCGTCCAGTTCTTGGCCGGGGTGAAGTGGAACTGGGGACGGTAGGTCTCCCGGTAGAGCTTGACGCCCGTCCCGGTCCGCCCGCCCGCCCGGACGGCGGCCGCGCCAACGGCCAGACAGGCGCCGAGGACCAAGCCCGCCGTTATCGTCGAAGACATTCGCGCCATCAATGATCCTCCCGGTCCAGAGCCTGGATCCGTTCGGAGCATAGGTTGTGAACGGGGCGTTGTCAACAAAGCCGGGACCGCGGCCTTGATTCGGCCCGGTCCTTTTGGCATCATGGGGCCGCTCCAAACGGATCACGGACCATGGGCATCTTCGGGAACCGGCTCAGCCTGCGCAGGCTCAAGGCCATGCTCGGCCGCGAGGTCGGCCTGTCCGACTGGTTCACCGTGACCCAAGAGCGCATCGACGCCTTCGCCGCCGCGACCGAGGACCGGCAGTGGATCCACGTCGATCCGGAGCGGGCCGCCGCGAGCCCTCTCGGCGGCACGGTCGCCCACGGCTTCTTGCTTCTCTCGCTCGTTCCCTATTTCAATTTCCAGAACGAGGTCTTCGCCGGCCGCTTCCGCATGGCCGTCAATTACGGCCTCGACCGGGTCCGCTTCCCCCAGTCCGTCCGGTCCGGATCGCGCATCCGGAACCGGGCCGTCCTGAAAAAGATCGAGAAGCGCGGCTTCCGCCGGGTCCTGGTCACGGTGGAGAACACGATCGAGCTCGAGGGCGCCGAAAAGCCGGCCATGGTCGCCGACGTCTTGGCCCTGATCTACCTCTGATGCCCCCCGCCGGCCGCGGTGGCGCGCCCGGCCGCCGCGGCGGGTTTTGACAAAGCGCCGTCCCGGGCCTATCGTAGAACAAATCGGATCCGGCAAGAGAGGGAATGTGCATCCGACGATCCTTCAAGGGCGGTCTTGAAATGAACAGCGACAAGGCTCGTCAAGGCCTCTCCGCCGCTGAGGCCCGGTCGAGGCTGGCCCGGTTGGGGCTGAACCGGCTGGCCAAGCCCTACCAAGTCAAATTCGGCGCCATCGCCAAGGAAGAGGTCACCGAGCCGATGATCCTGCTGCTCATCGGCGTCGGCATCGTCTACAGCGTCTGGGGCAAGCTCGAGGACGCGCTGACGATCTTCTCCATCATCATCGTCCTGACCTTCGTCGAGGTCTGGAACGAGTTCCGGGCCAAGAAGGCCATCGCCTCGCTGGCCCAGCTCGCGGCTCCGCGCACCCGGGTCCTCCGGGACGGCTCGGTCACGGAAGTCGAGACCGAAGCGGTCGTTCCGGGCGACATCCTGGTCGTCGGCTCCGGCTCGCGGGTCGCGGCCGACGCGACGCTCCTCGACGCGTTCAGCCTCCAGGTCGACGAGTCATCGCTGACCGGGGAATCGCTGCCCGCGGCCAAGTCTGCGGGCGAGGCGATCTATGCCGGGACGCTGGTCGTCGCGGGCGAGGGCCGGGCCGAGGTCACGGCGACCGGCCTCTCGACGAAGATCGGCCGTATCTCCGCCATGGCCCAATCGGTCAAGCCGCCCAAGACCCCGCTCCAGCTGGCCATGAAGGATCTGGCCCTGAAGCTCGTCTGGGTGGCCCTGTTCTTCAGCGTCGCGATCCCGGTCCTCGGCCTCGCCCGGGGCCAGGGCTTGAGAGAGATGATCCTGACCGGGCTGGCCCTGGCCTTCGCCACCATCCCCGAGGAAGGGCCGATCATCATCACCATGATCCTCGGCCTCGGCGCTTACAAGCTGTCCAAGAACAACTTCCTGGTCAAGAAAGTCAAGGCGGCCGAGGTCCTCGGTAACGCCACCGTGATCCTGACCGACAAGACCGGCACGCTGACCGAGAACGAGATGTCCGTCGTCGCCGTGGTCCCGGCGGGCCGGGAGAAAGAGGTCCTGAGCTTGGCGGCCTCGTCCCTTTCGGAGCTGACGCTCTTCGCGACCGACCGGGCGGTCCTGAAAAAGGCCCGGGAGGCGGGCGCGACGGCGGACGGCGGCCCGATCGTCAGGGAGCGCGGGTTTGGCGACGGCCGCAAGACGAAGTCGGTGCTGCGCAGATCGGAGAACGGGGCGACGCTCTACATGAGCGGCAGCCCCGAGGAGATCTTCGCGCTTGCCGGCGGAGATCTGGCGGCCTATCAGGCCGAACTCGTAAGTCAAACGGGCCGGGGCCGGCGGGTCATCGCCGTGGCCTCGAAGACCCTGCCCCCCGGCGACAGCGACGAAGGCTTCGGGTCCCTGGAAAAGGGCGTGGCCCTGGCCGGCCTCCTGGCCCTCGAGGACCGGCCGCGCCCGGGCGTGGCCGAGACGCTGAGCACGGCCCGCAAGGCCGGGGTCAGGACGGTCATGGTCACGGGCGACCACCCGCTGACGGCGCTAGCCGTGGCCCGGGAGGTCGGCATCCCCGCGGACAGGGTGCTGAGCGGCCCCGAGCTCGATGCCCTGACGGATGAGGACTTGAGCACGGCCGTCCGCGACGTCTCCGTTTTCGCCCGGACGACGCCGGAGAACAAGTACCGCCTTCTCCAGGCCCTGCAGAGGAACGGCGAGGTCGTGGCCGTCACCGGCGACGGCGTCAACGACACGCTGGCCCTGAAGGGCGCCCACATCGGCATCGCCATGGGCATCAAGGGCACGGACGCGGCCAAGGAGGCCGCCGACGTCGTCCTGGCCGACGACAACTACAACACCATCGGCCGGGCCATCTTCGAAGGCCGGAAGTTCTTCGACAACCTGCGCAAGGGCTTCGGCTATTACCTCTCGGTCAAAACGGCCCTCATTCTGACCTTCCTCCTCCCGGTGGTCGTCGGAGTACCCTTTCCCTTCGCCCCGGTCCAGATCATCCTCCTGGAGCTGTTCATGGACCTGGCCGCGTCGGCCGGGTTCGTGGCCGAGCCGGCCGAGCGGACGATCTACAGCCGGCCGCCGCGCGATCCGCGGGAGAAGTTCATCAGCGCCGGGGTCGTCCGCCGCATCGCCGTATCGGGCGTCAGCCTGTTCCTGGCGGTCATGGTCCCCTACGGCTACGCCCTCAGCCACGGCTGGCCGCGGGCGAAGGCCCAGACGATCGCCTTCTCGGCCTGGATCATCGGCCATGTCCTGCTGGCCTTCGTGTCCCGGTCGGAGAGGGAGCCGCTCACGAGCCTGGGCCCGTTCGGGAACAAGGTAATCGACGGGTGGGCCCTCTGCGCGTTCGGGTTCCTGGTCCTGGCGACCCGGGTGCCAGGCGCTGAGCGCCCCGTTGCGGCTCGAGAGGGCGTCCTTTGGAGAGCTGGGGCTCATCTTCGCGACCGGCTTCGTCGTCATCGTCCTCTGGAAGGAGCTGGCCAAGCTTCTGGCCTATAAGAAAAAGGGGGGCTGAGCGGCCATGCGCATCCGCATCCTGGGCACGCGCGGCGAGGTCGAGCAGACGGCGCCTTATCACTCCAAGCACTCGGGCCTCCTCATCGACGATGCTCTCCTCGTCGATTGCGGCGAGCGGGAGTTCCTCGACCGCGCGCCCCGGGCCGTCCTGATCACCCATCTCCATCCCGACCACGCCTATTTCGTGCGGGCCGGGACCGAGCGGCCGCCGGCCGGGATCCCCATCTACGCTCCCGAGGGATACAAGGATTACGGCCTCAAGGTCCTCGAGGGCCCGGACACCATCGCCGGCTTCTCGGTCCAGCCCGTGCCTTCGCATCACAGTCTCAAGGTCCGGTCGCAGGCCTACGTGATCGCCCGCGGCCGGTCGAAGATCCTCACCACGGGCGACCTCGTCTGGATCGACAAGGACTACCACCATTTCCTCGAGGGGCTGGACCTGGTCATCACCGAGGGCTCGTACGTCCGCAAGGGCGGGCTCATCGTCCGGGACAAGGCCACCGGCCAGATCTACGGTCACAACGGCACGCCCGATCTCATCCGCCTGTTCAAGGACTTTTGCCGGCGGATCGTCCTCGTCCACTTCGGCGGCTGGTTCTACAAGGACATCGCCGGGGCCCGGGCGACGCTGAGGGAGCTCGGGCGGCTGAACGGCGTGCGCATCGAGGTGGGGCGGGACGGCGGCGAGATCGTCGTCTGAGGCTAGGCCGTGGCGGCGCTCTTCTCAGACTCCCACTTGGAGAGGATGGCCAGCGCTTCCCGGTCCGGCACGTCGTACCATTTTTGGTAGGATTGGGCCACGGCAAAGAAGGGCACGGGCTTGGCCAGGATGACCGTCTCGTCGGCCAGCTTGGCGATCTCGCGGGCGGCCCACTCACCGGCGACGGGGACGGCGGCGATGATCCGCTTGGCTTTCCGCTTCCGGCACAGGGCGATGGCCGCCTTCATGGTCGAGCCCATGGCCAGGCCGTCGTCGATCAGGATGACGGTCCGGCCTTTGATCCCGGGCAGGGGCTGGCCGCGGCGCAGGACCTTGATCCGGCGGCGGATCTCTTCTTCCTGGGCCCGGATGATGGCGGAGATGTCGGCTTCGTCGAGCTCGTATTGGACCGTCTCAGAGACGATCCGGCTGCCGTCCTCGGCCACGGCCCCGAAGCCGGCTTCGGGATTTTCGGGATAGGGCAGCTTACGCACCATGACGACCGAAAGCTCCGCCCCAAGCGCGCGCGCCACCTGATACGCGACCTCGACCCCGCCGCGAGGGATGGCCAAGACGAGAACGTCCCGGCCCCGGAACTTTTCCAGGGCCTCCGCGAGCCTGAGACCGGCCTCTTTTCGGTCCTTGAAGGTCACGAGAAGAACTCCCCCCTTTTGCTGACCATCCTCCGTAAGGCAAGGTCCGTGCCAACTTGGGCCCGAAGTCCCAGTTGAGCCTGAAATCAGGGGAAAACCGGCTAGGGCCGGGCCTCCGGCGGAGATGCCAGGGCAGGGAAACCGGCCGGCCCGTCCTGCTGGGCTGGACGAAGGTCCCGGAGAAAGGACTTAGGTCACGACCTCAGGAGCCACTTCAGAGCGTTCTTCTGGAGCTTGACGTACTCCGGATTCCAGAAGCTGGGGATGGTGTGCCCGGGGGCCATGAAGCAGACCCTCCCCTGGCCGCAATCATAAGCCCAGCAGGCCTCGCAGGTCGGGCCCTGATTGCCGTACTTCTCGGTCTTGTATTCCAGCCCTTCTTCGTTGACGCTCCGGACCAGCACGGCCTGCGGGCCCTTGTCGTAGACGACGTAATGCTGCTCCTCGGTGATGACAAAATCGTTGACGCCCCGGGTGATCGGGTGATCGCGGTTGACGATCTTCATCTTGTAGGGCCGGAAGGCGGTGTGGCCGGTGAAGAGGGCCCCTTCGACGTGCCGGAAGTCCGCGTTGGTGCCGGAGATGTAGCTGGCGTTGTGGAAGAACCAGGCCGAGCCGCCAGTCTCGACGAAGCGGCGGATGGCCCGGCCTTTCTCCGGCGTGATCCACATCACCGGCGTCTCGTCGAGCGGCGGAAGCGGAGGGTCGCTCACGACCTTGACCTGGTCCATGAACGAATACGGTCCGCCGTATCCGCCGGGGAAGGTCATGCCGTCGCAGAGGATGATGAGGAGGCGATAGCCTTTGAGGTTATCCGGCGTGATCACGTTCGGGTCGGGCGTGAAGTCGACGGTGATCCCGCCTTCCTTGACCAGGGTCCGGGCGAGGGCGGTCCGGATGTAATCGAAGCTGTGGAAGCGGTCGCCGACGAGGGCCAGGGCGTCGGGCCGGCGTTCGCCGGGCTTCGGCTTCGGGGCCGCGCCCGGGGCCGGGGCCAGCCCCGTTCCCAGCGCGGCGGCCCCCGCCAGTCCGAGACGGCCGATCGCCGAGCGGCGGGACAAGGAACGGATTTGATTCATGAACTCCTCCCTACTTAAGAGCTTTTTCTCGATATTTCGCAGAGATCCCGCTCCGTGTATGCTTAAGAACCGGGAAACACCTTGACCAAGATATTTCGCAGAAATCCTCCTCCGTGTATCTCCGGGGTATTTCTGCCCTCCGCTCACGTTCGTTCACTTCGGTCGGCTTGCCCTCCGCTCACTTCGTTCGCTACGGTCGGATGCCGCCGCCACCAGCCGGCGAGCAGCGACCCGGAGACGTTCATCCACGGCCCGAAGATGGCCGGGGCCAGGGCGGCGCTGGTGCTCTTGAGGACGTCGATGGCGATGCCCGAGGCCATGCCGCCGTTCTGCATCCCGACCTCCATGGCCACGGCCCGGCAGGAGCTTTCGTCAAGCCGGGCCAGGCGGGCGCCGGTATAACCAAAAAGATAACCCAGCCCGTTGTGGAGCATGGCCGCCAGGATCAGCAGCGGGCCGACGGTTAGCAGCTCGTTCCGCGATCGGGCCGTGATGACGGCGATGATGAGGCAGATCGAGGCCATGGACACGACCGGCAGGGTCTTGTCCATCCAGTTGGCCGGCCCCTTGAGGGCTCGCACGACGAGCTTGGCCAGGGCCGTGAACCCCAGAAGGAGAAGACCCAGCAGGACGCCGCCCTTGAGGACGGCCAGCCGGCCCCACCAGGCGATGGGCGTAGCGGCGGCCGCGCCGGCCAGGACCAGGAAGGCGGGCGCGGACACGGCGGCCAGGGTTTCGTTTGCCGCGCGGTCCTTGGCGCCGTAGAGCAGGCGATGGGCGATGAGGCCGGCGATGATGGGCACGATGATCATGTTGAGGATCGACAGCATCATGGCGATGAAATCGACCGGCACCAGCCGGCCGGCCAGGATCTTCATCCAGAACGGCGTCGCCAGCGGGGAGAGGAGCGTCGAGGCCGCGGTGATGGTCACCGCCAGGGGCACGTTGCCGCCGGCGAGATAGGTCATGACGTTCGAGGCGACGCCGCTCGAGACCGAGCCGATGAGGATGACGCCGGCCGCGACCTCGGCGGGGAAGCCGAAGGTCATGGCGATGGTGAAGCCGACGAGCGGCATGACGAAGAAATGCAGGGTGATGGCGATGAGGACGGGCCCGGGCATGACGATGACGTTCTTGAAATCCCGGGCGCTCAGCGTGGTGCCCATGCCGAAGGTGATGATCTGGATGAGGGGCACGATCAGGACCTTGAGGTCGGCGCCGAACCAGGACCGGAAAAGGGACGGATGGGTCATCGAGACGGCCACGGCGGCCAGGACCCAGAGGGTGAAGGCGTACTTGGCGGTGAAGCGCCTGAACCTCATAGCTTGTAGAGCTCCGCCATCCGCTCGTTGGGCCTGTACTTCATGACGCACTGCTCGAGCGGCGTGCCCAGGAGCTGGATCTTGGCCGGGTCGCCTTGGCCGAGCCCAGCGGCCGACATGGCGTTGAGATAGTTGATCATGCCGGGATCGAAGCCCATGACCCGGGTCCCGGTGACGTCGGCGGCCACGGCATCGAGGCTGGCCAGCGCGACCTTGGACCCGATGGGCACGCCCCAGGCCGGGCCGTTGCCCTCGATGCCGACGAAGCCGTCGATGACGGCCAGGTCAGGGAAGATCTCGTGGGCGATGTGGAGCATGTTGTAGTGGAGAAGATCGTTCTTGGCCGGCGGGTCCTGGTGCATCAGCCCCTTGTCGTTGCCCTTGGCGTCGTTGAGCGGCGAGGCCATGATGACGTTCTTGATGGACAGGGTGACGAAGACGTAGTTGTGGGTCTTCATCCGGGCCACCGAGATGATAAAGAGCCCGGGGTCGAAGAAGGTGTTGATGATCCGGATGGGCGTGGGCTTGTTGCCGAGCCCCAGGACATAGCGGGTCCTATAGGTGTCGCGGTTCAGGTCGACGAGCTTGACGTTGTAGTCCTTCTCCAGGCGCCCGTAGCCGTTGTAGAGGAAGCCCTCCATCGTGTTCTGGACGCCGGACTCGGCGACGAGGATCGGTGCCTTGACGTGGGGCGCGAGGAAGTCGAGGACGGCCCGCACGGCGTCGACGTGGGTGGCGCAGGCGGCGCAGTTCGACAAGACCATGTTGGGTTTGATCAGGATCCGCTTCTGACCGATAGAGGCCAGGACCTCGTCCTCGATGAGCTTGAGAGACTGAAGGACGATCTCGTAGCGGTTATTGCCCTTGACCAGCGAGACGCGCGGGGAAGCGGCGGCCCGCGCGCCGAGGACCGGCAGGACCGAGCCGGGCGCGAGCGGGGCGCCCGGCAGCGTTCGGCCCGGGCCGAGGAGGCCGCCGAGGGCGGCTCCCCCCAGGGCCCCGGCGCCGAACCTCAGGAAGTCGCGCCTGGCGATGGCCCGTCTGTTCATGAGCGGCCTCCTGCGCCGTTCGGATGCTTCATCGCGGCGGATACTTGAATCCGGCGACGTTCGTCCGGATGCTGTAGACCTTGTTGAACGAGGTCAGGTAGAGGGTCTTCATGTCGTCGCCGCCGAAACAAACGCTGACCGGGAAGGTCGGCGTGTTGACGACGCCGATGAACTCGCCCTTGGCGCTGAAGATCTGGAGCCCGAGGTAGGTCGCGACGTAGAGGTTCCCGAGAGAGTCGATGGTCATGCCGTCGGCGCTCGTCGTCCGGCCGCCCCGGTCGAGGACTTCGGGCGTCAGCATGAGCTCGCAGAATTTGCGCGGGCCGGCGAGCGTGCCGTCGGGGTTTACATCATAGGCCCAGATGAAGTTGTCCTTGTCGGTGTCGACGTTCCAGAAGGTCTCGCTGTCGTAGGTGTTGTTGACGAGCAGGGTTTTCCCGCCGGGCGTCAGGACCAACCCATTGGGCATGGCGAAGACGTTGGGTTCGATGACCCGGGCGAGCTTGCCCTGGGGCGAGAGATAGTAGACGCACCGGCCGGGCTGGAACTTCTTGGGCTCGGGCGTGAACTGCGGATCGGTGAAATAGAGCCCGCCGCGGGCGTCGGCGACGACGTCGTTGGGCCCGTCGAGGGACATGCCGCCGTATCTCGAAGCGAGAACGCGGACGACCTTCCCGGCGGTCGTCATTTCGATCAGGCGATGGCCGAACATGTCGCAAACGGCCAGGTTGCCATCGGCGAGCGGCATCAGGCCGTTCGTCAGCATGCCGTGCTGGATGTAACGGGTGCGGCCGTCCGGCTCCAGGACGACCGTGGCGCTTTTCTTCAAGTCGCCGTGCCAGGCGGCGTCAAAGCCCATGCTCGAGAAATAGAGCCTGCCGTCGAACCACTTCGGGCCCTCGGTGAAGACGAGGCCGGGCTCCGTCTTCGCCCCGTCGATAACCAGCCCGAGCCTGGCCTCGGCCGGGATGATGGCCCGGAAGCCGGCCTCGCGGCTGGCCCTCTTGGCGTCGTAATCGGGCCGGGGCGGGAAGAAGACGTCGAGAACGTCGCAGCCCTTGTCGCCCACCTTGCCGCCGTGGACCATGGTCGCCGGCAGGTAGAGCAGATCGCCCTTGGTCATGGTCTTTGCGGCGTCGAGGATGAGCTCGTCGATCGAGCCGCGCAGGACGATCATGAGCTGCTCCTCGGGGTGGAGGTGAGCGGCGAACGAAAGGCCGGGGCTCATCTGGAGGAAGCTCAGCTGGGCGCCGCGGCCGGCGATCAGCCGGGAATTGGCGCCGGGCTGGAGCTCGGTGAACTGAAGATCATAAAGATCGCCGACCAGGCCCGGCTTGACGGTCGGGGCCACCGGGAAGGCGGGCTCCGGGAACTTCGCCGGGACGCCCTTGGCGCCGGCCTTGGCCAGATAATCGGGCCGCGGCGGCCAGTAGACCTCGACGATCTCGGCCCCGTCCGGCCCGGCCTTGAGGCCGTTCTTGGCGCCCTTCTCGAGATAAACGAACTCGTTCTTGGGCGTGCCGCCGTGGGTCCCGTCGGGCGTCTCGCGGTCGACCGCCCGCATCGGGGCGTAGCTTCCTTCGAGGAGCTGTTCGACCGTCCCTTTCATGACGACCATGATGCGCTCGGCCGGGAGCGTCTCCTCGGAAATGGTCGCGCCCGGGTCCATCTTCAGCCAGGCGACGAGATCGCCCTTGCCCCAGTAGAGGCTGGCCTTGACGCCGGGCGCCAGGGCCGTTTCGGGAACGGACGCGATGGGGGTCACGGCCCCGTCCGCCAAGCGAGGCTTCAGCCGGACGGCCGGGATATCGGCGCGGGTGCGGACCGGGAGGTTCTGCGCAACGATGAGCCGGGCGTTCTTGGCCGACCAGGCCGGTTTCTCCGTGCACGCGGCCGACAGGACAAGAAGGCCGGCGGCGATCATCGCGACGGCCGGGATGGGCCCGACGGTCCCGGATCGTTTCTTGGATCGCATGATCATCTCCTCTTTATTCTCCGGGTCTCCCCGTCACTTGGCCAGGTCGTGGCGGTTGCCCATATAGAGCCACAGCATAGGCTCGTCCGTGGGATTGATGGAGCTGTGCGGCACCTTCCGGTTGGGCGGGACGAGGAAGGCCTCTCCCGGCTCCTGCTTCAGGAGGCGGTTGCCGAAAAGGAGCAGGCTCGTCCCCTGCAGCTGGCACCAGATCTCCTCGCAGCCGGGGCCGTGCACGTGGGGCTGGGCCATGTCGAACTTGTCGATGGAGACGGCCGCGAAGCCCATGGGGTTGGCGAATTTCGGCGCCGAGTCCCAGGTGAAGCCGCGGCCGATGTGGGCCCAGTGCATGCCGACGCTCGGCGGCGCCGTCCGGTAGTCCCCCACCGACATCTTCGTGTTCGGCACGAAGCCGGCGGTGATCTCTTCGCAGACCATGATCAGCTCGAGGTTCGTCTGGTGCGAGTTGAAGAAGCGGTAGGACAGGCCGGCCGGCAGGACGACGGCCATGCCGGGCTCGATCTCGGCCGACTGGCCGCCGGCCTCGACCCGCCCCTGGCCGCTGAAGACGCACAGGAAGACCTGCTCCTTGTCGCTCTGGAAGGCCTGGGTCGAGCAGCGGGGCTCGAGGGCCGCCCGTTTGTAGGCCTTGATGTATTTCAGGACGGCGCCTTTCTTGGCCGGATGCAGCGGGTCGCCGGGCGTCAGGATGTCCCGCTCGATGAAGCCGCCGTGGCCCTCCGTCGGCAGCGAGTTCCGCCAGTGATTGATATAAAGGAAGACGTCCGTGTCGACGTCCGGGTGGCGGTGGTTCGAAAGGGCGTCCTCGGCGAAAGACGGGTCGGGCTCGGTCGTGACCTTGCCGGTCGTCTGGGCCAGGGCGAACGGCAGGGCCGCCAGGACCAGCCCCAGGACGACCAGCATCAGGACGTGGGTTCTCTTCATGCTCCCTCCTCCGGCCGGGGTTCGGTCCCCGATCCGATCGGTCAGCTGATAGATATCGGCCATCTCTTTATGGATCTTGAACTTGAAGCGGCAATCGTCCAGCCTGGCACCGACGACCTGGACCTTTGCGAGGTCGCCCTGCCCCATCCCGGCCTCGGCCATGGCCTTGAGGTAAAGGATGCGCCCCGGGTCGAAGCCCATGATGGTCGTCCCGGCGACATCGGCGGCCAGGGGGTCGGCGCTGGCCAGGGCCAGGTGAGTCTCGAGTGGCGTTCCCCAAGCCGGGCCGTGCCCCTCCATGGATTCGAAGCCGTCGATGACGGCCAGGTCTGGCCAAACGCCTCGCTCGGCCAGATGGAACAGGTTGTAGTGCATGATGTCGTCGATCGACTTGACCGCGCCGTGGAGGAGGCCCTTGTCGCTCCTACGATAGTCGTTGACCGGGGCGGCCATGAGGAGGTTCTTGAGCGACAGGGTCACGAGCACGGTGTCGTGCGTCTTCATCCGGGCGAGCGAGATGACGCAGACATCGGGATCGACGAAGGCCGAATAGACCCGGATGGCCCGCGGGATGTGGTCTTTGTCGATGACGTAAGAGAGCTCGAATTCGGGCTTGGCGTTGAGATCGACGACGGGAACGTGGAATTCCCTCTCGAGGGCCGCGTAGCCGTTGGCGCGGAAGCCGTCGCCGGTGTTGAGGACGCCCGACTCGGCGACGACGATGGGCTTGCGGCAGCGGGGCCGCAGGAGGTCGAGGACGGCCCGCACTGCGTCGACATGAGTGACGGCCAGCGGGTTCTTGTCGACGGCCATGTTGGGCTTGATGAGGACGCGCTTCTTGCGGTCGATCGCGGACCAGACGTCGTCTTCGATGAGCTTCAGGGACTTGAAGACGATCTCGCGCCGGTCCCCGCCCTTGACCAAGGCCAGAGCCGGGTTCTTATTAAGGGACTGTCCCCGGAGAGGACTGTCCCTCTTGATATCCGGAGCCTGACCCCGCAAGGGGCCGTCCCTCTTGACGCCGGCCCACCCCCCGCGCGGAGCGCCCAGGAGCCCCAGGCCGATAAGCCCGCGCCCCGCCGAGCGCAGGAACTCCCTCCGCCCTTTGTCCTCGGTTGGCCTCATCGTTCCCTCTCTATTTCCTACAGCCAAAGAACAGCCACAGCTGCGGCTCGCCGCCCGGATTGATCGAGCTGTGCGGGACCGTGTTCGTCGGGGGCACGAGAAAGGCCTCGCCCGGCTCCTGTCTTAGAAGCTGGTTGCCCAGAAGGAGCAGGCTCGTCCCCCGGACCTGAAGCCAGATCTCCTCGGCCGCCGCCGGATGCTCGTGCGGCTGGGCGATGTCGAAAGCGTCCAGGGACACCACGACGAAGCCCATGGGATGGGCGAACTTCGGCTCGTGATCATAGACGAACGGGTGAGCGATATGGGCCCAATGCGCCCCGACCAGGGGCAAGGAGTCCCGGTACCGGCCGACGGACAGCTCGCGGCTCGGCACGAAATCGTCCGGGACCCGCTCGGCGGCCAGGAAGAGCTCGAGCGGCCGGCTCGCAGGATTGACCAGCCGATAGGACAGGCCGGCGGGCATGACCGCCGCGGCGCCCTCGTCGAGCTCGGCCGAGCGGCCGCCGGCCTCGATCCGGCCCGCGCCGCTCATAACGAAGACGAAGACCTGTTCCCGAGCGTCGGCGAAGCTCCGGGTCGCCCCGCCCGCCGGAAGCTCGGCCCGCCGGTAGGCGGATAGGAACCTCAGCACGCCGCCCTTGGCCGCGGGCTTGAAGGGATCGCCGGGGGTCAGGATGTCGCGCTCGATGAGGCCGCCGTGGCCTTCCCGGGACGGCGAGTTCCGCCAATGGTTGATGTACAAGAGCACGTCGACGTCCGAGCCGGGATGACGGCGGTTCCAGGCCGCGTCCTCGGCGTAGGACGGCGCCGGAGCCGCGGCCGCGCTCTGCTGGGCCCGGACGGGAACGATGAGAAGGACCATCAGCGCCGCGAGGCCGGTCCGGAGAGCGTTGAGTGCGTCCACGATGATCGGAGAGATGGCTTTTAGCACAGGGAGCGGGGCCAAATCAAATGCGGCCGGAGGGGCGTCCCCTGGGGACTAGCCCTCCGGGAGCGGGCCCCGCCCTGGCCCCCCCCCTTGACATTTAGTTCGTATGGCGATATATTCGTCCCATGAATTATCTGTCCCGATTGTCCGGTTTCTCGTCCCAGCTCATGACGCTGACCGGCTTCTTCCACGGCGTCCTCCGCTTCGATCAGGTCCGCCATCCCGCGGGCCGGACCGGGCCCGGCGCCAAGACCAACGTCGTCCGCTACCACATCCTGAAGTGCCTGGAGCGCCAGGGGGCGCACCACCTAACCGAGGTCTCGGCCTATCTGAGCATCAAGAAGAACACCCTGTCCGAGCTCCTGGACCGCATGGTCCGGGACGGCCAGGTCCAGCGGTCCTTCGCGACCGACGACCGGCGCGTGACGCTCCTGCGGATCACGCCCCGGGGCCGGGTCTCGATCCGCGAATTCGAAAAGGGCTTCATGGACAAGCTCGGGCAATACCTCGAAGGCCTGGCCAAAGACGACCGGGGGGACCTGGTCCGGGCCCTCGAATCCCTGGCCCGGATCCTGGACCGGCACGACCGGGCCTCTGGCGCCTATTTCCCGTTCTGACACGGATCTCTCAAGGAGCGCACGCATGACACGACAATTCAAAGGGTACCTCCTGGCGTTGGCCGCGGGACTTCTCTCCGGCGCGGGACTCCGGGCCCAGGAGCGGATGAACCTGCAACAATTCATCGACCTGGCGGTCCAGAACAGCGCCGCCGTCCAGATCGCCTCCGAGGGCGTGACCGGGGCCGGCCTCAAGGTCCGCGAGGCCAAGAGCCAGTACCTGCCCCAGGTCAACCTGGGCTCGTCCTACACCCGGATCAGCCTGGTCCAGGAATTCGACATCCCGGGGATCGGCCATTTCAAGTTCGCCTCGCCGAACAACTACAACTTCAGGCTCGGCGCCTCGGAGCAGGTCTTCACCTGGGGCCGGATCGGCAAGACCGTCGAGCTGAACCGCATCGGCCAGGACCTGGCCACGGACGGCGTCGCATTGACCAAGCAGGCCCTGTCCTACCAGGTCGTGCCCATGTTCTACGGTGTGCTCTTCACCCAGGAAGCCGTCAAGGTCATCGACCGCACCCTCGAGACCTTGACGAAGAAGGTCGCCATCCTGGAGGAGCGCTACAAGGCCGGGCTGGCCTCCGATTTCGACATCTCTCTGCTCCAGGTCCAGATCAGCGGCCTGGAGGGCCAGAAACTCGATTTCCAGAACAACATTCAGAAGATATTCCTGGCCTATAACCGCCTCGCCGGACGGCCCCTGGACAGCGTCGTCGAGCTCGAAGGCGACATCAACGCCGAAGCCGCCAAGAGCGTCGCCGAGCTCCAGGCCGAATCCCAGGCCCTCCTGAAGGAGGCCCTGGAAAACCGGCCCGAGGCCCGCCTGAACACGAACCAGCAGCGGCTGGTGCAGACCCAGATGGACCTGGCCCACACGGCCAACAAGCCCAACCTCATCGCCCAGTTCAACTATGAGGTCCGGAACGGGTTCCTGCCGTCCGTGGACCGCCTGCGGGGGAACTGGAACGCCGTCCTGGCCGTTTCCTATCCCGTCTTCGACGGCCACCGGACCTCGGCCCAAGTGGCCGAAGCCCAGGTCGCCCTGCGGACCGTGCAGGAGCAGGCGGCCGACCTCGAGCAGGGCTTTTCGCTCGAGATCGGCCAGACCCTGGCCGACCTCAAGACCCTGGAGGAGAAAGTCGGGATCGAGAAGAGCAAGATCGCCCACGCCGAGCGGGCCCTGGCCATCGCCGACGAGCGCTACCAGCACGGGCTGATCAGCACGACAGATCTCGTCGACGCCCAGGATTCGCTCGATTCGGCCCGGCTGAACTACCTTCAGCTGCGCTATAACTATGTCCTCGGCCGGTACACCCTGCTCAAGGCCGCCGGCCGCAAGATCTATTCCTGAGGAGGACCGCCATGATCAAGAGAATCGTCGCCGCCGTCGTCGCCCTGGCCGATTTGTCGGCTTCATCGGCTACCGGGCGTCCGTCAACTACAAGGCCAAGAAGAGCCGCCGCCAACCGGCCCGTGGCCGAGAAGATCGTCCCCGTCCGGACCTCGGCCCTCGAGACGCGGACCTTCCTCGATATCATCAAGGCCTCGGGCAACGTCCAGGCCGACGCCGAGGTCGCCTTGTTCTCCAAGGTGCCGGGCAAGATCGTCCAGAACAACGTCCGCATGGGCAGCGTGGTCACGCCGGGCCTGACCGTGGCCCTGGTCAACCGGGACGAGGTCGGCTACCAGTTCAAAACCTACGAGGTCAAGAGCGACGTCAAGGGCATCGTCTCGCGCATCCTCCAGAACCCAGGCGCGTTCGTCGGGCCCGCGACCCCGCTCATGACACTCGTCGACATCGACGTCGTCAAGGCCGTCGCCGCGGTCGACGAGCTGAAGATCCGATTCGTCCGGGTCGGCCAGCCGGTCAAGGTCCGTCTCCAGGCCTATCCCGGCGAGCTCTTCAACGCCCGGGTCACGAACATCAGCCCGGTCGGCAACCCCGTCAGCCGGACGATCGAGGTCGAGGTCAGCATCCCCAACGCCTCGCACCGGATCAAGCCGGGCATGTACGCCGAGGCCGAGTTCGAGCAGGGCCAGCACGCCGGGCGCGTCCTGCCGATCGTCGCCGTCGTCGACCGGGCCGGCCGCAAGTACGTCTTCGCCGCCGTGGGCGACCGGGCGGTCATGAAGGAGATCACGACCGGCGCCGTCGCCGGCGACGTGATCGAGATCACCTCGGGCCTCGACGGCACCGAGACCATCGTCACGACCGGGGCGGACCGGCTCGAGGACAACGACCGCATCAACGTGGTCAAGACCTGACGGGACGCCCCGTCCGGCAAGGAGCAACCATGAGGATCGCCGATATCTCCATCAAGCAGCCCGTGTTCATCACCATGGTCATCGCCATGATCATGGTGCTCGGCGCGGTCTCCTACACCCGGCTGGGCGTCGACCTGATGCCCGACGTCACGCTGCCCATCGTCTCCATCGCCACGCCCTACCCCGGCGTCGGCCCCGAGGAGGTCGAGCAGCAGGTCACCAAGCCGATCGAGGACGTCCTGAGCTCGATCAACGGCATGGACAAGCTCAGCTCGACGTCGTCGGAGGGCGATCTCCGTCATCGTCGCCCAGTTCAAGCTCGAGAAGGACGCCGTGCAGGCGGCCAACGAGTGCCGCGACAAGATCTCGACCATCCGGGGCACGCCTGCCGCGGGACATCCAGGAGCCGATCATCGACAAGTTCGACGCCTCGGCCGCGCCGATCGTCTCCTACGGCATCGTCAGCCGCAACGGGCGGCTCGAACACGGTCGACCTGCGCCGGCTCATCGACGACGAGATCCGGCCCCGCATCGAGCGGATCGACGGCGTCGGCCAGGTCCAGGTCGTCGGCGGCCTCGAGCGCGAGATCAAGGTCAAGGTCGACGTCGACAAGCTGACCCTCTTCAACCTTTCGCTGGCCCAGGTCAGCCAGGCCATCCGGGCCGAGAACCTGAACCTGCCGGCCGGCCGGGTCACCCAGCAGAGCTACGACTTCCTGATCCGGACCAAGGCCGAGTTCAAGGACGTCGACGAGATCAACCGGGTCATCGTGGCCAACCTCGGCGGCAACCCGATCTATCTCCAGCGACGTCGCGACGGTCAGCGACAGCACCAAGACGCGGCAGACGATCTCCCGGGTCAACGGCGTCGAGAACATCACGCTCGTCGTCCAGAAGCGGTCCGGGACGAACACCGTCAAGGTGGCCGAGGAGGTCAAGAGGGCCATGACCCAGGTCGCCAAGGCCTACCCCGACCTCGACATCAAGCAATCGACCGACGAATCGGTCTTCATCAAGGAGTCCCGGGACGACGTCCTGAAGAGCCTCATCGAGGGCGCCATCCTGGCCGGCCTGGTCGTTCTTCTGTCGTTCGGCGACCTCCGCAACACCCTCATCACCATCGCCGGCCTGCCCGTGTGCATCGTCGGCACCTACGCCGTCATGGCCGCCCTGGGCTTCACGATCAACGTCATCACCCTGCTCGCCCTGAGCCTGTCCATCGGCCTGCTCATCGACGACGCCATCGTCGTTCGGGAGAACATCTTCCGCCACATGGAGAAGCTCGGCAAGCACCCCATGCAGGCGGCCAGCGAGGGCACGGCCGAGGTCGGCCTGGCCGTCCTGGCCACCACCCTGACCCTGGTCTCCGTCTTCCTGCCCGTCGGCTTCGCCACCGGCATCGCCGGCAAGTTCTTCAAGCAGTTCGGCATCACCATCGCCGCCGCCGTGCTCATCTCGCTGTTCGAGGCCTTCACCTTCGCCCCCATGCTCTCGGCCTATTTCTTCAAGGAAGCCAAGAAGAACGGCCGGGCCTCCCTGTCGTCCCGGCTGCGTGGGCGGCATCACCCGGAGCTACGACAGCCTCGGCCGCGGCTACCGGCCGGTCCTGCGCTGGGCCATCGGCCACCGGAAGACCGTGCTCGCCATCACCCTGGCCATCTTCGCCCTGAGCGGCTGGCTGTTCACCTTGGTCGGCATCGGCGGCACGCCGCACGGCAACCGGCCCGAATTCAACATCAAGGTCCAGGTGGCTTCGGGCAGCTCGCTCGAGAGCACCGAGCGGACCGTCCGCCGGATCGAGGACATCCTCCGCCGCGAGCCCGAGATCAAGGACGTCTTCTCGGTCATCGGCACGACCGACGGCTCGTCCGACGAGGCCACGGTCAACGTCAAGCTGAAAGGCCGGAGCGGGGCCGACGTGTACCAGGACCAGCTCCGGCCCAAGCTGGCCCGCATCGCCGGGGCCAGGCTGACCTTCCAGGAATCCATGTCCATCAGCGGCAACGCCGCCCAGAGCTTCCAGCAGCTGCCGATCCAGATCAACATCAAGAGCCCCAACCTCGACAGCCTGACCATGGCCGCCGACGAGATCCGCCGGTCGCTCGCCGGGATCCCCCAGCTCGTCGACCTGAACTCCGACTACCGGGCCCCCAAGCCCGAGATCCAGATCCAGATCGACCGGGAGCGGGCCTCCCAGCTCGGCGCCAACACGCTGCAGATCGCCTCGGCCATGCGTAGCTTCGTCGACGGCGACATCGCCTCGCGCTTCCGCCAGGGCGAAAAGCTCTACGATATCCGGGTCCTGGCCAGCGACGACACCCGGGAGGACCTCGACCGCCTGTCCAAGGTCTACATCCCGACCATGCGGGGCGGGCTGATCACCCTGGACCAGGTGGCCCAATTCAAGGTCGTCAACGGCCCGACCCAGATCAAGCGCAAGGACCGGGTCCGGCAGGTCACGGTCGTCTCGAACATCCTCCAGGGGGCGGCCCTCAACGAGGTCACCCGCAAGGTCCAGGACCGGCTCGACGCCATCGCCCTGCCCAAGGACGTGACCTACGACTTCGGCGGCCAGGTCGAGACCAATGCCGAGATGTTCCAAACCCTGACCATCTCGCTCGGACTGGCCATCGTCTTCGTCTACATGATCCTGGCCTCCCAGTTCGGCTCGTTCCTCCAGCCGTTCGCCCTGATGCTGGCCCTGCCGCTGTCGATCGTCGGCGCCATCCTGGGGCTGCTCGCGGCCAACAAGCTGTTCGACATGGTCGCCTTCATCGGCCTGATCATGCTCATGGGCCTGGTGACCAAGAACTCGATCCTGCTCATCGACTACACGAACGTGCTGCGACGGCGTGGCCTCGACCGGACCGACGGCCATCCTCGAAGCCGGAGCGACCCGGCTCCGGCCCATCCTGATGACCTCGCTGGCCATGATCCTGGGCATGATCCCGGTCGCCTTCGGCCTCGGCGCCAGCTCGAACTTCCGGGCCGGCATCGGCTTCACCATCATCGGCGGCATCATCTCGTCGACGGTCCTGACGCTGGTCATCGTGCCCGTGTTCTACGTCATCATCGACAACTTCGAGAGCCGGTTCAAAAGAAGGAAACCGCTGCCGGAGATGATGGCCGGCGGCAGCGAACCCGCGTAGTCAGCGGCTCGCCGGCTTTGTCCGGCCGTCGAGCAGGTAGAGCGAGGCGGCGGCGATGGCGTTGGTGTTGTACCAGTTGTGGCCGCACGTGACGCCGCGGGACCGGCCGTCCTCGAGCCAGCGTGTGCCCCAGTTCGAGATCGAGCCGTCGTCGAACTGCTGCGAGCAGACGGCGTTCCCCGCCGCCCGGGCCTTCTCCAAGTAGGTCTTGTCACCGGTCGCTTTGTGGAGCGCGAGCAGGGACTGGATGTAATAGCCGGTGTGACCCTCCATCGGCCACCAGCAGACGTATTGCTCGAAGACGAGCGGCCCTTTGACCGGGACCGGGTGGGCCTCGCTCTCCGGCCCGAACAGCACGAACTGGTCCTCGACGAAGCGGAGCAGGCTTTTCGCCAGCGGCAGGTAGGCCGGGTCGCGGTCGGTGTGGCGGCAGAGATACCAGATCAGGAGCTGGGCTTCCCAGTGGGTCAGGTTCCGGTAGGGTCTGGCCTCGGCAATGTCCTCATAGCCGCCCTGCCAGTTGTTCGTCCGCGCCGGGTAGGCGATCATCCATTGAAGGGCCCTCTCACTGGCCATCATCAGCTCCGGCCCGGCGGCTCCGTGCGGCGCCAGCGCGTCGACGAGCAGCGCGAACTGGATGCCGCCGGTGCAGAAGGCCTCGGTGACCCGGCCGTCCCGCGGATCGACGCGATAGGGGAAGCTGCCGTCGGCGGCCTGGAACCGGGCCGTGATCCGGGCGATGTGGGCCGCGTAGTCGAGATACTTGCGTTCGCCCGTCGCCTCGGTGAGCTTGACCAGGCTGAGTCCGATCCAGGAGGCCCGGAGCAGGATGACGTCGTGGGCCTCGAGCCCGCCGAAGTACTGCCCCTTGGCGATCGTGGAAAAAGGAAAGAGGGGCAGCGGCCCGGAATCCGGCAGGCGGTGGGCCAGGGCCCAGTCGCCGGCGACCCGGGCCAGGCGCAGGGCCTCGGCGGCCTGCGGACGGCCGGCCTCGGCGTGGGCCAGCATGGCGTAGATGATGGCCGGGATGATGCAGCCGGGATAGCTCTCGCCGTGGCCCTCGGGCCAAAGACGGGCCCGGTAGGCAAAATACTCCCGGAATGCCGGGATGTCGAAGCCCGGTCCCAGGCTCTCCCGTGACGGCTCGGGGCAGGGCGAAGCGGCCGACCAGATCCAGACCGGGACGCCGGGCTCCCGGTAAGGCGCGCGGCCGGAGCCGGCCACGCGCATAAGGTAGGCGATGGTCTTGTCCGCGGCCGCGGTCCAATCCGCCGGGGCCTCGTGGAACCCGGCGAAATCGGGGGCCTTGACCCGGGCGCTCGTCTCTTCGGCCAGAACCAGGCCGTTCCGGTCGAGCCAGCGCAGCGTCAGGGTGAACTTCTTGACGGGAACACGAGGCCAGATCGCCGCAAGGTCCAGCCGGGGCGTGGCCGCTTCGACCGTCCAGGACCCGTCGCCGCAGCGGACCACGGCCTGATAGGTCCGGGCGCCCGGGAGCGCGAGAAGCTGGAAGACCGGCGGGTCGATGAACTGGACGCTGTAGGCGTTCCAGCTGACGATCCGGCTGGGCGCGTCCTCAGCCGGGACGGCCGCGCCGGGGGACAGGCTCAAGATCGAGACTGTGAGAAAAAGCACGGCGGCGCGCGGCATGGGGCTCTCCTTATGGGCCGCCTTATTATAGACCCGCGCGCGGCCCTCGGGGCAATTTGTGTATAATGCCCTCGAACCCGCTGTCAAACCCGGTCCGGGAGGATGATGTCATGACAGGTCATCGCTCGAACACGCTCCGCAAGGCCGGTCCGATCGCGGCGGCCGCGGCCCTCATACTGACCATGGCGGCGGCCGGGACCTTCCTGCTCGGCCAGAGATCCGATCATCTCCAGGGCGCGGGCATCCGCAGCTCGACCTACGGCCGCCCGACCGATCCCGGCCCCGGCTACTGGGCCCGCACCGGCGTCGAGATCGCGGCCAAATTCCCCGGCGCCAAGCCGGAAGCCGTCTGGATCGTCAGCCGGCTCAGGGACCGCGGCACGCAGATGTCCTTCCCCGTCCCGGCCGGCGTCGATCCGCTGATCACGGGAATGGACGAGGACCTCTCCGAACCGGTCCTGCAGCTCTTCGACAAGCTCGGCTACAACGTCTGGCTCCAGACCGAGCCGGGCTGGGCGCCGGTCGACAAGGCCTTCGACGTCATGCTCGATCATTATGGCCGCCACAAGTGCGTCGTCGGGGTCGGCGTCGACCTCGAATGGCACCGCTCCAACAGCCCCGACCTGGGCGATCCGGTTACGGACGAGATGGCCAGGACCTGGCTGGCCGCGGCCCGGGCCCATAACCCCGCCTACCGGATGTTCCTGAAGCACTTCCATGAGAACGTCATGCCCCCGACCGTGCGCGAAGGCCTCGTTTTCGTCGACGACAGCCAGATCTTCAAGTCGTCCGACGAGATGATCGCGGAGTTCGCCAAGTGGGGCCGGACCTTCGCTCCGGCGCCGGTCGGCTTCCAGTACGGCTACAACTCCGACAAGCCCTGGTGGAGCCTGATGAAGGATCCGGTCAAGGAGATCGGCGACCGCATCCTGGCGGCGACGCCGAACACCGAGTTGCTCGTCTGGGTCGACTTCTCGGTCCAGGCCGTCTTCCCGCCCGATCCGGCCAAGGGCGACCGCGTGCCGCCGAAAAAGTAGGAGAGGAGGGACCATGGACATCAAGGTCATTCCCATCGACAAGCCCGAGGACATGAATTTCATCCTCGGCCAGGCCCATTTCATCAAGACGGTCGAGGACCTCCACGAGGCCATCGTCACGACCGCCCCGCAGATGAAGTTCGGGATCGCCTTCTGCGAGTCGTCCGGGCTGGCCCTGGTGCGCCACACGGGCAACGACCCCGCTCTCGTCGAGATCGCCCAGAAGAACGCCATGGCGATCGGGGCCGGGCACTCGTTCCTGATCTTCATGACCGGCGGCTTCCCGGTGAACATCCTCAACGCCGTCAAGGCCGTGCCCGAGGTCTGCGGCATCACCTGCGCCACCGCCAACCCGGCCGAGGTCATCGTGGCCGAGACCGGCCAGGGCCGGGCCATCCTGGGGGTCGTCGACGGGGTCCGGACGAAAGGCGTCGAAGGGCCCGACGGCATCGAGTGGCGCAAGGGCTTCCTGCGCCGGATCGGCTACAAGCTCTGAGGCGTCCGGCGTGAAGACCCGCCCGCTTCCCGCCCGCGTTGCGTTCGCCGCGGCCATCCTGCTCCTGCTCGGTGCGCCGCTCGCGGCCCAGTTCCGCGACGATTTCGACAGGCCGCTGGTCAAAGACCCGACCGGGGCCCGTGGCTGGGGATTCGTCACCGGCGAGGGCCGGGTGGACATGGATCTCGTCCCCGGGCCCGGCTTGGCCACGATCACGGTCGACGCGACCAAGGACCGGCGGGGCGTCTGGTGGGCCTTCATCATCCGCCAGGTTCAAAACTCGCTCGACCTGGCCCGGCTCGCCCGGCCCGGCTTCGAGATCCGGGCCGAAGCCCGGATCCGGACCGATACGGCGCCGCGGCGCGTCAACCTCAGCTTCAACACCCAGAAGACGACCGATTTCCACAGCCATCTCATGGAGTACGACCTGGCCGAGGCCGGCCGGTGGTACACGATCAGCCTGACGACAAGCGGCTTCGAGGCCGGACCCGGCGACACGGTCAACGTCCAGATGGCCCTCATGGACTGGGGCCTCGGCCGCTACCGGGTCGACGTCGATTATTTTCGCGTGGACGTCGTCGAGACGGCGAAGGCCGGTCCCGACCTGGGCCCGCCCATCCCCTATCATCCGCCGGTCGCCGATCTTGCGTCTTTCGCGCAGGCGCTGCCGGCCGCCGCCGATCTCACCGTCGACCTCGGCGAGCCCGGCGTCAACCTCAACGATTGGACGGTCACAGACGCGGGCGGAAAGGCCGCGGCAATATCCGTCGGCGGGACGCGGCTAGCGATGCTGCGCTGGGACTTCCGTGCGCTGGCCGGAAGGACGGTCGCCGGGCCGGGCCTGCTCGAGCTGACCACGCGGACCCTGGCCCGCTCGGCCACGGACCGCCCGGATTTCGCCCTTCTCCGGGTCGTCGAGACGATCGGCGGCGAGGCCGGCTGGGACGAGCGGGCCGCGACCTGGACGGAGATCTCGCGGGGCGCTCCCCGGGAGCAGGTCGTCAACCCTCAGATGATCATCGACTGGCCGGTGACACCGGGCGACGGCGGCAAGACGTATCTGACCATCCCGCCCGTTGTCCTGCAGCGATTGATCGACGGCAAGACCCTGGGTGTCGCGCTGACGCCCCTCGGCTCGATCGACGCCTCTTTCTATTCGCGAGAGGAACGCGGCGGTTCTCTGGCCGCCCGGCTGCTATTGAATGTTCAAGAAAAGCCGGTCTCTCGGCCGGCGGCTTCGCCAACGCAGGTCAAGAGGGACAGTCCCTTGACAGGGACAGTCCTCAAGGAGAACTAAATGGAAGGAACGGCCCCGGCGAAAACGCGGCTCCTTTCGCTCGATGCCTTGCGCGGCTTCGACATGTTCTGGATCATCGGCGGCGACGCCCTCTTCAGGTCTCTGGCCGAGGTGACCCACTGGGGCTGGGCCAAGGCCTGGGCCGTCCAGCTCGAGCACGTGGAGTGGGCGGGGTTCCATTTTTACGACCTTATCTTCCCGCTGTTCATGTTCATCTCCGGCGTCGCCATCCCTTTCTCGCTCCTGGCCAAGGCCCAGACCGCGGCCGACAAGCGGCCGATCTACCTCAAGCTCGTCCGGCGGGCCCTGCTCCTCGTCGTCTTGGGATTCGTCTATAACCATCTGACCGAGCTTCAGTTCGGGACCCAGCGGTACGCCAGCGTCCTCGGCCAGATCGGCCTGGCCTATCTCTTCGCCGCCCTGATCATGCTCAACGTCCGCAGCCTCTGGGGCCGCGTGGCCTCGCTGGCCGGCATCCTCGGCGGCATCGCCGTGCTGCAGCTCCTTGTGCCCGTGCCCGGGATCGGTGCCGGCGTCCTGACGCCCGGGGGCTCGATCAACGGCTTCCTCGACCGCCTCATCCTGCCAGGGAGGCTCTACGACAAGATCTTCGACCCGGAGGGCGTCCTCTGCATCATATCGGCGACGGCCGTGACGCTCATGGGCGGGCTGGCGGGAATGGCCCTCAAGTCGGCGAAGCATCCCGCCCACCGCAAGGCGCTCATTCTCGCGGGAAGCGGTGTCGGCCTGACGATCGCCGGTTATGCCTTGGGCGGCTTCTACCCGATCATCAAGAAAGCCTGGACGGCGACCTTCGACATCTACGCGGCCGGGCTGTCCTTCATCCTGCTGGCCCTGTTCTACCTGGTCATCGACGTCTTCGGGCTCCGCAAATGGTCGTTCCCCCTGCGGGTCATCGGCCTGAACTCGATCACGATCTACCTCGGGACCCGGATGATCGACTTCGACACCACCAGTAAGTTCTGGTTCGGCGGCCTGAGCCGGCTGGCCGGCCCTTCCGGCGTGTTGGTCATCGAGGCGGGGGTGATCCTCGTCGAGTGGCTGGTCCTGTACTTCCTCTATAAAAAGAACGTCTTCCTGCGCGTCTAGCCATTCACAAAAACGCCCTTTTCTTCGTCCCTATTTTATCGGGCGTTTTTGCCCTACGGGCGAACCGATCCGGCCCTATCTGCTTCGTTCTCGGGGCTTCGCAGTACCAAAGAGTACAGCTTCACCCCTCGGGCCTCGCATCTAGGGCCGCCTCGATTCGTGAATGGCTCGGGGGCTAGCGCCCGTCGCGGGCCCGGCCGCCTGGCTGCAGGCTGTCCTCGAAAAAGCGGGTGAACATCGTGTAGAGATGCAAGGTCGTCCCGCGCCCTTCGTAGATCCCATGCGAGCGGTTCGGATAGGCCATCATCCGGAACTGCTTCCCGGCCGCCACGAGCTCGTTGACCAGGCGCTCGAAGCCCTGATAATGGACGTTGTCGTCGCCTGTGCCGTGGACGATGAGCAGCCGGCCCTGGAGGTCCTTGGCGAAGGTGATGGGCGAGCCGTTCTTGTACCCCTCGGCGTTGTCGTCGGGCAGGCCCATGTAGCGCTCCTGGTAGATCGAGTCGTAAAGCCGCTGGTCGGGCACGGAGGCCACCGAGAGCCCCGCCTTGTAGAGATCGGGATAGCGGAACATGGCGTTGAGCGTCATCGAGCCGCCGCCGCTCCAGCCCCAGACGCCGACGCGCCCGGCGTCGACGTAAGGCCAGGCGGCCAGGGCCGCCCTGACGGCCGCGGCCTGGTCGGCCGAGGCCAGGATGCCGATCTGGCGGTAGATCGACTTGCGCCAGGCCCGGCCGCGGGGCGCCGGCGTGCCCCGGTTGTCGAAGCTGGCCACGATGCAGCCCTTCTGCGCGAGCAGCAGATGCCAGAGATAACCGCTGCCGCCCCAGCTGTCCTGGACGGTCTGGCCGGCCGGCTCGCCGTAGACGTAAACGAGGAGGGGGTATTTCTTGGCCGGGTCGAAGTCGGGCGGCAGGATGCGCCAGCCGTCGACCTCGAGGCCCTCGCCGACCGGCAGCTTGAAGAACTCGGCCCGTTTGCGGGCCAGGGCTTCGACCTTGGCCCGGAGCGCGGCGTTCGAGGCCAGGGGCCGGACGATCCCGGCGGTCGGCAGTCTCACGAGCTCGGTCACGGGCGGCTCGTCGAGGGTCGAGTAGGAGTGGAAAGCCCAACGGGCTGAGGGCGAGATGTCGTAGCGCTGGACGCCGGTCTGGCCGGCCGGACCGACGAGCTCCGGCCCGCCTTTCCCGTCCAGGCGGACGCGATAGAGGGAACGCTTGGTCGCGTCTTGAGGCGAGGCCGTGACATAGAGCCGGCCGCCCTTCTCGTCCACGGCCTCGACGCTCAGGACGTCATAGGCGCCCGGCGTCAGGAGCCGGACTTGTCCCCCTTCGCGGCTCACCGCGTAGGCGTGCCGCCAGCCGTCACGCTCGCTCAGCCAGAGCAGGCTCCGGCCGCCGTCGAGCCAGACAAAGTCGTCCATGATCTCGACCCAGGCCGCGTCCGTGTCCGTGAAGACCGTCCGGACCTCGCCCGTGGCGGCGTCGCCGATAAGGACGTTGAGCGCATTCTGCAGTCGATTGAGGTGCTGGAGGATGACTTCGCGGGAATTTCCTGCCCACTCGAGCCGGGCAATGTAGGTCTCGGAGGGATCGCCGGGCGTCTTCATCCAGACGACGGGGCCGCCGCCGGCCGGGACGGCTCCGACCCTCACCGCGGAATTGGGCTGGCCGGGCTTGGGGTGCTTGAAGCTGATCGTCGTCGGGTACAGAGAGTCCGTGTTGTTGATCATCGTGAAGACCGGCACCCGGCTGGTATTGAACTGCCAGAAGGCGACGGCCGAGCTGTCCGGGCTCCAGCGGAAGCCGTCGCGGATGCTGAACTCTTCCTCGTTGACCCAATCGGATGTGCCGTTGATGACGTCGGGGCCGCCGTCGAACGTGAGCTGCGTCACCCGGCCCGAGGCCAGGTCCTCCGCATAGAGGTTGTTCTTGACGACGTAGGCCGCCTTCCGCCCGTCGGGCGAGAGCTTGGCGAACATCAACGTCGAGGCCTCGAAGCCCGGGCCGAGCTTCCGGAGCCGGCCCGTGGCCAGATCGTAGGTCCAGAAGTCGCCCCGCGTGTTCTGGCGCCAGACCCGCTTCGAGTTGGTGAAGACGATGAGCACCTTTCCGTCCGGAGACCAGGCATAATCTTCGATGGCCAGCGGCTCGGCTGCGCCGGAGGGGGTGAGCTTGGCCGCCGCAACGAGGATGGAACGAGCGCCGGTCTGGGCCCGATAAAGAACGAGGTCGCGGCCGTCCTTAGCCTCGGCGCTCGGCTCCAGGGTGGTGTAGGACTCGCCGTCGCTCATCCAGCGGGCCGGGCCGAAGCGCTCGGCGGCGAATTCGCGGCCGGCGAAGATGCGCTCGACGGTCAGGATCGGATCAAAGGGCTTGTCCGGGACGGGCCTGTCCTGAGCCATCGCCGTAAGGGCAAGCGCCAAGCCCAGGAACAAGAAAGGCGAAACGGTCTTTCTCGCGCGGTTCGTCATTGCGGAGCTCTCCTTAACCAACCGTTCATCGGACCTGTGACAGGACGTACGTCCGGCCGGGCTGGGTCCTGAACTCGACCACTCCCTCATCGGGCACGGACGAGGGCCTGACGGGTTCGTTGAGGGACGTGACCCACATCCCGGAAGGGATCCGGACGCGGCACGGGCCGCCGATCGTGGACAGGATGGTCGCCCGCGACAGCCGGCCGTTCAGCCACTTCAGGTCGATCTCGAACCCTCCCCGGGCCCGAAGGCCGCGGACCTCGCCGTCCCGCCAGGCCGCGGGCAGGGCTGGCAGGAACTCGATCTCTCCGTTCTGGGACTGGACGAGCATCTCGGCGACGGCGGCGCTGAAGCCGAGGGCGCCATCGACCTGGAGGGCGTTGCTGCAGATGGAGAACAGGCTCCCGGTCGCATAGTTGTTCAGGGCGAAGCGAAGGTTCTCCAGGGCCTTGGCCCCGTCGCCGAGACGGGCCCAGCAGGCCGCCTTCCAGGCGGAAGACCAGCCGTTGCCGGGGAGCCCGCGCTGTTCCAGGACGACCCGGGCCGCCTGGGCCGCCCCGCCGATCTGACGCTTCGAGATCTCGCTCCCGGGGAACAGGCCCCAGAGCCCCGAGATGTGGCGGTGGCTCTTCTCCGTCTCGTCCCAGTCCTCGAGCCACTCCTGGAGATTGCCCTTGCGGCCGATGCGCATCGGGGGCAGCTTGGCCCTGGCCTCGAGCACCCGGGCCCGGAAGTCGGCGTCGACGCCCAGGACTTGGGCCGCCTCGGCCACGTCCGCGAAGAGCTCGGTCAGGATGCGCATGTCGATCGTCGAGCCGGCGCAGATGGTCGTCGTGGTCGTGAAGGTCGTGATCTCGTCGAAGAAGGGCGCTTGACCCGGCACGGCCGGGAAGTTCTCCGGCGACGTGGACGGGTTGGTCACCAGCCAGCCGTAGGTCGGGTGCGGCACGAGGAAATCGAGGAAGAACTCGGCGCTCCCTTTCAGGACCGGGTAGTACTCCTTGAGAAAGGCCTTGTCGCCGCTGAACAGGTAGTGCTCCCACAGGTGCGTCGCCAGCCACGCCCCGCCGGTCGTGAAGGTGCCCCAGCTCGGCCCGTCCATGGGCGCGGCCACGCGCCAGAGGTCCGTGTTCTGATGGAAGACCCAGCCGCGGGCGCCGTAGTGCTCGCGGGCCACGTCGCCGCCCTGGTCGGTGAGCTCGCGGACCATCCGGAAGAGCGGCTCGGCGCACTCGGCCAGGTTCCCGACCTCGGCCGGCCAGTAGTTCATCTCGGTGTTGATGTTGGTCGTGTATTTCGAATCCCAGGGCGGATTCATCTTGTCGTTCCAGAGGCCCTGGAGGTTGGCCGGCTGGGTGCCCGGCCGCGACGAGGAGATGAGGAGGTAGCGGCCGAACTGGAAGACCAGGCCGGCCAGGGCCGGGTCGTTCGTCCCGTCGAAGGCCTTGATGCGCTCGGCCGTCGGCAGGTCCGACGCCGGGCCGGACGGCAGCTTGATCCCGACGCGCCGGAAGAGCCGCCGGTGTTCCCGGAGATGGGATTCCCGCAGCGCCTCGAACGTCTTCCCCGCCGCGCCGTCGAGAGCGGCGGCGACGCGGGCCGCGGGATCGCCGGAGACGTCCTTGTAGTCGACGAAGTTGGTCGCCGCGGCCACGAGCAGGGTCGCGGCATCGGCGTCGGAGACGACGAGCTCGTCGTCTTCGACCTTGACCGCGCCGCCTTCGATACGGGCCTTGAGCCGGGCCTCGTAGCGGAGCTTGCCGGCGACGCCCATGTAGTCGGCCGACTTGCCGCGGACGACGAGACCGTCCGGCGGCAGGCCGTCCATGCGGAAATAGTCGGTCGCATAGTTGGAATGGGCCTCGTCCCGCTCGCCCCGCAGCTGGGCCCGGAACGAGATCCGGCCCGGGCGGTCGGCCGTGAGCCTGACGACGATGACCTGGTCGACGGGAGTGACAAAGACCTGCCGGGTGAAGCGGACATCGCCCGCGGCGAAGGAGGTCGTATCCACGGCCGCGTCGAGGTCGAGCTCGTGCCGGTAATCCGCCGCCTCAGCCGCCGGGAAACGCAGGATCAGGTTGCCGAGGGACTGGTACTTCTGCTGCTCGACCGGGTAGCCCATGAGGCGGCGGCCGAAAAGGACATGGGCCTGTTTGAGCCGGCCCTCGAACACGTCCCGCCGGATCTCGGCCAGCGCGGCCGCCCCGCCCTTGACCGTCGTCGAGTAGGGGCCGCCCGTCCAGTAGGTGTCCTCGTTGAGCTGGACCCGCTCCTCATCCGTCCGCCCGAAGACCATGGCCCCGAGGCGGCCGTTGCCGACGGGATAAGCGTTCTCCCATTTGTCGGCCGGCCGGGCGGCCCAGATGATCGTCGTCGGATCCTTGTCCCCCCGGGCGGCCGCGGCGACGGCGGGACGTCCCGACGCGCAGATCGCGCCGCCCAAGACGGCCACAGCCAATGCGCCCGCCAGGCCGGGGAGCCGGCGGCCGGATCGCGGAACCTCCAGGATCGGGGACCTCACGGCCTCGTCATCCGCCGGCCCGGGCGATATCCGGATAGTAGCGGCGGACAAAGCGCTCCTGGACCTCGAACGACCAGTGGACGTCCCGGATGTGGTTGGCCGCCTCCTGGCTCCGTCCGTCCCGCAGGAGATCGATCAGGGCCCGGTGCTCGCCGACCGAGGTTTCCTCCCATTCCTTGACGAAGCCCTTCAGCCGAGGGAAATCGTAGAGCCTCTTCTTGAGGTTGTTGACGATCTTGACCAGGCTGGCGTTGCCGCAGAGATCGAGGAAGATGTTGTGGAAGGTCAGGTTCTTGTCGTAATAAGCATCGAAATCGCCGGCGGCGACGGCTCGGGCCATCTCGTCGTTCAGGGCGGCCATGGCCTCGATGTCGGACGGCTTCAGCCGCTCGGCGGCCCTGAGCAGGGCCATGCTCTCGAGCGCGCCGATGATGGCGTAATAGTCCCGGATGTCCTGCTCGGTCAGGGCGTTGACGACGATCATGCGCCGCGGCAGGATGGTGACGAAATCCTCCATCTCGAGCTGGAGCAGGGCGTCGCGGAGCGGGGTCTTGCTGACGCCGAGCTTCTTCGAGGTCTCTTCCATGTCGATGGCCGACCCGGGCAGGATGCCGCCGTGCCGCATCTGCTCGCGGAGGTACTCGTAGACCTGCTCCTTGAGCGATTTGACGTTGAGGAGCGGCTTGGGGTCCATGATCGGCTGTCCTTTCGTTGGCGGCGCCGGCCGCCCTAAACATATGCAACGCGCGGTCCCAAGTCAAATGGGCCGGCGCGCCGCCAACCCATTATCATCCCGGGCCGGGTCTGTTAGAATACCGCGGGGAGAGCAAGGAGACGCCCATGAGCCCGACGGCACCGATCCGCGTTGTCTCGACCGAGGAGATCCGGAAGGCCCTGGACATGCCCGGGGCCATCCGGGCCGTATCCGAAGCGCTCGTCGCGCTCTCGACGGGCCGGGCCGTCGTGCCGCGGCGGACGAGCCTCGAGATCGCCGACCTCCGGACGACGGCCCTGGTCATGTCCGCCTATCTGCCGGCGACGAAACGGATCGGCCTCAAGCTCATCTCCCTCTGCGACGAGAACCCGGCCCGGGGCCTGCCGCTGGCCCAGGCCCTGACCATCATCATGGACGCGGAACGGGGCACGCCGCTGGCCGTTCTCGAAGCGGGCTATCTCACGGCCATGCGCACCGGCGCCGCCTCGGGCGCCGCGACGGGCGCGCTGGCCCGCCGGGACGCCCGGGTGGCGGCCGTTTTCGGGGCCGGCGTCCAAGGCCGGACGCAGCTCGAAGCCGTCGCCGCCGTCCGTCCTCTGCGCCAGGCGTTCGTTGTCGACACGGATCCCCGGGCCGCGGCCGCGTTCGCCTCGGAGATGAGCGAGAGGCTCGGATTGGACGTCGTGGCCGCGTCCCCGGCGGCGGCCCTGCGCGAGGCCGACATCGTCTCCACGGCGACGACGTCGACAATCCCGGTCTTCCGCGACGGGGATCTCAAGCCCGGCGTCCACATCAACGCGGTCGGCTCCTACAAACCGCACGTCCGTGAGCTCCCGGGAGAGACCGTCCGGCGGGCCAGATTGTTCGTCGACGACCGGCGGGCCTCGCTCGAAGAGGCCGGGGACATCCTCATGCCTCTGCGCGAGGGACTGATCGGCGAGGACCACATCAGGGCCGAGATCGGCGAGGTCCTGGCCGGGCTCAGGCCTGGCCGCGGCGCCGAGGACGAGGTCACGGTCTTCAAGTCCGTCGGCAACGCCGTCGAAGACCTGGCCGTGGCCTCACTCATCCTGGGCTGAAGGGTGATCATGGAATTCATTAGCATCCTCAACGACGTCCTCGGGCCGGTCATGCGCGGGCCCTCGAGCTCGCACACGGCCGGCTCTTATCACATCGGACGGCTCCTGCGCTCGCTCCTCGACGGCGAGCCGATGCGGGCGGCCTTCACCTTCGATCCCTCCGGCTCCTACGCGGCCACCTACCGCCAGCAGGGCGTCGACCTGGCCCTGACCGCGGGGCTGCTCGGCTGGCCGATCACCGACCGCCGCTTCGCCCGGGCCCTCGTCCTCGCGCCCCGATCGGGTCTGCGGGTGAAGTTCGCGGTCGCCCCTCTCGCGGGAGCCGACCACCCGAACACGGTCGACATCCAAGTGGTTTCGGATAAGGGCGGAACGCTTCGCGCCAGGGCCAAGTCGATCGGCGGCGGGATGGTCCTCGTGACCGAGATCAATGGCCGTCCGGTCCGTCTCGACGGCAAGACCCCCGCGGTCCTGGAGATCGGCGGCGCGGTCCGAACGGTCCCGCCCCTGTTCTTCGTCCAAAAGGGGCCGGCCCTGTTCGGATCGGCGGCGGAGATGGTCGCTTTGGCGCGACGCCGCCGCGTCTCGCTGGGACGGATCGCCGTGGATTACGAATCCCGGCTCCTGGGCCTCCCGGAGTCGGAGGTGCTCGCGGAGATCGGCCGGCGGCTCGGGATCATGAGGGAGTCCGTGAGCCGGGGCCTGGCCGGCCGCGGGATCGGCATGAAGCTCCTGAAGCCGACGGCGGGACGGATCGCCCGGGCCGCGGCGGCCCGGAGGCTGCCCGGCGGAGGCCTCCAGGCCCGAGCCGCGGCCCGAGCCATGGCCGCCCTTCACGTCTCGAACAGCGGCGGCGTCGTCTGCGCCGCGCCGACAGGCGGTTCGTCGGGAGTTCTGCCGGGAGTCATGGTCACGCTCGAGGAAGAGAAGAAGCTGCGCGGCGAACGGACGGCTCTGGCGTTGCTGGCCGCGGGCGCGGTCGGGCTGATCGTGGCCCGGCGGGCGACCTTCGCGGCCGAGGTCGCCGGCTGCCAGGTCGAGATCGGCGTCGCCGGGGCCATGGCCGCGGCCGCGGTGGTCGATGCCGCTGGCGGGAGCGCGGCCCAAGCGGCCGACGCCGCGGCCGTGGCCCTGCAGAACACCATGGGCTCGGTCTGCGATCTTGTCCAGGGCCTGTGCGAGGTCCCCTGCCACACCCGGAACGCCGTGGCGGCCGCGAGCGCTTTCACCTGCGCCGACCTGGTCATCGGCGGCTATGAGAACCCGGTCCCGCTCGACGAGACGATCGACGCCTCCTTGGCGTCGGGACAGATGCTGCCCCCCGAGCTCCGCTGCACGGCCAAGGGCGGCCTGGCCGTCACCCCCTCGGCCCTGGCATTAGGGAAGAAGGCCTGAGAGGAACAGTCCCCTGCGGGGACAGTCCCTGTCGTCCTACTTCTTCGGCTCGGGCTTGGCCGCGGGCGCGGGGGGGGCCATGATGCGGGTCGTGTATTCGGTCTCGACGTTCTCGAAGAACGCTCCTTCGAACCGGCCCGGCTCGAGCGTCGGCAGGCTGACTTCGATGTCGATGGGACTGTCGGGCCGGATCCGGCTGAGGTCGGCATAGAAGCCGATGAAGGTCCGTTCCGGCGAGTGTCCGGTAACGCTGTTGTAGCCCTTGAGGACCTCGACCGGCTGGCCGTTGATCCTCAGGCTCACGGGTGTCGCGTCCGTGCCGTCGATAATTGGGATGTGAAGGAGCAGGCGCCAAGGAGCGAGCCACGGGGCCCGGAGATCGTCCTCGCTGTATTTCACGGGCCAGGACTTCTGGCGCTCGGCCAGCTGGTCGAAGATGCGCTTCGGCACCGTGATCCGGGCTTTGTAGAGGCCGCCCGAGAAGCCGGCCGGCACGGGACCGGCGTTCTGGGACTTGGAAAAGGCCCGGCCGGCGAAGCGCACGGTGGCGGTGATCACGTTCTTGTCGGCCTTGAAAGGGTAGGCGACACCGTTGACCGTTAGCGCCCGGACCTTGGAATTCTCCGGCACGACAACGACCACGGCCCTGGTCGTCCCGACCTCGGCCGTGACCTCGGTCAGCGCCAGCCGGGAGGCCTGGAGCGCGACGGCGCCGGTGACGTTGAAGAGGATGGGCCCCTTGATCTCGGCCGGCGCAGGGAAGACCTCGTAAACCGCCGCCTCCCGGCCGGGCAAGGTCAAGGAGACCTCGCTGCCATAGGACCACAGGCCTTCGGTCGAGCCGACCAGCCGGCCGGCCTCGGGATAGACCTCCTTGATCATGAGCTTGTCGCCCTTGATCAGGCCGATCGTCGGATCGAGCTTGAAGCTCGCCGTTTTGGGGGCCGGGTTGGGATTGAAGAGAAAGAGGAGGCCGCGGTCCTCGACGATGGCGGCCGTTCCGTCGACCCGGCCCGCCATGGGAGGTCCGATGATCGGCCGGAGGGCGTGGAGGAAGCCGGCGTTCTGGTCCGCCCAGTCGAGCCAGCCCTTGAAGAAGGCCTTGTCCTCGTCCGTGAAGGCGGCGAACTCCTCGGGATCGCGGGCCGGGATGAAGTCGATGACGTGGTTGAAGGGCGCCGTGCCGATCGAGGACAGCAGCGAGTAGGTCCAGCCGAGGGCGTCCCAGTCCTTGGCATGGAAGCTGTCGCGGCGCATGACGTCCTGGGCGTCGTTGCGCTCCGACTGGTGCGTGATAAAGCCGGGCATGATCTCGGGCGGGGTGAACCGCTCGACCCGGTAGGTCCAGGCGGCGAAGCGCTGGCGGTCGGCCGAGACGCGGTCGGTGTGCAGGTCCTGGAAGGCCTTGAAGCTCTCCGGCTGCTCGTCGGTCAGGGTCGGGTGAGGGTAGGAGCCGGCCAGCCAGGTCCAGGGGCCGAAGTTCTGGTACTGCTGGCGGCCGTCGATGACGATATCGAAGGCCGCCCGGCGCAGGCCCTCGAGGACGCGCCGGCAGCCGTACCATTGGGCGTACTTGCTCGAAGCCTTGTCCAGGGCGATCCACCAGTGATCGAAGGAGAAGCCGGCGGCCCCGGTCTTCTTCATGAAGGCCTGGAGCCTGTCGAGCCACCAGTCCTGGAAGGAGCGCAGGCCGGTGTCGACGCTGGCCTTGGCGGCGCCGGGGCCGGCGTAGGCGGTCCACTCCGGGTTCTGGAGGAACGGCAGCGAGGGATAGGCATAGGCCATGAGCTTGAGGTTCTTCGAGGCCGCGTAATCGAGCATGGCCTTGAGGCCGTCCGGGACATCGTCGCGGCGCGGGTCCCACTCCCCCTTCCGGATCTTTTGGCCCAGGCCGAACCAGAGCACGTTCTCCCAGCCCCACAAATCGGCGTTGTCGGCGAGCGTCGAAAGCGCGCTGTTGGCCGGCGTGTAGAGGAGGTGGGTCGCCCCGAGCTCCGCCGCCCGATCCATGATGCGCTTGTATTCCGCGACGCCTTCGGGCGTGCCGACGTCGATCTGGTAATCGTTCTCGCACCAGGGGATGTGGACGCGGACGCTGCGGGAGGGATAGTAGAGCAGGAACGAGCGGACGCAGTCGACCAGGGCGTTCGACTCGGCGATATCGATCGTGGGCGAGTCCCGGAGGAGCTGGTCGTAATCGGGGACGAAGACCCACTCGGGCACGGCCTGGGCCGGGAAGCGCGAGCCGGTGAGCTCGGCGACCCCGATGCATAGCCGGTCCGAAGCGAACGGCCCGAGGTCCCGGCTCCAATCCATGTCGGGCGCGTAGGAGGCGGAAACGGAGGCCCCCGTGCGCGTCCAGGCCATGAACGGGTTCTGGAGCAGAAAGAAGACGCTCCAGGCCGGGCCGGCCGCGGCGTCGGCCGGGAAGAACCGGCAGATCGCGCCGAAGGAGCCGCCCTTGAGCAGCAGCTCGCCGGCGACCGTCCGTCCGAGCGTGGTCTCGAGCGGCTTGACCGCGTTGATATGAAAGACGCGCGAGCGGGCCGACGTGACGATGATCTGCTTGGTCAGGAACTCCCAGGCCGGCTTGAGCTCATAGACGACATCGAAGGTGAAGGGGTCGCGGGTGTAGCGGTAAGCGACCTTGGCCGGCGTCGTCTCGATCTCGGCCGGGCCGAGGCTGCCGATGAGGACGGGCTGGCCGTCGATCGTGATCGCGGCGGGGTCGGCGGAAAAGGTCAGGGTCCGGTCCGGCTTGAGCGAGCCGATCGAAACGAGCCCCTGGTCGTTAAATGAGGCCCGGATGCGGCCGTTGTCGAGGATCATGTCTTCGGCCGAGAGGGACGGAACGGCGGCCAGCAACAGGGGGAACAGGCCGAGGAGGATCCGGACCGGGGGCGGAAGGCTCTTCGGGGTCATCGCTCATTCTCCTTGGGGGGCATGCTCTGATTATAGCCGAAATGGCGGGCGCAGGGGCGGAAGAAAACGGCCCGTCCGGGGCCTCGTTGACAGGGGCCGGAGCAGGTGTTAATAATCGGCCTGTAAGGAGGCGCCATGACCATCGCTCGTCGCATCGCAGCCGGGATCGCCATCTTGACTTTCGCCGGAGCCGCCCTCGCAGCCGGAGCCTCCGGGACCGGGGGCCAGGCCGGCCTCGACGACACGACCTTCGCCGCCGCGACGGTCAAGCCGGTCGTCCCCGTCCGGGCCTATCCCTTCAACCTGAAGAGCGTGCGGCTGCTCGACGGCCCCTTCAAGGCCGCCATGGCCCGCGACCTCGGCTACATGATGAGCCTCGATAACGACCGGCTGCTGCACATGTTCCGGGTGACGGCGGGGCTGCCGTCCAAGGCCGAGGCGTACGGCGGGTGGGAGAAGCCCGACGTCGAGCTGCGCGGCCACACGATCGGTCATTTCCTTTCGGCCGCGGCCCTGATGTACGCGTCGACGGGCGACGAGCGGATCAAGGCCAAGGCCGAGGCCCTCGTGGCCGGGCTCGCGGAGTGCCAGAAGGCCCTCGGCGGCACGGGCTACCTGAGCGCCTTCCCGGAGAGCTTCTTCGACCGCGTCGAATCCATCCGCAGCGTCTGGGCGCCGTATTACACGATCCACAAGATCATGGCCGGCCTGGTCGACATGACCGAGCATTGCGGCAGCCGGCAGGCCCTGGAGGTCGTCGAGGGGATGGCCCGCTGGGTCAAGTCCCGGACGGACAGGTCCGATCCCGTGCACATGGAGCGCGTCCTGAACTTCACCGAGCAGGGCGGCATGAACGAGGTCCTGGCCAACCTCTACGCGATCACCGGCAAGGCCGAGTACCTGGCCACGGCCCGGCGCTTCGACGAGCGCCACTACACCGAGCCGCTGGCCCAAGCCCAGGACAAGATGAAGGGCGAGCACGTCAACTCCTTCATCCCCAATATCATCGGGGCGGCCCGCGAGTACGAGATGACCGGCGATCCGCGGCTGCGGGCCATAGCCGCCTTCTTTTGGAACGAGGTCACCGGGGCGAGGAGCTTCGCGACCGGCGGGACGAGCGACAACGAGGCCTGGGAGGGCGAGCCCTACCAGATGTTCGAGGAGCTGGGCAAGGAGAGCCACGAATCCTGCTGCACCTACAACATGCTCAAGCTGACCCGGCACCTGTTCAGCTGGGACGCGGCGGCCAGGTACGCGGATTACTACGAGCGGGCGCTCTGGAACGGCATCCTGTCGACCCAGAACCCGGCTGACGCCATGATGATGTACTACGTGCCGATGATGCCGGGCATGTACCGGACCTTCATGTCGCCGGCCGATTCGTTCTGGTGCTGCACCGGGACCGGCATGGAGAACCACGCCAAGTATGGCGACAGCATCTACTTTCACGACCGGGACGGGCTCTTTGTCAACCTGTTCATCGCCTCTGAGCTGGACTGGACCGAAAAGGGGATCAAGGTCCGCCAGGAGACGCGATTCCCGGAAGAGGCCAGGACGACGCTGACGATCGGCGCGGCCAGGCCGGGACGGCTGGCCCTGCGGATCCGGGTGCCCGGATGGGCGGCCGGACCGTGCGCGATCAAGATCAACGGCCGGCCCTATGAGGCCTCGGCCAGCCCGTCGAGCTACCTGACGATCGATCGGACCTGGCGGAACGGCGACCGGATCGAGGTCGCTCTGCCGATGGCCCTGCGGCTCGAGCGGCTGCCCGGACCGCGCCGACGTGGCGGCCGTGCTCTACGGTCCTATCGTGCTGGCCGGGAAGCTCGGCGGGGGCGAAGCGCTGACGGCGGACAAAGTCTACGGCCACTACGGCCCGGAAGGCGATCCCGTGCCCGTGCCGATGTTCGACGTCAAGGCGACCGTCCCGATCGAGGAATGGCTCAAGCCGGTCCCGGGCCAGCCCCTGACCTTCCACACCCAGGGCGTGGGCAAGCCGGCGGACGTGACTCTCGTCCCCTTCTACAAGCTCTTCGGCGAGCGCTACGCGATCTACTGGCAGGTCGGCCAGCCGCCGCGCCGGTGGCAGCGCTGAGCGGATCTGATCGGGACGTCGGCCGTTAGCGCGTCTTTCACCCTAAATACGTCGATCTAGGCCCCGATGAGATCCCCAAGATCGATCTATCTTATTGATCTATATGGAAAGTCCTGTGGGCCGACCCTAATCAACTCTCATATCGAGTTTTTTGGCCGGCCTGACCGCGGCAGCGGTACGGGGTAGCCAGACGAGCATCTGGCCGGCACCACGATTGGCCCAGGCGTAATACGGGATGGCCCGGAAGGGGCGGGCGGCCTCAACCGTCCGTCCTGCGGCGTCCTTAGAGACCAAGACGGCCGAACCCGAGACGACCGCGACCCCGTTGAGAAGATCGGGCCGGAACTCCGCCAGGAGTGACGAGGACTCCGGGAGCACGAGCTCGAAGACGCGGTTGTCGTTGTCCACGCCCTCGACGGCATAGACGATGGGGCCGCGCTGGATGGCCACCCGGCCCGCGTCCGCCGCGACCGCCTCATTCGCGACGACCCGGCGGACGGGCATCGGCAGATCGATCTCGACCGTGTCGCCGGCCTTCCAATCGCGGCGGATGCGGGCGTAGCCGTCGCGGATATCGAGGGCCGCGGCCTTCCCGTTCACCCTGAGCGTCGGGACCTCGGTCGCCGCGTCGATGAACCGGTAGAGGTCCGTCGGCATGGCCTGGCCGCGGGCCCAGCCCGGGATGCGGACGGCCAGCTCGAAAGGCCCCGGCGCGGCCGGGCCGACGGTCAGCTTGACCGCGCCGTCCCAGGGATAGCGCGTGTCCTGGGTCAGGACGACCGGCCGGCCGGCGGGCGCGGCCTTACCGGTCCCGGCGATGAACAGGTTGACGAAGACGACATCGTCCTTGGTCGCATAGACATAACCGGGGAGCGACGGCAGGAAGCGGGTCAGGTTGGGCGGGCAACAGGCCACCTCGAACCAGGGGCTGCGGCTGTAGCCGCCGGCCGACTCGAGCGGGTTCTGGTAGAAGAAGCGGTCGCCGCTGAGGGCGACGCCGGAGAGAAGGCCGTTGTAGAGGACGCGCTCGAAGACGTCCATGTACTTGGAATCGCCGTGCAGCAGGAAAAGGCGGTAGTTCCAGAGGGCGTTGCCGATCGCGGCGCAGGTCTCGGTGTAGGCTTCGGCGTTGGGCAGCTCGTAGGCCACGCCGAAAGCCTCGGAGCCGCCCCGGGCCCCGACGCCGCCGGTCAGGTACTGCTTCTTGCCGGCGACGTTCAGCCAGAGCCTGTCGATGGCCGCGACGTACTCCGGGTAGCCGCCGAGGGCGGCGACGTCGGCCATGCCCGAGTACATGTACATGGCCCGGACGGCGTGGCCGACGGCCTCGTCCTGCTCGAGGACGGGCTTGTGGTTCTGCATGTACTCGTCGGAGTCGTAGACGGCGAAGGGGTCGTTCGGGGCGTGGCGCTCGCCGCCGAAATAATGGCCGCGCTCGTCGAGGAAGAACTTGGCCAGGTCGAGGTAGGCCCGGTTGCCGGTCGCGCGGTAGAGCTTGGCCAGGCCGATCTCGATCTCCTGGTGGCCGGGGAAGCCGCGGCGCTGCCCGGGACCGGGGCCGAAGGTGCGCAGGAGCAGGGCGGCGTTCTTTTCGGCGATGGCCAGGAACGTGCGCTCGCCGGTGGCCTGGAAATGGGCCACCGCGGCCTCGTACATGTGGCCGACGTTGTAGAGCTCGTGGCTGACCCGCAGGTTCGACCAGCGCTCGGGGCCCGCGCCCGGGGCGGGATGGGCCGGATCGACCGTCCGGGTCGTGTAGAGGTAGCCATCCGGTTCCTGGGCCTTGGCGATGAGGGCGACGAGGTCGTCGAGCGTCTTATCGAGGGCCGGATCGGGGTGGAGGCGGAGGGCGTAGGCGGCCGCCTCCATCGACTTATAGACGTCGGAATCGTTGAAGCGGCGGCCTTTGTAGGGCCCGGTCATGAGATGGGCGGCTTTGCGGAAGTTGTCGACCCGGCCGGTCTCCTCGTTCATGCGCAGGGCGTAAGGAATGGAGACGGTCCGGTTGATCTCGAGCCGCGGCGCCCAGAAGGAATCGGCCAGCGTGACCTGGGTGAACGGGACGGGGCGGATCGGGTAATCGAGCGCCGGGCCAGGCGCGGCGGGGCTCGAGGGGACGGAGGCGGAGGACGGGGCCGCGTTCCGGCCGCGGCAGGCGGCGAAGAGAAGGACGGCGACAAGCGCCGTTAGGACGAGAACGGGCAAAGTCAGCCCGCGGCCGGCCGGGGCCGATCGTTCGCAGGTCTTGATCATGACGCCTCCAAGGTCCATCGGCTCGCGCAGGAACCAAAAAACCATCTTATCGCCTTGGCGCCCCGGAAGCAATTCCGGGCGGCTATGTCGTTATTTATCAACGGATTATTGCGGCGGGCCGGGGAATGACATATAATCGCGCCCATGAGCGGGCCCTGGCTCATCCTTATCGGTGTCCTCGCCGGCGTCTTCGCCGGATTGTTCGGCATCGGCGGCGGCATCATCATCGTGCCCGCACTCATCCTGGCGGCCGGCTTCCCCCTGGTCAAGGCGACGGGGACGTCGCTCGCCGCCATTCTGCTCCCGGTCGGTATCCTGGGCGTCATCGCTTACTATAAGGCCAAGGTCATCGATATTCGGGCCTCGGCCCTCATCGCCGCGGGCCTTTTGACGACGGTCGTGGTCGGGGCCTGGCTGGCCAACACTCTGCCAGCCGGCATCATGCAGAAGTTCTTCGCTCTCTTCTGTCTCTATGTCAGCTGGAACTTCATCGACCCGGTCCGGCGTTACCGGAAATGGCGGGGCCTCCCGGTCACGGTCAAGTCGGAGTCGGAGACGAACCCCCATCCCTCGCCCTGGCCGCTCATCGGCATCGGCCTGCTGGCCGGTGTGATGGCCGGCCTGTTCGGCATCGGCGGCGGCAACATCATCGTGCCGCTGCTGACCCTGACCCTGCACTACCCGCCCAAACGGGCCATCGCCACCTCGCTCGGGGCCATCCTTTTTCCCTTCGGCATCACAGGCGTTCTCGTTTACCACGGAGCCGGGAACCTCGACCTCGGCGCCGCGGCCTGGATCGCCGGAGGGCTTTTCCTCGGGACCGTCTTCGGCGCCTTGATCACGATCAGCCTGCCGGGCCGGACGGTCAAGCTCTTTTACGGGATCTTCCTCTTATTCGTCGCCGCCTGGTTCCTATTCTTACGATCTCTTTTCGGATCCCTTTAGGGCTTCTCGGGCACGGCCGGAACGAGGGGGCTAGTCGCGGCCTGGCTCGGCGGGCAGCTTGAAGAGCTTGCCCGTCGCCCGGGCAACTTCCCGGCCCTCGATATCGCACAGGGAGCTCTCGGCCATGACGATGCGGCCCTTGTCCTCGAGGAACCTCCCCTTGAGCGAGTAGGCGACGCCGGTCGCGGCCGGCTTGACGAAGCGCACCGTGACCTCGCCGGTGACGCATTTGAAGCCGCGCGCCCCGGCGGCGTAGATCAGGGCCTCGTCGAGCACGGTGGCCACCAGCCCGCCGTGGACGATCCCGGCCCAACCTTGAAAGTCCGCCGGGAATGTGACTTCGGCGGCGGACTCGCCGCGCCCGGCGTCCATCCGCAGACGGATCTTCAAGCCGACAGGGTTCTTCTCGCCGCAGACAAAGCACATCCGGTCGTCACGGAATTCTTCGGTCATAGCGGTCCTCTCCATCGTCTCGGTGGCCCTCTCCGTGTAACATATTCGGGACCGGACCGGCAAGCCCTCCGCGGGACGGATCCCGTCTCCGATCCCTCTTGCCCGGCGGGCCGCAATCGTTTATAAGAGAGGGGTCCTTGGCATCCAAGGGAGATCGACATGAAGAGCATACCGACCAAAATCTGTCTGGCTTGCCTGATGCTGGTCTCGGGCGTCGTCGTGACCGTTGCCCTGGCGCAGCAGCCGCCCGCCGCCCCGGCCGATGCCTGGGGCCCCTTCCGCGTTTTCGCCGGAACGTGGAAAGGCGCCGGCGAAGGAAGCCCCGGCGTGGGAACGGGCGTCCAGACCTTCGCCTTCATCCTGCGGGGCACGTTCCTCCAGGTCCAGAACAAGACGACCATCGCCCCATCGGAGAAGAACCCCAAGGGCGAGGTCCACGAGGACATGGGCGTTTTCAGCTACGACAAGGCCCGCAAGGCCTTCGTCCTCCGCCAGTTCCATGTCGAGGGCTTCGTCACGCAGTACGTGCTCACGGGCCCGCCGGCCGAAGGCCAGCCATTTGTCTTCGTGTCCGAGGCGATCGAGAACATCCCGGCCGGGTTCAGGGCCCGCCTGACCTACCGGTTCGTCGATCCCGACACCTTTGAACAGACCTTCGACCTCGCAGCGCCCGGCCAGGAATTCACCTGCTACAGCAAGGGCGTCTTGAAGAGAGTGAAAGGATAGCCGCCATGACCGAGCTCGCCGCCGACCAGACCGTCCTCGCCCTGTTCAAGGACAGCGACGCCCTGCTCCATGGGCACTTCCAGCTGACCTCGGGCAAGCACTCGGAGTGGTATTTCGAGAAGATCCGGCTCATCGAGAACCCGGCGGCGCTCGAGAAGATCGTCGACCTCCTGGCGGCCAAGATCCGCCGCGAGGTCCCGGATTTCGACTACGTAGTCTCCCCGGCCTACGGGGCCATCGCCATCGGCTTCCTGGCCGCGCTCAAGCTGGGCAAGCGGTTCGCCTTCACCCAGCGGGGGGCGGACGAAAAGATGACCATCCGCTCGGGTTTTTCCGGGCTCGACGGATCGCGGGCCGTCATCGTCGAGGACATCCTGACGACCGGCGGCTCGATCCAGGAGGTCCTGGCCTGCCTGCGCGAGCACGGGGTCCAGGTCCCGGGGATCTATGTCCTGGTCGACCGCACGGCCGGGGCGGTAACGATCGAGGGCCGGCCGGTCGGCAGCCTTCTCGCGCTCAAGGTCGAGGCCTTTGACCCCGCGGTCTGCCCCTTCTGCGCCAAGGGCATCCCGCTGACGAAGCCGGGCGCCTCGGATAAGAAGAAATAGGGACTCGCGGCCGCCGGGGAGATAAGGGCCGGAGCCGTGGAAACCCGTCTTCGGGCCCCAAAACGCCGTTTTAAGGCCCGGCCCTACTCTTGCTCGGACAGATTGCTCTCGTCCAGCACGCCCGCGCCCTCGACGACCTTCTTCTTGCTCAGCTTGTCCGCGATGACGTAGAACGCCGGGACGACGAGCAGGCTCAGGGCCGTGGACAGCACCAGGCCGCCGATGACGGCGATGGCCATGGGCATGCGGATCTCGGACCCCGAGCCGATGCCCAGGGCCGGCGGGATGGCGGCCATCATCGTGGCCGTGGCCGTCATCAGGATCGGTCGCAGCCGGATCGGCCCGGCCTTCTCCATGGCCTCCTTGGCCCCGAACCCCTGGTTCCGGAACGCGTTGGCGTAATCGACCAAGATGATGGAGTTCTTCTTGACGATGCCCATCAGGAGCAGCAACCCGATCATGCTGAAGATGTTGAGCGACTGCTTGGCGAAGAGCAGGGCGATGGCCGCGCCGGCGATCGACAGCGGCAGGATGGTGATGATCGTGACCGGGTCCTTGAACGAGTTGAACTGGGAGGCCAGGATCATGTAGGCGATGAGGATGCCCAGGACCATGGCGAAGAGCAGGCTGCTCATGGACTCGCGGAAGGCCACGCTGGACCCGCCAAGCACGATCCGGTAGCCGACCGGCAGGGTCTTGCCCATGGTCTCGACCAGGCCCAGGGCCTCGGACTGGGAATGGCCTGGGGCGACGTTGGCGAAGATCGAAATGGCCCGTTCCCGGTCGCGCCGGGTGATGGCCTGGAGGGCGGCCTGCTCGTCGAAGACGACGAGCGACGACAGCGGCACCAGCTCGCCGTTCCGGGCCCGGACCCGCAGCCGCGAGATGTCCTCGGGCCGCGAGCGCTGCCCGGCGATGAGCTTGAGCCGGACGTCGAGACGGCGGCCGCCGGTGCTGTATTTGCCGACCCGGATGCCGCCGACCAGGGCGTTGATCGTGGTGGCCACCTCGTCGACGGAGACGCCGATGTCGGCGCAAACGGCCCGGTCGGGGCTGACCCGCAGCTCGGGCATGCCGACCCGGTAGTCCGAGTCGAGGTCCGTGACGACACCGCTCACGCCGAGGTCGCTCATGACCTTCTGGCTCAACGGCACCAGCTGGTTCCAGTCCGAGCCCCGGACCGAGAACTCGACCGGGAAGCCGCGCTGGGCGGTGAAGCCCTGCTGGGACGTGTCCTGGATGACGGCCCGGATGCCGGGGATGGCGTTGAGCTCGCGCCGGATGAGATTCGAGATCCCGGCCTGGCTCAGCTTGCGCTCCTTGGGCGGGACCAGCCGGACGTAAAGCATGCCGGAATTGATGCTGCTGCCGCCCCCGACGAAGCTGAAGATCTGGGACACCTCGGGGTGGCGGCGGACCAGGTCCTCGGCGCGGGTGACGAGAGCGTCGGTCTCGGTGATGTCCGAGCCGACGGCGGTCATCAGGCGGACCATGATCTGGCTCTGGTCCTGCGAGGGGACGAACTCGCTCGGCAGCATCGTGAAAACGCCGATGGCCGCGGCGAACAGGACCCCGGCCAGGGCCAGGATGAGGCCCGGCCTGCGCAGGCCGCCGCGCAGGGTCCGGCCGTAGAACTTCTCGAGCCGGCCGAATTCGCGGTCGACGGCCAGGCCGATCTTGTTCCGGCCCTCGCGGGTCGTCTTGAGGAACTGCGAGCAGCGGGCCGGGGCCAGGGTCACGGCCTCGACGTAGGACAGCAGCACGCACAGGCACAGGGTGATCCCGAACTGGAGGAAGTAGCGGCCGATGATCCCCTTCATGAACACGACGGGGATGAAGATGGCCACGACCGCCAGGGTCGCGGCCAGAGCGGCGAAGGCGATCTCCCGCGTCCCGTCCAAGGCGGCCGGCACCAGGGCCTCGCCGCCCTCGCGGTGGCGGAAGATGTTCTCCATGACCATGATGGCGTCGTCGACGACGATGCCGACCGCCAGGGCCAAGGCCAGCAGCGTGAAGGTGTTGAACGTGAACCCCAGGAAATAGATGATGGCCACCGTGCCGAGGAGCGACATCGGGATGGCCAGGATGACGTTGAGCGTGCTCGAGAGCGACCCCAGGAAGAGCCAGCAGACGAAGGCCGTCAGGATGACCGAGAGCAGCAGCTCGAACTGGATCTCGTTGACCGAATCCCGGATGAACTCCGTGCTGTCGTTGGTGATGCCGACGGTCATGTCGCTCGGCAGGGTCTTGCTGGTACTCGTCGAGCGTCTCGCGGACCCTCTGGGCCACGGCCACGGCGTTGGCGCCGCGCTGCTTCTTGATGCCCAGGCCCTGGGCCGGGCCGCCGTCGACGCGGGCGATGCGCCGGACGTCCTCGAAGCCGTCCTCGACCATGGCGACATCGCTGAGGTAGATGGGGCTGCCCCCGGCCTCGCGGACGACGATCTTGCGGAAGGTGTCGAGGTCGAGGGCCTCGCCCAGGACGCGGACGTTGATCTCCCGGCCGGGCGTCTCGAGCCGGCCGGCCGGCAGCTCGACGTGCTCGCGCTGCAGGGCGCCGATGACGTCGCTGACGGTCAGGCTCTTTTCGTCGAGGCGGGCCGCGTCGAGCCAGATGCGGACGTTCCGGGACAGCACGCCCATGAGCGTGATCTCGCCGATGCCGGGGATGGTCTGCAGCTTCTCCTTGAGCCCGTACTGGACGTAGTCGCTGAGGACGCGCTGGGGATAAGGCCCACCCAGGCGGACCATCATGATCGGCTGGTCCTCGGGATTGGACTTGGACACTGTCGGAGGGTCCATGTCCCGCGGCAGCATCCGGACCGCTTGGGACACCTTGGCCTGAACGTCCTGAAGGGCCAGGTCGACGTCGCGCGACAGCTCGATCTCGACGGTGATGTTGGCCGAGCCCTGGCGAGAGCTCGAGGTGATGGTGCGGATGCCCTCGATCTGGATCAGCGTCTCCTCGAGCGGCTCGACGACCTCGTTCTCCATGACCTCCGGCGCCGCGCCTTCCCAGGTGGCGGAGACGTTGATGGTGGGAAAATCGACGTCCGGGAACTGGCTGATGCCGATCCGGCCTCCGGCGACGATGCCGAAGACGATGGTGGCGGCCATGAGCATCCAGGCCAGGACGGGCTTCTTGACGCAGACTTCGGTCAGGTTCATGGGGCGGTCCTTATTTCTTTTCGGCCGGGGCGGGGGCCGGGGCGCCGGCCGGTGCGACGTCGGCGGGGGCGCCGATGCGGATGGTCACCCCGTTCGACAGGGCCTCGGCGCCGCGGACGACAAGGGTTTCGCCGCCGTTGAGGCCGGACAGGACCTCGACCTGGCCGTCGGCCGACCGCATGCCCAGGGTCAAGATGCGCTCGACCGCCTTGTCGCCTTCGACGATATAGGCCACGAAGCCGCGCTCGCTCGGGCGGACCGCGCCGACCGGGATGACCGGGGCTTGGCCGGGGGAGGATACGGGGACGGAGATCTCGGCGAACGAGCCCGGCCGGAGGCTCTTGTCGCTCGTATCTTCGATGTTGGCCGTGATGTCGACGAGGCGCGATGTGTCGTCGGCCGTCCCGGCCACGTGGACGACCTTGGCCGTGAACTCCCGGCTGTCCTCGCGGACCTGGAACACGGCCTTCTGGCCGGGCTTGATCCGGGCCGCGTCGCGCTCGGGCACCCGGAAACGGAGCAGGAGCGGGTCGCGGCGGACGAGGGTGGCCAGGACGGTGCCGGTCTGGATGTACTGCCCGGTCTGGACGGTCCGGGTCTGGATGATGCCCGAGATGGGCGCCTTGACGAAAGCGTCGCTGAGGTTGAGCTTGGCCGTGTTGAGGGCCGAGCGGGTCTGGGCGACCTCGGAGGCCGCGGTCAGGACCTTGGTCCGCCAGGTCTCGACCTCTTCCCCGGGGATGAGGCCCGGGTTCTGGGTGATGACGGTCACGCGGCGCTTGAGGCCCGCCTCGGCGTCGGCCTTGGAAGCTTCGGCCTTCTCCAAGGCGGCCTGGGCCGATTCGAGGGCCAGCCGGTAGCGCTCGGTCTCGATCTCGACGAGGACCTGGCCGGCCTGGGCGAACTCCCCTTCGGCGAAGCGGACGCGGTCGACCGCGCCGGAAACGCGGGCCGTGACCTGGACCTTCTCGAAGGCGTCGACCGAACCGACGGCCGTCACGGTATAGACGAGGGACCGGACCTGGACCTTCTGCACGTCGACCGGGAACTGGACCCGGCCCCGCCCGCCGATCCTCCCGGCGGGCCCATCGGCCTTCTTCTTGCAGGCGCCGCCCAGAACGATCAAGACCAGCGCGGCGGCGCTGGCGATAACGGCGAATCTCTTGGCTCTCGTGCTGATCACGTGCGTGGCTCCTTCCCGAAGGGGTCGAGTCCGAGTGCGGCTTCCAGGTCGAGGAAGGCGACACCCAGACCGTAGCGTTGCTGGACGAGGGCGACCTCGGCCTCGAAGAGGCTGACGTTGGCGTCGGCGACTTGGAGGGCGGAGGCCAGCCCCTGGCGATAGAGTTCGGTCGTTTCGGTCGCGTTCTTCTTGGCGACCTCGTAGGCCGTGTTGGCCTGCTTCAGCGCGGCCCGCTGGTTGCTCAGGGAAACCAGGGCCTCCCGGATCTCGAGCTCGACGCGCCGGACCGCGGCCCGAACATCGAGGTCGGCCAATTGGGCCAGGGCCTTCTGCTCCCGCCGCTGGCCGAACCGGATCAGCCCGTCGAAGAGCGTCCAGTTCAGGGTCGCGCCGAGGCTCCAGTTCCAGGTCCGGTTGTTGAAGCTGGCCTCGTTCGTCAGGCTGTACCGGCCGCTGACGCCGAGGGACGGCAGGAAGCCGAGCAACGGGACCTTGGCCAGCGAATGCTGGGACGAGGCCACCCAGCGGAGGGCGCCGACGTCGAGCCGGCGGGCCAGCGCATCCTCGATCAGGGCCTCGGCGTTGGCGGCCTCGGCCGAGGCGGCCTCGATCAGGAACTCCGGGACGACGAGCGGGTTCCGCACGGCGTCGGGAGCGTCGAGGAGGTTGCCGAGTTGGAGCGTGCTCGTCTCCACTTGGCCCTTGACCTGGGTCAATCCGACCTCGGCCGTGGCGTACTCGAGCTCGGCCCGGGTGACGTCGTTGACCGAGGCCAGGCCGGCCGAGAAGCGGGCCTTGGCCGCGTCGAGGTTCTGGCCGGCGAAGGCGAATCGACGGCCCGAGGCTTCCCGGACCTGGGTCGTACCCAGCGTGGCCAAGTAGGCCTGGCTGACCTCAAAGGCCAGCTGTCTCCGGCTCTCATTGGCCGTGGCCACATCGGCGTTCCGCTGGGCCCGGACGGCAGCCAGGGTGGTCATGCTGCGGGCGTCGAAGAGGGTCTCGTTGAGGCCGAGGGTCTCCGAGAGGGCGTTGAACCTGGAGATGACGACTTCCTGGTCGCCGACGACGCGCTTGACCTCATAGGCACGGCGAGTATAGGTGCCTGTGCTCGTGATCGTCGGCAGGAAGAACGACCGCGCCTGGGCGACGCGGGCGTTGGCCGCTGCGATATCCTGGCTCGCGGCCTGGGCCCGCTCATTCCTGTCCAGGGCCAGCTTGACGGCCTCATCCAGGGTCAGCGGCCTCTCCTGGGCGGAGAGCAGGGGGGCCAGCCCGAAGATCAGGCCAAGGGCGGCCGAGACGAAGCGATAAGCCCGGCCTGGTCGCGAATTCACTGCCATCGTCGCCACTCCTCTGGAACCCGGGCCCTTAATGAACCGGCCCCGGTCGATTAAAAACAGACTACTATACCATAATTTTGACGCCGACGCGCCCCGGTTCTTCCCTGGAATCGGGGAAAAAACATATGAAATGAAAGAAAATCCTTGCCGGCCACGGGAGGCGGCCATGAGAGGATTACGTTTCGGGGCGGCCGGGCCTCAGAAGGCGAATTCGAGGCCGGCGAAGAGCCGGCGTTCGAGGCTGTGGGCGCGGGCCTCGAGGACCCGCCCCCAGCGGTGGATGGCCTCGTAGCGGACGAAGAGCTCGAAGGGCGCGCGGGGCACCTTCCAGCCCGCGCCGACCAGATAGCGGGACCGGTTGTCGTCGAGGTGGGCGTTGTTCGTGACCTCGCTCCCGAACCGGTCCAAGCCATCGACGGAGCTCCAGGCGCCGAAGCTGGCCAGAGTCTGGGCCCGGAAGTTCCCCCATTCGAGGTGCGCGCTCCCGGACAAGGTGCCGCCGAAGGCGTAATAGTACCCGTAATACATGACCGTGGTCTTCATGCCCTCGATGGTATCGTCGGGCGGGGTATGATGGAGCTCCGAGTAAGCGTTGAGGGCCAGCGAGTTGACCAGCCCGAAATCGAAATAGGCCGCCGCCTCGGTCCGCAGCCTCAGTCCGGGCCGGAACACCATCCAGTCCAGGACGGGGCCGGCCAGGTGCACGAACGCCAGCTTATCGGTGAAATTCCTCGGTATCTCGAAATGGAGGTCAATGCCCTGTTTGACGGGGACGGGGGAGGCGTCGTAGGGTTCGAGGGGCCGCTTCTTGAAGTATTCGAACGAGGTCCCGAGTCCGAAGATCAGGCTGTAGCCCCGGCCGCCGGCGTCGATCTTCTGCCGGAAAGAGCCAAGGGCCATCACGCTGGTATAAAAGTTGGTCTCATCGGCGTGCCCGTCCCGGACCGTGTAATCTAGGCTGAGGCCGCTGAAATAGGTATCCTTGAGCGTCCTGCGGACCTGGCCGGGTTGTCCGTAATCGGGCGGCAACAGGAGATCCGTCCGGAAACCGAAATAAACGCCCGTCTCGGCCGACTGCCCGGACCGGGCCAGGCTCCTCGCTCCCAGGAAGAGGGAGAAATCATGCCATCCCGGCTGTGTGTAAGCCTTCGCGCCGGGCTTCTTGCGATCGAGCCACTCGTTGAACTTGACGATGGGGTTGAGAAAGCTCAGGACCTGGTACAGGAATCCGGGCTGGTGGGCCAGGTAACGACCGGTCTGGTACCAAGGCTCGCCGGTCGAGTAGGCCCCGAGCCCGGTCGTGATCTGGTCGTTGAGCGAGATGACCTCCCGCCATTCAACGAAGGACTCCCAATAGGTCGAGGCCGCGATGGCCATCAGCCAGGACCGCGACCAGGACAGGTTGTTGGCCCGGGCGAATTGATAATAAAGGCCGCCGGCCAGGGTGTGGCTCCAGTTGAGCTTGAAATTGTTCGAGTCGAAGCGCCAGCCCTTGAGCAGGACGAAGCGATCGAACTGATCGTGGAACTTGAGCTGGAATTGCCAGTCCTCCGGGAACGCGTTCCGATGCCAGTAGCTCGCGGTGGAATAGGCCAAGAGGACGCCCATTTCGATCCAGGCCCGGGCGGGATGTTTCTTGGGGGCCGAAGCGGCGGCCGCCTCGGCCAGAGAGAAAAGACCGCGGCCGGAGGCGGCGTCGGCCCCGGCGGAGAGGTCGAACCGGACGGGCCGCGCGGGGTCGGATGCGCCGGGATCGACGGCCGGAGAGGCCTGCCCCAACGAGACGAGGCAGAAGCCGGCGATCAGGGCCGCGCCGACGATCTTGTTCCCACTGGACACCGAAACTCCTTTACTGCGTCAACCCGGGCGTATAAACATCTACTCTAGGTATTGCCGAGCCGTTCGTCAACAGGGAAAAGGGACGGCCCCGGCCGGCGCTCTCGGCTCGGCGGGACCGTCCCATCCGTCATTTAGTCGAGCTTGACCGTCTTCACCTGGGTCCCGGCGTGGCGCGAGACGTACTTGAAGGTGATCTCGCCTTGGCCTTCGACCAGGAACTGGTACTCGACCTTGCCGAACCCGGGGACGGCCAGGAACTGGATCTCGGGCCGGTCCTTCTTGTAGACGGCCTGGTCGAAATAGGGGTCGACGAGCAACCCGCCGGCCACGACCTTGGCGCCGCTTCCCGCGACCGTGAGCGTGTCCTTGGGGTAGAGATTGACCTTCTGGGCCAGGTAGCTCATGGTCGGCATGGCCTTGGGGTTGGACAGGCGCGTCCGGACGCGGTAGAGGCGGCCGCCGAGCGGCTTGACCTCAATGACCTCGAGAGAGACCTCGGGCAGGTGCTTGGCCGTGAACAGGGCGGCCATAGCGTTGCGATGGACGAGGTCTTTGATCATGAAGGGCGCGCCGAGCCGCGAGCTCATCTTGACCCAGCCGCCGATCTCGACGTCCCCATACTGCGGATGCTTGAACGGCTTCCAGGGTTTGTAGAGCTCGCCCGAGGCGACGTTATCGCTGAACTTGAGCCGTTCGCGCTCGGAGATGTCTCCTTCAAGGAAGCTCTGGGCGGCGTCCTCACGGGGCGAACGAGGTTCCACCTTCTCGGAGGCGCCTTTGAAGGCCTCGGACTCGGTCTGGAAGACCTCGGCGCAGTAGAAATAGGCGCCCAGCGTCTGGGTGGCCCATTCCCCGGAATCGCCGTAGGTCGTGTAGAGGTCCTTCCAGGAGATCAGGTAGCGGTAGCCAGGGATGATCCGCTCGCCCTGCTTGCCGAGGAAGTCGTAGACGGCGACGTCCTGCTGCGGATATTCGCCCAGCCCCTTGCGGCTGGGGCCGCGCAGGAGCATGCCGCCGTTGTTGTGATAGGACCAGACGAAGACGATGTTGGTCTTGGTCATCATCCACTCGGCCAGGCCTTTGAGCCCGACGGCCTGGAAGGGGAATTCGCCGGAGCCGCCCTGGACATAGGACGGGGCCCAATCGAAGCCCCAGTTGCGGTTGGGATCGACGTAGCCGGGGCCGTCCTCGTTGATCTGGCCGTCGCCGTCATTATCGATACCCTCTTCGCCGAGAAGGTTCCATTCACCCTTTTCGCCGGGCTTGACCCGGACCATCAGGCGCGGGTCCTCGGGGTCGGTCTTGTATTGTCCGAACGGGTCTTTCTTGCGCATCATGCAGATGTTGCCGTCGCCGTCGAGGTCCTCGTCCGGGTCCTCATCAATGAGCCCGTCCCTGTCGTCGTCGACCGCGATGCGCAGGGTGCGGTTGCTGTTGGGGCTGTTGGGATCGGCCATGAAGTGGAAGCGTCCGTCGACGTTGGCGACGGGAACGACGTAGAAGCAGTCCTTGTCCACCAGGGCCGTGATCTCCGGGTTTCGGCCGTAGTTGCCCAGCAGGTAATCGAGGATGTAGAGCGAGATGTCGCCGCCCTGGATCTCGTTGCCGTGCATGTTGCCGTCGACGTAGATCGCGGGCTTGGAAAGCGCGGGCCCGGTCTTCGGGTTGTTGACGGTCATGGCCATGATCGGCCGGCCCTCCTCGCTCGTGCCGACGGTCTCGAGCGTCGTCAGCTGAGGATAGGCCTTGTTCAGGGCCCGCAGGGCCCCATAGACCTGATCGAGGGTATAGTACTGGTCGAAGCGCAGGGGCACGGCGATCTCGGCCTTCGGGGCCTGGGCCGGCAGGGCCGAGGCGACGACCAGGGCCAGCAAGAGGGAATAGGCGAGCGTCTTCACTTGGCACCTCCCAGATCGACCGTCCGGGCATCGCCCCAGGCGGTCTGGGTCTCCGCTTTGATCTCGAGCTTGAACGGCTTGGACGTCCGGATGATCCAGGTCACGAGCTTGGAGCCTTGGGCCGGGACCGCCTGGACCAGGCTGCGCGCCTTGCCCTGGACGAGATCGAAGTCGCCGCCGCCGAGCGTGACGATGACCGGCAGGAGGCGCTGGTCGCGCTGGCCCATCGCCGTCGGGTACGGCAGACCGCCCTTGTTCTCGATCCAGGCCTTGATCTCGTAAACGTCGGATCCGAGCTTCCGGACCTGGGCGGCGGCGATCCCGATGCGGGCCATCTTCTTCGACACTTCGAAGACCCACGGGACCTGGCCGGCGACGAGGCCGTCGATCATCTTGGCCGGCGGCGTGTTGTCGGCGTAGGGAACGAGACCGCCGATCTCGACATCGCCGAGGGTCGGGTGCTTGAACGGCGCCCAAGCGACGAAGCCCCGGCCGCCGAGCTCCTTATCGCTCCAGGCGAGCAGGGCCTTCTCCTTGGGGTCGGCCCCGTCCTCGCTCGGCTTCTTGGGCATCTGCTTCATCATCTCGGCCATCTTCTTGGTGTCCATCTGGCCGCCCTTGAGGGCCTCGATGACCTGCTTGGCCTTGAACTGGTCGGGCGCGCCGGCGGCCTTGAGGAAGGCGTTGATCTTGTCCTCGCCGAGGGCGACGAACTCGTCGTTGGTCATCTTCTCGAGCTTCTCGGGGGTCAGCTCGTCGGCCGCCTTCTCCTCCTTGACCTCGGGCAGGGTCCAGAAGTCCAGGGCGAAGGAGGGCAGGCCGAGGTGGTAATAGGCGTAGAGCTCGAGGGAGCCGTCCTTGTCGGGGGCCGGGTCGAGGCGCTTGCCGTCGAGCTTGGCCGCCTTGAGGAAGTCCTTGTATTTCTCGGACAGGTCCTTGTAGAACTTGAGGTCCTCGTCGATCGGATTGACGGCCGCGCCGAGATCGAGGAAACCGGCGATCAGGCCCTCGTTGACCTCCATGCCGGGGGGCACCAGGGGCTTGACCAGCTCGATGAGCTCGGCCATCGTGTAGGTCTTGTTAGGATCGGCATTGATGTAGCCGGCGATGCGCTCGGGGACTTTGATGGCGGTGAAGTCCGCGTCGCCCTTGCGGCCGCCGCGGGGCGGGTTCAGGCAGAAGTTCGATTCTCCGAAGACGAAGACAAGGCCGATCTCGCGATGCTGGTCGAAGAACTTCAGAAGGGCGAAGGTCTCCGGCTCGCTGCCGGGCCAGGGTCCGGCATCGGGGGCGTGATATTTGAAAAGGTGCGGGAAGGCCGTGCCGAGGCTGACGCCGCCGGGGCCGTCCTCGTTGAACTGGCCGTCGCGGTCGTTGTCCAGGCCCTCGGTATACACTTTCCAGGCGCCCTTCTCTCCCTTGGCGCCGTCGGCCTGCTTCATCAGGCGCGGCTCGCCCTGAACGGCCGTCCAGGCGCCTTCGGGGTCCTTGACCCGCATGACGGTGATGATCCCGTCGCCGTTCAGATCGTCGGGGCCGTCCTCGTCGATCGCGTCGTCCTGGTCCTCGTTCATCGGGTGGCCGTTGCGGGTGTCGCGTCGCTGGGGCTTGGCGAAATAGAGCGAGGCCGCGTCGGGATTGCCGCAGGCCACGATGTACCAGGTCCGGTCGGCGCGCAATTCCGCCCTGGCGCAAAGGGTCTTGGCCAGCCAGAGCCCGGCCTCGGCGGAAAGCGGCACGGTGCCGTCCATGTCGGCAGCGACGAAAACGGCCGGACGGGCCTTGGCGGTCTTGGCCGTTTCGGGCCCGATCTCGAGAACAACGAGATCGCGGCCACCGGGGCTCTTGGCCAGGACCGAGGCTTTGGCGAAGCCGGGATTGGCCCGGGCCAGATCCTGGAGGACGGTGGCGATCTCCTCCGGCCGGTGGTAGCGGTCGAAGGTCAGGGACGAGGCGGTCCCGGCTGGGGTCTGTTTGGGGCTGTCCCCGGAGGGGACTGTCCCTCTTGGCTCCGCGATCGCGAGCGAGGCGAGGCCGAAGCTGAAAAGGATCAGAGCGATGAGGGCGGGGATGCGGCGAAGAGTCACGTGATGTACCTCCGTGGAAGAGGATTAGCCAACCATTCTGGCACGGCGCCGGAGCAAAATCAACGCGAACCCCGACGTCTCTCTGTTATACGCAGCGGCGAACCCGAAGGTTCCAGCCGCTCGCGGGCGCAGCGCACTGTGTAAATAGAAACGTCCCCATTTTTTCAATTCCGCATTTCGCTGAATTCCGGCAAGGGGCCTGTCTACAGCGACTAAATTATCCGAAGGGACCGGCTGGGGCCGGATCCGGAAGGAGATCGCCCATGAAAGCCAGGCATGTGGCCTTCGTTTTGATCGTCGCTGCGGCGGTCAGCGGCTGCGCCTCCCATTACATCCTCGTCCCGCCGGCCGTCGATCTGACCCAGATGGGGAACATCGGAATAGTCACGCTCAAGGCCGCCGAGGCCAAGGGCGATCTCGACGCCGTGGCCAGCCAAGACTTCCTCGAGGAGGTCACCGCCGCTCAGCGCGTGCCCGTCGTCGAGCTCGGCCCGTCCGACACGGTCCTGGCCGGCCTGGGCAAGACCGCCTTCGATCGCGAGACCATCCTGGCCCTCGGCCAGAAGCACAATATCGACGCCTTCTTCGCCGGCGAGATCGGGCTGACCAAGGTCAAGCCTAAGCTGGACCTGGCCGCCCCGCTATCCCGGACCCTGCTCGCCCATACGGCCATGAACATGACCGTCAAGGTCCGCCTCGTATCCACCAAGAACGGCGCGACCTTATGGACGAACTCGGCCACCCGCCAGATCACGACCGGCTCGGTCGGGATCGAATACGGCATCCCGGTCTTCGCCGTCCGGGACAAGGACGCCGCGCTGAACCAGCTCCTCCGGCAGGTCATGTACCAGATGACCTGGGATTTCCGGCCGACGCAGCAACGGGTCAAGTAAGCGGGCTATATCGAGTTGGGGTTCGATTTCCGTTCGATCTTGATATTGAGCCGCGCCTGTAGGTAATCCGCGGCCGAGAACAGGGACTTTTCCAGGATCCGACGTTCCTTGTCCAAGGACGATTCCGCTTCGCCGACAACCCCCGGCAGCTCTTTCGGAGCCGAGGTCAGGCTGCGGATCGCGGCCGTCGCGGCCGCCATCTCCTGAGGATTGGCGGGAGGCGCCGGGCGGGTGACCCGGAAAACGATGGCGGCCGCGGCCACGAGGAAGAGCGCGGCGGCCGCGACCGGAAGAGGACGAAGCCCGAACAGGAAGCGGCGGGAGGCCTTCGTTGCGGTCTCCACGCCCCGGCGGTCCGGCCTCATCCGCAAGGCCGCGGCCTCGAGATCGACCGCGAACTCCGGGGCCTTGGCCAGATAGGCGGCCCGCTCCGACCTGAGCCGCGCCGCCACGGTCATGGAGGCGCGAACGTAGGCGCCGCAGGCCGGGCATCGCCCGATATGCCGTTCGATCGCGCGGGGGAGCTTCTTCCCCGTGTCCTCCGACCTCGAAACCAACCAGCGGCTCAGTGCGCACAACATCGTGTCTCTCCTTTGCCTCAATCCCCCGCGGCTTCCGCCGCGGCGCCCGGCCTCGGACCGAGACGTCCGGCCAAGCTTGTCCGGGCCCGGTGCAGAAGGACTCGGACCGCGAGCTTCGTCCGGCCGACGACGGCGGCGATCTCCTCGATGGACATGTCCTCGCCGTAGCGCAACCACAGCACCCTGTACCGGTCGCCGCCGAGGGCCCGGGCAGCGTCCCACAATCCCGATCCCCCCGATCCGGCTTCGGGCCGGGCCGCCGGATCGGCGATCTGCATTTCGGGCGTTAGGGCGACCGTGTTCCGGGCCGCCGCGCCGCCCTTCCGGAAGGCGTCGATGGCCAGCCGGCCCGCCGACGTATAGAGCCAGGTCGAAAAGCGGTAGGCCGGATCGTAGCCGTCGATGTTCCGGTAGAGCTTCAGGAAAGTGTCCTGGACCATGTCCTCGGCATCCTCGTCGCTGGCCAGGCGGGGCCGCAAAAAAACGAAGAGCCGGCGCTTGTAGCGGCACGCCAGCTCTTCGAAAGACCGGCGCGAGCCGGCCCGCGCCTCGCGGGCCAGCTCCTCGTCGGTCTTGTCGGCCATCCGATCCTGGTCGCTCATGCTCTCCGCTCGGGCCCCGGACCTCGGGGCTTCCCGGCCGCGGCAGGGGCTAGTCGAGCAGCCCCTTGTTCCCGCGGCTCTGGATGATCAGGTCGGCGATCTCCTTCGACGGCCGCTCGAAGCTGATCTTGAGGAGCTTGCCGTCCTGACTGACCTGCAAGCCGTCGAGCAGTGCCATCACCTGGGAGGTCTTGTCCTTGTCGCCGCTCATCCGGCCCAGGGCGACGAGACCCTGGAGGATGTCGGCGATGTTCTTGGCGTTCTCCGCGGTTTCCGCGGTCACCTGGACCCTGATCAGAAGCCGTTCATGGGCTTCCTGGGCCAGGAAGAAGAGCCCGCTGGCCTGCTCCAGCATCTTGGATTCACCGATCTCTTTGCCGAACTTGGACAGTTTGGGCAGGACGCCGCTCAGGAAGGCGTCACCGGGCGCGGCCTTGAGAGCCGAGCTCAGCGTGGTGCCGGAGAAGTTCTTGGTCCGGCCCGTGGCCGCGTCCAACGCTTTCTCGATGCCGGCCTGACTGTCGGCGAGGGCGATCAGGTGGTCGTTGATGAACGCGCCGTACTCCTCCGCGCCGGTCGAGTAGATCGTGGTGCCGGCGTAGGGGATCTCCTTGTGCTCCTGGTTCTGGGCGATCATGGCCAGCAACCCGGGCTTGTCGAACCTGCCGGCGATGAGAACCACCGCGTCGGTCTTGGCCTCATCGCCCAGGCCGAACAAGGTCACGCCCGTGAGGTCCTTGGGAATGTCGAGCTTGAGCCACTTGTTGACATCGGCGCTCTTGATCTCGATGACGCCGCTCTTTTCGAGATAGCCGTACAGGCTCGTGGCGACGAACTTTTCCATGTCCAGATGGGCGATCCAGCGGGCCTCGCTCGGGACGACCGATGCGGGGACCTGACCCGGGAAGGCCGGAACGCTCCAGAACAAGGCGATGGCGAGAAGGGCCGCGGCCAAAAACATCACTTTCTTCATCTTGAACTCCTCAGCGGTCGATTCGGACGCCCTGTAATACGCAGCCCCGAGAGGGTTGTTTCATCGCCTCCAGGCACGGGACTGTCCCCGGAGGGGACTGTCCCTCTTGGACTAGAATTCCAAGCTAACCGACTCCCCCGCCTTAAGGGTCCGGGCCGTTTTGAACGTCCGAACCTGCCGGTCTCCCAGGCGGAAGGACTTCAGCGAGAGCCCGCCTTGAAGGACCTTCAGCTCGGCCGTCCGGCCGCCCGGACCGACCCGGCATGTCCCCCAGGCCGTGGCCGTTCGACCAGAAGTAGGTCCCCTCCGGCGCGCTGAAGGTCATCGACTGGTCCCGGCCGTCCCAGGAGAAGCCCGACAGGGCCGGCACGGCCGCCCAGCTGGCCATGGCCCGGGCATAATGGTGGCCGCACTCGGCCTCGTCGAAGGGGCTGCGTTTCCGGCCGTCGTAGCGGGCCCGGATGTTGCCGATGACCTTGAGCCCGTCGGCGATGTCGCCCTCATAGAGGAGGCCTACCGCGGCGGTGTATTCGAACCCGGTCATGACCTCGGTGAAATACGGGAACGGGTTCTGCGGCCGGCCCTTCGGATAGCTGGCCATGAGCAGGGCCGTCTCGTCGCCGAGCACGAACGACCGCAGGCAGTTGAAGTGGTCGAAGAACCCGGCCTGGGTGTTGTACTTGAGGATGCTCCGGAGCGTCGTCTTGACGTGGGCCGGATCGACGAGGTAGCCGAGGCCGCAGATGTGGGCCATGGTCTGGCCGACGAGCTGGTCGACGAGACAGCCCCGGGCCAGCTGATAGTCCGGCTCGGTCACGACCTTGGCGCCCATGTCGAGGCGCAGGCTCGGGGCCACATCCTCGACGCTCTTGGGCGGCTGGACGTGGTGCTCGTAGTACTCGCCGTTCCACAGGTTCGCGTCCGTCCAGGCCCGGCCCTTGGCGAACAGGTCCGCGCAGAGCTTGGCGAACGTCTCGTCGCCGATGCCCTGGGCCATCTCCTCGGCCGCCCTCAGGGCACCCAGGTACCAGAGCTCCATCTGCGGGTTCGGGCCGTAATACTCGACGTCCATCGTGTTGTGCTGGCAGCCCTCCATGACGCCGTCGCGGTTGGCGTCCCAGCCGCCCTTGATCCAGGCGAAGGACAGGGCCCGCTTGATCGCCGGCCAGAGCTTGGCCAGCCAAGCGTTGTCGCCCGACATCTTCCAGTCGCGGAAGACCCGCATGATCGTGCCCATCTGGCCGTCGGCGGCGGCCTTGCCGTACTCGCGGGCCCGATCGATCGGCAGGCGGACGCGGAAGCTCATCAGGCCCTGGTCGTCGGTCGCGGCCAGGAACTCGGTCTCGCGCATGGATCGGGCCAGGGCGCCGAAGAGAAAGGCCGTGGCCTGCTCATAGTTCCAGACATGGGTGCAGGAGCCGAAGCAGCAGCCGGAGTTGTTGCTCGAGCCCTCGAAGCCGAAGAAGCGGCCGTCGGGCGTGCGGAAGCAGGTTTGGGTCCGGAGCGTGCTGAGGTTGAAGAGCGCGGCCTCCTTGACCTCGGCCGGGAGCGTGCTCGAAGCGAAGGCGCGGACGAACTCGACGGTCCGCGACTCCAGCCCGCCGGCGCGCGTGATGAAGTCCTCGGCCGCGGCCCAGGCGGAAGGCCATTTCGTGGTGTAATAATTGCCGATGACGTCGTCGGGCGTGCCCTTGGGCGACCAGGTCACGCGGTTCGGGAAGTGCCAGGCCAGGATAAAGGGCGCGACGGCGCTGCCGTTCGCGGGAATGTCGAGCTCGACCGTGAGCGAGGCGAAGGGCATGTCCTCGGTCGTGGCCGGCCGCGGATCGAGCCGGCCGTCAGCCGCGAAATCGTCCCAAAAATCGAGGAGGGGCGTGCCCCAGCCGGCCGATAGCCAGGCTGTCCGGCTCGTGCCCCGCGTGGCGGCGGGAGCGGCCAGGACGATCGTGCCCCAGGCCTCGTGCTTCTCGGCGACGCCGTCCGAGTACATGAAGATGCCGCGGAGCTTGTCCGTGGCCCGGAATTCGTTCCTGTTCTTGACCGGCCCGGACGTGACCGGATCGCCTTTCCAGTCCTTGGTCGTGCCTGAGCCGTCCGCCCCGATGAAGTTCGGCAGCGTGCCGCAGACCGCCGCCCGAAGCGGCCGGCCGGTCTTGTTGATGAGGACATAGCGGAGCGCGGCCACGGGGTAGCCGCTATCGTCGGCGGCGCCGGGGATGAGCGGGTTCCAGGCCTCGAGGCGGATGTCTACCGGCGAATCCGGATCGGAGAGCAGGACCTGCCCGAGAGGATAGGCGGCCGAGAAGGAGACGTTCCGGAAGCGCGGCAGGCCGTGGTTGACGGCCGTCGAGCCGTGTGAGGCCTCGTAGGCGGACAGAGGCAAAGGCCCTTCGATGGCCCTGGTGAAGGATGTTTTTCCGTCCTCGACGTGAACGGCGAAGAACGGCCCGGTCTGCTGGCCGCTATAAGGCGTGTAGCCTTTGGCCGGCCGGTTCATGATCTCCCAATCGATGAGGTTGCCCCGGCCGCCGAGCGAGACCGTGCCCGTGCCGATGCCGCCGATCGGCATGGCGATCTTTTCGACGTGGTCGCGGTCGTAGGTTCTTAGGACTGGCCAATCGGCGCGCCAAGAGTCCCCAGCCATCAAGCGCGAAGCCCCAATGAAGATGAGGCCGATAAGCGCGGCTCTGACGACGAGCGTGAGGCTTGGTTTAATCATGGATATCTCCTTCAAAGAGCCCGAGCCGTTTGGGGGATGTTCCCTTCTCGGCTATGCTCGGGATATCGTCCCGTGCCCCCGCGCCCCGGAAACCTTGTAGCTGGTTTCCCCCGCCTCCGGCGGGCCCCCTTTCCATTACGGGGGCTTTGGGACGACACCCCTCGCCGCCTCGCGGGAACATCGTCGACGGGGCAATGAGGAACATCTTCCTTATTATCCACAAATCGATCAGAGAGCTCGGGCCTTACGGACCGCAGCTTGCCACCCTGCGTAGAGCTTATCGGCCTGGCCGCGGGACATGGACGGGGTGAACTTGCGCTCGTCGACGGCCAGCCGCTCGATGGCCGCGGTCGATTCCCAGATCCCGGCTCCGAGGCCGGCCAGATAAGCGGCCCCGAGCGAGGTCGTCTCGACCGTCTTCGGGCGCACCACCGGGATCCCGAGAATATCAGCCTGGAAGCGGCACAGGAAGTCGTTGGCCGAGGCGCCGCCGTCGACTCGGAGCTCGCGGACGCGGAGCCCGGAGTCCAGCCGCATGGTCTCGAGGACGTCCCGGGTCGAATAGGCCATAGCCTCGACGGCCGCCCGGACCAAGTGGTTCCGGTTGGCGCCGCGCGTCAGCCCGACGATGGTGCCTCGCGTCTCGGCGTCCCAATAAGGCGCGCCGAGCCCGACGAAGGCCGGGACGAAATAGACGCCGGCGTTGTCGGCGACCGCGGCGGCCATGGCCTCCGAATCCCCGGCCGCGCCGAGTAGGCCGAGCTGGTCGCGCAGCCACTGGATGGCCGCCCCGGCGATGAACACGGACCCTTCGAGGGCGTAAGCGGCCTTGCCGCCGGGGCCGCAGGCCACGGTCGTGATGATGCCGTGGCGGGACTCGATCGGCTCGCGCCCGGTATTAAGAAGGATGAAAAGGCCGGTGCCGTAGGTGTTCTTGATGGCCCCGGGCCGGAACCCGGCCTGGCCGAAAAGGGCCGCCTGCTGATCGCCGGCGATGCCCATGATGGGGATGCCGGCCGGCAACCGGCCCCAGCGGACCGTCCGCCCGAACTCCCCCGAGGAAGGCAGGATCCGCGGCAGAACGGCGGCCGGGACGCCGAAAAGCTTGAGCAGGTCGTCGTCCCAATCGAGATCGCGGATGTTGAAGAGCATGGTCCGCGAGGCGTTGGTCGGATCGGTGGCGTGGTTGGCGCCGCCCGTGAGCTTCCACAGGACCCAGGCGTCGGTCGTGCCGAAGGCCAGGCGGCCGCGCCGGGCCCGCTCGCGCAGGCCGCCCCGCCGCAGCAGCCACTCGGCCTTGGTGGCCGAAAAGTAAGCGTCGATCGGCAGCCCCGTCTTCCTCCTGATCAGGGCGCTCATCCCCGGCTCGGCCGCCAGGTCGCGGCAGCGGCCGGCGGTCCGGCGGCACTGCCAGACGATGGCGTTCGCGACCGGCCGTCCCGACCTCCGGTCCCAGATGACGGTCGTCTCGCGCTGGTTGGTGATGCCGATGGCCGCGATCGAGCGGCCCGGGACATTGGCCAGGACCTTTTGGACCGTCCGGAAAACGCTCCGCCAGATCTCCTCCGGATCGTGTTCGACCCAGCCGGGGCGAGGGAAGTATTGAGGGAACTCCTCGTAGGCCGAGGCGACGGTCCGGCCGCGCCGGTCGAAGACGATGGCCCGGCTGCCCGTCGTGCCCTGATCGATGGCCAGGATGTGGCTCACGTCAGACCCGCTTGGCCGTCCAGTCGAGGATGTCGGCGAAGACCTTCTCGCGGCCGAGATCGATATAGAGGGCATGGAAATTGTCCGGATATTCGAGGAGGGTCTTGTCGGCCGCCGCGATCTTCCGGAAGATCTTATATCCGCCCCGCTCGTCGACGAGGTGATCGATGCCCGGGATGATGAGGAGCGTGGGCGCCCGAAGCTCGCCGGGCCAGGCGCCCAGCCCGGGCCTGGACCGGCAGGAAGCCGGCCATGAGCTTGATGCTGGCCTGCCGGAGCTCATCGGGGCTGGCGTTCATGACCGCGGCATAGTCCGGGTCGCGAGTGGCCATCTCCGAGGTGAACGGAAGGTCGATCATGAGCTTCGGGGCGAAGGGGATCAGCCCGATCTTGGCATAGGTGCTCAACGGGAACTTCAGGCCGTTCTTGAAGGCCGGGGCCATGAGCACGACGGCGTCGAACCGGCCCGGATGGCGGGCCGCGACGTCGTAAGCGACGAGCCCGCCCATGCTCTCTCCGACCAGAACGATCTTCCGCCCCGGGAGATCGCGGCCGATCATCTCCCGCAGGGCGAGGATATCGCGGGTCCAAACCTCGAACGACTCGATGTGGCCTCGCGGCCGTTCCGGCGACCGCCCGAAGCCGCGCAGCTCGACGGCATAAGACGCGAAGCCCCGGGCGGCCAAAGTACTCACCCCAGAAATCCCAGCGCCCCGAGTGAGCGCCGAGCCCGTGGACGAGAAGGAAGACAGCTTTGGGCGCGCCAGGCGCGGGCCGGCGTCCCAGCGGCGGAAAAGGAGATCGGTCCCTTGGAGATCGCTCATGGACGGATTATAACAAAGGTGGCGAGCCGGCAATAGGCCCCACCTCGGCCTGCGGCAGGCTTGAACGGCCTGCCGAATCTCTGTATGATACAGGCGAAATCCGGAACAAGGAGGTCTGGTGCCTAGAGGTAATCGAGCGTTCAAAAGTGAAAAACGGACCAAAGAGCTGAGACGACTGAAGAAACAGGAAGAGAAGCGGCAGCGGAAGCTGGCCAAGCTGGCCAACCCCGAAGGCGAGCCCGAGGTTTTCTCGCCCGACGAGGCCCCGGCGGCTCCACCGGCTCCCGACGATCCCGAACGGGAAACGTCCTGAGGCCGTCCGCACGCGAGATCATTCATTTTCCCTTCCGGCCCGAACCCCTCCCGGGGATGCGCTGACAGGCCGGATGAGCCCGACAAGGGTCCCATGAACCCCCCCAGTAAGCTCGCGGGAGCGGTCTGGCTGCCCGTCTTCGGTCTCTGTCTCCTCGTGGCCGCAGCCACTTCGGCGCGTCCCGGGGTCGAGAGGATCCCGTTCAGTGACATTCCCGCGAACGACCCAGCCCGGGAGGTCATCCAGACAGTCCTTGGATCAAAGTTCTATTCCCTGCGGGACCGGTTCAGCCCGGAGGAATGGTCCGCCGGAGGCTACGGCGCCGCCTGGGACCGGGCCCGGGGCTATTTTCCCGGCAAGACGTACCTCGTCCGCCCGGGGACCTACTTCATGACCCACGGCTACGACGCCGACGGCCGGCTGTTCATGGAAGTCCATGAATCGGCCTATCTGACCCTCTGCGTCGAGAACCGGAAAACGTTCTCGCCCGGTCCTCGATCGTCGAGGAGTACGGCCGGATGCGGGCCGCCGCGAACGGGACCGAGGCGGGCGGCTTCCGGGAAAAGACCGGCCGCCTCGAATCCTTCTTCCGCGACGAGAAATCCCGCGGCGAGCTCGAGCGGGCGCTCGGGGGCCCTCTCTGCGCCCGGCTGCTCGCGTCTCTGCGCGAAGAGGACTACCACATGCTCGCCGGCGGGCTCATGCACGAGGGCATGCACGCCGGCTTGGACGCCGCCCAGGCCGCCCGGCTTCAGGCGGAATTCAAAGCCGGGACGCGTCCCGTCCAGTGGGACGAGCTCAGGGCCTTCATGGCCGAGATCGGCTACCACGCCCGCTTCGGCGGCTGGGCCGCGGCCGATATCGGCGCAAGCTGGGAGCGGATCGCCGCCCTGGCCAAGGACCTGGAAGCCTATCGGAAGATGGCCAGGCTTCCAGCCGGGACGGCCAAAGACCGGTTCGACAGGATCAAGGCCCAGAGCTGGGCCCAGGCGGCCTTTATCCGGCTCCGGGCCCGGGAGATCTGGCAGTCGGCCCGGCGCATGGAAGACTTGTCCATCAGCTTCCGGAAGGATTATGTCGGCACGGATGTTCCCGGCCGACCTCGAAGCGATGCTGGCCAAGCTCGAAGAAAGCACCTCGGGGTTCGTGACCGCGACGGAAACAGCCATCCGTTCGACCGAGCTGACCTCCGCGCTCTCGAGGCGCTCTTGGAGACCTGGGGCGTGTGGGCCGCGGGCCATCGGCCGTTCCCCCCTCCCGTCACGGACTCGCGCGCCGTCCTCGAGCAGGCGGGAGATATCCGCTGGCCGGCCGCGAACACGGATGCCGCCGCGGCCCTCATGCGGCGGGCGTGGGCGGAGATCGAGAAGGCCCGGACGATCTCGTAAGGAGGCCGTCCAATCCCCACATCTTTTCCGCGATCAGGGTGCGGACCGTCGTCTTCGGCGGGACGAACGACATGGCCCGCTCGGCGAAGGCGGTGATGGACAGGGCCGGATTGACGCCGAGGTTCTCCGGGATCTGCGAGCCGTCGCAGACGATCATGTTGGCGTAGCCCTCTGACCCGGTTCCGCTCGTCGATCGACGCCTTCTTCCGGCGTCGGCCCGAACGAGCAGCCGCCCGAGGATGTGCGCGGTGATGGGCGCCCCGACCGTGACCTCGCTGATGACGTTGGACGCCGCCCCTCCGGCCCGCCGGGCCAGCCGGCGGCCGAAGTCGTTCCCGACCGGGAACCAGGTCGGGTGGCGGCATTCCGTGCCCGGCTTCGAGGCCAAGACCGGAGCGAAGGGAAAGAACCAGGGCCGGCGCCGCTTCAAATGGAAATAGTTGTCGGCGGTCTGCATCACCAGCAGGATGATCGTCTCGTTGGCCCATCTATGCGGGTTGCGCATGCGGAGATTGCGGATGGGATGGATGAGCTCGTTGCCGATCCAGCGCAGGGTCCGCGGCAGCCTTTTCCCGCCGTCCGTCAGGGCGGCCACGAGGGCGCACATGGCGCCGTGACCTTTCCCGAACCGGACGGGCTCGAGGCGCGTCTCCTCGTCGGGCTGGACGCTCGAGGTGATGGCGACGCCGCGGCAGTACTCGACGTCCCTCGGCGAACGACCTGACGCCGAGCATGGTCTCGCTGTTCGTCCGGGCGTATCGTCCGAGATGGTCCGAGAGGTTGGGCAACCGGCCCTTGCGCTTCATGTCCATGAGCAAGGTGTTGGTGCCCAAAGCTCCAGCGGCAATGACGAGCCCCTTGGCCTTGAAAACGAGGCCGCGGCGGCGGCGCAGAAGACCCGTCGTCTTCCGCGTCCGGACGCGATAGCCTTCGCTCCCCTCGGCGCCGAGCGGCTCGATGTCGACGACCTTGTTCTCGGCAAAGATGCGGGCCCCGAACTTCTCGGCGAAGTAGAGATAGTTCTTGTCCAGGCTGTTCTTGGCGTCCTTGCGGCAGCCGGTCATGCATTCGCCGCAGAGCTCGCAGCCGATGCGGTCGGGCCCTTCGCCCTGGAAGTAGGGGTCGGCGGCCGGCTCGCCCTCCTTCCCGAAATAAACGGCGACGTCTGTCAGGCGAAAGGTCGATCCGCGCCCGATCTCGGCCGCGGTCTCCCGCATGAGCACGTCCTGGACGGTCTCGACCGGATTGGGCGTGAGGCCGAGCATGCGGCCGGCCAGCTCATAATAAGGAAGGAGCTCGGCCTTGCCGCCCAGGCGCTGGACGCTGGGCCGCTCGAAGAAGACGTCGGGAGGCACATAAAGCGTGTTGGCGTAGTTGAGGCTGCCCCCGCCGACGCCCGACCCGGCCAGGATGAAAGCGCCGTTGAGGAGCCGCAGACGCCAGGTCCCATAGAGGCCGAGCCCGGGCATCCAGAGGAACTTGCGCAGGTTCCAGTTCCGGCGCGGGGAATTGGTCGGCGTGCCAGCGCCGGCCGGCTTCGACGACCCCGACCGAATAGCCCTTCTGGGCCAGGCGCATGGCAGCGACGCTGCCGCCGAAGCCCGAGCCGATGACCAGGTAATCGAAGGTGAGCTCTTCGGTCTTCTTCATTTGCCTCAGGTGCGCCTCAATGTACAGAAGTCGGGCGGGCGGGTCAAGCCGGCCGCCGGAGCCCCTACGTCGCCCCTGGTCGGACGGGCAGGATGCAATCCCGCAGGGCCCCAGGCCGGCCCCTAAGTGTCCTTATATAAACGGGATAGTCCTCGAATGAGGACGATTTTTTAGGCCGAGTCAGATTTTTCAGGCGGGCCTTTTGGCACGTTTGGTGCTATCATTCTGCGGGAGCCGTCGTGATGCGCAGATTCTCGGCCGTCGGTACCGCCCTCTTCGCGCTGGTCGGGAGCCTCTGCGCCCAACAGACCCCCGCCCCCGCAACAGACCCCTTCCAGCTCGGGCTCGTTCTGAAGCAAGCCAGACAATACTGCGCCCGCCTGGAGAAGGCCGCTCTCGATTTCATCTGCCTCGAAGAGGTCGCGGAGAAGGTCGATATCAGTCGGGACGGGCGAGAGGGGGACTTACGCATGGCCCCTGACTCGGTCCAAGGAAGCGCCGCAACAAGCGCCGGCGGCGGATACGCCGGAGGACACATGGGCTCCGGCCGGCCGCCTTGGTCCGCCAATCCCAAATCAGGCGACAGGAACGATCACCTCTACCTCTTCGATTATCAGTTCGTCCGCCAGGACGGGAAGGTCCAAGAGAAGCGGGTCCTGCTCGAGAAGGACGGCAGGAAAGTTCCGCCGCAGACGCCGCTGCCGGGCCATAGACCTTTCGATTTTTCCGATGTGCTATTAGCCCCGGTCCAGCTCCTGGACGAGCGTTTTTCCGAATATTATGCCTATCGCCTGCTGGGAAAAGAAAAGATCGACGGCGCCGAGGCCTGGATCCTCGAGGTCAAACCGAGGTTGACGTCCGTCTCGATGTATCTGGGGGCCCGGATCTGGCTGAAGACCGACGATTCAAGCGTGCTGCGGATCGAATGGGACCCTTCGACCTTCGGCAACTACGGGGCGATCCTGGCGCGGGCCGAGAGCTACGGCGCTAAGCCGGAGGCCCGGTCCACGACGGAATTCGGGATCGAGAAGAACGGGCTGCGGTTCCCGAGCGCGGACATCACCGAGGAGGCCTACCGAGGAGAGGACGGGAAGCTCTTCGTCAGGGCCCGGACGAGCGTTATCTATAAGGACCATAAGTTCTTTACTGTTGAGACCCAGACGACGATCAAATAGAAAAGGAACAAGGCAGGAAACATGGCGATCGGGAAGAAGGACATCACGGCGCACCGCATGATCCTGCTCGCTATTTTAGCTGCTCTCTTCGTCCTCGGCTCATCTGCACCTCCAGCCAATCCCCTCGCCACAGCCCAAACGGGACAGATCACCCAGAAGCCCCTCCAGTACGAAGTCTCTGTCGTCCTCAAGCTTATCCACGTCTATGTCACGGACAAGAACGGCAATCCCGTACCGGACCTGGCCGTGAGCGATTTCATCGGTCGCGGACAACGGCCAGCCCATGACGGTGACGGATTTCGAAAGGCGCGTGCTCCGGGCTGCGCCTTCCGCCGCGCCGGCAGAGGCGCCTGCTCCTACGCCGCCGCCCGCCAAGAAGATCGAGCCGGCTTTGACGCTCGGCCGCGACGAGAACCGCAAGTTCTTCCTCTATTTCGATTTCGCCTACAACAACCCCCGGGGGATCACCAAGGCCCGGAAGGCCGCTCTCCATTTTCTGAACACCGACGTGGCCCCGGGCGACGAGGTCGCGCTCGTTTCCTATTCGATGCTCAAGGGTTTTATCGTCAACGAATACCTGACCACCGACCACGCGAAGGTTCAAAAGGCGATCGAAGCGGTGGGGCAAAAAGAAATCGTGGGTCGGGCCGACGAGGTCGAGGAACAATACTGGCAACAGGCCACCGAGGGGCTCAGGACCTGGGAAAATTCTCAGGGGAGCGACCAAGGCAATAGCAGTCAAGAAGTCCGGCGAAACGAATATCAAGCGCTGGGAGTCCAAACAGATCGCCCAGAAGTTCCTCCTGGGGATGACGACATTAGCCAAGGCGCTGCGCATCGTCCCCGGACAGAAGCAGTTCATCCTGTTCTCGAGCGGCATCCCGGCCTCGCTGCTTTACGGGAATCAGGCGGGAAGCCCGATGGGCAATCGGGACAGCAATACCGGGTATTGGACCCCGGGAAGTGGAGTGCTCTTCGAAACGGGCGACCCTGTCCTCCGATCTGAAGCGGAAGAGATGAACAAGGAATTCGCGGCTTCGGGCTGCTCGTTCTTTGTTTTCGATACCCGAGAATCGGCTATGAAGACGTCCATGTTCGAGCGGGACATCCAAACTCTCGAATCGGGAAACAGGACCGGCTCTTCCCCGACGAGCGCGTTTGACGCCAACAGCATGTACAAGAGTAACCGGATCACCGGCGCTGAGACTCTCAACCAACTCGCCAAGGCGACCGGGCGGCGAGTACTTCTCGAACATCGACCGGTACGAAAAGAACTTCGATCAGGTCCAGGCCGTGACCGGCACCTTTTACGTCCTTGGCTATCCCGTCAACGAACACTGGGACGGCAAGTTCCACGAGGTCAAGGTCGAGGTCAAGCGCAAAGGCTGCGAGGTCCGGGCCCAGGCCGGCTATTTCAATCCCAAGCCCTTCAGCGAGTACTCGGACCTCGAAAAGCAACTTCATCTTTTCGACCTGGCCTTGAACGAACGGGCGTTCTCCCGGCTGCCCATCTCGGTCCCTATGACGACGCTGACCACGGCTGCCGAAGGGATCACACGGCTCGCGGTCATGGCAAATGTCCCGGCTGAAGTTACGGAGAAGCTCGCCGGAAACCGGGTCGAGTTCGTGGCCATCTTCTTCGACGCCAACGGCGAGATCAGCGACGTCATCAGGGAAGAAAGGGATTTGGGTCCTCTTCGAGGCAAAGAGCTGGCCTTCGGAGCCGGCGCCGTCCTCAGACCGGGAGACTACGCCTGCCGGTTGGTCATCAGGGACATGACGTCGGGCCTGAGTGCCGTGGCGTCGACCAAGGCCACTGTCGGCAAGCAACAGATGACCGCCCTTTCTCTTGGGACGCCGCTCATGCTTGGACCCGGAACAGGGAGAGCGTTCGTTTACGCCGCGGCCAAAAAGGGCCGGGCGGCCTTCCCCTGGGCCGAGATCTATCCTTTTGACAGCTCGCTCTTTTCGCCGATCCCTACGGACCTTCCGCCGGAGACCGCCAGTGTTCTGGCCGTGATCCCCTGCGCCGTACCCGGTGGAGGGAAGCCCGAGCTGGCGATCTCCGCATATCTTATCGACACGCGAACCGGAGCCCGATCGGCGGTTCCTATCGTTCGATCCGATAGCGTCACCAAGGGGCCGCTGGAGATCCTGACCCTGGAGCTTGCCACGGCGGACCTTGTTCCCGGCACATATTATCTCCACTTCAATGCCCAGGACCGGGCCACGGGCTCGCTTGGTCATGCTTTCACGACGCTTGACCGTCAAAGAAGCAGGTAAGGAAGGACGGCCATAGAGCAGATCATGCGAAAAGGCCATCCCACTCGCGTCCGAGGCGCTGATAGCGGCCGCCGGGGGAGGTCAGTCCTTGGCCTTCTTGCCCTGGTCATCGGTCTGGGGCTTCTTGCGGGACGTCGAGAAACTGCCGCCTATCCCCAGCAGCAGGCCGCCGACAAGCCCCTCCAGTATGAGGTCTCGGTCGTCCTCAAGCTCATCCACGTCTATGTCACTGACAAGAAGGGCAACCCCGTTCCGGACCTGGCCGTGAGCGATTTCACGGTCACGGACAACGGCCAGCCCATGAAGGTGACGGATTTCGAGAGGCGCGTGCTGCAGGCGGCAGCGGACGCAAACGGGCCGACCGCCCCACAGCCCGAGATAAAGGCTGAGGCGGCGGCGGCTCCGATCCCCGCGGCGCGCCCTTCGGCCCGCAAGTATTTCCTGTTCTTCGACCTCGAATTCAACAACTTGAGGGGAGCTACCAAGGCCAAAGAGGTGGCCTTGCATTTCTTGGACACCCAGGTCGGGCCGAAGGACGAAGTCGGCGTAATCACCTATGCGACGTTCGGTGGGCTCAAGGTCCATGAATTCCTGACAACGGATCATGGAAAGATCAGGGACGCCGTCAAGGGGCTCATTCAGAAGGGCACCTTCGGCAGAGCCGAGGAGATGGAGGACCGGTATTGGCGGCTTGTCCAAGAGTGGGCCGGGCCGGACCCCAAAGCACAAGCAGATCATTCATCCCCATCCTCTGTCGCTGACGCCAATCCCAAGGTCCCCGACTACATCAACGAAGCCAGGGCCCAGCGGGCGGAGGGCAAGAGGTTGGTACAGGCGTTTATCGAATCGCTGACCGCCCTGGCCAAATCCCTTCGGTATGTCCCGGACCAGAAGCAGTTCATCCTGTTTTCGAGCGGGGTTCCCAATTCCATCATTTACGGCGCTCAAGCCGGAAATCCCAGTGTGACGGGCATCAACGCGGGAGGCTCGCAGTTCGATCCGGGCGACTCGACTCTCAGGGCCCTGAATGAGGCGATGTACAAGGAATTCGCGGTCTCCGCATGTACATTCTATTCCTTCGACACCCGAGGCCCGGCTAAGGGAGCGGACCTTTTTGGTTGGGACGACCGGACCGGGCTCACGGGCTCGCACCTCAGCGTCCTCAGCCAACAAAGCCTATTCCAGGATTCGTCAAGTCTCTTCAGGGACGATAAGCTGACCGGGAAGGATTTTCTGAGGAGACTGTCCGATACGACAGGCGGCGAGTACTTTTCGAATATCGACCGCTATGAAAAGAACCTCGCCCAGGTCCAGACCCTGACCGGGACGTTCTACGTTCTCGGCTTCCCCATCAACGAAAAGTGGGACGGCAAATACCACGAGGTCAAGGTCCAGGTTAAGCGCAGGGGCTGCGAGGTCCGGGCCCAGGCAGGGTATTTCAATCCCAAGCCCTTCAGCGAGTATAGCGGTCTCGAAAAACAGCTCCACCTTTTCGATCTGGCCCTGAACGAGCGGGCCCTCTCGCGGATGCCCGATCGGGTGCCGACGGGCGCCTTAACCTCAGCCGCGGAGGGGATCACTCGCCTGGCTGTCCTGGCCAAGCTGCCCGGCGAGGTCACGGCCAAGTTCGCCGGGAAGAAGCTCGAATTCGTGGCCATCTTCTTCGACGGCAAGGGAGAGATCAGCGACATGGTCCGGGAAGAACTCGATCCGGCGTACATCAGGGGCCGGGACCTGGCCTTCGCGGCGGGTTCGGTCTTGAAGCCTGGGGATTACACCTGTCGCCTCGTAATCCGGGACATGGACTCCGGGATGAGCGCGGTGGGCTCGGCCAAGGCAACGATCGTCAAGCCGCAGGTCACGGGGCTGCAGCTGGGCACCCCTCTTTTGCTCGAACCTCGGACCGGCTGTTCGCTCGCCGTGGCCGGCGCCAAGAAGGCCAAGGCAGCGTTCCCCTGGTCCGAGATCTATCCTTACGACAGTTCGCTTTTCTCACCCATCCTCGGGGATATTCCGCCCTCGGCGGCGAGCCTCCAAATCGTCATCCCCTGCGCCCTCGCCGGCGCGGGTCAATCGGAGCTGACGGTATCAGCCAGCCTCGTCAATGCCGCTTCGGGAGAACGCCTGCCCATCGCCATCGCGCGAATGGACAAAGCGCCAAAGGGCCCCCTCGAGATCCTGACTCTGGAGATCCCGACCGCCGGCCTCGCGCCGGGCATCTATTATCTTCACTTCTATGCCCAGGACCGGGCCACGGGCTTGCTTGGCCATACTTTCACGACCCTGGTCGTTTCTCAGCGGTAACCTCTGTTAGCTTCTTCTGGGTGCTCTCCGATCCGGCGGTCCTTGGCCAGCGCAAGGGATCTCAGGCCTCTCGAAATGACCGTCATTGAGCGTCTAGAGGTCCTCTTGCGCTGATTTGTCCTACAAAACTCAGGGTCCCCCGCTAATGTAGGGCAAACCGGACCTTGCCAAGCAAACGCCGGTCCGTCTTTTTCCATCGGAGGAAACCGCTTGACAGTCCGCTCCCAAGATAATATATTCCTATACGTACACGTTAGATGAAATATTATTCATAATTGAACGCATGGATACAATATGAACAACAACATCCTGACCCTCCAGGACCTGGCCGCCAAGTCCGGGGTCCCTGCCGAGCGCGTCGCCGAATGGACCAAGTTCAAGCTCCTCAAGCCGGACGGCTATGCGGAGAACAAGGCCCCCTTGTTCTCCCCCGGGGCTTTGGAGCGCGTCGCCCTCGTCCAGCGCCTGGCCGACCTCGGTTATGCTACCGAAGACGTCCTCAAGATCGTCAAGAAGGTCGGCCTGCCCCGCGACGGCCGCCGCAAGAAAAAGGCCCCCGACCAGGACCGTTTCCTGACCGTCGGCAACCTGGCCGAGCGCTCCGGCGTCAGCCCGCGGACGATCAAGCACTGGGAAGACAAGGGCATCATCGAGCCCGACATGCGGACGGAGGGCGGCTTCCGGCTGTACTCGGAGTCTTATGTTTTTCTCTGCCAGCTCATCCGCGACCTCCAGCTCTTCGGCTACACGCTCGAGGAGGTCAAGGCCGTATCGGACGACGTCCGGACGCTCCTGGCCATCGAGGCCGATCCCGACGCCCACTCCGAGGCCGAAGTCGAGAAACGGCTGGCCGCCATGCTCGAGGCCATCCAAAGCCTCTCCGACAAAATGAAACTTCTCGAGGAGGGCGTCGAGCGCTGGCGCGACCTGCTCAAGAAAAAAAAGAAAGACATTCTCGCTCTCCAGGCCAAGAACCGGAAGCGCGGGAAGGCCGCCAAGGAGGCGAGCGATGTCTAAGATCGTTCTCATCGAACCGAAGGCCCCGAATCTCCACATCTTCTCCCAGTTCCCCCTGCCGCGGCTGGGAACGCTCATCCTGGGGACGATGATGAAGAAGCGCGGCTGGGAGGTTGAGCTCTTCGTCGAGGACTTCCGCAAGGTCGATTTCGACCTTGTGGCCACGGCCGACCTCGTCGGCATCTCGACCATCACCTCGACGGCGCCCCGCGCCTACGCCATCGCCGACCGGGTCCGGTCCATGGGCATCCCCGTGCTCATGGGCGGACCCCACGTCACGTATCTGACCGAAGAGGCCCTGGAGCACGCCGATTTCGTCTTCCGGGGCGAGGGCGAAGCGGCTCTGGCCGCCTTTATCGAGGCCCGCGAGAAAGGGGCCGGCTACGCCGATGTGCCCAATCTCTCGTACCGGGACGAAGTGGGAACGGTCGTCCACAACCCCATGGCGCCGCGAGCCGCGGACCTCGACCGCATCCCCTACCCGGACTTTTCCCTTCTCCGTCCCGACGCGAAGGGGCTGAAGCACATGTCCTCCATCCCCGTCCTGACCTCGCGGGGCTGCCCCTTCGACTGCTCGTTCTGTTCCGTGACCGGCATGTTCGGCCGCAAGTACCGCTTCCGCTCGACCGAGAACATCATTGAGGAGCTCCGCCTCTACAGCGGTCAGAAAAGGCTGATCTTCTTCTACGACGACAACTTCGCCGCCGACCCCAAGCGGACGCGCGAGCTCTGCGAGGCCATGATCCGCGAAAAGCTCAAGATCACGTGGACGACCCAGGTCCGGGCCGATGTCACGCGTGATCCCGACCTCGTCCGGCTGATGAAGGCCTCCGGCTGCCACACGGTCTACATCGGCTTCGAGTCCGTCAACCCGAACGCCCTCGAGGACATGAAGAAGAAGCAGACCGTCGAGGAGATTACCCGGGCCGTCAAGGTCTTCCGCCGCCATCACATCAACATCCACGGCATGTTCGTCCTCGGTTTCGACCAGGACGACTGGCGGACGGTGCGCAAGACCGTGCGCTGGGCCAAGCGGTCGCGCCTGACCTCGAGCCAGTTCCTCATCCTGACCCCGCTCCCGGGATCGGCCTTCTACGACCGGATCGCCGCGGAGAACCGCATCCGCTTCCACGATTGGGCCCTTTACGACGCCCACCATGCCGTCTTTCAGCCGGCCCGTATCTCGCTGCCCGACCTGCAGAAGGCCCAGAGCTTCGCCCACCGCAAGTTCTATTCGCTGAAGCAGGAGGCTCGCAAGCTCCTGGCCGGCCAGTGGATCGGGGTCGCCATCGCCCATTACGCCCGCAATCTCGACCGCACCTGGAAGAAGCGCAACCGGACCTTCCTCCGGGCCATCGCCCTGCTCAAGCCGCGGCCTGGTTCCAAGGCCAAGGTCACGGTCGATTATAAGGAAGATAGCAGCCTGGAATAGCAGGGGCTTGAATGGGGCTGTCCCCGGAGGGGACTGTCCTTCTTATCTTTACGCAACCGAAGCATAATTTCCCGGATCTGAAGGCCAGGCAAGAGGGGCAGTCCCCTTTCGGGGACAGTCCCTTACAGAACGGTTTACAGGGCCTTCCGTATATCCTAAAATAGAATTTCCATAGTTTCGGCTTCAGACAGGGAGTCACGCATGCCAAATGTCCTCAGCGTTATAGGATTAAAGAAATCCTACGGCAGCCAGGTCGCGGTGGCCGGCATCGACTTCGAGGTCCGGACCGGGGAGGTCTTCGCCCTGATCGGCCCGAACGGGGCCGGCAAGACCTCGACACTGCGGATCATCGCCACGCTCTTGACGGCCACGGCCGGCGACATCAAGTTCCTCGACCATGACCTCTGCAAGGACCCCGATTTCGTCCGGGAAAGGATCAGCTATCTTCCCGAAGAGGCGGGCGCCTACAAGGACATGAAAGGGATGGATTACCTCCACTTCATGGCCAACTTCTACGCCCGGACGCCCGAGGAGGAAAAGACCTTCGTCGACCGGGCCGTCGAGATCACCAAGCTCGGCGAGCCGCTCGGCGACCGGCTCAGGACCAAGGTCGGCACCTACAGCAAGGGCATGACCCGCAAGCTCCTGCTGTCCCGGGCCTTGATGACCAAGCCCATGCTGGCCATCCTCGACGAGCCGACCTCGGGCCTCGACGTCCTCAACGCCCTCGAGATCCGGGAGATCGTCCGCCGCTACGCCAAGGAGGGGACCTCGGTCCTCCTCTCTTCGCATAACATGCTCGAGATCGAGTTCCTGTCCGACCGGGTCGCCATCATCGACAAGGGCCGCATCCTCGATAGCGGGACGCCAGCGGAGCTTAAAGAGAAGCATGGGGCCGCGAATCTGGAAGAGGTCTTTAGGAGTTCCGTCCGATGAAAAAATTCGCCAACCTGCTCAAGAAAGAGATCAAGGAGCTGGTCACCAAGCAGCTCATCTTCACGCTGCTCTTCATGGTCATCCTCTATAACTTCATCGGCCAGGTCAGCAAGAAAGAGGTCCAGAAGATCGTCGGCGTCCAGACCATCTCCGCGCTGGACGAGGACGGCTCCTCGGGCTCTCAGGACCTGCTCAAGAAACTCGCTTCGTTCAACTACAAGATCATCGACCAATCCGGCAAGACCAAGGAGCAGGCCCTCGAGTCCGCCAAGACGAACGACTCGAAGCTGCTCGTGGTCATTCCCAAAGGCTTCGGCGACTCCCTCGCCGCGCTCAAGCCAAGTCCGATCGAGACCTATTCCTTCATGCGGAGCTTCTCGCTTATCGGGACCAGGGGCCAGATCATCGTCGACCGCGTCATCGCTGACATGAACGACGTCCAGTCCAACAACTTCCTCAAAGAGAAGCTGCCGGACTTCGATCCAAAGAGCCTCAAGAACCCGATCAAGAGCAAGGACTTTATCGTCGTCAGGAACCACGTGGCCCAGGGATCGGCGAATCAGGTGGCGGGACTGATGTCTCAGCAATCGATGCTCATCCCCATCGTCCTGATGATGATCGTCATCTATTCTTCGCAGATGGTCATCTCGGCGATCGCCATGGAGAAGCAGAACAAGACCCTGGAAACGCTCCTGACCGTGCCCATCAAGAGGACCTCGATCATCACCGCCAAGATGCTCGCGGCGGGGCTCGTCGGCCTGATCTCGGCCGGCGTTTACATGTTCGCCTTCAAGGGCTTCGTCGGCGGCATGACCGGCGACCTCGCCAAGGGGACACAAGCCGCGGGCGGCGCGCTGATGCGCCAGCTCGGCCTCACGTTCAGCACGACCGGGTACATCGTTCTCGGCCTGGCCCTGTTCCTGGCCATCCTGGTCGCCCTGGCCCTGGCCATGATCCTCGGCGTCCTGGCCGAGGACTTCCGCAGCGCCCAAACGATGATCATGCCACTCATATTCCTGGTCATGATCCCCTATTTCATCTCGCTTTTCGCCGATATGAGCTCCCTGTCGCTGCCGGCCAAGATCCTGATCCTGGCCATTCCCTTCTCTCACCCGTTCCTGGTCTCGCAGAACCTCTACCTCGGCAACTGGGGCATGATCGCTTTCGGGCTAGGCTACATGTTCGTGATCTTCGTCGTCCTGACCATCTTCGCCGCACGGATCTTCTCCACGGACAAGATCCTGACCATGAAGCTGAGGCTGGGCAAGAAGAAAGCGGCTGCGGCCTGAGCGGGGCGCCGAGGTCCCAGACGGTTCGATGAGCCGCCGCCGCGGCCCGATGGGGAAGCTGGCCTTCTTCGTCGGGACGCGGGCCGTGTCGAGCACCGGCTATCGCACCCTCTAGCCCTCCGCCTCCGGCGCCTCAAGGCCAGCCGGCGACCGGTTTGACAACCCCGCTACCGGGGACCACAATGGAGGTGAAAGGGAGGGCTTGTCATGCACATTCTTTGGACGATCATCGTTGGGTTTGTCGTTGGCGTCATCGCCAAGTTCATCTATCCCGGCCGGCAGCACATGGGTTGGATCCTGACGATCATCCTCGGCATCGCCGGGGCGTTCGTGGCCACCTACCTCGGCCACTGGCTTCATATCTACAGGGTGGGCGAGACGGCCGGGTTCATCGGTGCCGTCGTCGGCGCGCTGGCCCTGCTTTTCATTTACAACCTGGTCAAAAGGAACGCCTAGCTCCGGGGCCGCGGCCGGACCAACCGGCGAACGAAGGCCCAGACTCCGAGAGCGAGCAGGATCGCGATGACGATCGGGGCCACGATGGCCACAACCGTCGTCGTCCCTGAGACCGCGTCCTCGGCCAGGCTGACGACCGGGTTCCCGAGGCCGGCGGTACTCGCCGTCACCGCCGGGCGGGCGACCGCCTTGGCCGCGTGGACGCCGCCGGCGATGAGCAGGCCGCAGACCATGGCCAGGACCGGGCTGACGTGGCTGATGACGTTCCCGCTGGCCGCGAACAGGATCGCCCCGGCCGCCGGCCGGAAGACCGTCTGGATGACGTCATTGACTGAGTCGACGGCCGGGATCTTGTCGACCGTGAACTCGATCAAGAGAAGGACCCCGATGACGATGAGCACCACGGGGTGCGTCAGGGCGCTCCATGGCGCCTTGAGCGTGATCAAGGTCGTGTAACGGGCCAAGAGGCCGACAATGAGGAGCGGCAAATAGGCGTTCAGGCCCGTGGCCGCTGCCAATCCGAACGCGCCGAGGACTCCGAGCACACCGGCCTCCCGCTGGGGATTCTATGCCCCGGGCCGTCGGACCGTCAAGGTGACCGGTAAGGCTACCGCGAGGCCGCGCCGACCAGGGTCACGGGGCCAAGCAGCCCCGATGGAAGCAGGGGCGAATCCTTCGAGTAGTGCTTCCAGGTCGAGAAGGTCAGGCGGGCGGAGGACGGGCGTGGTTCGCCCTTAAGCAGCCAATCGGGCCAGCGGGCCAGATTGCCGCCTGGCGCATAATCGGCGTCGGGAGCTTCACGCTCATCACCGATCAAGCGATTGGGCCAGAGGTTGGCGACTCGGATCTCGAGACGATTGCCCTTTGGCTTGACGGCGTCCGTGATCTCGACCCGCCACGGATCGCACCAGACGACGCCGAGATCGCGTCCATTCAGACGGAGGGCCGCGACATTCTTGACCGTCCCCAGGTCGAGCCAGAGGCGGCCGTTCCCGGACGCAACTTTCGCGGTCGCAGGCAGATCGAAGGTCTTCATGTAAGTCGCCTGACCGGAATAGAACTTGATCCCTTCCTCCGGCCGCCGGCTCCAATCCTCGAGCGTATCAAAGGTGACCTTCGCCGGGCCGCCCCATTTCGGATCGAAAGCGACGTCCCAAGGACCGTCTAGGATCGCGACGGCCGTGAACGTCGGAAAGTCCGGCGAAGTCTGAGGGTTCGGGCCCGGCGCCGCGTTCGCCGCAACGGCCTGAACGGACGGCGAGCTCGTCGCTTCGCGGAAAACCACGAAACAGGATCCATGCGGCTCGAACCTGAGAGGAACGGAGGTCGTTCCGCTGGCAGCCGAGAACACGTCAAGCCCGCGACTCGTCCCGTCTAGCGGGCCCCAGAGCTCCGGCCGCTTGCCGCCGACACGGAAACGGACGGTCGTCTCGACGACCGAGGGCCCGGGATTGGCTACAAAATAGATATCTGCCGCACCGTCCCGGCGATGGATCCAGCGCAGCGGCGCGTCGGAGGAAAAGTCCGGCGGAACGGACAGCCTTTCGAGCAAACTCGTGACGGTCGCAAAATCGCCGTATTGCTCGGGTTCGTCAAGCGGCGGGGCCCCGACCTGCCAGGTCGGCTGATCGGTCGGCGTCTGAGCATCCGGCCGGGTCGTGCCGCCGGCCCCTAGATCCGACGGCCGAGCCGGTCCTTTCACCCATACGACACGGCCGCGACCGAAGGCGTGCTCAGTGACGCTGACTCCGTCGCAGTCGCCCCAGATTTCCGCCGCCAATCTCTCGACCTCGGCGTCGCACTGAGGGAAGCCCGCAAGCGAAGGCGACTTGCGCGGCCGCGGGCCGATGACGGTCGCGCCGGCGGCCACGAGGTCCCGGACCTTGCGCAGGAGGCCCGGGGTCATGGTCTCGCTTTCGGGGAGCACGAGGACGCGATAGCTCATGCCATCCGGGAAGAGGATCCGGCCGTCCTTGACCGAGGCGGATTTGAGAAGCGTCTCCGGCGGGCAGCCGTCAAAGGCGGGGCCGGCCGGTCCGGGCGGGTCGCCCAGGAGGGCCGAGGCCGGCGGACGGAAGACGTGGGGCGCGCCTTCGCCGACGAGGAAGCAGATGTCCGCGACAGGCAGCCCCTGCCTGAGCATGAATTGGCAGCGGGCCAGATAGCGGTGATAGGCCGGGACCATGTCCCACCAGGTCTGGGTCCGCTCCCAATGGACGCCGTACGGCCCCATGGTCATGCCGGGTTCGACCTTGAGCCCGGCTTGGTGCTGGGAGCGATGGAAGACGATGCGATTGACGCCCGCGCTGAAGGCCCAATCGCCCAAGGCCTTCATCGAGGCGGGATGGGCCTGCCAGGCCTCACGGTCGTCCGAAGTGAAGGATTCCGCCGCCACCAAGTTCCGGCCGTTGGTGTGGGCGATGCCGGCCGCCTCGATGACGCTGTGGGCGGTGTGGAAACCGTAGAGCCAGAACTCGCCCATGGGGACGTCGGCGGCCGTGCCCAGGGTCATGTCGGCGCAGGGGGTCATGTCGTAGGGCTCGATCGACAGGCGGAAGCCGTCGCGGCGACCGAGCTCCTTGAGCCGCAGGGCGTGGTTCTCGAGAACGAGCTCGTTGGCCGTCTGGCGAAGATCCCAGAGGAACCGCTCGCTTGTCTCCATGTCCCCGACCGGCCTCCCCGTGACCGCGGGCAGGTACGGCAGGAGGTCGTAGCCGCGGCGCTTGCGGAACTCCTCGCGGAAGGCGCCGGTCCAGTTCTGGGCCCCCATCTCCCAGCTGTCGATATGAAGCGTTGTCCAGCCGGCCCGGCCGTCGGTGCGCCGCGGGCCGATCTCGCGGAGAAGGGCCCCGACGAAGGCGTCGTAATGGGCGTCGAAAGCCGCCGGGTCGAGCTTGTCGCATTCGAGGCCCAGGCCGGGAACCGGGGCGGGACGCGTATTGGCGCCGGTGGTCGTCCGTCCGAACCGGAGGATCGTCCAACGGCCCGCCGGGACATCCCAGGCCAGCCGGCCGTCCGCGGCGAGCTTGTCCGTGAGATCGACGATCCGTCCCGGATCGATGGCCGCGCCGGGCGGAACGAGCGGATACTCGGCGGCCGCCGGGAAGAAGGGCCGGACGCCTTTCTGCGAGGAATAGGGGGCCCGGACATAGAGCGCCTTTTCGTCGATGTCGGCGATCTGGGGACCGGCGGCCGGGGAGGGGAAAGCGAGCACAGCCACATCCCGGTAGAATCCGTCCATCATCTTCTTGATATCGGCCGGGAGTCCGCTCTCGCCGAAAAAGGCCGGACGCCTCACAGGACGCGGAAGCGACGCGTCGAACCGGGCCGGCCCCGAAACCTCGAGCGCGGCCGCGACGATATGCTGCATGGACTGCTCCGGCTTGACCCAGGGGCCGCCCGAACCCGTCCAGCCCGGCCCGGCGTTGAGCGTCACCTCCAGGCCTAGCCGCTCGGCTTCCTTGACCACGTGCTTGAACAGAAGGCGCCAGGCCGGGCTCATGAACTCGACGGGACCGCGCGGGACGCCGACGTTGACCTCGCAGATGACGACCCCGCCTAGCCCCGCGGCCTTCATGGATTCGAGGTCGGCGGTGATCCCCTCGCGGTCGAGATTGCCGTCCATCCACATCCAGTAGGCCCAGGGCCGGGCGGAGTCGGGCGGCTGGGCAAAGCCGGCGTCGAGAGCACGAGACCCCTTCGAGTCCGGGCCGCGGGACGGAGCCGTCCCGCCGCGGCAAGAGCAGGCGAAAAGGACGATTGCGGCGGCCAAGCCGGCGGTCAGGCATGAGGTCATGAACAGGGACGGACGTCGGCGGGTCATGGCTCTCTCCTTTATCGACTCCCTCTTAGTACACTCCCGCGGCGAGAGTCAAGGAGGGAACCGATCAAAAGACAAGGCTGAGGGCCGATCAACTTGCCTGCGGACCGCGAGGGAATGGTATAATCCCCGAGCAAGAAATGTGCTCCTCGCTTCAGGAGGGATCCGCATGAAGACCATCGATCTCAAGAAGACCCTCAAGCCCTATTACACGGCGCCGGCGGCCAAACCCGTCATCTTGGACATCCCGCCTCTCGCGACTCTCCGGGTCGACGGCCAAGGGGACCCCAACGGCCCGGACTTCCAGGCCGCCGTCGGTTCCCTCTACAGCGTCGCCTACACGCTCAAGTTCACGTTCAAGAAAGAGAAGGCCATCGATTATCCGGTCATGGCCCTCGAGGGCCTGTGGTGGGCGGACGATCCGGCCTTTTTCATGAGCGGCCAGCGGGACAAATGGCACTGGACGGCCTTCATCGTCGCTCCGGACGTCGTGACGAAAAAGGATGTCGCGGCAGCGATTGCGGCCGTCCGGAAGAAGGGCCGCGTCCCCGATCTCAGAGAAGTCCGGTTGGAGACGTTCGCGGAGGGCCAGGCCGCCCAGCTCATGCACGTCGGGCCCTACGACGCCGAAGGACCGACGATCGACCGGCTGTTCAAGTTCATCGCCGACGAAGGCTATAGGCTCCGCGGCCATCACCACGAGATCTACATGGGCGACCCGCGGCGGACCGCTCCGGAGAGGCTCAAGACCATCATCCGCCACCCGATGGCGAAGGCCTAACCGCTACTTCTTGGCCCAGCTGCCGTCCTCTTTTTGGATCCACCAGCCGGCTTGGGCAGCGGCGATCCGGCTCTCGGCGAAGATCTTTTGGACCTTCGCGATCTGGCTGGCCTCGATGTTCAGGGCCTTGGCCACCTCGGCGTAGAGCTTCATCCGCACGTCGTTGTCGTCCTTGACGAGCTTCCGCAGCGTCCCCTTGGCCTGCAGATTGAGGCTGCTCTCGTCGCGGATCTCGACCAGCCCGTTGTTGGTCAAGCCCACGTTGCCGGCGTTGAAATAGGGCATCAGGGCGGCCAGGTTGTTGGCGCTTTGGTCCTTGAGGGCCCGGATGGCCGGATTGGAGACCGTGGTCTCCTGCTGGGCGAAAGCGGCGGGGACGAGCGAGAACGCGGCCGCCGGCGGCAGGACGGCGATCTTCTTGACCGGCTCCTGGCCGGCCTTCTCGGCCGCCTGCTTCTGGATCTCCGATTCGATCTGGGAAGCCGCGGCCTTGACCTCGGCTTCGGGGAAATAGATGTTGACCGTGACGCAGGCCACCACGAAGGCGAGGCCGATGGCCCCGGCGGTCCCCAGGACGTGACGTTGTTTCATGACATCCTCCTCGCGACGCGTCTTTATTGGCCGATCCGCTTGAGGCGGCCGGTCATCTCCTTAAAGCTGATCTTTCTTTTCGGATCTCTGTTCACTACACTTATACCAAAAAGCGCCGGTTTCTTCACCAGGTACTCCGTCCCGCCCTCGTGGATGGTGCCGTTGAGCGTGAACGTGTCGTTGCGGAGCGTGCTGACGATGCCGAGCTTCTGGTAGCGGAAGCCGCGAACGAGCTTCATCCAAAAGCTGCTCGTGCCGCCCGAGGCTTTCTGGCCGGAGCTGAGGACGGTCAGGTTGTCCACGGCCTTCAGGCTGAAGGTCTGCCGCACGCCCTTGCGGGGCACGGATTCGATGCGGAAATTGAAGCTGTCCGGCTGGCCGTAGGAAAGGACCAGTCCGCGGACCTCGCCCCGGACGATGCCGGTCACCTCGCCGAAGGGCACCTCGTCGGTCACCTTCTTCATGTCGAGGTCGAGGAGGTCGATATCGAGGGAGATCGAGCGCCCGGCCGCGAAAGGCTCGCTGACCGCCAGGTCCCGGAGCACGACCTTGCCGCCGAAGACGCTGGCCTCGCCGCGGCCCTCGATGGCGATCTTGTCGGAGCCGATGTCGAGACGCGGGAAGTCGGCCTGGATCTTGCCGGTCAGCTTGAATTGCGGCGATTGGATGGGGAACTGCGAGATGTCGATGTCCTTGAGGGCCAGCGAGCCGAGGCCGCGGATGGCGCCGGTCGCGGGATCGAGGCGGAACGTCGTCGCCCCGAGCTCGAGGCGGCCGCCGAACATCGGCAGGCTCAACGGCTCGAAGCCTAGGGCGTTGGCGCCGGCCCGAAGAGCGATATCGATGGGCTTGAGGGTCAGGAACGGGCTCTGCAGCTCGCCGATGTGGAAGTGCCCTTCTTCGGAAAGCACCGGCAAGGGGCCGGAGGCGGTAGCGGCGGCGCGCGAGTCGTAGATGACCGGCACATCGGCCGCGATGCCGAGGAGGAGCGTCTTGGACCCGGGCAGTTCGACGTTCGCGTCGGCCAGCTTGATCCGCCCGCCGACCGAGAGCGCGTCGGCGGTTTTGCGGATGGACAGGCTGGCGCCGAGCGTACCCTCGAGCTTGGTCCGGGCGGCCTCGGCCACGCCGGCTTGTGAATAGAGCGAATAAAGAGGGCCTAAGCTGAAACTGGCCTCGGTCGCCAGGTCAAACGTCGGCGCGGAAGCAAGGCGGGCGGCTCCCTTGACGTCGATCGAACCGACCTCGGGGAGGACGACCCGGGCGGCCAGTCCGTCGATCGCGCCCGACCCCGGATCATAGCGTCCCGAGACGGTCAGCTTGAGCGGGTTCTTGCTCCAGGTGACATAAACCGACTTCAGGAGCGATTCGCCCTGGCTGGTCTCGAGGCTGGCGCTGAAAGAAAAGCCATTGGCCGGCGAGCCCGAGCCCTCGATCTTCATGACCGGGTTGAGCCCGTCGCCGGCGATCGTGAAGGACGGGTCATTGAACTTCAAGCCGGCCAGCGAGGCGGTGCCGGCGACATGCCAGTCGCTCCGGGCGCCGGAAAGGCGGCTGGCCGCGAGGGCGAGATCGAGCGAGCCGCCGAGGTCCCAGGCGGCGAAATCGGCCGGCACGAACGGCCCGGCGGCCGCGCGGAGCGCCGGCAGATCGAGCCCGCGGACATCGAGCTTGAGCTCGGCCGGAGAGCCCGGCGCCGAGCCGTAGCGGCCCGACAGGCGCACGGGGGCGAGATTTGGCAACCTCGCTTCGAGCGACGTCAGAACAACCTGCCGTTGGGCGAGATCGAGGCCGCCCGCGGCGGTGATCACGGCCTTGTCGAAGGCGATCCGCCGGCCCGCCGAGACGTCCAAGGCGAGTCCGGAGAGCCGGGCGTCAAGAGACGTCAGGACGGCCTGCTTGCCGGCGAGATCGAAGCGGCCTTTGGCGGTGACGGCGGCCTTGTCGAAGCCGATCCGTTGGCCCGGAGAGGCATCATAAGCGAGGCCGGAGATCTGGGCGTCGAAGAGGGCGATCTCTGCTCCGGCGCGCGAGCCCGAACCGAAGAGATGAAGATCGGTCCCGGCCACGATCAGACCTGGCGAGGCGATCCGGCCGAAAGACGCCCGGAGGTCGGCCGAAACGCGCGGGTCGCTCGACGGTCCGGCGATGTCGATCCGGCCGCCGGCGCGGACCGGCAGGGGGCGGCCCTCGACGACGGGGGCGATCTCGACGCCGTCGAGCAGGAGGGTCGCGGCCACCTGGTCCTTGGAGCCTTGGCCCGAGCGCTGGATCGTGTACTTGCCGGCGAGTTCGGCCCGGCCGCGCCACGGGGAATCCCGCAGCTCGGGCGGCAGCCACGGCCGGAGATGAGCCGCGGCGGCCGTCAGGCTCTCGAGCTTGGCCCCGCCTTCGGCCTCGATAGAAAGTCCTTCGCCCAACTTGCACGCGGCCTTGCCCTCGAGCCCGAGAAGGCCGGGCACGCGCGCTTCGAACCGCGATACCGTCAGCTCCTGGGTCGATTTGTTGAAGCGGCCGGTCACGGCGAGTGAGAGGCTCTCGAGCGAGTCCTCGATCCCGGCGAGAGCCCAGCGAAGCTTCTGGAGACTGAAGGAGGAGTCCACGTCGTAGGGCGAGGCCAGGCCGAAGTGACCGGAGGAGCTCAGCCCGGCCGCGAGCAGGAGCGACCCCGACTTGTCGCGGAGCGTGAGGCCGGCCCGCGGGATCTCGTAGCCGAGCCCGCCATTCGTTGGTCCAGGTATCAGGGAAATATCAAGGTCCTGGATCTCGGCCCGTCCGCCCAGCAGGGCGATCGTAAGGCTTGTTTTTTTAAGATCGATACGCCGGGTCCAGGCCAGCGCGTCCGAGACCTGGAGGAGGACCTTCTCGAGATCCAGCGGCGCTGCGGACACGGCCTTTTGCTCCAGGCGCAGGACGAGCCCGTCGGCCTCGAGAACGTCGAAAGCCGGTCTGTCGCCGCGGAGGATCTTCCAGAGCGAGCCCCGGGCCTCGAAGCGAGGCAGGGAAATGCCGAGCTTCTGATAAGCGTCCTCCTGGCCGAGATCGAGGCTGTCGACCGTAACGCGAAAGGGGAAGACCGTGTAATCGAGCCGGCCCAGCCGGGCCGTCGTCCCGACGCTCTTGTTGAGCTGCTTGAGGACCAGGCTCCGGACGAGCGGCTTATCGAAGACGGCGACGAGGACCGCGGCGACGACCAGGAGAAGGACGGCGCCAAGGACGATCCCCGTGATCTTGAGGGTCTTCTTCAACCCGCGCTTCATGGTGAGCTGAGATGATTATAGCACCAATCAAGAAGGTACCGGGTTTACGCATTACGCATCTACCCTGGGAGTGCGTAATGCGTAAACCCGGTACCTTCTTATTTCTTATTTATCGGACGAGACGAGGATGACGTGGCCGTCGAAGTCGGTGACGACCACGTCCTTGCCGCTGAGCGGCGTCACCGTGTTGATGAAGGTGACCCCGACCCGGTGCTTCCACTTGATGGCCCCGGTCGCACCGTCGAGCGCCAAAAGCAGTCCGTCCTTCGTGCCGTAGAAGACGACCCCGTCCTTCTCGACCAGCTGCCCGGAGCCGATGTCCTTGCCGAGGCCGGCGTCGGTCTCCCAAAGAGCTTCGGCATCCTCCCCCGACGAGGAGATCGCGGCGATCGATCCGTCGGTGGTCCTGACATAGACCCGCTGGCCGTCGGCCGAAAGACCGATCGATTCGCGGACGGCCCAGTTGTCCGTGCCCCAGAGCCCCCGGCCCGATCCGAGCTCGATGGCCGCCATCCAGGGCTCGGGCGAGACGATGAAGGCCCGTCCGTTCGCGCCGACCGGCCAGCAGGCGGCCGGGGAATAGAACGAGCTCGGTTTCTCGCCTATCCACTCCCAAAGCAGCCGCCCCGTCTTGGCGTCCAGGGCCCGGAGCCGGCCGTCCCAGGCCCCGAAGACCACCAGCCCCCCCGCGACGAGCGGCTTGGTCTCGACGAACCCGTCGATCCCCTCGGCCCGCCAGGCCAGCTGGCCGGTGGTCATGTCGATGGCCCGGAATATGTGGTCGCCGGCGCCGACGTAGGCGATGCCGTCAACGATGCGGGGGCAGGCCACGACCGGGCTCTGGGTGATGAGCTTCCAGACAAGCGTCCCGAGCCGGGCGTCGAGGGCGTAGATCCGGCCGTCCGTGCTGCCGAAGACGACCCGGCCCCCGGCCACATCGGGGGTCGAATAGACCGGGTCGTCGGTCTTGAACTCCCAGGCGATGCTGCCGTCGGCGACCCGCAGGGCCCGGACAGAGCCGGAGGCGTCGGCAAAGATCACCGTCTCTCCGGCCGGCGCCGCCGACGAGGCGATCGTCCAGCCGCTCTCGAACCGCCAACGTTCGCGGACCTGGGGAAAGAGGCCGTTGACGCTGAAATCAGGCCGCGCCGGGTCCGCCCCTTTCGCCCCGGCCGCGCCGGCCGCGGGCGTGGCATTGGCCACGATGGGCAGGCCGCCCCGCTCGAGCTCGACCTGGCACCAGGCCGGGAGCGTGCGCCCGCCGGTCCGCTCGGCGAAGGTCATGACCTTGGGCCCGATCTCGACGATGTTGTACCCCGGCGCCCGCTCCTTCGTGCCGAGGTTGGCCCGCCCCATGACGCCCCGAAGGCCCTCGAAGTCGAGCTTCTGGTTCTTGTGGCCGTGGCCGGCCAGCACGGCGACGGTGGGGATCTTCTTCAGCTTGTCGAGGACGACATACCAGTTGTCGATGCTGGGGTCGAGCGGGTAGTGGCTGACGAAGATCGTCGGCTTCAGGGCCGCCCCGGGCTCGGACAGCAAACCGTCGAGCCAGCGGACGTCCTGGGGAGCCCAGTGCCCGTCGGCCATGTGCAGGACCGGACCCTGGGACAGTCCGATAAAGCGATAGCCGCCGGCCTCGAAGACGAACCGGTCCCGGCCCCACAGGCGGGCCACGTCCGAACCGCCGGACTCCGACCATTTCGTATCGTGGTTGCCCGGGATGAGGTGATAGGGCACGCCGAGCCCGTCCAGGATCGTCTTGGCCAGGCTGAGATTCTCGAAGGTGCCCATCTCGGTGATGTCCCCGGAGACGAGGACGAAGGACAGGCCGCTCTGGGAGTTGATGTCGGCAACCGAGGCCCGCAGGTCGGCCTCCCCCCGGTCTGAACCGACGTGGGAGTCGCTGATCCAGGCGAAGCGCAGCCGGGCCTTATCGGCCGCCGGCTCGGCGGGCTGGGCCGCCGCCGCGAACACGGCCAGGAGCATGAGTAGGCAGGCCGCCGCCAAGGAAAGGGCGGCCCGGGGTACAAACATCCTCCTCATAAGCTCAGGCTCTCATTGGTCGGCTATTGCGTTTTCCGTCTCAATCGTAGGGTTCCCTCTGGAACTTGTCAACCGCCCCCCCCTCCGTTGACTCCGCCGGCGGCCCGGCGTAAACTTTCGACAGATCGAAAAGAACAGCAAAGGAGTTCTGCCATGTCGCCGAACCCTTGGGAAAGACGGGATTTTCTGAAGACCTTGCTCGCGGGCATGCCGCTCCTGGCCTGGGATTGGCGGGCCTTCCCCCGCGGTGACGGGCCCGGCCAGGCGCCGGCCGCTTCCGGTACGTATGACGCCGTGGTCATCGGGGCCGGGCTCGGCGGCCTCAGCGCCGCGGCGGCCTTCGCCCGCCAGGGCTTCAAGGTCCTCGTCCTCGAACAGCACAGCGTCCCCGGCGGCTACGCTTCGGCCTTCACCCGGCCGGGTGGGTTCACCTTCGACGTCTCCCTGCACTCGACGTCCGTCGGCATCCGCGACGGCGTCGCCAACCTGATCTCGGGCTTCCCCGAGATCCAGGATATCGTCTTCAGCCCGCACAAGCCTCTCTATCGGGCCGTCTTCCCCGACTGCGACATCCGGGTGCCGCACAAGGACCTGCCGGGCTATATCCAGCTCCTCAAGAGCCGTTTCCCCGGCGACGCGGCGGCCATCGACGGCCTCTTCGCCGACATGAAAGGCCTGACCGACGAGGTCGGCCGCGTGTCGAGCGCGAGCCCGGCCGATCTGGCCGCGTTCCCGCAGAAGTTCCCCCTGCTCTTCAAGAACATGAACCGGACCTGGGGCCAGATGCAGGACGACCGTGTCCAGGACCCCAAGCTCAAGTCCGTCATCTCGAGCCTTTGGGGATATTTCGGCCTGCCACCCTCCAAGCTCTCGAGTTTCTACTATGCCATGCCGCTCGTCGGCTATCTCGAGGAGGGCGGCTATTACCCGGCCGGGACATCGCAGAAGATCAGCAACGCCCTGGCCGGGCTGATCACGAAGAACGGCGGCCAGGTCCGGCTGAATACCCGTGTGGCCCGGATCCTGACCCGCGACCACGCCGCCTATGGCGTCAGGACCGCCGACGGCGAGGAGATCCTCGGCCGGGCCGTCATCTCCAACGCCAACGCCGTCGACACCCTAACCAAGATGGTCGACGAGAAGGAGGTCCTCAAGGACACCCTGGCCCGCATGGACAAGCTCTCGATCAGCTTTTCGACGCTCCTCGTCTGGCTGGGCCTCAAGACCGATCTCGTCCGCGAGGTCGGGCTCAAGGACAGCGAGATCTTCTATTACCCGGACTACGACCTCGAGGGCGCCTACGACGCCGCTCTGGCCGGCGGCCTGCCGGCCAACCCCGGCTTCGGCCTGACGATCTATGACAACGTCTGCCCCGGCTGTTCGCCCAAAGGCAAGAACACCATCAACATCATCTCCATGCAGGGCTATGATTACTGGAAAAAGTACGAGACAGATTATTTCTACGGCGCCAAGGACGCTTACAACAAGGAGAAGATGCGGCTGGCCGACATCCTGGTCGAGGCCGTGGAGAAGAGGTTCCTGCCGGGGCTGCGCAAGGCCATCGAGGTCAAGGAGGTCGCGACGCCGCTGACCAACCTGCGCTTCACCTCCAACCCGCGCGGGGCGATCTACGGCTGGAACCAGACGGTCGACAATTCCGGGCAGAAGCGCTTCCCTCAGAAGACGCCGGTCAAGAACCTTTACCTCTCCGGCGCCTGGACCTTCCCCGGCCACGGCTACGGGGCCTGCATCCCGAGCGGCCTGGCCTGCTTCGCCCAGGTCGTGAAGGACTGGAAAAGCTAGGGGCCCCGGGGACGAGGCCGATGCGGAAAAGGCCGCCGCTGCTCCTGCTCGCCCTGGCCGTCGGACTGGGCCTGCTCATCGCCTGGGTGGATTCGCGGCCGACCTGGGACGATACCGGCATCACGGCCGGAGCGATATTCTTGACCGCGGCGTTCTGCAGCGCTCTCCGGCCGTCCTTCTTCTGGCTTTGGACCTTGGCTGTCGGGATCTGGGTCCCTCTTTGGGGGATCGTCGGTCACCATAATTACGGATCTCTTTTGGCGTTATTCGTGGCCTTGCTCGGGGCCGGCGCGGGCGCGCTCGGGCACGTCCTGTTCAGGCCTCCGTTAAAGAAGGGTGGAGGGAGTTAGCCCATGAGCGATGCGGCCAAGCCCTCGACGAAGGTGTTCATCGGCCCGAACGGGATCCGGGCCGGTTGGCGTCTGCTCATCTTCAATGTCGCTTTCATGATCATGGGTGTTCTCATGAAGGCCCTGCTCGTCCCTTTGATCGGAAGCGACCCCCAATGGACCGCCCCGGATTTCATCCTGATCGAGGCCGTCGCCTTGGCCGGGGCGGCCCTGTGCGTCTTGCTGATGGCCCGCATCGAGCGCCGGCGATTCACCGATTACGGGCTCGCCCGGGCCCGTCCTTTCGGCAAGCTCTTCTGGGAGGGAAGCCTCTGGGGGCTGGCCACGATCGGTACGGTCGTCGGCGTCATGGCCCTGGCCGGCGGATATGCCGTGCGGGGCCTGGCGCTCGGCGGATTCGAGATCGTCCGCTCGGCCTTGCTCTGGGCGGTCGCCTTCCTCGTCGCCGGGTTCATGGAGGAATTGGTCTTCCGCGGCTACGAGCTCTACACGCTGGCCTCGGGCATGCGTTTCTGGCCGGCGGCCATCCTCTTGTCCGCGATCTTCGGCTTCTATCTCCACTATGCCCAGAAACCCAATGAGACCTTGGTCGACGGCCTGAGCGTGTCCCTGATCGCCCTGTTCTTCTGCTTCACCGTCCGGCGGACCGGCAGCCTCTGGTTCGCCATCGGCTGGCACTGGACCTTCAACCTCGGGTCGATGTTCATCTTCGGTTTCCCGAACACCGGCAACCAGGGCGGGCAGCCCATCCCCGGCCACCTGCTTGACGGGGTGACGAAGGGCTCCCAAGCCCTGACCGGCGGCCTCATGGGCGCGGAGGCCAGCCTGATCATCTTCCCGGTGTTGATCGTCCTCTTCGCCGCGTTCGACCGGCGCTTCAGGACCGTGCGTCTGACGGTCGGGGCGTCGCCTCGCGCCGGCGGGTCATCATGAAGTAGATGACCGGCGTCGCGATGAGCGACAGCAGAACGGAGATGCACAGGGCCCCGATGACCGCGATGGCCAGCGGCCTCAGCATGTCGGCGCCCGAGCCGATGCCGTAAGCGAGCGGCAGCATCCCCAGGGCGGCCGCAAGCGAGGTCATCAGGACCGGCCGCAGCCTCCGCCGCCCCGATCGGACCAACGCCTCCGCCAGATCGAGGCCCTGGGCCCGCAGCTCCCTGACGAAGTCGAGCATCAGGATGCCGTTCTTGGCCACGATGCCCACGCCGATGATGGCCCCGAGCAGCGACACGACGTTGAGCGACGTGCCGGTGACCCCCAGGGCCAGGACGGTGCCGAACATGGCCAGCACGGCCCCAAAAACGATGGCCAGCGGCTCATAGAACGAGCCGAACTCGAGGAGCAGGACGGTGAAGACGAGGAAGATGGCCATGAGCAGGACGACGACGAGGTTGCGGAACGATTCGCGCTGCTGCTCGTAGAGCCCGCCGTAATAGATCGACCCCGTCGGGAAGGAGCCGTCCTTGGCGATGGCTCTTTTGATCTCGGACATGGCACTGCCCATGTCGCGGCCTTCGAGCCGGGCCGTCACGGCAATGTCCTGACGGAAATCGTCGCGGCGAAGCTCGAGCTGGCCAGGCTCCTCGACAACGTCGACAAGCTGGCTGAGCTCGACCAGGGTCCCGTCCGGGGCCCGGAGCGGCAGGTGGCGGAGCTTCTCGAGCCGGTCGATATCGCTCTTCTCGGCCAGGACCCGGATCTCGACGACCCGGTCCCCTTCGAGGACGGTCGAGGCCGTCTCGCCGAGCATGGCCGTGTTGACGGCCGAGGCGATGGCTTCGGCGCTCAGGCCGAACCGCTCGGCGGCAATGGGCCGGACATGGAAGCTGATCGTCGGCCCGGTGTAGACGAGGCCGTTGAAGACGTCGACGACCCCCGGGACCTTTTCGAGCAGCGACGCCAGGCGCGGCGCTTGGGTCTTGAGGGCGTTCTGATCGGTCGAATAGAACCGGACCTCGATCGGCTGCGGCGAATACATCAGGTCGCCGATGAGATCGCCCAGGATGCCCGGGAATTCCCAGATGACGTCGGGCAGGGCCGCGTTGAGACGGTGGCGCAGCTCGGCCAGGACCTCCTCGGTCGAGCGCTTCCGGTCGGGCTTCAGCTTGAGCAGGAAGTCGCCGTTGTTGGGCTCGGTGATGAACAGCCCCAGCTGGGCCCCGGTCCGCCGCGAGTAGCTCTCGAGCTCGGGCACCGAGCGGATGATGTCCTCCGCGTATTGGAGCTGGCGATGGGTCTCGGCCAGGCTCGTGCCCGGCGGCGTCAGGTAATCGATGACGAAGCCGCCCTCGTCCATGGGCGGCAGGAACTCGCTCTCGAGCCGGGTCGTGAGCAGAACGGCCAGGACGATGATCCCGACGCACACGGCGATTGTCAGGCCTCGCCGCTTGAGGGCCGCCCGGACCCCCGTCTCATAGACCCTGATCGTCCGCTTTAAGACCGGGCCGCCCTGGTCTTCGCCCGCGCACTCGCCCACGTCCTTCGGAGCCGGCAGAAGCCACGCGGCAAGAGACGGGGTCAGGGTCACGGCCAAAGCCAACGAGGTCAGCAGGGCCACGACCATGGTCAGGGCCAGGGCCCTGAAGAAGACGCCGGTAATGCCGCCCAGGAAGGCCAGCGGCAGGAAGACGACGACGGGCGTCAGGGTCGAGCCGACCAGCGGCCGGCCGAGTTCGCTCACGGCCGCTCGGATGGCCGTCAGGCGGTCGCATGCCGGACCGGCGCTTGGTGTGGATGGCCTCGACGACGACGATGGCGTCGTCGATGACCAGGCCGATGGCCGCGGCGATGCCGCCCAGGGTCATCAGGTTGAAGGACAGGCCGCCCAGCTTGATGGCCAGCAGCGTCACCAGCACGGTCACGGGAATGACCAGCGTGGCCACCAGCGTCGTCCGCCAGCTCTTCAGGAAGAGGAAGAGGATGAGGACGGACAGGACCAGGCCGAAGAGGATGGCTTCCCAGACGCTGCGGACGGAGGCCCGCACCAGCAGCGACTGGTCGTAGAAGAAGGCCAGCTTCATGTCGGGCGCGAGCTCCCGCTTGAGGGTCTTGAGGTCGGCCGTCAGTCGCTTGGCGATGTCGAGCGTGCTGCCGTCGGGCTGGCTGTAGATGTTGATGAGGACGGCTTCCTGGCCCTCGGCCGTGACGTAATTGAAGACCGGCTCGGGACCGCGGACGACCCGGGCGAAGTCCTTGACCAGGACGGGGTGCGCGCCGTCGACGGTCACCGGGAAGTTCTCGATGTCCTTGATCGAATGGACGCGGCCGTCGACGACGGCCAGGTAGAGCAGGCGGTTCTCCTCGTGCAGGCCGGTCGAGGCCACCAAGTTGTTCTTGGTCAGGGCCTCGGTCACCTCGTCGAGGGTCAGGCCGGCGGCGTTGAGGCGCAGCGGGTCGACGACGATGTGATACTCGGGCGTCCGGCCGCCGACGAGATCGACGCGGGCGATGCCGGGGATCTGCAGGAAGCGCGGCTTGAGCTGATAGCGGGCGATCTCCCAGAGATCGATCAGGCTGCGCTTGGGGCTGGTCAGGCTGACCCCGATGATCGGGAAATTGGAGAACGTCACCCGGTAGACCTCGGCTTCGGCCGTGGCCGGGAGCGAGGCCCGGATCTGCGACAGCCGGCCGAGAACGTAGAGCTCCGACTGGATCATGTCGACCTTCCAGTCGAAGAAGACGTTGACCTCGGCCGAGCCGCGCCCGGTCGCCGACCGGATGGTCCGGGCGCCGGGGATGTCCTTCATCGCCTCTTCGATCGGCCGGGTGATCGTGGCCATCATCTCGTCGGCGGGCATGACGCCGTTGTCGACGAGGATGACGACGCGGGGGAAATTCGTCTGGGGGAAGACCGAGGACGGGATGGTCAGGGCGGCGTACACGCCGGCCAGGCACAGGGCCAGGCTGACGAAAACGATCGGCAGGGCGTGCCGGGTGGCGAAACGTCCGAGAGCCGAGTCCTTGTCCATCAGGGCCGTTTGCCGGGCAGGATGTGGATCTTGGTCTCGCCGGTGAGGTTGTAGGCGTCCGTCGTGACCACAACCTGGCCGGCGGCCAGGCCCTCGCCTTCGACCTCGATGAGGCCGGCGTCGCGGAGGCCGGTTTTGACGGGCTTGGGTCCGGCCTTGTCCCCTTCGACCATCATCAGGACGGGCCCGCCCTCGGGACCGCTGACGACGGCCTCTTCCGGAACGGCCAGGACGTCGCGGCGCTCGTCCGTGACGATCAGGATGGTCAGGAACTGGCCCGGCTGGACCCCGGCCCGGGCCGCGAGCGAGGCCACGACGAGCACGGTGCCCGTCTTGGGGTCGAGGTCTTTGCCGACGATGAGAAGCCGGCCCGGATCAACACCCGAGACGCCCCAATCGACCGGCTGACCCGGTTTGAGCTCGGCGGCATCCCGGGCGGGCACCCGGGCCGTCACGGCCAGCCGGTCAAGGGCGATGACCTCGGCCAGCGCGGCGTTGGGCTCGACCTCCTGGCCGAGCTGGGCCTTGATCCGGACGACGGTCCCGGCGAGAGGCGCCTTGATCTCGAGGAGCGAGAGCTCGGTCCTGGCGGCGGCCAGCTCGCTGCGGGCGGTGGCCAGCTCGAGCTCGGCCTGGTCCAGGGCCTTTTGCGAAGTCCCGTCGGCGGCGAAGAGCTTCTTCTGGCGCTCATAGGTCCGCTCGGCCGTGTCGGCCGCCTTGGCCGCTTTGGCCACGGCCACCTCGGCCAGGCGGGTGTCGAGCCGGAAGAGAAGCGTCCCGGCCGCGACGGCCTGCCCTTCCACGCAGTCGATATGGGCCAGGATGCCGCCGACGGGCGCGGCGACGATGGCCCCGCCGGCCGGACGGCCGGCGACGGGCGGCTCGGGCTCGACCGTGCCGTAGGCCGTGACATAGCGATGGAGCGTGGCCTTGACGATCGGGCCGACATGAACACCGACGTCGGTGACGATCTCCTCTTCCTCCTCGCTCTTGGGCCCGAAGGCCTTGATGAGCAGGAAGGCCGCCGCGACGACGACGGCGAGAACGATCAGCCCGGTCCCGAGCCGCCGCTTAGTCATGCTTGAGCTCCTTGCCCGGCTCCGCTCCTGACCGGGACATCGTGGTGATCCAATCCTTGACCTCGAGCGGGCTCTGGGCCGCGTTCTCGAGCCGGCCGATCGCCTCCTGGGCCTGGACGAGGGACTCGACCCAGGCCTGGGCCCCGGCGTTGAGCTCGAGCTCGATCCCGAGGAGCTCGAGCTTGGAGATCTCGCCGAGATCGCGCTGGGCCCGGGCCTAGCCGGGCCTGCTCCGTGAGGTGAACGAGCAGGCCCTCGGCGGCGTCGGACTTCCTGACGGCGGCCTGGCAGTCCCGGACCGCGGCGTCGAGCTCGCCGATGACCTGGGCCTGGAGGGCCGAGAACTGGGCGGCGCTCTCCTCGCGGGCGGCCAGGGCCTCGGCGATCGGTCCGCGGTTGCGGCTGAGAATCGGCAGGACCAGGGCCACCCCGAGCGTCCATTTGCTGTCGGTCTGGTCGAGCTGGTAATCCGGACCCAAATTGATGTCCGGATACTGCTTGCGGACCTCGAGCTTGAGGGCCATCTGGCTGGCTTCGTAGGCGGCCAGAGCGGCCAAGATGTCCGACCGGTTGAGGACGGCGTGCCGCCGGACCTCGCCGGCCGGGAAGTCGGGCCGGGGCGCCTGGCGGAATTCCTCGAACGAGAAGCTCACGCCTTCGAGCGCTGCGCGCGACAAGCCGAGCGCGGCGGCCAGCCCAGCCAGGGCTTCTTCCTTGAGCCGGGCCGCTTCGATGGCCTCGAGGCGCATCTCGTCGAGGGCCACGCGGGCTTGGGTCAGGTCGTAGACGGATGTCTCGCCCGCGTCCTTCTGGATCCCGAGAAGGCGGACGAGCTCGGCTTGGAGCTTCTCCTGCTCCGCGAAGAGGTCCGCCCGCTCCCCGGCCGCGAAAACCTCGAGCAGGGCGCCGCGCAGCCGACTGCGGACGTTCCAGGCCGTCGCGTAGATCTGCCAGCGCGCCGATTCGGCCAAATGCCGGGCCTGGGCGATCCGGATGCCGCGCTTGCCGGCCGTCTCGATGGCGAGCTCGAGGGCGACCTCCGGGATCCACGGCGTGACCTCGCTCCGGGACGTGGTCGTGTTATAGCCCATGAGCGGATTGAGGGTCGGGTTGGGCCGCTCTCCAGCCGTGATCCGTCCGCCCTGGGCGATGCCCCACTGGGCCCTGGCGATATCCATGTCCGGGTGGTAATAGAGGGCGGCCATGGTCAGGGACTTGAGGTCCCACGCGGCGGGGGGCCAAGCGGCGACCTCTTTATTGGCAATGAGGAACTGGCCGAGATCGGGGGAATCGAGGTGGCGCGCCTCGAAAGACTCCAAGGCCTGGGCCGGAGCGAGGGGCCGGGGATGATAGCGCACGCAGGCGGCGATCGCGGCCATCCCCGCGGCAAGGGCCAATAACCTGACGATCGTTCGGGCCTTCATGCCTTCTCTTGCTCTCGTTCGGAGTGCCGTTATTATATGCCTCGGGCCGGGTCCGCTTTCAACTGAAATCTTCGTCAGGCGCGCGTCCCGGCCGACTCCGGAGGCGCCGGTTCGGCTCCATCATAGTCCGGCTGGGCGGAGGCTTCAATCCGAGCCGGTCCCCGAGGTTTGACAGCCCCCCGGCCTTCCACTATCTTGGAGACGGCAAAAGACGGAACGCCTATTCCCGAGGGGGGAATGTCCACATCGGTCGTCGAGGCGGGCTGGGACTCGCTTCTGCGGGTCCGCGAGGCCGTCGATCGTCACGAGGGCCCGGCGGGGGTCTGCTACGTCCGCTTGGAGACCCAGCCCGGCCGGCGGTCCGTATCGATCGACCGACCGTTCCGGGCGAGATCGCAGGCCGACCCCGTCATGGCCGTTCTTCTGGACGCATCGCACCCCGTCCCACCGGCCTCGCAGGCCGACGCGGTGTTCGCGATCGAGGGCCTGGTCGGGGTCAGAGCCCTTCGCAACGGCGGTCTCCCCCTGCCCCTCCTGCTGCTTTTCCGGACCTATCTGCCCTATGCCTTCTCGCCGCTCCACGCCCGGCGCCTGGGGCGGGCCTTCGCCGTCAGCCACTTCGCCCAGTCGCTCGACGGCCGCATCGCCACGCTCGACGGCGATTCCAGGGCCATCGGCAGTCCGTCCAATCTCGTCCACGCCCACCGCATGCGGGCCTTGTCCGATGGCGTCCTGATCGGCTCCCGGACCCTGCGACGGGACCGGCCCCGTCTGTCGGTCCGTTATGTCGAGGGCCCGCAGCCGGCCCGCATCGTGCTGGCCTCTTCGGCCGAGGGACTCGAAGCCCTGACGGCGACCGAGGGCGGAGAGGTCTTTCTCGTCGGCGGCAACGGCGGCCCGCCGGTCCCCGGCGTGAACGTGCTCCCGCTTCACGGCGCGAACGGGACGATCCCGACGGCGGCCATCCTCGCCGAGCTGATGAGGCGCGGCATCCGCTCGGTCTATATCGAGGGCGGAGCGCTGACCGCGTCGCGCTTCCTCGGCGAGGGCACGGTCGACGTCGTCCAGATCCACATCGCCCCGCTGATCCTGGGCTCGGGGCTGGTCTCGTTCCGGCTGCCGCCCGTGAGCGACGTCGCCTCGTCGCTCCGGCTGGTCGATCATTCCTATACGCCGGTCGACGACGGCATGATGATCGTCGGGACGGTCGCCCCGCCCGGTGGCGGAGCGAGAGGGTCATGATCGAAGCCCGGGCGCTCTGGCTCGTCGGCAAGGGCCGGGCCGCCATCAGGACCGAGACCCTCGCCTATCCGGGCGGGGACTGGTGCGTCGTGCGGGCCCTGTTCTCGGCCGTCAGCCCGGGGACGGAGCGCTTGGTCGCGAGCGGTCTGGTGCCCGCCTCGCTGCGGAAGGAGATGCGCTGTCCGTACATGGGCGGCCGCTTCCCCTTCCCGGTCAAGTACGGGTATTCGCTCGTCGGCGAGGTCATCCAAGGCCCGGCGGACCTGCGGGACCGGCTGGTCCACGTGCTCCATCCGCACCAGGACTTCTGCGTCGTGCGGACGCAGGACGCGCATCCTCTCCCGGCCGGGGTGCCGCCGGCGCGGGCGACGCTGGCCAGCAATATGGAGACCGCGGTCACGGCGGTCTGGGACTCGGAGGCGGCCGTGGGCGAGCGCGTTCTCATCGTGGGGTTCGGCATCGTCGGATCGCTCATCGCCCGGATCCTGACGCTCGGGCCGGCCGTGGACCTCGCGATCGCGGAGAAGCAGCCCGGGCGGCGCCGCCTGGCCGAGAGCCTGGGGTTCCGGGTCGCCGAGGGCGGCGAAGATGAGCCTTACGACGTTGCCTTCGACACGAGCGGCACGCCGGCGGGGCTCCAGACGGCCATCGACCGGGTCGGGCTCGAAGGACGGGCCGTGGCCGTGAGCTGGTTCGGGGAGAGCCCGGCCCGACTCGACCTGGGCGGCACCTTCCACAGCCGGCGCAAGAGGATCGTAGGCTCGCAGGTCTCGCACATCCCCGGCCGGATGCAGCCGCGCTGGGACGCCGCCCGCCGGACCGGGCTCGTTTTCCGGCTGCTCGAGCGCCAGGAATTCGGCCTCCACGTCGGGCCGGCGGTCTCGTTCGCCGAACTGCCGAAGACCTATGCCGCCCTCATCGGGCGATCGACCGAGGGTCTGAGCCCTCTCATCATCTATTGAGGAGGAGCCATGTACAGCTTGACGATCCGGCGCCAC